>NZ_CP082904.1:0-1434076 GCF_023517775.1 Mixta hanseatica | reverse complement strand
CTGGGCGACGCTGACGAAATCGCAGCGAAAGCCGCAGCGGTAGCGAACCAGGGCAAAGCGAAATAATTCGTAATTTGCCAAAAAACCCGCCAAACGGCGGGTTTTTTTATGGTCGTTTATGCGGATAAAAGATCAGCCCCGGCGCGCTTTTACCGCCGCCGCCAGCTGATGTAATACTTTTTCCGTATCTGCCCAGCCGATGCAGGCGTCGGTAACGCTCTGGCCGTAAACCAGCGGCTCGCCGCTTTCCAGGCTTTGATTGCCTTCCACCAGATGGCTTTCGATCATCACGCCGATAATGCTCTGCTCACCGCCGCTAATCTGCTGCGCCACGTCCTCAGCCACCACCATCTGGCGCTGGAACTGCTTGCTGCTGTTAGCGTGGCTGAAGTCGATCATTACCTGAGCCGGCAGACCCGCCTTTTCCAGACCCGCTTTCACCGCGCTAACATGCTGCGCGCTATAGTTCGGCTCTTTACCACCGCGCAGAATAATATGGCAGTCGCCGTTACCACTGGTTTCAACGATAGCGGAATGGCCATATTTGGTGACCGAGAGGAAGCAGTGCGGCGAACCAGCGGCGTTGATCGCATCAATAGCGACCTTAATGGTGCCATCAGTGCCGTTTTTGAAGCCTACCGGGCAGGAAAGGCCGGAGGCCAGTTCGCGGTGCACCTGTGATTCGGTGGTGCGCGCGCCGATAGCGCCCCAACTCATCAGGTCGGCCAGATATTGCGGAGTGATCATATCAAGGAACTCGCCCGCCGCCGGCAGACCGGTATCGTTGATGTCCAGCAGTAGCTTACGGGCAATGCGTAAGCCGTCATTAATCTGGAAGCTGCCATCCATCAGCGGATCGTTTATCAGCCCTTTCCAGCCCACCGTGGTACGCGGCTTTTCGAAATAGACGCGCATCACGATTTCCAGCTCGCCGCTCAGCGCGTCGCGCAGCGCTAACAGACGCGTCGCGTACTCTTTGGCCGCTTTGACATCATGAATCGAACAGGGACCGATCACCACCAGCAGACGGTCATCTTCATTTTTCAGAATTTTGTGGATCGCCTGACGTGAAGCGGCGACGGTCGCAGCGGCTTTTTCCGTGGCGGGAAATTTTTCCAGCAGCGCCACCGGCGGCAGTAATTCTTTTATCTCTTTGATTCTTAAATCATCATTCTGGTAATTCATAAGCTATCCATTTTATATTTTGCCTGACATGCAGCAGGCACAACTTGTCCAATTTATCCCTTCACTGCCGCGCTGTAAATCGTGTTTCCCTTCGCGCAGCCCGCCTGGCATTTGCATTTCTTTGGTTCCTTACTACACTTTTAACCGTTAGTTCTTAAAAAATTATTATTTTCATCAGATGTTTTCGTCATACGTTGTTGTGGCGAGATATTGTTTCGCCCGCATGAAAAGATGATTTAAATGTTCTATCAGGTTTCGTCAGCAACTATCAATAATTAACGGGAGCATAATTATGAATAAGTTTGCCATTGCAATTCTGACAGCAGCAATGACCCTTGGCAGCGGCGCCGCACTAGCCGCGCAGGGCGGCAACAACGGCACCGCAAACCAGGCAGCGGATGCGGGCGCGGTAGCTCCAGGCGCTAAAGAGAACTTGCCACCAAATAATGTTGATAATAGCCAGATCAATAACTCCGGCATCAACTCTAATACCAGCAGCACGCCAACCGCGGGCAGCAACGGCATGAGCGCCGATGAAATGGATCAAAACGCGCAGTGTAAAGACGGTAAATGCCCTAACGTCAACGAAAAAGTTCAGACGCAGCAGGGCGGCGGTGATGTCGATCGTAAAACCGATGGCACTACGCAATAACAGTCCCTCGTCAGACGAATAATATAAGAGAGAGCTACGGCTCTCTTTTATTTTATCTGGCGCTTAAGCTGCATTGACTATTATTCCCTTCTTTCCGCACGCGCTTTACCGCTTAATCGCCTGGCGGTCATTGCTTCCACTGCGGTTTTCGCTATGCTAAAGCGCTGTAATACATCAAATAAGACGACATCAATAAACCTATGGCGCATCTGTTACTTATTGACGATCATCCGCTGGTGCAGGTTGCGCTGGAGGCCGCTTTAGCGACGGCGCCGATCGGCTTAACCCTGACGGCGGTAGATAATGAAAACGCCGCGTTTCAGGCTTTGCAGCAGCGCCTGCCGCAGCTGGTCATCCTTGATATCAGCTTGCCTGACAGCAACGGGCTGGAGATGCTCAAGCTGCTCAAGCGTCGCTTCCCTGCCCTGCCGGTGCTGATCTATTCCGCGCAAACCGAGCGCCTTTATATGCAGATGGCGCAGACGGCCGGAGCGGCCGGCTATATTGTAAAAAGTCAGAGTATGCCGCAGCTGCTGAGCGCGATTCTTGCAGTGCTGGGCGGTAAGCAGGTATTCGCTGCCGATATTGCCGACGCGGGGGCATTGCCGCTGACTGTAAAAGAGCAGCAGGTGCTTTCGCTGCTGGCGCAGGGCTTTTCTAATCTGCAAATTGCCCAACAGCTGCATATCAGTAATAAAACCGTCAGCACCCATAAAAAAAATATTCTGGAGAAAACCGGAGCGCATTCCGTGCTGGACCTTGCCGCCTTATGGAAAGCACAGCAATAGCCCGTCTGCTGCTGTTGCTGCTGTTGCTGCTGCTGAGCGCGCCGGCCGCCGCCGCCTGGCGCCCGGTAAGCAGCATGCCGCTGCCGCAGGAACTGATGATACCCGGCGGCGAAATGCTTTCCTGGCAGGGAAAAACGCTGCGCGTCGGCGTGCTGCAAGCCAGTAGCGCGCCGTGGAACATGTTTGTCGGCAAAGATCTCTACGGCATTAACGCCGACTATCTGGTGGCGCTCGGCAACTTGACCGGCGCGCGCTTCACTATTAGCAGTTATCCCACTAATAGCGCGCTGCTGAATGCGCTGCGCCAGGGCAAAGAAGATCTTGCTTTTGGCATCCCGCGTCAGGCAATCGCCGACGATCTTTACGCTACGCGCCCGTGGTTTAGTACGCCGCTGCGCATCTACCGCAGCCGCCAGAATCATCGCCCGGTAATGTTTAATTCTCAGGAGGCGCGTATTGCGGTCAGCGCCAGCACGCTGCAACAGGTCAACCCCGACTTTGCGCATCGTCACCGCTGGGAAACCTACAGCAGCGATTTACAGGCGCTTTATACCCTGTTCAATCGGCAAAACGATTATGTGGTGGCGGATGAAACCAGCGCCGGCTTTCTGCTCAGCCAGCTGCAGCAGGGCCAGATTTATCAGATCGCTTCTACGCTCGATCCCGGCGAGCTGAGCCTGTATGCCGTGACGCCGCAGGCCGCGCTGCGCGACGCCCTGAATCAGGCAATTCGTCAGCTGCCGGTCGAGGTCATCAACGGTATTCAGGGGCGCTGGAGTATGCAGCTGCCGCGCTATTCCGATACCAATACGCTGCATCTTACCGCGCTGGAAAAAACCTGGCTGCAGCAGCATCCGCAGATAGTTTACAGCGCGTTAACGGATAACTATCCCTGGAGTTATCGCAGCGCCAGCGGCGAAGCGCGCGGTTACAGCATCGATCTGCTGAATGCGATTGGGCAGAGTACCGGCCTGCGCTTCACTCCGCTGTGGGTTAATAATCCGCAGCAGGCGCGGGAACGTGTCGCCGCCGGGCAGGCGCAAATTGAGCTGGTGCAGCCGCTGACCGGCAGTAATGAGATGGAAAGCAGTACCCTGCCGGTATGGCGTGCGCTCTGGGGCGTCTACGTGGGGACGATCTCCCCTGCCGTGACCCGCTGGCAGGATTTACAGGGCAAACGCGTAGGGATCCGGCGCGGCGATTTAGCGCAGCAGCTGCTTCCTGCCGGGCTGACGGTGCAGCCCTTTGATGATGGTCCTGCGCTGTATAACGCGCTGGCTAATGGGCAACTGGATGCGGTGGTGGATAATGTGCTCTCGGCACGCTGGCTGATCCAGAGCCGCTATGGCGAGGCGGTGCGCTTCGCCTTTGCCGCCAGCGATGTCGCCTGGCCGATCGCCATGGGCGTCAGCAGCCAGCAGCCGCTGCTGCGCGCTATTCTCGATAAAGGCTTACAGCAGATCCCATCCGATACCCAGCAGCGTATGCGCGAAGCCTGGAGCAATGAAAATCAGCCCGCCGGCGCGGAAAGCGGCGTTATGCGCCCGCTTATCCAGGTACTGCTGATAGCCGCCCTGGCGGCGATTGTTCTGTTGCTGGCGCTGCTGGCACGCCGCTGGCGGCAACAGCGTCAGGAGGCGCGCCAGCGTTTACAGCTTGAGCAAGAGCGCGAGGCGGCAGAGCAGGCTAACCGCATGAAGAGCCAGTTTCTTGCCAGCGTCAGTCATGAGTTGCGTACGCCAATGCAGGCGATCCTCGGCCTGCTGGAACTGGAACTGGCCCACCAGCCGCAGGCGAGCGGCCTGGCACTGATTCACAGCAGCGCTACCTCGCTGATGACGTTGCTAAACGATCTACAGGATCATGCGCGCATTGAAAATAACACCTTCAGTTTGCAGCCCGCGCCGTTGGATCTGCAGCAGTGGCTGGACGATCTGGCGCGCTTTTGGTTGCCGCTGATGCGTCGCGACGGCCCTCGCTTTAGCGTAAAAGCGCTATCTTCCCTGCCCCGGCGCGTTCTGATTGATGGCGGGCGCCTGCAACAGATCGCCACTAATTTGATCAGCAATGCGGTGAAGTTTACCGCTGACGGCACCATCAGCCTGACGCTGAATGCCACGGAGCAGCAGCTTACGCTATGCGTTATCGACAGCGGCAGTGGCATCCCCGCCGATGAACAAGCGCGGCTGTTTGAACCCTGGTATCAGACGCCGTCGGGCCGGGCTCGCTCGGTTCAGGGAAGCGGCCTGGGCCTGTCGATTTGCCGTGAAATTGCGCGGCGCATGGGCGGCGATATCGTTCTGCGCTCGCAGCCCGGCGCAGGCACTCAGGTTACCGTGACGCTGCCGCTAACCTTAAGCGCGCAGGCGCCGCTGGTGACGGCATCGGACGCTGCGCGTCCGAATCTGCAGCATCTGAAGGTGGCGGTTGTCGACGATCATCCCACCAATCTGCTGGTTATCCAGCAGCAGCTCAACTGGCTGGGGGCGGATGTGCAGGTATTCGCTGAAGGGCGTGCGCTGCTGCGTGTCGCAGAGACCACCCGTTTCGATGTTATTTTGCTTGATTACAATATGCCGCGACCCAACGGCCCAACGGTGGCGCGCATTTTACGGCGGCGTGAACGCCGGGCGGTCACGCGTACGCGCCTGATTTACTGCAGCGCCGATGCGCAGCTGCGACAACAGCCTGAAGCCTGGCGCACGGCGGATGAGGTAATGCTGAAACCGGTTAGCCTGAATGCGCTACGCACGGCGTTGACTCATCAGGCCCATCAGCCGTCCAGCGGTACGCCGGACGAGCTGGAGCGGCAGCTCTGGCAGTTAGCCAATCAGGACGCGACGTATCTACCACGGATTATCGCCACGCTGCGCCAGACGCTACAGGAAGACAGTGACGCTATTCAGCAGGCGCTCGATCAGCAGGCGTGGACGCAGCTGGAAAAGCACGCGCATCGTATGAAGGGCAGCTGGCTGCTGTTAGGTATTGATGAAGGCGAGCGACTTTGCCAGCGGCTGGGCGCGCAGGCGCAGGCGCGGCAGGACTGCAGGGAAACAAGCCATTTACTGTTATTATTAACCAGAGATTTATTATCCAGACTGGAAACCTATGACGCATCATCATTCGCACACGGAACATGACGGCAACCGCTCCCGGTTGCTTGCCGCTTTTGTTGTTACAGCCCTGTTTATGCTGGCGGAAGTGGCGGGCGGCCTGCTCTCCGGCTCGCTGGCGCTGCTGGCCGATGCCGGACATATGCTGACTGATACCGCCGCGCTGTTGATGGCGCTGCTGGCGGTGCAGTTTGCGCAGCGTAAGCCGAACGCCAGCCATACCTTTGGCTGGCTGCGCCTGACCACGCTGGCCGCCTTTGTTAACGCCATCGCGCTGTTTGTGATTACCATCCTGATTGTCTGGGAAGCGGTGCAGCGCTTTTATCAGCCGCAGCCGGTGGCCAGCGGCATGATGCTGGCTATCGCTGTCGGCGGTCTGCTGGCTAATCTGCTCTCTTTCTGGCTGTTGCATCGCGGCAGCGGCGAAAGCAACATGAACGTGCGGGCGGCAGCGCTGCACGTATTGGGCGATCTGCTCGGGTCGTTAGGGGCGATTGTCGCCGCGTTGATTATTATGTTTACCGGCTGGACGCCTGTCGATCCCATTTTATCGCTGGTGGTCTCCGCGCTGGTGCTGCGCAGCGCGTGGACGTTGCTGAAAGAGAGCCTGCATGAATTGCTGGAAGGCGCGCCCGCGGCGATAGATGCGGAAAAGCTGAAGCGCGATTTAACGCTGAACATCCCGGAAGTGCGTAACGTTCACCATGTTCATCTTTGGCAGGTCGGCGAAAAGCCGATTGTAACGCTACATGTTCATGTGGTGCCGCCGTACGATCATGATGCGCTGCTGCAGCGTATCCACCATTATCTGCACCAGCGCTATCAAATCGATCACGCGACGGTGCAGATGGAATATCAATCCTGCGAAGGGGACGACTGCGGCCTGACGCTGGGCGCGCCGTCGCACGCCCATCATCACCATCACTGATGATTTACGCGCGCGTCTGATGCTGGCGCGCGCTTTTAATCCACAGCCAGCTGCCGTTCAGCGCAATCAACGTCAAAATCAGGTATTCCAGCGCCATCGCATAGACGCCCTGACGGGCAAAAATCCACACGCTAATCACATCGATCACCACCCATAGCAGCCAGTTCTCGACATATTTTCGCGTCATTAAAATCATCGCCACGATCGACAACACCATCATGGTGGAATCCCAGAATGGGAAGGCGTCAGGCTGAAGCTCCGGCATGGTCACCTGCAGCCCCAGCGCCTGCATCAGCATCACAGCCAGTTCGGTAAGAAAGGCGAACACCGGATCGATCCACAGCGTCATCAAAGCGATCGCCACCAGGCTGCCCGTCCCCCAGCCTATCGCTTTGCTGCGAGGTAGCCAGCGAATCTGCAGCGCGGCCTGGTTCCCCTCCTGGCGGCTCCAGGCGTACCAGCCGTACAGATTGGCGGCAAAGAAAAACAGCTGCAGCAGCAGGCTGGCGTAGAGCTGGATCTGGAAAAAGATAATGGCGAACAGCGTGACGTTAATCAGCCCGAACAGGTAATTAATGATTTTTTCCCGGCTGGCCAGCCAGATACAGAGCAGGCCCGCCAGGGTGCCAATCGCCTCAATCCATGATAAGTCGTAACCGCCTTTGCCAAGCGGAATGTGAACCAGAATGTTTTGCGTGCTAAAAAAGTCCATCTTGGCACCCTAAGTAAGCCGTTCAGGCATTACCCTTAACGTTAAGTTTAAGTTCCGCAGCAAAAGATAGCATACGGTTAAGCGGCAGCAGCGCCCGCTCGCGCAGCGCGTCATCTACCTGAATTTCATGTGCCTCACCGCCCTGTTCCAGCCCTTCAGCAATCGCCTGCAGGCCATTCATTGCCATCCACGGACAGTGCGCGCAGCTGCGGCAGGTAGCGCCCTCGCCAGCGGTAGGCGCCTCAAGCAGCACCTTTTCCGGTACCGCCTGCTGCATCTTATAGAAAATACCGCGATCGGTAGCCACAATCATCTGCGGGTGCGGCAAGGTTTTCGCCGCCTGGATCAGCTGGCTGGTAGAGCCGACGGCATCGGCCAACTCGACTATCGCCTGCGGCGACTCCGGGTGAACCAGCACCGCCGCCTGCGGATAAAGCGCTTTCATCTGCTGCAGCGCCTGGGTTTTAAATTCATCATGCACGATGCAGGCGCCCTGCCAGCACAGCACATCAGCCCCGGTTTGCTGCTGGACATAGCGGCCAAGATGGCGGTCCGGCGCCCAAAGGATTTTTTCACCGAGGCTATCGAGATGTTCAATCAGCTCAACCGCAATACTGGAGGTCACCACCCAGTCAGCGCGCGCCTTGACCGCCGCCGAGGTATTAGCGTAAACCACTACGGTGCGGTCAGGATGCCGATCGCAAAACGCATTGAATTGATCGATTGGGCAGCCGAGATCCAGCGAGCATTCCGCCTGCAAAGTAGGCATCAGAATGGTTTTTTCCGGACTGAGGATTTTTGCCGTTTCGCCCATAAAACGTACGCCGGCGACCAGCAGTGTTGAAGCGGGATGCGCGCTGCCGAAACGCGCCATTTCCAGCGAGTCGGCAACGCAGCCGCCGGTTTCTTCGGCCAGCGCCTGGATTTCCGGGTCGGTATAGTAGTGCGCCACCATGACCGCGTTACGTTCGCCTAGCAGTCGTTTAATCTTCTCGCGGTAGTGCAGCTTCTCGTCAACGGAGAGACGGCCCGGCTTGGGCGGAAAGGGATAAAAGTCATTGAAATCGGGCAACAGGCTCATTCAGCGCTCTCGTTTTATCAATTTAACTTATTTAGCCTTTATGCCTGTCATAACGGCATAAAAACCCGCATATGTTTTTTATGCTAAACAAGATAATGGAAAACGAGGCTGCTGTCGCGCGTTTTACGCGGCGCGCTATGAAACAGTCGCGCCGCCATATTTACAGGCTAAGCAGATCGGGCTTTTCAATCGCCAGCAGAAAGGCTTTGGCCTCCAGCCCGCCGGCGAAGCCGGTCAACTTGCCGTTAGAACCAATTACCCGATGGCAGGGCGCAATAATGGAAACCGGGTTTCTGCCATTGGCGGCGCCTACCGCCCTGACCGCCGCAGGATGGCCTATCGCCCGCGCAATCTCAGCGTAGCTGCGCGTTTCCCCATACGGGATGGCGACCAGCGCCTGCCAAACCTTTTTCTGAAATTCGGTGCCGACAAAATCGAGCGGCACGGTGAACTGCCGCAGCTCGCCGTTAAAATAGGCGTTAAGCTGCCGCTCTGCTTCCAGCAGCAAAGGATAATGCGGATCCTCGGTTACCGGAGCCAGCCGGATGCGTCTTAGCTCATTGGGCCACAGTACCGCCGCCAGGCCACGTTCGCTGGCGAACAGCGTTAGCTCTCCCACCGGCGACGCCATTTTTTTGCTGTAGTAGCTCATGATGTTTTTCTCCATTCACTTGCACAGTCTGTTGATTATCCCGCCTTTTACCGCTTTTACCGGCTGTTTTCGGTCAGCTGAACAAAAAATATGCCTGTCCGAAAACAGCGAGTTTTATACTGATCCTCAGCATAAGATAAGGTTCCATCTTTACCGCGGAGTAAGACGATGATTAACGGCGATACCGCTTACCAGGCGCTAACCTCTAAAGACACCCGCTTCGACGGCCTGTTTTATGTCGGCGTCACCTCAACCGGCATCTATTGTCGTCCCGTCTGCCCGGTGAAAGCCCCACGTCGTGAAAACTGCCGTTTTTTTGCCAGCGCCGAAGCGGCAGAAAAAGCTGCGTTTCGCCCCTGCCTGCGCTGTCGTCCCGAACTGGCACCGGGCAATGCGCCTGTCGATAGCGCCCATCGAATAACCGATTTGCTGCTGCAACGCATTGATGAAGGCATGATTGACGAGGTAAGCAGCCTGGAAGAGGTGGCGGCCTGGTTTCATCTAAGCCTGCGTCAGCTACGGCGCATTGTGCAACAGGAGCTGGGCGTCTCTCCGCTTGAGCTGAAACAGACGCGTCGCCTGCTGCTGGCTAAGCAGCTGCTGACGGAAACGCGTCTGCCCATTACTGAAATCGCTTTCGCCAGCGGGTTCAGTAGCCTGCGCCGCTTCAACGATGTCTTTAATCAGCGCTATCGTATGCCGCCCAGCCGCCTGCGTAAAGAAGCGGCCGCCGGTGAAAATGAGCTGGGCCATTTGGGTTCCTCGACGCTGCTGCTGGGCTACCGACCGCCCTATAACTGGCAGACTATGCTCGACTTTCTGCGCCTGCGCGCGCTAAAGGGTGTGGAATGGGTGGATGAAGCCCGCTATCTGAGAACCGTGCAGCTAGGACGCTATCGCGGCTGGATTTGCGTGACGCATGTCCCGCAGAAAAACGCGTTGCAGGTAGAGTTTTCGCACGCGCTGACCGGGGCGCTGCCTGCGCTACTGCGTCGCCTGCGTAATTTATTCGATCTTAATGCGCATCCGCAGTTTATTGATGAGCATTTACGTCAGGATCCTCTGCTAACCGTCAGTATCGATCGCGATCCCGGCTTGCGCGTTCCTGGCGCCTTTGACGGCTTTGAGATGACGGTACGCGCCGTGCTGGGGCAACAGATTACGGTTAAGGCCGCCACCACGTTGGGCGGCCGCTTTGTCAGCGCCTTTGGCGAAGCGTTTCCCACACCTTTTACCGAGCTTAACCGGTTGACGCCGCCACCGTCGCGAGTGGCCGAAGCCAGCATTGACGAGATAGCCAGCCTGGGGATCGTGAGCGCGCGGGCGCGCTCTATTCTGGCGTTGGCTGCCGCCTGTAGCCATGGCGAGCTGCAGCTGGATACATGTACCTACCCTGAAGAGATGGTGCAAAAACTTAAGCAGTTGCCGGGGATCGGCGACTGGACGGCGGCTTATATCGCTATGCGCGCCCTGCGCTGGCCAGATGCTTTCCCCGCAGGCGATATTGTGGTGCGTAATAATCTGGGCAAGATCAGTGCAAAGCAGGCTGAGGCACGTTCGGCCGTCTGGCAGCCGTGGCGCAGTTATGCAGTAATGCATATCTGGAAAAACCTGGCGCCGGAAAAATAGACGTTCTACTCTCTTTTCAATTTGCTAACGGCTTTTTTTACCAACCAGTAAAGAATCATTACGGCTAAAAATCTGATCTCGCTTCGCTCGGCCCGAACCTGCTAGCGTCTCATCCTGCCGTTTTTACATAGCAAAAAGGCGCCTTTAGGGCGCCTTTCTACACTGGTGGGTCGTGCAGGATTCGAACCTGCGACCAATTGATTAAAAGTCAACTGCTCTACCAACTGAGCTAACGACCCGATGGTGGGTGATGACGGGCTCGAACCGCCGACCCCCTCCTTGTAAGGGAGGTGCTCTACCAACTGAGCTAATCACCCGCAATGCGGTTACTGCTAATAGGAAATGAACGGATTCGCTTCCTGCCGATTTACACCGGGTACTGCTTTAAGTGGTGGGTCGTGCAGGATTCGAACCTGCGACCAATTGATTAAAAGTCAACTGCTCTACCAACTGAGCTAACGACCCGCAATGCGGTTACTGCTAATAGGAAATGAACGGATTCGCTTCCTGCCGATTTACACCGGGTACTGCTTTAAGTGGTGGGTCGTGCAGGATTCGAACCTGCGACCAATTGATTAAAAGTCAACTGCTCTACCAACTGAGCTAACGACCCGCAATGCGGTTACTGCTAATAGGAAATGAACGGATTCGCTTCCTGCCGATTTACACCGGGTACTGCTTTAAGTGGTGGGTCGTGCAGGATTCGAACCTGCGACCAATTGATTAAAAGTCAACTGCTCTACCAACTGAGCTAACGACCCACTTTTTGCCGTCCGAAGCCTGATTGCTTATGCCTCGTCAACGGCGGCATATATTACTGATTTACCTTTCCAGCGCAACCACTATTTTCCCCGCCGCGGTTCAACTGCTTACCTTTCACGCGTTAAGACCAGAAATCCAGCGAAATCTGGTCATTATTCCGCGCTTAAAGGCTTGCCGCACGCTTTTGCGCCTGTTTGGCCGCTTCGGTGTTCGGGTACTGTTTAATCACCTGCTGATAAACCGCTTTCGCTTTAGCGTTATCACCTTTGTCCTGCATGATAACGCCGACTTTATACAGCGCTTCCGAACTTTTCGGCGACTTTGGATACTTCTTCACCACGGTGGCGAAATAGTATGCTGCATCGTCCTTTTTGCCCTTGTTGTAATTCAACTGCCCCAGCCAGTAATTCGCATTCGGCTGATAGGTTGAATCCGGGTATTTCTTCACAAAGGTCTGAAACGCGGCGATCGCCTGATCGTACTGTTTCTTTTCCAGCACCAGCGCTACGGCGCTGTTGTAATCGGTGTTAGCATCGCCGCTTTGCACCGGGGCCGCCGCAGACGCGCCAGCATCCGCCGCGGGCGCTGGCGCTGCCGCGCTATCACCGCCAGCATCCGAGGCGCTATTGCCGGCCGCTGCCGCCGCGCCGCTGCTGCTCAGGCTGTCGATTTGCTGATAGATCTGTTTTTGCCGCTCAACCACCTGATTCAGCTGATAGCTGTTTTCCTGAATCTGACCGCGCAGCGAATCAATATCGCTTTGCGTCGCGTTAAGCTGCTGTTGGAGCTGCTGAAGAAGCTGAGCCTGTGCATTGGAGATGCGCTCAAGGGAGGTGACACGGTCTTCTACCGAGCCGGAGCCGACGCTACTGATTACTGCCTGAGCATTAGCGGCCCAGGGGGCCGCTATGCCAACCAGTAACGACAGACTCAACAAGTGAGGTCTGAAGCTACTAATCATGTGACTCTCTTAGTATACCAGGACGGCACGACGGTTTTTGGAATATGCCGCTTCGTCATGACCCAGAACCGCCGGCTTCTCTTTACCGTAAGAAACGATAGAGATCTGATCGGCAGAAACGCCTTTGCCCTGCAGGTACATTTTCACTGCGTTAGCACGACGCTCGCCCAGTGCAATGTTGTATTCCGGCGTACCGCGCTCATCCGCATGACCTTCAACGGTCACTTTGTAAGACGGGTTGTTACGCAGGAAGGTCGCATGCGCATCCAGCATCTGAGCGAAGTCAGAACGGATGTCATATTTGTCCAGATCGAAGTAAACGATGTTGTTCTGCTGCAGCTGCTGCATCTGCAGACGCGCCTGCTCGTCAGAAGACATGTTGCCGCCGTTCATGCCGTTGCCGCTACCGTATGCACCGTCAGCGCCGCCCATACCGTTGGTCTGGTCGTTGTCGTTGTTTTTGTGCGAGCTACATGCAGCTACAGCGATTACCGGCAGAGCCAGCATTAAACCCTTCAGCACTTTGTTCAGTTGCATTTCTAAATCCTGTTATAAGTTTGCCATACATATTTACACATGCATCACAGATACGGTGACCAGGCAGGGAATTTGACCTGTCCATCAGTCGCCGGAAGACGCGCTTTGAAACGCCCATCTGTCGAAACCAACTGCAACACGGAACCCATCCCCTGAGTAGAGCTATAGATTACCATCGTGCCGTTAGGTGCGAGACTTGGCGTCTCATCCAGGAACGTGTCCGTTAATTGTTGAACGGCTCCCGTTTCCAGATCTTGTCTGGCGACGTGTTGAGCGCCGCCGTTGGTGCTGATCATCACCATAGATTTGCCGTCAGTGGCAACGTCAGCGTCCTGGTTTTGTGAACCTTCCCAGGTAATACGCTGCGGCGCGCCGCCATTGACATTAATTTTATAAATCTGCGGACGTCCCGCCTGGTCGGAGGTATAGGCCAGGTTCTGGCTGTCCGGGTACCAGGTTGGTTCGGTGCTGTTAAAGCGGCCATCGGTAATCTGGCGAATCTGACCCGAGCCCACATCCATTACGTACAGGTTCAGGCTGCCGGTTTTCGAAAGCGCAAACGCCAGCTTAGAGCCATCCGGTGAGAAGGCGGGCGCCCCGTTATGACGCGGGAAAGAAGCTACCTGACGAATCGCGCCGTTAGCCAGCGTCTGAATAACCAGTGCGGATTTACCGCTTTCAAAGGTGACATAGGCCAGTTTGCTGCCGTCCGGTGACCAGGCCGGAGACATCAGCGGCTGCGGCGAACGGTGGACGACAAACTGGTTATAGCCGTCGTAGTCCGCGACGCGCAGTTCATACGGGAACTGGCCGCCATTGGTTTGTACCACATAGGCGATACGGGTGCGGAATGCGCCTTTGATGCCGGTCAGCTTTTCAAACGATTCGTCGCTGGCAGTATGCGCGGCGTAACGCAGCCACTGTTTGGTCACTTTATACTGATTCTGCGCCAGCACGGTGCCCGGCGAACCGGAAGTATCCACCAGCTGATAAGAAACGGTATAGCTGCCGTCGGCGCCCGGCTGGATCTGACCGACTACCACGGCATCAATCCCCAGCGCGGTCCATGCGGCCGGCTGAACTTCCGCCGCGCTGCCCGGCTGCTGCGGCAAACGAGAGCGATCCAGCGGATTGAATTTGCCGCTGTTGCGTAAATCCGCAGCGATAATACCGCCAATATCTTCCGGCGCCGCGCCCGGCCCTTCCCATTTAAACGGGACAACACCAATCGGACGCGCCGTATTCACCCCCTGGGTGATTTCGATGCGTACTTCTGCATGCAGCATTGCTGCCCACAGAAGAAGAAAAAAGCTTAAGGTTACACGTAGTGCCTGCTTCATTTTCTCTCCCTTATCTGAACGCCATGTTCACGATAATTCGCACTGTTCCTGACGACGATTAACTAAAACCATACAGAGTATGGCAAGCTAACCATAGTTCAACCTGCCATTTGTTACTGCATTCTTACGGCTTGAATTCCAGCGTCGCGTCTTTTACCGCCTGCCAGACATCCTGGCTTGGCGGTTTCGGCATCCGCGCCATGCGGGCCGCGTTGATCGCCGCCTGACACAGCGCTGCATCGCCGCCAGCCGCCGTGGCCGAAATCAACAAACCATCAGGCGCCAGCTTAATACGAACGTCACAAGTACGTCCTTTAAAGGTGTCGGCATCATAGAATTTACTTTCTATTGCGCCTTTCACCTGTCCCAGGTAGCTGTCAATCGCCGCACCGGACGCGCCAGATTTTTTCTGGTTGCCCTTACCTGCCGCTCCGCCCCCAGCCTGACCGGTTTTCGGCGCATTCTTACCGGATGTGAGACCACCCAATAAGTCATCAACTGCGCTGCTGTCGCTGGCCGCTTCCGCCGCGGCTTTTTTCTTCGCATCTGCTGCGGCTTTCGCCTTGGCTTCCGCCGCCGCTTTCGCTTTCGCATCCGCTGCGGCTTTGGCTTTCGCCTCTGCTTTGGCTTTCGCCTCGGCGGCGGCTTTTTCTTTGGCTTCCTGTGCCGCTTTGGCCTTCGCTTCAGCCGCCGCTTTCTCTTTGGCTTCCTGCGCCGCTTTGGCTTTCGCTTCAGCCGCCGCCTGCGCCTTCGCTTCCTGCGTCGCTTTGGCCTGCTGCTCCGCTTTCTTCTTCGCTTCTGCGGCGGCCGCTTTTGCCTGTTCTTCCGCTTTCTGTTTCGCTTCGGCTGCGGCGGCTTTCGCCTGCTGCTCCGCTTTGGCTTTCGCTTCGGCGGCCGCAGCGGCTTTAGCCTGCTCCGCCGCTTTCGCTTTGGCTTCGGCGGCGGCAGCTTTGGCCTGCTCCGCCGCTTCGGCCTTCGCTTTCGCGGCGGCGGCTTCTGCGGCTTTCTGCTGCTCTTCCGCGCGTTTGGTTGCTTCCTGCGCCTCGCGCTGCTGTTCAGCCTGCTCCTGAGCCTGTTTTTTCGCCTCTTCCTGCGCCTGAATACGCTCTTTTTCCAGCTCTTTCAACCGCTGCTGCTCGGCAGCACGCTTTTGCTGTAGCTCTTCCGCCTGCTGCTGCGCCTGCTTCTGACGCTGCTGCTCGGCACGTTGACTGTCGCTTTGCTGATTTTGCTGGCGGTTATATTGTTCAACCACCGCACCTGGGTCGACCATAACGGCATCAATATCGCTGCCGCCACCGCCACCGCTGGCCTCGATTTTTTCGTTAAACGAGCTCCAGATCAGTAATGCTATCAGGATGATATGCAATATCACTGAAATGATTATCGCGCGTTTTAACTTATCGTTTTGTTCGGATGCCTTCGACACGCTCGGTTCCCAAAAAACGGTTACGGAATAATTAAATTGGCTGCGTCATCAGGCCGACTGATTTCACACCCGCCTGATGCAGCAGGTTCAGCGCCTTGATAATCTCGTCATAGGGCACATCTTTCGCGCCGCCAATCAGAAACACCGTTTTCGGATTCGCTTCCAGACGGCGCTGTGCTTCCGCCACCACCTGCTCAGAAGGCAACTGCTCCATACGATCGTGATCGACAACCAGGCTATATTGCCCCACGCCGGAAACCTCGACGATCACCGGCGGATTATCATCGCTGGACACCGTTTTTGAATCCGTGGCGTCCGGCAGATCGACTTCAACGCTTTGGGTGATAATCGGCGCCGTCGCCATAAAAATCAGCAGCAGCACCAGCAGCACGTCTAGCAGCGGAACAATGTTAATTTCAGACTTCAGATCGCGACGACCGCGACCACGCGTTCTGGCCATACGTCACCTCTGCTTACTTTTTATTCTCGCTGGAGAATGCCTGACGGTGCAGGATAGCCGTGAACTCTTCCATAAAGTTGTCATAACCCTGCTCCAGCTTGTTAACGCGCTGGTTCAGACGGTTATAGGCCATTACGGCAGGGATCGCGGCAAACAGACCGATCGCGGTGGCGATCAGCGCTTCGGCAATACCCGGCGCAACCATCTGCAGCGTCGCCTGCTTCACCGCGCCCAGCGCGATAAAGGCGTGCATAATCCCCCACACGGTACCAAACAGGCCAATATAAGGACTGATGGAACCCACGGTGCCGAGGAAAGGAATATTATTTTCCAGGCTTTCCAGCTCACGGTTCATAGAGATACGCATGGCGCGGCTGGCACCTTCCAGCACCGCTTCAGGCGCATGGCTATTAGCCCGATGCAAGCGCGCAAACTCTTTGAAGCCAGCGTAAAAGATCTGCTCTGAGCCGCTCAGCTCATCGCGACGCGCCTGGCTTTCCTGATAAAGACGGGATAACTCGATACCCGACCAAAATTTGTCTTCAAACGCTTCCGCTTCGCGTCCCGCCGCGTTGAGAATGCGGGTGCGCTGGATAATAATCGCCCAGGACGCAATGGAAAACCCGATCAAAATCAACATGATAAGTTTAACCAGAAGGCTTGCCTTCAGGAACAAATCAAGAACATTCATGTCAGTCACTGCTTGAACTCCGCGACAATAGACTTGGGAAGCGCTATTGGCTTCATTAGGTGTGGGTTGATGCAGGCGATAAGGACTTCTGCCTCATTGAGCAATTTGCCTTCTGCGTTAACGATGCGTTGCGTAAACGTCATGGTTGCACGGGTCATCGACGTCACCTCGCTCTGCACTTCAAGCATATCATCCAGTCGCGCGGCGGCAATATAATCAACCGTGATTCGACGTACGACAAAAGCAATCTGCTGTTCAAGCAGCGATTGCTGATGAAAATGATGCTGGCGCAGCATCTCCGTACGCGCTCGTTCATAAAAAGCGATATAGCTGGCGTGGTAAACCACCCCACCGGCATCGGTATCTTCGTAATAGACACGCACCGGCCATCGAAACAGCGTTGTACTCACTTTACATCCCGGTAATGCTTTTTAAACGTTGCTACTATACGCAAGTGCAAACGGCTTTGGAATGGGTCGCCAGAGCGCGGAGGAAATAATTATCAAATGGAAACTATTGACAAAAACGGCGGGATAATGACTGACAAAAGGCGGCGCTAAACGGAGGTTTATTGACGAACATTTTCATCAGAGAAGCGGCCTGCGCCCCGGGCAGCAGAGCAGGCCCGCAATCCAGTCAGTAAAAGAAAAACAGCGTTCCCAGTAAGAGCGCGGTCAGGGCCAGCAGCGGCGAGAAGAAGGTCTGCCAGCGCACCCGGCGTGGGCGAAAGCCAACGCCGTGCACCACGCCCGCGCAGACCGCCCATATCAGTATCAGCCCCTGCCAAACGGTAAGCGAACTGGTGCTGGCGGCAAAACGCGTCGGATCCCAAAACAAACAGCCGGCCAGCAGCAAAGCCAGCAGCAGAGAAAGCGCCCGCAGCGGGCGCTTATCCATAATGAGATAGAGCTGTTGCAGCCGCTGGCGCATCAGGGTTTATCCTACTGCTGCGCGCTCTCTTCTACATGCTCCAGCGCCAGCGCGGTGATAATCCCGAAGGCGCAGGCCAGTAGCGTTCCAAGAATCCAGGCAAAATACCACATGGTTTAACGCCTCCGTTAATAGAGTGAATGGGTGTGACTTTCAATATGTTCTTTGGTGATGCGTCCGAACATTTTGTAGTAACACCAGCTGGTGTAAATCAGGATAAGCGGAACAAACACCATCGCCACAAACAGCATCAGCTTCAGCGTCATCAGGCTGGAGGTGGCGTCCCATAAGGTCAGGCTCATATTCGGCTGGGTGCTGGACGGCATAATGAACGGAAACATCGCTACGCCCGCGGTTAAGATAACGCAGGCCAGCGTCAGCGAAGAGAACAGGAACGCCCAACCGCCCTTCCCTGCCCGCGAACAGATAACGGTAAGCAGCGGCAAGGCTACGCCCAGCGCCGGAATCAGCCACAGCGGCGGATGCTGGTTGAAATTAATCAGCCAGGCGCCAGCTTCACGCGCAACCTCTTTATTTAACGGGTTTGACGCAGCCGCATGATCCAGCGCGCTGGTCACCACGTAGCCATCAATGCCGTAAACTACCCAAACGCCTGCCAGCGCAAAGGCAACCAGCATAATCAGCGCACAGATTTGCGCGGTGGCGCGGGCGCGCAAATAGAGCTCGCCCTGCGTACGCATCTGCAGATAAGTGGCGCCCTGCGTCAGGATCATCGTCAGGCTTACCACGCCGGCCAGCAGGCCAAACGGGTTCAGCAACTGGAAGAAGTTACCGGTATAGTAAAGGCGCAGATAAGCGTCGGTATGGAAAGGCACGCCCTGCAACAGATTGCCGAACGCCACACCAATCACCAGCGGCGGAACAAAGCTGCCGATAAAGATGCCCCAGTCCCACAGCTTGCGCCAGCGCATATCTTCAATTTTCGAACGGTAGTCGAAGCCCACCGGACGGAAAAACAGCGATGCCAGCACCAGAATCATCGCAACGTAAAACCCGGAGAAGGCGGCGGCATAGACCATCGGCCAGGCGGCAAACAGCGCGCCGCCGGCAGTAATCAACCAGACCTGGTTGCCATCCCAGTGCGGCGCAATACTGTTAATCATGATACGGCGTTCCGTATCGGTACGGCCGAGAATGCGCGACAGCATGCCGACGCCCATATCAAAACCATCGGTGACCGCAAAGCCAATCAGCAGGATACCGATCAGCAGCCACCAGATAAAACGTACAACTTCATAATCCAACATGGCTGGCTCCTTTACTGCGCCGGCTGCGAGGCGATAGTAGACTGCTCATAGTGATAGCGTCCGGTTTTCAGGCTGCTTGGGCCCAGGCGGGCAAATTTGAACATCAGATACATCTCTACCACCAGGAAGAGCGTATAGAGGCCGCAAATCAACCCCATCGAGAACAGCAGGTCGCCTACGGTCAGCGTCGAGTTAGCGACCGCCGTTGGCAACACCTCGCCAATCGCCCACGGCTGACGGCCATATTCAGCCACAAACCAGCCCGCCTCCACGGCGATCCACGGCAGCGGAATGCCATACAGCGCTGCTTTCAGCAGCCAACGGTTTTTGCCAATTCGGTTACGGATCACGCTCCAGAACGAAAGGCCGATAATACCGAGCATCAGCACGCCGCTCAGCACCATAATGCGGAAGGAGAAATAGAGCGGAGCCACGTGCGGAATAGAGTCCTGGGT
This sequence comes from Mixta hanseatica, assembly GCF_023517775.1. NCBI lineage: Bacteria > Pseudomonadati > Pseudomonadota > Gammaproteobacteria > Enterobacterales > Erwiniaceae > Mixta > Mixta hanseatica. The sequence continues at coordinate 1,414,503 of NZ_CP082904.1, read as the reverse complement.
GGCCAGCTTGATTTGCGCTTCCGTCGCGTCGGTCACATTCGGCGTATAGCGTTTTAGCAACAGGCCATAGCCCAGATCCTGCTTGTGGCCGTTAAAAGCTTCGCGCACCGCCGGATCGGTGTTGCCCGCCCGCAGCTCTTCCAGCAGCTGATAGGCTTTCATCCCGTTACGGATGCGCACCTCATGCTGCGCCAGCAGATCTTTCAGGCCGGTTACCGGCCGGTCGACTGAACGCGTAGCAATCAGGCCCAGCAGGTAAGGAATTTGAATGGCGTAGCTGTTCTCCTGCGTCAGCTGATCGGGCAGGCCAAACAGGGTAAAGGCGGCCGGGGCGGGCTGCGTTTCCCATTCGGCTTCAATTGCCGCCAGCTTGGTTTTCTGCACATCGCCCATTTCGTAGCCGGATTCATCGCCCAGCACGATCACCGACAGCACTGCCGCCATGCCAAAGCTGGCGGCGATAGCAAATGAGCGTTTAGCGAAGGCCAGATCGCGCCCGCGCAGCAGGTAATAAGCGCTGATGCCAAGGATAAACATCGCGCCGGTGGTATAGCCCGCCGCCACGGTATGCACGAATTTCACCTGCGCGACCGGGTTAAGCACCAGCTCTGAGAAGCTCACCATCTCCATGCGCATGGTTTCAAAGTTAAATTCTGATGCGATGGGGTTTTGCATCCAGCCGTTCGCTACCAGAATCCACAGCGCAGAGAGGTTAGAACCCAGCGCCACCAGCCAGGTAACGGCCATATGCTGAACTTTGCCCAGGCGATCCCAGCCGAAAAAGAACAGGCCGACAAAGGTGGATTCAAGGAAGAAAGCCATCAGGCCTTCAATGGCCAGCGGAGCACCGAAGATATCGCCGACATAGTGAGAATAGTAAGACCAGTTGGTGCCGAACTGGAACTCCATGGTCAGGCCGGTTGCCACGCCCAGGGCAAAGTTGATGCCAAACAACTTGCCCCAGAATTTGGTCATATCTTTGTAGATCTGTTTACCCGACAGGACATAAACGGTTTCCATGATCGCCAGCAGAAACGCCATACCCAGCGTTAACGGCACGAAAAGGAAGTGGTACATCGCAGTCAGGGCAAACTGTAAACGCGACAGTTCGACGATATCAAACATCTTAACCCCTTGCTCTTTGCTAAAAGCAGTTAAAACATGGTGTTTATTTGCCAGAAAGAGGCGGCAAATAGCGCCATGCTGATTGCTGTTTAAAATAAAACGGTATTTTTATTTTGCTGTTTAACGGCCAGGCAATATCCCGCCTGTAAGCAGCAAATGAAAGAGAATCGACAACTCAACGTCAGTGAGACGACAATATCATACCCCTACAAACGATACGGTAAAGAGAAATTAGCGTGATCGCCAAGATATTTTTTGATCTGGACCCAGATTTAACCTGAACGTGTTATCAGGGTGCAATATGACGCAGCCCAATAAAATCAAAGCGGGATAATTGAGCCAACAGAACCAGCCATATCAACAATTTAAAGCAAAATGGCAAACATGGTTAAATATAAACATCTATTTAACACAACAGGTAAAGCACATGTTAAAAATATGTTTTTAATAATCGATATTATTAATAATTTTATTTAAAAACAGACAAAAGAGTAACGCATAAATTGCCACTCCCTTCGTCAGAGAACCGATAGTTTTTATTTTTAATTCTACTGATAAAAAAGAAATACCAACGCCGGTGAAATACATTTCACATTTAATAAACCTGTTTTTATTTTATTTTTAACAAAAACAGCGGGGGATGAAATGAAAAGTATAAAAAAGGCCACCCGAAGGTGGCCAACATGTCGAATAATCTGACACAGATTATTTTAGAGGGAGTACTGCTTTTACTGCGTCGCCAATGTCTGCCAGGCTACGAACGGTTTTTACGCCAGCCGCTTCCAGCGCCGCGAATTTTTCATCCGCGGTGCCTTTGCCACCAGCAATAATCGCACCAGCGTGACCCATACGCTTGCCTTTTGGCGCGGTAACGCCAGCAATGTAGCCCACAACCGGTTTGGTTACGTGTTCTTTAATAAAGGCCGCCGCTTCTTCTTCTGCGCTGCCGCCGATTTCGCCGATCATCACGATGGCTTCCGTCTGCGGATCGTCCTGGAACATTTGCAGAATATCGATAAAGTTAGAGCCCGGGATCGGGTCGCCGCCGATACCGACGCAGGTAGACTGGCCGTAGCCGATATCGGTGGTCTGTTTTACGGCTTCATAGGTCAGCGTACCGGAACGTGAAACGATACCGATGCGGCCCGGCTGGTGAATGTGGCCCGGCATAATGCCGATTTTACATTCGCCCGGGGTGATAACGCCCGGACAGTTCGGGCCAATCATACGCACGCCCGCTTCGTCCAGCTTCACTTTTACCGTTAGCATATCCAGCGTCGGGATGCCTTCGGTGATGGTGATGATCAGCTTGATACCGGCATCGATCGCTTCCAGGATGCCGTCTTTACAGAACGGCGCCGGAACGTAGATAACGGATGCCGTTGCGCCGGTCGCTTCGACCGCTTCGCGCACGGTATTGAATACCGGCAGGCCCAGATGCGTGGTGCCGCCTTTGCCCGGCGTAACGCCGCCAACCAGCTGCGTGCCATAGGCCAGCGCCTGTTCAGAGTGGAATGTACCCTGGCCGCCGGTAAAACCCTGGCAGATTACTTTGGTGTTTTTGTCGATCAAAATGGACATTATTTACCCTCCGCTGCAGCAACAACGCGTTGGGCCGCGTCGGTCAGGCTGGTTGCTGCAATAATGTTCAGACCGCTGTCCGCCAGTTTCTGTGCGCCCAGCTCAGCGTTGTTCCCTTCAAGACGCACCACGACCGGTACGTTGACGCCCACTTCTGCCACCGCGCCGATGATGCCATCAGCAATCAGGTCACAGCGTACGATGCCGCCGAAGATGTTAACGAATACGGCTTTTACCGCGTCGTCAGACAGGATGATTTTAAAAGCTTCGGTGACGCGCTCTTTGGTTGCGCCGCCGCCCACGTCGAGGAAGTTAGCAGGCTGACCACCGTGGTGTTTCACGATGTCCATGGTGCCCATCGCCAAACCGGCGCCGTTTACCATACAGCCGATGTTGCCTTCCAGCGCGACGTAGTTAAGCTCCCATTGGGTGGCGTGCGCTTCACGCGGATCTTCCTGGCTCGGATCGCGCATTTCACGCAGCTCTGGCTGACGGAACATGGCGTTGCCGTCTGCGCCCAGTTTGCCATCCAGACAGATCAGATCGCCCTGCTTGGTGATCACCAGCGGGTTGATCTCAACCAGTGCCAGGTCGCGCTCAAGGAACAGTGTCGCCAGGCCCATGAAAATTTTGGTGAACTGATTTACCTGCTTGCCGGTCAGGCCGAGTTTAAACGCCAGCTCACGGCCCTGATAAGGCTGCGGACCGGTCAGCGGATCCAGCGCCATTTTATGAATCAGCCCTGGGGTTTCTTCCGCCACTTTTTCAATTTCAACGCCGCCTTCCGTGGAAGCCATAAACACTACGCGACGTGAACTGCGGTCAACCACGGCGCCCAGGTAGAGTTCCTGATCGATATCGGTAGCGGCTTCAACCAGAATCTGGTTAACCGGCTGTCCTTCCGCATCCGTTTGGTAAGTGACCAGACGTTTACCCAGCCAGTTTTCAGCAAAAGTACGGATCTCTTCTTTGCTGTTAACCACTTTCACACCGCCCGCTTTACCACGGCCACCGGCATGAACCTGACATTTTACTACCCACGGGCCTGCGCCAATTTTAGAGGCCGCTTCTTCCGCTTCACGTGGTGTAGTGCAGGCGTAACCGGTTGGTGCCGGTAAGCCATACCGTGCAAACAGCTGTTTCGCCTGGTACTCGTGTAAGTTCATGATGTTCTATCCATTCAGGTCTGAAAAGATTAATAAGGTTGGGCGCAGCAAGAGCCGCGCCCGGCAACATTAAACGTCCAGCAGCAGGCGCGCCGGATCTTCCAGCATCTCTTTCACTGCCACCAGATAGCCCACGGATTCGCGGCCATCAATCAGACGGTGATCATAAGAAAGCGCCAGATACATCATCGGCAGCACCACCACCTGGCCATTGACCGCCATCGGGCGATCTTTGATGGCATGCATGCCCAAAATGGCGCTCTGTGGCGGGTTGATGATCGGCGTTGACATCAGCGAGCCGAATACGCCGCCGTTGGTGATGGTAAAGTTGCCGCCGGTCAGCTCTTCTACCGTCAGCTTGCCGTCACGGCCTTTCACCGCCAGCTCTTTAATTTTCTTCTCGATATCCGCCATGCTCAGCGTATCGACATCGCGCAGAACCGGCGTCACCAGGCCACGCGGCGTGGAAACGGCGATGCTGACATCGAAGTAGTTGTGATACACCACATCGTCACCGTCGATGGAGGCATTCACTTCCGGATAGCGCTTCAGCGCTTCCACTACCGCTTTGATATAGAAGGACATAAAGCCCAGACGCACGCCATGACGCTTCTCGAAGGCATCGCCGTACTGCTTACGCAGGTCCATGATCGGCTTCATGTTGACTTCGTTGAAGGTGGTCAGCATCGCGGTGCTGTTTTTCGCTTCCAGCAGACGCTCGGCAACGCGCTTACGCAGACGCGTCATCGGTACGCGTTTCTCGCTGCGGCCTGCCAGCGGCTGCGGCGCGGCAGCCTGCGGCGCAGATTCAGCTTTCGCCGCGGCCGGCGCCTGCTGCTGTTTCAGATGTTTTTCCACATCCTCACGCGTAATGCGTCCGCCTACGCCGGTGCCTTTGATTGCGGTCGCATCCAGGCTGTGTTCGGCAATCAGACGACGAATCGCCGGGCTGAGCGCATCGTTACTTTCTTCTTCCAGCGAAGCGGACTGACGCTGCGCCGGTGTTGATTCATTGCTTTCCGCTTTCGCAGAGGTCTCTTTGCCGCCGCTGTTGCCCTCTTTCAGGCGTCCCAGGATCTGACGAGAGGTCACGGTTGCGCCCTCCTCTTCCAGCACGGCTTCCAGCACGCCGTCGGCGGATGCAGGTACTTCCAGCACCACTTTATCGGTCTCGATTTCTACCAGTACTTCATCGCGGCTTACCGCATCGCCCGGTTTCTTATGCCAGGTTGCTACAGTGGCATCAGCAACAGATTCAGGCAGGTCGGGAACGAGAATATCTACGCTACTCATTATCTTTCCTTATTTAATCAACGTTCAGCGCGTCATTAACCAGGTCTTGCTGCTGTTTCAGGTGTACAGACATGTAACCTACAGCAGGTGAAGCGGAAGCCGGACGTCCGGCATAACGTAAAGAGGCGCCAAAAGGAATCACTTCACGGAAGTGGTGCTGGCTGCAATACCAGGCGCCCTGGTTCAGCGGCTCCTCCTGACACCAAACGAAATCATGCACGTGCGCATACGGCTGCAGCGCTTCCTGTACCGCTTTATGCGGGAAAGGATAAAGCTGCTCAATACGCACGATAGCGACATCGTTTTGCTCATTTTTGCGACGCTGTTCCAGCAGATCGTAATAGACCTTGCCAGCGCACAGCACGACGCGTTTCACCGCTTTCGCATCCAGCTCGTCGACTTCGCCGATCGCTGGCTGGAAGCTGCCATTGGCCAGCTCATCCAGCGAGGAAACGGCCAGCGGGTGACGCAGCAGGGATTTCGGCGACATCACCACCAGTGGGCGGCGCATACCGCGCAGCGCCTGACGACGCAGCATGTGATAAACCTGCGCCGGCGTTGAGGGTACGCAAACCTGCATATTCTGCTCTGCGCACAGCTGGAGGTAACGCTCCAGACGTGCCGAGGAGTGCTCTGGTCCCTGCCCTTCATAACCGTGCGGCAGCAGCATCACCAGACCGCACATACGGCCCCATTTTTGTTCGCCGGAGCTGATGAACTGGTCGATAACCACCTGAGCGCCGTTGGCAAAGTCACCGAACTGCGCTTCCCAGATGGTCAGGGTACGCGGCTCAGCGGTGGCGTAACCATATTCAAACGCCAACACCGCCTCTTCCGACAGTACGGAATCCCAGACTTTAAACTGACCCTGGCCGTTGTGGATATGCTGCAGCGGCGTATAAGTTGAGCCGTTTGCCTGGTTATGAATCACCGCATGGCGATGGAAGAAGGTACCGCGTCCGGAATCTTCGCCGGAAATGCGCACCGGAATGCCCTCATCAACCAGCGTCGCGTAAGCGAGGTTTTCCGCCGCACCCCAGTCGAACAGTTTATTGCCAGCCGCCATTTCGGCGCGGTCGTTGTAGATCTTCGCCACGCGCGACTGCACTTCCACCGATTCCGGTACCTGGCTGATGCGTTTCGCCAGCTCCTGCAGACGCTTAAGATCAACTGTTTCCGGGTAGCTTTCATCCCACTCATGATTGAGATAAGGCGACCAGGTGAAAGAGTGCAGGCTCATCGGACGCCATTCCGGCACCACGCACTCGCCCGCATCCAGCGCGTCACGGTACAGATTGACCATTTCCGTGGCGTCTTCCAGTTGAAGCACCTGCTCCGCTTCCAGACGATCGGCGTAGATTTTACGCGGCGTCGGATGCTTTTTGATCTTCTGGTACATTACCGGCTGGGTTGCGCTTGGCTCATCCGCTTCGTTATGGCCGTGGCGGCGATAACAAACCAGATCGATAAAGACATCACGCTTAAAGGTGTTACGGAAATCCAGCGCCAGACGGGTTACAAAAGCCACCGCTTCCGGGTCATCCGCATTCACGTGGAAAATCGGCGACTGCACCATTTTGCCGATGTCGGTGCAGTATTGTGTTGAACGGGCATCTTTCGGGTTTGAGGTAGTGAAACCGATCTGGTTGTTAATCACGATACGTACCGTACCGCCCACTTCATAACCGCGCGCCTGCGACATGTTCAGGGTTTCCTGCACCACGCCCTGGCCGATCACCGCCGCATCGCCATGAATGGTAATCGGCAACACTTTATTGCTTACCGGCTCATCGAGACGATCGAGGCGCGCGCGCACTGAACCCATCACCACTGGGCTAACGATTTCCAGGTGCGACGGGTTAAACGCCAGCGCCAGATGAACCATGCCGCCTTCGGTTTCCACGTCGGAAGAGAAGCCCATATGGTATTTCACGTCGCCGGTACCAAGATGCTCTTTGTGCTTGCCGGCGAATTCGTCGAACAGATCCTGCGGTTTTTTACCCAGAACGTTAATCAATACGTTTAGACGACCACGGTGCGCCATGCCCAGCACCACTTCGCGCGTGCCGCTTTTGCCCGCGTGGCGAATCATCTCGCGCAGCATTGGCACCAGCGCATCGCCGCCTTCCAGCGAGAAGCGTTTCGCGCCGGGGAATTTAGCGCCCAGATAGCGCTCCAGCCCTTCTGCGGCGGTCAGCTCTTTCAGGAAGCCTTTTTTCTCTTCGGCTGAAAACGCGGCATGCCCTACCACCGATTCAATACGCTGTTGGATCCAGCGTTTTTCGTCAGTGTTAGTAATGTGCATATATTCTGCGCCGATCGGGCCGCAATAGGTTTGCTTCAGCGCGTTAAGCAGTTCGCCCAGCGGCAGGCGATCTTTGCCGATAGCAAACGAGCCGACATTAAAAGTTTCCTGATAATCCGCTTCGCTTAAGCCGTGGAACGCCGGATCGAGGTCAGCGACGTGCTCTTGCTGCCACAGGCCCAGCGGATCGAGGTTAGCATGCTGATGACCACGGAAGCGGTAGGCGTTGATCAGCTGCAGGACTTTTACCTGCTTAGCATTAGCGTCGGGATCGCCAACAGAAGCGGCGTAACGCGAAGTATCTTTTGCCAGACGACGGAAATAGTCGCGCGTAGAGGAGTGGAACTGCTCAGGCCTGAGCCCGGTGCCGGGAAGCTGTTGGAACATGTCGCGCCATACAGCATCAACAGAGTCAGGATCGGTGAGAAAATCCTCATAGAGCTGCTCTATGTAAGATTGGTTCGCGCCGGCCAGCCAGGAAGAGTCAAGCCAGGGCTTCATTGCGCTGTTCTGCATTGTGATCCCTTAAGCATTACATGCTTTTTTCGAGGTTTCATTGTTGCCGGATTACCGGCTTGCCCAACGCTGTGTCACGCACCTGCTTGTAAAGTGCCCGCCACAGCCAGATCCAGTTCAGCGATACGAGCGCGTTGGGCAATCGATGCCCTGGCCCGTAAGGGAACCTTGGTAAGGTTTTTCACCGCCTCGTGACAGACCTTACCAGGGTCTCCGTAAAACATCCGGGAACCTGGGTTCCCGGATCACATTGCCGTTATGCGTTACGCTGCAGCAGCATCGACTTAATATGGCCGATCGCCTTGGTTGGGTTCAATCCTTTCGGGCACACGCTGACACAGTTCATAATGCTGTGGCAGCGGAATACGCTGAAAGCGTCGCTCAGATCATCCAGACGCGCGTTGGTTTCCGTATCGCGGCTATCGATCAGGAAACGATAGGAAGCCAACAGCCCCGCCGGCCCCACGAACTTGTCCGGGTTCCACCAAAACGATGGGCATGACGTTGAGCAGCAGGCGCACAGAATACATTCGTACAAACCATCCAGGTGCGCACGATCTTCTGGTGATTGCAGATGCTCGCGCGCGGGCGGATTTGCGCCATTATTCAACAGGTAAGGCTTAATCTTCTCATACTGCTTGTAGAACTGCCCCATGTCCACGACTAAGTCACGCACCACCGGCAGGCCCGGCAGCGGGCGGATGACAATTTTCTTCTTGCCGTTGCCCAGCGCGGAAACCGGCGTAATGCACGCCAGGCCGTTGCGCCCGTTCATGTTCAGGCCGTCAGAGCCGCACACGCCTTCGCGGCAGGAGCGACGAAACGCCAGCGTCGGATCTTTCTCTTTCAGCTTAATCAGCGCGTCCAGCAGCATCATGTCACGACCGTCTTCCGCTTCCAGGGTGTAATCCTGCATGCGCGGCGCGTCATCCACATCCGGGTTATAACGATAAATGGAAAATTCGAGTCTCATCGTCTCTTCTCCGCAAATTAGTAGGTACGCACTTTCGGCGGGAAAGCGGCGCGCAGTTTCGGCTGCATGTTCACCTCACGGCGCGTCATGCTTTCGGTTTGCGGCAGATAGAGCGAATGGCACAGCCAGTTCTCATCGTCACGTTCCGGGTAGTCAAAACGGCTATGGGCGCCGCGGCTCTCCGTGCGGTAATTCGCTGCTACCGCAGTAGCAAAAGCGGTTTCCATCAGGTTATCCAGTTCCAGACACTCAATACGCTGGGTATTGAAATCGCTGGAACGATCGTCCAGGCGCGCATGTTGCAGACGCTCGCGAATCTGTCGCAGATCCTCCAGCCCTTTCGCCATCGCGTCGCCTTCACGGAACACAGAGAAGTTATTCTGCATGCAGCTTTGCAGCGCCTTACGGATTTCAACCGGATCTTCACCCGTGGTGTTGTTATCCCAGCGGTGATAGCGCGCCATGGCGGCCTCGATATCTTCTGACGTTGCATCGCGCAGCGGCCCCTGCTCCTGGATCGACTCCAGCAGATGCAGGCCTGCCGCCCGGCCAAAGACCACCAGATCCAGCAGCGAGTTGCCGCCCAGGCGGTTAGCGCCATGTACCGATACGCAGGCGATTTCGCCGACGGCGAACAGACCCGGCACCACTACATCTTCCCCTTTTTCATTCAGGGTCAGCGCCTGGCCGCTTACTTTAGTCGGAATGCCGCCCATCATATAGTGACAGGTTGGGATAACCGGAATCGGCTCTTTCACCGGATCGACATGCGCAAAGGTGCGCGAAAGCTCAAGGATGCCTGGCAGACGAGACTCCAGCACCTCTTTGCCCAGATGATCCAACTTCAGTTTAATGTGCGGGCCCCACGGACCTTCACAGCCGCGGCCTTCACGAATTTCGATCATCATGGAACGCGCAACTACGTCGCGGCCCGCCAGATCTTTGGCGTTCGGCGCGTAACGCTCCATAAAGCGCTCGCCATGTTTATTCAGCAGATAGCCGCCTTCACCACGGCAGCCTTCGGTCACCAGCACGCCGGCGCCAGCGATACCGGTTGGGTGGAACTGCCACATCTCCATGTCCTGCACCGGCACGCCTGCGCGCAGCGCCATGCCGACGCCGTCGCCGGTATTGATATGGGCGTTGGTGGTGGACTGATAGATACGGCCCGCGCCGCCGGTGGCCAGCACCGTTGCTTTCGCTTTGAAGTAGACCACTTCGCCAGTTTCAATACTCAGCGCGGTACAGCCCACCACCGCGCCATCCTGGTTTTTCACCAGATCCAGCGCATACCATTCAGAGAAGATGGTCGTTTTGTTTTTCAGGTTCTGCTGATACAGCGTGTGCAGCAGCGCATGACCCGTACGGTCAGCCGCCGCCGCGGTGCGAGCCGCCTGCTCGCCGCCGAAGTTACGCGACTGGCCGCCGAACGGACGCTGATAAATACGGCCATCTTCCAGACGGGAGAACGGCAGGCCCATATGTTCCAGTTCCAGAATCGCTTCCGGACCGGTTTTACACATATATTCGATCGCGTCCTGGTCGCCGATATAGTCGGAACCTTTGACCGTATCGTACATGTGCCATTCCCAGTTATCCTCATGGGTATTACCCAGCGCGACGGTAATACCGCCCTGCGCGGAAACGGTATGGGAACGGGTAGGGAAAACTTTAGACAGCAGGGCGCAGCTCTGGCCCGACTGTGAAATCTGTAGGGCCGCGCGCATACCTGCGCCGCCTGCCCCGATAACTACGGCATCAAACTCTCTGACTGGCAAATTCATTCTCACGCACCCCACACCACAACAGTTCCATAAATTGCATAAACCAACAGCGCGACAACGATCACCAGCTGCAGCAGCAGGCGCCATGCCAGAGGTTTAACGTAGTCCGTCAGCACCTGCCACATACCGATCCAGCCGTGGATCACGGTAGAAAACAGCGTCAGCAGGGTAAAGACTTTCGTAAAGGAAGAGGCGAAGAAGGCGCGCCAGATATCATAGGTCAGGGTATCTGACACAATAATGAAGCCGAGAATATATAAGGTATAGAGCGTAATCAGGATTGCAGTGGCACGCAGCAGCAGCCAGTCCTGCACACCATTGCGCCCCAGCGCAGTAGCATTGCTTACCATACGAGGACTCCAGCCAGAATTGAAAGCACGATAGTGATACCAAAACAGATATGCGCGGAGCGATTGCCGACACGCTGCGTTTCCGCCAGGTAACCAAAATCCATTAACATATGACGGATACCGCCAACAGTATGCCAGGCCAGCGCGGTGAGGATACCCCACATAATGAACTTAGCGAAAAAACTGTTCATTACGGCAGATGCCTGCAGGAAGCCTTCAGGTGAGGAGAGCGAGAGTCCGAGTAGCCAGAGCAGAATGCCGACGGCCACAAAGCTGATGACGCCGGAAACGCGGTGGAGAATGGACGATATTGCAGTAACGGGAAACCGGATCGTAGTGAGATCCAAGTTGACAGGTCTTTGTTTTTTCACGGTTTTGCCCACACAGCCTTTCTTATTTTGCTTCCTCCGGGCCTGAAGGTGGAAAGCCGATCGCGACTTGTGCACCGGCACCATAACAGCAACATCCAGTGTTAATTGAAGCGGTAAAACGCTGGGTGGCTCCTGGTGTCAGGGTATTCCGGAGACCTGGCGGCAGTATAGGACGATCACATTCTCATTACAATTCCTCTACAAACGCTTTAGCAAGATTTAAGTGGAACAGTGATCGACCTCACGATTTTCATATTTTAAACAATTTTAATTAACTGATTTGACAAAAGTTCAACAATTCAGTTACAAACTAACGCACGAAAGTCCTATGATGCGTAAAAGTTATGGGGATACACTTTACCCCTAAACGCAAGTTATGTAACAGTAAAGAAATAAATTGCTAAACGCATCAGGTTATTAGTTAAGATTCATAATGACCAGCACGGATCTTTAACAACCACAGAACGCATTAGCATCGTGGCTGCCGGAACCATTCCGACCGCGCCCGTCACTCTGTACCCTGCAAGTAAAACAAGTCACAGAGTAGAGAGTCTGCAATTACTTCACGCAATTCGCAGCATGATGGTAACTTCGGTGTCAAAGATCCTACTAATATGGCGCTAAGGAGACTGTAAATGGCTGATAAAAAAGTGACGCTCACCCTTAATGGTGAAGCTCCTGTTGAGCTGGACGTGCTACACGGCACGCTGGGCCAGGATGTTGTCGATGTCCGAAGCCTCGGCTCAAAGGGTTTGTTTACGTTCGACCCTGGTTTTACCTCTACTGCGTCCTGCGAATCCAAAATCACCTATATTGACGGTGATGAAGGCATTCTGCTCCACCGTGGTTATCCGATCGATCAACTCGCCACCCACTCTAATTACCTGGAAGTGTGTTACATCCTGCTGAACGGCGAAACGCCGACGCCAGAACAGTTTGAAGAGTTCCGCACCACGGTGACGCGCCATACCATGATCCATGAGCAGATTACCCGTCTGTTCCACGGTTTCCGTCGCGACTCGCATCCGATGGCGGTGATGTGCGGCGTGACCGGCGCGCTGGCGGCGTTCTATCATGACTCACTGGATGTCAATATCGAGCGTCACCGCGAAATCGCGGCGTTCCGCCTGCTCTCAAAAATGCCGACCGTGGCGGCCATGTGTTACAAATATTCAATCGGTCAGCCGTTTGTTTATCCGCGCAATGACCTCTCCTATGCCGGTAACTTCCTGCATATGATGTTTGCCACCCCGTGCGAAGAGTACAAGGTGAACCCGGTGCTGGAGCGCGCAATGGATCGTATTCTGATCCTGCATGCTGACCACGAGCAAAATGCCTCTACCTCAACGGTGCGTACTGCAGGTTCGTCCGGCGCCAACCCGTTCGCCTGTATCGCTGCGGGCATCGCCTCGCTGTGGGGACCGGCGCACGGCGGCGCGAACGAAGCCTGCCTGCGTATGCTGGAAGAAATTAGCCATAAAGAGCATATCCCGGAATTTGTGAAGCGCGCGAAAGATAAGAATGACTCTTTCCGCCTGATGGGCTTCGGTCATCGTGTTTATAAAAACTACGATCCGCGTGCGACGGTTATGCGCGATACCTGTCATGAAGTGCTGAACGAGCTGGGTATGAAAGATGACCTGCTGGAAGTGGCGATGGAGCTGGAGCATATTGCGCTGAACGACCCGTACTTTATTGAGCGCAAACTCTACCCGAACGTCGATTTCTACTCTGGCATTATTCTGAAAGCGATGGGTATCCCCTCTTCCATGTTCACCGTGATCTTCGCCATGGCGCGTACCGTGGGCTGGATCGCCCACTGGAAAGAGATGCATGACGAAGGCATGAAGATCGCGCGTCCGCGTCAGCTTTATACCGGCTACGACCAGCGTGAGTTTGAATCTAAACTGCCTAAGTAAGCTTTAGCTTAGAAAAAAGGGCCTGCGGGCCCTTTTTTTACGGTGCTTGCGGGCCTTTTTTATTGGCGTTAACAGATCAATGCTGACAGCCGGGACACCAGTAGAAAGGCCGCGATGAAAGCGTGGTTTTTTCAATCGTCCCGCCGCAGCGCTCGCAGGGTTTGCCCGCGCGATGAAAGACTTTAAAGCTAAAGGCCGCGCCGTGGTGCGCGCTTTTCATAGTGCCGCGCATGCGGTAAGAGTGACGCGGGATCGCCAGCAGCGCCTGCGCTAAACGCTGAAGCTGCGCCGCGGTTAAATCTTGCGCCCGATGCTGCGGTGCCAGCGCCGCCTCCCACAGAATTTCCACCCGCAGGTAATTGCCTAACCCCGCGAGAAAAGCCTGATCGAGCAGCAGGCCGCTGAACTGACGTCGGCGAAAACGCGGCGAGAGCAGACGCTCGCGCACCTCTTCTTCGCTCAGTGTCATATCCAGCACGTCGGGCCCAATGCGCTGCAAAAAGGGATGCGCCGCCAGCGTATCGCTATTGTGCATCTCAATATCCGAAGCGCTGTAGAGCAGAATGGTTTGATCGGCGCAGCCGAGCCGTACCCGTAGCACCCGCTGCGTTTGCGGCTCGCTGCCGGTTTTGACGACGCGCCAGACGCCGTAAAGCTGGTTATGACTGTATAGCGTCAGGCCGTTGGAAAAGTGCGTTAACAGCGCTTTGCCGCGCGTTTCAATCGCGGTGACCGTTTCGCCGATCAAGGCATTTTCATAGGTTTTGAGCTGCGGGAAGGCAAACCAGACATCCGTCAACGGCTTACCGATAATGGCTTCTTCCAGCCGATCCGCCGCGCGGCGGATCTCTGGTCCTTCTGGCATAACAATATCCTGTTAGTGCGTTGCGCCGCCAACCAGGCGCAAATCCTGTTCAGTACGAAGAGCGATAGTAATCGCCATTTCCAGCGCCAGCATGACCGTATGTGCCGCCATGCTGGGCGCGCCAGGATGGTTGAGCGCCTGCTCCGGCAGATAAGGCAGATGAATAAAACCGCCACGCACCTTATTGTCTTGCTGGGCAAGGCGATGCAGCAACCCGTACATCACATGATTACAAACATAGGTGCCCGCCGTTTGCGATACCGATGCGGGAATGCCCGCTTCGCGGATGCCATCGACAATCGCCTTAATCGGCAAAGTAGAAAAATAAGCGGCCGGGCCGCCGGGGATAATCGGCTCATCAATAGGCTGATTGCCGTTGTTATCCGGGATGCGCGCATCGTTAATGTTGATAGCGATGCGTTCAACGGTAATATCAGCCCGTCCGCCAGCCTGCCCTACCGCAATGATTAATTCCGGCTGCAGCGCCTCCATCTCGGCATACAGCGTGGTTAACGCATCGCCAAAGGCACAAGGCAGTTCTTTCGCAACTACCTGAAAGCCGCACAGCATACGCTCATGCAGCTGGCTCACCGCCTCCCATGACGGGTTAATCTGTTCGCCACCGAAAGGCTCAAACGCCGTAATCAGTACTTTTTTCATTAGCGCCTCACAGGAACATCAGGAAATAGAGCAAAAATATATTCACGATTAACAGTAGCACGCCGGTGGGCGTCTGCGCCTTAATCACCGCGTTACGGTCCGGCAGCTCCAACAGCGCCGCCGGCACGATATTAAAATTCGCCGCCATCGGCGTCATTAGCGTGCCGCAATAGCCGGAAAACATCCCGATGGCCGCCATTACCGCCGGATTGCCATCATGCTGCAGCACCAGCACAGGAATACCGATACCGGCGGTAACAATCGGGAAGGCCGCAAAGGCGTTGCCCATAATCATGGTCAGCAGCGCCATACCGATAACAAACACCGCCACGGCAATAAAGCGATTATCTACCGCCAGGTACTGCTCGGTAAGGTGAGCGATCGCGCTGCCGACGCCCGCAGTGGTAAACAGCAGGCCCAGCGTGGCGAGGATCTGCGGCAGAATAAAGGCCCAGCCAATAGAATCCAGCAGGCGACGCGTCTCTTGAAGCGACTGCGCCGGGCGCTCGCGGCTGATTTTCAGCGCCACCAGCCAGCCGACCAGGCAGCCAACGGTCATGGAAAACAGCGTAATCAGCGTGGAGTGGTTGCCTGCGCCAAAAACACCCTGTTGCAGGCCGGGAATATGGTTAAATGCCAACACCCCCGCCACCGTCACCAGCGGAATAGCCAGCGCCGGTAAGAACAGGCGGTTGCCAAGGCGGCTGGCGCTCTGTTCACGCTGCTCTTCGCTGCGCTGGTGATAGCGCCCCAGTTTGACTCCGCCAAGACCGGCGATTAACCCCATCACCACCACCAACGCGCCGATAACAATGTGCAGGTTGCGTGCGCCGCTCTCCGCCGAGCCGGTGAACTGTGTCACCAACTGATAAGCCCAGTCGCCGATCAGAAACATCACACCATACAGCCCCCAGAACAAGCCGGTGGTAAACCGGCGCGGGTTAGCCTTATCGCGCCAGGACATCAGCGCAACCACCAGCAAAATCAGGCCGGCCAGATAAAACAGATACTGTTGCTGAAACATTAACGGCCTCCTTTTTGCTGTAACGCCGCCTGATTCAGCGCGCTCAGCTCCGCCGCCAGCTTTTTATCCAGCCGGCGCAGGCGCAGAGAGTGAATGATAAAGGCGCTAACGGCGGTGGGGATCCCCCACAGCGCAATATGCAGCGGCTCGGTCTGGATGCCGCCCGACTCCAGCATAAAGTTGTGCATGAAAATAATCGCGCCAAAGGCGACAAAGATATCTTCGCCAAAAAATAGCCCAACGTTGTCCGTCGCGGCTGACATGGCGCGCAGACGATAGCGCACCTCCGCAGGCAGATCGCCATAACGGTTTTCCGATGCGCCTTCCGCCATCGGCGCCAGCAGCGGGCGCACCATCTGTGGATGGCCGCCCAGGCTGGTCAACCCCAGCGCCGCCGTCGCTTCACGCACCAGCAAATAGATAATTAACAGACGGCCCGTGGTGGCGGTTTTAATGGTGGCGATCCACGCCTGGGCGCGCTCTTTTAGCCCATGACGTTCCAGCAAACCGATAACCGCCAGCGGCAGTAGCAAAATAAACGGCAGGTTGCGGGTATTGAGGAATCCTGACCCCAGCTTTTCCAGAATATCTGCCAGCGGCATATGAGCGGCGACGCCAGTGATAAACCCCGCCATGATCACCACCAGCACCGGGTTAAAACGCAGTAAAAAACCGACGACAATGGCTGCGATACCCAATAAGGGCCACAGATTCACCAAAGATTGCATAATTTCTCCTGGTAAAAACCCCGACCCAGGTCGGGGTAAGCGGTCAGACTTCGCTGCTAACAAGAATATGCTGCGTGGCAAACGCCTCGCGCAGACGACGGGCAAAAGCCAGAGCATGCGGGCCGTCACCGTGCAGGCAGACGGTTTGCGCATGCAGCGCCACCCCCTCGCCGGTCACGCTTTCGACTTTGCCCTGCTGCACCATGCCCAGCGTACGGGAAATAGCCAGCTCTTCTTCTTCAATCATCGCGCCTGGCTGACTGCGCGGCACCAGCGAGCCATCCGCCTGATAGCCGCGATCGGCAAATACCTCTTCGCGGGTGCGCAGCCCGTGATGCTGCGCCGCCCGAATGGATTCGCTGCCCGCCAGCCCCACCAGCAGCAGGCTGGCATCCACCGCCTTTACCGCCCGGGCGATCGCATCCGCCAGTTGCGCATCGCGCGCCGCCTGGTTATACAACATGCCGTGCGGCTTAACGTGGGTGAGCTTTCCGCCTTCGCTCTCCGCCAGGGCTTTCAGCGCGCCGATTTGATACAGCACCTGGGCAT
Organism: Mixta hanseatica; assembly: GCF_023517775.1. NCBI lineage: Bacteria > Pseudomonadati > Pseudomonadota > Gammaproteobacteria > Enterobacterales > Erwiniaceae > Mixta > Mixta hanseatica. Next base: position 1,397,294 of record NZ_CP082904.1, on the reverse strand, counting down.
ATACCGTTTCCGGCGGCAGTTGCATGGCGCTGCGGCCAAAATTTTCCCGATCGGGAAAGGAGGGATGCGCGCCAATCGCCACGCCAAATTCCAGCGCCCAGCGCACCGACTGCAGCATGGTTTGCGCGTCGCCCGCATGAAATCCGCAGGCGATATTGGCCGAGCTGACTAACTGCAACAGCTCACGATCGTGGCCGCAGCCTTCGCCTAAATCCGCATTTAAATCAATTTTCATCTTTCAGCCCCCACGCCATACGCTCGATAACCTGTTGTTGCTGTTGCCGCGCCTGGAGCGCCTCTTCCAGCGTACAGTGAATAAAGTGGATCGGCTCGCCCAAACGGATCTGCGCCAGATGGTAAAGATCCGCCTCGATCACGCAGGCGATGCGCGGATAGCCGCCGGTGGTTTGCGCATCGGCCATCAGCACAATCGGCTGACCGTTATGGGGAACCTGGATTACGCCGGGCAACAGGCCATGCGAAAGCAGCTCACGGTTGCCATTGCGCGCCAGCGGCCGCCCCTGCAGACGGTAGCCCATGCGGTTGCTCTGCGGATCGAGCCGCCAGGAAACCCGCCAGAACGCCTCCTGCGACTCTTTGCTGAATTCGTGATATTCCGGCCCCGGCAGCGCACGCAGGCGGTTGCCCCATAATAGCTGCCGCACGCCGGCGGTTTTACTGAACGACCGCGTGGGCGCAGCCAACGGCAATCGATCGCCATCCTGCAGGCGCCGCCCCTGCCAGCCGCCGAATTCCGCCTTGATGTCGGTACTGCAGGAGCCAAGCACCGGCGCGACATCAAAGCCGCCGTTAATCGCCAGGTAGCTGCGCATGCCGCGTACCGGCATCGCCAGCGTCAGGCGCTGGCCTTTTTTTACCGGCAGACGCCAGCCGGTCCAGACCGGACGCCCATCTAAATCGGCGTTGCAGCCTGCGCCGGTCAGCGCAAACCAGCCATCGCGATAAAACTCCGCACAGAACTGGCCCAGCGTAATCTCCAGCACCGCCTGGTCCTGCGGATTGCCCACCAGCAGATTTGCGGTGCGCATCGCCGGCTCATCCAGTACGCCGCCGCTGCTGATGCCAAGCTGGCGCCAACCGCCCCGGCCGCCGTCCTGTAACGTAGTATTCATCCCGGCGCGGATAATTTTCAGCATACGCCCTCCTTCTGCGGTACAAAACGGACGCGATCGCCCGGACGCAACAGCGTTGGCGGCTGATGTTGAGGATTAAATAAGGGTAGCGCGGTGCGCCCTAACAGCTGCCAGCCGCCAGGCGACGCCAGAGGATAGATACCGGTCTGACTGCCGCCGATGCCTACCGATCCCGCCGGTACCAGCACGCGTGGCTCATCGCGGCGCGGCGCATGCAGGCGGCTGTCTAACCCGCCCAGGTAAGGGAACCCCGGCTGAAAGCCGATGAAATAGACCACGTATTCAGCGGCGGAGTGCGCCTCAACCACCTGCTGCGGCGTCATTTGGCAGTGGTGCGCCACTACCTGCAAATCGGGCCCGGCCTCGCCGCCATAGATGACCGGGATAGCCACGTCGTGCGATTCAGGCAACGCGGCTTCGCTCTCTTCCCACCAGGTTTGCAGACGTTCAATCGCATCCAGCGCCTGGTGCTGCGGGTCGCGCAGGATCACGGTGAGATTGTTCATTCCTGGGATCGCTTCCAGCACCTGCGGATAGTCGCGCAGGCGCTCGGTTAATCCCCAAATTCGCTGTTGGCTGAACAGCGAAACAGGCGGTTCCAGCTCAAGCACGACCGCGCGTTCCCCCAACAGGTAACAACGTGCCCTTTGCAAAACTTACCTCCTGTTATCACTAAGTTGCTCAATCTTATTCATTTTGAACAGATAGTTATGCTGAGATGAAGCAAGCGTGTCAACCGCTTTACACCTGGCGATGTCACGAAAATGACGACGGAGCGGCCGTCGTCATCGTTCAGAAGGGAAAACGTCAGAGAAACAGGAGGGAGATCAGGCCGGGTTATCGATATCGATGAAAGTGACATCCAACTGATGATGCGCCGCCAGCCATTCGCCTAACGCCCGGATACCGCCGCGCTCGGTGGCATGGTGACCGGCGGCAAAAAAGTGCAGTCCGTTCTCTCTGGCGCTGTGAATCGTCTGTTCGGAGACTTCGCCGGTAATAAACGCATCCACGCCAAAGTCTGCGGCGCTGTCGATAAAGCTCTGCCCGCCGCCGCTGCACCAGGCGATGCGGCGAATCTGCTGCGGTGCGTTATCGCCGCAGTGCAACGGCTGACGTCCTAATACGCGGGCAATACGCTGCGCCAGCTGCTCGCCGCTCAGGCTTTCGTTGAGTTCGCCCCAGGGCACCAGCGGCTGCACTTCACCCTGTACGGTAATCTCCAGCGCCTGCGCCAGCTGCGCGTTATTGCCTAAGTGCGGATGGGCGTCCAGCGGCAGGTGCCAGCCATAGAGGTTAATATCGTTCGCCAGCAGCGTGCGTAGACGACGACGCTTCATGCCTTTAATCACCGGCGCTTCATTTTTCCAGAAGTAGCCGTGATGCACCATGACCGCATCCGCCTGTAAACGCACCGCCTCATCCAATAGCGCCTGGCTGGCCGTTACGCCGGTGATGATTTTTCGCACCTCATCGCGCCCTTCAACCTGTAACCCATTGGGCGCATAGTCGTTAAAGGCCGCGCTGTTCAGCTGTTGGTTAACGATTTGCTCCAGTTCAAAATTGTTCATTCACCTACTCCGGGGGCATAACATGAGACGCATTGCGCGCCGCTTCAAAGATAGCTAAGGTTTTTTGTCTTGCCGCCTTATGTTCCACGATCGGCGCCGGATAATCGAGCCGCTGATTATTTTTCTTTGCCCAGCCGTGCGGATCGTGGATGGCGCTATCGGGCACGTTAGCCAACTCCGGCAGCCAGCGGCGAATAAACTGGCCCTGCTTATCAAAGCGCTCGCCCTGAGTCGTGGGATTAAAAATACGAAACCAGGGTGCCGCATCGGTCCCGGTTGAGGCAGTCCACTGCCAGCCGCCGTTATTCGCTGCCAGATCGCCATCGATAAGCTGCGACATAAAATAGCGTTCGCCCCGCTGCCAGTTGATTTGCAAATCCTTAACCAGAAAGCTGGCGCTAATCATGCGCAGCCGGTTATGCATCCAGCCGGTACGGTTCATCTGGCGCATCGCCGCATCCACGATCGGATAGCCGGTTTTTCCCTGTTGCCAGGCGGCGAAATGGTCTGGGTTATCCTGCCAGGCCACTTTTTTCGTCCAGGGCATAAACGGCTGGTTTTTACACAGCGCCGGAAAGGCCACCAGCAAATGGCGATAAAAATCTCGCCAGATTAATTCGTTCAACCAGACGCTGGCACGCCCTTCCTCCAGAGCTTGCGGCTGCTCGCGCAGTAAGCGATGCAGGCACTGCCGCGGCGACAGGGTGCCGGTCGCCAGGCAGACGGATAATCTACTGGTGCCGTCCAGCGCCGGCAGATCGCGCTGTTCAGGATAGTCCAGCACCGGCTGACGACAGAAAGCGCGCAAACGTTGCAGCGCTGCGGCCTCTCCCGGCGGAAACTGCTGGTGATCAAAGGCGGCGCGGGGATAATCAAAGGGCGCTAAAGCGGGCAACGTTTCAGGCAGCGCCGTCGCGCGCGCGGCCGGCGCGGGCAGGCATTCTGGCAACGCGGCGCGCAACCGTTGCAGGTAAGCTTTACTGAAGGGCGTAAACACCTTATACATTTTTTGGCTGCCGGTCTGGACGCTGCCCGGCGGCAGCAGCACGCTATCATCAAATCCCTGTACCCTAATGCCCTGCTGCATCAGTTGGCGTCCCGCCGCCGCATCCCGTTCGCGCTCGTTAAATTCATACTGATAGTTGTAAAACAGCGCATCGACCTGATGTTCAGCGCAAAACGATGCCAGATAATCTACCGACGCGCTAAAGTCGGCGCACTGGTAATAGTGCATAACGATGCCTTTTGCCGCCAGCGCCTGTTGCACAAGCTGCAGGCTGTGCCAAATATAATCGGCCTGGCGTGGCGACATATCATGTTGATGCCACTGCTGCGGGGTAGCGATAAATAGCGCGATGACTTCTGCCTCGCGCTGACGGCAGGCGGCCCACAATGCGCTGTTATCGTTGATGCGCAGATCGTTGCGCAGCCAGACCAAATGGGTGGCCATAACCTCTCCTGTGTTACAACTCAACGACCGTAGCGCAGGCGTAACGCTTCTGGATAGGGCTCAAAGTAGCGCTGCTGCGACAGCCATTCATGCGGGTATTCTTTCATATAGTGTTTGATCAGGGTGATCGGCGCCAGCAGCGGCTGCAAGCCCTGGCGGTAGCGATCGATCAGCGATGCCAGCTCCTGACGTTGCGACGAGGTGAGTTGTTTACGGAAGTAGCCCTGTACATGCATCAAAACGTTAGTATGATTGCGGCGCGTGGCGGGATGCTTCATCAGTTTCATCAGTCGATTGCGGTATTCAGTGGCGTACGCCTCCAGCGAGGAATAGTCATTCATTGCCGCGACAAACGGCCCCAGCTCGCGATATTCCGGCTGTGAATGCGCCAGCAGTAGCAGCTTATAACGCGTATGAAATGACATTAGCTTGTGCGCCGTCACGCCTTCGCGCCAGAGCTGGTTAAACTCATGCAGCGCATAAACGCGGCCAACAAAATTTTCCCGCAGCGTGTCGTCATGCAGGCGCCCGTCCTCTTCCATCGGCAGCCAGGGCATCTCTTGCTGTAGCGCCTGAGCAAAAATCCCCACGCCCTCCTTGCGATTATTGTTGCTGTCGGGCTCATAGATACGTACCCGCTCCATGCCGCAGCTGGGGGATTTAGCACACAGAATATAGCCGCACAGATGATGCAGCCCGGCGACTTTCTGCCGGGCAAAGTCGCGCATCTGCCCGGTGATCTCTTCACCACCGGTTTTGCTGAAGCAAAGTGAGACGTCATCCTGGTTTTTAACCAGGCGCAGGGCCGGGCGCGGCGTAGGCAAGCCGATCGCCATTTCCGGGCAGATCGGCTCATAGCGTACATAGGGGGCCAGCGCGTCAGCAGCAAAAGCCAGCCGTTTATGCCCGCCATCAAAACGCACGCTGTCGCCCAATAAACAGGCGCTGATTCCTACCGGGATCTTCTCACTCATACTTGTACAACCTCAAACTTCTTGTATAAGTTTAAGTGTAGCTGAAGCTGCTGACGGACGCACCGAAAATCCCGTCATGCTGTGGCGCAACGCAAAAAAATCCCGCCTGAGAGGCGGGAGAGGTCGTGCTGAGCCGGGCATCAGGAAAAAAGCAGCCTAGTAGATATCCCCGCCAACGGCTTCGGCCTGCGCCAGCCAAACGGGTTTACTGCTGGTTTTGCTCCAGACGCGGTGCAGATAGCTGTAAAAACGCGCCCGATCGCTACGTAACAGCATAACCGGTAGTGCCAGCAGGCCGATGATAACCACGGCGGTGCGCCGCAGAATAATTTTATGCAGAGGATAACTGGCGTAGATCATCGGAGCCTCCCGGAAAAGTAACCAGCAATAAATCGTTCATTAGTTAATCATCATACGCTGCACTGTGTAATTTTACTACTCATCCGACCACTAAACTGACGAAAAAAAGCGCAGCTTCTGATTATTTATGTAATTAGGTTACATTGGTGTTAACGTCAGGTGACTACTTTGTGCCAGCCCAATGGGATTTCAACGCAAAGCACAGCGGGTTTTGCTAAAGTGCGCTTTTCGTCATGGTTGTGTAGCGCCAGGGAGTCAACGTTTTGACCAGCGTACTGATTGTTGAAGATGAAAAAGAGATCCGTCGCTTCCTGCGCGTGGCGCTGGAAAGCGAAGCGTTACGCGTTTATGACAGCGATACATTACAGCGTGGGCTAATCGAGGCGGCTACCCGTAAGCCCGATTTAGTTATCCTTGATCTGGGCCTGCCGGATGGCGATGGCATCGAATTTATTCGTGATTTCCGCCAGTGGAGCAGCGTACCGGTTATTGTGCTTTCCGCGCGTAGCGAAGAGCAGGATAAAATCATCGCCCTGGATGCCGGCGCAGATGATTTTCTGACTAAGCCGTTCGGCGTAGGCGAACTATTGGCGCGCGTGCGCGTTGCGCTGCGCCGTCAGGCAGGACAACAGACGCCGAATGCGCGGGTGCAGTTTGGCCAGATTCAGGTGGATTTGGCCGCGCATCATATTGTGCGTAATGGTGAAACGCTGCATCTGACGCCTACCGAGTTTCGTTTGCTGGCGCTGCTGCTGAATAATCCAGGCAAGGTGATGACGCAGCGACAGCTGCTAAACCACGTCTGGGGACCAAATGCGGTAGAGCACAGCCACTATTTGCGCATTTATATGGGACATCTACGGCAAAAGCTGGAACAGGACCCGGCCCGGCCCGCGCATCTGCTTACCGAAACCGGGATCGGCTACCGTTTTATGCCGTAACAGTGGCAAGCGCCCATAAAAAAAGGCGCTGAATCTCAGCGCCTTGTTCGTATCGATTAGCCTCAGGCGTTTTTCAGCACGGCACTGACAATCTCTACGGCTTCTTTTTCGATTTTTTCGCGATGTTCGGCGCCGAGGAAGCTTTCACAATAAATTTTGTAAGCATCTTCCGTACCGGACGGACGCGCGGCAAACCAGCCGTTTTCCGTCATCACTTTCAGACCACCAATCGAGGCCCCATTGCCCGGCGCGCTGGTTAGACGCGCCGTAATCGGATCGCCAGCCAGCGTGGACGCGCTGACCATTTCCGGCGACAGTTTCGATAGCGCGGCTTTCTGCGCGGAAGTGGCTGACGCCTGCAAACGGTTATAGCTTGGCGCGCCGAAACGCGCTGCCAGTTCGTCATAGTGCTGCTGCGGGTTTTTACCGGTTACCGCGGTGATTTCCGCCGCCAGCAGGCAGAGGATGATCCCGTCTTTATCGGTAGACCACGGCGTACCGTCGAAGCGCAGGAAAGACGCCCCGGCGCTCTCTTCGCCGCCAAAGCCAAAGCTGCCGTCGAACAGACCATCTACAAACCATTTGAAGCCCACTGGCACTTCCACCAGTTTGCGGCCGATATCATTAACCACGCGGTCAATCATGGCGCTGGAGACCAGGGTTTTACCCACGGCGACCTCTTTGCCCCACTGCGGACGATGCTGGAACAGGTAATTGATCGCCACCGCCAGATAGTGGTTCGGGTTCATCAGGCCTGCCGGCGTCACAATGCCATGACGGTCGTAGTCAGGGTCGTTGCCGAAAGCCAGATCGAACTTATCGCGCAGCGCCAGCAGGCCAGCCATCGCACACTCTGATGAGCAGTCCATGCGCACCACGCCATCTTTATCCAGATGCATGAAGCGGAAGGTCTGATCGATAGCGTCGTTAACGATGGTTAAATCCAGCTGATAATGCTCAGCGATACGTTTCCAGTATTCCATACCGGAGCCGCCCAGCGGATCAACGCCGATTTTCAGGCCCGCTTTTTTAATCGCGTCCATATCCACTACCTGCGCCAGACCTTCAATATAAGGCTGGATCAGATCTTTTTCCTGAATATGGCCGCTGGCCCACGCCTGCTCCAGAGGCAGGCGTTTAACCTCTTGCAGATCGTTTTGAATCAGCTGGTTAGCGCGATCTTCCACCACTTTGGTGACGTTCGTGTCAGCCGGGCCGCCGTTTGGCGGATTGTATTTAATCCCACCATCTTCCGGCGGATTATGGGAAGGCGTAATTACGATGCCGTCAGCTTGGGTGCCGCCCGCTTTGTTATGCTCAAGGATTGCGTTGGAGATGGCCGGCGTCGGCGTATAGCCGTTATCCTGCTGCACAATCACATCCACGCCGTTAGCCGCTAACACTTCCAGCACGGAAATGATCGCCGGCTCGGACAGCGCGTGCGTATCTTTACCCACGTAGCAAGGGCCAGTAATCCCATTCTTTTTACGTTCTTCAGCAATGGCCTGGGCGATAGCCAGAATATGGGTTTCATTGAAACTCTGACGCGCGGCGCTGCCGCGATGCCCTGAGGTGCCAAATTTCACCGCATGTTCCGCATTCCCTTTTTCTGGCTGCAGAACGTAATACTGGGATGTTAATTGTGCAACGTTAATCAAATCGCTCTGCTGGGCTGGCTGCCCGGCACGGGGGTGATTGGCCATTGGCGCTTCTCCCTGACGCTTCAGTTAAATGGTGCCGCAAACCTTATCTGACAGCTCCGGAGGGAACTGCATAGCCAGCATGATGTGCTCCACCATGCTGCATTTGCGGCCTGTGTTAGTGTTGGTGATCACCCAATACGGCGTACCGGGAACATGCTTCGGCTTGGTATGGGTGCCATGCTGCAACAGTGTTTGTTCATCGCCGGCAAAGTAAACGCGCGTGCGTCCCTGCAGCGATGCAGTGGCCTCGGCAAACGCGTCGGGATCAAGACGATAAAGCGTCGATAAAATCAACATGAAGCGATTTACCGCTTTATTCTGCTCGGCGTACTCATCAGAGAGTAGCAGCTCACGCACCGCCCGCACGCGATCTTGCGCGCGCGTGGTGGGCTTGCTGGCTTCATTTTCCTGACGCACGCTAACGGCAGGCGCCGGGGTCGCAGCGGCGACCGGCGCGCTCTGACCCGCGGTAAATTTCAACATCCGGCGTAAAATGTCGGAGGCGCTTTCACCAATGTGCTGCGTGTGGCTGGCAATATAGCGATAGAGTTCTTCGTCGACTTCAATCGTTTTCATCTTTATCCGTACGGTAATTGCTTGTGGCAGAACCAGCCGCAGCGCGTAGTAGCAAATTTCAGCTGTACAATCTGTGCGCTGGTTCTAACATAAGGATTATAAAGTTAAATCCTGCGGGTCGGTAGCGACGTTGGCGCTTGCAGGCAAAAGTCAGAATATGCCGCAAAGCCACCCGGCAAACAACCACTCACCAGCAGGCAGTCTATAAACCATGATAACCTATGCTTTCCTTTCAACTGTAAGAACTTTGCCATGAATTTGAATACTCGCCTGCAAACTGAACAGTCCGATCCCAACGCCCTTCCCATCCTGCTTATTCATGGCCTGTTCGGCAGCCTGGATAATTTAGGCGTGCTGGCGCGCGGCTTAAAAGCGGATCGCCCGTTGATTCAGGTGGATGTGCGCAATCATGGCCTGTCGCCGCGCAGCGACGAGATGTCTTATCGGGCGATGGCGCAGGATATGCTGGATACGCTGGATGCGCACGGCATAGATAAATTAGCGGTAATCGGCCACTCCATGGGCGGAAAAATCGCCATGACCATGACGGCGCTGGCGCCCGAGCGCATCGAACAGCTGGTGCTGGTAGATATCGCCCCGGTTGATTATCGCACCCGACGTCACGATGAAATTTTTGCCGCCGTGAATGCCGTCACCGCCGCACAGGTGCAGCTGCGCAGCGAAGCCGCCAGCGTGATGCGCGAGATTCTTGCTGAAGAAGGGGTGATTCAGTTTCTGCTGAAATCTTTTCATGAGGGCGCATGGCGTTTTAACGTCCCGGCGCTGTGGGACAACTACACTGCCATCTCCGGCTGGGAAGAGGTGCCTGCCTGGCGTGGGCCGGCGCTGTTTATTCGCGGCGAACTGTCACCCTATCTTGATGATATTCATCGTAATGCTTTGCTGGCGCAGTTTCCCGCAGCGCGTGCGCATGTGATTGCCGGCGCCGGGCACTGGGTTCATGCTGAAAAACCGGATGCGGTGCTACGGGCCGTGCGGCGTTTTTTAGCACTGTAAAAGCAATATGTTAACGGGTCGACAAAGATTGTTCTCGCTCTTACGTCAGGGTATGATGGCGCGCTAAAATTTTGCCGCCGAAAAACTGGCGGCAAACCGGCCCAAAACGTCACCATGCGCGGCGCAAACGCGCAGCCCATTCAGTATCACGATTCTATGGCAAAAGAACAAACGGACCGGACCACGCTCGATCTCTTCGCAGATGAACGTCGCCCGGGACGCCCGAAAACCAGTCCGCTGTCGCGTGATGAACAACTTCGTATCAACAAGCGCAACCAGCTGAAGCGTGACAAAGTCCGCGGGTTACGGCGCGTTGAACTGAAGATGAACAGTGAGGCCGTCGATGCGCTTAACGCAATGGCGGCCGAACGTGGCGTCAGCCGCAGCGAGCTGATCGAAGAGATGATTCTCGCCCAGTTGCAGGCGCTTTGAACGGCTGGCAGAAGCGCACTAAGAAACAAATGCAGCGGCTTTACGAGTTCCGCCTCCTGACGGTCTCTGCTATTATTGCCGTAATCTGCAGACAACGGGCAGTTACCATATATTTAAGTTTCAAGAGGTTACTAAACTCATGGCAATCGTAGGTATTTTCTTTGGCAGCGATACCGGCAATACAGAAAATATTGCAAAGATGATCCAGAAACAGCTCGGTAGCGATGTTGCCGAAGTGCATGATATTGCCAAGAGCAGTAAAGAAGATCTGGAAGCTTTTGATATTCTGCTGTTAGGTATCCCGACCTGGTACTACGGCGAAGCGCAGTGCGACTGGGATGATTTTTTCCCAACGCTGGAAGAGATCGACTTCAACGGTAAACTGGTGGCGCTGTTTGGCTGCGGCGACCAGGAAGATTACGCAGAATACTTCTGCGATGCGATGGGCACCATCCGCGATATCATTGAGCCGAACGGTGCGGTGATCGTAGGCCACTGGCCAACCGAAGGCTACCATTTCGAAGCGTCGAAAGGCCTGGCGGACGATAAACACTTCCTCGGTTTAGCGATTGATGAAGACCGTCAGCCCGAATTGACTAACGAACGCGTGGATAAATGGGTTAAACAGATTTATGCAGAACTGCACCTGCAGGAAATTCTGGAAGCCTGATTTCGTGCGCAATGTGCTGTAAATCACATCGCGTAACAGGTTTTTCCTATAGAAATGATAGGTACGGGTTTGAAAATTTTATCATTGAGTCGGTAGAATACCCGTATCGGTCACGCGCTTTCCTGCCGTCGTGCTGTAAAGCGGCAGGATTAAGCGAAATGTAAACACAGCATCATATGGGCATGAACAACGCCGGACGTAGCGATCTTCTCTTTACTTCCACTTGCGATTTCACGCGCACCCTTACGGTTTTCATTTCGAAGCATCAGTTCTATAATGAGACGCTATTAGCTTAGCGTCGACCGATGTTCATGGCTGTTCAGCCACATTGTGACTAGCAAAGTAACAGGACAATATCCGCATGACTGACAATAACACCGCATTAAAGAAGGCCGGCCTGAAGGTCACTCTTCCGCGACTAAAAATCCTGGAAGTGCTTCAGGGACCAGAGAGCCATCACGTCAGTGCGGAAGAGTTATATAAGCGTCTGATTGATATGGGCGAAGAGATTGGGCTGGCGACGGTTTATCGCGTCCTGAACCAGTTCGACGATGCCGGTATCGTTACGCGCCATAACTTCGAAGGCGGCAAATCCGTTTTCGAACTGACCCAGCAGCAGCACCACGATCATCTGATCTGCCTGGACTGCGGTAAGGTTATTGAATTTAGTGATGAGTCTATCGAATCTCGCCAGCGTGAAATCGCCACGCGTCACGGCATTAAACTGACCAACCACAGTCTCTATCTGTATGGTCACTGCGCGTCAGGCGACTGCCGCGAAGACGAAACACTACACGATAAATAATCAATTATGCTATGCAGTAATCTGAAAACCGGTGCTCAGGCACCGGTTTTTTTATGGCTGCGTGCTGCCGTTCCAGGCGCGTTAAACCGCGAGCATCGTCCCGGAAATAATTTTAGCGGGCGTATACCGGCAGCAGATCGGCGTAGCTGAGTAGCGAAACGATAATATTCAGGACGGCAAACAGTAGCACCAGCAGTACGGGCAGGTTGCCTCCTTTTAAACGCCAGCCCTGAAAGTGCGGGAAGCGTTGCCGGGCGCGCCAGACCAGCAGCGCCGGCGTGATAACGGCCCATACGGTTGCTGCCAGCCCGGCATAACCAATCGCCACCAGAAAGCCGTTCGGCCAGATAAGCGCCGCGGAGAGCGGAACGACAAAGGTGATAACAGTGGTTTTTAACCGACCTGTCGCGCCGTTATCCATTTTCAACAGATCGGCCAGATAATCAAATAGCCCCAGCGTAACACCCAGAAAGGAACTGGCAACGGCAAAAGTGGAAAAGACGGTAAGCAGCACGCTCAGCGAGGCGCTTTGCAGTAAATTGCCCAGGGCATCAACCAGCGCATCAATATTGCCGCCGCGCTGGGCGATCGCAATAAAGTCCACGCGCGGAATATTTCCCATGGTGCCGACAATCCAGACCAGATAAATCATCAGCGCCGCTACGGTTCCCAGCAGCAGGCAGCGTGCGACTTTTTTGCCCTCGCCCCGGTAATACTCAATCAGACCGGAAATATTGCCGTGATAGCCAAATGAAGCCAGGCAAAAAGGAATCACCATCCAGCCATAACGCAGATAATGGCTTTCCGTGCCGCCGACATCAAACAGCAGCGCTGACCTGACATGACCGAGCAGACCGCCAAACAGCAGAAAGAAAGTGATCACTTTCGCGCCGAGGAAAATCAGCGTCACGCGGCTGACCGCGGCGGTTCCCAGCCAGACAAACAGCGCCACCAGCAGCGTAAAGCCCAGCCCCGCCGCCCTGGCGGATACCGGCAGCGCCAGCGCAGCGAAAGTATGCTGCAAAATAGCGCCGCTGGCCGAGATATAGGCATAGGTCAAAATGCCCAGCACAAACAGAATGGATGCCCCGTTAAGCACGTTCCAGCGCTGGCCCAGCAGATCGCGCGTCAGCGTATCGAAACCTGCCCCGCGGGGATAGTGCAGACTGGTCTCAAGGAACATCAGCCCGGAGAGCAGCATGCATAGCCAGGTAAATAATAAGATAGCTGACGACCAGCTAAACCAGGCGCCGGACATCACCACCGGCAGAGAAAACATACCGGCTCCTACCACCGTACCGGTAATAATCAGCGTGCCCCATAATATTGAGGGGAGTTTGCTGGCGGAAACCGCTGTTTCCATAACGCATCCTTAGAATGATATCTGTTTATTTATTGTTCAAATGGCACTCTGTCTGGCAGAGAAGCTATTAAGGCAGATATTCTACCTGATAGCGAACTCATGAACTAGTACATAACAGCGTAAATGAATAAAATCTAATGATGGGATAAAACGCGCGGCCATTTTCCGCTGCGCCACGCTTTCCCTTCCTGCACGCGGGCGAAAAATTTAGCGCATAAAAAAGGCGGCTCCGGGAGCCGCCTTTGATCATTGAAATAGCTTATTCGCCGCTTTTAGCCCAGGTATCACGCAGGCCAACGGTACGGTTAAATACCAGGTGTTGCGGGCTGGAGTAAACGCTGTCGGCGCAGAAGTAGCCTTCGCGTTCAAACTGGTAAGGAGAAGTCGCTTCCGCCTGCTTCAGACCCGGCTCGACAAAGCCCTGTTTAATCACCAGCGATTCCGGGTTAATGGTCGCCAGGAAATCTTCCGCCGCTCCCGGATTCGGCACGCTAAACAGGCGATCGTAAAGACGAAACTCAGCCGGCGCCGCATGTTCTGCCGATACCCAGTGGATAACCCCTTTCACTTTACGGCCATCGGCCGGATCTTTGCTCAGCGTATCAACATCGCAGGTGCAGAAAATACAGGTAATATTGCCATCTTCATCTTTCGCCACCCGCTCGGCACGGATAACGTAAGCGTTACGCAGGCGCACTTCTTTACCCAGTACCAGACGCTTGTACTGCTTGTTGGCTTCTTCACGGAAGTCAGCCCGGTCGATCCAGACTTCACGGCTAAACGGCACCGAACGCGTACCCATCTCTGGCTTATTCGGATGATTCGGCATGCTGATGATCTCTTCATGACCCGCAGGCAGGTTTTCAATCACCACTTTCAACGGATCGAGCACGGCCATCGCGCGCGGCGCATTCTCATTCAGATCGTCGCGAATACAGGATTCCAGCGCGGCCATTTCCACGATGTTGTCCTGCTTGGTCACGCCGATGCGGCGGCAGAAATCACGAATAGAGGCGGCGGTATAACCACGACGACGCAGACCAGAAACGGTAAGCATGCGCGGATCGTCCCAGCCTTCCACCACTTTCTCTGTTACCAGCAGGTTCAGCTTACGCTTGGACATAATGGCGTATTCAAGATTCAGGCGGGAAAACTCGTACTGACGCGGATGAACCGGGATAGTGATGTTATCCAGCACCCAATCATACAGGCGGCGGTTATCCTGGAACTCCAGCGTACAGAGCGAATGGGTGATCCCTTCCAGCGCATCGGAAATGCAATGGGTGAAGTCATACATCGGATAGATGCACCACTTGTTGCCGGTCTGATGATGCTCGGCAAACTTCACGCGGTAGATGACCGGATCGCGCATCACGATAAAGCTTGAGGCCATATCGATTTTCGCGCGCAGGCAGGCGGTGCCTTCGGCGAATTCGCCGTTACGCATTTTCTCAAACAGCGCCAGGTTTTCTTCTACGCTACGATCGCGGTACGGGCTGTTTTTGCCCGGCGAGGTCAGCGTGCCGCGATATTCACGGATCTGCTCCGGCGACAGCTCATCGACATAGGCCAGGCCTTTATTGATTAGTTCGATGGCGTAGTGATAAAGCTGGTCAAAATAGTTGGAGGAGTAACGCACTTCACCACTCCACTGGAACCCCAGCCATTGCACATCACGCTTGATAGACTCGACATACTCGATATCTTCTTTTGCCGGGTTGGTATCGTCAAAACGCAGGTTGCATTCACCCTGATAATCTTGCGCGATGCCAAAGTTCAGGCAGATCGATTTTGCGTGACCAATATGCAGATAGCCATTTGGCTCCGGTGGAAAACGGGTATGCACACTGCTGTGCTTGCCGCTCGCCAAATCTTCGTCGATGATCTGACGAATAAAATTAGTTGGGCGGGCTTCAGCCTCACTCATCACTGTATCCTCAACACGAAATGTCTGGTCGTTATAACCATGAAATAACCGATATGATCCACAAAGCGTGCAAGGGAAACAACCGTTTGTTGGCGCTGAGGCAGAAAAAAGGCAGGAATCGCTTCCTGCCCGTTGAGGTTTAACGCAGAGGCGGGTTATTTCTGGATTTCGTACAGTTTGCTTTCGCCAGCCACCACCGTTCCGCTCGCCAGCAAAGTCATGCCGGCAAAGTCGTCGATGTTGCTCACTACGACCGGACTGATCATCGAGCGGGCGTTGGCGTTGAGGAAATCAAGATCCATCTCCAGTACCGGTTGACCAGCGCTGACGCTTGCGCCCTCTTCCGCCAGCCGCGTAAAGCCTTTACCCGCTAACGCCACGGTATCCAGCCCCATATGCACCACGATCTCTACCCCGTTTTCCGTTTCCAGGCAGAAGGCATGATTGGTATTGAAGATTTTCACCAGGGTTCCGGCAAGCGGTGCCACCACCGTTTTACCGGTTGGTTTGATGGCCAAACCATCGCCAACCGCTTTGCTGGCGAATGCCTCATCGGGTACCTGATCGAGCGGTACGATTTCACCGCTGACCGGTGCCAGCAGTGTGGCAAGCGTTTGCCGGGCGCTTGCCGATGCCGCCTTCACGGCGGGCGCAGCAGCAGCCGGCGCGACGCTGGCGGACGGCGAAGCGGATGCGGCCACCGGCCCTTTCGCCAGCACGTTTTTCATCGCTGAGGCGATCGATTCCGCCTGGGTGCCGACAATAATTTGTACGCTCTGCTTGTTCAGACGGATCACGCCGGATGCGCCCAGGCGCTTAGCCAGTTGCTCATTCAGCGCAGCGCTGTCTTTCACATTCAGACGCAGACGAGTAATGCAGGCGTCAATATGGGTCAGGTTCTCCGAGCCGCCAACCGCGCTGATATAGCGACGCGCCAGTGATTCGGTCTCTGTTTCACCCGATGCGTTGTTTTCGACATTTACGTCGTACCCATCGCTTTCGTCACCGACAACCGCCAGCTCACGGCCCGGGGTCAACAGGTTGAATTTTCTGATAGTAAAGCGGAACACCAGATAGTAGATCACGAAGAACACCAGGCCCTGCGGGATCAGCATATACCACTGAGTTGCTAATGGGTTGCGCGACTGCAGCGCCATATCCACCAGGCCGGCGCTAAAGCCGAAGCCGGAAATCCAGTGCATGCTCGCAGCGATAAAGACGGAAATACCGGTCAGCGCCGCGTGGATAACGTACAGCACCGGGGCAACAAACATAAAGGAGAACTCCAGCGGCTCGGTAATGCCGGTAAAGAACGCCGCGAATGCCGCCGCAATCATAATGCCGCCGACTTTGGCGCGATTTTCCGGGTGGGCGCACTGGTAAATCGCCAGCGCAGCGCCCGGCAGGCCAAACATCATTATCGGGAAGAAGCCCGCCTGATATTGACCGGTTACGCCGACAATTCCTTTGCCGCTGGCAATAGACTGCGCGCCGCCGAGGAAGTTAGGAATATCGTTAATACCCGCCACATCAAACCAAAAGACCGAGTTCAGCGCATGATGCAGACCAACCGGAATCAGCAGACGATTAAAGAACGCATACACCCCGGCACCGACGGAACCCAGTTTTTGAATGTGTTCGCCAAAGTTAACCAGCGCGTTGAAAATCAGCGGCCAGACATACATCAGGATAAAGGCGACCAGAATCATCAGGAAAGAGACGAGGATCGGCACCAGTCTGCGGCCGCTAAAGAAGGAGAGCGCTTTCGGCAGCTCCACATGGCTGAAACGGTTATACACTTCAGCGGAAAGGATCCCCACCAGAATGCCGACAAACTGGTTATCAATTTTGCCAAACGCCGCCGGCACCTGATCCAGCGGTATTTTCTGAATCATCGCCACCGAAGCGGGTGAACAGAGTGTGGTAACCACTAAGAAGCCGACAAAACCTGAAAGCGCCGCCGCACCGTCTTTATCTTTCGACATGCCATAAGCAATACCGACGGCGAACAGCGCAGCCATATGCTCAATAATGGCCCCGCCCGATTTGATCAGCAGCGCGGCCAATGCATTACCGGCACCCCAGCTATCAGGATCGAGCCAGTAGCCGACGCCCATTAAAATTGCGGCGGCGGGTAGCGTAGCGACAGGCACCATTAGCGCCCGGCCCACCTTTTGCAAATAACTAAGAATATTCACTCTTTCCCCCTGTGAGAATCAAAAAGGCGTCTGAAGCTGTTACTTTTATTATCACATCCCTCAGATAACCTGACGAAAGTACAGCATATATTGCAGTGTAAAAGGGATTTAATTCGCTTCGCAAATTAAAACCGCTCCTTATGTGACAGTTATCACCATAAACTTCTTTTCGAGCCGCATAATGCTGGTTATCTTTTTGTACTTATTTTATGATTAAAAATATCAGGACGGCGATCTCCTTCATAGTCACTATTAATCGTTCGAAACAGGCTTAGATTAGGTGGTTTAACCGTCCATTACCGGTTTGAATAATTCAACTTAAACGAGGTCAATAATGAGACTGATTCCTTTAGCAAACGCTTCTCAGGTCGGCAAATGGGCCGCTCGTCATATCGTCAACCGTATTAACGCCTTTAAGCCTACAAAGGACCGCCCTTTTGTTCTGGGCCTGCCTACCGGCGGCACCCCGCTGGAAGCCTACAAGCATTTAATTGAAATGCATAAAGCGGGCCAGGTCAGTTTCCAGCATGTCGTTACCTTTAATATGGATGAATATGTCGGCCTGCCTAAAGAACACCCGGAAAGTTATCACAGCTTTATGTATCGTAATTTTTTCGATCATGTTGATATTCCGCGAGAAAATATCAATCTTCTTAATGGAAATGCTGCGGATATTGACGCAGAATGTCGTCAATATGAAGAAAAAATTCGCGCCTATGGAAAAATCCATCTGTTTATGGGCGGCGTAGGCAACGACGGTCATATCGCCTTTAACGAACCCGCTTCTTCGCTGGCCTCACGCACCCGTATTAAAACGCTGACGCATGACACCCGCGTAGCGAATTCACGCTTCTTTGACGGTGATGTAAACCAGGTGCCGAAATATGCCCTAACGGTGGGCGTAGGCACGCTGCTGGATGCGGAAGAAGTAATGATTCTGGTGACCGGGCACGTGAAGGCGCAGGCGCTGCAGGCGGCGGTAGAAGGCAACGTTAATCATATGTGGACGATCAGTTGCCTGCAGCTTCATCCTAAAGCGGTGGTGGTGTGCGACGAACCCTCTACCATGGAGCTTAAGGTAAAAACGGTCAAATATTTCCGCGAGATGGAAGCGGAAAATATGCAGAATTTATAATCACTGGATTTAACTCTCTGTCCGGTTAACCTACCGGGCAGATGCCGCCTTGAGTCGGGAGAATATTATGTACGCTTTAGTCAATGGCCGCCTGTTTACCGGCCATGAAATCCTGGATAATCATGCTGTTGTGATCAATGACGGCCTGATTGAACGTGTCTGTCCACACGATGCGCTGCCAGCTGAATGTGAACAGCGCGACGTGGGCGGCGCCATTGTGGCTCCCGGCTTTATTGACGTTCAGTTGAACGGCTGCGGCGGCGTCCAGTTTAATGACGACATCGATGCGCTTAGCCTGGAAACCCTGGCTATTATGCAAAAGGCGAATGAAAAGTCAGGCTGCACCAGCTTTCTTCCGACACTGATCACCAGCAGTGATGAACTGATGGTACGGGCGGTAGAGGTGATGCGCAGCTGGCTGGCGCTTCACTCGCATCAGGCGCTTGGCCTGCACCTTGAGGGCCCGTGGCTGAACGTGGCGAAAAAAGGCACCCACCACGCCGAGCTGATTCGTAAACCCGATCCGGCGTTAGTTAACTTCCTCTGCGACAACGCTGAGGTGATTACCAAAGTGACTTTAGCGCCTGAAATGGCGGGGCCGGAGGTCATTCGCCAGCTGAGCGCTGCCGGGATTATCGTTTCCGCCGGGCATTCTCATGCCACCTATGATGAAGCGCGCAGCGGTTTTGCCGCCGGCATCCGCTTCGCCACCCATCTGTATAACGCGATGCCGACCACCACCGGGCGCGAACCGGGTTTAATCGGCGCGCTGTTGGATTCACCCGATGTTTACTGCGGCATTATTGCCGATGGTCTGCATGTCCATTACGCTAACGTACGCAATGCGAAACGCGTCAAAGGCGATAAGCTGGTGCTGGTTACTGACGCTACCGCGCCAGCAGGCGCGGCCATTGATCGGTTCATTTTTGCCGGTAAAACAATATACTATCGGAACGGGCTGTGCGTTGACGAAAATGGAACGCTAAGTGGATCGGCGCTGACGATGATCGAAGCAGTACAAAACTGCGTTGAGCACGTCGGCATTTCACTGGATGAAACTTTGCGTATGGCAACGCTTTACCCAGCCCGCGCAATGGGCGTGGATAAACAGTTAGGCTCGATCGAAGCTGGAAAAGTAGCCAACCTGACTGTTTTTACGCGCGATTATCACATTATTAAGACTATCGTTAACGGTAACGAAGTCTTTAGCGAGTAATCATTGATGACCACTGGCGGCCAGGCACAAATAGGAAATGTCGATCTAGTAAAGCAGTTAAACAGCGCAGCGGTTTACCGCCTTATCGATCAAATGGGTCCGATTTCCCGTATACAGATTGCGGAACAGAGCCAGCTTGCGCCCGCCAGCGTCACCAAAATTACCCGTCAGCTTATTGAGCGCGGCCTGATTAAAGAGGTCGATCAGCAGGCCTCTACCGGCGGTCGCCGCGCTATTTCTATTGTGACGGAAACCCGCGGCTTTCATACCATCGGCGTTCGTCTTGGGCGTAACGATGCTACGCTCACGCTCTACGACCTGAGCGGCAAGTCGCTGGCGGAGGAGCATTATCCCCTGCCGGAGCGCACCCAGGAGACGCTGGAGCATGCGCTGTTTAACGCTATCGAGCACTTTAACCAGGCCCATCAGCGTAAGCTGCGGGAGCTGATTGCTATCTCTATCATTTTACCCGGTCTGGTCGATCCTAATAACGGCATCATCCGTTATATGCCTCATATTACTGTCAATAACTGGCCGCTGGTGGCTAACCTTAAACAGCGTTTTAAGGTAACCAGCTTTGTTGGGCATGATATTCGCAGCCTGGCGCTGGCGGAACACTATTTTGGTGCAAGCCGCGACTGCGCGGACTCTATTTTGGTGCGCTTACACCGTGGCACCGGCGCCGGCATTATCACCAATGGCCATATTTTCCTCGGCAGCAACGGCAACGTAGGAGAGATCGGTCATATTCAGGTCGATCCACTGGGCGAGCGCTGCCACTGCGGCAACTTTGGCTGTCTGGAAACCATTGCCGCCAACGGCGCGCTGGAAAATCGGGTGCGCCGTCTGTTACAGCAGGGTTATTCCAGTACGCTGAGGCTGGACGATTGCACGATTCAGGCGATCTGCAAAGCGGCCAATCGCGGCGATGCGCTGGCGACAGAAGTAATTGAGCATGCCGGACGCTATCTGGGCAAAGCGATTGCCATTGCGATTAATCTGTTTAATCCGCAGAAAATCGTGCTGGCCGGCGAGATTACCGAAGCGGAAAAGGTGCTATTACCAGCAATTGAAAGCTGTATTAATACGCAAACGTTAAAAGCATTCCGTAAAAATCTGCCGGTGGTACGTTCGGAATTGGATCACCGCTCCGCTATCGGCGCTTTTGCGCTGGCCAAACGCGCCATGCTTAATGGCACCCTACTCCAGCACCTGCTGGAAGAATAACGGTTAACGCCAAACACCAGCCATTCACGGCTGGTTTTTTTTTGCGTCGCGCCCGCACCGCTCACTTTTTGCTCAAGTTTGCGCATTTTTTGCCGATACTGCAATTATTGGCCAAATTTATTAGATGAAATCTAATATTCATGGCATGGCAACAACCTTTTTATCAAGAAAAAAGGAAATCGCTTGCATTGCATGCACCAGATAGAGCATTTTCTTATACATCACGCAACGACAGGCGTTGCTCATTTATCATCACTTAATGAAAACATCACCGTTTAGGTGAGATCAGGAGTAGGTTATGTGTTCAATCTTCGGTGTACTCGATCTGAAAAGCGACGCTTCAGAACTGCGTAAAAAAGCGTTAGAACTTTCACGCCTTATGCGTCATCGCGGCCCGGACTGGTCCGGCGTCTATGCTGATGAGCATGCCATCCTGGCGCATGAGCGTTTGTCAATTGTTGATGTCAACAACGGCGCGCAGCCCCTGTACAACGCAGCACATACCCACGTACTGGCCGTTAACGGTGAAATTTACAACCATCAGGCGCTACGTGCCGAGCTGAGCGATCGCTATGACTTCCAGACCGGTTCTGATTGTGAAGTGATTCTGGCGTTGTATCAGGAAAAAGGCGTTGATTTCCTCGACGACCTGCAGGGCATGTTTGCCTTCATCCTTTACGATAGCGAAAAGAAAAGCTGGCTGATTGGCCGCGATCATATCGGCATCATTCCGCTGTATATGGGCAACGATGAGTATGGCAACCTGTTTGTCGCGTCAGAAATGAAAGCGCTGGTGCCGGTGTGCCGCACTATTAAAGAATTCCCGCCGGGAAGCTACCTCTCCAGCACCGACGGCGAAATTCGTCGTTACTATCAGCGTGACTGGATGGAGTATGACAGCGTAGCGGATAACGCCACTGACGCGGTCGCGCTGAAAAACGCGCTGGAAGAGTCGGTGAAAAGCCATCTGATGTCCGATGTGCCGTATGGCGTGCTGCTCTCCGGCGGCCTTGACTCCTCTATTATCTCTGCGGTAACCAAACGCTTCGCGGCGAAACGCGTAGAAGATCAGGATAAGAGCGAGGCTTGGTGGCCGCAGCTGCACTCCTTCGCGGTCGGCCTGGAAGGATCCCCCGATCTGAAAGCGGCAAAATCGGTCGCCGATCATCTGGGTACGGTGCATCATGAAATTCACTTTACCGTACAGGAAGGGCTGGATGCGATTCGCGATGTGATTTATCACATTGAAACGTATGACGTCACGACTATCCGCGCCTCAACGCCGATGTATCTGATGTCACGCAAGATTAAAGCGATGGGCATTAAAATGGTGCTCTCCGGTGAAGGCGCCGATGAGGTGTTTGGCGGCTACCTCTATTTCCATAAGGCGCCGAACGCCAAAGAGTTCCATGAAGAGAACGTGCGCAAGCTGCTGGCGCTGCATATGTATGACTGCGCGCGCGCCAACAAAGCGATGTCCGCCTGGGGCGTGGAAGCGCGCGTGCCCTTCCTGGATAAAAAATTCCTCGATGTGGCGATGCGTATCAACCCGCAGGATAAAATGTGTGGCAGCAACGGCAAGATGGAAAAACACATCCTGCGTGAATGCTTCTCTTCCTACCTGCCGGAAAGCGTGGCCTGGCGCCAGAAAGAACAGTTCTCTGACGGCGTAGGCTACAGCTGGATTGATACGCTGAAAGAGGTAGCGCAGCAGCAGGTGAGCGATCAGCAACTGGCAACCGCACACTATCGCTTCCCGTACAACACGCCGGGCTCAAAAGAAGCGTATCTCTACCGCGAGATCTTCGAAGAGCTGTTCCCGCTGCCCAGCGCGGCGGAATGCGTACCTGGCGGCCCGTCAGTGGCCTGCTCTTCCGCTAAAGCCATTGAGTGGGATGAAGCCTTTAAGAGCATGGACGATCCCTCTGGCCGTGCGGTGGGCGTACACCAGTCCGCCTATAAATAAACGACCCAATATTATCGCTAATAAAACGGGCCTGCATGGCCCGTTTTTTATTGCATCTGGCGGAGTTACGATCAAAAATTGTCGTTTTTATCATCACGCTGGTTACAAGCCAGTCAAACAGTACGTGAATGGTAAAAAACGACAAAAAACTTGTTGACGCTACTGAACGCAATACGCATAATGCGCCCCGCAACGCCGATGAAGGTAGCGCGAAAAAAGATGGCTACGTAGCTCAGCTGGTTAGAGCACAGCACTCATAATGCTGGGGTCACAGGTTCGATTCCCGTCGTAGCCACCATCTTTTTTGCGGGAGTGGCGAAATTGGTAGACGCACCAGATTTAGGTTCTGGCGCCGCAAGGTGTGCGAGTTCAAGTCTCGCCTCCCGCACCATTTCAGTCATCGGTTTAGCGGATGGGGTATCGCCAAGCGGTAAGGCACCGGTTTTTGATACCGGCATTCCCTGGTTCGAATCCAGGTACCCCAGCCATATTTCTGATGTAAAACTGATGCGTAATCGGATCTTGGGATATCGCCAAGCGGTAAGGCACCGGTTTTTGATACCGGCATTCCCTGGTTCGAATCCAGGTATCCCAGCCACATCAGAAAGCAATAAAATTTGGCTACGTAGCTCAGCTGGTTAGAGCACAGCACTCATAATGCTGGGGTCACAGGTTCGATTCCCGTCGTAGCCACCATTTTATTGGGGTATCGCCAAGCGGTAAGGCACCGGATTCTGATTCCGGCATTCCGAGGTTCGAATCCTCGTACCCCAGCCAATTAAAAACTGTTTATCCCAATTTATTGGGGTGTCGCCAAGCGGTAAGGCACCGGATTCTGATTCCGGCATTCCGGGGTTCGAATCCCTGCACCCCAGCCAAACAGTGTAAAAAAGCCCGCTTCTGCGGGCTTTTTTGCGTCTGCGTATCTGCTTTTTTAACGGGCGGCGCTTTCCGCCCGTCACGTTTACAGCCCCAAAGCGTAACGCAGCGCCTGACGCTTCAGCACGCCAGCATGTTCCGCCGCCATCAGCCCTACATTACGCAGCACGCGCAGCGGCGGCAGGCGGTTGCTAAAGGCGAAATAAAACAGGTCCATCCCGCTCTGCATCAAAAAATTATCTTTTTGGCGCTGACGCTGATAACGCAGCAGCACGCGTTCTGAAGACCACGCTTCCGCCTGGTCGCGCGCCGTCGTTAATACTTCAATCAACGCATCAACGTCGCGGTAACCCAGATTAACCCCCTGCCCCGCCAGCGGATTGATGGTGTGCGCCGCATCGCCGACCAGCGCCAGCCCCGGTAATACATAACGGCTGGCGTGACGACGTACCAGCGGGAAGGAGGCAGCCTGCTGCACGCGAAAATGCCCCAGGCGCGCCGGAAAACAGCGCGCCACCTCTTTTTGCAGCTGTTCTGGCGTCATCGCCTGCAGCTGGCGGATGCGGGCCGGGCTGTCATACCAGACCAGCGAGGCCCAGCGATCGAACAACGGCAGCAGCGCATGCGGTCCGTCCGGTGTGAAATGCTGCCAGGTAGTATCGCCCGCCGCATGCTCCAGCTCTACGCCAATCAGCATACAGGACTGACTGTAATTCCAACCCTGGATGCCGATGCCGGTCAGCTGACGCACCTGCGAGTTCGCGCCATCGGCGCCCACCACCAGCCGGGTAGTAAGCGTCTGGCCATCCTCCAGCGTCAGCTGCCAGCCGCCGTTATGCTGCTGCAGCGCGCTTAATTTTGCCGGTGCGAACAGCGTTACCGGCTGCTGCTGCAAACGCTGCCACAACGCCAGCTGCAACACCGAATTCTCTACCATGTAACCCAGCTCCGGCAGCCCAAGGCTATCGGCATCAAACTGGACGCGCGCCGTCTGCCATTCCCAGGTTTCCAGCTTACGATAGGGCGCGCAGCGCATTTGCTGCACGGCCGGCCAGACGTCGAGCTGTTTTAGTAAATCCACCGAGGCGCAGCCGATAGCGGAAATACGAATATCCGGCGGCGCATCAGGATCGAAAGCCGCCGGCAGCGCGCGTTCCAGCACGGCAACCTGAAAGCCCTGCTGCGCCAGCCCGCTGGCCAGCGCCGCGCCAACCATACCGCCGCCAACCACGACGACATCGAATTGCGTTTGATGCATAAATTTATCCTTTTGTGCCCTGCCGTCTCGCGGCGACAGGTCCGCGAGCCCGTTATCTTAAAGTGTACCGGAAATCGCGCGGAAAACAGAAAAGCCGATACACTGGTCACAACAGCAGCAAAGCATTACAATACGCGCCCTGCAATCCTTCCTGCACTGATAAATGGCACGTTAGATGAGTAAAAAACTGCATATCAAAACCTGGGGCTGTCAGATGAACGAATACGATTCATCTAAAATGGCCGACCTGCTGGAGAGCACGCACGGCTACGCCCTCACGGAAGTGGCGGAAGAGGCTGATATTCTGCTGCTTAATACCTGCTCGATCCGCGAAAAGGCACAGGAGAAAGTCTTTCATCAGCTGGGCCGTTGGAAAACGCTGAAAGAGCGTAATCCTGATTTAATCATTGGCGTGGGTGGCTGCGTCGCCTCGCAGGAAGGTGACCATATTCGTCAGCGCGCCAGCTATGTCGATATTGTCTTCGGACCGCAAACCCTGCACCGCCTGCCGGAGATGATCAACACCGTACGCGGCTCGAAAAGCCCGGTCGTGGATATCAGCTTCCCGGAAATCGAGAAATTTGACCGTCTGCCGGAGCCGCGCGCTGAAGGCCCGACCGCGTTCGTTTCCATTATGGAAGGCTGCAACAAATACTGTACCTTCTGCGTGGTGCCTTATACTCGCGGCGAAGAGGTTAGCCGTCCCTGCGACGATATCCTGCTGGAAATCGCCCAGCTCGCTGCGCAGGGCGTACGTGAAGTTAACCTGCTGGGCCAGAACGTTAACGCTTATCGCGGGCCGGCATACGACGGCGGCATCTGCTCTTTTGCTGAGCTGCTGCGTCTGGTCGCCGCGATCGACGGCATCGATCGCATTCGCTTCACCACTAGCCATCCGATTGAATTCACTGACGATATTATTGACGTCTACCGTGATACGCCGGAGCTGGTGAGCTTCCTGCATCTGCCGGTACAGAGCGGCGCCGATCGCATCCTGACGCTGATGAAGCGCGCCCATACCGCGCTGGAATACAAAGCGATTATCCGTAAGCTAAAAGAAGCGCGTCCGGATATTCAAATCAGCTCTGACTTTATCATTGGCTTCCCTGGCGAAACTCAGGAAGACTTTGAAAAAACCATGAAGCTGATTGCCGACGTTAACTTCGATATGAGCTTCAGCTTTATCTATTCTGCGCGTCCCGGCACGCCGGCGGCTGACCTGCCGGACGATGTTAGCGAAGAAGAGAAGAAGCAGCGCCTGTATATCCTGCAGGATCGCATTAACCAGCAGGCAATGGCATGGAGCCGTCGGATGATGGGCACCGTACAGCGCATTCTGGTTGAGGGCCCGTCACGTAAAAACGTGATGGAGCTGTCAGGCCGTACGGAAAACAACCGCGTAGTGAACTTTGAAGGTACGCCGGAGATGATAGGCAAATTCGTCGATGTGGAAATCGTTGACGTTTATCCTAACTCTTTGCGCGGCATCGTGGTTCGCACCGAGGACGAGATGGGCCTGCGCGTAGCGGAAAGTCCGGCTTCGGTTATTGCGCGCACCCGTAAAGAGAATGAAATCGGCGTCGCCATTTTCCAGCCTTGATCGTCAGCTATTTTACGGCGGGCAGCGCATGCCCGCCGTACAATTTCACTTCATTACACTTGCTTTCTGAAAGCAACGCCCAAATATCGGCTTTACAGCTTGCGCCTTTCGGTCATGCCATAAATACTTTCGCTATGGTTCGCCTGCATCTCAGGCGGCAAGTCCCTGTTAATTATCAACCTGGCCCTGAGCGACCCAAAGGATTAGTTTGAATATCGAAACACGCGAAATACAATTAGAACCCGCCGATAATAATCGGTTGCTGAGCCTGTGCGGTCCGTTTGACGATAACGTGAAGCAGCTGGAGCGCCGGTTGGGTATCGAAATCAGCCACCGCGATCACAGCTTTAAGCTGGTCGGGCGTGCGCTGTGCGTTAATGCCGCCGTGGATATCCTGCGTAATCTGTACGTTGATACCGCCCCGGTACGCGGCGTGATCCCGGATATCGAGCCGGAACAGATTCATCTGGCGATTAAAGAGAGCCGCGTGCTGGAGCAGACGGCGGAAAGCGTGCCGGAATATGGCAAAGCGGTAAACATCAAAACAAAACGCGGCGTGATCAAGCCACGAACGCCGAATCAGGCGCAGTATATTGCTAACATCCTTGACCATGACATCACCTTCGGCGTCGGCCCGGCGGGTACGGGTAAAACCTATCTGGCGGTAGCAGCGGCGGTTGATGCCCTGGAGCGCCAGGAAATACGCCGTATTCTGCTGACGCGTCCGGCTGTCGAAGCGGGTGAAAAGCTCGGCTTTCTGCCGGGTGATTTAAGCCAGAAGGTCGATCCCTATTTGCGTCCGCTGTATGACGCGCTGTTCGAGATGCTGGGTTTTGAGCGCGTAGAGAAGCTGATTGAGCGTAACGTGATTGAGGTTGCGCCGCTGGCCTATATGCGCGGCCGCACGCTGAATGATGCGTTTATTATTCTCGACGAAAGCCAGAACACCAC
Organism: Mixta hanseatica; assembly: GCF_023517775.1. Taxonomy (NCBI): domain Bacteria; kingdom Pseudomonadati; phylum Pseudomonadota; class Gammaproteobacteria; order Enterobacterales; family Erwiniaceae; genus Mixta; species Mixta hanseatica. The sequence continues at coordinate 1,369,921 of NZ_CP082904.1, read as the reverse complement.
CATCGAGCAGATGAAGATGTTTCTGACCCGTATCGGTTTTAACTCAAAAGCGGTCATTACTGGCGACATTACTCAGATCGACCTGCCGCGCAATGCTAAATCCGGCCTGCGCCATGCGATTGAAGTGTTGTCAAACGTCGAAGAAATCAGCTTTAACTTCTTCCACAGCGAAGATGTGGTGCGCCATCCGGTGGTCGCCCGCATTGTCACGGCCTATGAGGCCTGGGAAGAAGCCGATCAAAAACGCCGCGATAAGCTGGCCGAAGAACGTAAGCGCGAAGCGCAGGCAGCAGCACAGGAACAGAAATGAGTCAGGTTATTCTCGATTTACAGCTGGCCTGCGAGCAGGCCAGCGGACTGCCGAGCGAAGCGGATTTCCGTCGCTGGCTGGAAGCGGTGCTGTTACAGTTCCAGCCCGAAAGCGAAGTTACCATTCGCGTGGTGGATGAAGCGGAAAGCCACGATCTCAACCTGACCTGGCGTGGGAAAGATAAACCTACCAATGTGCTCTCTTTCCCGTTTGAAGCGCCACCCGGCATTGAGTTGCCGCTGCTGGGCGACCTGGTGATTTGCCGTCAGGTCGTCGAACAAGAAGCCGCCGAGCAGGAAAAAGCGCTGGAAGCGCACTGGGCGCACATGGTTATCCATGGCACCCTGCATTTGCTGGGTTACGATCATATTGAAGATGATGAAGCCGAAGAGATGGAATCGCTGGAGACTGAGATAATGCTTGCTCTTGGTTATCCCGATCCGTACATTTCGGAGAAAGAGGCGCCGTAAAGCCGCCTGTTGTTACACCCTGCCGGCCAACGCTGGCAGGCCGATCCTGATAAAGAGAGACCCAAACCAGAACGCCATGAGCGACGACCATTCACAAAACAGCGACAGTCCCAGTAGTAAAAAGGGCTTTTTTTCCCTCATTCTCAACCAGCTTTTTCATGGTGAGCCTAAAAACCGTGAAGAACTGTTGGAACTCATTCGTGATTCCGAGCAGAACGAACTGATCGATCAGGATACGCGTGACATGCTGGAAGGCGTCATGGATATCGCTGAGCAGCGCGTCCGCGATATAATGATCCCCCGCTCGCAAATGATTACGCTGAAACGTAATCAAAGCCTTGAAGAGTGTCTGCAGGTCATCGTTGAGTCCGCCCATTCCCGCTTCCCGGTGATTAGCGAAGATAAAGATCATGTTGAAGGGATCCTGATGGCGAAAGATTTGCTGCCGTTTATGAGCAGTGGATCAGAGCCTTTCAGTATGGAAAAGGTGCTGCGCCCGGCCGTTGTCGTGCCGGAAAGCAAGCGCGTGGACCGGATGCTGAAAGAGTTTCGCTCTCAGCGCTATCATATGGCGATCGTTATCGATGAGTTTGGCGGCGTTTCTGGCCTGGTGACCATTGAAGATATTCTTGAGCTGATCGTGGGTGAAATTGAAGATGAGTATGATGATGAAGAAGATCGTGATATTCGTCAGCTTAGTCGTCACGCCTATACTATTCGCGCCCTGACGCCGATTGAAGACTTCAATGAAGCCTTTGCGACGCAGTTTAGCGATGAAGAGGTCGATACTATCGGCGGTCTGGTCATGCAGGCGTTTGGTCATCTGCCGGCGCGCGGCGAAAGTATTGAAATCGAAGGCTATCAGTTTAAAGTCGCGATGGCGGACAGTCGCCGTATCATTCAGGTGCACGTAAGAATACCGGAAAATGCGCCGCTGCCTGCGCTGGATGAATAATGCTTGTTAAGGCTGTTGCCTGATCCTGGATGAATAACACATTTATGGCTATTGCCTCCTTTTATGCCCGTCAGCAGGTTCGCCTGCTGCTGGCTTTATGTGCCGGCGCCGTCGGCACACTGGCTTTTTCTCCCTATGATTTCTGGCCTGCCGCGCTGCTATCGCTGATCGGCTTACAGGCGCTCACCTTGCAACGCACCACGCCGCAGGCCGCCGCCATCGGTTTCGCCTGGGGCTTTGGCCTGTTTGGCAGCGGCATCAATTGGGTCTATGTTAGTATCGCCACCTTTGGCGGCATGCCTGGCCCGGTCAATGTGCTGTTGGTTATTCTGCTGGCCGCTTATCTGGCGCTCTATCCCCTGCTGTTTGCCGCGGTAGTTAACCGTCTTAGTCCGCAAGCCACCTTATTACGGCTGGTATTGCTGGCGCCGGTCGCCTGGCAGGTCAGCGAATTCCTGCGTGGCTGGATCCTGACCGGTTTTCCCTGGTTGCAGTTCGGCTACAGCCAGATTGACGGCCCCCTAAAGGGGCTGGCACCGCTGGCGGGCGTAGAGGCTGTTACCTTCGCGCTGATGATTATCGCCGGGCTGGCGGTGTATGCCTTAACGCAGCGTCGCCTGTGGCCAGCGCTGGCGGCGCTGGCGCTACTGCTGCTGCCCTGGCCGTTACGTTACATTAGCTGGTATCAGGCGCAGCCTGCGCGGGCGGTGAATGTCGCGCTGGTGCAGGGCAATATTCCGCAGTCGCTGAAATGGGATCCGGAACAGCTGCGCAATACGCTACGCATTTACAGCGACAGCGTGCGTCACTATATGGGCAAAGCGCCGATTATCATCTGGCCGGAATCTGCCGTTTCCGATCTGGAAGTAAACCAGCAGCCCCTGTTACATAAGCTGGACGATGCGCTACAGGCCGGCGGCAGCACGCTGATCACCGGCATTGTGGATTCACGTCTGGCAGGCAATCGCTATCACGATTACAACTCGGTGATCGTGCTGGGCGGGCAGCAGCCCTATAACTATTACGGCGGCAATCGCTACCAGAAAAATCATCTGGTGCCTTTCGGTGAGTTTGTACCGCTGGAATCCTTATTGCGTCCGCTGGCCCCCTTCTTTGATTTGCCGATGTCCTCTTTCAGCCGCGGCGATTATATACAGCCTCAGCTGCAGGCGGCGGGCTATAACCTGACCACCGCTATCTGTTATGAAATCGTGCTGGGTCAACAGGTCAGGGATAACTTCACGCCGCAAACGGATTTTCTGCTTACGGTCTCTAATGATGCCTGGTTTGGCCATTCGATTGGCCCATGGCAGCATTTCCAGATGGCGCGCATGCGTGCGCTGGAGCTGGGTCGCCCGCTATTACGCAGCACCAATAACGGCGTAACCGCCGTAGTCGGCGCCGATGGCGAAGTGCAGCATATTATCCCGCAGTTTACCCGCCAGGTCCTGGAGGCCAACGTCACGCCGACTACCGGCCTAACGCCTTACGCCCGTACCGGCAACATCACCGTTTGGCTGATTACCCTGCTGTTTACGTTGGCCGCACTCTTTGCAGCGCGCCGCTCACGTCGCTGATCCTTCCAGGCGAAGTTCACGCTTCGCCTGTTTTCGTGCCCTTCTTTCTTTTTCATCAAAACGACATCTTTTTTTCATATCGTTACTGGCACAACGTTTGCATTGTAATGACAGCGAAACCGCACTTATGGGCTTTGAGAAAAGGGTTCATCAATCCTTGCACCATTCAGGCTCAGCTCACGCCCCATACCAGGGCAGACCGGCAAATACGCATTAATTTGGTGCGGCGGACTTCGCAAAAAACAAACTTTTTTGTTTCATTGCGTTAACATTCCGCTATGTTAAGGGCTATTCAGAACCCGTTCTGGAACCAAAAGAAAAGCGGCAGGCATTAATAACCTATCTCGGTCCCTGAATTAGGTGCCAAAACGACGAAGGAGTTGGAACATGCAGATGCGCAAAGTGGCACTCTCTCTTCTGTTGCTCAGTGCAGCAGCAGGCGCAGCCCAGGCCGAAGAACTCACCGGCACGCTGAAAAAAATTAATGATAACGGCGTGATTGTCGTTGGGCATCGTGAGTCTTCCGTTCCCTTTTCTTATTACGATAACCAACAGAAAGTGGTGGGTTACTCGCAGGCTTACTCAAACGCCATTGTCGAAGCGATTAAAACCAAACTGAACAAGCCGGATCTGCAGGTCAAAATGTTGCCGGTGACTTCGCAAAACCGCATTCCTTTGTTGCAAAACGGCACTTACGATTTTGAATGCGGCTCCACCACGAATAACCTGGAGCGCCAGAAACAGGCCGCCTTCTCTGATACGGTGTTTATTATCGGTACGCGTCTGCTGGTTAAAAAAGGCAGCCCGATTAAAGATTTCGCCGATCTGAAAGGCAAAACCGTGGTCGTCACCTCCGGCACCACCTCAGAGGTGTTGCTGCATAAGCTGAACGATGAGAAAAAAATGGAGATGCGCATTATTAGCGCGAAAGATCACGGCGACTCTTTCCGCACGCTGGAAACCGGACGCGCCGTCGCCTTTATGATGGATGATGCGCTGCTGGCCGGTGAACGCGCCAAGGCGAAGAAACCGGACAACTGGGAAATCGTCGGCACGCCGCAGTCGAAGGAAGCCTATGGCTGTATGCTGCGCAAAGATGACCCGGCGTTCAAGGCGCTGGTTGATGACACCATCGCTAAAGCGCAAACCTCCGGCCAGGCGGAAAAGTGGTTTGATACCTGGTTTAAACAGCCTATTCCACCGAAAAACCTCAATATGAACTTTGCGCTTTCCGATGATATGAAAGCCCTGTTCAAGACGCCAAATGATAAAGCGTTGAATTAATTACAATGAAAACAGGGCGATGCGTCGCCCACTCGATTGCTGAAAACAGGCCCGGACAGACAGCGTGAATCGGTCGTTCCCCGGCTCACGTTCCACAGAGGCCTCTCATCAATCTTCAGGGTAGCTTAGCTACCCTTTTTTACCGGAGTTTGTTATGGGTATTGACTGGAACTGGGGCATTTTTTTCGAACAGGCCCCGTTTGGAAACACCACCTATCTCGGCTGGCTGTGGTCAGGATTGCAAACCACGGTTACCGTCTCGTTATGCGCCTGGATCATCGCCTTTTTTGTCGGGTCTTTCTTTGGCATTCTGCGTACGGCGCCCAGCCGACTGCTGTCAGCGATTGGCACCTGCTATGTTGAGCTGTTCCGCAATATTCCTTTAATCGTTCAGTTCTTTTTCTGGTATCTGGTGGCGCCGGAACTGGTCGGTGAAGAGCTGGGGATGTGGTTTAAAGCCGAACTCGATCCTAACCTGCAGTTTTTCCTCTCTTCCACTATCTGCCTTGGCCTGTTTACCGCCGCCCGCGTTTGTGAACAGGTGCGCGCGGCTATTCAGTCGCTGCCGCGCGGTCAACAAAACGCCGGATTAGCGCTGGGGTTAACGCTGCCGCAAACCTATCGCTATGTCCTGCTGCCGAATGCCTATCGGGTGATTGTGCCGCCGATGACCTCGGAAATGCTGAACCTGGTTAAAAACTCGGCTATCGCTTCTACCATCGGCCTGGTAGATATGGCGGCGCAGGCGGGCAAGCTGCTGGACTATTCCGCACATGCCTACGAATCTTTCACCGCTATTACGCTCGCCTATATCGCCATCAACCTGGTGATTATGCTGTTGATGAGCCTGATAGAGCGTAAGGTGCGTTTGCCCGGCAATATGGGGAGTAAATGATGTACGAATTTGACTGGAGTTCCATTGCCCCCAGCCTGCCTTACCTGATTAGCGGCCTGGTCATTACTCTGAAAATCACCGTTACGGCAGTGGTGTTCGGCATCCTCTGGGGTACGCTGCTGGCGGTGATGCGTCTCTCTACCTTTAAGCCGATCAGCTGGTTTGCCAAACTGTATGTCAATCTGTTCCGCTCCGTGCCGTTGGTGATGGTGCTGCTGTGGTTCTATCTGGTGGTGCCCAGCTTTTTACAACAGGTGCTGGGCATTTCGCCGAAGACCGATATCCGTCTGATTTCAGCCATGGTGGCCTTCTCGCTGTTTGAAGCGGCCTACTATTCCGAAATTATCCGCGCCGGCATCCAAAGTATTTCTCGCGGGCAGTCCAGCGCCGGACTGGCGCTGGGCATGACGCCGCTACAAACCATGCGGCTGATTATTCTGCCGCAGGCGTTTCGCGCCATGGTGCCGCTGCTGCTGACGCAGGGCATCGTACTGTTTCAGGATACCTCGCTGGTTTATGTATTAAGCCTGGCCGACTTCTTCCGCACCGCCACGTCAATTGGCGAACGTGACGGCACTCAGGTCGAGATGATTCTGTTTGCCGGTCTGGTTTATTTCGTTATCAGTATTAGCGCGTCAATGCTGGTCAGCTATCTAAAAAGAAAAAGGACGGTTTAAATGATTACCCTGAAAAACGTTTCAAAGTGGTATGGTCACTTTCAGGTGCTGACCGATTGTTCCACTCAGGTGAATAAAGGGGAAGTGGTGGTGGTTTGTGGCCCTTCCGGCTCCGGCAAATCTACCTTGATCAAAACCGTAAACGGCCTGGAACCTATTCAGCAAGGCACCATTGAAGTTAACGGCATTCAGCTAAACGATAAAAAAACCAATCTGGCCCAGCTGCGTTCTAAAGTCGGGATGGTGTTCCAGCATTTTGAGCTTTTCCCTCATCTCAGCATTATAGAAAACCTGACGCTGGCCCAACAAAAGGTGCTGAAACGCAACAAAGAGGCGGCGCGCGACAAAGGCCTGAAGCTGTTGGATCGCGTGGGTCTTTCCGCCCACGCCAATAAGTTCCCCGCTCAGCTTTCCGGCGGGCAGCAGCAGCGCGTGGCGATTGCGCGCGCGCTCTGTATGGATCCGGTAGCGATGCTGTTTGACGAACCGACTTCCGCACTTGATCCGGAAATGATTAACGAGGTGCTGGATGTCATGGTAGAGCTGGCGCAAGAAGGCATGACGATGATGGTGGTAACCCATGAAATGGGTTTTGCCCGTAAAGTGGCTAACCGGGTGATTTTTATGGATGAGGGCAAAATTATTGAGGATGCCCAGAAAGAAGCTTTTTTCGCCGATCCACGCTCCGATCGCGCCAAAGACTTCCTGGCTAAAATTCTGCATTAACCATTAGGGCAGCCGGTTGGCTGCCCTTCGCTTTAGCCGTACCGGTTCAGGGCGTAAAAGGCTGGCGTTGAAAATGATCATGTCCGCATTCTGGACAGAGCGTTAGGGTTTCCGGCGTATAGATCGCCCGGGTAAAGTGACACTTTTCACACACCAGGTTCCCCAGCCCTACCACTTCCCCGCTCTGATAGACGCCGTGGTGGCTAAGATCCTGGAACACCTCGCGCCACTCCAGCTGGCTTTTATCGGTAATATCCGCCAGCTCTTTCCACAGGCTCTCGCGTATCACGCGCATGAATACGCTGTCGGTCGCGTCGCTCTCATTTTCCTGATAGCTACGGGCAAACTCTTCCAGATCGCGCCGCACCGCGCGCGTCACTTCATTTACCTCATTGCGTGACAAATCGCTGTGCATCATAAGCTGTTGTCGGGCACGCTCCACCATACCGTCGATATCGCGATCGCCCTGGGTTAAACGCTCGCTGAGCGAAGAGATCAGTTGCTGATAATGCTGCGCCACCTTATTCATATTTTCTCCTGTTATCGCGATTGATGACTACGTACCTGCGCCCTCCGCGCGTTGAATTTGTTAGCACTCTGTATCGGCGTTGCTTTTAATTCTAGCGCTTATCACGGATTTACTCCGCCTGTACCGTGATTCGCAGCAAATTCTGCAGGCACGCTTCCAGCTTACAGAGAAATGGCCTGCCGGTTGCCGTCAGGTGTTGTTGCAGCAAAGCCTTATCGGCTATGCTATGCGGATCTTATCTACACAGTTCAGGCTTCGCGCTATTCATAAAGGACCACAGGCTGCCATGCAAGAGCAATACCGCCCGGAAGAGATAGAATCCCACGTTCAACAACACTGGGATCAACAACAGACCTTCAAAGTGACCGAAGAAGAAGGCAAAGAGAAATATTACTGCCTCTCAATGCTGCCCTATCCTTCTGGTCGCCTTCATATGGGCCATGTGCGCAACTACACCATTGGCGATGTGATCGCCCGCTACCAGCGTATGCTGGGTAAAAATGTCCTGCAGCCGATCGGTTGGGATGCCTTCGGCCTGCCTGCAGAAGGCGCCGCGGTAAAAAATAAAACCGCGCCGGCCCCCTGGACCTACTCCAACATCGAATACATGAAAAACCAGCTGAAACTGCTGGGCTTTGGCTATGACTGGAGCCGTGAACTGGCGACCTGTCAGCCAGAGTATTACCGCTGGGAACAGTGGTTCTTCACCAAACTGTATGAAAAAGGCCTGGTTTATAAAAAAACCTCGGCGGTTAACTGGTGCCCGAACGATCAAACCGTACTGGCGAATGAGCAAGTCATCGACGGCTGCTGCTGGCGCTGCGATACCAAAGTTGAGCGTAAAGAGATCCCGCAGTGGTTTATTAAAATCACCGACTACGCTGACGAATTGTTGAACGACCTGGACAAGCTGGAAGACTGGCCGGAACAGGTTAAAACCATGCAGCGCAACTGGATCGGCCGTTCTGAAGGGGTGGAGATCACCTTTGAGGTAGACGCCAGCGAAGAGAAATTGACCGTCTATACCACGCGTCCCGATACCTTTATGGGTGCAACCTATGTGGCGGTTGCCGCTGGTCATCCGCTGGCCACCCAGGCGGCGATGAATAATCCCGTTCTGGCCGATTTTATTGCCGAGTGCCGTAATACCAAGGTAGCCGAAGCTGAAATGGCTACCATGGAGAAAAAAGGCATGGCGACCGGCCTGTTCGCTATCCACCCGCTGAGCGGCGAAAAAGTGCCGGTTTGGGTCGCTAACTTTGTGCTGATGGAATATGGCACCGGCGCGGTGATGGCGGTGCCTGCTCACGATCAGCGCGACTGGGAGTTCGCCACCAAGTACGATCTGCCGATTAAGCCGGTAGTGCTGAATCTTGATGGCAGCGAGCCGGACGTCAGCGCGGCGGCCATGACCGACAAGGGCACGCTGTTTAACTCCGGCGAGTTCGACGGCCTTGATCATGAAGCGGGCTTTAACGCCATTGCTGAGCGCCTGGCGGAAAAAGGTGTGGGCGTGCGTAAAGTTAACTACCGCCTGCGCGACTGGGGCGTTTCCCGTCAACGTTACTGGGGCGCGCCGATCCCAATGGTGACGCTGGAAGATGGCACGGTGATGCCGACGCCGGAAGATCAGCTGCCGGTTATCCTGCCAGAAGACGTGGTAATGGATGGCATTACCAGCCCGATTAAAGCCGATCCGGAGTGGGCAAAAACCACCGTTAACGGTCAGCCGGCGCTGCGTGAAACCGACACCTTCGATACCTTTATGGAATCCTCTTGGTATTACGCGCGTTACACCTGCCCTGACTACGATAAAGGCATGCTGGATCCCGCTGCGGCTAACTACTGGCTGCCGGTCGATCAATACATCGGCGGTATTGAACACGCGATAATGCACCTGATGTATTTCCGCTTCTTCCACAAGCTGCTGCGCGATGCGGGCATGGTTACCTCTGACGAGCCGGCGAAACGCCTGCTGTGCCAGGGCATGGTGTTAGCGGACGCCTTCTATTATCTGGGCGAAAACGGCGAGCGTAACTGGGTTTCCCCGGTAGATGTGACCGTTGAGCGCGATGAGAAAGGCCGCATCGTTAAGGCGACCGATACCTCTGGCCGCGAGGTGATCTACGCGGGCATGAGTAAAATGTCGAAATCGAAAAATAACGGTATCGACCCGCAGCTGATGGTTGAGCGTTACGGCGCCGATACCGTTCGCCTGTTTATGATGTTCGCTTCACCGGCGGAAATGACGCTGGAATGGCAAGAGTCGGGCGTTGAAGGCGCTAACCGCTTCCTGAAGCGCGTCTGGAAACTGGCTTACGAGCACAGCCAGAAAGGCGCGACCGTGGCGCTGGATATCAACAGCCTGAACGATGACCAGAAAGCGCTGCGTCGCGATCTGCATAAAACCATCGCTAAAGTCTCTGATGACATCGGTCGCCGTCAGACTTTCAACACCGCTATCGCGGCGATTATGGAGCTGATGAACAAGCTGGCGCGCGCGCCGCAGGAGAGCGAACAGGATCGCGCCCTGCTGCAGGAAGCGCTGCTGGCCGTGGTGCGTATGCTTTATCCTTTCACTCCGCACGCCAGCTTTACGCTGTGGCAGGCGCTGGGTGGCGAAGGCGAGATTGATAATGCGCCATGGCCGGTTGCTGATGAAGCCGCGATGGTGGAAGATTCGGTGCTGGTAGTAGTGCAGGTTAACGGCAAAGTGCGCGGTAAAATTACCGTGGCGGCGGATGCCACTCAGGATCAGGTTCAGGCGCTGGCCGCGCAGGAGCATCTGGTGGCGAAATACCTGGACGGCGTGACCATTCGTAAAGTGATTTACGTCCCGGGCAAACTGCTTAACCTGGTTGTGGGTTAAGTTCAGGAGGAACTGTGCGACATCCGATTTTTACCTTTTTACTCGGTCTGGCGGTACTGGTTACCGCCGGCTGCGGCTTCCATCTGCGCAGCACCACTCAGGTACCGCATGAGTTGCGTACCCTGGTATTGCAAAGCAGTGATCCTTACGGTCCGTTAGCGCGCACGGTGCGCCAGCAGCTACGCCTGAATAATATTACGGTTGTAGATGCGGAAAACGCGGGCACCCGTACCGACCTGCCTACCCTGCGCCTGGCAGCAGAGCGTCAGGGCCAGGATACGGCATCGGTGTTTCAGAACGGCGTCACGGCGGAGTATTCCATGGTGATGACGGTCAGCGCACAGGTAGTGATACCGAATAAGGGTATCTATCCTATCAACGCGACCACCTACCGTTCGTTCGTAGATAACCCGCTGGCGGCGCTGGCGAAAGATGCCGAACAGGTCATCATTCGCGATGAAATGCGTCAGCGTGTCGCCGAACAGCTGGTACGTAAACTGCTGACGGTGCACGCCGCGCAGCTGAACGATAAAGAGACGCTGCCGTCACCGGACGTATTGGCGCCGGGTGAGGATTCACCGGAAGTCTCCTCTTCATCGGCTACCAGTCTGCAATGATCAGGATTTACCCTGAGCAACTCCGCACGCAGCTCCACGAGGGGCTGCGTGCCTGTTATCTGCTAATGGGCAATGAGCCGTTGCTGCTGCAGGAGAGCCATGATGCGATCAAGGCCTGCGCGCAGCAGCAGGGGTTTATTGAACATTTTAACGTCGCGCTGGATAACCAGACCGACTGGGACGGCGTGTTCAGCAACTGCCAGGCGATGAGCCTGTTTGCCAGTCGTCAGACGCTGACCTTAACGCTGCCGGAAAATGGTCCCAATGCGGCAATGGCCAGCCAGCTGGAGAAGCTAAGCACTCTGCTACACAGCGACATCCTGCCGATTATTATCGGGAACCGGCTGACCAAAGCGCAGGAAAACAGCGCCTGGTTTAAAGCACTGAGCGCACAGGCGGTGCTGGTGCCCTGTGCTACGCCTGAACATGCGCAGCTGCCGCGCTGGGTTGCCGCGCGCGCTAAAAGTCTGAAACTGGATTTAGATGACGCAGCCTGTCAGCTGCTTTGCTATTGCTATGAAGGCAATTTGCTGGCGCTGGCGCAGGCGCTGGAACGTTTATCGCTGCTCTGGCCGGATGGCAAACTCACGCTGCCGCGCGTGGAGCAGGCGGTAAGCGATGCCGCGCATTTTACCCCTTTTCACTGGGTTGATGCCCTATTGGCGGGCAAAAGCAAACGCGCGCTGCATATTCTTCGCCAGCTTGCCGCTGAAGAGAGCGAGCCGGTGATTTTAATCCGTACCCTGCAGCGCGAACTGCTGCTGCTGTTAACGCTACAACGTCAGCAGAGCAGTGTCCCGCTGCGCACCTTATTCGATCAACATCGCGTATGGCAAAATCGTCGCGCTCTGTTCAGCGAAGCGCTGCAGCGCCTGACGTTAGTGCAAATCCGCCAGGCCATTCAATTGCTGACGCGCCTGGAAATCACCCTCAAACAGGATTACGGTCAGCGGCTGTGGCCGGAGCTGGAAACCCTCTCGCTGCTGCTATGTAATAAAGCCCTTCCTGCAGAATTAGGCGAATTTTAAATGGCTTCACTGCATGCGCTGTTTGGCGGCACCTTTGATCCGATTCATTACGGCCACCTGAAAACCGTGCAGGCGCTGGCGCTGGAAGTGGGATTACGTCAGGTCACGCTGCTGCCGAATAACGTGCCGCCGCATCGACCTCAGCCTGAAGCCAGCGCCGCACAGCGCGTGGCGATGGTAAAGCTGGCGATCGCCGATCGTCCACTGTTTAACCTTGATACGCGCGAGCTGGAGCGTGAAGCCCCTTCGTACACGGTCGAAACACTGGAGCAACTGCGTGCCGAGCGCGGCGCGCAACAGCCGCTGGCCTTTATCATCGGCCAGGACTCGCTGCTCAGCCTGCACAAATGGCACCGCTGGCAGCAACTGATGGATCTCTGTCATCTTCTGGTATGCCAGCGCCCGGGCTACGATCGCACGATGCCAACGCCGGATCTACAGCGCTGGCTTCGGCAGCATCAGACCCAGGATGCCAGCGCCTTGCATCAACAGCCTGCCGGGTTAATCTGGCTGGCGGATACGCCGCTGGTGCCAATCTCCGCTACCGATATCCGTCGTCGTCGCCATCAGGGACTTTCCTGTGACGATTTGCTGCCGTCCGCGGTGATCGACTATATCAATCATCACGGCTTATATCGCCCCTGATAAGCGCATGCTATACTGCGCCGCTCGATTTTTCAGGCGCCGCAAAGCGCGTTTTACAGACAACAGAAACGCTTAAAAGGTGAACCTTTTGCAAGGTAAAGAACTCCAAGATTTCGTTATTGATAAGATTGATGACCTGAAAGGTCAGGACATTATTGCGATCAACGTGCAGGGTAAATCCAGCATCACCGATTGTATGATCATCTGTACCGGCACCTCTTCACGTCATGTGATGTCGATTGCCGATCATGTGATGGAAGAATCCCGTGCGGCTGGCCTGATTCCGCTGGGCGTGGAAGGGAAAAATGTGGCCGACTGGGTCGTGGTCGATCTCGGTGAAATTATTGTTCACGTCATGCAGGAAGAGAGTCGTCACCTGTATGAGCTGGAAAAGCTCTGGAGTTAAGTCGTGAAGTTGCAGCTTGTCGCCGTAGGCACCAAAATGCCGGAGTGGGTTCAAACCGGCTTTATGGAATACCTGCGCCGCTTTCCAAAAGATATGCCGCTGGAACTGACAGAAGTCTCCGCCGGTAAGCGCGGTAAAAACGCGGATATCAAACGTATTCTTGAAAAAGAAGGGGAAGCGATGCTGGCTGCCGTCGGTAAGGGCAACCGTATTGTGACGCTGGATATTCCCGGACAGCCGTGGGAGACGCCGCAGCTTGCCCAACAGCTGGAGCGCTGGAAGCAGGATGGCCGCGACGTCAGCCTGCTGATTGGCGGCCCGGAAGGGTTGTCGCCAGCCTGCAAAGCGGCGGCGGAACAGAGCTGGTCGCTTTCAGCCCTTACGCTGCCTCATCCGTTGGTACGCGTGTTGGTTGCAGAAAGCCTGTATCGTGCATGGAGCATTACTGCGAATCATCCTTATCATCGTGAATAACCCGATAAGGCAAAATGGACACCCCAAACAGCGGATGAAATCTCAACGTAACTCTTTTCGTGACTATACTGCCGAGCAGACCCTGTTTGTACGGCGAGCGCTGCTGGCCTTTGTCGGCATCTTCCTGCTCTCCGGGATTCTGGTCTTTAACCTGTATCATCTACAAATTTTACGCTTCGAAGATTACAGTACCCGTTCTAACCAAAACCGTATCAAGCTGGTGCCGGTGGCGCCCAGCCGCGGCATTATCTATGACCGCAACGGCACGCCGCTGGCGCTGAATCGCACCATTTACCAGGCGGAGCTGGTGCCGGAAAAAGTCGATAATCTTCAGCAGACGCTGCAGGCGCTGCGCCCGGTGCTCGATCTCACCGATGATGATATTGATAATTTTGAGAAAGAGCGTAAGCGGTCGCGTCGCTTTACCTCTATCGCGCTGAAAACCGCGCTGAATGATGTTCAGGTCGCCCGTTTCGCCGTTAACCAGTATCGCTTTCCCGGCGTAGAGGTTAAAGGCTATCAGCGTCGCTACTATCCTTACGGTCAGACGCTGACCCATGTGGTGGGCTACGTCTCTAAAATCAACGATCGCGACGTGGCGCGCCTGGATAAAGAGGGTAAATGGCCTAACTACGCGGCCACGCACGATATCGGTAAGTTGGGCATCGAAAACTATTACGAAGATGTGCTGCATGGCAAAACCGGCTATGAAGAGGTTGAGGTCAACAACCGTGGCCGCGTTATCCGCCAGCTGCATGAGCAGTCGCCGCAGGCCGGGCGCGATATCTGGCTGACCATCGATCTTAAGCTGCAGCAGTATATTGAAACGCTACTGGTCGGCAGCCGCGCGGCGGTGGTGGTAAGCGATCCGCGCACCGGCGAGATTCTGGCGATGGTCTCCACGCCAAGCTATGACCCGAACCTGTTTGTCGATGGCATTTCCAGTAAGGATTATAAGGCGCTGCTGCAGGATGAAAACCGCCCGCTGTATAACCGTGCGATTCAGGCCGCCTACCCTCCCGCCTCGACGGTGAAACCCTATGTGGCCGTTTCGGCCCTGAGCGCCGGGGTGATCAATCGTAATACCAGCCTGTTCGACCCCGGCTGGTGGCAGCTGCCAGGCTCAGAAAAGCGCTACCGCGACTGGAAAAAATGGGGACACGGTCGGCTGAACGTCACCCGTTCGCTGGAAGAGTCTGCGGATACCTTCTTCTATCAGGTTGCCTACGATATGGGCATCGATCGCCTGTCCGAGTGGATGAATAAATTTGGCTATGGTCAGCGTACCGGTATCGATCTGCCGCAGGAAAACCCCGGCAATATGCCGACGCGCGAATGGAAAATGAAGCGTTTCAAAAAGCCGTGGTATCAGGGCGACACCATTCCGGTGGGCATTGGTCAGGGCTACTGGACGGCAACGCCGCTGCAGATGAACAAAGCGCTGATGATTCTCATTAACGACGGCATCATCAAAACGCCGCACCTGCTGCGCGCCACGCGGGAAAATAATCTGCTGGTGCCTTACCGCCAGCCGCCTGCCCAGCCGATTGGCGATATTCACTCCGGCTACTGGGAGATCGCCAAAGATGGCATGTACGGCGTAGCTAACCGGCCAAACGGCACCGCTCATAAGAGCTTTGATAACGCCCCGTATAAAATCGCGGCGAAATCCGGTACGGCGCAGGTGTTCGGCCTGAAGGAAAATGAGACCTATAATGCGCACAAAATCGCCGAGCGGCTGCGTGACCATAAACTCATGACGGCGTTCGCTCCCTATGATAAGCCGCGCGTGGCGGTAACGATGATTCTGGAGAACGGCGGCGCGGGCCCTGCTGTGGGTACCGTGATGCGTCAGATCCTCGACCACATTATGTTAGGCGATAATAATACGGTGTTGCCGGATGCTGCGCCGACACCGCCCGGTTATGAAGGTGAATAACGATGTCCATGAACGATAGTCCGCAAAAAAAATCGATCTGGACCAAGATTCATATCGATCCGCTGTTTTTAATTATTATTTCCTGCTTGTTGATCTACAGCGCTTTTGTCATGTGGAGCGCCAGCGGTCAGGATCCGGGAATGATGGAACGTAAAATCGGCCAGATTTTTATGGGCCTGGCGGTCATGGTGGCGATGGCGCAGGTGCCGCCGCGCGTCTATGAAGGCTGGGCGCCCTATCTGTATGTGGTTTGCGTGATACTGCTGATTGCGGTAGACGCCTTCGGCCATATCAGTAAAGGGGCGCAACGCTGGCTTGATTTAGGGGTTGTGCGCTTTCAGCCTTCGGAAATCGCTAAAATAGCCGTCCCGCTGATGGTGGCGCGTTTTATCAACCGCGATATCTGTCCGCCCACCTTAAAGAATACCGGCATTGCGCTGGTGCTGATTTTTGTGCCGACCCTGCTGGTGGCCGCGCAGCCCGATCTCGGCACCTCGATTCTGATTGCCGCCTCCGGCCTGTTCGTGCTGTTTCTCTCCGGGATGAGCTGGAAGCTGATTGGCGTGGCCGTCGTGCTGGTCGCCGCCTTTATCCCGGTGCTGTGGTTTTTCCTGATGCATGACTATCAGCGGGATCGCGTGATGATGCTGCTCGACCCGGAAAGCGATCCGCTGGGCGCCGGTTACCATATTATTCAGTCTAAAATCGCGATCGGCTCTGGCGGCCTGCGCGGCAAAGGCTGGCTGCATGGTACCCAGTCACAGCTGGAGTTCCTGCCGGAGCGTCATACCGATTTTATTTTCGCCGTACTGGCCGAGGAGCTGGGACTGGTTGGCGTGCTGATCCTGCTGGCGCTTTACCTGCTGCTGATTATGCGCGGCCTGGTTATCGCCGCGCGCGCCCAGACCACGTTTGGTCGGGTGATGGCCGGCGGCCTGATGCTGATTTTGTTTGTGTACGTTTTCGTTAATATCGGCATGGTAAGTGGTATCTTACCGGTGGTTGGCGTTCCTTTACCGCTGGTCAGCTACGGTGGTTCGGCGCTGATTGTACTGATGGCTGGATTTGGCATCGTTATGTCAATTCACACACACCGAAAATTATTGTCTAAAAGCGTTTAAGAGGCTCTCGATGCGTAAGGATTGGCTTTGGGTGGGTGCGGCTTCGCTGCTGCTTGCCGCCTGTACAACTCCCACAGAACAGCAGGCGCCCGCTGTGCAGCAGCCCGCTTATAATGGTCCGGTAGTTGAAATCGGCGGCGTCGAGCCGCGCTATGAGCCGATAAATCCGGCCACCAGTCAGGATTACAGCGTTAACGGTAAAACCTGGCGGATTATAAAAGATCCGTCGAACTACAGCGAAACCGGACTGGCCGGCTGGTATGGCGATCAGACGAACGGCATGCGTACCGCTATCGGTGAAACCTTCGATCAGGAAGCGTTGACCGCGGCGCACCCTACCCTGCCGCTGCCCAGCTATGTGCGGGTCACCAACCTGGCCAACGGTCGGCAGCTGGTGGTACGCGTTAACGATCGCGGCCCTTATACCCCAGGCCGCATTATTGACCTGTCACGCGCAGCTGGCGATCGGCTGAATATCTCCAACAATACCCGGGTACGCGTCGATTATATTAAAGTCGCGCCGGACGGTTCGCTTTCCGGCCCCGGCACCATCGGCACCGTGGTCGCCAAACAGAGCTACGCCTTGCCGTCGCGCCCCGACATCGGCGGCGGGATGATGGTAATGGGCGGCTCCGCAGCCGCAGGGCAGCCAACCGTGTCCGAACAGCCGCAGGATGTGCATCCGGTTGATAACAGTACCCTGACCAGCGATAACGCCATGGGAGCGCCGGTACGCAGCAGCGGTTTTCTGGGCGCGCCGACGCCGCTCCATGCGGGCGTGCTGGAAGGCAGCGAGCCAGAGAACCCGACAGCAGCCCCTACGCCGGCACCAGCCAACGCGCCTGCAGCCGCAGCCGCTTCTCCGGCGGCAGCCGGGAATTATGTAGTTCAGGTTGGCGCGCTCAGCGATGCCGATCGGGCGCAACAGTGGGCTGATAAGTTGAAATCGCAGTTTGGCGTGCCGGGTTCGGTAGCCCGCAGCGGTAAACTCTATCGCGTACAGCTGGGGCCGTTCGCTTCCCGCCCGCAGGCGGCAGCGCTACAGCAACGGCTGATCGGCGAAGCCAACCAGCAATCCTTTATTACCGTGATTCAAAGCGGCATGTAAATATTAACGGCATCCGCTTTGCGTGAAGACCTCAGCCAGCAGGCTGGCTGTTTATTTTGTCGACGCGAAGTAGGATGCCGGTAAAAACGCCTTTTGTTATAGTAAGGCACTTTTTTCACTAACCTCCACGGATGATGTTGTCCCTAACATGAATACGCTGAAAACCTGTCACTATTTTAAGCGCCTGGCGGCGGGCACCGTGATTGCCCTGAGCCTGAGTCAGGCCGCGCTGGCTGAAGATATTAATCTTAAAACCATGATCCCTGGCGTACCGGATATTGACGCAGAAGCGTATATCCTGATCGACTATAACTCAGGGAAAGTTCTTGCTGAAAAGAATGCGGATGCGCGTCGCGATCCGGCCAGCCTGACAAAAATGATGACCAGTTATGTTATCGGTCAGGCAGTGAAAGCAGGCAAAATCCATCAGGACGATCTGGTTACCGTGGGCCAGGATGCCTGGGCGACCGGCAACCCGGTGTTCCGTGGCTCTTCGCTGATGTTCCTGAAGCCGGGCGATCGCGTACCGGTTTCCCAGCTGACGCGCGGTATCGTGCTGCAGTCCGGCAATGACGCCTGCGTCGCGATGGCGGACTATGTGGCGGGCAGTCAGGATGCGTTTGTCGGCCTGATGAACAACTACGTTAAAGCGCTGGGCTTGCAGAATACGCATTTCCAGACGGTGCACGGGCTGGATGCCGATGGGCAATACAGTTCCGCGCGCGATATGGCGCTGATTGGCCAGGCGCTGATCCGCGACGTGCCGGAAGAGTATGCAGTCTATAAAGAAAAAGAGTTTACCTTTAACAATATTCGTCAGATGAACCGTAACGGTCTGCTGTGGGATACCAGCCTGAACGTCGACGGCATCAAAACCGGTCATACCAACTCTGCCGGTTATAACCTGGTCGCCTCTGCCACCGAAGGCCAGATGCGTCTGATCTCGGCAGTACTGGGCGGTCACACCTATAAAGGCCGTGAAGTTGAAAGTAAAAAGCTGTTAACCTGGGGCTTTCGCTTCTTTGAAACCGTCGCGCCGTTGAAAGCCGGAAAAGAGTTCGCTTCGGAGCCGGTATGGTTTGGCAATAGCGATCGCGTGCAGCTTGGCGTGAGCAAGGATATGTATCTGACCATCCCGCGCGGCCGGATGAAAGATCTGAAGGCCAGCTATGTGCTAAGCAATACGGAACTGCATGCGCCGCTGCAGAAAAACCAGGCGGTCGGCACCATTAACTTCCAGCTGGACGGCAAAACCATCGAACAGCGTCCACTGGTAGTATTGAACGAAGTGCCGGAAGGCGGTTTCTTCAGCCGTATCGTGGATTATATTAAGCTGATGTTCCACCACTGGTTCGGTTAAGGCGCAGAGGGCCATTGATATTCGCCCTCTTCGCCCATATAACCTATCTATAAGTAAGCTCCCGCTGCGGCGGGAGTCTTTTTTTAGCACCGGAGTCTCTATGAAAACCAAACTGAATGAACTGCTCGAATTCCCCTGCTCCTTCACCTATAAAGTGATGGGTCTGGCGCAGCCTGAGCTGGTTGATCACGTGGTGGAAGTGGTGCAGCGCCATGCGCCGGGCGATTACACGCCAGATGTCAAACCCAGCAGCAAAGGCAACTACCACTCCGTCTCTATCACCATCAATGCGACCCATATCGAGCAGGTCGAAACGCTGTATGAAGAGCTGGGTAAAATTGAAATTGTGCGTATGGTGCTGTAACCCATCACGCATCCGCCTGGGCGGGTAGAGCTCGTCCAGGAGCAGCGTTATACTTCATTCTTTCTCTGAAACGGAAAGCACGTTTTGCAGCAGCCTCCTCTTATTGTTCGCCCGTTGGGCCTGCGCCCGTGGGAATCTGTCTCTCTTGCCATGCATCAGTTTACCGATAGCCGCACGACCGATACGCCAGATGAGCTGTGGCTGGTAGAGCATCCGCCGGTTTTCACTCAGGGCCAGGCGGGTAAGGCGGAACATGTGCTGATGCCCGGCGATATCCCCGTCGTGCAAAGCGATCGCGGCGGTCAGGTGACCTATCATGGTCCTGGCCAGCAGGTGATGTATGTGCTCATCGATCTGAAACGCCGTAAGCTGGGCGTTCGCCAGCTGGTGACGGCTATCGAACAAACGGTGGTTGAAACGCTGGCACATTACGATGTGACGGCCTATGCGCGCCCTGATGCGCCTGGCGTCTATGTAGACGGCAAGAAAATCTGCTCGCTCGGATTGCGTATACGCCAGGGATGCTCCTTTCATGGCCTGGCCTTAAATATCGCGATGGACCTCGCGCCTTTCCAGCGGATCAATCCCTGCGGCTACGCTGGGCTGGAGATGACGCAGCTGAGCGCGTTTCATGCAGGCGTGACGCCGGAAGCGGTACAGCCGGTACTGATTGAAAAATTTTTGCAGCAGGTCGCTATTCCGTCGGCCAGCTGGCAGCCCGCAGAAAGCTCAGATTTTTTGTAACCGTGCAGGCTGCTTTACAAATTTGCAACTTTTTACCACGCCGTCAGGCTGTTTGTCCGCCGATGAAATGATATAATTTTTGCACTTTTTTCAAATAAAGTTGAAAAAGCAGCCGACTCATTGAGTTACCGCCTTTTTTCAAACTGCAATCCAACCTGGAAACTGCAAGCTTATGAGTAAACCGATTCAGATGGAACGCGGCGTCAAATATCGCGACGCAGACAAAATGGCGTTAATCCCGGTGAAAACCGTGGTAACCGAGCGCCAGGAGTTATTGCGCAAGCCGGAATGGATGAAGATCAAACTGCCCGCCGATTCCAGCCGCATTCAGGGCATCAAAGCGGCGATGCGTAAAAACGGTCTGCACTCTGTCTGTGAAGAGGCCTCCTGCCCTAATCTTGCAGAATGTTTTAACCACGGTACCGCCACCTTTATGATCCTGGGCGCCATCTGTACCCGTCGCTGCCCCTTCTGTGACGTGGCGCATGGCCGTCCGCTTACGCCAGACAGCAATGAGCCGGCCAAGCTGGCCCAGACCATTGCCGATATGGGCCTGCGCTATGTGGTGGTGACCTCTGTCGATCGTGATGACCTGCGTGACGGCGGCGCCCAGCATTTTGCCGATTGCATCACCGCGATCCGTGAAAAAAATCCAACGATTAAAATTGAAACGCTGGTGCCTGATTTCCGCGGGCGTATGGATCGTGCGCTGGAGATCCTCACCGCAACGCCGCCGGACGTGTTTAACCATAATCTGGAAAACGTACCACGTATTTATCGTCAGGTTCGTCCCGGCGCTAACTATGAATGGTCGTTGAAGCTGTTGGAGCGCTTTAAAGAAGCGCATCCGGATATCCCCACCAAGTCGGGCTTGATGGTGGGCCTGGGCGAAACCAATGCGGAAATTATCGAAGTGATGCGCGACCTGCGTCGTCACGGTGTCACTATGCTGACACTGGGTCAGTATCTGCAGCCAAGCCGCCATCACCTGCCGGTTCAGCGCTATGTCAGCCCGGCGGAGTTTGATGAAATGAAAGAGGAAGCGCTGGCGATGGGCTTTACCCATGCCGCCTGTGGTCCTTTCGTACGTTCTTCCTATCACGCTGATTTGCAGGCGAAAGGTCTGGAAGTCAAATAACGCTCTTTCATGACCCGTAGCAAAAAACGCAGCCTGAGGCTGCGTTTTTTTATGGGCTATGGCACGGAGAAGCGGATAACTTTATTTTTATGGACTGCGCCAGGGAAAAGGGGCTACCGTATTGCTTGCGCGCTGGCTT
Organism: Mixta hanseatica; assembly: GCF_023517775.1. NCBI lineage: Bacteria > Pseudomonadati > Pseudomonadota > Gammaproteobacteria > Enterobacterales > Erwiniaceae > Mixta > Mixta hanseatica. Next base: position 1,348,546 of record NZ_CP082904.1, on the reverse strand, counting down.
GCGACTGCAGGCATAAAAAAGCCAGCTTAGCTGGCTTTTTATTGCTGCTGCGCAGTTACATTCTGTAACTTAATGCCGCTGCCGATTTTACTCTTTATGGGTGACGCGCTCCGCAGGCATCTCTTCTGCTTTGGCCGCAGGTGCCGCATCTTCATCCTTCATCGCTTTTTTAAAGCCTTTGATGGCGGCACCTAAATCGCCACCCAGCGAACGGAGTTTATTCGTGCCGAACAGCAGTACGATCAACGCACCGATAACCAGTAACTTGGCAATACTGATACCTTCCATAACACCTTCTTACATTAACGAGAAGCCAACTGCCGCTATTAACGCGCAGAACGTCACGCAATACAACTGCCACTTGTAACAGATTACAAATTTTCGTAGCGCCGCTTAAGTTGGAAGCTGCTTATACTGCCCGCTACGCCTGATAAAACCGTTGTTATACTTTCAGCTCCGGACGGTTAAACCGGCGATTAGCTAACACCGGCAGCCGGTGTCGGACGCTTTGGATACGCTGCGCATCCAGCTCGGCAAACACCAGCGCCGGGCCTTCGGCAGCACGAGCTATCGCCACGCCCAGCGGATCGACAATCAGGCTGCTGCCAATATTGCGTGGCCCGCATTCACCGACAGCAATCAGATAGCAGGTGTTTTCCAGCGCCCTTGCAGTTACCAATACCTCCCAGTGCTGCTCTTTCAGCGGCCCTTTGACCCACGCAGCGGGCAGCACCAGCACTTCCGCGCCGTCCAGCGCCAGGCGACGCGCCAGTTCCGGAAAACGGATGTCATAGCAGGTCATCATCCCCACTTTCATGCCGCTAACCTCCAACAGCGGCGGAATCGCCTCGCCGGCGGTAACGCGTTTTGACTCCTGCATCTCGAACGCATCGTACAGATGCAGCTTATCGTAGCGTGCGATGATTTCACCGTCGCGTATCGCGATTTGCGCGTTAATTGCCCGCTCAGGGCCATCCGGGACATAAACGCTGAATAGCGTAGTGAGGGCGCTTTGACGGCTGGCTGACAACAGCTGAGTCACAAACGGGCCATCCAGCGGCTGCGCCTCTCTGACCGCCAGCCCAGAGTCCTGAATATCGGTCGCTATCACCGCTTCAGGCAGTACCAACAACGCCGCGCCAGCCTGTTCCGCCTGTTGCATCAGCTGAATGCAGGTTTGCGCATTTCTCTGCCATTCGCGCGCGACCGCAAACTGCCCCATAGCTACTTTCATCTTTTCCCCTTCTTTGCGATGTCCTGACCGGCAAACGGTTTATTGTTGGCCTGACGCCAGCGCTTTGCTGCGATAGCGCGGCGATTCGCTATAGCCTTCACGCGCATAAAACTGGTTAGCTTTAATTCGCGACTCATGGCAATGCACTTCCATCCGATCGCAACCTCGCTCACGCGCCAGCTGTTCGGCATGCGACAGCAGATGCTGTCCTACCCCTTTGCTACGCTCGCCTTCAGCAATACAAAAATAGCTAATACGGGCAAAATCGCCTGCCAGCGCCAGCTGCGGAATAAAATGTAGCGACAGAAAACCCAGTACGGTTTGCCGATCTTCCGCCACCAACAACCTTTCGTCCGGATGGTTGAGCAACTGCTCCAGGCGGTCGTGCATCAAGCTCCCGGTATGCCCATAGCCTAATTCAGTCAGTAAAGAGATTAAGGCATAACTGTCTGTTATTTGAGCTGCACGAATATTCATTGCGCCTCCTGCAGGTGCGCCCATCGCATTAAGATTACCTGTATATAGCCGTAGTGAAGGCGCTGAGGCAAGCAGATACGGGGCGTAAATGCTTACTACCGCTTTTTATGTGCAGTCACGCAATAATTAATGTTTCCTTAATCTTATGGCGGCACACTGAAAGCAGATTTTACGGAAAGGAGTGATTATGAAGAATCTGATGCCGCGCTGCCTGTCTGAGCTCTTTGCTCTGGTGTTAAGCTGCGTTTCGCTGATAAGTTTTGTGGGTTTATATCTTTACCGTTAATGTAGATAAAAAAAACCCGCCAAAAGGCGGGTTTTTAAAATTCTGACTGTTAACTTACAGAGCGATAACGTTAGCAGCAGATGGGCCTTTTGCGCCGTCAGTGATTTCAAACTCAACGCGCTGACCTTCGGCCAGGGTTTTGAAACCATTGCTCTGGATAGCAGAGAAGTGTACGAATACGTCTTTGCTGCCATCTTCCGGAGTAATGAAGCCGAATCCTTTGGACTCATTAAACCACTTAACGTTACCTTTGATCTTGGACATCTATATTACCTTTACATGAAAAATGGACACTAAACTGTGTCGGGGTTAAGTACAGCAATTGCCGCGCCTTTTGTCCAGTGCGTCGTGAAGAAAAAGTGATAAATATCGCTATTTTTTCACAGGTGACGATTTTGTATGAACCAGAAATCGCCTCATCCGCCGGATGCTTAAGCACGACGCTTACCCTGGTTTCTTATCAAGCTATTATAAATTAAGACAATTTTCTAAAAAGCCGCTGTATATGCCGTTACGTCTGATAAAAAGCGTTAAAAAAGCGATTTTTTTACCTGCCTCAATCTTTACTACGGAAAATTATCACCCGGTGTAATAAAAACTTTGTGCGAACGGTAAACAACGTTTTTTATCACCGTGAAGTTACTGCGTAGCGCTAACGTGTCCTCTGACTTTAATTTTCAATACGCTTTTGGCGCTTCAATTCCGCCATCAACACGGATAGAGCCTGCTGTAAGCTTTCCTTTCGCTAACAGAAATGGATAAACAAAAGCAAACTATTTAATTTCTTATTGAGGAAAATCATTGAAAGCAGCATTAGATAGCTGATATCTCCGGGGGCACCTGTCGCAATATATTAAATTATCTTACTTTTCATTGATTTACCTTGTGATCATAACAACCTTGAACAGATTAAGTAAATTTATAGATCTTTCATATGTTTTTGCTAAGATATTTCTCGCCGCGAAATCAGTAGTAAGGAAGATAAGGATGGTCATGAAAGTAAGATGCACCGCCTGTGGCAGCAAAAGGTTTCGCTATACTACCGGGGGCCAAAAAGGGACGTTTCACCACGGCGCGGTATGTGCGTATTGCTTAAAACCTTTTACCGTACGGGATTTGCTGCCCCATACCGAGATAGATCCTATTGCCCGTTGCCTTATCAGACAACGCAATAACAGGCTGGCACCATAGAGAAGCGGCACCTGTCTGAGGTGCCGCTAATTCTGTTAAAATAGAATTTTGAATACGCCGGTCAGTGTCAGTAGCCCAACGATAAAGATAATAGCAATAATCCACAGTATAATTTTCATTCCATTCTCCTTGCAGGCTGTGCTGCCGTCGGCGATGCAGCCAATAAGTAAAGTATGCTGCGGTCAGCTTCTACTAAGTCTGTTTGTCGCTATACCAATAACCGCAACGTTATCTGTCGCTTAAGTATAGTTAAGACTGTGGATTTTGCATTTTGCGATTCAGATCGCGCCCGACGCATTTCCCTGCCCTGCCGCTTCGATCCGCATCATAAAGACCGCTAAACTTAGTACGGGTATCAACCCGGTGTCTTAGCGACTTTTTGTCAGCCTGTAAAACGGAGGTCTTATGAGTACGATTGATACCAGTATGGGCAGATATTGTCTGAAGGCGAACCATGCCGGCGATCATATCAAGGGTACGATGGCTATCCACGATGAGGGCGGCGATGCGCTCTCTTTGCAGGAGTTCGATGAGCACTATCTGGATGATGTGGTCAATAATGTTATCTATCCGATAACCGGCGGCAACCGTGAAATTACGCGGGCGCTACGCGAGCAAATGATTAAGGCCGGTTTTAGCCAGCCGCATTAAAACATCAGGGTCACCGCTGCGTGACCCTAACGGGCTATGCGGGCAGCAGCGCAGCCGGAGAACCCCGCTACGCTGCCGCTATCGCTTAGATAACAGAAGAGAGCAGCAGGCAGCCCACCAACCCACATACCGAGATAATGGTTTCCAACGCCGACCAGGAGCGCATGGTTTCTCCGATAGTCAGGTTAAAATACTCCTTAAACAGCCAGAAGCCGGGATCGTTAACGTGCGAGAAAATAACGCTACCGGACCCCACAGCAATTACCATTAGCTCGGGGCTGGCGCCTGAGGTAACAATCAGCGGCGCCACGATGCCGCCGGCGGTAATCGCTGCAACGGTTGCCGATCCCAATGCGATACGCAGCACGGCGGCAATCGACCAGGCCATAAAAATCGGCGACAGGTTGGTAGCATGCATCAGTCCGGCAATATATTTATCCACGCCGCTGTCGACCAGTACCTGCTTAAATGCGCCGCCGCCGCCAATAATCAGCAGCATCATGGCGATAATTTTGATGGAGTCGGTCAGCGTATTCATCACCTCTTCCATACTGCGGCCGCGATTAAGGCCAAAGGTGAAAATCCCAATCAGTACGGCAATCAGCGTGGCCATCACCGGATCGCCAAAGAACTCGGCCCAGGGCAGCAAAACATGCCCTTTAGGCAGGATCATTTCCGCCACGGCACGCAAAGCCATCAGAATAACCGGCACCAGCGCCGTCCAGACACTCACGCCGAAACCGGGCATTTCCGCTTCGCTAAAGGTTTTAGGGTTGTAGAGCCCTTGCGGAATAGGTTTATCGATATTTTTCAGAAAGCGCGCGAAAACCGGACCGGCAAGAATCACCGTCGGGATCGCTAACAGGGTGCCGAACAGCAGCGTTTTACCCATATCAGCATTAAACAGCGTCGCGATCGCGGTGGGGCCCGGGTGCGGCGGCAGGAAGCCGTGCGTTACCGATAAGGCGGTGGCCATTGGCACGCCCACATAAAGCAGCGGCACGCGCGCCGAAGCGGCGATGCTGAAAACCAGTGGCAGCATCAGCACAAAGCCTACTTCATAAAACAGGGCGAAACCTACGGTAAAGCCGGTTAATACTACCGCCCACTGGATATGACGCTGGCCAAATTTCGCAATCAGCGTGGTCGCAATACGCTGCGCGCCGCCGCAGTCCGCCAGCAGCTTCCCTAACATCGCGCCGAACCCCATGATCAGCGCCAGGCTGCCCAGGGTGCTGCCGACGCCGGTTTTAATGGAGGCGATTACTTTATCGACCGGCATGCCCTGCATCACGCCCACCAGCAGCGCAACCAAAATCAGCGCGATAAATCCATTAAGCTTGAAGCGAATCATTAGCAGGAGTAGCAGCGCGACTCCGACCGCAACGATAACTAATGGCATAATTTTTCTCCGGTGAAGGGCCGCCAGCAGCAACGGCCTGACTTTATCATTGTGGGTCACGCCAGGAATAAACCGAGTGACAGGCTTAGCAGCAAATGAAAATGTTGCCGCATTGTTACCGATAACATGGTAACGGTAACAATATGTCACTGGAATGAGAGTCACCGACAGAATTATTGATTTGCGAACAGGATCAACTTTTTACCGCCAGGTTGCGCCTATCCGGCTATCCATAGCGCAGCGGTTGGCTGGTAAACTCATCTTCTTCCTGGAAAACCGTGGCGGAAACCAATGTGCTAATCAGTCAGACAATCGCTAACCGACAAACTTTTTTTGGCCGAGGCAGCCTGCAACAATTATTACCGCTGCTTCAACAAACGCCGCAGGCGACGCTATTATTTTGCAGCCGCTCCTTTCTTAACAGCCCGCATTACGCCGCCATCAGTCCAGCGCTGAAGCCGTTGCTGATTGGCTATGAAGTAGTAGCTCACGAAGCTTCACCGGATAATATCGACCGCTGGGTCGCGCGCTGGCGCGGCCAGGTTGAGCGCGTGGTGGCGATTGGCGGCGGCAGCGTGCTGGATGCGGCCAAAGCCTTTGCCGCTGTTAGCCAGTATCCGCTGAATACCCTGCGCTATCTGGAAAAAGTGGGCGATATGCCGGTTAGCGGCGCCACGCTGCCGCTGATTGCCATCCCGACCACGGCGGGCACCGGCAGCGAAGTGACGCAAAACGCAGTAGTGACTGACCAGGCGGATATCAAGGTAAAAGCCTCGCTGCGCCACGCTAATTTTGTGCCGCAGATTGCCATTTTGGATGCCGATCTTCTTAAGGGCGCGCCGGATAAGATCCTTGCCTGCTGCGCTATCGACGCCTTTACCCATCTGTTTGAAGCCTGGCTTTCCGCCAAAGGTAACCTGTTTACCCGTCAGACCGCGCTTAACGGTATGCGGCATTTTATTAAAGGCTGGCCGCATCTTAATCGTCAGGATCAACAAGGGGACGAGGCGCGCGAGGCGATGCTACTCGCATCGTGGCTGGGAGGATTAAGCCTGAGCATGGCGGGATTAGGAGTAATTCATGGCATTGCGGGCGAACTGGGGGCGATCAAAACGTATCATCACGGCGAAGTCTGCGGTCGACTGCTGTTTCCATTTTTAACTCTACTGGATAACAGCGAGCATCCGCAGCAGCAGGCGTTAATGGCGGAGCTACAGCTGTCGCTATTCGGTACGCCCCATCCTTCCCCGGCAAGCGCGCTGGCGCAGTGGCTACAGCAACACGCGGTGTTTCCTTTCTGGCTGCAACCGCCCACGCTCAGCGCCAGCGAAGCCGAATGGATAGTGGCGCGCGCCAACAATAAAAATTCACTGGTCAATTACAGCCCGGCGCAGCAGCGCTGGATGCTGGAACAGGCCTGGCGCTGTACCGATTAATCAAACGGCGGGCGGCCATCCAATAACTGCTGAATGATCTCCAGCACGCCCTGCTGATTATTTGTCGGTGCCAGATATCCCGCCGCAGCCTTTACCCGTTCCGGCGCATTGGCCATAGCGTAACCAAACCCGGCCTGGCTGAGCATCTCCAGATCGTTGCCGCCGTCGCCGAACGCCACCACCTGCGGGTTGGCGATACCCCAGCGCTGCTGCAACAACGCCAGGCCGTGCGCTTTATGCAAACCGGGAATAATCAGGTCAACGGAGCCATGACCGCTGGTGACGGCAGTCGCGACACCAGCATGATGCCGGTCGATATCCGCCATCAGGATCGGCACATACTCATCAGAAAGATTCAGCGCGAATTTAAACAGGCGATCGTTAATCTGATCCAGCCGTTCTACCGGCTGAAGGCGGTAACAGTAGCGGCGCATCTTTTCAATATAGGCCGCAGGCGCAGAGGGGAAATACCAGGCGCTGTGATAGCCGCAAAGCACATAATTCAGCTGCGGATAGTTGCCGCGCGCCAGCGTATCGATAATCTTCGCCACATCGCCGTTAGGAAACTCACCAACGAAACGATCTTCGCCCGCCTCCACGATATAAGCACCGTTTTCCGCTACAAAGGCGATCTCATGGGCGATATCGGGAAAAAAAGTGCGCAGCTGGTAGTACTGATTGCCGCTGGCGACCACAAATCGGATGCCGCGAGCCTTTAATTCCGCATACTGCTCGGCAAAGCGCGCACGATTATAATTTTTTCGGTCATCAAGAAAGGTGCCATCCATATCTACCGCAATAAGTTTTATATCCGCCATTATTTTGCCTCTGCTTACGCTACTGATGCTTATCTTAGCTGACGATCCCGTCTGCTGCCGCAGCCCGATCGGCAGCCCGGCTGCCCTGATGGCCACCTGACTTTTACTTCGTCTTCATGGCTAATGAGGCAATGGATGAACATATGGGCAGCGTCGGCTACGCTTTTGTAGCCTTCCGCAAGGTGATTTAGGGGAATAATCGCTATAAAACGGCGGATAGCATAGCGTTAACCATACTGTGTTGACACACTACGTTGACGACCTGGCGCTTTCTGCCGAGAGCGCCTGAACATCATCAGGATAGGATATCGCTGATATGGGCAGATAAATCTTCTTTTTTGATGCCCGTGATTTCAGCAAGGTTGGCAGATAATTCTTCAATGTTGCGGCCTGTCGATGACGGGCCAGACGTGGCGCGCGCAAAGTAGATGTCATTATCGAAACCAATATCAAAAGTAATGTGATTAAGCTGAACACGTTGCATAGACGATCCCTTTAGTAATTGAATTTCAGGCCCACTGATAATTTGATAGATAGTCAAAACAGGGTTTGGTGTTGACCACGTCTCATCAGGCACCAGCCATCTCGGCTTTGCTAATAGCACGCAAATAAACAGGCTTTAGGGTGAAAAATATACAACCGTGATAGTGTAAGACTCATCCACCAGAAAGGGCAAACGAAAATGTCTAAATTAAGCTGCGTTATGGATCAGGTTTCCAGAATTGATTCTGATACCCTCTGCCCTGTTTGCGAGAAAAAATCTAAACTGAATCGCCACGGATTTAACAGGCACCTCAGAGTCATTTAAAATGGCTTATAGAGAGGTGCCCATGAGCGGTAAGCGTTATCCCGAAGAGTTTAAAATTGAAGCGGTCAAACAGGTTGTTGATCGCAGTCATTCTGTTTCCAGCGTTGCAACACGTCTCGGTATTACCACCCAGAGTTTTTATGCCTGGATAAAAGCATATGCACCAGGCCTCTACACCAATAAAATCCAGTCAGATGCTCAGGCTAAGATCCGACAGATCCAGAAAGAGCTGAAGCAGGTTACTGACAAACGGGACATATTAAAAAAACCGCGGCGCTTCGCAAAGCTGTCCGACTGAGGTACGCCTTTATCCGTGACAACAACCGTTGCTGGCCTGTTCGCCTGCTCTGTTGGGTGCCCGATGTTGATCCGGGTGGGTTTTACGCCTGGCTTCAGCAGCCGCATTCACGACGGCATTATGCTGACCTGAAGCTGACGGGGCAGATCAAGCCGTTCTGGCTAGAGTCGGGTTACGTTTATGGCTATCACAAGATCCATCCCGACCTGCAAGTACCGGGCAACAGTGCCGAGTAAAAAAAGACTGGCAATTAATGAGGCGTGTCGGGATAAAGGCTCAGGTTGGGTAACGGACATAACCTATAAATGTTTTACCGGCGCGATCAGCCACACCTTCCAACTAGACTATTGCCCTGTTTGCAGACTCGCTTCCCTGAATAAGTGGCGCAAGTTCCATATCCACTTCATAGACGATGCTGCCTACATTCACTTGACCTGCCATCATTTTTTCCAGGTGAAAACAACCCTCAGATGAGGGTTATTTCTTTAGTATTGGCGTATCATTAACCGCAAGACTCTCTACCAACATAATCGGCGATAGACCCATCGAATATTTCAGAAGGGGTATCGTCTGGTTTAGAGGATTTCATCTGTTCTAAAGTCTCGCCAGAACCTAAATACATCACCTTTCTTTCGTTGCATTCGTAGGCGCGCTGCGAATACGTTGTCCCTGATGCTCCTTCTCGCTTAGTAATGATGGTAGCTAAGTTGCCTTTGCTACCGATATCTAAAACGGTATAGGTTGCAGTGGGATCTGACGGCACGTGTAGATTATAAGGAGGCTTGCTTGCTCCTGTCGTAACAGCGACTGCGATCACCGCACCGATAACTATTTTCTTCATTTCCCTATCCAAAAAACAAATTATTCAGATTTATCCTAAATAAAATGTTGTGCAAAGGGAAGCAAGAGATTTAACGTGGTACTAAAAGCTGTTTCTGAATTCGGAAGAATATGAAGCCAACAATCGCATGCGCTGTTCATCTCGAGCTTTAGCATGTGCTCCTTGTAGTGGTCAACTAAAACTGGCCACCGATTTAGAGTTTTTCCAGTATCGCTTTTCCGATTCGTTTGGGGGCAACCCACCGTTATAATCATGCGGCCTTAGCGAGCTGTAATACCCGACGATATAGTCTGTGATCGCATGAGCAGCTTCGCTAAAGTTTATATAACCTGTCACTGGCACCCACTCGTTTTTCAGACTCCGGAAGAAGCGTTCCATCGGGCTGTTGTCCCAACAGTTTCCACGTCGGCTCATACTTTGCCTGATCCGGCAACGCCACAGTAGTTGCCGGAACTGCCTGCTTGTATAGTGGCTACCCTGGTCACTGTGGAACATCACTCCGGCTGGTTTACCGCGAGCTTCCCACGCCATTTCCAGCGCTTTGATGGTCAGCTTGCTGTCCGGTGAGAATGACATTGCCCAACCTACCGGTTTCCTTGCGAACAGATCGAGAACAACAGCAAGGTAAGCCCAACGCTTGCCTGTCCAGATATACGTCACATCGCCGCACCACACCTGATTCGGTTCTGTCACTGCGAACTGTCGCTCAAGGCGATTCGGGATAACGATGTGTTCAGGACCACCACGTTTATATCGGTGGGTAGGCTGCTGACAACTCACCAGACCCAGTTCTTTCATGAGCCTTCCGGCAAGCCAGCGTCCCATTTTGAAGCCTCTCAGGGTTGCCATAATCGCGATACTTCTTGCGCCAGCAGAACCATGGCTGATGTTATGCAGCTCCAGAACCTGACTGCGTAACACAGCTCGCCTGCCGTCTGGCTTTTCGGGGCTTTTTTCCCAGTATTTGTAGCTGCTGCGATGAACCCCGAACACGTGGCAAAGTGTGACCACAGGATACTGCGCTCTGAGTTTCCCGATTAACGAGAACTGTTCAGGGAGTCTGACATCAAGAGCGCGGTAGCCTTTTTTAATATGTCGTTTTCCATTTCAATGCGTTGTAGCTTTTTCTTCAGCTCACGTATTTCAATCTGTTCCGGGGTTACAGGGGAAGCTTTAGGTATTTTGCCCTGTCGTTCATCCCGCAACTGCTTTACCCATCGCGTCATGGTAGAAAGACCCACATCCATAGCACTGGCCGCAGCTGCAACGGTGTAGTTCTGATCAAGGACCAGTTGAGCGGATTCGCGTTTAAACTCTGCGCTGAAATTTCTTTTTTTCATTGAGGCACCTGTAATGTTCTGAGGTGAGCATATCACCTCTGTTCAGGTGGCCAAATTCAGTAAACCACTACACACAGATATAAAACATGCCAGAATAGACTTTTTCATTTCCTTGCCCCCTAGAAAAAAGCCACCCGAAGGTGGCTTGCTATCAGATGTGGTTTTCACATCCCATCTGTGATTTGTCGATAATTTGCGTACCCTCAACACGGAAACCGTATGTGCCGAAGAGGAAGGCGTGGTTTAACTGGTAGATAACCACATCGCTCAAGCCAACCGCACACTTATCTTTCTCAATAGCGTGATCCATAGCCGTTTTAACGTTCGGAATACCTAAAGGGAAAATTACGATTGGCGCTTTATCTTCGCCGGTCACGCGAGCACCTTTCTCAAACTTAGCTGCGTTCAAATTGTAGTTTTTGGTGCTTGCGACAGTCATATCAGCAACACGCACAGTACATCCTGAAAGTAACAACGCCCCAAGCGCCACTGCCAAAACCTTTTTCATTCTTTATATTTCCATTGATTGCAATCGGAAACATCCTATCAATAATTATTAACATTGCAATTGTTGTTACTTTCTTTGTTTTCCGACCTTCCTTGATTGATAACTCACTTCATCTTTCAACCTGAAGGCCTCGCCGTCCGGTTTGGCTAACCCCATTCTGCGCTGTGTGTCGCCTGCGGCTCTGGTGACATCGCCAAAGGTGTCAATAAGCACAGCAGGGCGAACACGCTTCGCCAGACACTGATTGCGGCGGGATCTGATCCACTCCCGCCCGACTTCTGTGTCGCAATTGTCGAACACCTCCAGCCAGCGAGAGGCTGCTCTTCTGTGCAAACCTTTCGCTTCAAGTTCTTCTGCTTTTTTTGTCACTTACCATGTGCGCCGACCTGAAAAATAATGTTTTTACGCTGAGTATGTTGGTTCAAAACAGCCCTTTGTTGGTTCAGTGTTGGTTCACTTTTGAATTTAATTTCCTTATAAATCAAAGATAATAAAAGATTGAACCAACTGAACTAACTGAACCAACACTAAAATCCTCACATGTGAGGCTTACTCTTCCAGTGCCTCATCCTCTGGTCGGTACTGGATCACGTAGACGTTGTACTGACGCTTGTTAATCCTGGGCGACTTACGCTGGAAGCCTCTGCCGCTGGTCGGTGGTGTCAGCATGCCGCTCTCTGCCAGCACCCGGGCGAACTGCTTGGGATTGAATCCACTGGCTATCTCTTGCTCGAACGTTGCCGGGAAGGTGTAAAAGACGATCGGATCATCGTCATGGTTGCCGCTGGCGCGATAGCCAGCCATCTCACGGATTGGCATCGACTGAGGGTCATACGGGAAAGGGGCAAACCGGCTGTAGCCATTGGCGTTCAGAAACGCTTCACACTGGGCGATGATCTGCTGATGTTCTTTGTTGCCGGTACCAAACTCTCTCACCCAGGCGTCATAGCTGTGCTGAACGGCGTCGCGGCACGTCTGCTCGTCCCATCCATTGATAACGCGGCCCAGCAGTAACGCAGCCTCAAGAATGGCAAAGCGTGCGCCCACGCGGTGTACCTGCTCGCCGTATTCTGCCGGGATAAGACTTCGCCAGCGCGCCTCCGCTTCTCTGACAGCCTCAGTAGCCTGTTGCTGATTGCCTGCTAACCATTTGATCCATTCACGTCCTGCTGCCCCGTGATGATTCTGATAAGCGTCTTTCAGCGCATCGGCGTGCTGCTTGCCGTTCTCGTGCTGGTGGAATCTCACAGCCTTACTCAGTAGGATATTCAGCAGCCTGACCAACTGCCCGGCCTTCGCTTTGCGACCCGCCATAGCGATGAAGGTTTCTAAATCCATCTCGCCGGTGCTGATCGCCACTGTGCGCCAGCGTTTCAGATCACGGTTACCGCCTTCTTTGACTCCCTGAAGTTTCCCTACGCCGTTAAAAAGCGCATAAGCTGACTGCGAGACGCTAACTGGATCAGCGCCTTGCCCCACTTCATCCAGCGGCATCAGCGCATCATTGTGGGCGGCAGCTTCATTAGCCAGCCCTAGAGCGGTGCCGTACCATGTCAGTCGCAGCTGGTCAGGGTTGCCGTAGAGACTACTGGCGACATTCGCGGTCGTAGTTTTGCCGGCGCTCGATTGCTCATAGAAGTGGACTACCGGACTACGGCGCAGCAACATCCTCGACCTTAAATGGACGCAGGTCGATATGCAAAGAAAGGTCGCATGGATAAACCCCGAGAACGCCAAAGCGGGCAAGTCTATTGGCGTGGCTCTGAATGATACGGCATGCAGGGTGTTAAAGGAGCAAATCGGGAAACATTCGCGATGGGTATTCGTCCACACCAAAGAGGCAACCCGGCCTGACGGAACCAAGACTCCGGCGGTCAGGAAGATGCGGTGTGATGATAACACAGCGTGGCGGATCGGACTCAAGCGGGCAGGTATTGAGGACTTCCGGTTTCACGACTTGCGACACACCTGGGCAAGCTGGCTCATTCAGTCAGGAGTTCCGTTGTCGGCGCTGCAGGAAATGGGTGGCTGGGAAAGCATAGAAATGGTGCGTCGATATGCTCACCTCGCCCCTAACCACTTAACGGAGCATGCGCGCAAAATTGACTCACTTTTAGGTGACAACGACACAAATACGACACAAGGAGGAAATCAGGTAGGTTTGCGGATTGCGTAACTAATTGATATTTAATGGCACGCCCTACAGGATTCGAACCTGTGACCTACGGCTTAGAAGTTCCTAGAATCACCTTTTAACACAATAACTTACCGCATTCTGCCGCGCTCACACGTCCCACGATGCGAAAACATGCAAAGCTTTGGCAAAGGTCACAAAGCCCTGCATGTCCCACATTTGTCTCACCTCTCTCTTGCCTTCTGTGTGACCGCCGTTAAGATCAGACAACTCTCATAAGGATTGGTTACATATGCTCAGGTTGTTCTCTAAATATGTGTCGGTGGGTGTTCTGAACACGGCTATACACTGGATAGTTTTTGGCGCGTGCTGGGTGGCGGGTGCCAGCCAGAGCATTGCTAACCTCATAGCCTTCATCATCGCTGTCACCTTCTCGTTCTGCGTTAATGCTCGCTACACCTTCGGCAGTCGGGTAACGCCCGGGCGCTATATCCTTTATGTTGCTTTCATGGGCGCTATGGCCGCATCAGTTGGTGCAATGAGTGACCGCCTTGAGCTTAACCCGATCGTAACTCTTATCCTGTTCTCAGCAATCAGCCTTGTGACGGGCTTCTTTTACTCGCGATTCATCGTTTTCAGGGATGCGAAATGAAAATATCTCTCGTGGTTCCGGTGTTCAATGAAGAGGACGCCATACCTATCTTTTATCAGGCCGTTCGCAAAGAACTACCTCAGTATGAAGTGGAAATTGTCTTTATTAATGACGGCAGTAAAGACAGCACAGAGAGCATTATCAACGCGCTGGCCGTGTCTGATCCTCTCGTTAAGCCGCTGTCTTTCACGCGTAACTTTGGTAAAGAGCCGGCGCTGTTCGCTGGGCTTGAGCATGCCACCGGAGACGCGGTCATTCCCATCGACGTTGATCTGCAGGACCCGATTGAAGTGATTCCGCAGCTGATAGCCAAATGGCAGGAAGGAGCCGATGTCGTTCTGGCGAAACGCACGGACCGTTCTACGGATGGCCGCCTGAAGCGCAAGAGCGCTGAAATGTTCTATAAGCTGCACAACAAAATCAGCAACCCGAAGATTGAAGAGAACGTAGGTGATTTCCGCCTCATGTCTCGGGAAGTGGTGGACAACATCAGGCTGCTGCCAGAGCGCAACCTGTTCATGAAAGGCATCCTGAGCTGGGTTGGCGGTCGTACTGATGTTGTCGAATACGCCCGTGCGGAACGCGTTGCCGGTAATACAAAATTCAACGGGTGGAAACTGTGGAACCTTGCCCTTGAGGGGATAACAAGCTTCTCAACATTCCCTCTGCGCGTATGGACGTACATCGGTCTCATCGTAGCTGGCATAGCATTTATCTACGGTGCGTGGATGATTGTAGATACGCTAGCATTCGGTAATGCTGTGCGCGGGTATCCTTCTCTGCTTGTCTCCATCCTGTTCCTTGGCGGGGTTCAACTGATTGGGATTGGTGTTCTTGGTGAGTACATCGGCAGGATTTATTTAGAGTCCAAGCAGCGACCGAGATTTATTCTTAAGCAAAGGAAGAAAAATGTTGAAGTTGAATAAATTTGATAGCGGGTGCTGGGTAATTGTTTTGACTACAGCACTCTTTGTGTTGCCGATCATGCTTTCAGGCGTTTTATATCAGGATGATATACTTAGAACGGCAAATGGTGAGGCGTACTGGGGAGCACTTGGTCGCCCTCTGTCTGACGTTGCTGTCATGGCACTTGGGTTTGGTTCAGGATTCGTTGTTGATTCTTTCCCATTATCTCTGATACTGGCTGGCGTATTGCTTGGAGCTTCGTCAGTAATGCTTTATTGCCGGTTTGCGATTAATCGTGGCATCGCATCTGGCGTAGTTTTTTCTTTATTTTCATTAAGCCCGTTCTTCCTTCAAAATCTTTCTTATCACTTTGACTCCTTCCCCATGATGCTTGGAGTTTTCCTTGCCGTATTGCCTTACTCTAAAATGGCTGCATCATTTAAGTTGGCATTTAGGGTGCTATTTGGTGCTGTATGCCTTGTGCTTGCCTTGAGTCTCTATCAAGCAACAATAAATGTGTTCCTATCTTTGTGCGCCATAGAAATAACTTTCGCACTTTACAGTTGGGGAAACGGAATAGATGCATTACGAATGTCTGTCGAAAGAGCGGCCAGCGCAATTATTGGGATGATAATCTACATGAAGGGTGTGACCCCATTCTTCTTGTCGAAAAATGTTCACTCAGATCTTGTATTAAAAGCTGATGATCCGGCTAAAAGCCTGTTTTACAACTTTGAAAGATTCTGGAATATCGCATCAAGCCTGATGAATGACTCGCTTTACATGGCTTGGGTACTGATTATTATAGTTGCGATTGTTGGCTTGATAATTCTGTCTTTCAGAGTGGCAAAGTCTGATTTTTCTTTACCATCCAAAATTATTGGCTTTGCTATGTTTGCTTCAGGCATTGCAGTGGCACTATTCTCAATTGCTGGACCATTTATCTTTGTCGATAAAACTGTGGTTGCCCCTCGCGTAATGATGGGATTGCCTGGGTTTATGCTACTTATCGGCTACCTAGCATCCATACTCTCATCAAAAAAAATCACAACAATCGTATGCATTATTCCTGTAATGTTCTCCTTGTCTTACTCGTCTGCATATGGAAATGCAAGTAAACATCAGCGCTCGCTCGAAGATAAGGTGTTCTATGATATAGCATCTTCGTTGCCACCTAAGCTGGATGGTAAAAAGGTGTATATCTCTGGTCAGATATCTACCGCCGTCGCTACTAACATGGAATTTAAGAGATTCCCTTCCCTTAAGTGGATGGTCATGCCGCTTTATAACTGGTCTGGAATGGTGATGTTAAAACACTATGGAGTAAAGGCTGAAATGGGTATCCCAGAAATGACTAAAGAAAAGGCCACCCTTACTCAAAAAAGATATTTTAATATATATGCAGAGAAAGACATCCATATAGAATTACAGTAGCTCAGCGCCACTTAAAATAATCAGAAATATAGGCCCCATTTAAACAACTGGTGCATTTATGAAAAGAAATAGACATATTGTATTATTTGCCCTGGCAAGCCTATTCGTCTTGCTATATCCATGCTTTATGGGTGGAACTTTCTATAGCTATGACGCTATGGCCCACTTCCAAAGAATGAAAGATATTAATAATCAGTTGTATCACATAAACATGCCACCTTTGTTTGACTACTATAGTGACAACTGGTATGGATATTCGTGGAATATGTTCTACCCCCCATTAAGCGCATACTTGATGGGATTGATTAAGGCGTTTTCGCTTTATAGTATTAGTGACGTAACGCAATTCAAGATTAGTATTGCTGTAATAATAATAATTGCATTTGCATCCATGTATTTATCATCATTTACTGTATTAAGATGTAGATACTATGCCGCCATAGCAGCTATACTTTTTGTAGGCTCAGGTTATTTTCTCAATGATGCGTATATTCGCATTGACGCTGGAGAACTAATGGCAATGGCATTTGCACCGATGATAATAACGGGCGCAAGAGCTATAATAAAGGATGTTGAAGGCAAAGCCTTATTTCCACTCGGTGTACTTGCCGTTCTTCTTTCAAATATTCCGTCATTTATAGTTTGCTTAATATATATCACGCTTTACTTTACAATTAACGTCAGGATGGCAACTAATAAGCAGAATTTAATCTACATAGCTAAATGTATCATCTTCGTTTCAGCCGCGTCGCTTTTTTTCACTATTCCGTTAATATATCATTTTTTCAAAGGTGATGTTTTTGCGTTTCACGCACTGGCAGTATCATATAACACTATTGGCAAGTTTGGCGTTAGCATTACCGAGCTTATTTTTTCAGAGCCGCTGACTACGGGGATGACGACAAAGGGATTGGTTATATCATCAGGCTTGGTTTTAAATATACTTTTGTTTTGCTATTTATTTAAAAGTTTCATTCCTGACTCTTTGGGAACAAAATCGATAGCCATTATAGCTTTGCTTTTTTTTGCTGCATCCACAAATTTATTCCCGTGGTACATGATTAGCGAGAAAACCCCGTTAATAAGGTTTATACAGTTCCCGTGGAGGCTAATGCTGATTGCAGTGCCAGCCACGGTGATAGTTTCTGTTTTTTTCTTAAAGAGCATCAACTCTACTATTTTAAACGCCACAATACTAACATTCTCTTTTATTTTTTCTTTTTTTCCAATGCAGTCAGCAATGCAAAACAGAGTGGACGAAATAAGGCATCATGAGTTCCATGACTATATGAACACGGATTTTGAGGATGCTAAGGAAAGAAATATAAGCAAAATCCAGGAGATTAAAAACAAGCCATACCTATTGGCAATTATCCATTCCTGGTCATCTATTACGTTCAAAGTAAGTGCGTCAGAATCTGGTGAAATCGAGCTTCCAGTAATGTACTATGCTGGATATCAAGCCAAATATAATGGAAGTAAAATACCAGTAAGTTCATCTGAAGATGGCATTACCATTATCAATGGACCAATACAGGGAGATGTTGAGTTAAGCTACAATAAATTAATAACATTAATTCCTTTTATTTTCTCATCTCTTTTTATTTTACTTTCTCTGTTGTTATATTTACGTAAATCACGGAAAAAGCCCCGCTAGGGGCTTATTTGTTTACCTTTAGGCGAAGCTTGTAGTTGATACTGAATGTGTTTGCGGTATTTACTGGAGTTTGCAAAATGACCGCTGTATCACTAAAACTCACGATACCAATGGGAGCCACGGATGTCGCCTGCCCCTGCGTTCCAATGATAACCCAAGCTTCGACTCCGATTATTTTCCACCCTGTTGGTGGGGTGAGTTGCACCCTGCCATCACCGCCGTTTATGAGTTGAGTGGAGTATGTGGTCCCATATGAAATACCTTTCCCCTCATACTCATAACCGTTAGGTGCGAGGTAAATAGGCATAAATCTGTCGTTTATACAGTCAATGTTTGCCCAATTCGCGGGTGCTATCAGTCTGCTACTCCCGAAATAAATCCCTGTGTTCTCCATCATAAAACGTGATGCAGTGTCTACATTAATGAGATATGTTGTAGCAAAATCTGAAGTTGACATATCCCCTGTCATATTTCGCAAAGTCAGCATCGCACCATTTTGCGCATAATAATAAGCATTATTACCCGACGGCAGCGTAAATAATTCTGTATTGCCCATTAGAACAGACATTGCGTGGTACGGCCCGTGCTTTCCGGTAGTACTGGTTAGTTTTTTATCCTGATTCCATTTCATACCAACACTGACGGTGCTGCCGTTGTTGTAAACATGCACGCCCTGCCAGGCTTCGATACCCAGATTGGTTATATCGATACCATCACATCCGTAAGTAGTAACCGCTATAGCTGTTTCGTTTGCCGAGTCATAAATAGGGAAAACCGACGAGTCAATTATCATGCCTTCTACCCATCCTGATAGTTGACTGTATTGGCAATGGCGCAATACCGGCCCATACACGCAGGCGTCAACTTCAACACGTAAATCAAGTGCAGTGATAGAGCCGCCTTTAGATATGTACTCCGGCGTAGATGTATCGGGGTCTAACCAAATAGATTTATGACACGAGTCCACACGAATTCGTCCGGTTAAACCCCACGGGCCGTAGCCGAAAAATCCGTATTCACAACCGCTGATGGCCACATCAACGTCAGCCATGATGGCAAAGTTAGCATGAAAACCTATTGACCCCTCGTACTTGCTGTTGTATCTGCGGGGACGGTTACGTGTTAAATAAAACCCCTTAAATACTATACCTCGGACAAATTCATCTGTACTCCCGGCCTCCGCTGAGTTCATAACCCTAACAATACAGTTTTGTCCGAATGTAGAATTAGATCCTTCTCTGATAAAAGTAGTGCAGGGGCGATCAACAGTTGGATTGGTATTCCCGTACCATTTACTTTTCTCACCCAACTTTAGGTAATCATTTCCTAGATGGTATTTGGCGTAAAAAGGGCAACGGACTGGTCTGAAACCACGGTTTTCATTCTCCGCCTTCTGACAGGCTGCCCAGTCGATTGATTGACTAAGGGCAGTAACAAATGGATAAACAGCCTGCGCCGCGGATAATGTTGTGTATCGTTCAGAAAGTGGATGTAGCGTGCCATCGCCGATGGCGCCGAATTGCTCAGGAGTAACGTAGTGGATGATTTGCTCAAGCGTTCCACCTGCCTCCATTCCGATCATGCTGGCGCCGGCAGTTGATGCCAGCATTGTTTTTAAGGCAGCATCACCAATACCTACCCATGCTCCATGCCCTACTCCACCCGTTGTATCAGGTGTCGAGCCTGCTGGCACCTCTTTGGGTAAACTCCCTGACCAGCGGTAATATTCGCCATTCTCCGCCCAGAGCAGAGCCTCGTTCGGCAAGGTTAACGTAGCGCCATCCTCAAAGGACTCTTTTAAAATCCAGCCGAAACCACTGATAGCGTCAAACGCCAGCTTACGCAGCCCTTCGATTGTGTAATGCTGATAGCCAAAACGGTCTGTGTATCGCCAGGCAAGCGAAGTCACAAACTCATCAATCTTACCGGCGTTAAACTTCAGGTCGCGCGGTGATTCACTCGGTACTGGATTCTGTGTAGGTTGTGTGGTCATAATTTTTCCATAAAAAAAGCCAGCGCTAAGGCTGGCCTGTGGTGGATGAGTGGTGGTCAGGAGTAAATCAGATCGCTGTATTCCGCGAGATTTAGCGAGGTAGTGCCATTACTGTTTGGTTTCTTCTCACTGATTATCCAGCGAGTGGAATCAAGCTCTTCAGTTGTTGCGATGACATAGCGCGAAGGGGACTGAACGTTGTAACCGTCAAAAATATTCAGATCAATATCGGGTATTGCTGCAGTGAAGCCAAAAGCAGTATCTGACCGCGGGCTGGCCGGATAACGGGCCGTCGGGTTACCCTGACTGTCAGTAACCACAACGAACATTGAGCCAGAGAAGTTGATGCGCTCACTGGTTTCAAAGTCATTACCATTTCGAGAAACGATATACCCCGCCTGCTGGTTGGTGTCGTAGGTGTCCGGTATCTGAACCATATCCCCTACATTCACCCACTCCCCGTCAGCCAGAGCAGTAATACCCATGCTCATGCGTGAATATATCAGGCGCCGGCACTCTTTCTTTGCCCGGTAATCAGCCTGAAACGCATCACGGATATACATCATCTCAAACTTCTTCGCTTTAACCGGTTCACCCAGCTCAATCTGGTTGTTCCTGATGCGGTAGCGAACAAATGCCTGTTTATTTGTGGTCGGGTTGCGGTACTGGACTTCAACACCGTCATATCCGCCAGGCAGCGTCATGTCGTAGCTTAGGGAGTAACCAGTCTCAACCGTGTTTGACCGGTTGAAAACCGTCGCCGGCCGGTCCCGTTTTTTATCCAGGGTGAATGAGAGCACCCCATCATCCCAGAACACGCTCACCCCTGCCGCATCACAGATGGTTTCCATACGCTGACCGAGTGAGACATCTTCATCATCAAAGGTGTAATCGAAATACCCCAGCCGCTCATCAATAGCATCCAGCTCTGCCTGTATCTGGTAGAGACCGTAAATATCAATCGAGGATTCTGCCTGCCCACCAATGACGAGCCAGTTGTGCAGCGCGATATCAGCAAACTTTCGTGACGGCCGGATGGTGTAATCCACCTTTTGGGTTGTCAGGTTATAGCTGATAACGTGCCGGTTAATGAGGGCGTTATATTTACGCTCCCGGGCACTGGTTGCGTTCTCTGTCTGCCTTACCGTAACCCTGACTATCGTGTCATTCCTGTACGACACGCCAGTACGGACGTTCACCGCATGGATTGCTTCAACCTTCAGCTGACTGGCGTCACTGCTGTTGTCAGTGCGCTGGAAGTTGATTGCATAGCGTCCGTAACCACCTTTGGGCGTTATTTTGTCCGTTCGATAAAAGGTTTCACTGGTTGAGTCGTGAGGCGTTGTCTGGCGGTACGTGAACGTCTGGGTGGTTCCGGGCACCTGCGCATTATCATCATCAACGCGCCACAGGGTAACCTTCCAGTTCGTCTCGCTGTTGCCGCCCAGCCCTGACTGAGTATGCAGCCATAGCTGACTTGACGGAACCGGAGAGAAGAACGGGCCCACGACCAGCGCCTCGTTATCGTTGAGGACGAATTTAGTGTTGTTGATGGTAGCGGTTGTGACATACGAGGCGCCGGAGCCATTAATATTGCCCAGCACAAAGTTGTAGTAATAGACCGGACTGGTCACTGAGCCATTATCGGTTTGCGTTGCCGATGTCAGAACGCCTGAAAGCGTAAAGTCTTTCGTTACGTTGCCGGAAGCCGTGGGGTATGTCAGGTTCACCACGAACGTTACCGCATGTGGCAATGCCAGCCCCATGAAGTAATCAAACTCGGTCTGTTTGACTATCTTCATGAGTATCTGGCCGCCTGAGTATTTTCCGCTGATAACTGTTTTCGCCGATGCGCTTTCTATAGGGAAATCGCCGGATTCGTTCTGCCCGGGTACTTCCTGCCCGTCCACATCATCAAACTGGTATCCCTCATTTACGGTCCCGATCGCCTGCCCCGGGTTGTAAATTGAGAATGAGGCGCCGGCCATCGAGCCAAGGTTGGACTCTGAATAGCGAACCGAGCTGACCGTATAATACCCGAGGCCGAAATTCATGTACTCGGTGATGTACTTCAGGTTGTTCGTGTACTCGAAAAGAGACTCCTGAATCAGGTCAGGAAAGGCGCGAATAAGACCAAAGTTATCCGGCTTTGCCTCACCGTTACGCGCCAGGTTGGTCTGGCCCTTCAGGCTGTTGTTTGGCGAGGTTTTGCTTTGCCCTATGCTTCCAGCAGATGGCTGCTTAATCAGCCCTGACATGATTTTCTGCGTGAATTTTATCGGGTTGAGGTGCTCAAGCGGGTTGAGGATGGTTTTAACAAGGTCGCCGCTTTTTGGCTGGTCAAAAATGATAATCCGGTCATCATTTTGTACAGGAAAGGCCAGTTCATCATCGTCCTGTAGCTCCCTGCCATTTACGTTAATCCGCACCTCATTATGCAGATTCTGACCCTCAAGCCAGTCGCTGAATATCTGTCCCGGCGCCACAAATTCCCTTTCCTTCGGCAGGCCGGGAACGCGCTGAATCTGGATTATCGGCATAATAATAAAATTCCACCTTGGTAAATAACTTCTGGATGGTTCTGATGCTGTCTGCGCGGACATGCCCGCTTTCACCGCGGCTGTGCAATGCCCGACCGCCAACTATCAGTCCAACGTGTACGGGCTGTGATCCGTACCAGGCAATGAATATGCCGTCTTCGGCTATCACATCCGAAAGAGACCAGTACACAACCTCACTGGAGAAACACGTCAGGAAATCAGCGCCGGCTTCGTAATCAGGTGCATGATGAATCTCAATGCCGAGAACGTGCCGGTAATAGAGGACGACTAATGCCCAGCAATCCATCTCATCAAACGAGCAGGCGCGGTCAGCCCACGGTACGCCCGTTACCATGTCGATAAATTCAGATTTAAGCATTCTGGAGTCCGGGGAATTCTTCAGGCGTATAGAGGCGCCCAACGTTGTTGTTGAGTGGGTTTTTCAGCGTCAGCGTAACAGTGACATCATTCTGGTCCATGCTCACGTCATTAACATAGAGCGTCCAGGGCTTTAGTGGCGTGCTTGTATCAGCAGAGTCGAAGCGCTGATAAGTAACCGATATTGGCGTGATTCGTGCCGCACCCTTCCATTTCTTCAGCTGCTGCTTGAAATCCTGCGCGAGCCGGCTGAATTTTACCGTGCAGTCGATAACAGGGGTGCTGCTCTGCTGGCTTTCGCTGATTTCCATCCTGCATGGGGTATAAACCTGCCCGGCAAATGTCTTGGGAAATATCTGCATATTCACAAGGCGGATATAACCGAACACTTCACTGTAAAAAGTCAGGGTGTCATATAACACCCTGTTCGGCCGGCGGCTCTTGTATTCGCGGAAAGAAGGCATCAGCTCACCTCTGGCAATATCTCTGTGACAATTTCGTCAAGCCAGCTGGCCCATGGCGGCGGCAACTCAACAATAATATCGTCAAAGTCGTCATCAGAGTTTTTAAGCTCACGGGCAATGACGTTTCCGGTCCAGGTGAACACCCCGCCGGTCTGGTTCCATGTGGGCCATGCAGTGAAGTGCAACTCCTGCAGCTCAATCCCCGTCACACCCGTGCCCGTACCCAGCGGCATGCTGAACCACTGGTTACAGTTATCAAGGTAATTCGGGCTCCTGAGCCACTGCATGAATGCCCTGTGCTGGTCACGGTTGAATATCCATGTCAGGGAGAACGAGGTTTTCAGGTCATCAGTGAGCTTCTGGAATATCGGGGCGCCGACCTGCGGCTGGTCAGTGCGGAACCCCGTATCTGTGGTTGGGTTTTTGCTCGACTTCTGCGCAAGCGGAAGCCAGTCGGGATAAGCGATTGCCATTTTATCCTCTCGCCTTACGTGGCGCCTGATGGTTGCTGGAAATGGCCTGGCTAATCGGGCCTCCCTGATTAAGGTCTGCGACAATCACATCAACGGTAATGCCGTTTCCGGTGTCGTTTGCCTGCGCATCCACGGTTGAGTTTGTGTAGTTCTGGATGTTGATAACCACACCGCCCCCAGATGCACCTCCCTGCAAGTCCTTATTGCTGATTACCGAACCGTTATCGCCGGGGATCATGTACTGACGCCCATTGCTGGCCTGATAGATTTCCGGTAATCCGCTCTCTCCAACCTGATAGAGGCCGCCTGCAGATACTGGACCGCCGTTCTTCCTCCCGCCACCATAGCTAATACCGCCAATTGCGCTAATAACCTGACCACCCGCGGCAGCGGCTGCTGCTACAGCCGGGATGTTAGCTGGCCATGGCAGGGCTAAAGCATTACCAATGGCTGTTTGCAGGTTAAGCAGCCCCTGAGCCACAGCAAACGCTTTAGCTGTTACGAACATGGCCTTATAAGCAGCGCTTGATTTTCCAGCCCCTTCACCTATTACCTGAGCGAGAGAATCAAAGGAACTGGATGTGGCTCCAAGTAGCATACTCATTGCCTGAGCGCTGTTATCAGCCTCTTCCTGAGCTATGCGAATACGCTCATTACTGGCCTGCTGTTGAATGGCTGTTTTGGCGTCTTCGTATAGCTGCGTGTTTTGTGTATCAAGCGCCTGGTACTGGGCAAGTGCTGCAAGTTTTTGCTGCTCTTCCTGATTTACCTTCGCTAACGGGTCTACGGCCTGCCCTGTTGCAGGGTCAATCTGTGTTTTCGCTCCTGTAATTTCCTGCTGAGCAAATTTTTGCCCCTGCTTAATCTGCGCCTGCTCTTTGAGTGCGTTATTCTGGTCCCATATTTTTGCGGCGTACTGGCCGGCCAGGTTTATCTGTTCCTGAGTGGCTTTATTACCAAGGCTTTGTTGCGCCTGAAGAATTGCCTGCTGGCGAGAAAGTTCACCGGTAGATTGCCCTGAAAGTTCAGCCTTCTGCCTCAGATTTTCCAGCTTCTGAGCTACACCATCTTCCGATTTGGCCATCCGATTTGCGGCTTGCTCTGCTTTCCTTTTCGCTTCAGCATCTGCCTCAGCTGCGGCAACCTGGCGACTTAAAGCCACAGCTTCTTTTTTCTGCTCATCTGTCAGGTCTTGTTGAGCGATCGCATACTCTACAGCTGCCTGCTTCCCTTGTTTGAGAGCAATCAGTTGCTGATTAAGGCCTTTGGTGAGGGAGTCAAAGTTTGCGGCTTGCGCCTCTGTTCGCATCCTGCCAATGCTGGCTTCAAGGTCTTTTACCGCCTGCTCGGCTTGGGCAGCAGAAGCGCCAGCTTTAGCCAGCTCATCACGGAAGTTTGCTAATGCCAGGCGACCTTCATCAGTAGTGCTTTTCATTGAAGCAAGGGACTGAGAAATGCGAGTTACATTGTCAGGCGTTGGATTCTTTGCGAGGTCGTTGAGTTGCTTAACGAGGGTAAATGCCGACTGCTCAGAAATATCAAACTTACTCGCCATCATATCGACGGTTGAAAGCAACGTTTGAGTGCTTGACCGAAAAGCCGTGCCAGCGCCTTCAGCCTGGCTGATTGCGTCCCTGAAATTATCGGTTTTGATATTCAGCGTATCGAGAGCATTGCCTGCGGCGGTCACGCTGGCCACGCCGCCGGAAAAGCTGCGCCACCATGAAGTCTGTTCTTCTGCAATGTTAGAGATCGCCTTCCTTGCGTTTTCTACTTCAGCGGCGTATTTAGCTACGGCCGCATCACGTAATTGCGTTGCCAGCGCGGCATTAGTGGCAGCAAGTCGGGCGTAGTCGTTTGACAGTGCAGCAACGCCCTGGCTGTTAATGACAACGACTTTGTTAAGCTCTTCTGCCGCCTCCTGCAGCTCTTTCATCTTATTGCTGCTGCTACCTAGCGCCGTCATGAGTACGCCAGCCAGAACGGAGCCCAGAGCAATGACAGCACCAAGAACAGCGCCGCCCGGGCCAAATGCTCCGGCTAATTGTGAACCCTGTTGACTGAAAGCAACAAGAGCGGACTGCCCGCCCTGCACCTGGACAATAAAGTCCTGAATTTGATAACCCGCTTGCTGGAAGCTTGTTTTGAATCGCCCGGATGAGTTGGATGCGTCGTTAACGGCTTTTGCTGTAGATGTGAGCTGCGTATCCAGCCCTTTAAATGTTTTACCGGCGCGATCAGCTACGCCTTCCAACTGGCCTATCGCCCTGTTTGCAGATTGGCTGCCCTGAATGAGGGGCGCAAGCTCCATATCCACTTCATAGACGATGCTGCCTACATTCTCTTGACCCGCCATTCAGCTTTCTCCGGACATAAAAAAACCCCGCCGGGGCGAGGTTGTGTTTGATGTTAATTATTAGGCTAATCAGCCCATCCTGATTTTGTATCAGTGTTCGATTCTGACAGCGTGTATTTCTCAACGACGTCATTTTTAAACAGGATTACAAGCTGCTTCAAATTAGTCTTGGATCCATTATGAAAAAGACCATAAAAAGGAATAAACGTTTTCCCGTCAACCTTTACCTTGGCCAGTGCGTAGGTCCAGATTTCATTGCCGCCATCCGTGAAACTGACGCCAGTTGGGTCACCGAAGGTTTGCCTGACCTGAGCCTTAGAGGTAACGCCATTCTGAATCTTGCTCTGAACACTCACCTGCGTTTCTTTTTCAAGAGAACGGTTACCAGAAGAGGCGCATCCAGCCATAATTACCGATAAAGCAGCGACTAAAATTATCTTTTTCAATTCCCTATCCCTAAAAGCAAAAAATATTCGGATTTATCCTAAAGGGAATCTTATGCAATGTGAAGCAAGAAACCATCACCCTGAGAATTCACGCGGCCCTTTTGAGCCTTTTCGCCTTCTTAGCCATGTACTCATCCGCCACTGCGTCATACTCTTCTCTGGTAAATCCTTTTTCATTCGGATACTTGCTCGCAAGGAGAAGGGTAAACTCCGTCATGCTAAGCTGCTCAGCTTCCTGACGACTCATTCCGAAGTGGTTGCGAGCGGCATTAATGTACTCGAAAGCATTAAATTCGGTCGTTGCCTTGCCTGTCTCGTGGCGCTGTAGCTGGCGTACTTTAGCCTTGCCGATAATGCCGTGGGTAATCAGCGACTGAGCAATCAGCACGATGTTTTGCATCGGGATAGCACCTTTGCGATACACCATGCCCCACTTGCCGCTTTTACCCGGCACCAGTTCACCTGTCAGCGCAGAAACATCCCGATCGCAACAGGCCTGCATGACGTTCATTGCAGCGTAAACCGCCTGCTTGGCGAATTGTGGTCGCCCCATGTAGCGAAGGAGCCATTCAGGGACTACTCCATACGTCATCAGCGCCTTTTGCAGTAGCGGTGTGACCTCATCGTTATGCAGATAATAGAATGCCTGCACAATCTCCTGCGGGTCGCCTATGCGTGTCATATTCAGAAACGAGGGGCGAAAGAAATAATCGTCATCGCCCACTGTAATCAGGCATTCGCCAATCTCTTTTACCGGGGTCATCATGCTCTCCGTAATCATTATCAAGGGCAGCCGTAACCGCCCTTTGGAATGGTTACGGAGCGGTCACGGTAACCGCGCAAGTGCCGGTAAAATTGCCGTCATTGGATTTGAAGGTAATCGTTGCACTTCCGGCTTCCACGCCGGTTACCAGACCGGTAGAGTTCACCGTTGCTTTGGTCGCATCAGAAGTTGTCCATGTGCCGGACTTATCCGTCGCGTCAGAAGGATTAACCGAGCCTGTTAACTGTCGTGTTGCACCGACAGCAAGTGAGGTAGTCGCCGGAGTCACCGTTACACCAGTAGCAGATACGGTTTCGTCAGTATCTTCAATCTGGAAAGTACTGGCGTCAGCCACTTTAAACTCAGTACTAAAGGTGACAATGTCATTACTACCACCATCAATACTGAAGGCGTTGATAACCATGTAACCCTGCAAGGTAACGGCGCCAAACTCCATGCGGACCCAAATGGTTGGCTGGCGTGCAGCCTGAATTTCAGTATTAAAGTACTTGAGCAGGCGAAACACACCGTACTGGTCCAGCCTGTCGTTTTGGCGCACTTCACCCTCGAATGAAATGGTCAGGTCCGCGTTGGTTACGATACTTTCCACATAGCCCTTAGTGTCGTCCGCATCTGAGGTAACCGAGTTTGGGCTCATATCGAAAGTTTTGGAAGTCCCGGCGGCCAGCGCTTTCCATTCTGATTCCTGCGGAACTGCATCAGCACAGCCATCTGCCACTTCCAAGACAATGGCGCGGCCAAATAGCTTTGTGTTATCCGTCTGGCAGATAGCCATAAGTGATATTCCTCTTTTTTAGGCAATAAAAAAGGCCGCCCTTAGGCAGCCTTCGCTGGTGATTTTTGGCCTAATTTCGACCGTGATTTTCGTGGTATCCGTACTTCTTCTCTGCGGCCACCCGGGCAGCTACCGCTTCTTCGAATGTATCGTAGTTGCCAATCCAGATGCGTTTCCCGCCTTCTTGTATAAAGCTACGATACTTTCCAGTATCCTTGCGCAAACACACACCCATATGACCACTGGTGTTAGTTCTTCGCATTTTTTGGTTACGCGAGTTCTTCTCGTTGGTAGATTCGACCAGGTTTAATATTCGGTTATCAGTACGATCTCCGTTATCATGATCAATTATCCCATCCGGGTATTTGCCATAATGAATGGCCCACGCTAGGCGATGAGCGAAATGAGACTGCCCGCATAAAGTTATCCAGATATAACCTCTTCCCATTACATTTCCGGCTACTTTTCCAGCGAATTTTTTATTAAAACCGCCATCCGCCCTCGATGAATGCAGGAAGTGGCTTTCAGGCCTTTTTTTCCATGTAAGAATGCCAGTCTCTGGATTGTAATCTAGGCACTCGCGCAGAAATGGGATAGGCAGTTCTTTATTTCTATCGATTTCCATTTAAACCCCACAGTAGGTTTCACAGATGATGGGTGCGCGGCAACAGAGTCTGTGTTCTCCGCTTTCGACTGGCCGGTCTAGCCGCGCCCAACCATTATACCTATTATTCCCCATACAAAACAGCGAACTGCAGGCGCCAGACAAGGCGACCTTCTGTTGTGAGTACCGGAGCAGGGATTCCGCCAATATTCTCGATGTGCCCGATGCAATCGTTAGGCGTGGGGAATTTCTGGACGTAATCGATGATGTCGCTAACCGCTTCTTCAGTGGCGCGAAAGTTATCGACCGGGCTGATTACATCGACCATGACGTAGTATTCAGAGCCAAGGTCATTACGAATCGCAGAGCCTCCGTTGGGGCGGAACACGATGAACCGATCGGCCTTATTGCTCGTATCGCGCCAGACCAGCATTTGCACTACAGAGTTATCGCAGAGGCCCGCAGCACCAAACAACTCGCGCACGCGTACATGCATCTGAGGCGTCACGGTGAATCCTCCATCATTATCACTTCAATGCTGCCTCGCAGGCGGCGCGAATAGATTTCATCCCGGCTGTTTTTATGCCGGCGAAGCGGCGATGGATGGTAAAGTAGTACGCCACGTGTGATATCAGCCCAGACCACTTGCTTTATCTCGTTGCCATTCACTAAGACCCGGCGACGACCAAGCCCATCTCCAACATAATGAAAGTTATGACGTGTCATAGCTCCATCTCCTTTTTGATGGTGCGATCGATAACATCCCGTGTATCTTCAAAGCCCTTAGTCAGGAACTCTTTCTGAGCAGTAGACCTCCTGAAGTTTTGCGGGATGTTGGGGTCGTGGACGTATGCGGCGTAGTTAGCTGAATAACCAACGCGGCCGGTCAGTCTGGTTCCGTTAGCGTTCAACTCGCGAAACTGGCTGTTAATCAGTGTGTTGGTATCAATGGGCGTGTACAGAGAAGCCTGAGATGAGCCGATAATTAGCGCACTCTGAATAGCTCTGGCAGCCTTGCGCCCCTGAATATCACCAATTAGCGCGTTAAGGTTCTGTTGAGCCTGGCGGACACCTTTAATCTTCACGCCCATATCACGCTCCCGTCAAAATTGCATAGTCATCTGCAATGCGCTCGAACGTATCGGCATAGCGGATAACCTGCATCACTTCATCAGCGCCGGCAGCAATAGGGTCAACCTCGGCGGACTCGCCAATCAGAATGTAATCGCCCTTTTTCGCCTCTGAGTACTCAGTCCAGTGCGTGTTTTTGATGTTCATCTCGATGCCGATAGCGCCGAGCCGGGCTGTTGCTGTGCTTCCGTAGTCGCACATAATGACTTCAGGCGGGGCGAATGACGTATCGCCATACTCATCCTGCCCTAGGCTTCGCCAGATTGTCGCCTTGGCAGTGTATGACCAAGAAGCTACTGATGACATAGCTATTCCCTCCAGGCGATTACAGACGGGTTTGCAGCAGCGATACGCGGGCAGTGAATCACCCACTTGCCGCCGCTGTTAACATATCCGGTGGCCTGCCGGCTGTCAGAGGTTTTTATCCAGACGCGAGCGAATGGCTTTGGCAGCCTGTTGTCGACACTTACCCATGCCATCAGCACCCCCCAATAACATCGAAGAAGCCGACTGAATTACCTGCGATCGGCACCCCACCCAGACAACCGTTGGTATCCCATGCCAGAATCTGCCTATAGAGATAGTCCGTGCCGGCGCTGTCGTAAGTGAACGACCGCGACGCGCCAGACGGTGCAGACTGAGATGAGATTTTACGTGCGCCGGACAGGGCCGCTAATCGCGCGGCTGCATAGATGAGCAAAAGTTTTTGCAGGCTTTCGGAGTAGCCCGCCCCGTCCATACAGGCAGAAGCAGCACTAACCTGGTCAATGAGCAACTGCAGCACAGCATCAGGAACCGTGAAGCCCAGCTCAGCCATCAGCGGTTTTACGTCTTCCAGCGTGATTTGGGCTGCCATGGTTACTTATCCTTTTTGGTTGCCGCTGCCAGAGCCGCTTCTGCATCGTCAGCGCGTTTCTTCTCTGCCGCCAGTGCGTCCGCATGCTCTTTTTCTTTCGCTTCTGTTTCGCTCTGCAGTTGCTTAACCTGCGTTAGCGCACTATCAAGCTGGGCCTGAAGCTCTGAGGTATCACTCTGGCTGCCAGAAGAAGGCGTAGCCACCTCAAACTGAAGCGCCTCGCCTTTCTCTTTAGTGGACTCCGCCCGGCCTGACCTAATCCACTTATCGGCGATGTCCTTATCAACGTCATAGACTTTACCGGCCTCCAGTTTCTGGAAACCGGCACCGGCGAAAAGGTTACTGCTCAGGATTTTCACAAGTGCCATTGTTCGCTCCTTAAGAGGCGTGGATTACGGAGTATTTGTTGTTGATGTCCTGCTTAACCATCAGGCCCATCGCACCCCATGTGCGCCAGACGTAATCGCTGTTGTAGAACGGGCGCGGGTCTGCGACGGTGCCAATGGCCTGTCCAACGATAGGAGCGATAACACCTGCAGTCAGTGGCACAATCAGAATTTCGTTACCTGACAGCTGCGCATCTTCTTTGATGGCGTCAATGCCGGACAGCTTCAGCAACTCTTCCAGCACGGTGCGGGTCGCGTTCACGTCGAAATAACGCTCGAGGTTCGACATGATTTCTGCAGAGACGTACCACGTCTGCGGTGCGTACTGGCTGTTGGTTACACGAACAACGTCACGCAGCGCAATTGCGTTAGTGCGCAGCGCTACCGGGTCGGTGCTGGTCGCAAAGTTAAAGGTCAGAGTTACCTGAGCAACACGCTCGTCAGCTTTCAGGCCTTTCCAGGTCAGGCCGTCGAACTGAACGTAGTTACCTTCAGAGTCACGGAAGCCATTGAACATGTAGTCAACATACTGACGCTGCACGTCTTCTACAGAGCCACGCTGCGCATCGGCCTGTGACTGGAGCGCTGACGGGCTGTTGAAAATCGGGTCGCGCCAGGTGAATTTGAAGCCGGAATCGTGGATAGGAACCATGGTGCCGTCGAAGGTATAAGACTTCGCATCCAGCGCTGCACCAATCTGCCCGCTCATTGAAGTGTGAGCCCAACCGCGCCCGCCGGTACGTGCATAGTCATAGCGAGATTGCTCGATGCGCACTGAGCGAGACAGCGGCATCAGGTCATTCAACAGGGTGAACTGAGTGGTCGATTCAAACTGCGCAAGGACGGTGGTATCGAAAGCGCGGTACAGGCGGCGGATATCGTCAACAGCGTTAGTTGCATCCAGGCGACCCGAATCCTCACGAATACCACGCACGCGACCGAGGAAGTCTGCCGCAGCTTGTGCGCCTTCCTGACGCGCTGCCTGCAGCTCAGCAAACTGAGCCTGATTTACCTCAAGGTTCCCGGTCTTTTCGCCGAGAGATTTAGAAAATACAAACATTCAGGCGCTCCTTACTTAATAACTACGCGCAGCAGGTCACCTGCAGCTGCCGTGTATGATTTGTCTTCTTCGACGTAGCAGCGAACTGCCTCGCCCTCTGCCGCAGCTTTAACGCGGCCGTTTGCAATGGATAGTGGCTGCCCTTTGGTATAGGTACCGGCAGCGGCGCGGACGTTCAGGAACATGCCCGGCAGCGGATGAATACCCACAACCATCTCACCGGCCGGGATGTCATCATCCACCGACAGGCAGCGCAGGTAGTCGTAGTTGGCGACATACAGAACTGCGTCCTCAGCTCCGTCTACAGATGCGGTGAACTTGCCTGCATCAAAGAAACCGACGGCGCCCGGAGCAGTTGCAGCGGCCGCAGCACCTTCGCGGTTCAGGAGAGGGTTCGGGAATACGCCACCGGCGTGAATTACGTGCTTTCCGTCTTTAGCCATTTTTTACTCCGGCATTTCGCTGATGGGTTGATTAGAGTTAGCCTGGCGGAATGAGCCATTCAGGCCGATAGAGGTCTGGCATTGTGCGTAGAGGCCATCCAGTGCGGCGCCGTCAAGGGCGTTTACTGCCGCTTCATCGAGGCCGAATTTCGCCTTAACAGCGGTGCGCTTCTCGGTCTTCTCTTTGTCGGCGTTAGCGTTGAACTGACTGTTCAGGGCAGAAACCTGCTCGGTCAGCAGCTTCGCCCACGCAGGCATTTCTTCGTGGTTATTGGCTTTCTCTTTGGCCGCCTTTTCTTCAGCCTCTTTCTTCTCGCGAGCGGCCTTTTCTTCCGGCGTCTCTTCTTTGCCAACTGCCTTTTCGGCGGCCATCTGGTTGTAAGCGTCCATCAGCTCGGCATCTGACTTACCTTCAGTCGGCTTACCAGCGGCTTTCAGCGCATTGATAATCAGGTCTTTCATCGGATTCTCTTCTCCGTTGGTTTTAATTTCGTACTCAGGTTGTTTGCGCACGACTTCTACGGGTTCGCCGACGAATTGGGCTGCGCCGTCATCGTCGATGAGGTACTTCTGTTTGAAATAGCGGGAGTCATCCCGGTAAACGAAGGTGTCCGGCCAGACCGATTCAGGACACAGCCAGTTGTCATCAGAGCGACCCTCACGCAGCTTTTCGCCGATAGCGCGCTGAATGTCGTCGAATGAGAAATTTGAGGCGTTGGTGAAGAAGAACTTCGTTTTGTTCAGCAGGCCTTCCTGCGTGCAGTTGGCTGCCGATGTCAGGTCTACGGTCGCGGTCTCAACCTCTTCAGTGGAGTTATCCGCATTAACGAAAATCCCCACGCCTTCATCTGGCGTTGCGGCGCCTGGCTCGTCCAGCAGAATGGCAACATGGTCAAAGCGCATGTTCCGCGCTACCCATGAGTAACTCTTGCCTTTCGACTTGCCTTTGTTCTGCTCACGACTCAGCAGCAGGCCGGTAGAAACATGGATAGGCTCTGC
Organism: Mixta hanseatica; assembly: GCF_023517775.1. Taxonomy (NCBI): domain Bacteria; kingdom Pseudomonadati; phylum Pseudomonadota; class Gammaproteobacteria; order Enterobacterales; family Erwiniaceae; genus Mixta; species Mixta hanseatica. Next base: position 1,314,785 of record NZ_CP082904.1, on the reverse strand, counting down.
GCCTGAGTTAGCCTGCATCTCTTCAATGCGGGTCAGAACGCGCTTACCCTTCTCCGTGCCTTCTGCGTAACGCTTGTTGATTTTCATGTCCATGACGACGCGATCGCCGTCTTTGCGGACATTCTCGGCCCATGCGCCGATGTGGAATTTATTTACTGCTCGCGGGTTGCTGGCGCTGACGTACTCACCACCAATTTTCGGATGCCCGAGCGGCATCTGGTTACCTTCGAGCGTCTGGTACGACTTGTTAATCTCCGCCGCCGGATACAGGCCGCCATTCATCACAACGTCATCCACGACCGGCACGACGCCACGGATAACGATATGCTCGTCACCGTCGATGGTCTCTGTTGAAATGTTGGCAGCGTTGATGGCGAGGCTCTTTACATGAATACTCGAAAGTTTCACGTTGCTTCCTCTTTGTTAAATTACGGGCAATAAAAAAGGCCGCTATTTGCGACCTCTCTTTTGTTCTGTGCCTGCCCACTGCTGGCGCTCTTGTGCAAGCCGCTCAATCAGGCCGGGATTAACCACCTTTCCGTCATCATCGAGAATTACAGGTATCTGACTGCAATAGCACCGCCACCGGTTACCGTCTCGCGAATACCACTCCTCAACCTCTTCCGGCGTATATACCTTTCCATGCCGGGCAACATGCCATGTACGGGATGTTGGTTTGAGGGCTGACAGATGAAGCATCGCAGTGTTTAATCCCAGTCGGTCGCGTGACCACTCCGTCTCCTGCCGCTGAGCCTGCCTCAAAGCGCCAACCTGCTCCGTCTGCGCAATATTCTTGGCCGATGACATGGAAACATCGAGACGTTCGCTGACGATGCGGGCTGTTTCGCGTGGGTTGATACCGCGAGCCACCGCGTCAGTGATGACGTTAGCCAGGTCACCGCGCGCCTTATCGCTTACTGAGCGCCACTCGCTGTACGTGGAGACCTGCGTTGCTGCTATCTGGTTCAGGTATCCCGGAGAAGTCAGAAGCTGCGCCAGAGAGGTTTGCTGCTCGTATATGACCGACTGTACCGACAGATTTGTGAAAGCCTGCTGCGTGCCGCGCTCATACTCGTCAGTGATGTATGTCATGGCCCACAGGTTTTGCTCACCACCGTCAAGCAGATGCCTGTCGAGAATGCCTTGCACCGACTCAAGCAGCCGGGACAATGCGCGAGCAGAGAGGTCGTAGATATACCGGCCAATGTTAACCTGATAGAACACCTGACCATGCACCGCGTAGCCTGACTGGCTGTTAGCCTCAACCTCCCGGCCAATAAGCTGCTCGTCGAATAGGTGCCGCAAATCCACCTTAATCTGGTAGTAGCGGCTTTCTATGTCGCGGAACATCCGGTTAACCGGTCGGGAGGATTGCGCGGGGTCGGCTTTATTGCGTGGAATTATCGGGGTTCCGATTCGAACCTTCGCTGTCTTTATCATCTGTCAGCGGGTCCTTATTGGTTGTTTTATTATCCGGGTTAGGAGGTTCTTCAGTCTTGAATGGCTCAAGCTCACCTGCTGCACGAATCTCGTTAGGCTCGATGGCTGGCGTGCCGTATGCCTGTTGCGTTTTCTGAGCCACGTCAGCAAGCGCCTGCATGTTGGCAATCTTATCTTTCTCGCTCGGAGCCAGAAGGTCAGACCATGCCAGCGTAACCCCTCCGGATGAAGGTGCATCAATGACGCCGACAGTCCACATTCGCTCAATTACGGCTTTCACGAATGAGGTCATAAACCCGAACCGGCGTCCGTTACATCGCTTAGCCCAGTCAGCCTTATCCTCATCAGATGCCAGGCGCCCGGTCTGCTGACCGAACAAGATGGTAAATGGAATCTGGATTGAGGCAGCGAATTCGTTAGCTGTAACAGTCCAGGTTGGCGAGGGGTCAGCTGGAGCCACCGAAAGCACAGAGGCTTGTCCAGCCTGCATAACCAGAGCGGAGTCAGTGCCGCTATTCATGCGCCTGATTTTATCGTTCAGCGCATCACCCAAATCTTTAAATCCGGCGTCTTTGGCCTGACTCATCAATGTCTGGAGGTCAGTTTCCTTATCGAAAGCGATGCCCAGCTGACGGCTGGCGTTCTTCAGGAAGCCCTCAGCGCTACCGCCGGAAACCTTCTCAAGGTCGAGCAGCTTGTTGTAGCCTGCGCGAAGCAGAGGAATGCCAGCGAGCATATTCTCGTCTTCAGAGCCTTCGCTAAGAATGATGATGCGCTCAGGGTGAACCTCAACGCTGCGCACCGACCCATATGTCCCGTCGTCGCCAATTGGTTGCTCGTTGAAGTTGTACTTCACTGGCTGGCCGTAGGTCTCAGATTGCGTGTCAGTATCGAAATTGCCAGGTTTAACCTGCGCTTCCCAGGCAGGGATGAATCGCACGATTGCCTTATCTTTCAGGCGCCCCACGACATTGCGATCAACTGGCTCCCACCATGGACAGCCATCACGAAACTGAATCAGCAGCGCTGAATATCGGCCAACCAGATTTCGACGGTCAGCATCTTTCAGCTTCGGCCAGTGGCGATTTAGTAGCTTGGTTACTGAAGCTTCCCACTGGTTTGTTTCGTCCGCCTCCTGATTCTCATCGCCATCGATGATGGTTGGACGGTCAGCCCAGCAGGAATCCAGAAGCTTATGCACCGCAGCATGTGCCACGGCGTTTCGCTCATAAGCCCGGTAGTAACGGTCGAATTCGAGATTATCCGGGTAGCCGAACTCATCCCAAAGTTTCGTCCGCTTCGTGTTGCCAGGCTGTCCGGCATACAGCATGCGCTGCCGCCCTATCGCATCAGCAAGGGCGTTCACGAGGAATGAAACCTCGCTATTGTTTTCACTCACTGTTGCTCCTTAAAAGAAGATGGCGCCGGAGGATTTGCGCTTGATGTGTCCGTCAAGGCTGTAGCGGATCGCATCCCATGTGTGCTCATCACCATCTGCCAGTTTCGGCAGAACCTCTCCAGTGATGCGGTCGGTTTTGTATGACCACAGCCGGGCTTCTCTGGCGACATTTTTACAGCGGGGATGGATAACTATTTCATCAAAACCGCGCAGGTGGCTTATACCGTCCTCTACGCTGCCCTGCCATTTGCTTGCGGCTGAGATATTGAATCCTTGCCTACGCAAATAGCTGATTGTTTCTGGTCGCGCAGAGTCAGCCTTGATAGGCCACTCGCGGCTGCCGGGGATTTTGTCGTAGAACGCTGGCATATGATCGAGTTCAACACCCTCACCGTATGCCTCGTATTCGATATAAAGCGTATTGCCGATGATGAAATCGCGGATAAGCGTGTTCGGGTCTTTAGCGAAGCCAAAGTCAGCACCGAAGAATAAGCGCTCAGCCTCTTTCCACAGTTCATCCGAGAATTCAGCGACACGATATTTGCCGGCCAGAACCTGCTTATCGGAGTTTTCAAGATAAGCCCCTTCCCATACCCATGCATAGGTAGCCGGGTCAAGACGCCGCTGGTCGTTCTGTCGTTCACCTTCCAGCACATCGGGGAACCATGGATTATCCGTGTAGTTCATTTCGACAGTGATGCAGTCGTCACCAGCCTCTTTGCGGAACCGCTTGTCAGTGGCGCTGCCATCTCTTTCAGGGTTCCATGTCACCCAAATCTCTGAGCCTTCTTCACGAACCGTAGGGCTGAGCTTCTGCCACGCTGTTTCACTGACTGATTCGGCCTCATCGACCCAGCACAGAAGAATGCGTGCTTTCGACTTAATGCTGTCGAGGTTATGGCGCAGGCCGCAGAATACGTAGCTGACGCTTTTATCAATGGTGCGGATATATTTCTCACCGATATCAAAATTGGCGGCCAGCCATGGTACAGACATGATTGCCTGCTTCACTTCCTGCATGCTCGACTCTTCAAGCGAGTTCATGAACTCACGAGCGCAAAGCACTACGCCGCTTTCACCATTCATCATGGCCTGATATGCCTTTACGGCAGTCATCAGTGCGAATGTGCGCGTCTTGGCGCTACCACGCCCGCCATGTGAGCAGCGATAACGCTTATTGGTAGCAGTGAACAACGGAGCGAGTTTGGCAGGAATCGGAAGCTGGACAGATTCACTCATGCTTTGGCTCTACAGGTAGAAGCTGGATAGTGGTTGGCTTTGGCGTCATGCTGCCATCAGATGATTTGTGGTCGATTTCCTGACTGACTTTGTCGCCGTACTTCTTCGGGTTCATGCGAGCCAAAGCCCACTTGCGAGTATCGATGCGCAGACGGGCCTTACCTACCGCCGCGGCCTCTTCGGCAACGTTATCGGCTATGTCGAACATCTCTTCGAAGATTGCGTCGGCGCGCGTCTCTGTGGCTTTCGCGTATTGGTCGCGAAATTCTTCATGCTGAGCAAGCCAACGAAAGACCGTAGACTTGTTCGGCATGCCTGGGCGCTCACATACCTTGCGCAGGCTTTCACCATCGGCAAGCAGTGAACAGATGTCAGCAGCCACCTCTGGTAGATAATCAGAAGGGCGGCCAGCGTTAGAATTGGTCGCCATAACTATTCCTTACTCTGTTGTCTCTTCAGCCGAATCTGTTTCATCGGCCGGCGCTGATTGTTCGGTTTCAGTCTCTGGCTTGGGCTCTGGCTCGACCTCTTTAAGCGGCTCCGGCACATACTCCATCTTCAGCACGTCATCAGGTGCCAGATATACCCAGGCGCCATCTTCACGAGCAACGCCGATGAAGCCATTAACCATTTCCGGCTGCGAACGGTTCATCAGGCCTTCATGCGTTTCGCCTGACTTAGTGGTTACTGTAATGCGGTAGGTGTCAGCCATGTTTACTCCAATAAAAAACCGCCCGGAGGCGGCTTAGCATGATTCAGAATTTATCTCCTGACTCAGGTGCTTTATGTGGATCGTCTTTACCTTCACCTTTTTCATCTGGATTAGGCGAGACTGGTTTAGGGTCATAGTCAGGGTGATCTCCTTCGACCGGACGCTCAGACATGAATCCTCCTTTTTTATGAGACACGTTACAAAGTGTAGGAGGTAGTTCAGGCGCACGTCCAGCAGCGGACAAAGAGCCGTTGTGAAATAGGCTCTCAATAACTCATTGATATTTTCGATAACGCAGTTTTGCGCCGCCCATTAACTGGCAATATCCAGCGTCAACTGAAGCTGCTCACGCCAGAATTCCACATTAGCCTCAATGGCTGGCTTATCCCATCGCCAGCGAGCCATCTCTCTTGCCCCGTTACTGGCTTTGGATTTCCGGTCATCGCGAATACGGCAAGCTTGCTCAAACTTCTGTTGCTCAGTCAGTTCGCCACGAAGCAGGCTATCAATGTGCAGGTCGCACCAGACCGCAAAGCGAGCATCACACCAACGAGCAAAAGCCACAGAAAGCTTCGGATGAAGCCATGTTCCGCCGCCCCGATCCTTTCTTGCCTTGCTTGTTTTTACATACCTCGATTGTGAGGGATGTAAAATTTGCGAATCTGCACCAGTTAATGCTTCATCTAATGCACGGATGTATTCCAGCGTTTCAGCCAGGCGCATCCAGTTATCGATACGCTTACCAAATCGCTCAGCGACACCTGTTACGTTGACCCAGCCTTCGGTATTGAATCGAATAGCTTCACCTTTGTAGTTCAATGGGACAATATTCATTGCGTCTTACCTTTTAGTGAATAAGCCTCGTTGCCCAGATAACCGCCCACAGAGAAGCCGCCGCTTATAACGGTTATCTCCGAAGCTGATTCCTGAAAGGCTCTGTGTTGTTAAATGCGCCGGGCATGGCGCGGTTTATTGCGGGCATAAAAAAGCCCCGCGTTATGCGAGGCTGATGTCGCTCTGTTACTGAAGGTGAATCTTCTTGGGGTTTGTCACTGCGATCTGGAGGTGTCGATTTTCCGTATAGCTGCCCGGTCAATGTTGCACTGACCAATCACGCCATACAGTTCTGCATTCAGCTCAACGCTTTCGCCAAATGTAAGGCTATCGGGCACCGACGGAACATCAATGGGGCTGGTAAGCTCCGCCGGCAGGCTGATTTGCGGACTTTTTATCGCCCTGTACTCCACTTGCGGACTTTGCTGCTTCGCGCAGCCGGTCAACAGCATTGCTGTCAACAGGAGCGACAGCGCACTTGTCCGCCGCCAGATAGCGCTTGATTTCATTCTGGAGCTTCCTGTTTTGCTGTGCTGTTAAAGCCCGTTGCTCAGTGACCTGAGACATGACGGCGTTTTGCTGATTTACTGCAGTGACCAGAGCATCAACGCTGGATGCCAGGTCATCATTTTTCGATCGCAGGTCGTTTATTTGTTCGTCTTTACTGTTTGCCAGCTTTTCCAGCCTGTCGTTAGTTGCCATCAGCTGGCCATTGCGGGCATTCAATCCCCACAACGCAATGCAGACGAGGCCGATAATGATGATGTGTGAGTAATTTCGGATGAAGCTGATTACGTTGAGCATAGAATCCCCTTAGCCTTTGTGAGGCGGGATTTCCTGTCATCTAAACCGTTAGTGCCACCGTTAATGATTCTGGTGATGCGGGTAACATCATCAGAATCAGCAAGTTCATTTAATCCGTGATTCTTCCACCATGCCGCAGCCGATTCGGCAGCCAGCTTGTATCCGGTCAACAGGTCAGGGTTGCCAACCACGTCAGCACCGAGCTGTTCTACCAGAGCGGCATAGTTAGCCTTACCGGTAATCTGAATCAGTCCACGCCCGCGATAGCGATAGCCGTCACCTGATTCGATATCGCCATTGCCGTTCCGGTTCGCGTAAATGATGCTCGCGATCATCTTCTGGTCGGCAGCGTGAAGCTCGTTGCGTCCGTACTTCTTGGCCTGTGCCGGGGTAATGCGCTTACTGAACATGGAAAGCAAAGCGCTTTCGCTATAGTTCAGTCCCTCTTCCACCTTGCGGAAGCCAGAAGATTCATGGCCGGTCTGTGCAATGAAATGAGCCTGACGCAGCGGCGTGTTAATGCCGTATTTGCTCATCGCCATTGCAATGTTTGTGTACCAGGCATCGCGCAGAACATCACTGACGCCGGCAGCTCTTTGAAACTCACTGGCTGTTAACATCACTGTCTCCAAATCGTTTATCAATCTGGCGCCGGATTTTCGACGAGATGTAATCCACACCAAGGAAGCCAAGGAAAACAGCAGCAACGCGAGTCGTGTCTTCACTGAAGTTCCAGTTAAATACAGAGCCAATCACCTGCAGCGTTGGCTGAAGGAAGAAAGCAAAGAAGCTGCACATCGCCGCATCGAGAAGACGACGAGGCCACGGCTCTTTACCGAGATATGTCGCGCGGAGGAGAGCCATTACGCCCGCAAGGCCTGCATAACCGGATTCGTTTCTGTGGGCATAGAGCCAGGCTATAAGGCTTGCCCAGAACCCAGGATCTTTTTCGGGCATACGTTTCATCTCCACCTCCCGCCTTCGGGGTGGCTGTGTGTCATTGTTGAAAGGAATAAAATGCGCATCGACGACAAGGATCACGAGGAGTGTGGTAAGGGATTCGTCGTGCGCAAAAACGAAAAAACCAGCTCTTTGGCTGGTCTTTGTAAGTTGGAATTAGGTTGTGGTGTCGGGTGCTTATTCCCGATGATGTGGTCAACAGAAGCCAGTATTCACCACAACGGAAAGAGCACTTAGCACCGGCCGGTGCGCCGCACTTTGTCGCAGCTGCATAAATGCCCTTGCCTGTTGCGCAGAAACAAAAAAGCCCAAGGCGTTAACCTCGGGCTTCTTGGTTCGCCCTTAACAACCGGGCGCAACTTCAACTGTTAGGAATCATACCCCCAACTTCGGGAAAAGTAAATAGCCAACGATAAATTAATGGGCTATTCCCTATTGCGCTATGAAGTTACTTTGTTTAATGCCGAGTTGGCCCATGACTCCTCTATTTCCAGCTTGCCAATTAACTGGTCATAGAACGGCTTGCAACTCTTCTTCCATGTGTCGATGCTGATTACGTCGGTAATTTCACAGGCGGCATTGTGCGCTTCAGTAGACGGAATGCGTTCAAACCCACGCCCGCCGCACCTCTTGCAGTCACCCATTACCGGCACGCCCTGCTTTTCAGTCTCCGCTTTCATCACTGCACGTCCACGGCCATTGCAATCGCGACACGCCGTTGAAACAACGCCTTTCCCGCCACACTGCTTGCACAGCACGCGCACAGTCTCTTTGACGTTTCTGGCATAACCGCCAGATAGTGGGGATTTCATCGTAAACACATCCGCCTCGATGAATCCTTTAGCCTGACAGCAGTCACACGGCTTGACGCTGGCGGCGCTGCGGCAATAATCCATGTAGGCATAAGTTGCGAGCGTTTGCATAACGGCTGGCTTAATATCACTTCTAAGCTTGCGTAAGGCGGCAACCTTATCGCAGGTACTCAACGCATATTCAGTTAACAGAGTAACGGCGCGTGCGGCGTCGTTCTCACTTACCCCAACCTTCCCCATGAAAGCTGCGTAGCCTAACGGAGCGCGGCTTTGTGTCATTCCCATAGCAGCCATGTAGTCAGTACCGGAAAGTGAATCAGAAGCTGTTGCAGGCGGCATTCCGGCAAAGCTTGCTGTCTTCGGGAAATGATATTTAACCGTTGCTTCTAAGCTCATGCTTGGCCCCCATAATCTTCGCTGTGTTTCGCAGGATTCGGTAATTGCACTCGAACATCCGACTTGTTTTGAACAGCCGCAACTTCAGCCATTTGTCTTTGAGGTATTCGGTCATGCTGCACACTCCATCTGACGTTTACGCAGCTTTTCGTAATGACGAGCCCGGCGCGTGAAGATGGCCTTCATTCGCTTCAGGTAGTCGATATCGAATTTGCGCGGTGTGTTGTCGTGTTCGAGTTTTTCGACGCGATCGGCGCCAATCTTCCCGATGAGGTTTATTCGGAACGGGATGAGGTTCCCGGACAGCTCGCGGTTGCAGCGAACACAGCCCGCGTGGATATTGAAAACGTTGTACCGAAGATGTGATGCCGAGCCGCGTGACCGGTAGTGACTTGCATCTACTGCCCCGCCCCGAACGCCGTAGTTAAGCGGTCTTCCACAGGCTATGCATGGCCTCCCATAGTCGCGCCAGAAGATATACCGATTAACGGCAATTTGAGCCTCTTTAGACCAGTCAGATTTTGTTTTGAGCTTTTCCCTGCGTATGCGTAATTCATCGCGCTGTAGCTTCTCCTGGCGCTTTCTGTTGCGTTCGGATAACTGGTTAGCGAGCTGGATGGCACATTTAGGGGAGCAAACTGTCTGGGTGGTGCTGCGGGGGATAAACTTCTCAGGGCAGATACGGCACTTCTTCGGCTTCGGCGCTTTGCCTTTAACCATGTCGTCTCCTGTTCTTTTTCGCCTTCCTGCGTGCGGATGCAAAGCCCGCCCCGCGTTTCAGTCTTTGCTGCCATGCTTCAAGCGATTTCACCCCCAGGTCGGCTGTTGGTGAATGCTCAAATGGATTCCTGTTCACCTCTGCGATACTAACTAGTTCCGCGGCGTTAGATAGTGCTGCTCTGGCGATCTCTGGCAGCGGTCCTATTACCAGCAATCTATGCTTCCTCATCATCGTCTCCAGCCATATATCCGTTAGGGTCTCTGAATATCGTGTAGAAAGCACAGCAGTCAGAGCAGACAAAGGTCTCGTCTGGTGACAGCGGGATTCCACAGTCAGCGCAGATTTGTTCTGTTGGTTCGCTCATCGTGCCGTCCTCATCCGGTCCCATTTAGCGCGCAACAGGCCGCCTACGTAATCAAACGTGGCTATCTGGCTGGCGGTTGGGATTGATTTCTTGCGGGGCTTACGGTGGGTGACGCGGAACTTGAGGTTATCTATCGCTTTCTGTGTGATGCTCACTCTTTGTCGCATTTCCCTTCCCTCTTATGGGCGCCCAACTGTCCGCGAAAAGTCATCAAAACGCCGTTCACAATGGCATGATGAGTTGCGTTGAAGTCGCGAGCGTATTTGCGGATGGTTGCTCGGTTAGATTTAAGTTGCTGCGCCAGCCCGGTCATATTTCCGCGCGTCTTCACCAGTAATTCAGGGATGGTCTCGATTGTTGCGTTCATGCTGTCCTCACTGATTTCAGAAGGCTGTCAAACAGTGAGATGCTGGCGCTGATACCGAATGCGAACTTCTCTTTCCCGATGCGAAAGCGACAGTGGCGATGGCCTGTCTCTTCCCGCTCTTTGATGATTTCACCGCTGCCGGACATGGTATGAAGGGCTGAGTTAACCTGGACGCGAGTGGCACCGGTCTTGTGGCAAACAGTGTCGAGAATCTCTTTCGATGAATACCAATAGCCGTCTGCCAGTACGTTGTGGATTTCTTCTCTGATATTGCTCATGCTGCACTCCCAGATCTGTTCGCCCACTCCCGAGCGCGTGCTGATTCATCACTGAATCTGACGTTATGCTCGATGCCGAAGGCGTGGATTAATTCGATAAGGTCACGCATCTCACTGACGCGCATTTTGCTTGTTGACTGGCCCAGCACCACGAAGCCGCCATTGATGCCCGGCACCGTCTCCTGCCCCTTCAGGCTGGCGCTGAATATGTTCTTCCAGCTGTCGGAGTCGAGTTTCTTCCCGTACCACACCACCTGCTGCGATACGTCACGCAGGCAGGCCCAAAGCATGCGATTTTGCGCAAGGCTGCGGGTGTCTTCCTGGATGATTATCTGTAGGGGGCGATCGGTATTGGTGGGGAGGTTCTGGATGGCTTCTATGCAGCTCTGGCGTATTCGGTTATCTCTGATGAGATATGTCTGTTTCTCCATCGCTCTGCTCCTGTTTGCTGCTGGTCGCCGCCTGCCAAATCTTCCATCCCCACCCTTGAGCGCATGAATATCTCAGCTCCTGCTGCTCAGGGGCGCACCACCAAGATAGAAATGCTCTCCAGTTGCGGCGCTGCTCCAGCTCATCGCCGTTGGTTTGGGTTGTCATGAGGCCTCCTGTTTAGCTCGGGACAGCCACTCAGCGTGACGACGCTTGAGGGCCTCCCAGTGATATCGCATCACGTGTTCATTGAAGAAATCACTCATCCTTCCCTCCCATCATTCTCAATCACCCGATAGGCGATGATGTCGGAAAACCTTCCATCATGAGCCCAAGATCTGCCGCCTGCTTCAACCGTCATCTTTCCTCCGGCGCGCCACCTAACATCTACGACACTTTCAGGAGAGACTGGCATTTCCCCACCTCCCCACTCAATCCAGCCATCACTCTCTTGCTGCTCAAGCTGGCAGTGTAGTGGTCAACTAAAACTGGCCACCGATTTAGAGTTTTTCCAGTATCGCTTTTCCGATTCGTTTGGGGGCAACCCACCGTTATAATCATGCGGCCTTAGCGAGCTGTAATACCCGACGATATAGTCTGTGATCGCATGAGCAGCTTCGCTAAAGTTTATATAACCTGTCACTGGCACCCACTCGTTTTTCAGACTCCGGAAGAAGCGTTCCATCGGGCTGTTGTCCCAACAGTTTCCACGTCGGCTCATACTTTGCCTGATCCGGCAACGCCACAGTAGTTGCCGGAACTGCCTGCTTGTATAGTGGCTACCCTGGTCACTGTGGAACATCACTCCGGCTGGTTTACCGCGAGCTTCCCACGCCATTTCCAGCGCTTTGATGGTCAGCTTGCTGTCCGGTGAGAATGACATTGCCCAACCTACCGGTTTCCTTGCGAACAGATCGAGAACAACAGCAAGGTAAGCCCAACGCTTGCCTGTCCAGATATACGTCACATCGCCGCACCACACCTGATTCGGTTCTGTCACTGCGAACTGTCGCTCAAGGCGATTCGGGATAACGATGTGTTCAGGACCACCACGTTTATATCGGTGGGTAGGCTGCTGACAACTCACCAGACCCAGTTCTTTCATGAGCCTTCCGGCAAGCCAGCGTCCCATTTTGAAGCCTCTCAGGGTTGCCATAATCGCGATACTTCTTGCGCCAGCAGAACCATGGCTGATGTTATGCAGCTCCAGAACCTGACTGCGTAACACAGCTCGCCTGCCGTCTGGCTTTTCGGGGCTTTTTTCCCAGTATTTGTAGCTGCTGCGATGAACCCCGAACACGTGGCAAAGTGTGACCACAGGATACTGCGCTCTGAGTTTCCCGATTAACGAGAACTGTTCAGGGAGTCTGACATCAAGAGCGCGGTAGCCTTTTTTAATATGTCGTTTTCCATTTCAATGCGTTGTAGCTTTTTCTTCAGCTCACGTATTTCAATCTGTTCCGGGGTTACAGGGGAAGCTTTAGGTATTTTGCCCTGTCGTTCATCCCGCAACTGCTTTACCCATCGCGTCATGGTAGAAAGACCCACATCCATAGCACTGGCCGCAGCTGCAACGGTGTAGTTCTGATCAAGGACCAGTTGAGCGGATTCGCGTTTAAACTCTGCGCTGAAATTTCTTTTTTTCATTGAGGCACCTGTAATGTTCTGAGGTGAGCATATCACCTCTGTTCGGGTGGCCAAATTCAGTAAACCACTACACTATGACTTTTCTACTGAGCCTACTTTGGGTGGGGAGATGTTTTTGGTAGAAGATGGCGTGGCAACCAAATATATGGTAACGCAGCGTAGCGGGATTCAGGTAGGGAATACCCCATCAAAGCCTTTAAGTATCCGGGTAAAACTAGCTGAATAAGCAATAAGCCCGAACCCATCAAACCGCCCACCGAGGCGGTTTTTTATTGCCTGGAGGAAAGCATGACGACACACGAACTGAAAATCTGGCCTGAGCATTACGAGCCAGTTAAGCGGAATCTGAAGAAGGCCGAGCTACGAAAAAACGATCGCAATTATCAGCCTGGCGACACGCTGGTTTTACGTTGCTGGGACAGAGTTAAAGAAGAGTACACCGGGAAAAGTGTTGTAAGGAAGGTTACGCACGTTGCTGATGTTGGCGACTGGTTGCCTGATTTCGTTTTACTAAGCATGGAGTAACGATTATGCATGCTGATTTTTTAGACGAGGCCGCAGAACGCGAGCAGCAGCTGATAGCAGTAGCCCTGGCTAACCGGCCGGCGCCCAGCATGGTCTACACCGGCGAATGCCACTGGTGCAATGAGCCGATAGCCAAGGGGCATTTCTGTAGCGATGAGTGTAGAACCGACCATGAGCGCATGGTGTGGGCTGAGAAGCAGCGGAGGTTGATGTGAGCGAGTGGATTAAATGCAGCGAGCAGATGCCGGAAGACTTTGAGGATGTTCTGGCTACAGACGGCAACGAGGTCTGCTTAGGTTTCTACTTTGAAGATGATAACGAGCGGCCAGTATGGGGAACATACCCGACCTGCCCTTTCTGCGATGGCGAGATCACCCACTGGATGCCGCTCCCTGAACCACCGCACCAATAACTAATCCCCCTACCCCTATTCACTATCGCGCTATGCGTGAGGAGTTGTTATGTCTGAAGTAAGCATATTGGATATGTGCTGTGGTTCGCGCATGTTCTGGATGGATAAGCAGGACAGCCGCGCTGTATTTACGGATAAGCGAGCGGAGCAGCATGTGTTATGTGATGGACGCACACTGCAAATCAGACCGGACGTTATCGCCGATTTTCGCGCTTTACCGTTCGCTGATAACACATTTGCTCAGGTCGTATTCGATCCGCCCCATCTTGAACGCGCCGGCGAGAACAGTTGGATGCGTAAGAAATATGGCGCCTTGGATAAATCGACGTGGCCACAAGATATCCGGGCAGGATTTGCAGAAGCATTCCGGGTGCTGCGCCCTAATGGCACGCTGATTTTTAAGTGGAACGAAACGCAGATACCAGTCAGCAAGGTAATCGCCCTCACCGACCAAAAGCCAACCATCTGGCAACGTACCGGTAAAGGCGACAAGACACACTGGATAATCTTCCTGAAATCATGATCACCCCACTCCACCTCATCATCACCATCATTGCGATCATCATCGCCAGAGCAATATTCAACTACCTGTAGAGGTCATCTATGGAAGCTTACGCGCTTACCCTGGATGAGGCCTGCGCGTTTCTCGGCATCTCCCGACCCACGGCCAGCAACTGGATACGGTCGGGACGCCTGACAGCAACACGCAAAGACCCGTCCAAACCGAAGTCACCCTATCTCGTCACCCGCCAGGCATGTATTGCCGCTCTCAATAATCCAATGCACACTGTCGCAGTGAGCGCGGCAGGTGCATATGAGGAGAAATTATCATGTCCATCTTCCGCAGGGGCTCCGTCTGGTACGGGAGTTACACGACGCCGGGCGGCAAGCGAATTAAGGAATCTCTTGGCACAGAGGACCGAAAGCAAGCACAGGAGCTGCACGACCGCAGGAAGGCTGAACTGTGGCGAATAGAGCGCCTCGGTGACTTTCCTGATGTGACGTTTGAAGAAGCCTGCATGCGCTGGCTTGAAGAGAAGGCACATAAAAAGTCACTGGATGCAGATAAGGGCCGGATTGGATTCTGGCTCATACATTTTGAAGGAGTTTTGCTGAAGGATATCAGCGAGGCGAAAATTTACGCTGCGGTCAGCAGGATGACCAACCGAAAAGCAGCGGAAAGATGGAAGCAGCGTGCTGCATCGATGCAGAAGAAAGGAATCGATATTGGGGTATATAAGCCGGAGCCGGTATCCACATCGACGAAGGCCAAGCATCTGGCTCTAATGAAGGCGCTGATGCGTGCAGCTGAAAGGGAATGGAAGTGGATCGAGAAGTCACCTGTTATCAAGGTGCCGCAGGAAAGAAATAAGCGGGTACGGTGGCTCGAACCCGCTGAAGCTAAGCGGCTGATTGATGAATGCCCTGAGCCGCTCAAGTCTACCGTAGAGTTTGCACTGGCGACAGGGTTGCGCCGGTCGAACATTGTCGATCTGAAATGGCAGCAGATTGACATGCAGCGCAAGGTGGCATGGATATACCCGGAGGAAAGCAAGTCAGGCAGAGCAATTGGCGTTGCACTGAATGACACAGCCTGCGCCGTTCTGAAGCGGCAGCTTGGCAAGCATCACAACTGGGTGTTTGTACACACCGAGGCTGCGAAGCGAAATGACGGAACGACAACGGCCGGAGTCAGAAAGATGCGCGTCGATTCAAACACTGCGTGGCGGGCAGCGTTAAAAAGAGCCGGTATTGAGGACTTTCGATTTCATGACCTTCGACACACCTGGGCGAGTTGGTTAATTCAGGCTGGCGTCCCGTTATCGGCATTACAGGAAATGGGTGGCTGGGAAAGCATCGAGATGGTGCAGCGTTATGCACATCTGGCACCTAACCATTTAACGGAGCATGCGAGGCAAATAGACGCGATTTTTGGAAGTCGTGTCCCAAATCTGTCCCACGTTGAAAATCTGAAGGCTGGAGGCGGGTGATAAGTGGTTGATATTTAATGGCACGCCCTACAGGATTCGAACCTGTGACCTACGGCTTAGAAGGCCGGTGCTCTATCCAGCTGAGCTAAGGGCGCATTGGTGAGTTGCGTCGAATTATACGGTGCGCAGACAGCGAGTCAACGTTTTTGCACCCGTCCCGCTCCCATCGCCGAAGATGTAACCAGCCAGCGTGATTCAGGGACTGACAGCAGCCTGTGCTTCTGACAAAATATGCCCCATTCCCCGATTCACTCAAACAGATGGATTTCTTCACTGATGGCAGCAAAAATTATTGACGGTAAAACGATTGCGCAGCAGGTGCGCCTTGAGGTTGCCGAAAAAGTGAAACAGCGTCTGGCGGACGGAAAACGCGCGCCAGGTCTGGCAGTGGTATTGGTGGGTGAAGACCCCGCTTCCCAGATCTATGTCGGCAGCAAGCGCCGCGCCTGCGAAGAAGTTGGATTTATCTCGCGCTCTTACGATCTGCCCGTCACCACCAGCGAAACCGAGCTGCTTGAGCTGATTGACGCCCTGAATAATGACGGCGAGATCGACGGTATCCTGGTGCAGCTGCCGCTGCCTGCGGGTATTGATAACGTTAAGGTGCTGGAGCGCATCGCGCCCGATAAAGATGTGGATGGCTTCCATCCTTACAACGTAGGCCGCCTGTGCCAGCGCGCCCCGCTGCTGCGCCCCTGTACGCCGCGCGGCATTATCACGCTGCTGGAGCGTTATAACATCGAAACCTACGGCCTGAACGCGGTAGTGGTTGGCGCGTCGAATATCGTTGGGCGTCCGATGAGCCTTGAGCTGCTGCTGGCAGGCTGCACCACCACCGTAACGCATCGCTTTACCAAAGATCTGCGTCATCATATTGAACATGCCGATCTACTGGTCGTGGCCGTCGGCAAACCGGGCTTTATTCCAGGCGAATGGATTAAGCCTGGCGCGATTGTTATTGATGTCGGGATTAACCGTTTAGAAAGCGGCAAAGTGGTGGGTGACGTCGATTTCGATAGCGCCGCCGAACGCGCCGCATGGATTACGCCAGTACCGGGCGGCGTTGGGCCGATGACGGTCGCCACGCTGATCCAAAACACGCTGCAGGCATGTGAAGAATATCACGACAAAGGAGCCGTATAATGGCCACATTCTCTCTGGGTAAACATGCGCACGTTGATTTATGCGATCTGCTGAAGCTTGAGGGTTGGGTAGAGAGCGGCGCAGTTGCCAAAAACCTGATTGCCGACGGGCTGGTTACCGTAGATGGCCAGGTTGAAACCCGTAAGCGCTGCAAGATTGTCGCCGGGCAAACCGTCGAGTTCAGTGGTCAACGCGTGACGGTAACGGCCTGAGGCCTCAGCCGCAATGGTCCGCACTACGTAACGTTAAACAGCCGGCTTAGCCGGCTGTTTTCCTGTATTTACTGAAGCTGCGGAAAACGCAACGCGCTTCTCTCTTCGGCGCTGAGCGCAGGCTGCTGCGCCTGACCGCTTTCCGATGATTTTACCGCCGCCTCTAATACCGCCATTACCGCCAGCGCCTGCTCAGGCGGCACCGGGTTCTCCTGTGCGCCGTTCAACGCGTTAGCGATCTGGATATAATACTGCCGCTGATCGCCCGCCGGCGTCGGCAGCTGGGTTTGCGCTTCGCCGCTGTAGAGCACCATCGCCTCATCATCCTCGCCCCACCCTGCGCTGCCGGGCGTTACGCCAGCCAGCAGCTGGCTCTCCTGGCGATCGGCCCGTGCTTTGATCAGGCTGCCCTGGGTCCCGTGTACGCTAAAGCGCGATACGCCGCCGGCCACCAGCATGCTGCAGTGCAGGATCACCCGGTGCGACGGATAATTTAATACCGCATGCGCCCAGTCATTCACTTCCGCATTGTCACGCAGCGTGGCGATATTGCCCTGTACGCTCTCCGGCAGGCCAAACAGCTGAAGCACCTGATCGATCAGGTGAGGGCCGATATCGAACCACAGGCCGCTGCCCGGCACATTCTGCTCGCGCCAGCGCACGCGAACCTGCGGGCGGAAACGATCGATATGTGATTCAAACTGCACCACCTTCCCTACTTTCCCCTGCTCTATCGCCTGGCGTACGCCGAGATAGTCGCTGTCCCAGCGGCGGTTGTGGAAAACTGACAGCAGCACGCCTTTCTCCTGCGCCAGCGCGATCAGTTCGCGCGCTTCCTGCATATCCAGCGTAAACGGCTTATCAACCACCACGTGCTTGCCCGCTTCCAGCGCCTGGCGCGCCAGCGGCGCATGGGTGGTATTCGGCGAGGCGATCACCACCAGATCGATATCGGGATGAGCGATCGCCTGCTGCGGATCGGCGATCACCTGCATGCCGGGAAGATCGGCATGCACTTTCGCAGCGTCGCTGGAGACGATCGCATAAAGGTTCAGGCCCGCCGTGGCAGAGATCAGCGGAGCGTGGAAAGTTTTACCGGCAAAACCATAGCCAATCAGTGCGGTGTTAAGCATCTTTGTGGGCGTAGCGGTGTGACTCATGTTGTTCTCCTTCAGCGATAACAGAGACGTCAGTGGAGGTTAAAGCGGGCAGCTCATCCCAGCGACGATCGATAAACAGGCGTTGTATCTCGGTTAAATCCGCGACCCGATGAGGCTGGCAGCGGTTCAGCTTTAAATGATCGGCCACCAGCCAGCGCTGGGCGCTGAATGACAGCATGGCGCGTTTGATTTCCGCGTCCGCCTCATGGCTGGCGCTAAGCCCCAGCGTGGCATGCACCGCGCAGGCGCCCAGCACGGCGATATCGGCGCGATAGCGCTGTAGCATGGCCAGCGTGGCGGCGCCGGCAAACAGGCGTTGGTCGTTATCCCACTGCCCGCCCAGCAAAATGAGTTCAATATCCGGACGATCGCTGAGCGCGCAGGCAATATCCAGCGAAGCGGTAATGACCCGCGCCGGCACGTTCAACGCGGCGGCCACCGCCAGCACCGTACTGCCGGCATCCAGCATCAGGGTGCTGCCCGGTGGGATCTGCGCGGCGACAGCCTTGCCCAGCCGCTGTTTGGCGGCGTTAAGCACCCCGCTGCGCGCGCGACGCGTCATCACCGGCACGTCCAGCGCGATCGCCCCGCCATGACTTTTCTGCGCCAGCCCCTGCTGTTGCAGATCGTTAAGATCGCGACGCACGGTATCTACTGATACCTGCAACGCCTGGGCAAGCTGCGTCACGCTGGACTCTCCCTGTTCGCTGAGCAGCGTTAATAAGGTTTTCTGGCGTGCGGCTTTATGCATAAGGATCCTCCCGGGAAGCAATATACGGCAAGAAACAGCAAAAAACTGCAAAATTAATCTGAATGCGTATGGATCTGAGACTAATCGCTAAAAATAGCGTTACCGGGAAAGAAAAATGAGGCAAAAAAAAGGCCGGTAGAGACCGGCCTTGCAGAAATTTATTTACGTCGCCAGGTGGTGCCCTGCGGCCCATCTTCCAGCACTATGCCCAGCGCATTAAGTTTATCGCGCGCGATATCCGCCTGCGCCCACTCTTTGGCCTGACGCGCATCGTTACGCATTTTAATCAACGCTTCGATCTCCGCGACGTCATCATCCTGCGCTCCGCCCTGCAGGAACAGCTCAGGATCTTGCTCTAACAGACCCAGCACGCCAGCCAGTTCACGCAGGCGCGCCGCCAGCCCATTCGCCGCGGTCATATCTTCCGCTTTCAAACGGTTCACCTCCCGCGCCAGATCAAACAGCACCGAATAGGCTTCCGGCGTGTTGAAGTCATCATCCATCGCCTCGCGGAAACGGGTGACAAACGCTTCGCCGCCTGCCGCTTCGGCATTGGCATCGGTATGACGCAGCGCGGTATAGAGACGCTCCAGCGCCGCACGCGCCTGCTTCAGGTTCTCTTCGCCATAGTTAAGCTGGCTACGGTAGTGACCGGACATCAGGAAGTAGCGCACCGTTTCCGCATCAAAATGCTGCAACACATCGCGAATGGTAAAGAAGTTGCCGAGTGATTTAGACATCTTCTCGCGATCGACCATCACCATCCCGGAGTGCATCCAGTAATTTACGTACGGGCCATCGTGCGCGCAGGTGGATTGCGCAATTTCGTTTTCATGGTGCGGGAACATCAGATCCGAACCGCCGCCGTGAATATCAAAGTGTTCGCCCAGCTGTTTACAGTTCATCGCCGAGCATTCAATATGCCAGCCCGGGCGTCCGGCGCCCCACGGCGACGGCCAGCTTGGCTCGTCCGCTTTCGACATCTTCCATAATACGAAATCCATCGGATTGCGCTTCACGTCCGCCACTTCTACGCGTGCCCCCGCCTGCAGCTGTTCCAGATCCTGACGGGAAAGGCAGCCATATTCCGGATCGCTGTCGACGGCAAACATTACGTCGCCGTTGCTGGCGACATAAGCGTGACCGCGGGCGATCAGCTTTTCCACCAGCTCGATAATTTCGCTGATATGGCGCGTGGCGCGCGGCTCCAGATCCGGCGGCAGAATGTTCAACGCCTGAAAATCCGCATGCATTTCGCCAATCATGCGGTTGGTGAGATCTTCTACCGTTTCCTGGTTTTCATTGGCGCGTTTGATAATTTTGTCATCAATATCGGTGATATTGCGCACATATTTCAGCTGATAGCCGCAGTAGCGTAGGTAACGCGCCACAATATCGAAGGCCACAAAGGTACGGCCATGGCCGATATGGCTGAGGTCATAAACGGTAATGCCGCACACGTACATGCCCACTTCTCCGGCATGGATCGGTTTAAATTCCTCTTTTTGTCGCGTCAGGGTATTAAAAATTTTAAGCATTGAACTTTCCGTATAAGCGTGTGCGGATAAACAGAATCAGAAGGTCTATTTTTCACGTAAGCGCGGCGCAATGCAAGAAAGTACATAGCGCAGCGCACCCGCAGCGGGCAGAAAGCCCTTCTGCGCTTACTGACGTCAGCGCGCGAATTATGTTATAAGAGGCGTCTGTTAAAACTGGCCCGCTACTCTGCTTCAGCGTGCGGGCGCAGTATCTTGAAAACTCCAACCTTTACAGGATGAGATTATGGTTACTTTCCAGACTAATCATGGCGATATCGTGATCAAAACTTTTGATGACAAAGCGCCTGCAACCGTGCAGAACTTCCTGGACTACTGTCGTGAAGGTTTCTACGACAACACCATTTTCCACCGTGTGATCAACGGCTTTATGATCCAGGGCGGCGGCTTTGAGCCGGGCATGCAGCAGAAAGCAACCAAAGCGGAAATCCGCAACGAAGCCAACAACGGCCTGAAAAACACCCGCGGCACGCTGGCAATGGCGCGTACTTCCGCTCCGCACTCTGCTACCGCACAGTTCTTTATCAACGTCGCAGACAATGACTTCCTGAACTTCCGTGACGAAAGTCTGCAGGGCTGGGGTTACTGCGTGTTTGCCGAAGTAGTGGAAGGGATGGACGTGGTTGATAAAATCAAAGGCGTCGCGACCGGCCGCAGCGGCATGCATCAGGACGTGCCGAAAGAAGACGTGATCATTCAGAAAGTCACCGTTAGCGAGTAATGTCACGCACGCTATTTATCGCAGATTTGCATCTGTGTGAGCAAGAACCGGCAATTACTGCCGGTTTTCTGCGTTTTTTACAGCGTGAAACGCAAAATGCCGATGCGTTATATATCCTGGGCGATCTGTTTGAGGCCTGGATCGGCGATGACGATCCCAATCCGCTGCATCAGCAGATTGCTGCGGCGCTACAGGCGCTGCCGCTACCGGTTTATTTCATTCATGGCAATCGCGATTTCCTGCTGGGCAAGCGCTATGCCCGCGCCTGCGGGATGCAGCTGCTGCCAGAAGAACGGGTGTTGAACCTGTATGGCCGCCCGCTACTGATTATGCATGGCGATACGCTCTGTACCGATGACGAAGGCTATCAGCGCTTTCGCCGTAAGGTGCATCAGCGCTGGCTACAAACGCTGTTTCTCGCCCTGCCGCTGCGGCTGCGTCAGCGCATTGCGCTGCGTATGCGCGACAGCAGTAAAGAAGCCAATCAGCATAAGTCGGTTGAGATTATGGATGTCAACCCGCAGGCGGTGATCGCTGCAATGGAGCGTCATCAGGTACAGTGGCTAATTCACGGCCATACCCATCGGCCTGAGGTGCATACGCTGACGGCCAACGGCCAGCCAGCGGAACGCCTGGTGCTGGGCGCCTGGCATAGCGCCGGCTCGATGATTGAAGTGACGCCGCGTGGCCTTTCCCTGATCCATTTCCCTTTTTAAAAGCGGCGGGCAAGCCGCTTTTCGCGCGTTAAACCCGCTACGCAACCGTTTTCCTTGCCCCTGAGTCATGGTATTCTCTGTGCCCTTCCCGACCGCGTGAAAACCACGCCGGTGACTTTTGGATAATCACAGGAGCCACATCCGCATGTCTCTTAACGCCGCCCCGACCCGCATCGCCATCGTCATGGGTTCTAAGAGTGACTGGGCCACTATGCAGTTCGCTGCGGAAATCCTTACCGTTCTGGACGTTCCTTTTCATATTGAAATCGTTTCTGCGCACCGCACGCCGGATAAGCTGTTTAGCTTTGCCGAAGGCGCGGCGGATAACGGCTTTCAGGTGATTATCGCCGGCGCCGGCGGCGCGGCGCATCTACCGGGCATGCTGGCGGCGAAAACGCTGGTGCCGGTGCTGGGCGTACCGGTACAGAGCGCAGCGCTGAGCGGCGTCGATAGCCTCTATTCCATTGTACAGATGCCGCGCGGTATTCCGGTCGGCACGCTGGCGATCGGTAAAGCGGGCGCCGCCAACGCCGCCCTGCTGGCGGCGCAAATTCTGGCGACGCATGACCGCGAACTGGCCACGCGCCTCAGCGCATGGCGCCAGGCGCAAACCGATGAAGTGTTAAATAATCCCGATCCGCGGGAGGAAGCATGAAGCCGGTTTGCGTTCTGGGAAATGGGCAGCTGGGAAGAATGCTGCGTCAGGCAGGCGAACCGCTGGGCATCGCGGTCTATCCGGTCGGTCTGGATGCTGAGCCGGAAGCGTTGCCGATTCAGCAAAGCGTGATTACCGCTGAGATCGAGCGCTGGCCGGAAACGGCCCTGACGCGTGAGCTGGCGCGTCATGCCGCCTTTGTGAACCGCGATATTTTTCCGCAGCTTGCCGATCGGTTTACGCAAAAGCAGCTGCTTGATCGGCTGGGGTTGGCCACCGCGCCCTGGCAACTGCTCTCTTCCGTTGAACAGTGGCCGCAGGTTTTTGCGCAGCTGGGTGAACTGGCGATCGTTAAGCGTCGTACCGGCGGCTATGACGGTCGCGGTCAGTGGCGTTTACGCGCCGGAGAAACCGACGCGCTGCCGGCGGACTGCTACGGCGAATGTATTGTTGAGCAGGGCATCAACTTTTCCGGCGAGGTTTCGCTGGTTGGCGCGCGCGGACACAACGGCAAAACGGTATTTTACCCGCTGACGCATAACCTGCATCAGGAAGGGATCCTACGGACCAGCGTCGCCTTGCCGCAGCCTGATTCGGCGCTGCAGCAGCAGGCGGAGCAGATGCTGAGCGCGATCATGCATGAGCTGGACTATGTTGGCGTGATGGCAATGGAGTGCTTCGTGGTGCCGCAAGGGCTACTGATCAACGAATTGGCGCCGCGCGTGCATAACAGCGGCCACTGGACGCAAAACGGCGCGTCCATCAGCCAGTTTGAGCTGCATCTGCGCGCGATCCTCGATCTGCCGCTGCCGCCGCCGGTAGTCAGTATGCCGTCGGTGATGGTCAACCTGATTGGCACTGCGTTAAATCAGCAGTGGCTTAGCGAACCGCTGGTGCATCTGCACTGGTATGAAAAAGAGGTGCGGCCCGGTCGTAAAGTCGGCCATCTCAACCTGAGCGATCCTGACGCGCAGCGTCTTGCCGCCGCGCTACAGGCGCTGACGCCGATGCTGCCGCCGGAGTATGCCAGCGGCATTGCGTGGGCGCAGACAACGCTACGCTAAGCACGATGGCGGTCCGTTACTGGCGGACCGCCTCTGATCAGAAACTGCGGAACAGCGCCTTACCGCGCAGTAACCGAATCCCCAACCAGCCGCCGCACAGCGAAAGCAGTAGCGCCCCGCTTAGCGGCAGCGCAATCCACAGTCGGTAATCCGGTTCCCATGGGAAATCGAACACCTTACGCTGTAAACCCCATAATGCCGCCTCGGCGCCCAAGGCCGCCGCCACGCCCGCGACAATGCCCAACAGCGCGAACTCAAACCATAGGGTGGCGCGCAGCAGTTTTTTCCCGGCGCCCAGCGTGCGGTAAACCACCAGTTCCTGTCGCCGCTGTCGCATGCCTACCTGTACCTGCGCCAGCAAGAGCAGCAACCCGCAGGCGGTAACCAGAATCACCATAATTTCCAGCGCCTGGCTGACCTGGGTCAACACCTGACCGATCTGGCGCATCATTGCCCCAATGTCCAACAGGCTGAGCGTGGGAAAGGCACGGTTCAGCTGCGCCAGCGTCTCGGTGTTGCCGTCCAGGCGGAAACTGGTCAGCCAGGTTTGCGGCTGTTCATCGAGCGCGCCCGGCGGGAAGATAAAGAAGAAATTAGGCCGCAGGCTTTCCCAGTCCACTTTGCGCAGACTGCTGATTCTGGCGCTAAACTGTTGCGTATCGCCGGTAAAAGTCAGGCTATCCCCCAGCTTCACCCCTAACCGATCCGCCAATTCCACTTCCATCGAAACCTCGCCAGCGCGCGGCGGCCACTGCCCGGCCACAATCGGGTTATGTTCCGGACGTCGTGATAAAGAGGTCAGGTTAAGCTCGCGGTTGAGGGCGTTATCACGACGCGGGTCAGCAGGCTGCTGGTTGATTTCCGTCAGTCGCACGCGCGCAACGGGATAAAAGGTGCCGGGCGCAATCTGATGCTGCGTCAGAAAATGCTGTACCTCCGCTACCTGTTCGCGGCTGATATTCAGCAAAAAATAGTTCGGGCTGTCGGCAGGCAGCTGTTGCTGCCAACGATCGAGCAGATCGCCGCGCAACACCAGCAACAAGGCCAGCAGCATAAAAGAGAGCGAAAAGGCGGCCAGCTGGCTTAAGGTTACCCAAGGCTGGCGCAGCAGACGGTTTACCGCCAGCCGCAGCGCCAGACGACGCACGGTCAGCCGGCTCAGCAACCAGAGCGCCCCCCACCCCAGCGCCGCCAACAGCGCCGCCAGCAAGAAAATACCCGCCAGCAATGCCCAAAGCAGCTTGCTGCTGCCGACCAACAGCACCAGCAGCAGCACCACCACCAGCGCCATCGCGGGCAGGTAATAGCGTAGCGGCCAGACGTGAGCGATAGCGTCCTGTCGCAGCACGCGCAGCGGCTGAGTGGCTAACAGCAGCCGATAAGGACGCAGCCCCACCAGCAGCGAAATGGTAAACAGCGCGCCCAGCGCCCAGATCCACGGCCAGACGCCGGCGGCAGGCAGCTCGCCGGGCAGCACCGGCCGCAGCAGGGTTAACAGCAACCGCTCAAAGCCCATGCCAAGCGCACTCCCCGCCGCCGCCGCCAGCAGCAGCACCGCCAGCCACTGTCCGACAATCAGTTTGCGTAAGGCCTGGCGCCCGGCGCCAAGCGTTTTCAATACTGCGACCAGATCGTAGCGGCTGCGACAGTAATGGCTCATCGCCACCGCCACCGCCGCGACCGCCAGCAGCAGCGTTAACAGCGCCGACAACAGTAAAAACTGCTGGGCGCGTTGCATCGAACGCCCCAGCGCATCCTCTGAGTTTTCCACGCTCAGCCAGCGCTGATCGCTTTTGAGCTGCGGCGTAATCCAGCTATCGTAGCGGCTTAGCGCCCCGGCATCACCCGCCACTTTATAGCGCCAGGTCAAACGGCTTCCCGGCTGCACCGCGCCAGTTTTCGCCACGTCGGCCAGATTCATCAGCAGACGCGGCGCGGTCTGAAAGGGATTAAAACCGGCATCCGGCTCCTGCAGCACCGCGCCGGCGATACGCAAACGGGTATCGCCGACATCCAGCTCATCGCCCGCCTTCACGCCCAGTAGCGCCATCAGCCGCGGCGCCAGCAGCACGCTGCCGGGCTGTGGTTTCAGTCCCGGCGGCTCGGTGCGCAATTCGCCGAACATCGGATAAGCCTGATCGACCGCTTTAACCGCGGCCAACTGCGGCGCCTCGCCCGCAAACGTCATGGTCATAAAGGTCAGCTGGGCGGAGACCCTTAACCCCTGCTGCTGCGCCCGATCCAGCCACGGCTGCGGCGCCGGATGCGCGCTGCTTAAGGTACGGTCGCCGGCCATAAATTCACGACTTTGCTGCGTCAGCCCTTTTTCCATCCGATCGCCCAGCGTTCCCAGCGCCAGCACGCAGGCGACCGCCAGCGTCAGCGCCAGCCAGACGATCAGCAACGAGGGCGAACGCCACTCGCGCCAGAACCAGCGCCAAATCATGCTTCCTCCCACAGCTTACCGTCACGTACGCGCAGGCGACGATCGCAACGCGCCGCCAGCTGCGCATCGTGAGTCACCAGGATCAGCGTGGTGGCACTGTCGCGGTTCATGGAGAACAGCAGATCGGCAATACGATCGCCGGTCTGCCGATCGAGGTTGCCGGTCGGCTCATCGGCAAACAGCACGTCAGGGCGGCCATTAAAGGCGCGCGCCAGCGCCACGCGCTGCTGTTCGCCACCGGAAAGCTGCGACGGCAAATGGTGCAGGCGTTTGCCGAGGCCCAGTTGTTCCAGCAGCGCCTGCGCCTGATCGCGGCTTTGACGCTCAGGTTCGCCGCGCAGCAGCGCTGGCAGCTGTACGTTTTCCAGCGCGTTCAGCGTGGGCACCAGCATAAAAGATTGAAAGACGAAACCGACGTGACGCGCCCGTAACGCCGCGCGCTGCTCTTCATTCATTTTTTGCAGCGGTTCGCCGCACAGCCAGACTTCTCCGCTGCTACCATCATCCAGCCCGGCGAGAATGCCCAGCAGCGTAGACTTGCCCGATCCCGACTCGCCAATCAGGGCGATGCTCTGCCCCGGTTTGACAACCAGGTCAACTCCGGTAAGGATGAACAACTGATGCTCCCCTTCACCGACGGATTTAGTAAGATGATGAACTTCAACAATGTTTTCCGCTGGCATTATCCCTTCCTGTTGTTGTTACTGTTACTGACGCGCGTGGCGTCCGCAGAGACATTATTGGTTCTCGGCGATAGCCTGAGCGCCGGTTATCGCATGTCCGCCAGCCAGGCCTGGCCCGCCCTGCTGGATAAAAAATGGCAGCAGCAGCCAAAGGTGGTCAACGGCAGCATCAGCGGCGATACCGCCGCGCAGGGGCTGGCGCGTTTGCCCGCGCTGCTGCAGCAGCATCATCCCCGCTGGGTATTGATCGAGCTGGGCGGTAACGATGGTTTGCGCGGTTTCCCGCCGCAAAACATTGAGCAGGACTTAAGTAAAATCATTACCAGCGTTCAGGCGGCCAACGCCCAACCGCTGCTGATGCAGATCCGTCTGCCGGCGAACTACGGCCGCCGCTATAACGAGGCTTTCAATACCATCTATAGCAAACTGGCCCGGCAGTACAATATCCCGCTGGTGCCCTTCTTTATGGAGCAGGTTTACCTTAAACCGCAGTGGATGCAGCAGGACGGTATTCATCCGGCGCCGGATGCGCAGGCTTTTATTACCGATCTGATGGACAAAGAACTGGCTCCCCTAGTTAAGCATGAGTAATAAACGGCACAGAAGCCACGGACGTAAAGTTATGCAAAAAAACGTATTAATTACCGGCTGTTCCAGCGGTATCGGGTTGGTCGCCGCCAACGATCTGTTAATGCGCGGCTATCGCGTGCTGGCCGCCTGCCGCAAACTGGACGATGTGGCGAAAATGAATGCGTTGGGATTTACCGGGATTCAGCTCGATCTCGACGATGCGCAGAGCGTGGCGCAGGCGGCGGAGCAGGTTATCGCGCTGACCGGGGGTCAACTGTACGGCCTGTTTAATAATGCTGGCTATGGCGTTTACGGCCTGCTGGAAACCCTGTCGCGTCAGCAGCTGGAGCAACAGTTCGCCAGTAACCTGTTCGGCACCCATCAGCTGACGATGCTGCTGTTGCCCGCCCTGCGCGCCAGCGGCGACGCGCGTATTATTAATACCAGCTCGGTGATGGGCCTGATCGCTACGCCGGGACGCGGCGCCTACGCCGCCAGTAAATATGCGCTAGAGGCCTGGGCCGACGCCCTGCGTATGGAGCTGCACGGCAGCGGCGTGCGCGTCAGCCTGATAGAACCCGGCCCTATCCATACCCGCTTTACCGACAATGTGAATCAGACGCAGCAAGAGAAGCCGGTTAAAAATCCGGGTATTGCGGCACGTTTTACGCTGCCGCCGGAAGCGATACTCCCCAAACTGCGCCACGCGCTGGAGAGCCGTCATCCGCGGCTGCGCTACCCTGTGACGCTGGTCGCGCATGCAATGAGCTGGCTGCGACGCTTGCTGCCGGGCTGGATACTGGATCGCATTTTACGCGGCAACTAACGCGGCAGCGCAAATTTGGCTTGAAGCCGAAGGCAACGCCCCAATATCGTAACAAAGTCATCAGACAAAGAGACGCAGACATGTCATTACACGCTTCGATTATCGATATCAACGAATCAAACCTGCAGCAGACGCTGGAACAGTCTATGACGGTGCCGGTGCTGTTCTATTTCTGGTCCGAACGCAGCCAGCACTGCCAGCAACTGACGCCGGTGCTGGAGCGGCTGGCGCAGGAGTACGCCGGGCAGTTCGTGCTGGCGAAGCTCGACTGTGACAATGAGCCGATGGTCGCTTCCCAGTTCGGCCTGCGCGCCATTCCTACGGTTTATCTGTTCCAGAATGGCCAACCGGTCGACGGCTTCCAGGGACCGCAGCCGGAAGAGGCGATCCGCGCCCTGCTGCAAAAAGTGCTGCCGCGTGAAGAGGAGCTGAAGGCGCAGCAGGCTATCGAGCTGGTGCAGCAGGGCAAAACGCTGGAGGCGCTGCCGCTGCTGAAAGAGGCATGGCAACTGAGCAATCAGTCCAGCGAAATCGGTTTTCTGCTGGCTGAAGTTCTGATCTCTCTTAACCGCAGCGATGAAGCGGAAGGCGTACTGAAAGTGGTGCCGCTGCAGGATCAGGATACGCGCTATCAGGGGCTGATGGCGCAGATCGATCTGCTGAAGCAGGCGGCGGATACCCCGGAAATTCAGCAGCTTCAACAGCAGCTGGAAAGCGATCCGCAGAATGCCGAACTGGCCAGCAAACTGGCGCTGCAGCTGCATCAGGTTGGCCGCAACGAAGAGGCGCTGGAACTGCTGTACAGCTTTTTGAAGCGCGATCTCAACGCCGCCGATGGCCAGGCGCGTAAGATGCTGCAGGAAATTCTGGCGGCGCTCGGCACCGGCGATGCGCTGGCGGCAAAATATCGTCGCCTGTTATACTCCCTGCTCTACTAATTTCTGCCGACAACGGGCCAGGGTTCGGCCCGTCATAAGACAGTCTGGAGGTTGTATGTTTGCTGTGATCCCCGTACTTATCGTCGTTGCGTTGATTGTGGTCTGGTCAGGCGTCAAAATTGTGCCGCAGGGCTATCAATGGACCGTGGAGCGTTTTGGCCGCTATACCAAAACGCTGCAGCCCGGCCTGAACCTTTTAGTGCCGTTTATGGATCGTATTGGTCGCAAGATTAATATGATGGAGCAGGTGCTTGATGTCCCCTCGCAGGAAGTGATTTCCAAAGATAACGCCAACGTCACCATCGACGCGGTCTGCTTTATTCAGGTGGTCGATCCGGCGCGCGCCGCCTATGAGGTCAGCAACCTTGATCAGGCGATCATCAATCTGACGATGACTAATATCCGTACCGTTCTCGGCTCGATGGAGCTGGATGAGATGCTGTCGCAGCGTGACAGCATTAATACCCGCCTGTTGCACATTGTGGATGAGGCGACTAATCCGTGGGGCATTAAGGTCACGCGCATTGAGATCCGCGATGTGCGTCCGCCACAGGAGCTGATCGCCGCCATGAATGCGCAGATGAAAGCCGAGCGCACCAAGCGAGCTGATATTCTGGCGGCGGAAGGGATTCGTCAGGCGGCGATTTTACGCGCCGAAGGGGAAAAGCAGTCGGAAATATTAAAAGCAGAGGGCGATCGCCAGGCCGCGTTTTTACAGGCGGAAGCGCGTGAACGCGCCGCGGAAGCCGAAGCGCGCGCCACCAAAATGGTATCGGAAGCGATTGCCGCCGGGGATATTCAGGCAGTGAACTACTTTGTGGCGCAGAAGTATACCGATGCGTTACAACAAATCGGCTCCGCCAATAACAGCAAAGTGGTGCTGATGCCGTTAGATGCCAGCAGCCTGATGGGATCTATCGCCGGTATCAGCGAACTGCTGAATGAAAGCAAGCAGTCGCGGAGCCAGCAATAATGCTGGCGGCCGTGATTAACCAACCCCACTGGTTCTGGTTAACGCTGGGTGGCCTGTTATTGATTGCGGAAATGCTGGGCACCAGCGGCTATCTGCTGTGGAGCGGGCTGGCGGCGCTGGCGGTAGGGTTAATCCGCTGGATGCTGCCCTTTTCGTGGGGAACGCAGGGGATCCTGTTCGCGCTGCTGACGCTGCTCGCCGCCTTTCTCTGGTATCGCTGGCTGGCGCTGCGGCAAAAGCAGCCGGGGATGCTGCTTAACCAACGCGGCATGCAGATGACCGGCATGCAGCTGACGTTAGATGAAGATCTGGTTAACGGGCTGGGCCATGTTCGCGTCGGGGACAGCAGCTGGCGCGTGCAGGCTGACAACGATCTGCCCGCCGGTACGCGTGTGGTGGTGATCTGCGTGGAGGGCGTCACCCTGCGCATCAGGCCGCAGGACGCTGAGACGCCAGGCCGCTGAGCTTGTTGCGGATAAATTAGCGCTATTCGCGCCGCTGACATTATAAGGCATAAACAAGCGGCTTTCGGGCCGCTAATTTTTTGTGTGCTGACAGCAGCCGGCAAGATTATCAATTATCGGACAGTCTGCGCTTTCATCGCCGGGGCATGTCTCGGCCAGCGCCAACAGCCGCTCACGCATCAGATTTAACTCCAGGATATGCGCTTCGATCTCTTTGACTTTTTGCAGCGTGCGCGCTTTTACGTCAGCGCTGTGACGTGCCGGATCGTTGAACAGATGCACCAGCTCGCGACACTCATCGAGAGTAAAACCCACCTGCCGCGCCTGCCGCAGCAGCGTCAGTTCGTCCAGATGGCGCGCCGTGTAGCTGCGGTAGCCGTTTTCGCTACGCAACGGCGGCGTGACCAGCCCTTTCTCTTCATAAAAGCGGATCGCCTTACTGGTTAAGCCGGTTCTTTTTGCCACATCGCTAATATTCATGCTCTCCCCCTTTTCGCTATTGCTGGCAGGATAGCGCTGATTCGCCAGAGTGGACAGAGGCAGATGCCGGCCTTTCGCCTTTCCCTTTTATGCTGCCTGACAGGAGGTGATTCCAGCGCAAAATTATCATCTGGTTAAAAACTTGACCTTCCCCTTGATGGAAGGTTTAAGCTTACCACTCCGATAATCTATCGAGCCTGAAAATAAGGAGTCCCCTTATGTCACATACCACTCTGTTAGCGCTGGACGGTCTGACCTGCGGCCACTGCGTTAAACGCGTAAAAGAGGCGCTGGAACAGCGTCAGGATGTTCAGCAGGCTGAGGTTTCGCTGAACGAAGCCCGGGTGACCGGCGATGCCGCCGCAGAGGCGCTGATCGCTACCGTTGAGCAAGCCGGCTATCACGCCAGCCAACAGGATAACGCGCGCCCAAAGCCTGAACCGCTGACAGCATCGGAAAGCCAGCTGGCAGCGGATAATCCATCCATTCCCGCTCAGGCTGACGCCGCAGCGGGGCATTCTTCTTTTTCACCGCAAGCCGCCGCTGCGGATAGCGCGGCGCTGGCGACTCAGGCTGATGAAGCCGCAGAAAATTATCAGCTACTGATTGACGGTATGAGCTGCGCCAGCTGCGTTAGTCGGGTCGAGAAAGCCCTGGCCCAGGTAGCAGGCGTTCAGCAGGCGCGCGTTAACCTTGCCGAGCGCAGCGCCCTGGTGATTGGCTCGCCGCAGCCGCAGGCGTTGGTCGCCGCCGTAACGGCAGCAGGCTACGGCGCTGAAGTGATCGGCGACGAAAGCGAGCGACGGGAAAAACAGCAGAGCAGCGCGCGTCAGGCGATGCGGCGCTTTAGCTGGCAGTCGGCGCTGGCGCTGGCGCTTGGCGTGCCGCTGATGGTTTACGGCCTGTTTGGCGACAATATGATGTTAACCACCAGCAATCGCAGCGGCTGGCTGGTGATCGGCGCGCTGACGCTGCTGGTGATGGTGGTCGCGGGCGGCCATTTTTATCGTAGCGCATGGCGCAGCCTGCTGAACCGCTCCGCCACCATGGATACGCTGGTGGCGCTCGGCACGCTGGCGGCCTGGCTCTATTCCATCAGCGTCAATCTGTGGCCAGATTTTTTCCCGGCTGCCGCGCGGCATCTTTATTACGAAGCCAGCGCCATGATTATCGGCCTGATTAATTTAGGCCACGCGCTGGAGCAGCGGGCGCGTCAACGCTCGTCAAAAGCGCTGGAACGGCTGCTGGATTTAACTCCCGCTACGGCGCGCGTGGTCACCGCTGACGGCGAGAAAACCGTGGCCTTAAGCGAGGTGCAGTTGGGGATGGTATTAAGGCTGGCGACCGGCGATCGTGTGCCGGTTGATGGCGCTATCACCGAAGGCGAAGCCTGGCTGGATGAATCGATGCTGACCGGCGAGCCGCTGCCGCTACAGAAGTCAGCGGGCGCAGCCTTGCATGCCGGTACCCTGGTGCAGGACGGCAGCGTTCTGTTCCGCGCCAACGCCATCGGCAAAAATACCACCCTGTCGCGCATTATTCAGCTGGTGCGTCAGGCGCAAAGCAGCAAACCGGCTATCGGCCAGCTGGCGGATCGTATTTCCGCAGTATTTGTGCCGGTGGTGGTGACGATCGCGCTATTCAGCGCCGCCGTTTGGTATTTTTTCGGTCCACAGCCGTCGCTGGTTTATATGCTGGTGATCGCCACGACCGTGCTAATTATCGCCTGCCCTTGCGCCTTAGGGCTGGCTACGCCGATGTCGATTATTGCCGGTGTGGGGCGCGCGGCGGAGTTTGGCGTACTGGTGCGCGATGCCGATGCGCTACAGCGTGCCAGCGAGCTGGATACGCTGGTATTCGATAAAACCGGGACGTTGACGCAGGGCGCGCCGCAGGTTACGCAGATCGTCACCTTTAATGGTTTTAGCGAAGCAGAGGTGCTGCGCTGGGCAGCAGCGCTGGAACAGGGTTCCAGTCACCCGCTGGCGAAAGCGATTCGCGATCGCGCCGGGGAAATGGCTCTGCCAGAAAGCAGCCAGTTCCGCACCCTGCGTGGGATGGGCGTGAGTGCTCAGCTGGAAGGCCAGCCGATGCTGTTGGGGAATGCCGCCCTGCTGGCTCAGCAACAGATTGGGGCGGAACAGGCCGCGTCGCTTGCCGATGAGCAGGCGGCCAACGGTGCGACGCCGGTCTTTCTGGCAGTAGCGGGCCAGCTGGCAGGTTTGCTGGCCATCCGCGATCCGCTGCGTAAAGAGAGCGTAAGCGCGCTGCAGCGCCTGCACGGGTTGGGCTATCAGCTGATCATGCTGACCGGGGATAATGAAATCACCGCGAACGCCATTGCACGCGAGGCCGGACTGGATCGGGTGATTGCTGGCGTCTTGCCGGACGGCAAAGCGGCGGCGATCAAGCAATTGCAGCAGGCGGGTCATAAAGTCGCCATGGTCGGCGACGGCATCAACGATGCGCCAGCGCTGGCGCAGGCTGACGTCGGGATTGCCATGGGCGGCGGCAGTGACGTGGCGATCGAAACCGCGGCCATTACGCTGATGCGTCACGATCTGCACAGCGTGGTGGATGCCCTGGCGATCGCCAAAGCTACGCTGCGTAATATGAAGCAGAATCTGCTGGGCGCCTTTATCTATAACGCGCTGGCGATCCCTGTCGCCGCAGGCGTTCTCTGGCCCCTGACCGGCACCCTGCTTAGCCCGGTGATCGCCGGCGCAGCAATGGCGCTCTCTTCGATTACCGTGGTCAGCAATGCTAACCGGCTGTTGCGCTATCAACCGCCCGGCGCCTAGCTCAACGCGGCGTTTGTTCTCCTCTGGCGCTGGCTTCCGGTATAGAAGTCAGCGCTTTCGCCTGTTCATCGTGAAATGAAACCGCTAGCATGGGGAGTTTACTGGCGGCAAAGGGTGAGAGAATGGATAGATGGCGGCACAACCTGACCACGCTGTTTCGTACGCTGGTCCCAAAACATTACCGTTGGCCAGCCACAGATGTCTGGCTGCCCGGCCAGCGCGAGCTGCATCTGGTCGGCAGTATTCATATGGGCACCCGCAATATGATGCCATTGCCGCCGGAACTGCTGGCGCGTCTGGAAAAGGCGGACGCCCTGATTGTGGAAGCGGATATTACCGGCACCGCCTCGCCTTTTACCTGGCATGAAGCGCAGCCGCCGCTGGCAGAACGCGTCGATGAAGCCACGCTGCAGCAGTTGAACCGGCTGTGTGATGAACTGAACCTGAATCTGACTCAGCTTGAAGCGTTGCCCCTATGGCAAATCGCGCTGATGCTGCAGGCGCAGCAGGCGCAGCGGCTGGGTTTACGGCCCGATTACGGCATCGATTATCAGCTGTTGCAGGCAGCGCAGGCGCAGGGACGGCGCATTATTGAACTGGAAGGCGCCGGCGAGCAGCTCGATATCCTTAAAACCCTGCCGGAAAATGGTCAGTCGCTGCTGACCGATACGCTGGAACACTGGCATACCAATGCGCGTCTGTTGCAAACCATGGTGAGTTGGTGGCTGGAGAAGCCGCCGCAGCAGAGCCAGATGGCATTGCCGACCACCTTCAGCACCGAGCTAAACGATCTGCTGATGCATCAGCGCAATCAACGCTGGAACCAGCTGTTGCGCGCGCTGCCGCCGGGGCGTTATGTTGTGGCGGTTGGCGCGCTGCACCTGTACGGCGAAAATAATCTACCCGAGCTGCTCCGGCGCAGATAAAAAAAAGGCCAATATTGCTATCGGCCCGTCAAAGAGGAATTTGTTTATGATTTTGGTTATTCATCAGTAATTGCATTACCGACGCCAGACAATTTTCTCTCAAAGCCTGGGATTTAACCAGCGCTATTTTTTACCAGACCGTAATTTTCACTGTCGGAAGAAGCTATGACGCCCGCAATAAAACTGCTGGAAAAGAAAAAAATCCCTTTTACGCTGCATCCCTATGAGCATGACAGTAACGAGACGCATTTTGGCGATGAGGCGGTGCGTAAACTTAACCTGAATCCGCAGCAGGTTTATAAAACGCTGCTGGTGGCGCTGAACGGCGACGGCAAACAGCTGGCCGTGGCGGTAACGCCCGTTGCCAGCCAGCTTGATTTGAAAAAGGTGGCGAAGGCCCTGCAGGCCAAAAAAGCGGAAATGGCCGATCCGCAGTTGGCGCAGCGCGTTACCGGTTACCTGATCGGCGGCATCAGTCCGCTGGGGCAAAAGAAACGCCTGCCGACGGTAATCGATAGCCAGGCTACCGCCTTTCCTACCATCTTTATTTCAGGCGGCAAGCGCGGCCTGGATATCGAACTGGCCGCCAGCGATCTGGCCGCGCTGTTAGAGGCAAGCCTGGTCGATATCGCGCGTCAGGATTAGGCGCGCTGCGCGCAAAGCTGATCGATCATCCAGCGCCCCGCCGGTCCTGGCGGGGTGCGGGTCGACCAGACGGCATCTACCGCAATATTTTGCGGCCAGCCCGCCACCGGCAGCATATGCAATACGCCATGTCCAAACTGCTCTACCAGCCAGCGCGGCAGGATCGACCAGCCAAACCCCTGCTCCGCCATCTCCAACAGCAGCAAATACGAAGGCGCCGACCAGACCTGGCCGCAGGTGATCGTTTCCCGCACGCCTGCCCAGGTATTTAGCCTGAGCTGCCTGAGCGGCGTTAGCTCCGCCAGACTCACCTTTTCCTGAGCGGCCAGCGGATGATCGCGATGAATAAACACCGCCATTTGCGCCTGCACCTGCAAGCGCGAGGCGGTAATGGTTACCGGCAGCGCTGACTGAACGCGAATCACGCCCAGGTGAATACGATTGCTTTGCAGCAAATCGATAACGTCTTCGTCTTCGGCGATCATGCATTCAAATTCAATATGCGGATAGCGGGCGGCAAAGCGCTTCAGCAGTTGCTCATGGTGGTCCGCCTGCCAGAAATCGGAAATCGCCATGCTAAGACGCGGTTCGACATCGGCGGAGAGCCGCACCGCCAGCTCATCAAGCCGCTGGCTGGCCGCTAAAATCTCCTGCACCTGACGCAGCGCCCGCGCCCCCGCCTCGGTCAGTGCTGGTTCACGCCCGGCGCGGTGAAACAGCTTAAATCCGAGGTCCGCCTCCAGATTGGCAATCGCGGCGCTAACGGTAGACTGGCTTTTCCCCAGTGCGCGCGCCGCGGCGGAAAACGAGCCCTTTTCCACCGTCTGGACGAAAGCCTGCAATGATTCCGGTGAGTAACGCATCGTTCTATCGCTTTTTTCGATGGGAGTTAATTGTATTTTAACCCAACGCTGGCAGAAAATAAGCGTCAGCTTAATAAGAGCCTGTCCCGGCAGACAGGATTAACCAGGCTCGAAAGGAGAATTTATGCAGTCCCGGTCGTTTAAAGAACGCGTATTACATGCGGTAGGTTTTGAGGCATTAGCGATTTTGATCGTTTCACCGTTAGCGGCGGCGGTCATGCATAAACCGCTGTTCCAGATGGGCGCGCTGGCGCTGGCGCTTTCCACTATCGCGATGGTGTGGAATATCATCTATAACGCCGTGTTTGATCGACTCTTTCCCCGCGATCGAGTCAGACGCGGGCTGTGGCTACGCATTATGCACGCCCTCTGCTTTGAAGGCGGCTTTATTCTTATCGGCCTGCCGGTGGCCTCAATGATGCTGGGCATCGGACTGCTTCAGGCCTTTATGCTGGAAGTTGGCTTTTTCCTGTTCTTTCTGCCCTATACGGTGGCGTATAACTGGATATGGGACAAGCTGCGAGAAAAATGGCACTCGCCATGCCATAGCGGATAAATTCAGGCCCGCCGGTTAAAACCACGGGCCTGCTGCTATCACTTACCGCTGAGCCAGGCCAGAATCATCTGGGGATAGCTGCGATGGCGGCTCTCCTGCTTTTCCAGTTCTTCTTTTTCCGCCGCGCTGCGGTAAATAATTTCACCTTTTGGCGCATAAGCCTCAGCCTTCAGCGGCGACTGCTGTTCGATATACTGCTTCAGTACTTCCGCATCGACAAAGCCGGTATTCACAAAGCCTGGCAGCGTATTGATAACCGGATAGCCATCGCCGCCGTTGGCGTTAAAGCTCAGCGTCGCCATACGGTAGGTTTTCTCCGCCTGCAGCGGCTCACCGTTGATTTTCACCTCGCTTACGCCCTGCCCGTCCGCGATCAGGCTGACGTTGACGAACTGCGCATACGCGCCAGAATCTACCTGCTTATTCGCCACTACCGCCAGATATTTCTCCACCTCGCTGCCTTTCATCTCCACCCAGCAGAGCGTATTGCCAAACGGCTGCACTTTAAGCACATCTTTATAGCTGATCGGCCCCGCCTCGATCGAATCGCGCACGCCACCACCGCTCATCACAGCAAAATCCGCTTTGGTACGCGCAATCTGCGATGCCAGGATCAGACGCGCCAGGTTGGTCTGCACAAAGCGCACCTTGTTGCGATCCCCTTCCAGCCGCGCATCGACGCTGCCCACCTTCACATTCAGCTGCGCCTCGCCTTTTTTCTGGAACGGCGTCAGCAGCTTCATCATGGCGCTATTGGGCAAGATTTCCTGCTGGTAATTAATCCATTCATCTTTGCCTTCGCTGTTCTTTACCTTGTGCTTCAGGTTCACCGGAATCAGCTGATAGTTTTCCAGCGTTAACACCCCGTCGCGGAAGGTAAAGTCGGCCCGACCAACGTATTTGCCCCACTCATGCGCCTGAACAATCCAGGTGCCGTTCTGGCGATCGGGCACGCAAGGCGAGCCAGGCACGTAATCGACCTGCTTCTGGTTATCCTGCGCCATGCATACCGGATCCTGAGAGTGGCCGCCGACAATCAGATCGAGATAGCCCTGCGGCAAGGCGCGCGCCATTTCCACATCGCCCGGCGCGTTAGAGCCGTGTTTACCGTTGTCGTAATGACCCATATGGGTGGCGGCGATGATGACATCCGGCTTTTCAGTGGCGCGCAGCGTTTCCACCGCCTGCTTCGCTTCACGGGCGGGTGAGCGGAATTCAATATCGGTCAGGTATTCGGGATTGCCGATTTTAGCGGTGTCATCGGTCGTCAGGCCGATCACCGCTATTTTCAGTCCCATGCGGTTAAATAACGCCCAGGGTTGGAACAGGCGTTGCCCGGTGCTTTTTTGATAAATATTCGCCGAGAGCAGCGGGAACTTGGCCCACTTTTGCTGCTGACGCAGCACCGAAAGCGGGTTATCAAACTCATGATTGCCGATAGCCATCGCATCGTAGCCGACCAGATTCATTCCACGAAAATCGGGTTCCGCATCCTGCAGGTCGGATTCCGGTACGCCGGTATTAATATCGCCGCCGGAGAGGATCAGCACCGCGCCGCCGTGCGCCTGAACGTCATAACGAATCTTGTCCATCAGCGTTTTCTGCGCCGCCAGACCATATTCGCCCTGTTCGTTATGCCAGAAGCGACCATGGTGATCGTTAGTATGCAACACGGTAAATTTATAGACGCGGCCCTTTTCCCAGGCCTGCGCCTGCGATGAGAGCAGGCTCAGGGAAAGTATCCCGCCCATGATAAGAGTATTGATAAAACGCAACGTTATTCTCCTTGTCGACGCGATTTCTGACCGGGACGGCCATCAGCAGCCGGGCATTTGCTGCCATAATAGTAAGGCAGGCCAGCGAATTTGTAACGCGGTGGTTAGTTATGCCTGAAGTGCGGCAGTCTCGCAATACGACTTATCCTGCTGCGCCAACTCTTTTGTCCTGGCAGGAAATAAGCTACGAAATGGCGACCTGCTCATGTTTACAGGCTTTTACAGTTATTTCATGAAGCTACCATGACAGCTTACCCCGGTTTGGCGCGCTATTTTTGCAATTCTTAAAATCTTAGTCGTGGTATTCATTAAGGTTTACGCATCATAAGTAAAAAAAATGACCCTCATCGCAAACTTCTGGCTCAACACCCACTTTTTTTAGTTTTTAAGCATTTATTTTCAGGCTGCCGCCCCCATATTGTTTTACACTGTTTACAACCGGACACAGTTACATACAGAAGGAGACAGCATGCACCACAGCACCCCGCTGATTACCACCATCGTTGGAGGCCTTGTCCTCGCCTTTCTTTTAGGGATGCTCGCCAGCAGGCTACGCATTTCTCCTCTGGTGGGCTATCTGCTGGCGGGCGTTCTGTCTGGACCTTTTACCCCCGGCTTTGTCGCGGATATGGGGCTGGCGCAAGAGCTGGCGGAGCTGGGCGTGATTTTGCTGATGTTTGGTGTCGGGCTGCATTTCTCGCTAAAGGATCTTATGGCGGTCAAAGCGATCGCCATCCCGGGCGCTATTGCGCAAATTACCGTGGCGACGCTGCTGGGGATGGGACTTAGCGTCGCGCTGGGCTGGGAATGGATGACCGGGCTGGTCTTTGGGCTTTGTCTTTCTACCGCCAGTACCGTGGTGCTGCTGCGAGCGCTGGAAGAGCGCCAGCTGATCGATACCCAGCGCGGTCAGATCGCTATCGGCTGGCTGATTGTCGAAGACCTGGTGATGGTGCTTACGCTGGTGCTGCTGCCAGCCATTGCCGGGATGATGGAGAAAGGCAACGCCAGCTTTACGCTGCTGGCGTGGGATCTGTTGTTTACCATCGGTAAGGTCGCCGCCTTTATGGTGCTGATGATGGTGGTGGGTCGTCGGGTGGTGCCGTGGATTCTGGCGCGCAGCGCCGCCACCGGTTCTCGCGAATTGTTTACGCTGTCGGTGCTGGCGCTGGCGCTGGGCATCGCCTTCGGCGCCGTCGAGTTTTTTGATGCTTCCTTTGCGCTGGGCGCCTTCTTTGCCGGCATGGTGCTGAATGAATCGGAGCTAAGCCATCGCGCTGCGCACGACACACTGCCATTGCGCGATGCGTTTGCCGTTCTGTTTTTCGTTTCGGTGGGTATGCTGTTCGATCCGATGATTCTGGTTCAGCAGCCGCTGGCGGTGCTGGGCGTGCTGGCGATCATCATCTTTGGCAAGTCGCTGGCGGCCTGGCTGCTGGTCACCCTGCTCGGCCATTCACGACGTACCGCGCTGACCATTTCTGTTAGCCTCGCGCAAATTGGCGAGTTCGCCTTTATTCTGGCCGGTCTGGGCATTTCGCTGAACATGCTTAGCGATGAGGGCCGTAACCTGGTGCTGGCTGGCGCTATCCTGTCGATTATGCTTAACCCGATTCTGTTTACTTTGCTGGAACGCTTTCTGGAAAAGAATGAGAATTTCGAGGAACAGAGTCTGGAAGAAGCCACGGAAGAGGAAAAACAGATTCCGGTTAATATCTGCAATCATGCGGTAATTGTCGGCTATGGACGCGTCGGCAGCCTGGTGGGCCAGCTACTGGTGGAGGCGGAAATTCCTATTGTGGTGGTCGAGAACTCGCGCCCGCGCGTCGAAGCGCTACGTGAGCAAGGCATCAGGGCCATTCTGGGCAATGCGGCGCGCGCTGAAACCATGGAGCTGGCGCGGCTGGACTGCGCGCGCTGGCTGCTGATGAGTATACCCAACGGCTATGAAGCAGGTGAGATTATCGCGGCGGCGCGTGAAAAACATCCGCATCTGGAGATTATCGCCCGCGCGCATTATGACGATGAAGTGCACTATATTCTTGAACGCGGTGCCGATAACGTGATTATGGGCGAGCGCGAGATCGCCAATAGTATGCTGGCGATGCTGAAGGCCGGGCTGGATGCTCAGCCCACCCTGAATCCACATCATCCCTCATAAATTACCCGCGCGCGGCATCACGCCGCGCGCTGATTTTACCGTTCCCAATAGGCTTCTTCGAGGCTATCTTCACGTTCCGGCAGGCCGCGCGTCAGACGCGGCGAATGCTGATTCAGCACCTGATAGCTTACACGGTTAGCGTATTTACAAACCTGCGCCAGAGAGGAATAGGTCAGATAATTGCGTACGTGCTTGCTGGAGTTAGGCACGTTGTTACGGTGATAGCTGTTGGCGGTAATATCATGCAGCAACGCCGCCAGCGCGCCATCGCCCGCGCCGTTGGTGTTCATGATCTTTTCCGGCCCGCCCATATAAGGGGCGATATGCGAATAGATACGCAGCGGCTGCTGGCAATCTTGATAGCGCATGGCGCGGCTGAACTCATACTGGTTAAATTCCGCAATCGCGCCGGGCAGCAGAGGCAGATTGGTTTGCCGTTTCGCGCTCTCTTCGGTATAGCCTGCCATATACAGTCCGTTGGGGCCGGCGGTGCACAGCACCAGATCCACCCACTCCAGCGCTTTATCCGCCGCCAGCAGCGGATCGGCCTGGCCGGTCAGCTCCAGTCCCTCTTCTTCGTTCATCGCCAGGATAGAAACATGCTCGCACAGGAAGTCACGCCAGAACTGCGGGTTTTCAGCGATGACATGTTTGGTTCCCAGCGTCAGCACCACCGGCACGTTGTACTGCTTCGCCCAGGCGACCGCCTGCATAGTGGCTTCCGGCATCGGTTCGCCCGCTTTGCAACGCACCAGATAGGAGGTCAGCACCAACGCCGAGGCGCCGGCAATCACCTCTTCAGGAATACTTTCCGGGCGCAGCTGATTCATCATGCCGGGGCTGATGGCAAAGGTACGCTCGCCGTTATCGCTAATCAGCGTAAAGCAGCGGCCAATGGCGCCATCCACGCCCTGCAGATAGTTAAGGTCAGTACGGCTGGAGGTATTGCACAGATAACGATAGGCGTAGCCGCCAATCTGCACGTTATTGCACATTACACCCAGCAGCACCGAGCGGTCATCGGCCAGCACCGAGTAGTTATGCATGGTATTGCCGATGGTACCGCCGGCAAACTGGTGGGTAATCAGGTTTTCACGCATCAGTTCGGCATAGAGCGCGTCCGCCACTTCATCTTCAATCACCAGCGAGTGGCCAACGCTAAGCCCGTAACGCGCCACAAAAGCGTTATCTACTTTTGCTTCAATGTCTACCAATGTCTGATCGATGCCGACAACCCAGCTGGTGCCGGTTTCGCTTTCGGGTTGAACGGGCTGTAACAGCGGATCGCGAGCGTTGACGGGAAAATAGTGTTTGGATTTGCGTTGGCCGGGAAATTTCATGGTTGATAGCTTCAGAATAAACAGGCGGAGAATGATATCACACTCCCCGCCGTTACTCAGCGATGCGCGTTCACCAGCGCCAGCATCATGTCTATGTGCTCGGCGTCGTCATTCAGCGCCGGGATATATTCAAATTTCTCGCCGCCGGCATGCATGAAGAACTCGCGGTTCTGCTCGCTGATCTCTTCCAGCGTCTCCAGACAGTCGGAGGAGAAGCCAGGGCTCATGATTTGAATATGG
The DNA here is from genome assembly GCF_023517775.1 of Mixta hanseatica. Lineage (NCBI taxonomy): Bacteria > Pseudomonadati > Pseudomonadota > Gammaproteobacteria > Enterobacterales > Erwiniaceae > Mixta > Mixta hanseatica. The sequence goes on along the minus strand of NZ_CP082904.1, from coordinate 1,272,790 downwards.
CGCACCCCTTTCGCCGGTAAGCCACGCATGGTTTCATCGGTATAGGGCGTCAGCCAGGGTTCACGGCCGAAACGCGACTGGAAAGTCATCATCACTTCGCTATCGCTCAGCCCAAGCGCGCGCGTCAGCGCCTCGGTGGTATCGCGGCAGCGCTGCGGATAATCATCGCCCTCATTGGCAAAGCGCTGCGGAATACCGTGGTAGGACATCACCAGCAGATCGGGTTTGCCGTGCTGCGCAAAAGAGCGCTCAACCGAGGCTTTCAGCGCGGCGATATAGGCCGGATGCTCGGCGTAATCGCGAATAAAGTGGACATCTGGCATGGAGCGATAGCCAGCAAACACGCTGCTCAGGCCATCCCATACCGCCGCCACCGTCGAGCAGGAGAATTGCGGATAGAGCGGCAGCACGATCAGCCGCGTCACGCCCTGCGCCATCAGACTGTCGACCGCGCTTTTCAGGCTGGGGTTGCCGTAGCTCATGCCCAGCTCAACGGGAATATCCAGCCGCGCGGCCAGCGCGTCACGCTGACGCTTACTGAACACCATCAGCGGCGAGCCCTCTTCCATCCATACCGACGCGTAAAGCTTCGAGACGCGCGGGGAGCGAATCGGCAGAATAATGCCGTTCAGGATCGGCCACCACAGCCAGCGCGGCGTATCTACCACGCGCTTGTCGCTAAGAAACTGTTTCAGGTAACGTTTAACCGCTGGCGTGGTCGGCGCATCGGGCGTACCCAGGTTGACCAGCAAGACGCCGGGTTTATCTTGCCTCATCGTATATCCCTGTTTTTTCAAATGGATTAACTTGTTTTACGCGTTGATTTTACCCTGGCTGAGGCAGATAAGCTCGCCGGAAAAACCTTTCCCACCAAGAGACGAAAACGCTTAGCGGCAAAGTATAGAGGAAAGCGCGTAACAGGGTGCGTTTGCGGGAACCACAGGAAGAAAAGAGAGAACATCAGGAATATCCGACGGATATTCCTGACGGCAGGCTCAACGCGGCGCGTTAGCCCAGGATGTTCGCCAGCTCGGCGCTGACTTCGGTCACTTTACGCGTGCCATCAATTTTATGGTACTGGGTATTGCCCGCCTGCGCTTCCTGCTGATAGTAGGCCACCAGCGGCTCGGTCATTTCGTGGTATTCCACCAGACGCTTACGCACGGTCTCTTCCTGATCGTCTTTACGCGTGGTCAGCTCTTCGCCGGTCACGTCATCTTTGCCTTCCACCTTCGGCGGATTGAAGGTCACGTGATAGACGCGGCCTGACGGCGCATGTACGCGACGGCCCACGATACGCTCAACGATCAATTCGTCAGGCACATCGAACTCCAGCACGCAGTCAATCTTGATGCCGGCCTCTTTCATCGCATCAGCCTGCGGTATGGTGCGTGGGAAGCCATCCAGCAGGAAACCGTTGCGGCAGTCTTCCTGCGCAATGCGCTCTTTAACCAGTGCGATAACCAGCTCATCGGTCACCAGTTTGCCTTCATCCATAATGGCTTTCGCCTGTTTGCCCAGTTCCGTGCCGGCTTTAACCGCCGCTCGTAACATGTCGCCCGTGGAGATTTGCGGAATACCGTATTTCTCCATAATGAACTGAGCCTGTGTGCCCTTACCTGCGCCCGGTGCGCCGAGCAGAATAATACGCATCGCGTAAATCCCCTTGCGAATTTATGATCTAACCAGAAGGCCAAGAACATACCATTAAGCCCCGATCATCACAAGGAAACGGGGCCAGCAGCGGCTCTGGCGATAGTGAGTATATTACCTGCGGCTATCATTAACTGATTCATCGCCAGGATCCAGCCTGACGGCAGAGTAGCGCTGTTTTTCAGACTCCATGCCGCAATAAAAAAGCCGGCTCGCAGGCCGGCTTAGGCTTAGGTTGTTGCTACTCAGGCCAGCAGCAGCTGGTTCATGCGGCGGATAAACTGGTTCGGATCTTCCAGCGTGCCGCGCTCCGCAAACAGCGCCTGATCCAGCAGCAGCTCAACCCATTCGGCAAAGCGCGCTTCATCCTGGGTATCCGCGGCGCGTTTCACCAGCGCGTGCTCCGGGTTCAGTTCAAAGATATATTTCACATCCGGTACCGCCTGCCCGGCCGCAGCGAACAGTTTGGCCATCTGGGTGCTCATTTCATTGGCGTCGGTGGTCACGATAGCCGGCGTATCGGTCAGACGATGCGTCAGGCGTACCTCTTTCACGCGCTCGCCCAGCAGCGTTTTCACGCGGTCAACGAACGGCTCCAGCGCTTTTTCCGCCTCTTTCTGCGCGTCGTTCTCTTCGTCCGCCAGTTTTTCCAGCGTGTCGTCCGCCTTGCTGACCGACTGGAAGGTTTTACCGTCGAACTCAGTCAGGTAGCTCATCATCCATTCGTCGATACGATCGGAGAGCAGCAGCACCTCAATGCCTTTCTTGCGGAACAGCTCCAGGTGCGGGCTGCTTTTCGCTGCGGCATAGCTGTCGGCAGTGATGTAATAGATCTTCTCCTGCCCTTCCACCATGCGGCTGACATACTCTTCCAGCGAGACGGTTTGCGCCACGCCTTCGCTACTGGTGGTGGCAAAACGCAGCAGTTTGGCGATCGCCTGCTGGTTGGCATGATCTTCTGCCGGGCCCTCTTTCAGCACCAGGCCGAATTCGCTCCAGAACTGCTGATACTTCTCAGCGTCATCTTTTGCCAGCTTATCCAGCATCTGCAGTACGCGTTTGGTCAACGCGCTGCGCAGGTTTTGTGTAATGCGGTTATCCTGCAGGATCTCGCGCGATACGTTGAGCGGCAGGTCGTTGGAGTCAATCAGGCCACGCACAAAGCGCAGGTAGTTCGGCATAAACTGTTCAGCGTCATCCATGATAAAGACGCGCTGGACGTAAAGTTTCAGGCCATGCTTATGATCGCGGTTCCACATATCCCACGGCGCGCGCGCCGGGATATAAAGCAGGCTGGTATATTCCTGTTTGCCCTCTACGCGGTTGTGGCTCCAGGCCAGCGGATCGCTAAAGTCGTGCGAGATGTGCTTATAGAATTCGTTGTACTCTTCATCGCTGACTTCCGCTTTGTTACGGGTCCACAGCGCCTGAGCCTTGTTAATTTTTTCCCAGCTGGTGGTGTCGCTCTCTTCATCTTTGGTTTCGATCTCTACCGGCAGCGCGATATGATCGGAATATTTGCTGATGATGTTGCGCACGCGCCAGCTGTCGAGGAATTCATCTTCGCCTTCACGCAGATGCAGCGTAATTTCGGTACCGCGATCCGCCTTGGTCAAATCGTCGATGGTATATTCGCCTTCGCCGGCGGATTCCCAGAACACGCCCTCTTCCGGCGCGCTTCCCGCGGCGCGGGTGCGCACGGTAACCTTATCGGCCACGATAAACGCCGAATAAAAACCGACGCCGAACTGACCAATCAGCTGGCTGTCTTTCGCCTGGTCGGAGCCGAGCGATTCAAGGAAAGCTTTGGTGCCCGACTTAGCGATGGTGCCGAGGTTCTCAATCACTTCATCGCGACGCATACCGATGCCGTTATCGCTCAGCGTCAGAGTGCGGTTTTCCTTATCGACAGAAACCCGAACGCGCAGCTCGCCGTCGCCTTCATACAGATCCGGCGTGGAAAGCGCGCGAAAACGCAACTTATCCGCCGCATCCGAGGCGTTGGAAATCAGCTCGCGCAGAAAGATCTCTTTATTCGAATAGAGGGAATGGATCATCAGGTGCAGAAGCTGTTTAACTTCTGACTGGAAACCACGCGTCTCTTGTCCTTTCATGGTTTTGCTACCTCAACTGAAACAGGTTTATCGAACGTTGAGGAAGAGATGGGGATGGGAAAAACTTTTTCAAGCTGGCACAGGTGAATGTGCCAGCAAGTGGTCAGTATTTAATCTTGTGGCGCCCGGCAAGCGAATGCGACAGCGTGGTGCCATCAACCATTTCCAGCTCGCCGCCCACCGGCACGCCGTGCGCGATACGGCTGGCGTCTACGCCGTACTGCGCGCAGAGCCCGGCGATATAGTTAGCCGTGGCTTCCCCTTCCACTGTGGGATTGGTCGCCAGGATCACTTCCTGAATCGCCTCTTTTTCCAGCCGCTGCTCCAGACGATCCAGCCCAATATCATGCGGGCCGATGCCGTCCAGCGGTGAAAGATGCCCCATCAGCACAAAGTAGCGTCCGGCAAACTGTCCGGTTTGCTCAATGGCGTGGATATCCGCTGGACTCTCTACCACACAAATTTGCCCGTTTTGCTGGCGACGCGGGTTCGCGCAGATGGTGCAGATTTCCTGTTCGGTAAAGGTGTGGCAGTCCGTACAGTGACCAATTTCTGACATAGCGCGCGTAAGCGCCTGAGCCAGGCGCATGCCTCCGCTGCGATCGCGCTGCAACAGCTGAAACGCCATACGCTGCGCTGATTTCGGGCCAACGCCCGGCAAGCAGCGCAGCGCTTCCATTAGCGACTCCAGCAAAGGGCTGGTTTGCATCAGAACGGCATCTTAAAGCCCGGCGGCAGCTGCATGCCGGCGGAAACGGAAGACATTTTCTCCTGCTGCGCTTCGGCGATACGGCGTGCTGCATCGTTAAACGCCGCCGCAACCAGATCTTCCAGCATATCTTTGTCATCTTCCAGCAGGCTGGGATCCACCTCTACGCGGCGGCAGTTGTGCGCACCGTTAATAGTAACTTTCACCAGGCCCGCACCAGATTCGCCGGTCACTTCCATTTCAGCGATCTCTTGCTGTACCTGCTGCATTTTGTCCTGCATCTGCTGGGCCTGTTTCATCAGGTTACCCAAACCGCCTTTACCAAACATAGTTTTCTCTCTTTGCTCAGGCCGCGTAAGCCGTTATCGGTTATGCGGCGATTCAAACGGGGCGAATACTCTCCTCATCCAGATCGGCGTCAAAAAAACGACGCAGCGTCTGAATATGGCTATCCGCAATGATGGCCTGACGCGCCTGCGTCAGTTTTTCTTCATAAATCTTTTGACGCCACTCCAGAGGCGTCAATATCGCAGGATTATCATCTTCAATGATAGTCAATTCAACCGACTTACCGCTGGCGTTGCTTAACGCCTCGGTTAATACCTGCTGCGCGGAAGCAGAGTTAAGGTGACGTTGGCTGCTGCGTAAGTGCAGACAGATGCCCTGCGCCGTCTCCTCTTTCCAGGCGTTGAGCGCCAGCTGCTGCACCAGTTTAGGCAGCGTCAGGGTGGCGATTTGCGCCGCCCAGGCGTCGCGCTCCAGCGCTTCCTCAGCCAGCCTCGCGGCCAGCTCCGGCGTTTTTTCATGCTCCAGCGCGGAACGCAGCGCCTTTGGCGTGGCGATCTGCGGCGTTTCGCTTTCAACCGCGCTATTTTGCGCCTTCCAGCGATAGGCCTCTTTTTTCACCGGCGCCGCCGGTTCTGCCGCCGGCCGTCTGGCGGCGCGTTCCGTTACCTGAGCAAGGCGTTCCAGCGCCGAGCCTGCCGGCCGCGCACTTAGCGCTGCCGGCTCATTCTTTTTTGTTTTGTTTGCTCCCTGCTGGCGCAACAGTTGAGTACGCGCCTGCAATAGCTGGCTGGTGGTGTCAGGCAGCGGCGTCTCCGGCGCGCCGGCATTCATTTCCGGCGGCGCTTGCGGCGCCTGTGGGGCGGAAAACGCCGAGGCGGCGGCGGAAGGCGGCGTTTGCACGTTGGGCTGCGGCGTCATCACCGGCCGCGTTACCGGTTCGGCGATCTCCACCTGCGGGTGAAAAGCCAGCGCGCGCAGCAGCGTCATTTCGACGCCCATGCGGCGATCGGGCGCCAGCGGCAGCTCTTTGCGTCCCATCAAAATGGTTTGGTAATAAAGTTGCACATCGGCGGGCGGCACCACGCGCGCCAGTTCGCGCAGCCGTTGCTCTACCGCCGCATACTCTTCGCTTAGCGCGGTGGGCAGCAGTTGGATCATGGCGATGCGATGCAGCAGACGCAGCATTTCAACCAGCAGCGCCTCCCACTCCACGCCACGACTGGCCGCCTGCTGCAGCAGCGCCATAGTTTGCTGACCGTCGGCGGCTGTTAAGGCTTCAATCAACGCCAGCGGCTGATCGTCATCCAGCGTCCCCAACATCGCGGCGACGCTGTCGGTGTGTACCTCGCCCTCACCGCTGGCGATCGCCTGATCGGTCAGACTCAGCGCATCGCGCATACTGCCATCGGCGGCACGCGCCAGTAGCTGTAGCGCCCGCGGCTCCGCCGGGATCTGCTCCTGTCCCAGGACATATTCCAGCTGCTGGCGAATTTGATCGACATCCAGCGCTTTAAGGTGAAATTGCAGGCAGCGGGAAAGAATGGTCACCGGCAGTTTTTGCGGATCGGTGGTGGCCAGCAGGAATTTAACGTGTGCCGGCGGCTCTTCAAGGGTCTTCAGCAGGGCATTGAAGCTGTGGCGCGACAGCATATGCACTTCATCGATCAGATAGACTTTAAAGCGGCCACGTGCGGGCGCGTACTGCACGTTGTCCAGCAGATCGCGAGTATCTTCGACTTTGGTGCGCGAAGCGGCATCGATTTCGATCAGATCGACAAAGCGGCCCTGTTCGATTTCACGACAGTTATCGCAAACGCCGCACGGCGTAGCGGTAATGCCGGTTTCGCAATTGAGCCCTTTGGCCAGCAAACGCGCAATGGTGGTTTTCCCGACGCCTCGGGTGCCGGAAAAAAGATAAGCGTGGTGGATTCGTCCCAGCGACAGACCGTTCGCCAGCGCAGTCAATACATGCTCCTGACCAACGACATCGGAAAACGCTTGTGGACGCCACTTGCGGGCAAGGACCTGATAACTCATTCGTTCACAAGATGTGTTGAAAACCAGTGGGACATGCTAACACAGCCCCGCCGCTACGGCGAGGCTGAAGGCGGGAAACTCAGTGGCCAGGAAAGGCGACCAGGCTGTAGCAATCAATACCCAGCGCGTTCAGGCGGGCTTCGCCGTTCAAATCGAACAGATTGATCACAAAGGCGGCGTCTTTCACTTCTCCGCCGGCGCGGCGGATCAGTTTCACGGTCGCTTCGATGGTGCCGCCGGTGGCCAGCAGATCGTCTACCACCAGCACCACATCACCCGGCTTAATCGCATCGCGATGCAGCTCAAGCTGGTCGCTGCCATATTCCAGATCGTAGGTTTCGCTAAAGGTTTCGCGCGGCAGCTTGCCCGGCTTACGCACCGGCACGAAGCCAACGCCTAATCCCAGCGCTACCGGCGCACCAAACAGGAAGCCACGCGCCTCGGTACCGACTACCTTGGTAATTCCCCGATCGCGAAAGCGTTCAATGAACAGATCAATGGTGGTGGCGAAAGCGCGCGGATCTTCCAGCAGACTGGTGACATCACGAAACAGGATACCCGGCTTCGGATAGTCCGGAACGCTTTTAATACTGTCTTTAAGAAATTCAAGCTGCTGTGCAGTCGCGGTCATAATGTTATGCCTGGTGAATACTAAACTGACTCGCGCAGCTTCGCCCGACGCTGACGGATAATTCCGCAGACGAAAAAGAATAAAATCAGGGAAGCCACGCACGAAAACGAACAAATCTAAGCAAAGCGCAGGACAAATGCAACTCTGATTGCCATGCAGGCAGTTTAAGTGATTGAAAATCGATAAGCTAAAAAGCGTTAATTTATGCTTTTATCTGCATTAACCGTCATTTTTTTCCCGCGCCACTACCGGCATGCGCCACATAAACAGCAACAGCGCCGCTAACATACACAGCAGCATAATGCGCAGCCAGGCGAGATGCACCAGCCAAATCGATACGGCGAAGGTGCAGATAATCAGCAGCATGGCGCGTAGCTTTACGCCAGGCGGTAGCGCCCGATGCTGCTGCCAGTGGCGGATATAGACGCCGAACCAGGAACGATACAGCAGCCACTGATGAAAGCGCGGCGAAGAACGGGCGAAGCACCAGGCGGCCAGCAGAATAAACGGCGTGGTCGGCAGCAGCGGCAATACCACGCCCAGCGTGCCCAGCACGATGGCCAACCAGCCAATAATAAGAAAGATGATGCGCTGCATGCCCTGCCCCGTGAAAAAACTACCGGGATCACTTTATCACAGCCCGTGAGCTGTACTGCAGCCGCTGACCGGCTATTTTATCTATTGTTATTTACAGGTTTAAAATCGGCGCTTAATAAGGACATCGCTATGGGACTGTTATCCTGGTTGGTTGTAGGGCTGTTGGTTGGCGTGGCGGCGGGCAAATTGATGCCGGGCCGCGGCAGCTGGCTGCCGACATTGATTTTAGCGACCATCGGCGCCCTGGTCGGCGGCTATGTTAGCGTGTATTTTAACTGGGGAACGCTGGCCAGCCTGCACCCGCGCGCGCTATTGCTGGCGCTGGCGGGCGCGTTACTGCTGGCGGCGGTATCGCGCGTTATACGACGTTAAGGAGCAAAACATGTCGCTGGAAAGCGCCTCTGATGAAATTAAACTGGCGGTAGATCTGATTATGCTGCTGGAGCAAAACGCCATTCCGCCAGCAACCGTGCTGGCGGCGCTGGAAATCGTGCGCCGCGATTTTGAAAAAAAACAGCAGAGGCCAACGCTTAGCTGACGGCCGGCTGATTCAGGCTGGGGCTGGCTTTGAGCATATCAATCAACGTTTCTACCAGCAGCGGCGCATCCTGTTCAATATCGAAGCTGTCCGGCATAAACAGCCAGTTTTCCACGATGCCGGTGACATAGCCGCGGATAATAATCGCCGCCCGCCGCAGATTAAGATCGGCGGGCAGTTGGCCCATCTGAATGCAGCGGCGCAGGGAGCGTTCTATCTTTTCATAACATTCCAGATAAAGATTTTGCTGCATAATCTGTAACGGCAGCATTTCACCGACAAATTCACATTTATGGAAAATAATTTCCAGCAGGGAGCGTCGCCGTTGGTCGCGTGCCGGCGCTTCAAAAACATAACGCAGCATCGCGCGCATCACGGAAAGTGGATCGTCTGGGTATTTTGCCTGATACTCTTGCTCAACGTCTTCCAGGCCAGACTCAGACTGCGCCCAGATCTCATTCAACAGATCGGTCTTGTTTTTAAAATGCCAGTAGATAGCGCCACGCGTCACGCCAGCCGCAGTGGCAATATCAGCAAGCGAGGTCGCTGAAACACCGAATTCCGAAAAGCGTGCGATGGCGGCGTCAAGAATTTGATGCCGTGTTTCAAGGGCTTGCTGTTTGGTTTTTCGTGCCATAGTGAGTGCTTTTACCAAGCGGCAGATTTACATACATTTGCGAATGTATGTACCATAGCATGACCATAATTTAAACGCAGCAATGGCTCAACGGTTTGTGATCCATTGACCAATCGATATCGAACAATCGAGGTTGATTTATGAAAAATAACAGAGGGTTAACGCCTCTGGCGGCCGCCCTGATGCTTTCAGGCAGCTTTTTGCTAACAGGATGTGATGATAAGTCCGAGCAGGCAGGCCAACAGCAGCAGGCGCCTGAGGTTGGCGTAGTAACATTAAAAAGCGAACCGTTGAAAATTACGACTGAGCTACCGGGCAGAACCTCCGCTTATCGCGTGGCTGAAGTGCGTCCGCAGGTGTCAGGCATTATTTTGAAACGCAACTTTGTGGAAGGCACTGACATTAAGGCTGGCGAATCGCTGTATCAGATCGATCCGGCGCCTTATCAGGCCACTTACAACAGCGCGAAAGGCGATCTGGCGCAGGCTGAGGCCAACGCGCAAATCGCCGCAGTAACGGTAAAACGTTATCAGCCGCTGCTGGGCACCAAATATATCAGCCAGCAGGATTACGATCAGGCCCGGGCGACGCAAAGTCAGACGGCAGCTGCCGTCGCCGTCGCTAAGGCGAACGTAGAAACGGCGCGCATCAATCTGGCTTATACCAAGGTCACTTCACCGATTAGCGGCCGGATCGGTAAATCTTCCGTAACCGAAGGCGCGCTGGTGCAAACCGGGCAAACCACCGCTCTGGCGACCGTGCAACAGCTTGATCCGATGTACGTCGACGTTACCCAGTCCAGCGATGAGTATCTGCGCCTGCGTAAAGAGCTGGAATCGGGTCAGCTGAAGCAGACCGACGGCAAAGCCAACGTCACGCTGATGATGCCTGATGGTAGCGAATATCAGCAGCCAGGTACCCTGGAATTCTCTGATGTTACCGTTGATGAGACCACCGGCTCGATTACGCTGCGTGCGGTCTTCCCTAATCCGGATCATCGTCTGCTGCCGGGCATGTTTGTACGTGCGCGCCTGGAAGAAGGCACCAATCCAAACGCTATTCTGGTTCCGCAACAGGCGGTAGCCCGTACGCCAACCGGTCAGGCAACGGTAATGGTCGTGGGTCAGGATAATAAAGTGGCCGTGCGTAACGTGACCGCTCAGCAGGCGATTGGTGATAAATGGCTGGTAACCCAGGGCGTACAGGCTGGCGATCGCGTGATTTCGGTCGGCATTCAGCGTGCCAAACCGGGCGCACAGGTCACGCCACAGGAAGTAACAGATAACGCTAAAGCGAATCAACAGTCGCAACAGCAATCTGAAAAACCTCAGTCTTAAACAGGAGCCACTGATACATGGCTAAGTTCTTTATCGATCGCCCCATATTTGCGTGGGTAATCGCCATCATTATCATGCTGGCGGGTGCGCTATCGATTCTTAAGCTGCCGATTGAGCAATATCCAAACGTTGCTCCCGTAGCGATACAGATTAACGCAAACTACCCTGGCGCGGATGCTAAAACGCTGCAGGACTCGGTAACTCAGGTTATTGAGCAAAACATGAACGGTATTGATGGACTGATGTATATGTCCTCTAATAGCGATTCATCCGGCGCGTTGCAGCTTACCCTCTCTTTCCAGTCTGGTACTGACGCGGATATCGCTCAGGTGCAGGTGCAGAATAAACTGCAGCTGGCGATGCCGCTTCTGCCGCAGGAGGTACAGCAGCAGGGTATCCAGGTTGAAAAATCCTCCAGCAGCTTCCTGATGGTGGCGGGCTTTGTGAGCGAAGATGGCAGCATGACGCAGAACGATATTGCGGACTTTGTCTCTTCTAACATTAAAGACCCTATCAGCCGTACCACCGGCGTGGGCGATACCCAACTGTTCGGCGCGCAGTATGCGATGCGCATCTGGATGGATCCGCATAAGCTGAATAACTATCAGCTGACCCCGGTCGACGTGGTCAATGCGATTTCTACTCAGAACGCCCAGGTGGCAGCCGGTCAGCTAGGCGGTACGCCGCCGGTGAAAGGTCAACAGCTTAACGCCTCGATCATTGCGCAAACGCGTCTGACCTCGACGGAAGAGTTCGGTAAAATCTTACTGAAAGTGAATCCGGATGGCTCTCAGGTTCGTCTGCGTGATGTGGCCACTATTGAGCTGGGCGGTGAGAACTATGAAATCATCGCGCGCTTCAACGGCCAACCGGCCGCCGGTCTCGGTATCAAGCTGGCGACCGGCGCTAACGCGCTGGATACCGCTGAAGCGGTGAAAGCTGAGCTGACGCGACTCTCCCCCACTTTCCCTGCCGGGCTGAAAGTGGTTTACCCGTATGACACCACGCCGTTTGTTAAAATCTCGATCTTCGAGGTGGTAAAAACGCTGTTTGAAGCCATCGTGCTGGTGTTCCTGGTGATGTATCTGTTCCTGCAAAACTTCCGTGCTACGCTGATCCCGACGATTGCGGTGCCGGTGGTGCTGTTAGGGACCTTCGCCATTATTAACGCGTTCGGCTACTCAATAAACACCCTGACGATGTTCGGGATGGTATTGGCTATCGGCCTGTTGGTGGATGACGCCATCGTGGTGGTGGAAAACGTCGAGCGCGTGATGGCCGAAGAAGGATTGCCGCCGAAAGAGGCAACGCGTAAATCGATGGGGCAGATCCAGGGCGCGCTGGTTGGTATTGCGCTGGTTCTTTCCGCCGTATTTATTCCGATGGCCTTCTTTGGCGGCTCAACCGGGGTTATCTATCGTCAGTTCTCCATTACCATTGTTTCCGCCATGGTGCTGTCGGTTATCGTCGCGTTGATTCTGACCCCCGCGCTTTGCGCCACCATGCTGAAACCGATCAAAAAAGGCGATCACGGTAAAACCACTGGCTTCTTCGGCTGGTTTAACCGCCTGTTTGATAGCAGCACTAACCACTATGTGGATAGCGTTGGGCATATCGTACGTAGCACCGGTCGTTATCTGTTGCTTTATCTGCTGATTGTTATCGGCATGGCGGTGCTGTTTATGCGTCTGCCGACTTCGTTCCTGCCGGAAGAGGACCAGGGATTGCTGTTGACCCAGGCGCAGCTGCCGGCCGGCGCAACGCAGGAGCGTACGCAGAAAGTGCTGGATGAGGTTTCCAACTACTATCTGACCAAAGAGAAAGCCAACGTTGAGTCGGTGTTTACGGTTAACGGCTTCGGCTTTGCCGGTCGTGGACAGAACACCGGTATCGCCTTCGTCAGCCTGAAGCCGTGGGAAGAGCGCGGCGGCGCTGAAAACAAGGTACCGGCTATTGCGGGTCGCGCCATGCAGGCGCTGAGCTCGATTAAAGATGCCATGGTGATTCCGTTTAACCTGCCAGCAATTATCGAACTGGGTAACGCGACCGGTTTCGACTTTGAGCTGATCGATCAGGCTAACCTGGGACATGACAAGCTGATGCAGGCACGTAATCAGTTGCTGGGCATGGTAGCGCAGCATCCTGATACCTTAGTCGGTGTGCGTCCTAACGGTCTGGAAGATACGCCGCAGTATAAGCTAACTGTCGATCAGGAAAAGGCTCAGGCGCTGGGCGTCTCTATTTCCGATATCAACACCACGCTGGGTGCGGCCTGGGGCGGCTCATACGTTAACGACTTTATCGATCGCGGCCGCGTGAAAAAAGTGTATGTGATGGGTAAAGCCGACTCACGTATGCTGCCGGACGACATCAACAAGTGGTACGTACGCGCCTCTAACGGTGAAATGGTGCCTTTCTCAGCCTTCTCTACGGCGCAGTGGCAATATGGCTCGCCGCGTCTGGAGCGTTATAATGGTCTGCCGTCTATGGAGATCCTGGGCCAGCCGGCTCCGGGCCGCAGCTCGGGCGATGCGATGGCGATGATGGAACAGCTGGCTTCACAGCTGCCGCAGGGCATTGGTTATGACTGGACCGGTATGTCCTATCAGGAACGCCTCTCTGGTAACCAGGCCCCCGCGCTGTATGCCATCTCGCTGATCGTGGTGTTCCTGTGTCTGGCGGCGCTCTATGAGAGCTGGTCAATTCCGTTTGCGGTTATGCTGGTAGTGCCGTTAGGGGTAATTGGCGCCCTGATCTTTACCACGCTGCGCGGCCTAAGCAATGACGTCTACTTTGTGGTAGGCCTGTTGACTACCGTGGGGCTGTCGGCGAAGAACGCCATATTGATTGTGGAGTTCGCCAAAGATCTGATGGAAAAAGAGGGCAAAGGCCTGGTGGAAGCGACGCTGGAAGCAACCCGTATGCGTCTGCGCCCTATCCTGATGACCTCACTGGCCTTCATCCTTGGCGTATTGCCGCTGGCTATCAGTACTGGCGCAGGTTCCGGCGCGCAGAACGCGGTAGGTACCGGCGTAATGGGCGGCATGGTGACCGCAACCGTTCTGGCGATCTTCTTTGTTCCTGTGTTCTTTGTTGTGGTGCGTCGTCGCTTCAGCAAACACAAGGAAGAGCTGGAACACGGCCATCCTGTCGAGCATCAACAGTAATTAATCTTATCTGGAGGCCACTTACGTGGCCTCTTTTTTATCCCTTCTCAGCCCTTTCCTGCCCTGCCCGCCTGGTTTATTGCTCAGTTGTCTGTTATCAGCAGCATTTCCGCGCATTGGTACTCTGTACGCTTGTGTAAGTGTTTTTGCGCCCTTTCGATGTATCGATCCTGCCGGTTGCATAAAGCCAATGAAAGGCGCATACTATTTGTTATGATATAACATATCAAAAGGAGCCGTTATGAAACCGGGTATTCATCCTCATTACCGTACCGTCGTTTTTCACGACACCAGCGCCGATCACTATTTTAAAACCGGATCGACGATCAAAACCGATCGCACCATTGAGATTGGTGGCGAAACCTTTCCCTATGTGGCGCTAGATGTCTCTTCCGCTTCCCATCCGCACTATACGGGCAAGCAAAAAGACTACAGCCGAGAAGGAAGCTCTGCGCGCTTTAATCAACGCTATGGTCGCTTTTTTGGTAAAAGTGAGTAAGGAAGAAAGAGAATTATGAAAGTCTTAAGCTCATTACGTGCCGCTAAGGTGCGCCATAAAGACTGCAAAGTGGTGCGTCGACATGGCCGCGTATATGTTATCTGCAAAACTAACCCGCGCTTTAAAGCGGTCCAGGGCGGGAAGAAAAAACGTTAGGTACTACCCAGGCTGGCGCTCCCGCTGGCCTGATTGATTTTGTTTTATCCCGCGCCTTTTAATTTCCTTATTTTAGTTACGCTAAACTGCCCCACCGCAGATAACGCCTAAAGGATCCTTGTAGAAAAATTGTATCCTTTTATGTCAGTAAAAAGGACAATTAAATCCTTCCTCTGGATGTAACAACATAAAATTCAATAAGCTAGGTTAAAACCAATGAAACAGAAGTGGTTACCAGCAGGACATCTGCTGTCATAAAATTAGAGCCAGCTTTAATTAACCTGACTTGCCTTCAGGCATACTTAATCCCATTCTTATCTTAAGCTCAGATAAACCCTGCGGAGGTAAAGTGCGAAAAATTATCCCGTGCGATATTTTGCAAGATGACAGAGATCCGCTAAAATTAAAAAATATCATTCTACAGAATATTCCTAAAATAGAAAAAATGCTGATCGGCGACTTACAATGGTATTCGCAAAATGCGCTTTTTGTTCCGGGAACGGTTAACGTTATTTCTGTAGAGCCAATGAGTAATGGCAGATATAAATTGATCTATCAGTTCGACTGGAATGTATTCAATGCCTGTCTTGACATTAATCAGACAGAAACCCAACGGGAAAGCGTTGAATTTGAAGTTATTCCTGGCGCGCTGGCTTTTAACTTTATTGATAACGCGCGCCCTTCTACCGCCGATGAACTTTAACGTTACTCATACCTTATCTGAAAAGAACAAGCTTACGTTATATTTACCTTGTCTGTTTAACTAACGAATCTTAATATTAAGCTTACAGTACAGTG
Organism: Mixta hanseatica; assembly: GCF_023517775.1. Classification (NCBI taxonomy): domain Bacteria; kingdom Pseudomonadati; phylum Pseudomonadota; class Gammaproteobacteria; order Enterobacterales; family Erwiniaceae; genus Mixta; species Mixta hanseatica. Next base: position 1,257,629 of record NZ_CP082904.1, on the reverse strand, counting down.
CTTTTTTCGCTGTTTCGCATGCAGACAATGGTCGATGTATGGAGGGAAAAAAGATGGACGAATACTCACCGAAACGGCATGATATTGCCCAGTTGAATTTCTTGTGTGAGAATCTGTACGACGAAAGTATGGCAACGTTAGGCGACAGCCACCATGGCTGGGTCAATGACCCTACGTCTGCCTCTAATTTACAACTGAATGATCTGATTGAACATATCGCTTCATTCACGATGAATTATAAAATAAAGCATGCTGAGGATGAGGATCTGATTGTTCAAATTGATGATTACCTCGACGATACCTTTATGCTTTTCAGTAATTACGGCATTAATGTTCAGGATCTGCAACGTTGGCAACGTTCCGCCAGGCGTTTGTTTAACCTTTTCGCAGAAGAGTGTGCTCAGCTTCCTTTACAGCCAAGCCATTCATTTTAGCAACCATTCATTTATTATGGTTTAACCATGACAGAAAAACTTATGACCAAAACTGACTATCTGATGCGCTTAAGACGTTGTCGATCAATTGATACACTTGAGCGTGTTATTGAAAAGAATAAATATGAATTACCCGATGATGAACTGGCCGTTTTTTATTCTGCCGCCGATCACCGTCTGGCTGAATTAACCATGAATAAACTTTACGATAAAGTCCCAGTATCAGTATGGAAATATGTACGTTAAATAGGTAAGAAGAATGCGGGATGGGTAAAAATGGTGGGGGCCCTGCCAGCTACATCCCGGCACACGCGTTACCTGCTGCGGCTGCTTCCTTCCGGACCTGACCGAGTTCACAAGTTAGCGTTGCGGGAGAACCAACAGGGCCCCCATTGACGCGCTCCGTTACAGAGCGGGGGCATTATCAATGATGGCCGGGGTAAATGCAAGCCGCACGCCCGCAACCGTTGTTTTATTAAACAATCTCCGGTTTACTTGCGCTCTTTTCTCCCATCTCGGTTTTCATGGCCATAACTGTTTCTTCAGACGCTGCTTTTTGCGAGGATAACGCGAAAGCTAAAGCAGGAACCGCTATGGAAAATGACTCCTTCTCACAGCGCGTGATACAGGTTATCGCCGCTATTCCCTACGGAACCGTTGCCACCTATGGCGACATCGCACGACTGGCTGGTTCGCCGCGCGCGGCACGCCAGGTTGGCGGCGTGTTAAAACGCCTGCCCGCAGGGAGTCGCCTGCCCTGGCATCGGATTATTAACCGCCACGGACAAATTTCGCTACAGGGTGATGATTTGCTGCGTCAGCGTGATGCGCTGGAGGCGGAAGGGATTGCAATCAGTGACGCAGGAGAGGTGGATCTGGCGCGCTACCGCTGGCAATGGTGAGGGCCAGCAACGCTGGCCCAATCAACAAACTTAGAAGCTGGTTGGTGCCGGTATGGATGAAGATGGCGTAACCTGCGTTGGCGACGTCGCCGGAATGCTTGTCGCCGCGCCGCTTTGGGTCGGCATGGCCACCGATGTGGCAGGCACCAGCGTCAGGTCGATTTTTGTACCGCCATTATTGATGGCCGGTTTAACCGATTCGGTCATAAAAATCACTCTATTATCCAGGGTGATCGCGGCGCTTAACAGAATACGCGCGTCAGGCTGAATATCGGCAGGATTAAAGGGCAGAGTGAAACGGAAAGGCGCCTGTTTACCTTCGGTAACGACCACGCGCTGCGCCAGTACTTTAGCCGGGGCATTTGCCAGCGAGGCGTCTGAGAGGGTTACCGTTAAGGCCGCGTTAGGCGGTAATGCAACTTTCTGACGAATATAAATCGAACCGCTCACGTTAGGCTGGGCAATTACCGGTTGTCCTGCTAACTCTGCGCCCGGAGTCGGAATGGGGATATTTGCACTTTTATCTGCACAACCTGCAAGGGCAACGGCCAGCGCTGCTCCGCTCATTACATGCCAGAATTTCATTGATAACCTCTCCTTCTGATCAATGTCGTATCGGCGACAAATTGGCCGAAACAGCTATAAAACGCTGTATGTGCTTAATTCTGGCACAGGATTCACTTTTTTGCCTGGCGGCCGCCCGCTTCATTTTTGTTAACCGAACCTTTAACGTGTGGCGACAGTTGCAGAGACTGGTCGGATCTCGCAAACTAAACCGGTAACGTTATCGAGGAACGTCTCATGAGCCAGGCATTAACCAATTTACTTAACCTGCTGCAGCTGGAAAAACTAGAGGAAGGCCTGTTTCGCGGCCAAAGCGAGGATTTAGGCCTACGCCAGGTATTTGGTGGACAGGTAGTGGGTCAGGCGCTGCATGCAGCCAAGCAAACCGTGCCTGTTGAACGCAATATTCACTCTTTCCACAGCTATTTTCTCCGGCCCGGCGATAGCCAGAAAGCGATTATTTATGATGTTGAAACGCTGCGGGATGGCTATAGCTTTAGCGCACGTCGCGTTTCCGCCATTCAAAACGGCCAGCCTATTTTTTATATGACCGCCTCTTTCCAGGCGCCGGAAAGCGGATTTGAGCATCAAAAGCCAATGCCTGAGGTTCCCGGCCCGGAAGGCTTACCCAGTGAAACGGAAATCGCCCAGCAGCTGGCTGCGATGATCCCGGAAAAGGTGCGCGCGAAGTTCCTGGCCGAGAAACCGTTGGATATTCGCCCGGTGACCTTTCACAATCCATTAAAGGGCCATGTCGACGCGCCGACGCGCCAGGTGTGGTTACGTGCGAACGGCGCCATGCCTGACGATGCGCGCATACATCAATATCTGCTGGGCTACGCATCCGATCTTAACTTTCTCCCGGTTGCGCTTCAGCCGCATGGCAAAGGGTTCCTTGAGCCGGGTATGCAGGTCGCTACCATCGATCACTCAATGTGGTTTCATCGTGCGGTCGATTTAAATCAGTGGCTACTCTACAGCGTGGAAAGCACCTCAGCTTCCAGCGCGCGCGGCTTTGTGCGCGGAGAGTTTTATACGCAGGAAGGGGTGTTAGTGGCCTCCACCGTGCAGGAAGGCGTAATGCGGCAACGCAGTTAATAACATAAAAAAGGACGATGCCAGGCATCGTCCTTTTTTACTTAATGCGTTTTACTGATTGTAGGCGTTCTCGCCGTGGCTGTTGACGTCCAGACCCTCGCGCTCCTGATCTTCCGGTACGCGCAGCCCTACCAGCATATCCGCCACTTTGAAGCCGACAAAGGCTACCACGCCGGTCCAGACGATGGTCAGGATCACGCTAAGCAGCTGTACCCAGATCTGATGGCCCATGGTCACGCCCTCAGCGTAACCCACGCCGCCCAGCGAAGAGGAGGCAAACACGCCGGTCAGAATGCAACCCACAATACCGCAAACGCCATGGACGCCGAACACATCGCAAGGATCGTCCACGCGCAGCCATTTTTTCAGTACCGTAACGCCCCACAGACCGGCCAGACCGCCAATCAGACCGATCAGCAATGCACCGCCGACGCCGACATAGCCACAGGCAGGCGTAATCGCCACCAGACCCGCGATAAAGCCGGAACTGGCGCCCAGCAGCGAAGGCTTCCCACGCAGCGCCCACTCGCCAAAGGTCCATGTCAGTACCGCACCCGCCGTCGCCACCACAGTATTCAGGAAGGCCAGCGCCGCTATTTCATTCGCCGCCGCCGCCGAGCCGGCATTAAAACCAAACCAGCCAACATACAGGATGGCCGTACCGGTAAACACCATCGGCAGGTTGTGGGGTTTAAAAGCTTCTTTGCCAAAGCCGGCGCGTTTACCTACCAGATAAGCGCCAACCAGACCGGCAACGGCGGCATTAATATGCACCACGGTACCGCCGGCAAAATCCAGCGCGCCATCCTGCGCCAGGAAGCCGCCTGCCCAGACCATATGGGCGATCGGCAGATAAGCCAGCGTCAGCCAAATCACCACAAAAATCAGCACGGCGGAGAAACGGATGCGTTCGGCAATGGAACCGACAATTAGCCCGACGGTAATACAGGCAAAAGAGGCCTGAAAAACTACATGAATATATTGATAGAAGGTGCCGCTTAACGCAGTCAGGCTGATATTTTTTAACATCACCCAGTTCAGGCCGCCGAAGAAGGCATTACCTTCGCTAAACGCCAGGGAATAGCCATACAGCACCCAGATAACGCAGACCATGGCGAAGGTTACTGAAACCTGCGTCAGTAGTGAAAGCACGTTTTTAGCGCGGATCAGGCCGCCATAAAACAGCGCTATCCCCGGAATCGTCATAAACAGCACCAGCGCGGTGCAAATCATCATAAAGGCGTTATCCGCCTTATCCGCAACGGCAGGCGCCGCCATCGCCAGCGATGGTAACAGCGCCAGGCCAGCGAGGCCTTTGGTCATTAATTTATTCATTTTTATTCCATCCCATCACAATATACAGAACCCGGCTTAAAGGGCGGCTTCGTCAGTTTCACCGGTGCGAATACGGATTACGCGCTGCAACTCAGCAACAAAAATTTTGCCGTCGCCAATTTTGCCGGTATAGGCCGCCTTGCTGATGACATCAACCACTTCATCCAGCTGGTCGTCGGCAATAGCAATATCAATTTTGACTTTCGGCAGGAAATTCACGCTGTATTCAGCGCCACGATAGAGTTCGGCATGGCCTTTTTGCCGACCGAATCCCTTAACTTCCGTTACGGTCAGTCCCTGGATGCCGATAGAAGAGAGCGCTTCGCGCACGTCCTCCAGTTTGAATGGCTTAATGACTACGGTAACCAGCTTCATACGCTCCCCTCACTTAATCATGTTGGTCAGGCATCTGACACAAGAGGACTAAAGCAAAGGATGTGCCAGCTGTGCGGGAAAAGTAAAAGTGTCGCGGTAAGCCGCAGAACAGCGGCCTGCTCAGAATAAGCAGGCCGTGAGCGGGGAAAAAGGAGCGGGAGCAGCCAGAAAAAATGCACCTTTATGGTGCGTTAAGCCGCTTCAGCGTGCATTCATAGGGAACTTTCTGATAATCATGCCTGAAAAGAGTGCGAAAAAGCGTCATGTACCTTCGGCAATGCCCGTTGTCAGCTCACTCCCCACCTGCTGCAACTGATACATCTGCCAGTAACGCCCCTGTTGCGCCAGTAGCTGAGGATGCGTCCCTTGCTCAACCGCCTGGCCACGATGCAAAACTAAAATCGTATCGGCCTCGGTAATAGTAGAGAGCCGGTGCGCGATAACCACCAGCGTGGTTTTCTTTCTGACTTCCTGGAGGGCGCGCTGAATTGCCTGTTCGGTACCGGAATCGATATTGGCTGTCGCTTCATCCAAAATAAGGATTTGCGGCTCGGCAACCAGTACGCGCGCCAGCGCCAGCAGCTGTTTCTGTCCTACCGACAAATTATTGCCTTGTTCATTAAGACGGGTATGGATGCCGTCGGTAAGGCCGCGCGCCAGCTCCGCCAGCTGAACGGCTTCCAGCGCCTCCCATACCGCCTGCTCGCTAATATCGCGTCCCAGCGTCACATTGGCGAAGAAGCTGTCGGCCAACACCACCGGATCCTGCTGTACCATCGCCACCCCCTGACGCAGCGCCTGATGGCTGAACTGATCCAGCGGACGCCCGTCCAGATAAATGCGGCCCTGCTTCACCGGATAATAGCCCATCAACAGGCTGGCAAGCGTGCTTTTCCCGCTGCCGGTATGGCCGACCAGCGCGACAAAACTACGTGAAGGCACCTGTAGTGAAATATCCTCCAGCACATTGCGTCCGTCACGATAGGCAAAGCTAAGATGCTCAATATCAATGCGGCCGCTGTGTAACGGCTGCTGCTCCTGACCGTAATGCTGACGCGGCGCATCCATTAATTCAAAAATACGCTCGCCGGCCACGATAGCCTGCTGCAGCATCGATTGCTGCGTGGTTAATTCAATCAGCGGCTCGTTTAACCGCCCCAGATAGCTAATAAAGGCGTACAGCACGCCGACTTCAAATACGCCGACCGTAGAGAAACTAAACAGCATCAGCAGCCCGCACAGAATGGCGGCGGAAAACAGACTGAGCAATGGCCGCAGCAAAAACCCATCCAGCCTTAACGTCTCCATACGCGCCAGATAGTGCGAACGGCTGGCCTCCCCTATCCGTTCGCCGAACCGTGCCTGCTGACGGAACTGCTGGATAACGCTCATGCCGTTAATCACTTCGTTGAAACCGTTATTGATATCGGCCAGGTAGCTGCGCACCCGTCGAACAATCGGCGTGCTGTAACGCTGATAAATCAGCATCACGGTCAGCACCAGCGGGAAAATCACTACCGCCACCAGCGCCATCCGCCAGTCCAGGCTAAACATGGCGATCAGCATCGCGCCAATTAACGCCGCGCTGCGCAGGACGGTCGCCACCACCGTGACCCACAGATCTTTGATCACTTCGGTATCGTTGGTTACGCGTGAGATAATCTGGCCTACCGGCTGCTGATCAAAGGCGCTGAGCGGCTGCCGCAAAGCGGCGTCCATCACATCGGAGCGCAGACGCTGTACAACTCCCACCGCCGCCTGGTTAAACAGCAGCGCCTGCCAGTAATGTAGCAACGCCGCCAGCGCCTGCAGCAGAATAAAAGCGCTGGCCAGCCCAACCGCCAGCCCAATGGGCATCCGGTGCTGAGCCACTAAATTATCGATAAAGTAGCCGATCAGCACCGGGCCCAACACCTCGGCAGCGGCGGCGACCCATAGCATCAGCACCGCCAGCGATAGCGCTTTGCGCCAGGGTTTGCCATAGGAGAGTAGCCTTTTCAGCGTCGGCCAAAGTTTTCTGGTATCAGCCATGATGCTTCTCCTCGCTGCTACGGCTATCTTCATCCTCATTCAACGCGGCCTCCAGTTGCTGATAGCGATACATATCGCTATACCAGCCTGGCTGCTGTAACAGTGCGTTATGATCGCCGCGCTGCGCCACCACGCCCTGCTGCATAACCAGGATCTCATTCGCCTCGGTCAGCGCCGACAATCGATGGGCGCTGATAATCACCGTGCGTCCCTGGCCCCAGCGGAGCAGGTTATGCAAAATCTGGTGCTCGGTACGCCCATCTACCGCCGAAAGCGCATCATCCAGAATCAGGATTTCGGCATTCAGCAGTAGGGCACGCGCGATAGAAATGCGCTGTTTCTGGCCACCGGAAAGCATCACGCCGCGTTCACCCACCTCGGTTTCATATCCCTGCGGCAAACGCAAAATATCCTCATGTACGCTTGACAACTTAGCCGCACGTTCTATGTCATCGCGGCTGGCGCCGGGACGGCCCAGCGCAATATTGTTGGCTACGGTATCGGAAAACAGAAACGGCGTCTGATTCACTACCGCCAGCCGCCCGCGCCAGCTGTCGATCCGCAGCTGCGTCAAAGGGATGGCGTGATAGCGGATATCGCCCTGGGAGATATCGAAATGGCGTTGGATCAGGCTCAGCAGCGTACTTTTCCCGGCGCCGGTCGGGCCGCAAAGCCCCAGCATCTGCCCCGGCTTAAGGTTAAAATTGAGATTTTTCAACGCCGGTTTTGCGTTGCCCGGATAGCTGAATTCACGAATCGCCACCTGCAGCACGCCGCGTCCTTCCGGCAGGATTTTGCTGCCGTCTTCCACCGCCGGCGCTTCTGACAGCAGCGAGCGGATGCGGCTCCAGGCTGCGCTGCCGCGCTCAACGATGTTAAACATCCACGCCAGCGCCAGCATCGGCCAAATCATCAGGCCGAGATACATAACGAAACTGGTTAACTGACCCAGCGTCATCTGCTGATGCCAGACAAACCAGCTGCCGCCGCCAATCGCCAACAGATTGGATAAGCCGATCGCGATATAGATAGTGGGATCGAAACGGGCATCCACGCGCGCCACGCGCAGATTTTTTTCCCCGGCATCGGCGGCGATAGCGGCAAACTGCCGCGACTGGTGATCTTCCAGGCCGAAAGCTTTCACCATGCGGATGCTGGTCAGACTTTCCTGAGCCTGATCGTTAAGCGAGGAAAACGCCGCCTGCGCCAGTTTAAAGCGCTGGTGCAGCTGGCTGCCGTAACGCTTAATCATCATTGCCATAATCGGCATTGGCACCAGCGCCAGCAGCGTAAGCTGCCAGCTGATTTGCGTGCTCATCACAATTAGCACCGCGCAGCCCATTACCAGCGAGTCTACCAGCGTTAACACCCCTTCCCCGGCGGCAAATACCACGCGGTCGACATCGTTTGTCGCGCGCGCGATCAGATCGCCGGTACGGTGACGCAGATAGAACTCGGGATGCTGCCGACTCAGCTGGCGATAGAAATCTTCTCGCAGCTCAACCGCCAGCTGATAGGAGGCGCCAAACAGCAGCACACGCCAGACGTAGCGCAGCAGATAAACCACCAACGCGGTCACCAGCATAACGCCGATCCACATCATCACGGAACCTGCGCTCAGGTTATGCAGCGTAACGCCATCGACGATAATGCCCACGATTTTGGGCGGCAGCAGCTGCAAAATCGCAATGACGATTAACAGAGAAACCGCGCCGAGATAGCGCCGCCACTCACGAAGAAAATACCAACTTAACTGGCTAAACAATCGCACAAAAAATTGTCCTGCAGGGTTAAACGATCAGCCTTAACAGGCTGTAGAAAAGATCAGGGTTCAACAGGTAATGCCGTGGTGTATTTTATCTCTTCCATAGCAAAACTGGAGGTTACGTCGATCAGGCCGCTGACGCCGTTAACCAGACGTTTATACAGCGCATCATACTGCTTCATATCGGCAACCTGGATGCGTAACAGATAATCATATTCGCCCGCCATGCGATAAAAGGCCATCACTTCGGGCAGGCCTTGCACCACGCTAACAAATTCCTGGTACCACTCACGGTTATGCTGCTGGGTTTTAATCAACATAAAGGCGGTTAATCCCAGCCCCAGCTTCTCTTTATCCAGCAGCGCGACGCGTCCGCGAATAATACCGTCATCTTCCAGCTTTTTAAGCCGTTTCCAGCAGGGCGTGGTGGTGAGATTAACGGCATCGGCTAACGTCTGCAGCGAAAGCGTACAATCCTGTTGCAGCAACGCCAGCAGCTTACGATCGGTTTTATCTAACACCTGCCCCTCCCGGAGAAATTTTTGCTATGGATACTCCATTATACAGGAAATATGGCAAACCTTTTTTCCGCTGAATGCCTTACGCTAGGGCGTTTATTATCGGGGGAAACAGAATCATGAGCAGCCAGTGGGTTAAATACGCTATTAATGAAATCAATGCGGATTTTCAGCGCTCAGCCGAAACGCATCTGATCCGTTTTACCCTGCCCCAATTTCCAGGCATCTGGTTTTACCTTAAAGATGAAAGCACCCATCCAACCGGTAGCCTGAAACATCGCCTGGCCCGCTCGCTGTTTCTCTATGGCTTGAGTAACGGCTGGATTCAAGCCGGAACCACCATAATTGAAGCCTCATCCGGCAGCACTGCAGTTTCTGAAGCCTGGTTTGCCCGCCTGCTTGGCCTGCCGTTTATCGCTGTGATGCCAGCCAGCACTGCGCGACGCAAAGTAGAACAAATTACCTTTTACGGCGGCCAATGCCACTTTGTTCAGGATCCCTGCGCCATTTATGAGGAAGCTGAAAGACTGGCGCGCGATCTTAACGGCCATTTTATGGATCAGTTCACCTATGCTGAACGCGCCACCGACTGGCGTGGCAACAATAATATTGCTGAAAGCATCTTTCGCCAGATGGCCAGCGAACCTTTTCCCATTCCCGAAACTATCGTGATGTCTGCCGGCACCGGCGGCACCTCGGCCACCCTAGGACGCTATTTACGCTATCAGGGCCATGCCACGCGTCTGCTGCTGGTGGATCCGGAAAACTCCGTTTTTCACGATTACTGGCATACCCGTGACGTCTCTTTACGCAGCGCCGTCGGCAGCCGCATTGAAGGGATTGGGCGTCCACGCGTCGAGCCCTCTTTTATTCCTGAGGTAATCGACGAGATACTGCGCGTTCCCGATGCTGCCTCCGCCGCGGCAATGCACTATCTGGCTCAAATCCTCGGCAAAAAACCGGGCGCCTCTACCGGCACCAATTTCTGGGGGGCGATTCAGGTGGCGCAGCGCATGCGCCAACAGCAGCGCGAAGGTGCGATTGTGACGCTGCTCTGCGACAGCGGCGAGCGCTACCTGGATACCTGGTACGATACGCAATGGGTCGAGAGCCGGGTAGGCGATCTGACGCCATGGCTGGCGCAGCTGCGCGACTAATCCAAACGGATGCGCTAACTCACCGCTTGCCGTTGCCGCCCGGGGCGAACCGCCCGTACAGACTACCTTTCTTGCGCGTCTGGCATTACCATAAGCCTGAACAGAATAAGTAAGGCTAAAAAATGAAACGAGCAGTGGTAGTTTTCAGCGGCGGACAGGACTCCACAACCTGCCTGATCCAGGCGTTAGCGCAATATGACGAAGTTCACTGCGTTACCTTTGACTATGGCCAGCGGCATCGTCAGGAGATCGACGTTGCGCGCGAACTGGCGATTCGGCTTGGCGCCCGCGCCCATAAAGTGCTGGACGTTACACTGCTGAATGAGCTGGCTATCAGCAGCCTGACGCGCGATAACATCCCGGTCCCACAATATGACGCTGGCGCCAGCGGGTTGCCCAGCACCTTTGTGCCGGGACGCAATATTCTCTTTCTTACTCTGGCCTCAATTTATGCTTATCAGGTTGAAGCCGAGGCGGTGATTACCGGCGTTTGCGAGACCGATTTCTCTGGTTATCCGGACTGTCGCGATGAGTTTGTTAAAGCATTAAATCATGCCGTAGAGCTGGGGATGGCTCGCCCCGTACGTTTTGAAACCCCGCTGATGTGGCTGAATAAAGCAGAAACCTGGGCGTTGGCGGATTATTGGCAGCAGTTACCTTTGGTACGTCAGGATACGCTGACCTGCTATAACGGTATTAAGGGCGACGGCTGTGGTGAATGCGCCGCCTGTCATCTACGCGCGAACGGGCTGAAAAACTATCAGGAAGAGAGTGCTGCCGTCATGCACAGCATGCAGCAGAAAACCGGCTTACGTTAAGCGTTCGGGTTAAAGGCAGCCAGGCTTTCCCCGGCTGCCAGCATGTTAGCAACGTTAGCTCAGCAACGTTTCCATCCGCGTCAGCAGTTCCCCTTCCAGCGGTAGCGCTTTTTGCGTTTTCAGGTCAATACAGACAAAGGTTAAGGTCGCATCGGCAATCGCAGCGCCATCCTCTGCCAGCGTTACCTCCTGTCCGATCACCCCGCTCTTGCCGTTTAGCTGCAGGAGCCGACTGGTGATACAGAGCTCATTTCCCAGCAACGCCGGGCGTCGGTAGTTAATATTGATATTCACTACCACAAAGGCCAGCTGGTTTTCCATCAGCCAGTGAAAGGCTTCCAGCTGCTCCAGCCATGCCCAACGCGCCTCTTCGAGAAACTCCAGATAACGCGCATTATTAACGTGTTGATAAACATCCAGATGATAGCCACGTACTTTTATTAGCGTCTGCATAGCGCCTTGCCTTATCAATGTTAGAGGTCATACGATCTGGTATGACCTCTTCAGATTAGCAGTAGCGCGCGGCGGCCGAAAAAGTTGTCATACGCGCTGGGAACAGGATCACAGTTTAAGCCGCGACAGATTGCGCTCCACCAGCGAGCTGCCGATGCCCGGCACCTCTTTTAGCTGTTCCAGCTCGGTAAAAGGACCAAACTGCTGGCGATAGCTAACGATCGCTTCCGCTTTTTTTAAGCCAATGCCGTTCATGACCGCAGCCAGCTCCTGCGCCGAGGCGCTATTGATGCTCACTATAGCCGGCGTGCTCGGTGGTTTCCCGCCGGCGACTGGCGGCGCGGCGTTAGCGGTGCTGCCCGCCTTAGGTTGAATCGCGCTGCTGGCCGCCGTGCCGCTTTCTCTGGCCGCCAACGCGCCGGGAACCGTCACTGTCCAGCAGAGCGCGCTGAGGGTAATTGATAAACAGAGCGCTGAAAGAAATTGCTTGTGCATGCTGATGTCTCCTTGTGTGTAACAGCGGGAGCAACAGTAAGGGCTGGCGGGTTTCAATACAAAAGGCAAAGCTGAGATGTGGAAAAGGCCGCGAAAGCGGCCTTTTGATTTGCAACGGGTTGCATTTTTTTTGCGGAGATTACTGCATTTGTACCGCAGCGCCGTACTTGATTTTCGCATCCTTACGCAGGTTGCTTAACAGGGCATCAAATACCAGCTGAGCGTTGTTTTGCGCTACGCCCTGCGCCATCGCTTTTTTCTGCGCTTCCGGCAGGCTTCCTGCTTTCACTTCATCCAGCGCCAGCAACACAATGTTGCCCTGCATATCTTCGCTGGTACCGTAGACCGGTTTGCCCGCCTGCGGCTGCGGCAGCGCAAACAGCGACTGAACAATGGCGTCACGATCGCTGCGCGTGAAGGTTTTCGCCTCACCGAAGGTCAGGCCCGCAGCCGTTAACGCATCCTGTTTGCCCGCTTTCAGATCGGCAAGGATTTTTTCCGCCTGCGCTTTAGCTTGCTTTTCAGCTTTGTCATGCTTCAGCGTTGCAACGATTTGCGTTTTCACTTCATCCAGCGCTTTAATCGCTTCCGGCTTATGCTCGTTAACGCGCAGGATAAAGGCGCGATCGCCATCAACAGTGATCATATCGGAGTTACTACCCGGCGTGCCGTTCTCCCCCTGCAGATTACCGTTGAAGATCGCATCCAGCACCGGTTTAAAGTTCAGCGCTTCCGGCACGTTATCGCGACCGAACCAGTCCGTCTCAACGGCTTTCACACCGGCCGCCTGCTCTGCGCTGGCTAACGATTCGTTATCGTTACTTGCCGCATCGCTGACTTTCTGCTGAAGCTTATAGTAAGCATCCAGCGCTTTTTCCTGTTTCACTTTATCCGCGATAGCGTCATGCACTTCCGCCAGCGGTTTAACCTGCTCTGGCTGGATATCATCCAGACGCACAATCAGGAAACCAACGGAAGATTTCACCACGCCTGACAGCTGGCCTTTGCTGGTCAGGTTAGCTTCTTTCAGCTCATCCGGAGTAGTAGAAGGCTCCAGCCAGCCCATATCACCACCCTTGCGCGCAGAGATAGGATCGGCGGATTTCTCTTTCGCCAACGTGGCAAAATCCGCGCCCTGTTTCAGTTGCGCCAGCATCGCGTTAGCCTCAGCTTCGCTTTTGGCCTGAATAACGCTGTAGCGGTTACGCTGCGGTTGGACATACTCAGCTTTATGCTGCTCATACCAGCTTTGGATATCCGCTTCGCTGGCCGCTTCCTGCATGCTGGCGGCGTCAAGTTTGATATAGCTTACGCGGAACTGCTCCGGCGCGAGGAAGCTATTCTTATGCTGCGCATAATAGGCGTTAATTTCATCATCGTTAACCTGCTGTTTTGCCGCCAGCGCATCCACGTTCAGCGTAGCCTGACGTACCACGCGCTGTTGGGAAACCAGCGCCGCCAGCGCCTCGGTTTCACCGTTCAGCATAAAATCAGTACCGGCGATAGCGGCAATAAGTTGCTGGGTGGTTAACTGTTTGCGCAGCGCTTCAGCATACTGATCGGCGCTAAAACCCATGTTGTTGATCAAACTCAGGTATTTGGCGTTATCAAATTTACCGTTGGTCTGAAACGCTGGCTGGTTAAAGATAGCCTGTTTGATCTGCTCGTCGCTGATCGCCAGATTTAACTCTTTGGCGTACTGATCCAGCAGCATTTCATCTACCAGCTGAGAGAGCGCCTGCTGACGCATCTGCTGCATATAGCCCGCATTGCCGGCCAGCTGCGAGAACTGCTCGCCCAGCATCTGCTGTTGGCGGCTACGCTCGTTATTAAAGGCGCGATCCAGCTGGGCGCGACTGATTTCCTGGCCGTTGACCTTGGCCGCGTAATCGCCGTTACCGCCGATCAAATAGTTGCCAACGCCGGTCAGCACGAATGACAGGATAATCAGTCCCAGAATAATCTTGAGCACGACATGGTTCGACGCCGCGCGTAAATTGTCCATCATGGTATGACAACACTCCGCTGTAATGTGAATGTAAACCTCACGCAGGCACCCCATCCTTGCAGGCGTGCGCGTTGCTGCTTTCAGGCCAAATGCGCCTGGCCATGCTCTGACATCCGCTGCTGACGTTTGTCACCTGTCAGAATAAAAAAGGCACATCAATTGTCTGATGTGCCCGTATGTTACATGAGAACGCAATATCAGTCCTCACTCCACCAAAGAAATTGCTTTAATGGTGTTGACCGTAAATCAGTTCACCGCGTCTTTCAGCGCTTTACCGGCACGGAAGCCAGGTACTTTGCTTGCAGGAATGGTAATTTCTTTACCCGTCTGCGGGTTACGGCCAGTGCGTTCAGAACGCTCACGTACAGAAAACGTGCCAAAGCCAACCAGCGCCACTTCTTCGCCTGATTTCAGGGAATCAGAAACTGAACCAATAAAAGCATCTAAAACACGTCCTGCTGCCGCTTTAGAAATATCAGCGTCTGCGGCAATTTTGTCGATCAATTGTGACTTATTCACTCTATTCATCCCCTCTTTTATTATTCACTATCGCAGCCGACTTCCAGCCAGACGCGAACGCGCAGCCAGTTATATCAAGGTTGTTGAGCCGAAACAACGGGAATTCTCTGGGTCGCTGTTTCAACAGCCCTCTAAATTAGCGGCACAAAAAAAAGCTGGCAAGTCCCATTTGACTTGCCAGCGACGCTTTTTAACTGATTTTGTCTTTAATCACTATTTCGCCGTCGCAACCTGCATCCCGTAGGGCGCATTTTGCAGGGCCAGCGTCAGAACATCCTCAATGCGTTTAACCGGATGGATATCCAGATCGGCCAAAACGTTTTCCGGAATCTCTTCCAGATCGCGCTTATTCTCATCCGGGATCACCACGGTTTTAATACCGCCGCGATGCGCTGCCAGCAGCTTCTCTTTCAGACCGCCGATCGGCAATACCTGGCCACGCAGCGTGATTTCGCCGGTCATCGCGACATCCGCGCGCACCGGGTTACCCGTCAGGCAGGAAACCAGCGCGGTGCACATGGCGATACCGGCGCTTGGGCCATCCTTCGGTGTCGCGCCTTCCGGCACATGCACGTGGATATCGCGCTTCTCATAGAAGTCGCCGTTGATGCCAAGCTTCTCCGCGCGCGCGCGCACCACGGTTAACGCCGCCTGGATTGACTCCTGCATCACCTCGCCCAGCGAGCCGGTATAGGTCAGCTTGCCTTTGCCCGGCACGCAGGCGGTTTCGATGGTCAGCAGATCGCCGCCCACTTCCGTCCACGCCAGACCGGTCACCTGGCCTACGCGGTTTTCGTTATCGGCACGGCCGTAATCGAAGCGCTGTACACCGAGGAAATCTTTCAGGTTATCGCCGTTGATCTCGATGTGCTTGAGATTTTTATCCAGCAGCAGCGATTTTACCGCCTTACGACACAGCTTGGAGAGCTCACGCTCAAGGCTACGCACGCCGGCTTCGCGGGTGTAATAACGAATAATGCCGACAATCGCGCTGTCGTCTACGGTAATTTCATTCGATTTCAGCGCGTTACGCTCGATCTGTTTCGGCAGCAGATGCTGTTTGGCGATGTTGAGCTTTTCATCTTCGGTATAGCCGGAAAGACGAATCACTTCCATACGATCCAGCAGCGGCGCCGGGATATTCATTGAGTTAGAGGTCGCGACGAACATCACATCGGAGAGATCGTAATCCACTTCCAGATAGTGATCGTTGAACGCCACGTTCTGCTCAGGGTCCAGTACCTCCAGCAGCGCTGAAGCCGGGTCGCCACGCATATCGGACGACATCTTGTCGATCTCATCCAGCAGGAACAGCGGGTTTTTCACCCCGACCTTAGCCATTTTCTGGATCAGCTTGCCCGGCATAGAACCGATGTAAGTACGACGATGCCCGCGGATTTCCGCCTCATCGCGCACGCCGCCCAGCGCCATACGCACATACTTACGGCCGGTCGCTTTCGCGATAGACTGCCCCAGCGAGGTTTTACCCACGCCCGGCGGTCCGACCAGGCACAGAATCGGCCCTTTGATTTTGTTGACGCGGCTCTGTACCGCCAGATATTCCAGAATACGGTCTTTTACGCGCTCCAGGCCATAATGGTCGGTATCCAGGGTTTCTTGCGCTTTACGCAGGTCTTTTTTCACCTTGCTGCGCTCATTCCACGGAACCTGAACCATCCATTCGATATAGCCGCGAACCACCGTTGCTTCCGCCGACATCGGCGACATCATTTTCAGCTTCTGCAGCTCGGCTTCCGCTTTTTCACGCGCCTCTTTCGGCATTTTGGACGCGTCGATTTTACGCTTCAGCGCTTCATATTCATCCGGCGCATCGTCCATTTCGCCCAGCTCTTTCTGAATGGCCTTCATCTGCTCATTCAGGTAGTACTCGCGCTGGCTTTTTTCCATCTGTTTTTTGACGCGATTACGAATGCGTTTTTCTACCTGCAGCAGGTCGATTTCCGATTCCATCATCGCCATCAAATATTCCAGACGTTCGTTAACGTCGGACATTTCCAGCACGGACTGCTTATCGGCCAGCTTCAGCGGCATATGCGCCGCCACGGTATCGGCCAGACGCGCAGCATCGTCGATGCTGTTCAGCGAGGTCAGCACCTCAGGCGGAATTTTTTTATTGAGCTTGATATAGCCTTCAAACTGGTTGATGGCGGTGCGCACCAGCACTTCTTGCTCGCGCTCTTCAATCTCAGGGGAAGCCAGGTATTCCGCCTGGGCGGTGAAGTGCTCGCCGTTATCGGCCAGCTGGGTAATACGTGCCCGCTGTAACCCCTCTACCAGCACTTTTACGGTGCCGTCCGGCAGTTTCAGCATTTGCAAAATAGAAGAAACGGTCCCTACAGAGAAGAGATCGTTAATGCCAGGTTCATCCGTTGAAGCCTCTTTCTGTGCGACCAGCATGATCTTTTTATCATGATCCATTGCGGCTTCGAGGCACCGAATCGATTTTTCCCGACCAACAAACAACGGAATTACCATGTGCGGATAAACCACTACGTCGCGCAGAGGCAACACAGGGATTTCAATGCGTTCAGAACGCTCAGGATTCATAGAGCTCTCTCTTAGTTTAAAGTCCGCCAGGTGATGGGTACCGCATAGTGCAGGCTATGTGCCAGGGAACCCACAGGTATTTGAGTATATGGGGATGTTTGCCAGACATTCAATGTCCGAGACGTGAGAAAAGCAAAAGGGGGACAATTTCCCCCTTTTATTACTAACCTGCTGGTTGTGTTGATGAATTATTCGCCAGATGCCTGCTGCGCTTCATGCGTACCGTAGATCAGCATCGGTTTTGATTGCCCTTCAATTACGGACTCATCAATCACCACTTTTTCTACATCATCCATTGAAGGCAGATCATACATCGTATCCAGCAGCGCGGCTTCTACGATGGAACGCAGGCCACGCGCGCCGGTTTTACGCGACATCGCTTTCTGGGCGATCGCCGTCAGCGCTTCGTCACGGAACTCCAGCTCAACGCCTTCCAGGTTAAACAGCGCCTGGTACTGTTTCGTCAGGGCGTTTTTCGGCTCGCGCAGGATCTGAATCAGCGCTTCTTCACTCAGCTCATTAAGCGTCGCCACTACCGGCAAACGACCAATAAACTCAGGAATCAGGCCAAATTTAATCAGATCTTCCGGCTCCACCTGCTCCAGCAGTTGCCCTTCCGATGCTTTTTCCGATTTGCCTTTTACCGTCGCGCCGAAGCCGATACCGGAGCCGGTTTCCACACGTTGGGAAATGACTTTATCCAGGCCGGCGAAAGCGCCGCCGCAGATAAACAGAATTTTAGAGGTATCAACCTGCAAAAATTCCTGCTGCGGGTGCTTACGTCCGCCCTGCGGCGGTACGGCGGCAACCGTGCCTTCAATCAGTTTCAGCAGCGCCTGCTGCACGCCTTCACCGGACACATCACGCGTAATCGACGGGTTGTCGGACTTACGGGAAATTTTATCAATTTCATCGATGTAAACGATGCCGCGCTGGGCTTTTTGCACGTCGTAGTCACATTTTTGCAGCAATTTCTGGATAATATTCTCTACGTCTTCACCCACATAACCGGCTTCGGTCAAGGTGGTGGCATCCGCCATGGTGAAGGGCACATCCAGCAGACGCGCCAGCGTTTCCGCCAACAGCGTTTTACCGCTACCGGTCGGGCCAATCAGCAGAATATTACTTTTGCCCAGTTCGATACCGTTGCTGGTATCGCCGTTGCGCAGGCGTTTGTAGTGGTTATACACCGCCACCGCCAGCACTTTTTTCGCCCTTTCCTGACCGATAACATAATCGTCCAGATGGTGGCGAATTTCGTGCGGAGTCGGTAATGCGCTACGCTCGCGATGCGGCGCGACTTCTTTTATCTCTTCGCGAATGATGTCATTACATAAATCGACACATTCGTCGCAGATATACACTGACGGCCCGGCAATCAGCTTGCGCACTTCATGCTGGCTTTTACCGCAAAAAGAGCAGTACAGCAGCTTCCCTGAACCGTCTTTGCGCTTATCTGTCATCAGCTAACCTCTTCATTTATCTCGTCCGCAGTCAAATGCGGCGATGGCAGCCAGGCTGACTGCCCTCATTCGTAGCCACTCTTCACCCGTGATCTGCTGTAACTATAGCGTATGCAGCGGGATGGAGTCTTATTGGCGATGCGTAAGAATAGAATCAACTAAACCATACTCTACCGCCTCACTCGCCGAGAGGAAACGGTCACGCTCTGTATCACGCTCGATTTGTTCAAGCGATTTACCGGTATGTTCCGCCATCAGTTCATTCATGCGCTGTTTAACTTTCAGGATTTCACGGGCATGGATTTCAATATCCGTCGCCTGACCCTGATAACCGCCCAGCGGCTGGTGGATCATAACGCGCGAGTTAGGCAGGCAGTAACGCTTACCTTTAGTACCAGCCGTCAACAGGAAAGCGCCCATTGAGCAAGCCTGCCCCATACAAATAGTGCTGACATCCGGCTTAATAAACTTCATCGTATCGTAAATCGACATACCTGCGGTGATTACGCCGCCCGGTGAGTTGATGTACAGATAAATGTCTTTTTCAGGGTTTTCCGCTTCCAGAAACAGCATCTGGGCTACGATCAGGTTGGCCATATGATCTTCAACCTGACCGGTAAGGAAAATGACGCGCTCTTTTAACAGGCGGGAATAAATGTCGTAAGAACGCTCGCCGCGCGAGGTTTGTTCGACCACCATGGGCACCAGGGCCATGTTAGGTGCGGAAAATTCACGTTCGCCATTGTATGACATTACCGTCTCCTGGATAAATTTCATTGGCAACATTCTGTACCGATTCTACTTAAGTGAGAACATGAAAACCATGCTTCACGTTGCCACTCTCCGACGCTATCCGGACGGTCAATCAGCCAGCTTTTCACTTTTCACGATATTCGGAAAACTATTTGGGGGCATGCGCCCGTTGTTTCAAGCATAACAACGTTTTCTTCAATCGCTAACCCGGAATAGCATCATACCGAATAACCTGACGCTTAATTAGCCAAAAAGGGACACAAAAAGCGTTTTCTGAAAGAGATAAATAAAAAGCCCGCTCCTTGCGGCAGCGGGCTTTCACTATCTAACGCGTGAAAAATCAAGCCATTGAGGTCTGATTCATCAGGTCCTGGAACTTAGTGGCTTTCTCAGTCACTTTCGCTTTTTCCAGTACCGCTTCAACCGCCTGCTCTTCCAGAGCGACGTTGCGCATATTGTTCATCAGCTCATTATTTTTGCTGTAGAACTCGATCACTTCCTGCGGATCTTCGTAGGCGGAAGCCATCTCTTCGATCAGCGTCTTCACGCGATCTTCATCCGCTTTCAGATCGTTGGTACGAATCACTTCGCCCAGCAGCAGACCGACCACAACGCGACGCTTAGCCTGCTCTTCGAACAGTTCGCGCGGCAGCTCCAGAGCCTGTTTCTCGTTGCCGCCAAAACGCTGAGCAGCCTGACGACGCAGTACGTCGATCTCGCTGTCAATCAGGGCAGCCGGCACGTCGATCTCATTGGCTTTAACCAAACCGTCGATCGCCTGCGTTTTCACACGATTACGCACGGCGCCTTTCAGCTCGCGCTCCATGTTTTTACGCACTTCCGCACGCAGACCGGCAACAGAACCATCTTCCACGCCGAAACGCGTGATGAATTCTTCGGTCAGTTCCGGCAGCTCGCGCTCTTCAACTTTCTTCAGCACGATAGCGAACTTCGCGTCTTTCCCTTTCAGGTTTTCCGCGTGGTAATCTTCCGGGAATTTCACATCGATAGTGAATTCGTCGCCCGCTTTATGGCCGACAACGCCCTCTTCGAAGCCCGGGATCATACGGCCCTGGCCCATCGCCAATACGAAGTCAGTGGCTTTACCGCCTTCAAACTCTTCGCCGTCTACGGAACCGGTGAAATCAACGGTAACGCGATCTTCTGCCGCCGCTTCGCCTTCTTTCTCTTTCCAGTTCGCCTGCTGTTTACGCAGGGTATCCAGCATGGCGTCAACGTCTTCATCAGTCACTTCAACAATCGGTTTTTCAACTTCGATCGCGTCCAGACCTTTCAGCTCAACTTCCGGATAAACTTCAAATTCTACAGAGTAAGTGAAATCTTCACCCTGTTTGTATTCGCCCGGTACGTAGTTCGGCGCGCCGGCCGGATTGATTTTCTCTTTGATGATGGCATCAACAAAGCCGCGCTGCATCAGATCGCCCAGCACATCCTGACGAACAGAAGCGCCGTAACGCTGTGCCACTACGCTCATCGGCACTTTACCTTTACGGAAACCGTCGATACGTACTTTCTTCGCTACATCGACCAGCTCTTTTTTCACAGCGTTCTCGATGCTGTCAGCAGCGACAGTAATCGTAACGCGACGGCCCAGGCCCTGAGTGGTTTCTACTGAAACTTGCATCTTGTTACCTCAAAAAATCACGAGCTCGGTCAACTTCAGATAGCGCAGAACCAGGTTCGCGCTACCCAACAACCGGGACGGCCTCTGATGAAGAACCCATTCCCTGTTACCAGAAGCGTCCCGAAGCAATTCCGGAAAAATAGACGCAGCATTATAGCGGCATCGTTTTACCGCGTCGAGAACGCAAACCGGGCACCGGTTCGCAGTTTAGTGGAAAATAAGCGAAAAACGGGGTATTCAACGCCGGGCGGCGCGCAAAATTCAGACAAAAGAAAACGGCCCGCAGGCCGTTTGGGTTAATTCTTCACGTTGGTTCAGGCTAACATCCCTGCCCCGCGACAGTTAGGTGAGGAAAGCACCGTATCCTGTAATCCTTCCCACTCCTTCAGCGTATAGGTATGCAACGCCAGCGCGTGCACGCTGCCGGCCAGCTCTTCGCTCAGAGTGCTATAAATAGCACGATGGCGCATTAAAAAGCGCTGGTCGGTGAAACTGTCGCTAACAATCACCACTTTGAAGTGGCTCTCCGATCCCGCAGGGACATTATGACGATAACTCTCATCATGAACTTCCAGGTGGGCCGGTTGAAAGGCGGTTCTTAACTTTTCTTCTATTTGTTCGCGAATCATGACATCCACTCCTCTACGGCAGAGAGCTACGCCCCATCCCTTTAAATATTAGTCGGTTTTCACCCGTTTCCGCGGGTAATGTGAAAAAAACTGTACCGCTTGTTACTGGCAGCGTACGCGATTGCGCTACCGCTCACAGTAAATTGTCTTCCGCCGCGTTGAAAAAACAGGCGGAGTGATGAATTTACACGCCGCCGGGGCTTTCTTCACCGAAACGCAATGATATGATGCCTGCTGTTTTGTCAGCAATATCATTCAGACTTACGAGAAAATAAGCATGTTAAAAAAACTTTTCTTCCCTCTGCTGGCTGCCTTTATCCTGGCTGGCTGTGCAAACAACAGCAATACGATCGATGTACAACCCGCTATCCAGTTGCCGCAGCAGGACCCAAGCCTGATGGGCGTAACGGTCAGCATTAACGGCGCCGATCAGCGTGCCGATCAGGCGCTGGCCAAAGTGACCCGCGATGCGCAGCTGGTTACCCTGACGCCAAGCCGCGATCTGCGTTTCCTGCTGCAGGAAGTGCTGGAGAAACAGATGACCGCACGCGGTTATATGGTCGGTCCTAACGGCGCGGTCGATTTGCAAATCGTGGTAAACAACCTGTATGCCGACGTAACCCAGGGCAATCTGCGTTACAGCATCACCACTAAAGCGGACATTTCTATTATTGCCAGCGCGAAGAACGGCAATAAGCAGGTGAAAAACTATCGCCAGACCTACAGCGTAGAAGGCGCGTTTAACGCCACCAATGAGAAAATCACCAAGGCCGTTAACTCCACCCTGAGCGATGTCATTTCCGATATGGCGCAGGACACCAGTGTGAGCAGCTTTATCAAGCAAAACGCGCGTTAATGATTTTTGGCAGCCCGGCGGGATGCCGGGCCTGCCGACAGGAAAAGAGTCATTATGGATAATCAATTTCTGCGTATGTTTACCCAGCGTAATGCGGCCATCCTGCTGCTGCTGGGTTTCGCTTCCGGTCTCCCTCTTGCCCTCACTTCCGGCACGCTACAGGCGTGGATGACGGTAGAAGGCATGGATCTTAAAACCATCGGCTTTTTTTCGCTGGTTGGACAAGCCTATGTTTTTAAGTTTCTCTGGTCTCCGCTGATGGATCGCTTTACGCCACCTTTTCTCGGTCGGCGTCGCGGCTGGCTATTGATCACCCAGCTGCTGCTGATCGGCGGCATCGTGCTGATGGGCTGTATGGAGCCATCGCGTCATTTAACCTTGCTGGCCGCGCTGGCGGTGCTGGTCGCCTTCTGTTCTGCCTCGCAGGATATCGTCTTTGACGCGTGGAAAACCGATATTTTACCGCCCGAGGAGCGCGGCAGCGGCGCGGCGATTACCGTTCTGGGCTACCGCCTGGCGATGCTGGTCTCCGGCGGGCTGGCGCTGTGGCTGGCGGATCGCTATTTAGGCTGGCAGGCGACCTGGTGGCTGATGGCGCTGATGATGCTGCCCGGACTGATCGCCACCCTGCTGGCGCGGGAACCGATCGATGTCACCACCCGGCCGCATACGCTGGAGGAAGCGGTCATGGCGCCGCTGCGTGATTTCTTTAACCGCAACAACGCCTGGCTTATGCTGTCGCTGATTGTACTTTATAAGTTGGGAGATGCTTTTGCCGCCAGCCTGACTACCTCTTTCCTTATTCGCGGCGTCGGCTTTTCCGCCGGCGACGTCGGGCTGGTGAATAAATCGCTCGGCCTGCTGGCGACCATTATCGGCGCACTCTATGGCGGGGTATTGATGCAGCGGCTGAGTCTGTATCGCGCCCTGATGCTGTTCGGCGTACTCCAGGCCTGTTCCAATCTTGCTTACTGGCTGCTTTCCGTTACGCCGCCGCATATATGGAGTATGGCCGGCGCGGTGTTTGTGGAAAATTTGTGTGGCGGGATGGGCACCGCCGCCTTCGTCGCGCTGCTGATGAGCCTGTGCAATCGCTCGTTCTCTGCGACGCAGTTCGCTTTGCTGTCGGCGCTCTCTGCTGTTGGTCGGGTGTATGTCGGTCCGGCGGCGGGCTGGCTGGTGGAGCTGTGGGGATGGCCAACCTTTTACGCTTTTTCAGTGCTTGCCGCCCTGCCCGGCCTGCTGCTATTGGCGGCCAGCAAACAGAGTCTACTGCAATCGCAGGAGAGCCAGCCGTTTAACCCGCGGCAGTTCTGGCCAGCCGGCTATCGCTGGGCGCTGCGCCTGTTGGCCACCGGCGGCGCGCTGCTGGCGCTTTGGCTGTTGGCGCTGTCGCTTGAAGCCGTCGGGCTGTTAAGATTGCCATCATTGCTTCCTTTATTTAACCTCGGCTGTTTACTGATGTTGGTCGGTATATTTACCGGCACGCTGCTGGACTACCTGGCGCAGCGCAAAACGTTATCCGCTTAATTAAGCCGGGCGGTAAAAATAGTTTCCGCCCGGACAGTAAAACAGCCAGTGCTGTTAAATTTTTGTCCTGAAAATTTCGCAAAAAAATTATCCGTACGGTTTAACAAGCAGCGTCTAATATTAAAAAACGGTGCGTAATTATTAATGTTTAATAATTATCACGCAAATGATGCAAATTTGTTAAACTATTGAGGCTCGATTACGTTGTTTAGAATCAACCCTTCCTATAACTCATTTGAGACATCCTTTTTCGTTATATTAACTCAACCACCTGTCTCCATTAATATTCTGTCACCTTCTGCAACAGATGTGACACCCTTGGCAAAAGGTGTCAACACCCTTCTGACACGTTCTTAAGCTGGTTTACACTGCATAAACCTTCCCGTAAAATGCCGCCACACTTAAACGACAATAGAGCCCTTGTCATTGAGGTCGTTAAATGAGACTCAGGAAATACAATAAAAGTTTGGGGATTTTGTCATTAATTGCAGGCACTTTATTGTTAAGTGGCTGTGATAGTGCGTTGTTAGATCCCAAAGGACAGGTTGCAATGGAGCAACGTTCGCTGATACTGACAGCCTTTGGCTTGATGTTGATCGTTGTTATACCTGCAATTCTGATGGCCGTGGTGTTCGCATGGAAATATCGTGCGTCCAACACTAATGCAAAATATAGCCCTAACTGGTCCCACTCTAATAAAGTGGAAGCGGTGGTCTGGACCGTTCCGATCCTGATCATTCTCTTCCTTGGCGTGCTGACCTGGAAATCAACCCACGCGCTGGAACCTGGCAAACCGCTGGCTTCTGATGTGAAACCGGTTGAGATCGATGTTATCGCACTGGACTGGAAATGGTTGTTCATCTATCCAGAACAGGGTATTGCAACGGTTAATGAGATTGCGTTCCCGGCGAATACCCCGGTGAGCTTCAAAATCACCTCAAACTCCGTAATGAACTCCTTCTTCATTCCGACCCTCGGCAGCCAGATCTATGCGATGGCGGGGATGCAGACTAAACTGCACCTGATTGCTAACGAGCCGGGCACCTTTAAAGGTATCTCGTCTAACTTTAGCGGCCGTGGTTTCTCAGGAATGAAGTTTAACGCTATCGCTACTCCCGATCAGGCTGGCTTCGAGCAATGGGTAGCTAAAGCGAAACAGGCACCGAATACCTTAACCACTATGGATGAGTTCGAGAAACTGGCTGCGCCAAGCGAAAATCATCCGGTTGAGTACTTCTCCAGTGCGAATCCTGAATTGTTCAAGCAGGTTATTGAAAAATTCAAGATGAACCACGGGAAGATGGACATGTCAGGTCATGAAGGCATGGACATGAGTGAAGCCTCTCACGCGGGAGCCGAGGAATAATACGATGTTCGGAAAATTAACACTGGATGCAGTGCCGTATCATGAGCCAATTATCATGATTACGGTGGCCGCCATCATTCTTGGTGGTCTGGCCCTTGCTGCTGCGCTGACTTACTTCGGTAAGTGGAAATATTTGTGGACGGAATGGCTGACCTCAGTCGACCACAAAAAACTGGGTATCATGTATGTGATCCTGGCATTCGTCATGTTAATTCGTGGCTTTGCCGACGCCATCATGATGCGCGGCCAGCAGATGTTGGCCTCAGCCGGGGAAGCAGGTTTCCTGCCGCCTCACCACTACGATCAGATCTTTACCGCCCACGGCGTTATCATGATCTTCTTCGTAGCGATGCCGTTCGTTGTGGGTCTGATGAACATTGCTGTTCCTCTGCAGATCGGCGCGCGCGACGTGGCGTTCCCTTTCCTTAATAACCTGAGTTTCTGGTTCACTGCCGTTGGTGTGATCCTGGTTAACCTTTCTCTGGGCGTTGGTGAGTTTGCTCAGACCGGTTGGCTGGCCTATCCGCCGCTGTCAGGCGCTGAATACAGTCCAGGCGTTGGGGTAGATTACTGGATCTGGAGTCTGCAGCTTTCCGGTATCGGTACGACATTAACGGGTATTAACTTCTTCGTTACTATCCTGAAAATGCGTGCGCCGGGCATGACCATGTTCAAAATGCCGGTATTCACTTGGGCATCGCTGTGTACTAACGTGCTGATCATCGCTTCGTTCCCGGTACTGACCGTCACGCTGGCGCTGCTGACCCTTGACCGTTATCTGGGCTTCCATTTCTTTACCAATGATATGGGTGGCAACATGATGATGTATGTCAACCTGATCTGGGTATGGGGCCATCCGGAAGTATACATTCTGGTTCTGCCGGTCTTCGGTGTGTTCTCAGAAGTTGTTGCGACGTTCTCGAAAAAACGCCTGTTTGGCTACACCTCTCTGGTGTGGGCAACCGTGGTTATTACCGTCCTCTCCTTTATCGTTTGGCTGCACCACTTCTTCACCATGGGTGCGGGTGCGAACGTTAACGCCTTCTTCGGCATTATGACGATGATTATCGCCATCCCGACCGGCGTTAAGATCTTTAACTGGCTGTTCACCATGTACCAGGGCCGCATTCAGATGCACTCTGCCATGCTGTGGACCGTAGGCTTCCTGGTCACCTTCTCTGTAGGTGGTATGACCGGTGTTCTGCTGGCGGTTCCGGGTGCTGACTTCGTGCTGCACAACAGTCTGTTCCTGATCGCGCACTTCCATAACGTTATTATCGGTGGCGTGGTATTCGGTTGTATGGCCGGTGTGACCTACTGGTTCCCGAAAGCATTTGGTTTCACCCTGAACGAAACCTGGGGTAAACGCGCCTTCTGGTTCTGGATTATCGGCTTCTTTGTTGCCTTTATGCCGCTGTACGCGCTGGGCTTCATGGGGATGACTCGTCGTCTGAGCCAGGATATCGATCCGCAGTTCCACCCGCTGCTGGTGGTTGCCGCTATCGGTGTGGGCCTGATCGCGCTGGGTATTCTGAGCCAGCTGATCATGTTCTGGGTGTCTGTACGCGACCGTCATCTGAACCGCGATCTGACCGGTGACCCGTGGGGTGGCCGTACGCTGGAGTGGTCTACTTCTTCTCCGCCGCCGTTCTATAACTTCGCAGTGGTTCCGCACATCAATGAGCGTGATGCCTTCTGGGAAATGAAAGAAAAAGGCGAAGCGTATAAGCAACCTGCTCATTACGAAGAGATCCACATGCCGAAAAACAGCGGCGCGGGCCTGGTTATCGCCCTGTTCGCTACGGTCTTTGGTTTCGCTGCCATCTGGCACATCTGGTGGTTGCTGGGTCTGTCCTTCGTGGCGATGATTGTGAGCTGGATCGTTAAAAGCTTCGACGAAGACGTTGATTACTATGTTCCGGTCAAAGAGATCGAAGAAATTGAAAATCAGCACTTCAAAGACATCAGCAAAGCAGGTCTGAAATAATGGCACAAACACTGTCTAAACAGCACGAAGCCCATGCGGAGCATGGGCATCACGATGCGGGAGCCAATAAAATCTTTGGCTTCTGGATCTACCTGATGAGTGACTGCATTATCTTCGCAACGCTGTTTGCGACCTATGCGGTTATGGTCAACAACACTGCCGGTGGCCCGGCAGGTAAAGATATCTTCGAACTGCCGTTTGTACTGGCCGAAACCGCGCTGCTGCTGTTGAGCTCCATTACTTACGGTATGGCCGTTATCGGCATGAACAACGGCAGCAAAGGCGCGGTTAACCGCTGGCTGGCGCTGACCTTCCTGTTCGGTCTCGGCTTTATCGCGATGGAAATCTATGAGTTCCATCATCTGATCGCGGAAGGCTTTGGTCCGGATCGCAGCGGCTTCCTGTCCGGCTTCTTTACGCTGGTAGGTACCCACGGTCTGCACGTCACCTCCGGTCTGATCTGGATGCTGGTACTGATGTTCCAGCTGGCGAAAAACGGCCTGACCGAGACCAACCGCACCCGCGTTATGTGCCTGAGCCTGTTCTGGCACTTCCTGGATGTGGTTTGGATCTGCGTATTTACCGTTGTCTACCTGATGGGGGTCATGTAATGAGTCATTCTGCTAACCAACATGGCGTCACTCCTCACAGTACCGTGAAGTCTTACATGATCGGCTTCATCCTCTCTGTCATCCTGACGGGTATCCCGTTCTGGATGGTAATGGATGGCGGCGCTTCGCATGGCACCATTCTCAGCGTGGTTCTGGTGTGTGCGGTAGTTCAGGTGCTGGTTCACCTGGGCTTCTTCCTGCACCTTGATACCAAATCTGAAGGCGGCTGGAATATGGTGGCGATTGTCTTTGCCGCCATCATTATCCTGATTGTCGTCGTCGGCTCGCTGTGGATCATGTGGAACCTCAACTACAACATGATGATGTCCCACTAAAGAGTCGTACGTGATGATTAAGCAATACCTGCAAGTAACAAAACCAGGAATTATTTTCGGGAATTTAATTTCTGTTATCGGGGGTTTTCTGCTGGCGTCAAAAGGCAGCATTGATTACACCCTGTTTCTCACCGCCCTCGTTGGTGTTTCACTGGTGGTCGCATCAGGTTGTGTTTATAACAACTTTATCGACCGCGACATCGACAGAAAAATGGAGAGAACCAAGAATCGAGTGCTGGTAAAAGGCCTCATCTCTCCGAAAGTAACCCTGGTTTATGCAACCGCATTAGGTATTGCTGGCTTTGCGTTGCTGTATTTCGGAGCAAACCCGCTGGCCATGTGGCTGGCGGTTATGGGCTTCGTGGTATACGTCGGCATTTACAGCCTCTATATGAAGCGTAAATCAGTCTACGGTACGCTGATTGGTAGTCTGTCCGGCGCTGCGCCGCCGGTCATCGGCTACTGCGCAGTGACTAACGAGTTTGATGCTGGCGCGCTGATCCTGCTGGCGATCTTTAGCCTGTGGCAGATGCCGCATTCCTATGCGATTGCTATCTTCCGCTTTAAAGATTATCAGGCAGCGAACATTCCGGTTCTGCCGGTAGTGAAAGGCATCTCCGTGGCGAAAAATCATATTACGCTCTACATTCTGGCGTTTATGATTGCCACACTGATGCTGACGCTGGGCGGCTACGCTGGCTACAAATATCTGGTGGTTGCGGCGGCAGTAAGCGTCTGGTGGCTGGGTATGGCGCTTTCAGGCTACAAAACCTCAAACGATCGCGTTTGGGCACGTAAACTGTTTGTGTTCTCTATCGTGGCTATCACGGCGTTAAGCGTGATGATGTCGGTCGACTTTATGGCGCCGGCGTCTCAAAATCTGCTGACTTACGTACGCTAATCGTAAGCTACATCACTAAGGGCGCTTATTGCGCCCTTTCTTTTTGTTACGACTGCTTAAACACTTCCGTTTTACCCGCCCTGCCCTGCTCCTTAAAATAGTGTCAGTAATAATACTGAGGTTGCAATGAACGATAACAAAATGACACCGGTTGAACTGCGCGCGACCTGGGGTTTAGGCACCGTCTTCTCTTTACGTATGTTGGGCATGTTTATGGTGTTGCCCGTGCTGACCACATACGGCATGGCTTTACAGGGTGCAAGCGAAGCGCTTATTGGCCTGGCAATCGGTATTTATGGCCTGGCTCAGGCGATTTTCCAGATACCGTTTGGCCTGCTTTCCGATCGTATTGGTCGTAAACCGTTAATCGTCGGCGGTCTGCTGGTGTTTGTGCTCGGCAGCGTTATCGCCGCCAGCACGACCTCTATTTGGGGCGTGATCCTTGGCCGCGCCCTGCAAGGCTCCGGCGCTATCGCCGCCGCGGTGATGGCGCTGCTCTCTGACCTGACGCGTGAACAGAACCGTACTAAAGCGATGGCGTTTATTGGCATCAGCTTTGGCGTAACGTTTGCCATTGCGATGGTGTTGGGCCCGATTATTACCCATGCCCTTGGCCTGCATGCGCTGTTCTGGATGATCGCTATTCTGGCCAGCTGCGGTATTGTGATAACGCTGCTGGTAGTGCCTAACGCGCCGCATCATGTTTTGAATCGCGAATCGGGGATGGTTAAAGGTAGTATTCGCGAAGTGCTGATGCAGCCGCGCCTGTTGAAGTTGAATATCGGCATTCTCTGCCTGCATATCCTGCTGATGTCGAGTTTCGTTGCTCTGCCCGGCCAGTTTGAACAGGCGGGTTTCCCGGCGGAGCAGCACTGGAAGGTTTACCTGATTACCATGCTGGTGGCGTTTGTTGGCGTGGTGCCCTTTATTATTTATGCCGAAGTTAAACGCCGTATGAAGCGGGTATTTATCTGCTGCGTCGCCTTGATACTGATTGCTGAGATTGTGCTCTGGGGCGCCGGAAATCATTTCTGGACGCTGGTAATTGGCGTGCAGTTGTTTTTCCTCGCCTTTAATTTGATGGAGGCCATTTTGCCTTCGTTAATCAGCAAAGAATCGCCGGCCGGTTATAAAGGCACCGCGATGGGTATCTACTCCACCAGCCAGTTTTTGGGCGTGGCGATAGGCGGCAGCATGGGCGGCTGGGTGTTTGATCAGTTTGACGCGCAAACGGTATTTCTACTGGGCGCGGTGGTGGCTACGCTGTGGCTGCTGCTCAGCAGCACCATGCAGGAACCGCCCTATGTCAGCAGCCTGCGTATCGTGCTGAGTGAGAATGCGCTGAACGATCCGCGCCTTGAGCAGAAGCTTAAAGCGCAGCGCGGGGTTTCTTCGGTGTTTATCGTGCCGGAAGAGCGCAGCGCCTATATTAAAATTGACAGCAAGGTGACCAGCCGGGTTGAGCTGGAAGCGCTGATCGCCAGCGCCTGACGCGTTGCCCTTCCCCGTCGGAAGTATCGATATAATAAGGGCCGCATGGCGCGGCCCTGCACTATCAACGCGGCCTGATACCAGCACTGCGGTCTAAGGCGCAGGAAGGCCGGGCAGAAGAGTAAAGCGTCCCGCGCCATGGACGGCGCTCTCACACTTAATTAATCGCGAAAGTTTTTAAACTGGAACGGCTGTCCCAGATTGCCACCACGCACCAGCGCAATCGCGCTTTGCAGATCGTCGCGTGACTTACCGTTAACGCGCACCTCTTCGCCCTGAATCTGCGCCTGCACCTTAATCTTGCTGTCTTTGATAAGCTTAACGATCTTCTTCGCCATATCGGTCTCGATGCCCTGTTTCAG
The DNA here is from genome assembly GCF_023517775.1 of Mixta hanseatica. Lineage (NCBI taxonomy): Bacteria > Pseudomonadati > Pseudomonadota > Gammaproteobacteria > Enterobacterales > Erwiniaceae > Mixta > Mixta hanseatica. Next base: position 1,226,660 of record NZ_CP082904.1, on the reverse strand, counting down.
TTTGGCATCCAGGCTCCAGCTTTTTCCGCTATGTTCTATCTGCTCCGGCACTTCCAGCGCCGCGCCTTCAATCCCGCGCTTCAGCAGCTTTTCCCGCAGGATATCCACCAGTTGCTTTACCTGAAAATCGGACTCGGTGGTTACTTTAATCGTCTGTGCTTTTTCATTCAGCTCAATGCTGGCGCTGACGTTACGAAAATCGAAGCGGGTGGACAGCTCCCGGTTGGCGTTTTCTACAGCGTTTCGTACTTCCTGCATGTCGATTTCTGAAACGATATCGAAAGATGGCATAATTTTTTCTCCAGATTCGAAAGTGACAGGCATAATACCTGCTTGTGCATGGCAAGGAAAATAGCCCTTCGGCATAGCTATACTCAATTAACTCGCCGGTAAGGCTCTGAAAACCCGCCTGCGGGAGGACGCATGAAAATTACAGTACTCGGCTGCGGCGCGCTCGGCCAGCTCTGGCTGGCGGCGCTCAATCGGCAGGGACATGAAGTACAGGGCTGGCTACGCGTTCCCCAGCCCTGGTGTTCAGTGAATGTGATCGATACCGATGGTTCGGTGGTGAATAAAACCTTTATCGCTAACGATCCGCTGTTTCTTAGTCAGTGCGACCTTCTGTTGGTCACGGTGAAAGCCTGGCAGGTGTCCGGCGCGGTAAAAAACCTGCAAAGCCTGTTGCCGCCTGACTGTCCGGTTTTACTGTTGCATAACGGCATGGGCACGCTGGAGGAGCTGAAAAGCTTAACGCAGCCATTATTGCGCGGCGTCACCACCCATGCGGCGAAACATGACGGCACGGTTATTCTGCACGTCGCCGGCGGCACCACCCATATTGGACCCGGTTCCGCCGACAGCGCGGCGTTAAGCGAGCTGGCGGAGATGCTGCATCAGGCGCTGCCGGATGTCGCCTGGCATAATGATGTCTCCGCCGCCTGCTGGCAAAAACTGGCGGTTAACTGTGTTATCAATCCCCTCAGCGCGATCCATGACTGCTTAAACGGCGAACTGATCGCCTGGCCGGAACAGATCGCCCTGCTGTGCGAAGAGGTAGCGGCGGTAATGACGCGGGAAGGCCTGCATACCAGCGCAGACCAGCTGCGGGAATATATCTATGCCGTTATCGCCAGCACCGCCTTAAATGTCTCGTCGATGCTGCAGGACATCCGCTCCCAACGCCGCACCGAGATTGAATATATTACCGGCTATCTGCTGAAGCGCGCGCGCGCGCAGGGGATCGCCGTGCCGGAGAATGCCCGGCTGTATGAACTGATTAAGCGTAAGGAACAAGATTATGAACGCGAACGTATCGGTGCTGGTCTGCCTGGCACATGGCACTGAAGAAACCGAAGCCGTAACCACTATCGATCTGCTGGTACGCGGCGGTATTAACGCCACCACCGCCAGCGTTAACGGCGACGGCAACCGCGAAATTGTCTGTTCGCGCGGCGTCCGATTGCTGGCGGATGCAACGCTGGTCGAGGTGGCGGACAATGACTTTGCAGCAATCGTTCTACCGGGCGGCCTGAAAGGTGCGGAAGCCTTCCGCGACAGCCCGCTGCTGGTAGAAACGGTGCGGCAGTTTCATCTTTCCGGACGTATCGTTGCCGCCATTTGCGCGGCGGCCGGCACGGTGCTGGTGCCGCACGATCTCTTTCCGCTGGGCAATATGACCGGTTTCCCCGGCCTCAAAGAGACCATTCCGGCAGAAAAATGGGTAGAAAAGCGCGTGGTTTGGGATCCGCGGGTAAACTTACTGACCAGCCAGGCGCCGGGCACAGCGATAGATTTCGCCCTGAAGCTAATCGATCTGCTGGCAGGAAAAGAGAAAGCGCGAGAAGTGGGAGAACAGCTGGTGATGGCCGCGGGCATTTACGATTACCGTGACCCGTTTTAAGGGTTAACAGGCCAGCCGGGCGGCTGGCCTGCTGACGTGATTAAGGGCGATACACCTTCACGTTTTTAAAGCCCTGCTCATATAGATAAAGCGCCTGCAAACGGCTCATCACGCCGCGATCGCAATACAGAAGCCAGGTTTTGCTCTGGTCGAGGTCGCCAAACTGCGTGGCCAGTTTGAAAAACGGCAGCGATTTCACCTCAGCCCCGTCCACATTCAGCGGCTTAGACTCCTGCTCATCCAGCGAGCGAATATCCAGCAGCGCTTCGTTCTCAGAAACAGCAGCGACGGTTTCAACCTCCACCACCTCTTCTTCCGACTGCTCCGCGATAGTGCGAATATCAACGTTAGTCGCTTCCTGCACCGCACGATCCAGCACGCTGAAATCGAAATGTTCTTCTTCCGCCTCGATCTTGCTCTTCACCGCTTTGACCGTCGGACTTTTTGAGATCACGCCGCAATATTCCGGCATGGTACGGGCAAAATCTTCCGTGCCGATCTGGCGCGCAATATTGATGATGTGCTCTTTATCATGCGAAATCAGCGGGCGCAGAATCAACGTATCGGAAGCATTGTCAATCAGGCGCAGGTTGGTTAGCGTCTGGCTGGATACCTGACCCAGCGCCTCGCCGGTCACCAACGCCTGCACGCCATAACGTTCGGCAATTTGCGAAGCCGCACGCACCATCATGCGCTTCAGCACCACGCCCATCTGGCCATCGTCCACTTTTTCCAGAATCTCTGCCACCACCGGCTCGAAATTGATCGCGACAAAACGCACGCGATGCGAGCGGCCGAAACGATGCCACAAATAGTGCGCGACCTGACGCACGCCGATTTCATGCGCCGCGCCACCAAGGTTAAAGAAGCAGTAATGCACGCGGCAGCCGCGACGCAGCAGCATATAGCTGGACACGCCAGAGTCGAAGCCGCCGGAAATCAGCGACAGCACATCTTCTTGCGTACCGATAGGGAAACCGCCCAGCCCTTCATAGCGGCCGGTAACCAGAATCAGGCGCTCGTTCTCAATCTCCAGATTGACCGTAACCTGCGGATGCGAAAGCTTTACCTGCGCGCTGGCGATATGCTGGTTCAGCCCGCCGCCGACGTAGCGCTCTACGTCCTGCGAGCTAAACGGATGCTGACCACGGCGCTTAACGCGTACGCAGAAGGTTTTTCCCTCCAGGCGCTCGCGGTTAACGGCCAGCGTCTGCTCGAAAATATCGTGCATATCGGTCCAGGTGCGATCCTCAACCGCCAGTACGTGATGAATACCCGGGATACGCGTTAGCTCATCAATATAAGTTTCACGCAGGCTCTCGTTTTTAGAGCGCACTTCGATATGATCCCAGTGACGCACCACTGCCAGAGTTTCATCAAGATCCTTCAGTATGTTACGAATGTTGCCCGTAAGGATTTTGATAAAGCGCAAGCGCACCGACTGACTCTTGATGGTGATTTCAGGAAATAATTTAATGATAAACTTCATGGCAGCACAGCTCTGAGAGAATTAAGTGCTAAAAACAGCGGCACTTAACTGATAAAATCAATGAATTGCAAAGTCACCCGTGTCCTTTGCTTCCGAGGCGCGGCAGTATATCACTTTTGTCTTTGAGCTGCCTGTTTTACCGTCATGTTCTATCATTATTTTGCTAATCATTTCGAGTCGGCTACCATGTCCGCTTGCTATAGATAAAAAACCTGTGAGCCAATAATCACTATGCCAAAAAAAGCCGAACAGCCCATCAGTTTTGAAACTTCCCTGCAGCAGCTGGAACAGATTGTTACCCGCCTGGAAAGTGGCGATCTGCCGCTGGAAGAGGCGCTGAATGAGTTTGAGCGCGGCGTACAGCTGGCGAAAGTGGGGCAAAAAACGCTGCAGCAGGCGGAACAGCGCGTTCAGATCCTGCTTAATGATGATAAAGATGCCGCCCTGACGCCTTTTACGCCGGATGCTGAATAATGGATTTTGCTGAACTGCTCGCCCACTATCATCAGCGGGTAAACCATGCGCTGTCGCGTTTTATCGCTCCCCTGCCCTTTCAGAGTTCTCCTCTGGTTAATGCCATGCAATATGGGGCATTATTAGGCGGTAAACGGCTGCGTCCGTTTTTGGTGTATGTGGTCGGCGATATGTTGCAGGCCGATGCCGATAGCCTGGACGCGCCCGCCGCCGCCGTTGAATGCATCCACGCCTATTCACTGATTCATGACGATCTTCCGGCCATGGATGACGATAGCCTGCGTCGCGGGCAGCCGACCTGTCACATTAAATTTGGCGAAGACACCGCCATTCTGGCAGGCGATGCGCTGCAAACGCTGGCCTTTTCCATTCTTGCCGATGCGCCGATGCGCGGCGTACTGCCGCAGGACCGTATCGCCATGATTTCCGAGCTGGCGCAAGCCAGCGGCGTCGCCGGCATGTGCGGCGGTCAGGCGTTGGATCTGGCGGCGGAAGGCCAACAGATCGATTTAGCGGCGCTGGAAAAAATTCATCGTCATAAAACCGGTGCGCTGATTCGCGCCGCCGTCCGCCTTGGCGCGTTGAGCGCAGGCGAGCGTGGACGCGCGGCTCTGCCGCTTCTTGACCGCTATGCCAACGCGATTGGCCTTGCCTTTCAGGTTCAGGATGACATCCTGGATGTGGTGGGCGATACCGCGGTAACGGGAAAACAACAGGGTGCCGACCAGCATCTTGGTAAAAGCACCTACCCGGCCCTGATGGGACTGGACGATGCCCGCCAGAAAGCGCAGGACCTCTATCAGGAAGCGCTTGCCGCGCTGGATCATCTGGCCGCGCTTTCTCTGGACACTTCCGCCTTACGTGCGCTGGCAGGCTTCATAATCGAACGCGATAAATAACCTCCACAATGAGTCTCTGATGAGTTTTGATACTGCAAAATACCCGACGCTGGCGCTTGCCGATACCGTGCAAGAACTGCGTAAACTGCCAAAAGAGAAGTTACCGGCACTGTGCGATGAGCTACGTCAGTACCTGCTGGACAGCGTTAGTCGCTCCAGCGGCCATTTTGCTTCGGGCCTCGGGGTGGTTGAGCTGACCGTCGCGCTTCACTACGTCTATAACACGCCGTTCGATCATCTGGTGTGGGACGTCGGCCATCAGGCCTACCCGCATAAAATTCTGACCGGACGTCGCGACCGTATCGGCACCATCCGCCAAAAAAATGGTCTGCATCCTTTTCCCTGGCGGGCAGAGAGCGAATATGACGTGCTGAGCGTCGGCCACTCTTCAACCTCGATCAGCGCCGGTCTGGGAATGGCGGTCGCCGCCGGTAAAGAGGGCCAGGGCCGCCGCACCGCCTGTATTATCGGCGACGGCGCAATTACCGCCGGCATGGCCTTTGAAGCAATGAACCACGCGGGCGATATCAAAGCGGACCTGCTGGTGATTCTGAACGATAACGAAATGTCGATTTCAGAGAACGTCGGCGCGCTGAATAATCGTCTGGCGCAAATTCTCTCCGGTAAAACCTATGCGCGCCTGCGTGAAGGCGGCAAAAAGGTGCTGACCGGCCTGCCGCCGATTAAAGAGCTGGTTAAGCGTACCGAAGAGCATCTGAAAGGCATGGTAGTGCCGGGCACGCTGTTTGAAGAGCTGGGCTTTAACTATATCGGTCCGGTGGACGGCCACGATGTGCTGACGCTGGTGCATACGCTCAGCAATATGCGCGATCTGAAAGGGCCGCAGTTCCTGCATATCATGACCAAAAAAGGCAAAGGCTACGCGCCGGCGGAGAACGACCCCATCGCCTGGCACGCCGTGCCTAAATTCGATCCGGCCAGCGGCGCGCTGCCGAAAAGTTCCGGCGGCTTACCAACCTATTCGACGATTTTTGGCGACTGGCTGTGCGAGACCGCGGCGGATGACGATAAGCTGATGGCGATCACACCAGCGATGCGCGAAGGCTCTGGTATGGTGGGCTTTTCACGTCAGTATCCGGGGCAATATTTTGACGTGGCGATTGCCGAGCAGCATGCGGTGACCTTTGCGGCGGGACTGGCTATCGGCGGCTATAAGCCGGTGGTGGCGATCTACTCCACCTTCCTGCAGCGCGCTTACGATCAGTTGATTCATGACGTGGCGATCCAGCAGCTGCCGGTGCTGTTCGCTATCGATCGCGGCGGCATTGTCGGCGCGGATGGTCAAACCCATCAGGGCGCGTTTGATCTCGCTTTCCTGCGCACTATCCCTGGCATGGTAATTATGACGCCCAGCGATGAGAACGAATGCCGTCAGATGCTCTATACCGGCTACCACTATCAGGCTGGCCCCAGCGCCGTGCGCTATCCGCGCGGTACCGGCACCGGCGCGCCTATGCAGCCGCTGGCAGCGCTGCCGCTGGGCAAAGGCGTGGTCAAACGCCGCGGCGAGCAGCTGGCCATCCTCAACTTCGGTACCCTACTGCCGGAAGCGCAGGCGGCAGCCGAGGCGCTGAACGCCACGCTGGTGGATATGCGTTTCGTTAAACCGCTGGATGAGGCGTTGGTGCTGGAGCTGGCGGCCAGCCATGAATCGCTGGTGACGCTGGAAGAAGGCGCGATCAAAGGCGGCGCAGGCAGCGGCGTTAATGAGCTGCTGATGGCGAAGCGGGTCGCACTTCCGGTACTGAATATCGGCCTGCCGGATGAGTTTATTCCGCAGGGCACCCAGGATGAGATTCGTCACGACTATCAGCTAAATGCGGCTGGTATTCAGCAGCAGATTGCCGCCTGGCTGACGCAGTAACGCTCCTGAGCGCCGGTCCGCGTACATCGCAGACCGGCGCTACATCTTTTTAACCTCGTCCTGCTTAACTTGCTTCTCCCCTACTTTCATCACGCGCTTTGGCGCGACGTTTAGCTGCTACGCTTGAAACCATCCGCTGTTAAATTATTTCTTTATCGCAGGAGTGTTTATGAAAATGATTCAACTGGGCAGTACCGATCTGCAGGTTTCCCGCCTCTGTCTCGGCTGTATGACATTTGGCGAGCCCGATCGCGGCACGCATTCCTGGACCTTGCCTGAAGAGAACAGTCGTCCATTAATTAAACAAGCGCTGGAGTCGGGAATTAATTTTTTCGATACCGCCAACAGTTATTCCGACGGCAGCAGCGAAGAAATTGTCGGGCGGGCGCTGCGCGACTATGCGCGTCGTGATGAAGTGGTGGTCGCCACGAAGGTCTATAACCAGATGAGTAATCTGCCGCGTGGGTTGTCGCGCAAGAATATTATGCAATCCATTGACGACAGCCTGACGCGCCTCGGCATGGAGTATGTCGATTTGCTGCAGATCCACCGCTGGGATTATGAGACGCCGCTGGAAGAGACGCTGGAAGCGCTGCACGATGTGGTACAGGCGGGCAAGGCACGCTATATCGGCGCCTCGTCGATGTACGCATGGCAGTTTGCAAAAGCGCTGTATACCGCGGATTTACACGGCTGGACGCGCTTTGTCAGCATGCAGGACCAGTACAATTTAATCCAGCGCGAAGAAGAGCGTGAAATGCATCCGCTGTGCCTGGCGGAAAATGTTGCCGTTCTCACCTGGAGCCCGCTGGCGCGTGGTCGTCTTTCGCGCCCCTGGGGAGAAAGCACCGCGCGGTCGGCATCGGATGAGTTCGGCAAAACGCTGTATGCCAGTAACGAAGAGAATGACGCGGCAATAGCCCAGCGGGTTGAGACGCTGGCGGCGGAGAAAGGGGTCAGCCGGGCGCAGATCGCGCTGGCGTGGCAATTAACGAAACCAGCGGTCACCGCGCCGATTATTGGCTCTTCACGCGCTGAACAACTGGCGGACCTGGTTAAGGCTGTAGAGGTTAACCTGACGCCAGAAGAGGTGGCGGAACTGGAAACGCTCTATCAGCCGCACCCGGTGGTCGGATTCCAGTAAGCAGTCGGGCGGCGAGAGGAGTTTCGCCGCCCGGTTCGCCGGTTACAACGGCCAGTGCTGGCCGATAAACCACAGCAGCGCGGCGGAGATAATCCCGGCGATAATATCATCGACCATAATCCCCATTCCGCCGTGCACATTGCGATCGAACCAGCGGATCGGCCAGGGTTTCCACATATCCAGCACGCGGAAAATAACAAATCCCGCCACGACCCATTGCCAGCTATTGGTCGGGATCGCCATCAGGGTAATCCACATACCGATAAATTCATCCCAGACAATACTGCCGTGGTCATGAACGCCCATATCTTTCGCGGTACGGTGGCAGAGGTAAACGCCAATAGAGATACCAAACATCACCAGTAGCGAATAGATATCCTGCGGCAGAAAGGTCATCAGCCACCAGAACGGCAGCGAGGCCAGCGATCCCATGGTGCCCGGCACCCACGGGAACAGGCCGCTACCGAAACCGGTCGCCAGCAGATGCCATGGGTTACTCAGGCGCAGACGGCTTTTCGCCAGATCTTTATCGCGCGTCAAAATGATCGAATCCCTTCAGGTTAAGCGTGGTTGGCTGACCATCCTGCAACAGTGTCAGCCCCTCCGATTCCGGCGCCAGCTGACCGATACAGGTATAAGGCACGCCCAGGCGGCCCAACGCCACATCCAGCGCCCCCCGGTTGATCTCAGGCACGGTAAAGCAGAGCTCGTAATCTTCGCCGCCGCTTAGCGCCCAGCGCAGCGCCTGCTGCGCGTCAAAGTGATCGCGCAGCACAGGGGATAGCGGCAGCGCATCGATATTTACCCGCGCGCCGCACTCGCTGGCCTTCAGGATATGGCCTAAATCAGAGACCAGGCCATCAGAAATATCAATGGCCGCGCTGGCCAGGTTACGCAGCGCCTGGCCCTGTAAAATGCGCGGCATCGGACGCAGATGGCGCTTAATTAGCGCTTCGTGCACCCCAGGATCGGTAATGCGCACCCGATGCTGCAACAGCGCCAGGCCCGCCGCGCTGTCGCCCAGCGTGCCGGTAACATAAATCCAGTCGCCCGGACGCGCGCCGCTACGGCGCAAAGCGCGACCGGCCGGCACCAGACCGTGAATGCCCAGCGTCAGGCTACGCGGCCCACGCGTGGTATCGCCGCCGATTAGCTGCATATCGTAATAGTCCAGCAGTTCAAACAGGCTGTCGCTGAACGCTTTCAGCCAGGCTTCATCAACGTCCGGCAGCGTCAGCGCCAGCGTTAGCCAGGCCGGATCGGCGCCCATTGCGGCGAGATCGCTCAAATTGACCGCCAGCGCCTTGTAGCCCAGATCGGCAGGATGAATATCGCGCAGAAAGTGGATGCCTTCCACCAGCGTATCGGTACTGATGGCCAGGGTCTGCTTTTCCGGCACGTTCAGTAACGCGCAGTCGTCGCCAATACCCTTTTCCACATCGCGACGTGAGCTTGTCACGCGGTTAAAATAACGCGCGATCAGTTCAAATTCGCCACATGACATAATGAAATTCCGCTGAACCTGAATAGAAAAGGCCGGAAAGAATCCGGCCTCGGTTGCTTATTTTTTGTTGGGGCGGATTTGCGGAGCGGCTTTATCCAGCACGCCGTTAACAAATTTATGACTGTCTTCAGCGCCGAACACTTTCGCCAGCTCGATACCTTCGTTGATGGCCACTTTATAAGGCACATCGCTACGCTTGCTCAGTTCATACAGAGAGACGCGCAGAATGGCTTTTTCTACCTGACCCAGCTCTTCCAGCTGGCGCGACAGGTAAGGCTTCATCAAACCGTCAAGGTACGCGCTGTTGGTCGCAACGCCAGCCAGCAGCTCGCGGAAATAGTTGATATCAACATCTTTGACATCCTGTTCCGCGAGAAACTGATATTCAATATCAGCAATGTCATTATTGGACAACTGCCAGGAATAAAGCGCCTGGACAGCACACTCACGGGCGCGGCGACGAGCAGCAGGTTTCACAAAAATCCCCTTACAAAAATCAGGCTTTAATGGCTTTCAATACGTTAATCATTTCGAGCGCGGTCAGTGCAGCTTCCGCACCTTTATTGCCCGCTTTGGTACCAGCGCGTTCAATAGCCTGCTCGATATTTTCAGTGGTCAGGACGCCAAAGGCGACCGGGATTTCGCTATTCATAGCGACGCTGGCAAGACCTGAACTGGCCTCGCCGGCAACATATTCGAAGTGCGCGGTGCCGCCACGGATTACGGTGCCCAGAGCGATAACCGCATCGTGTTTTCCGGCATTGGCAACGGCGCGAGCCGTCATAGGCAATTCATAGGCGCCCGGCACCCAGATAACGGTGATGTTTTCATCTTTCACCTGACCAATGCGCTTTAACGCATCGATCGCACCATCCAGCAGGCTGTCGTTGATGAAGTTGTTGAAACGCGCAATGATAATCGCGACTTTCGCTTCCGGCGTAGCAACAGCAGCTTCGATAATTTTCATAATTTTCCTTTCAGGGTTCTTATTGGCCCCGCAGGGGGGCGGATTCTACCACACTCTTTCGCACTCTGCTTCCGCTTTTCCGCAGGGCGTTAAACTGGCCTGAGCGTCAGGCGTAAATCGGAGCCGACCTGACGCACATCGCTGAAGCTAAACCGCGGCGCATCACGCAGCTGGCTCAGGCCAGGTAAGGCGCACAGCCCACGGGCGCTATCGCCCAGCAGTTTAGGCGCCATATAAACAATTAGCTCATCCACCACGCCCGCTTCCAGCAGCGCGCCGGCCAGCTGCGCGCCCGCCTCGACCCACACCTGATTGATCTGCTGTTTCCCCAGCATCATCATTAAAGAGACCAGATCGAGCCGGTTATCGCGCGGCGGCACTCGCAGCTGCCGCACCGCCTGCGGCCAAACCTGCTGCTCATCCGCCTGCAGGCGCGCCAGCCAGGTTTCGCCCGGCTGATGCAACAGCCGATGCTGCGGCGTCACGCGGTTCTGGCTGTCAATAATTACCCGCACCGGCTGACGTAAATTCTGCTGGGGATAGCAGGCCTGCGTGGCGGCGCCCAGCTCATCCCAACGCACCGTCAGCGCCGGATCGTCAGCCAGCACTGTCGCGCTGCTGCTGAGGATGGCGGAGCTTAACGCGCGCAGGCGCTGCACATCGTGGCGTGCTTCGGGCGAGGTTATCCACTGGCTTTCGCCGCTGGCCATCGCCGTGCGGCCATCCAACGACGCACCCAGCTTTAACTGTACGAACGGAAAGCCGGTGCGCATCCGCTTTAAAAAACCGCGGTTCAGCGCTTCAGCTTCCGCCATCATCAGCCCGTGGCTGACGGCGATGCCTGCCTGCTGCAGGCGGTAAAGCCCGCGTCCGGCAACTTCTGGATTCGGGTCCTGCATCGCGGCGACCACCCGGCTGACGCCGGCGGCAATCAGTGCCTCGCAGCAAGGGGGCGTACGACCGTAATGGCTGCAGGGTTCTAAGGTAACGTACGCCGTCGCGCCTTGCGCCCGATCGCCCGCCATCCGTAACGCATGTACTTCAGCATGCGGCTCGCCGGCGCGCTGATGCCAGCCTTCGCCGACGATGACGCCGTCGCGGACGATCACACAGCCGACATTGGGGTTGGGCGTAGTGGTAAAACGGCCGCGCCGCGCAAGCGTAAGCGCACGCGCCATATACTCTTCATCGCGCATAGCTTAATCCTGTAAACGGGCGATCTCTTCGCCGAATTCACGAATATCTTCAAAGCTGCGATAAACGGAGGCGAAACGGATATAGGCCACTTTATCGAGCTTTTTCAGCTCATCCATAACCAGGTTGCCGATCATTTTGCTGGGGATTTCACGCTCGCCGGTGGCGCGCAGCTGAGTTTTAATATGACTAATGGCGTTTTCAACGGCATCCGAGCTGACCGGCCGTTTTTCCAGCGCTTTCACCATGCCGCTGCGCAGCTTATCTTCATTAAACGGCTCGCGGACATCGTTGCTTTTAATCACGCGTGGCATCACCAGTTCCGCCACTTCAAAGGTGGTAAAACGCTCATGGCAGTCCAGGCATTGACGACGACGGCGCACGGACGTGCCTTCGCCAACCAGACGGGAATCAATCACTTTGGTATCCACGGCGGAACAGAATGGGCAATGCATGACATATCCTGATTCTTCACGAAATTAAACCTTAGTGTACCGCGAAGCCCCTGACAACCAAAGCCTCGGCGGGCTGGCAACGCATTTTTCTGTGCGCGTCGCGTGCTTTTTCGCCCTCCCGTGCGCTTTCACCTAAGCTTGTAAGTAAAGGCGTTAAAAGGAGAGCGAAAAATGAAAAAGGGTCTTTTTCTACTGCCGTTACTGACCGCAACGCTGCTTAACGGCTGCGCGGCCCCTTCCCCGGCAAAAAATCAGGCGCTGCACGGTGAAATCAATCAGCTTAATCAGCAGGTCAATCAGCTGACCCGTCAGGCCAGCGCGCTGGAACAGCAAAATCAGCTGAACAGTCATTCCAGCCAGGGCGCATGGCTGCTGCCCGCAGCGCATACGCGCGCCGAGCTAAAAAGCCAGGCCGGGCCGCTGATGCTTACCCTGTCGCGCATCGAGCCTGAAGCCAGCGGCACCCGCGCCCTGCTTACGCTGCGCTCGGCGAACGACCGTCCGTTGCAAAACCTGCGAATGCAAGTTGAATGGGGCGAGCTGGATAGCGTTACCGGCAAACCGCTTAGCGCCGGCGCGCTGTCACAAACCATCGAGGTGCGTAATACGTTGCTGCCTAAAGCGGAGCAGCCGATTCCGCTGCGCCTGAGCGGCCTGTCGCCCCAGCAGCTGGGATTTGTTCGGGTTCATGACGTTGAGCCGTTGAACTGAGCGTTGGCTCAGCCGAGTCACGGCGATGATGTCGCTGTTCTGCAGAAATGAAAAAGGCCGCTGATGCGGCCTTTATTTAGCTGACAACCGTTGCCTTACGGCAGAATCGAAGGCTGGTCAGCGCCCTCTTTCTCTACTTTCTGCTGAAGCATATGTTCACGCTTCATACCCAGCTTCAGCGCCAGCGCGGAAGCGACGTAGATAGAAGAAATCGTACCGATAGAAACACCGATCAGCATCGTTAGCGAGAAGCCTTCCAGCAGCGCGCCGCCGAAAATAAACAGCATCAGCACCACCACCAGCGTCGTTGCTGAGGTCATGATGGTACGGCTTAGCGTCTGCGTCAGCGAGACGTTAACGATCTCATAAGGCGTTCCGCGACGGATCTTACGGAAGTTCTCACGAATACGGTCGGAAACTACGATGCTGTCGTTCAGCGAGTAGCCGATTACCGACATCAGCGAGGCGACGATAGTGAGATCGATCTCAATATGGAACAGCGCCAGAATGCCGAGCGTGATGATCACGTCATGCGCCAGCGCCAATACCGCGCCGAGCGCCAGACGCCACTCAAAGCGGAAACCCACATAGATCAGGATAGCGATCAGCGCCACCAGCAGCGCCATGCCGCCCGCCTGCGCCAAATCGCTGCCGACGCTGGGGCCGACAAACTCAATACGCTTAACGGTCGCGCTTTGCCCGGCAGCCTGGTTAATCACCGAGACCACCTTATTACCCAACTCCTGACCCGCGTTGCCGGCATTCGGCGACAGACGGACCATCACGTCACGACTGCTGCCGAAATTTTGCACCTGCGGTTCAACAAAGCCTGACTTCTCCAGCGCACCGCGCAGCGTATCCAGCTCGGCCGGTTTTTCCAGGGTGATTTCGATTACCGTACCGCCGGTAAAATCGAGCCCCCAGTTAAACCCGCGCACGCCCATGATAATCACTGACGCGATCAGCAGCAGCCCGGAAAGGGTAAAGGCCAGCTTATCCCAGCGCATAAAGTCATGGACTTTACGGCCGTAGTTTAATTGTTCAACACTGTATTCCTGTGCCACAACCTACTCCTCAGATAGACAGCTTGTTGATGCGTTTGCCGCCATACAACAGGTTAACAATGGCACGCGTACCTACAATGGCGGTGAACATGGAAGTTCCTACGCCAATGGCGGTGGTGATGGCAAAGCCCTTAATCGAGCCGGTGCCAACCGCATACAGAATAATCGCGGTGATAAGCGTGGTAACGTTGGCATCAATGATACTGGAGAACGCGCCTTTATAGCCTTCATGAATCGCCTGCTGAATGGTACGCCCATTCTTCAGCTCTTCTTTGATACGCTCGTTTATCAGCACGTTTGCATCTACCGCTACCGCCAGCGTCAGAACGATACCGGCGATCCCCGGCATGGTTAAGGTGGCACCCGGCAGCAGCGACATAATGCCGACAATCAGGATCAGGTTGGCGACCAGCGCGGTAGTCGCGATAACGCCGAATTTTTTATAGTAAACCACCATAAACACAATCGACGCGATCAGGCCCCACAGGCAGGCTTCCAGACCCTGAGTAATGTTCTGCTGACCCATGGTCGGACCGATAGTGCGCTCTTCAACAATCTGAATCGGCGCAATCAACGCACCGGCACGCAGCAGCAGCGACAGCTGACGCGCTTCGTTCGGGTTGTTGATACCGGTAATGCGGAAACTGTTGCCCAGGCGCGACTGAATGTTCGCTACGTTGATTACCTCTTCCTGTTTCACCAGGATGGAGCGGCCGTTAGCATCTTTCTTACCGCTGTCTTTATACTCAACGAACAGCGTCGCCATCGGTTTACCAATATTGTCTTTGGTAAAGGTCGACATCATATTGCCGCCCGCGCTATCGAGCGAAATATTTACCTGCGGCTGATTATACTCATCGGTGCTGGAGGTGGAATCGGTGATATGGTCACCGGTGAGGATCACACGTTTGTACAGCACAACCGGCTGGCCTTCACGCGTTTGCTTCACTTCTGAATCGCCCGGCACGCGGCCTTTCGCTGCGGCACTGGCATCCACCACCGTATTGACCAGACGGAATTCCAGCGTCGCCGTTGCGCCCAAAATCTCTTTCGCACGCGCGGTATCCTGAATGCCTGGCAGCTCAACCACGATGCGGTCAGAACCCTGACGCTGCACCAACGGTTCCGCCACGCCCAGCTGGTTAACGCGGTTACGCAGGATATTGATGTTCTGCTGAACAGCATATTCGCGCGCTTCACGCAGACGCTCGTCGCTCATCACCGCCCGCAACAGGTTATCGCCACGGCTGCCGATCACCAGGTCGCGATGACGGCCAGAAAGATAGCTAACGGCATTATCACGCGCATCGGCATCGCGGAAACGGATTTCCACGCCGTAGTTTTCGATTTTGCGCACGTTGGTATAAGCGATGCCTTTATCGCGCAGATCGCTGCGCAGGCTGTCGGTATTCTGCTCTTGCAGCTTACCGAGCGCGGTATCCATATCCACTTCCATCAGGAAATGTACGCCGCCGCGCAGATCCAGCCCGAGCTTCATCGGCTGCGCCGCCAGCATTTCCAGCCATTTAGGCGTGGCAGGCGCCAGGTTCAGCGCCACGACATAATCCTCGCCCAGCGTCTTCATCAGCGCTTCACGGGCGCGCAGCTGCACATCCGTATTGGCGAAACGCGCCAGAATCGCACCCTGCTCCAGCGCAATAGATTTGCTTTGAATATGTTCTTGTTTTAATACGTTTTGGATCTGGTCCAGCGTTTGCTCACTGGCGGCGCTTCCGCGCGCGCCAGTGATCTGAACAGCCGGATCCTCTCCATACAGGTTGGGAAGTGCATACAGCAGACCGACGGCAAGCACCACGATCAGCATAATGTATTTCCACAAAGGATAACGGTTTAACACGGCAGTTCCCTTAGGGAAAACAAAGAATTACAGCGCCTTCATAGTACCTTTCGGCAGGACGGCAGCCACGAAATCACGTTTGATAACCACTTCATTGTTATCGTTCAGCGCGATAGCAATGTAGCCGGTGTCAGCCACTTTGGTCACACGACCTACCAGACCGCCGGTAGTCAGCACCTCATCGCCTTTGCCGATGGAGTCCATCAGCTTTTTATGCTCTTTCGCACGTTTCTGCTGTGGACGCAGGATCATAAAATAGAAAATCAGGCCAAAAACCACCAACATCACGACCATCG
This sequence comes from Mixta hanseatica, assembly GCF_023517775.1. Classification (NCBI taxonomy): domain Bacteria; kingdom Pseudomonadati; phylum Pseudomonadota; class Gammaproteobacteria; order Enterobacterales; family Erwiniaceae; genus Mixta; species Mixta hanseatica. The sequence goes on along the minus strand of NZ_CP082904.1, from coordinate 1,210,820 downwards.
TGTAGGGGCTTCCCTGCGACGGTGCGCCAGCTGCTGCCACTGCGTCAGAAATGAAAAAACTCATCAACTTTCCCTCATTGTTTAATTATCAAGCGTTTAATGGCGGAACCGCTTTGCCCGTCCGCGTATAGAATTCACTGACGAAGCACTCTAATTTACCTTCTTCAATAGCCTTGCGTAAACCCGCCATCAGGCGCTGGTAGTAACGCAGGTTATGGATGGTATTCAGACGCGCGCCAAGTATTTCGTTACAACGATCAAGATGATGCAAGTAGGCGCGGCTGTAATTGCGACAGGTGTAGCAATCACATTCTGCATCCAGCGGCGATGTATCATCTTTATGTTTGGCGTTGCGGATTTTAACCACGCCGTCCGTGACAAACAGGTGACCGTTACGCGCGTTGCGCGTCGGCATGACGCAGTCGAACATATCGATACCGCGACGTACGCCTTCAACCAGATCTTCCGGCTTGCCGACGCCCATTAAATAGCGCGGCTTATCTTCCGGGATCTGCGGGCAAACATGCTCCAGAATACGGTGCATATCTTCCTTCGGTTCACCCACCGCCAGGCCGCCCACAGCGTAACCATCAAAGCCGATCTCCACCAGCCCTTTGACCGAGACATCACGTAAATCTTCGTAAACGCTGCCCTGAATAATACCGAACAGCGCATTTTTGTTGCCCAGCTTATCGAAGTGGTCGCGACTGCGTTTTGCCCAGCGCAGCGACATTTCCATCGAGCGTTTGGCATAATCCCAGTCCGCCGGATAAGGCGTACATTCATCGAAGATCATCACGATATCGGAACCGAGATCGTATTGGATCTCCATCGATTTTTCCGGATCGAGGAAGATCGCGTCACCGTTGATCGGGTTGCGGAAATGCACGCCCGCTTCGGTGATTTTACGAATGTCGCCAAGGCTGAAGACCTGAAAACCGCCGGAGTCGGTCAGAATCGGCCCCTGCCACTGCATAAAATCGTGCAGATCGCCGTGCAGCTTCATAATTTCCTGGCCCGGACGCAGCCAGAGGTGAAAGGTGTTGCCCAGCAGGATCTGCGCGCCGGTTTCTTTAACTTCTTCCGGGGTCATGCCTTTTACCGTGCCGTAAGTGCCCACCGGCATAAAGGCCGGGGTTTCTACGACGCCACGATCGAAAACCAGACGACCACGACGCGCGCGGCCATCTTTTTTATCTAATTCAAACTTCACGTTGCCTCCATCAGAGAAACAGTCTGATGATTAATAAAAAGGAGCGCATTCTAACAACCGTGGAAGCCGCTACACAAGCCAGCCAGCGCGTCATGCGTTTATCACGAGTTGCAGCTTTTAGCATTTCTGTGCCAGCCTTCTGACACAAACCTGACACAGCGGCCCATTTTAACATGCAAAGCCCCCGTAAAGGTCACAAACCCTTGCATGTACCAAATTTGTCTCACCTCCTACTCAGCACCTCTTCCGATTGGGTTTCCTTCTTAGCTATTTGCCTGCGAGCGGATATCAGTCCGGCTGCCAGCTAGCACGTCTGTTAATGGCCCTTTAATTGATACAATCTCTCTCTTATTTGTTCCGCATACAAAGCCTCGCGCAGCTCTGCCGTTGCGTGTTCCGTCTGGAAGCGTCAGCTTTTAAATAGCAGGAATAAAAAAGGCTCGCCGGAGCGAGCCTGAATAAAAACTAATTATTTTTCAGGAATAATTAATCGCGCAATTTTTATTAATAATTCTACCGTACCCAAAACTGTAGTTATTATCACAAAAAATTTGGCTATGTCGCAGGGTATTACGCTTAACCAGCTTTGCGGCGTTACTTGTGACGAACTGAGAAATGCCCATCCTAAAAAAATGCCCGGAATTATAATAATATCTCGCAGATGAGACTTTGCATTACCAGGTACATTGCGCGCCATAATCACCACCGCTGTTACTGCGACCGCCACCATTACTGTCGGAATAACACATTCCAGCAATCGATCCGATAACAGCTCCACGTGTAATCACTGGAAGCGAGGGTGCGCCTGATAACACGCCTGAAATAACACCAGATGCGCAAGTGTTATTTTTAATGAGATTTCCCAGATCCATGCCACAGGAATTTGTTCCAACAAAGCCGCCTCCCTGCCCGCCGTAGGTGGTATGGCCCTTGTTGAATCCACCGCCACTATGCCCCCAATACCCCTCCCAGCCACCGTTTCGGCTGGCACCAGTAACCAGGGCTAATTGTTTTTTATTTAATAATTTCATAATGAATACCTTGTCGATTAAATATTAAACTGGCCCCTGGGGCTCGGCTCAACGGAATAACTAAATTAACATCTGGAGCTTGTCAAAATAAAAACTGGAAAATAATATTTAAAAATCACTCAACATAAACATTATATCGCTTTTAAATCAGGGTTAATTAAATGCTCCGTTCAGGAAAAATTTATTTTCTCACTGAAAATTGACGTACTTCACAGAATAATATCAATGGGATAACTTCAGGCGTTAGCTGGCACAGATAAAATGGAACGCTCTAATGGCGCGGAAGGAATTAGGTGGCCGGGAAAAGGATGTATGGTTAAGATCACGGCGCCGCTGCGGCGGCGCCGGTTAATCAGGCGCCGACTTTTTCGTCCGGCGCCTGGGGATTGCGGGTAATAAACATCGCATCGCCATAGCTGAAAAAGCGATACTGCTCGGCGACCGCTTCGCGATAGGCTTGCATGGTATGGCGATAGCCGGCGAAAGCGGAGACCAGCATGATCAGCGTCGATTCCGGTAAGTGGAAATTGGTGATCAGCGCGTCAATAACCTGATAGCGATAGCCGGGATAGATAAAGATTTGGGTATCGTCGAAGAACGGCGCGATGAGCGCATCCTGAGCGGCCTGCGCCGCACTCTCCAGCGAGCGCACCGAGGTGGTGCCCACGGCTATCACGCGGTTGCCGCGCGCCTTACAGGCTAATACCGCATCCACCACTTCCTGCGGCACTTCCGCATACTCGGAATGCATGATGTGATCTTCAATGCTGTCGACGCGCACCGGCTGGAAGGTTCCCGCGCCGACATGCAGCGTAACGAACGCCATTTCAACCCCTTTTTCCCGCAGCGCGGCCAGCAGCGGCTCGTCGAAGTGCAGGCCGGCGGTCGGCGCGGCTACCGCGCCCGGCTTCTGGCTATACACCGTTTGATAAAGCTCGCGGTCGGCCTCTTCATCGGGACGATCGATATAGGGCGGCAGCGGCATATGGCCGATGGCGTTGAGAATATCCAGCACGCTGCGCGCATCATCAAATTCAATTTCAAACAGCGCATCGTGACGCGCCACCATCGTCGCGCGCACGCTTTCGTCATCGCCAAACAGCAACGCCGCGCCCGGTTTCGGCGCTTTCGAGGCGCGGACGTGCGCCAGCACACGCTTGTCATCCAGCATGCGCTCTACCAGCATTTCGATCTTACCGCCGCTGGCTTTACGCCCGTAAACACGGGCCGGAATTACGCGGGTGTTATTGAACACCAGCAGATCGCCGGGGTTAAGCTTATCCAGCACATCGGTGAACACGCCGTGGCTTAATGCGCCATCGGGGCCGTTCAGCGACAGCAGCCGACATCCGCTACGCTGGGGCTGCGGATAGTGAGCAATTAATGATTCAGGTAATTCAAAAGAAAAATCAGCGACGCGCATGCTAAATGTCTTACGGCTAACAAACAGGCGGCATAGTCTATCCGAAAAGCGGGGAATTCTGAACTGTTACCCGGTAACCATTCTGTTAGCGTATACTGCCGGGATGAACTTTCTTGCTCATCTTCATCTGGCCACGCTGGCCAATAGCTCGCTGACAGGCAATCTGATGGCGGATTACGTGCGTGGCGATCCGCACCTGCAGTGGCCTGCCGATATCGCCGCGGGCATTGCGCTGCATCGCCGCCTTGATGCCCTTACCGACTCCTTGCCCGAAGTGCTGAGCGCCAAGCGTCTGTTTCGTCCCGAAACGCGTCGGGTTGCGCCTGTTACGCTGGATGTGGTTTGGGATCATTTTTTATCGCGTCACTGGGATCGCATTGCGCCCGGCCAGCCGCTGCCGCAGTTTCTGGCGCAGGCGCAGGCGCAGATCGAACCGATGCTGGCGCAGTCGCCCGAGGGCTTTCAGCGGCTTAATGACTATTTATGGCGTGAACGCTGGATGGAACGCTACGCCGATCCCGCTTATCTACAGCAGGTTCTGCGCGGCATGGCCGCCCGACGCCCGCGTCTGGCGGCGCTGGCCGATTCGTGGCACGATTTTCACGATAACTACGCGGCGCTTGAAAGCTGGTTTTGGCAGTTTTACCCGCAGTTAATGGCGCGCGCCGCTGCACAGCAGCTGTAGCGCCTTCTGGCCTCGGCCGTTATGTTGGTTGCTAACGGTCTGGTCTGCGGCGCTCGCGCAAACAAACGCAGCGGCCATTAGTTTACCTTTATGATTAACAGCCGTTCTGGCGTGTCCGCGGCTGCGGAATTTATTTGTATCAGGATAAGCACCACTCTCAGGGAGATATCATGCAACATCAGATCCTTTTCTGGCTTCATCATTTTGCTGTACCTTACGCCACCCCGCTTTCGTTAGCGATGGTCCTCGCTATCATCTTAATTATTTCGCTGATCGCCCACTGGCTGCTGCATCGTGCCGTGCTGCCGATGCTAAAACGTCGCGCCTACGCCTCCAGCCAGCAATGGCCGAAATCGTTAATCGATAATTACCTGTTTAACCGCTTTGCCTTATTGCTACAGGGCGTGCTACTGAATATCCAAACCGACCTGTTTTTAGCCGACAGTGAACCGCTGCATGCCGTTCTGCTGGTGGTCTCGCAGGTCTGGATGATGCTGTTCCTGCTGCTGATGCTCTTTTCGCTGTTAGATATTCTGCTGGAGCTGTCCGCGAATAGCGCCCTCGCCCGCCAGCTGCCGCTGCGCGGTATTTTCCAGAGTATTAAGCTGGTGGCGGCGATTCTGTTCGCCATCATGATTATTTCAGTGCTGCTGGGGAAATCGCCGCTGGTGCTGATTACCGGTCTCGGCGCGATGACCGCGGTGCTGATGCTGGTGTTTAAAGATCCGATCCTCGGCCTGGTGGCCGGTATTCAGCTGTCAGCCAATGACATGCTCAAGCTGAACGACTGGCTGGATATGCCTAAATATGGCGCGGATGGCGCCGTGATCGATATTGGCCTGACAACGGTAAAAGTGCGCAACTGGGATAACACCATCACCACCATCCCTACCTATGCGCTGATCGCCGACTCGTTTAAAAACTGGCGCGGCATGTCGGAATCGGGCGGACGGCGGATTAAGCGCAGCATCAACATCGATACTACCAGCGTCCATTTCCTCAGCGATGAGGAACTGGCCGAGCTACAGCGGGCGCAGCTATTAACGCCCTGGATCAAACAGAAAATGGTTGAGGTCGAGCAGCATAATGCCCGTTTAGGCTGTGATTTAACGACGCCGCTCAATGGTCGCCGCCTGACCAATCTCGGCACTTTTCGTGCCTGGCTGGAAGCCTGGCTGAAAAGCCATCCGCAGATTCATCAGAATATGACGCTGATGGTGCGCCAGCTGGCGCCCGGCTCCGACGGCTTGCCGCTGGAGATTTATGTCTTCACCAATACCACGGTGTGGCTGGAATATGAACGTATTCAGGCGGATATTTTTGATTATGTCTATGCGGTCTTACCCGCCTTTGGCCTGCGCGTTCATCAAACGCCGACCGGACACGATCTGCGTCTGCTGGCGGCTAACGCCGACCCTGCTCAGCGCCGTTAATCAACCTTTAATGGCCCGGCTAACGGGCCGATAAGCCTGGCTCCGCCCGCCGCAACCGCAATAAAAAAGCCGCATCGCTGCGGCTTTTTTTATCATGCTGATTTCTGACGTACCAGCTTATAGCCCGCCAACAGCAGTACTATCCAGATAGCGCCGACGTAGAGCGAAATGCGGGTATCCGGGAAGTAACCGATCAGGCCGATAATAAACGCCAGGAACAGCACGCCGAAAATAGCGGTATAACTGCCGCCCGGCAGCGCGAACTTCAGCGCCTGCGCCTGTTCTTTACTCAAGGTGCGACGGAAAGCGATCTGCGAGCAAAGAATCATAATCCACACCCAGACGGTGGCAAAGGTCGCCAGCGAGGCGATGACCAGGAACACTTTTTCCGGCATCAGGTAGTTCAGATAAACCGCAATCAGCATCGCCAGCATCATCACGATAACCGTTACCCACGGAATACCGCGCTCGGAGACCTTCATAAACATCTTCGGCGCATGGCCCTGCTGCGCCATGCCGTGCAGCATGCGCCCGACGCCAAACACGTCGCTGTTAATCGCTGACAGCGATGCGGTTAGCACCACAAAGTTCAGGATCGAAGCCGCCGCTGCGATGCCCAGATGTTGGAACGTCAGGACAAACGGACTGCCCTGAGTGCCAACCTGGTTCCACGGATAGATCGACATAATCACAAACAGCGTACCGACATAAAATACCAGAATACGCCACGGCACTGAGTTAATGGCGCGCGGAATCGACTTTTCCGGCTCTTCCGCTTCACCGGCGGTAATGCCGATAATTTCGATGCCGCCGTAGGCAAACATCACCATCTGCAGCGAGAGCAGCATGCCGACAATGCCGTGAGCGAAGAAGCCGCCGTTGGACCACAGATTATGGATACCGGTTGGCTGTCCGCCGTTGCCAATCCCCCAAATAATCATGCCCAGGCCCGCCGCGATCATTATGATGATGGTGGCGACCTTGAAGAAGGAGAACCAGAACTCGACCTCGCCGAACACTTTGACGCTCATCAGGTTAACCGCGCCGATCACCAGTACCACGCTCAGCACCCAGATCCAGTGCGGCACGTCCGGGAACCAGACGCCCATATAGATACCAAACGCAGTGACGTCGGCAATGGCGACAATCAGGATTTCAAAGCAGTAGGTCCAGCCGGTGATATAGCCCGCCATCGGGCCGAGGTAATCCTGCGCGTAGCGCGAGAAAGAACTGGATTGCGGATTATTGACGGACATTTCGCCCAGCGCGCGCATGATAATGTAGGCGACGGCGCCGCCAATCACATAGGCCAGCAGCACGCTTGGTCCAGCCATTTTTATCGCATCGGCAGAGCCGTAAAACAGCCCGGTCCCAATCGCCGATCCCAGCGCCATAAAACGGATATGGCGCGTGCTCAATCCCCGTTTGAGCTTATTGGTTTCTTGCATAATGACATCTTACCTGTGGAAATGAAAAACCACGGGCATGCCCGTGGTTAAGACCGAATTGTATCAGGTTTAATGATGCGCCCTGACTCGCTCTTGCCCCATCACGCGGTCGGCTAATGCCGTCACAATCAGGATAACCAGCGATGGCGGCAGCCAGGCAAGCCCCTGCTCGGCCAGCGGCAGGTGCTGGCTGAAGGCGGGCAGCATATCTTTAAAGCCGGTGGTTTTAATCGCGTCGATGATACCAAATACCAGGCTAACAAGCATGGTTGGTGCGACAATCCGCGTACTTTTATTCCACCAGTTCAGGGTGAAGCTCAGCACAACCAGCACGATACACGGCGGATAGATAGCGGTCAGCACCGGAATTGAGATCTGAATCAGATGGCTCAGGCCAAGGTTAGAGACCACCATTGAGAACAGACCAAGGATGAATACCAGCGTTTTATAAGAAAACGGCAAATATTGCGCAAAAAACTCGGCGCAGGCGCAGGTCAAACCCACCGCCGTGACCATACAGGCGATGAAAATCAGCGCGGCCAGGAAGAAGCTGCCCATCCCGCCGAAGGTGTGCTGCACATAGGCGTGCAGAATCGCTGCGCCGTTGGCATTCTGATCGGCCAGCGCGCCGCTGCCGGAACCCAGTTTAAACAGGCTCAGATAAACCAGCGTCAGGCCCACGCCGGCAATCAGCCCGGCCAGAATGGTATAACGCGTCAGCAGGCGCGCATCCTCTACCCCGCGAGAACGCGCGGCATTAACGATAACGATGCCGAATACCAGCGCGCCCAGCGTATCCATGGTGAGATAGCCGTTAACGAAACCGCTGGAGAACGCAGCGTTCTGATAGGCCTCGGTGGCCGGAATATGACCGCCGGCGGGCCACAGCAGGGCCGCCACGCCCAGAATAAACAGCGCAACGATTTTCAGCGGCGCCAGGATATGGCCGACGGTATCCAGCAGTTTGCCCGGATACAGGGAAATCGCGATCACCAGCGCAAAATAGATCAGGCTATAGATCAGTAGCGGCATCGCGCCGTCGCCAGTCAGCGGAGCAATACCGATTTCAAAGGAAACGGTCGCGGTGCGCGGCGTGGCGAACAGCGGCCCAACGGCCAGGTAACAGACGGTCGCCAACAGGATGCCGGCCGCTTTGCCAATCGGCGAGCTTAGCGCATCGATGCCACCGCCAACGCGCGCCAACGCAATAACGGTGATCACCGGTAAACCTACGGCGGTAACCAGGAACCCAAGCGCTGCTATCCAGACATGTTCGCCTGACTGTAAGCCAACCATGGGAGGGAAGATGATGTTGCCTGCGCCAACAAACAGGGCAAAAGTCATAAAGCCCAGCGCAATGATGTCTTTCGACGTTAAACGATGTGTCATAAAGCTGAATTGCCTGCTACTGATGTTGCGGTGGATGTTGTGTGAATGCTTACTGCACCCTCTCTACGCTAACATGCTGTCGGTACAGGCAATGGTTTGAATAATGCATGTTTACGACCGCAAACGCAGTGATATGAGCTGATTTTTTTCTTTTCACAGAGGAAAACCGCGGTAAGCGGCATAAGTAAAACGTTTATAGCGGAGAAAGGCAATACGGGATCGAAAAAGCAGAGTGATATAACGTATATAAGCTCCAGACCAGAGAATCACTTCAAACTATGGCGGAAGCACATTACATGATGTGACTTTTTTTTAATCAGCGCGCCCTATTTTCTTCATTGCCGGCGGCATAAAACGATGACAGGCGCGTTTTTACGCGCCTGTTTGCTTATATTTACGTCAATTACCAGACGTTTTTCGCAATATCCACCACCAGACGCAGTTTATCCCACTGCTGCTGCTCGGTGAGATTGTTGCCTTCTTCGGTCGAGGCAAAGCCGCACTGCGGGCTGAGGCAAATCTGGTTGATATCGATATATTGCGTCGCTTCCTTGATACGGGCTTTCACGCTTTCCTGGTCTTCCAGCTGGCCTTCTTTAGTGGTAATCAGACCCAGCACCACCTGCTGATTGCCCGGCTTAATAAAGCGCAGCGGTTCGAAGCCGCCGGAGCGCTCGTTATCATACTCCAGGAAGAAGGCGTCAATATTCACGCCGCCAAACAGAATTTCCGCTACCGGCTCATAGCCGCCTTCAGAAATCCAGGTAGAGCGGAAGTTGCCGCGACAGACATGCAGCCCGACGGTCAGATCGGCCGGCTTGCCTTCCAGCGCTTTGTTCAGCACGCGAGCATAAGTGTGTGCCAGCTCTTCCGGATCGTCGCCGCGCTCACGAATTTGACGCTTCTGATCTTCCGAGCAGAGATAGGCCCAGACGGTGTCATCAAGCTGCAGATAGCGACAGCCTGCATCATAAAACGCCTTGATGGCATCGCGATAAGTCAGCGCCAGATCATCGAAATAGTCCGCCAGGTCTGGGTAAACCTCGGCATCAATCATTTTACGACCGCCGCGGAAATGCAGCACGCTGGGGCTGGGGATAGTCATTTTCGCCACGGCATCGCCGCTGATGCTGTTCAGGAAGCGGAAATCTTCCAGCATCGGATGATCGCCGAAGCCCAGCTTGCCGGTGACGCGTACGCCGCGCGCCTTGGTTTGAATGCCGTTGAACTGAATACCCTGCTCCGCCTCGTAGCGTTCCACGCCCTGCAGACCATCAAAGAAATCGAAGTGCCACCAGGCGCGACGAAATTCGCCGTCGGTTACGACCTGCAGGCCGCTGGCGCGCTGCTGCTCCACGACATGACGAATCTCTTCATCTTCCACGCGACGCAGCGCTGCGGCATCAATTTCCCCGGCGGCAAATTGCTCACGGGCGCGCTTAATCGCAGCCGGACGTAAAAAGCTGCCGACGACGTCAGCACGGAAAGGGGCGGTTGTTCTTTGCATTATGTTCAACTCCTGTCACGAGGCGATCCCGCCCCGCTGATTTACCGATGAAATAGTTTCAGAATTTTATTTTTAAGACTTCTGGATGTCTAAATGTCTGAAATCAGCGTCTCATGACTTTTGCTCAACGGCAAGGGAGGAAAATTCATAACACATGAAAAATATTCATGTTGCAGCGGGCGCGGTCATAATCCCAGCAGCGCCTTCGCCTGGCTCATTTGCTCATCGGAAAGCGGCAGATAGCCCGCCTGGGTAACCAGCGCCTGTCCCTGTGGAGAGAGCACATGGCGTAAAAAGGCTGCGGTTAGCGGTTCTGGCGGCTTACCCGGCGGTTTGTTGATATAGATATAGAGCGGGCGCGCATAGGGATAGCGTCCGCTGCGGATGGTTGCGGCGTTGGGCACCACGGCTTCGCCCTCTTTCGCCAGCGCCAGCGTTTTCACACCGCTGATATGGAAACCAAAGCTGGCGTAGCCAATGGCGTTAAGATTGCTGGCAACCGCCTGCACCACCGCCGTCGAGCCGGGATACTCGCCGACATCACGACGAAAATCGCCGCTGCACAGCGCCTGTTGTTTAAAGAACCCCCAGGTGCCGGATGCAGAATTACGGCCCAGCCGCTGTAGCGATCGCTCGCGCCAGCTACGCTGCGTTAAGCCTAAATCGCCCCAGGTTTGCGGCGAATGCGCCGCGCCGCAGCGCCGCGTAACGGAAAAAATGGCGTCCAGCTGCTGCGCGTTAAGCTGGCTAAGCGGGTTGTCCTGATTCACCACTACCACCAGCGCATCCAGCGCCACCGGCACCGCCAGCGGCGCATAGCCATAGCGCTGTTGAAACAGCTGACGCTCCGAAGGCTGCATCGGGCGGCTCATGGCCCCCAGCTGCGCTGCGCCTGCGGCCAGCGCGGTAGGCGCAGTGGAGGAGCCGGCGGCCTGCACCTGCACATTGACGCCTGGGTGCTGCAGATTAAAGCTTTCGCCCCACAGCGCCATTAAGTTTCCCAGCGTATCAGAGCCAACGCTGCTGAGATTTCCGGCCAGCAGCGCAGGCTTTGCCTGCAACGCGCCGGAAAACAGCAGCAGCAGCACCATGATGATTTTCATACTTTGCATCCGTCAGATTTTACGCGCCGCATTGTCCGGCAGATGCTGACTGACAATCAACCTTGTCGGCAGGATAAAGCTAAAGCAGGTCTCTTTATGCGGCTGACTGACGACCGCCAGACGCGCCCCGTGATGACTCAGCGCATGTTTAACTATCGCCAGCCCCAGCCCGCTGCCACCGGTCGCGCGCGATCGCGCCTTATCCACCCGATAAAAACGCTCGGTCAGGCGCGGTAGATGTTCCTGGGCAATGCCCGGCCCGTTATCTTTCACCGCAAACAGTGCGCCCTGTTTGCAAAACTGCCAGCTCACCTCGATATGGGTGCCTTCCGGCGTATGGTTCACCGCGTTGTACACCAGGTTAGAGATGGCGCTGCGTAGCTGCTCTTCGTTGCCGAACACTTTTAGCTGCGCATCGGTATGAAAGGTAATCTGATGGCGTCCGTTACTCAGCGTTTCCGCCTCGCGCTGCAGCAGCCGCAGCATCATCGGCACATCCACTTTCTCCGCCAGATCGATCGCGGGCGCGGCCTCAATACGCGACAGCGTCAGCAGCTGCTTCACCAGTCCATCCATTCGGCGCGTTTGCTCCTGCATGGTTTGCAGCGCCTTTTCGCGTGATTTTCCCTCCAGCACCGCATCGCTCATCATCTCCAGATAGCCCTGCAGCACCGTGAGCGGCGTACGCAGCTCATGGCTGACATTAGCGAAGAAGTTGCGCCGCGCGCCTTCCAGCTGATGCATCTGCGTCACGTCGCGCGCTACCAGCAGCCACTGCCCTTCGCTGTAAGGCATCACGCGGAATTCCATATGCAGCTGATTATTCATCACCAGCGTCAGTGGACGAACAAAATCCTGCTGACGCAGATAGCGAGAAAATTCAGGATAGCGCAGCAGATTAAGGATGTTCTGGCCGTTATCTTCCGGCCAGCGCAGGCCAAGATGCTGCTGTGCCAGGCCGTTGCACCAGAAAATGGTGCCCTCGTCGGTGGTCAGCACCACCGCGTCAGGAAGGGATTCCGCCCCGCTGCGAAACCGTTTAATCAGGTTCCCCAGTTCACGACGGCGACGACGGTTGCGCAGCTGCATCTGGTAAAGCCCGTAAAATAGCGGCTCCCAGCTCCACTGTCCGCCAGGCGGCGTCATGGTGCGGTCGGTCCACAGCCAGTGCGACAGACGCAGCAAATTCCAGAAATGCCAGCCCAGCAACAGCAGCACGGCGCACAGCAGGAACCACGGCAGATAGCCGATAAGCAGCCCGGCCAGCAGCGCAGGCAGGCAGACCAGCACCAGTTCCAGTAATAATCTCTTCCAGGAGAGGCGTTCCAGCACGGGGCAGACTCCGATCAGTAACGAGCGGAGAAACGATAACCCGTTCCACGTACGGTTTGCACCATGCGATCGTGGCCGGTCAGCTCCAGCGCTTTACGCAGCCGCCGAATATGCACATCCACCGTGCGATCCTCAACGTAAACATTGGTGCCCCAAACGTTGTTCAGCAGCTGTTCGCGGCTGTAAACGCGCTCCGGGTGCGTCATAAAAAAGTGCAGCAGTTTATATTCCGTCGGCCCCATCTCCAGCGGCGTGGTATCTGACATCACGCGATGGGAAGAGGGATCCAGGCTCAGACCCTGAATTTCGATCACATCCTCCACCGCCATCGGCGAGATGCGGCGCATCACTGCTTTAATGCGCGCCACCAGCTCTTTAGGCGAGAACGGTTTGGTGATGTAGTCATCGGCGCCCACTTCCAGGCCGCGCACCCGATCTTCTTCTTCGCCGCGCGCCGTCAGCATCATCACTGGAATGTCGCGCGTCATCGCTTCACGCTTGAGATGTTTAATAAACTGAATGCCGCTGCCGCCGGGCAACATCCAGTCAAGCAGGATCAGATCGGGCCAGGGTTCGATTAGCAGGTTGACGGCGCTGTCATAATCATCCGCCTCTATCGGCTGATAATCATTTTGCTCCAGCACGAAACACAACATTTCCCTGATGGGGGCTTCATCTTCGACAACCAGAATGCGCTTAGCCATTATTGCTCCTGCGAATGTGACTCTCTGTCACGGGGATTTGCGGCGTCATTATGCGTCAGTTTTATGACAGATTTATGAAAAATGCACGGCCCCCGTGGCGCTTTAATAACGCTTTTGTGAAGCTGTCAGAAAGCATTTTTGGCAACCAACGCGCCGCTTCTGAAATCCAGTTCCCTTCTGCGGCCTGGCTCTGGTTATAATCGCCTCCGGCGTTCTGCTATTAGCTGGGAGTTCTATGCGCATTATTCACACTTCAGACTGGCATCTCGGTCAGTTTTTCTATACCCGCAGCCGTGCCGCCGAGCATCAGGCTTTTTTTAACTGGCTGATTGAGCAGGTTGAAGCGCATCAGGTGGATGCGGTGATTGTGGCGGGCGATATCTTTGATACCGGCTCGCCGCCCAGCTATGCGCGCGAACTCTATAACCGCTTCGTGGTGGATCTGCATCGCACCGGCTGTCAGCTGATTGTGCTGGGCGGCAACCACGACTCCGTCGCCACGCTTAACGAATCACGCGAGCTGCTGGCCTGTTTGAATACCCGGGTGATTGCCGCCGCCAGCGGCGATCCTGAAGAGCAGGTGCTAACGCTGATGACCCGTCAGGGCGAGCCGGGGGCGGTGCTGTGCGCCATCCCGTTCCTGCGTCCGCGCGATATTATGCGCAGCCAGGCGGGGCAGTCCGGCGAGCAAAAGCAGATCAGCCTGCTGAACGCCATCACGCAGCACTATCAGCGCAGCTACCAACACGCCCGCGCGCTGAGCCAACGGGCAGAGAAGCCGCTGCCGGTGATCGCCACTGGCCATCTGACTACCGTCGGCGTCAGCAAGAGCGAAGCGGTGCGCGATATCTATATCGGCACGCTGGATGCCTTTCCGGCGCAGGCCTTTCCCGCCGCCGACTATATCGCGCTCGGCCATATTCATCGGGCGCAGCGCATCGCCAACAGCGAACATATCCGCTATAGCGGCTCGCCGTTGCCGCTCAGCTTTGATGAGCTGGGCAGCCAGAAAAGCGTGTTTCTGGTCAGTTTTGCCGACGGCAAGCTGGCCGGCGTTGAACCGCTGCCGGTGCCGGGTTTTCAGCCGATGCAGACCATCAAGGGCACGCTGGCGGAGATCGAACAGCAGCTGAAAGTTTTTGCCGATGCTGCTCCGCCGCGTCCGGTGTGGCTGGATATCGAAATTACCACGCAGGAATATCTGCATAACATGCAGCAGCATATCCAGGCGCTAACCGAAGGGTTGCCGGTGGAGGTGCTACTGATGCGCCGCAGCCGTGAGCAGCGCGAACGTGCGCTTGCCCGCCTGCAAAACGAAACGCTGAGCGAGCTGAAAGTAGAAGAAGTCTTTGAACGGCGACTGGAGCAGGAAGAGGAGACGGACGAGGCGCGATGCACCCGCGTGCGCCAGCTCTTTAGCGGCACGCTGGATGCGCTTTATCAGGGCGAGGAGAGCCAGCCATGAAGATTTTGTCGCTACGTTTTAAAAACATTAACTCGCTAAAGGGCGAATGGAAGATTGATTTCACGCGCGAACCCTTTGCCAGCAGCGGGCTGTTTGCCATTACCGGCCCAACCGGCGCCGGTAAAACGACTCTGCTTGATGCCATTTGCCTGGCGCTCTATCACGAAACCTCGCGCCTGGGGAAAATTTCCCAATCGCAGAATGAACTGATCAGCCGCGATACCGCCGAATGCCTCGCTGAAGTGGAATTTGAGGTGAAAGGCGAGGCCTGGCGCGCTTTCTGGAGCCAGAACCGGGCGCGTGGCGCGGTAGATGGTAATTTGCAGGCGCCGCGCGTTGAGCTGGCGCGCTGCATCGATAACGTGATTGTCGCCGACAAGGTCAAAGACAAGCTGGAGATGATCGCCCAGCTGACCGGACTCGACTTTGCCCGCTTTACCAAATCGATGATGCTGTCGCAGGGGCAGTTCGCCGCCTTCCTGAACGCCGACGTCAACGATCGCGCCGAGCTGCTGGAGGAACTGACCGGCACGGAGATTTACGGCCAGCTCTCAGCGCGTATTTATGAACAGCATAAACAGGCGCGCGTTGAACTGGATCAACTGCGGGCGCGGGCTGCCGGCATGGCGCTGCTGGATGAAACGGCGCGGCGGCAGCTGGAAAATGAACTCGCGGCGCTGGCGCAGCAGGAAAGCCTGCTGCATCAGCAGCTTAATCGCCTGCGCCTGCAACAGCAGTGGCTTAGTCAGCAGCAGCGCCTGCAGCAGGAAAAAAATCAGGCGCTTAGCGCGCAACAACAGGCGGAAAACCACTGGCAACAGGCAGAGACAGAACGCCAGCGGCTGGCGCGATCGGAACCGGCGGAGAAACTGCGCCCGTACTGGCAACAGCGCCAGCAGCTGCAACAGGATCTGGCGCAGCTTAATCAGCAAGCGCAGCAGCTTACTGCTGCCCTGCAAGAAGCAAGTGAGCAGTTACAAACTTTGCAACGCCAGCAGCAACAGGCTGAACAGGCGCACCAGCAGCTAAATACGCAGTGGCGGGAACAGGAGAGCCTGATCAACGAACAGGTGATCCCGCTCGACCATCAAATCGACACGCTGGCGCAGCAGCTTTCCCTACAGCAGCAAACGCTGCAGGAAAACCAGCTGGTGCTGCAGCAGCGCCAACAGCGTCAGCAGCAGCTAAGCCATGAGCAGCAAGCTCTGCATGCGCAGCAACAGCAAGAGCAACAGTGGCGCCGCGATCATGCCCAGGCGGCGAACTGGGGTGATCTGCTGGGCGGCTGGCGTGAACGTTTTCAGCAGCAGCTGCGGCTACAGGAGAACCTGAATGCGTTGCAGACCCGACAGCGGCAGCTACAGCTGGAGTGCGACGAACAGCAGCAGCAGCTTAGCCAGCTGACCACCCAGGCTGTCCCGCTGGAAAATGAACTGGCGCAGGCCCGCCAGCAGGCGCAGCAGGCAGAGCAAGCGCTTACTGCACTTCAGCAACAGCCGGAAAGTACGCTGCGTCACCAACTGGAGCAGCTACAGCAGCAGCGCCCGCTGCGCCAGCAGTTAGCGATCGCCTCCTCTACCCTGCGTCCGCTGAGCCAGCGCTACGCGCAGCAGCAGCAGGAGCTACAGGCGCTGGAGACACAGATCCAGCAGCAAACGCAGCAGCTGGCAGAGCGGCGCCAGGCATGGAAAGAGAAACATCAGCATCGCGTTGACCTGGAAAAACAGCTGGAGCTGGAGCAGCGGATTGTCAGCCTTGAGCAAGAGCGCGCGCGTCTGGTGGCCGGCAAGCCCTGTGCGCTGTGCGGTTCGACCGAGCATCCGGCGGTAGAACGCTACCAAACGCTGACCCTGACGGAAAATCAGCAGCGTCTGGAAGAGCTCCGTCAGCAGGAAGAGCAGTTGAAAATTGCCGGCGTCACCTGCGGCGAGCAGTTAAAGGCGTTGCAGAGCCAGCAGGCGTGGCTTAGCCAGCAGCAGCAAACGCTTAACGTTGATCTGATGCGCCAGCAGGATGAATGGCAAACGTTGCTGGCGGCGGCGAACCTGACGCTGACGCTGGAAGATGAGGCAGGCCTCAGCGCCTGGATCGACCAGCAGGAACAGCAGGAAAAAGCGCTACTGCAACAGCAACAGCAACAGGAGCAGGCTGCACGCCGGGTACAGCAGGCGAAAGAGGCGCTGGCGGCCTGTCAGCAGCGCTGGCAGCAGCAGCAGCAGGCGCAGCAGTTGGCGGAACAGCAGCTGCGCTACAGCCAGCAACAGCGCCAGGAGACGGATCAACAGGCTCAGCAGCTGATGGCGCAGCGGCAACAGTTTACGGAAGGCCTGACGCAGGAGCTGGCGCAGTACCAGCTTACGCTGCCGCAACCGCAGGCACAGCAGGCCTGGCTGGAGGCGCGTCAAAATGAATGGCGGCGCTGGCAAAAAAGCGAGCAAGTGCTTACCGATATAGCGACGCGCCTTGCCGCCTGCGATACCGCCCTACAGGCGACTAATGAAGAGCTGGCGCAGCTGACGCAGCAGAAACGGCATGCTGACGCCCTGATAGCGTCGCAGCAGCAGCAGCTGGCCGCGCTGCGTCAACAGCGTCAGCGTCTGCTGGGCGACAGCACGGTTGCGGAGGTGCGTCAGCAGTGGCAGCAGCGTCTGGCGCAGGCGGAAACTGCGGCGCGTGAACAGCAGCAGCGCTGGCAGCAAAGTCAGGACCGGCTAAATACTCTGACCGGACAGCATAATTCTCTGGCGCAGCAGCATCAGGACGCCCAAAAGCGCTATGACGAACGACTGACGCAGTTTAATCAGGCGCTGAAGGAGAGTCACTTTAGCGATGAGGCGGCTTTCCGCGCCGCGCTGCTGGATGAACAGGAGGCGCTGGCGCTACGCGAGCGCTGTCAGCAGCTGGAAGCGCAGCGTCAGCAGGCAGGCGTATTGGCTCTGCGCGCAGAGCAGAGTCTGGCGCAGCATCAGCGTGAACGCCCTGAGGAGCTGCAGGTTACGCTGCCGGAGCTGGAAAGCGCGCTGGAAGCGCAGCAGCAACGCCTGCATGACAATGTGCGGCAACAGGGGCAGCTTCGCCAGCAACTGGAAAGCGATAATGCCCAGCGTCAGCAACAGCAGAGTTTGCTACAGCAAATCGAGGATAATGCCCAGCAGGTTGAAGACTGGGGCTACCTGAATCAGTTGATCGGCTCCAGCAGCGGCGACAAATTCCGGCGTTTTGCCCAGGGCCTGACGCTGGATCACCTGGTATGGCTGGCGAATCAGCAGCTTGATCGGCTGCATGGCCGTTACCTGTTGCAGCGTAAGTCAAGCGATACGCTGGAGCTGCAGGTCATGGACACCTGGCAGGCCGATGCGAAACGGGATACGCGTACGCTGTCAGGCGGCGAAAGCTTCCTGGTCAGTCTGGCGCTGGCGCTGGCGCTTTCAGATCTGGTCAGTCACAAAACCCGTATCGAATCGCTATTCCTTGATGAGGGCTTCGGCACGCTTGATGCCGATACGCTGGATACCGCGCTCGACGCGCTGGATGCGTTAAACGCCAGCGGTAAAACCATCGGCGTAATCAGCCACGTCGAGGCGATGAAAGAACGCATCCCGGTACAGATAAAGGTGCGCAAGGTTAACGGCCTTGGCTACAGCCGTCTGGACCGGTCATTTTCAGTCTGATGCGCCTGTTGCCGGCGCGGCGCACATGTTACCGTGCGCTGCGCAACTCATCAGCCCGTAAGGAAAAAGTATGTCGGTTTTTCGCCTTGTTCCGGCGCTCGCGCTGCTGGCGCTAAGCGGCTGTCAGCTTGCCGCTCAGCCTGCGTCCACATCCGTCGATCGCTCTGATTTTGCCGCTGGCTGCCGCAGCGCGGAAGATCCGCGCTGCGCGTGGATAAATGAAATAGCGCGGCGCGTAACCCATCATTTTGATCGTGCGGATCGTTATCGCGGACAGCGCTGCGATGTAACGATCGGTTACGATCCCCGGCGCGGCTATCAGGTGCGGCGCACCGAGGGCGATGAAGCGCTCTGCCTGAAGGCCTGGCAGGCTGTCAGCAGCGATCGCCAGCTGCCAGCGCCGCCGGCGGGCGCGCCTGAGCAAATTATGGTGACCTTCCGGCCCGGCTAAACGCCCTGTCGTCCGGTTACGCCAGCGGCCACAGCCAGGCGGCGCCGCGTACGCCGCTGGAATCGCCGTGCTGCGCCTTAACCACCGGCGTTTCGCATTCACGTCCGAATACCCAGGGTTTCATCAACGTCGGCAGCGTCTGATAAAGGCGCTCAACGTTACTCATGCCCCCGCCCAGCACGATCATGTCAGGATCGAGCAGATTCACCACCTGCGCCAGCGACTTAGCCAGCCGCAGCTCATAACGGCTTATCGCCAGTTCAGCGACAGGATCCTGCTGCGCCAGCAGCGCGACGATTTCCGCGCCGCTTAAGCGCTTCCCGCTCAGGCGCTGATAATCGCTGGCGAAGCCGGTACCGGAAACGAAGGTTTCGATACAACCTTTCTGGCCGCAGTAACAAGGCACCTCTTCCCGGTAGCGCAGCTCATCTTCATCCATCCACGGCAAAGGATTGTGGCCCCATTCTCCGGCATTGCCGTTGCCGCCAGCGTGGGAGACGCCGTTAATGGCGATGCCCGCCCCAGAACCGGTGCCGATGATCACCGCAAATACCAGCGCCCTGCCCGCCGCCGCGCCGTCTACCGCTTCTGAGACTGCCAGGCAGTTGGCGTCGTTGGCGATGCGCACTTCACGCGCCAGCAGGCGCGCCAGATCCTGGTCCAGCGGCTGGCCGTTCAGCCAGGTTGAGTTGGCGTTTTTCACCCGCTGGCTGTAAGGCGAGAGCGTACCGGGAATGCCCAGCCCGCCGCTGCCCTGCTGACCGGTTTTCTCTTCCGCCAGCCGTACCAGATCGACAATCGCCTGCAGCGTTTGCGCATAGTCATTGCGCGGGGTGGGAACGCGATGGCGAAACAGCGTCTCGCCTGCATCTGAAAGGGCAATCACTTCCGTTTTAGTACCGCCTAAATCAATGCCAATACGCACAGGGTATTCCTCTTTTTTATCGGGATGAGCGTTACATTAGAAGCCAGCGCCAGGAAAGGCAATGACCCGCCGCCGATGTTTCGCTATCATGCGCGCACCGTTTATGACCTGTGAATTTATACACCTCCGGCAAAGGAAAACCCTATGTTGTGGTTTAAAAACTTGATGATTTATCGTCTGAATCGTGACATTCCGCTGTCCGCAGACGACCTGGAAAAACAACTCGCTGCGTTTTCCTTTTCCCCATGCGGCAGTCAGGATATGGCGAAAACCGGCTGGGTTTCGCCGATGGGTTCGCGTAGTGAAGCCCTGACGCATGTCAATAACGGACAGATCCTGATTTGCGCCCGTAAAGAAGAGAAAATCCTGCCGTCTCCGGTGATCAAACAGGCGCTGGAAGCCAAAATTGAGAAACTGGAAGCAGAGCAGCAGCGCAAGCTGAAAAAAACCGAAAAAGATTCGCTGAAAGATGAGGTGCTGCACAGCCTGCTGCCGCGCGCCTTTAGCCGCTTCAGCCAGACCTGGCTGTGGATCGATAGCGTCAATAACCTGATTATGGTGGACTGCGCCAGCGCGAAAAAAGCGGAAGATACGCTGGCGCTGCTGCGGAAAAGCATCGGTTCGCTGCCGGTGGTACCGCTGACGCTGGAAAATCCGATAGAGCTGACGCTAACCGAATGGGTGCGCTCTGGCGATCTGCCGGCAGGCTTTGCGCTAATGGATGAAGCGGAGCTCAAAGCGATTCTGGAAGATGGCGGCGTGATCCGTTGTAAAAAACAGGATCTGATTTGCGATGAGATTGCCAACCATATCGAAGCGGGCAAGCTGGTAACCAAGCTGGCGCTGGACTGGCAGGAACGCATTCAGCTGGTACTGGCAGACGATGGCTCTCTGAAGCGCCTGAAGTTTGCCGATACGCTGCGCGAGCAAAACGATGATATCGATCGGGAAGATTTCGCCCAGCGTTTCGATGCGGACTTTATCCTGATGACCAGCGAGCTGGCCGCGCTGGTCAGTAACCTCACCGAGGCGTTAGGCGGCGAAGCGCAGCGTTAATCAGCGCTGCGGCGCGGGGAACCAGGCTGGGTTTCCCGCGTGGGTTTGGTTTAATGTGCGCCGCTGGCGGCGCACATTAGCCGTTACAGATAACGACACAGGTAGGATGTCGGCTCCGCAACCTGCAAATGAAATTCGCTATGGCCAGGAACGTGGAATACGCTGCCCGCTTCATAGATCTTCCATTCAGTTTCGCCGGGCAACAGCACGTTTAACGCGCCGCTGACTACCGTCATCTCCTCTGGCTGACCGGTTCCGAAGGCATACTCACCCTCCGCCATCACCCCAACGCTGGCGCGTCCGGTGCTGGCACTGGTAAAACCGATCGACTTTACTTTTCCCTCAAAGTACTCGCTTACGTTCAGCATGCATCGTCCCCCGAAACCACAATAGATGAATCGGCAGTGTAGGGGCTAAATGCGTGTTTTGTCACCTGAAATTGTGGATTATGCCAGCAGCTCAGCAGCCATTTTCACCAGCGGCCGCCAGGAGAGCAGCACCGGAATGCCCAACAGCTGTTGCAAAAAATCGCCGTGACGCGAGTGAAAGCCGGGACTATCCAGCACGATCACATCTGCGCCCTGCTCCAGCAGCAGCAGCCCGGCATCCAGTAACGCCTGATTATCACTGTCGGCAGGATCGGCGAAGGCAAAACAGGCGGGCTGGTGCAGATCGCGCCATTTTCCGGCCTGTTGACGCAGCAGTTCATCCGCCGAAACGATAATGCCGGCCTGGTGGTGGCCAACCATTGCGTTGATCAGCGGCGGGATCAGGCGATCGGGTTCCAGCAGCAGCGCGCTGCGGGCTTGCAGCCCAACCAACTCTGCGCAGCCCAGCAACAGGATATTTTCTACGCCGCGCGTTTCCAACTGATCGATAAGCCGCTGCAGCCCACGTTCTACCTGGCTGATAGCAAGCGACATCTGCGTACCATCCGCTAACCGTACAACCTGCGCCTTCTCGCCATGGCGCGGGGCATATTTCTCGCCGATCTCCGCGTGAGAGAGACCTTCCAGCAGATTGATAAACGTTAGTTGCTCTTCAGGCAAATATTCCCGCAGCAACGGCATGATATCGTAACCCAATGTGCGCGCGATGGTGAGTATTACCAGTGTTTGTGTCATGTTTACTTCTTTCAGTACGAGTAAATTGCCGGGCCGATCGCAGGCCAGCGCCTCCGAAACCAGGATATTGCGTTCTTTTTAGCGGTCGCTGACATAACACGGGCCTTGACAATATTTCTGTGGCTGATTTTAATTATTTCCACCCGCTTAAAAACCGCTTTTTTATAAAGGTTATATAACCTTACTATCGATATAAATTATCGCCACTGTAACGGTATTACCTTAATATTTGATTTTAGTCAGGCTTATTAACTGCCGTATTAGTAAATTAATAAAAGATTACTCTGCCAATGGTACAGTGAACGCATGAATTTTATCCTGGCATAACTATTGATTAAAAACTACCCACGAATCCGGCGATGAGACGCTGAAAATGCGTTTATTTCCTCCTCCACGCCTGGTCAGGGATATATTGTCTGCCGAGTCGACGAGCGGCTCTTTTGCTGAGCGTATCTCGCTACGCGTCAGCCCTGGCACGGTGGCGTTTTATCGCATCGGTACAGCCGGGCCTTAACGGCGCTAAGAGGTGAATAGCATCAGGAGTGATGAATGCAGCGGCGGAAAATAAAATATCACTCTGCCAGAGTCAAGGCGTCAGCGATATTTTAAGAAAAACCTATATGCCAGCAATTGAAGGTGTGGCTGAGGGAAATATTGCTTAACCCAACGATGTCGTTGGCAAAAAACCTCGGGAAATAATAATAAAGCGAAGAAAATAATTAACCGTTTTGATTAAACAACCGTCTTATTTATCGCAAATGAGTCTGGCAAAAATTTCAAGGCATCCCTGCCCGATCGGATTACTCTTTATCGCTGTTTTCGTAACGTTCTTTCGCATCCAGCGCTTCCTGTTCGCTTTCATGCTCACTGATTAGCGAGTTGGGTTTCGGGTGGTCGGCGCGTAGTTCGTAGCGCGTTACGCCTTGTCCTGCAGCGCCTTTATCAACCTGAACAACCCGGGCTTCACGTGGATAGGGTGGTCTTGTCGGCATTTTTCTTCCCTCTTATGGTGAAAGTGTTTTCCGCTACTCTCCGGCCTTTTGCTGCCGAGAATGTTCGCTTTTGCGCGCGTAACAGTAAGTATAGACACTCATGCCGGGGCGCCAGGCAAATGGAAAAGAAAGGTAACAAAAACAGACGGGTTAATCACCTTCAGCCCCGCTGACGAGACGTAGCTTTAGCTGGCGTTCGCCAACGATAAGGCGTTCAGGATCTGCATAACCACTTGTTCAGGCGGCTGCATGGCGTCAATCACATGATGCGCCGTTTGCTGATAAAGGCTGGCGCGCTCATCCAGAACCTCAGCCATCTCTTCAGTAATAGAACGGCCGGTTAACGTAGGCCGCTGCGAGGTTTGCGGATATTCGGCCAGCCGAGCCGCCAGCACCGTGGCGCTGGCCTGTAGCCAGATAACCTGGCCCCGCTCCTGCATAAAGCGGCGATTGGTTTCCGCCAGCACCATACCGCCACCGGTAGCGATAATGGTTTCCGGCGCGGTAACGGCGATCAACGCCTCAGTTTCCCGCTGACGAAATCCTTCCCAGCCCTCGGCGGCAACAATCTCCGCTACCGTTTTTCCCGTGCTGTGCTGCAGATAATGGTCGGTATCGCAAAAAGCATAGCCCAGCGCCTGCGCCAGTGACTCACCCACCGTGGTTTTACCGCAACCGCGTGCGCCGATCAGAAAAAGGGGTAACGACATGACAGGCTGTCCCTCCGCCATTACTGCGTTCCGCCGCAGTTGGCCATCAAATTATGCATGGCGGGCATCATACCGAGAAAAAATATGCTGGGCCAGCTGTAACGTTGTTTTTACGCTGCGGAAAGGAAATTAACCATTTGCTGGCGCCTTGCTCAACAATGCAACGCCCGTGTGGCTCGGCAATATTTACTTACGCAGTGCCAATTTACTTTCGCCTTATAGCGACCAAAATAAACAGATACGCTAGTTTAAGGGGGTTTTTATGCAGAGCGAAGAACAACGTTTAATCGAGAGTCTGTTTAGCCGGCTCAAACAGGCTGAGAGCCAGTCAGCCCCGCGCGATGCGGCGGCAGAACGCCTGATTGAGCAGCAGCTGCGTCAGCAGCCTGCGGCGCCCTATTATATGGCACAGGCGATCCTGATTCAGGAAGCCGCAATGAAAAAACTGAGCGCGCAGGTGAGCGAGCTGGAAAATCAGCTGGCGCAGGCGCAGCAGCAGCTTGCCCAGGCGCAGCAGCAGCCGGCACGCCAGAATAGCGGCGGCTTTCTTTCCAGTCTGTTCGGCGGCGGGCAGCGTCACTCTGCGCCTCAACAGCCGGTATGGAATAGCGCTCCGCAGCAGCAGCCTTACGCACCACAACCTTATAACACCCCACAGCAGCCCTATGCGCAGCAACCCTACGGCGCCGCACGCGGCGGCAGCGGTTTCCTCGGCGGCGCGCTGCAAACGGCGGTTGGCGTAGCCGGTGGCGTGGTCATGGCGGATATGCTGACCAGCATGTTCCATCATTCCCAGCCGGAAGAGATCGTGAATATTATTAACGAGCCAGCCCTGTCCGATCCCCAGCCGCTGGATACCAGTCTGGACACCTTTAATAATGTTGACGATCGGGCGTTCTTACAGGATGCCAGCTGGCAGCAGGATGATAATGCCGGTTTCGGCGGCGATGATTTCGGCAATGACGATTTTAACGACGACGACAGCTTTATCTGAGTCGCTACGCCAGGCGGGCGGGCGGGCAACACATAGCGCTCGCCATCAGGTAGTCAGCAACGCCGGGGGCCGCAACCCACCGGCGTTTTTTAATGAAGGAATTTATTCGGCGGCGTCAGGCGCCGGTTTATGCTGTTCACGTTGACGGCGCTGTTGCAGCAGCCATTTATCCAGCTCTGCCGCAAATTGCTGCCGGTCGCGCTGATTTAGCGTCGCCGGGCCGCCGGTCTGCACGCCGCTGGCGCGCAGAGTGTCCATAAAATCTCGCATCGTCAGACGTTCACGAATGGTGGCCTCGCTGTAGCGTTCGCCGCGCGGATTGAGCGCCGCCGCGCCTTTCGCCAGTACTTCTGCCGCCAGCGGTATATCAGCGGTAATCACCAAATCCTCGTGGCTTACGCGCTGTACAATTTCATTATCCGCCACGTCAAAACCAGCCGCGACGCGCAGCGTACGAATAAAACGCGAAGGCGGTACGCTAAGCGGCTGGTTAGCTACCAGAATTAGCTCGGTCTGGCTGCGATCTGCGGCGCGATAAAGCACCTCTTTTATGACTTTTGGACACGCATCGGCATCCACCCAAATTGGCATCGGCTTTCCTGTCAGGATTGAGGAATAATGCTGATTTTGCCGTTCTTCTCCAGAATGGCAAACTTTATCTGATCGAGCCGCTCCAGTCCCTGGGTACTGCGCGCTGAGGCCAGAATATCTTCCAGGGTAATGCCCGATTTTTTAGCGCGGTGGGTTAACAGCTTGCCATCTTCCACCAGGATCAGCGACGCCCCGTCAATCAGCAACTCCAGACGAGGAAACCAACCTTTAAACACCCCCAACAGAATATCCATCACGATCAGCGTAATAATCGTTAGCGCGGCGCCGGTGACCGAAAAATCATTCCCCAACAGCGCCTGCTGGGTTGCCTCGCTGATAATCAGCAGCAGGATAAAGTCAAAAGTGGTCATTTCCAGCAACGTACGGCGTCCGGCAATTTTTAACACCACCATTAATATAAAATACATACTTATCGCGCGTAATACCGTTTCCATACCTTTCCCCTATGGATAAACCCACTGTGTGAATTGCACCTGCTCCCCTGCGCTGTCGTTAACGACAAAGGTATATTTTCCCGGTGACTGCGGCTGGCCGCCAAGCCAGATCGAAGCGCCGTGATTAAGGCTTTGCGTCTGATACCACAGCGTCAGAGAACGATCGTGGCTTTCCGCGCGCAGCGGCTGCGGTTGAACGCTTTGCAACTGGAAATTATCAATGCCGCTGCCGCTGATAGTGATGCGATACAGGCTATCGCGTAGCGGAGCCAGGCGGATGGTCATTGCCATATCGCTCTGCTGACGCGCAAAGCGCTCATATTCCACCCGGAGCTGACCATTTGACGAAATGATATCCCGGTCGCTAAGAAAACCTTTTGAGAACAGGCCGCAGGCTCCGCTGATAACGATTGCCAGCAGCAGTAGATAACCCAGCCGCTGAATGCGCCATTCAATTCGCTGCCAGCGCATGTTTTCCCGCACCGGATAGTGGCGTTCTTTATTTTCATCTTGCTGAAAATTTTCCATTTTCTTCTCCTGGTTCACTCTCTGGAGTGTAGCTGAAGCTGGATAAAGCGGCAGAATGACGTAAGCTGTTGCAAAACTGAAAATGGCTACGCAGAAGGAAAAACCATGCTGGAGAAAAAAATAGGCTTTATTGGCTGCGGGAATATGTCCAAAGCGATTATTGGCGGACTGATTGCGGGTGGCCAGGTGGATGCGGCGAAGATTTGGGTTTATGACCATAAAAGCGAAACCAACCAGCAGATGGCGCAGCAATACGGCGTTACGCCGGCACAGAGCGCCGAAGAAGTGGCGCGCGAAGCGGATATTCTGTTCGGCGCGGTAAAACCTAACGTGATTCTGAAAGTGCTTAAGGAAGTCGCCGGCGCGCTGAATAAAGAGACGCTGGTGGTTTCTATCGCCGCCGGCGTTACGCTGGATGCCCTGGCGATGGCGCTGGGACACGATCGCAAAATCGTGCGCGTGATGCCTAATACGCCTGCGCTGGTTAACGAAGGCATGACGTCCGTTACGCCGAACCCGTTGGTCACGCCGGAAGAAACTGAAGAAGTATTAGCGATTTTTAACAGCTTCGGTAAAGCCGCCGTGGTGCCAGAATATCTGATCCATGCGGTGGTTGGGGTGAGCGGCTCTGCGCCTGCTTATGTCTTTATGTTTATCGAGGCAATGGCGGATGCGGCAGTGTTGGGCGGTATGCCACGAGCTCAGGCCTATGAGTTTGCCGCGCAGGCGGTCAAAGGCGCGGCGCAGATGGTGTTGCAAACCGGTAAACATCCGGGCGAACTGAAGGATATGGTTTGTTCCCCGGGCGGCACTACCATCGAGGCGGTTAAAGTGCTGGAAGAAAAAGGCCTGCGCTCGGCGGTCATTGCCGCTATGCAAGCCTGCATGGCGCGTTCGGAAGCATTAAGCAAAGGGTAGGAAAACGCAGCAAGCAGTGAGCCTTGCCCGCAACAGGCGGAATGCCGTCGTACCGCTGCGGCAGAGAATCCAGCCACATCGCAGGCCGCGATGTGGCTGTTTTACTATCAATAGCGGGGATGATTAAGCAGCTTGTCGATATAGCCATACAGCAGAGAGGCATCCTCAGCGCTGGCACCGTCAGAAGCGGTTCTTAACGCCTCGCCGATCCCATCGTTCAGCTCCTGACGCTGTTCGTCACCCAGTTTACGCAGCAGCGCGGTTACTACAATTTCCAGCGCTTCAACCTGGGCAACCAGCTCTTTAGACTCTGCTTCTTTTTCCGCCAGCTTAACCAGTAGTTCTGCAATGAGCTGTTTCATCACTTTATCCCGGTAACAATGTGAACGCAGACACTATCACTACAGTTAACAAAATAACAGCAGATGTTGCTGATATTTTTAATTATTTATATAACAAAACCACAGAAATGGCCATTCCCATCATTTTATTTAGCTACAGCATTATTATTAATTTCTTCGCTGCACATATCTTTGCTAAAACAAGCGCAGCGTTATAATACTGGGCCTCTTTTTTGGATAAAACAAGCGCAACGAATTAGCTTTCTGTAAGGTTAAGATTCATCCTGGAGTCATAAGAAAAAACTTTATCTGGCTATTTTTTATTTTCTTTACCTTCAGAAGGTTATATCTAGACAGGCCTCCATCGCTTATTTAAAAATAAATAAAAACAATAATTTAAATAAGCGAAACCGCAAAGCGCGTACACTGGCAATATTAATTCAGCCATCTACAATTCATATCGTCACAACGCAGAATATGCATTAATTGAGTAATAATACATATTCTAAGATGCTTACCAAAACTGGAAAAGTAATCAGGAGACGATTATGGCAGAACATCGTGGTGGTTCAGGCAATTTCGCAGAAGACCGAGAAAAAGCGTCTGAAGCCGGTAAAAAAGGCGGTCAGCAGAGCGGCGGTAACTTCAAAAACGATCGCGAAAAGGCCTCCGAAGCGGGTAAAAAAGGCGGACAAAACAGCCATGGCGGCCGTAAGTCCTGATCCGTTTTCATTGCCACAACGTCTACTGTGGTAATGCAGTAAGCTATCAAGCCCTGGGGCAGCGGTGCTGTTCCGGGGTTATCTTTGCCTGTTATTTACCGCCAGCATCGGTCATTAAGCGGCACGTCAGTTGCAGAGGCAGGGAAAAGGCAATAAAAAACCCGCCATAAAGGCGGGTTTTTTGAATTCTGGCAGCTTAGCGTACGTTTACGTTAGCAGCAGCCGGGCCTTTCGGACCGTTTTCAATGGTGAACTCTACGCTCTGACCTTCTTCCAGAGTTTTGAAACCCTGGTTCTGGATAGCAGAGAAGTGTACAAACACGTCTTTGCTGCCGTCAGCCGGAGAAATAAAGCCGAAACCTTTCTCAGCGTTGAACCATTTTACTAAACCAGTCAGTTTTGCAGACATTTGTCTTTCCTTCATTCGATATTAACGCCCTGAGGGCAACAGGTTTGTGTACAGATGTTATGAGGCACTCAGGAAGGCGATACTGAAGAAGGGATATCAGAGATAACTCTTACACTGCAGACTGCTTTACTAAAACTGCTCGCATACCCGGTTCTGTTTAACAAACCGACGGTGCATTTACTCATAATAGCGAAGCCAATGCAAGCAGGATTTTACTTAATGCTAAAAATATTTCAGGTTGTTACTGACATTTCTTGCGCGTCCTTCTATGTTTAAAAAATAGCCACGCTATTTTGTTGGCGGCACGCTTCGTGATTTGCCTGACCCAGGCATGCTTGTCCTGTTAATAATCAATCGATCCGCTTCATGGCGGAACGACGCTGCGTTTTTGGAGGTTGATAATGCGAACACAATCCACCAGCGCTGGCCGGGAAATAACCGACTATTTTAACAGTCCGGCATGGCACGCGCCTAAAGAAGCGGAGCTATTGGCAATTATCATGACGGAACTGATGCAGGCTGGCCAACCCACAACCGATAAAGCGTTGATTTCCAGTGTGATCAAAAAGCTCGATTTGGAAAAAGATGAAAGCGTGCTGCAAAGCTATCGCAACGTGCTGGCGCAGCTAATGAGCGGCAGCGCTGAAGTACCTTAGCCGCTATCGGTGCGCCGGTAAATCTCCGGCGCAGGGCAGCGATGCGATCAGGAAAACCACAGATACCAGTAGAGGGCAGTTTCCGCCGGATGCGCGTGCAGCGCCCGATAGAGCTGACGATCGATGCCGCCCAGTTCAAAACCCATCTTTTCATACAGCAGGCAGGCGGCCACGTTGGTATTTTGCGTTTCCAGCGTCACGCCAGCCAGCTGTTGTTCACGCGCCCAGCTGATAGCGCGCTGCAATAGCGCAACGCCGCAGCCGCAGCGCCGAAACGCGCCGTCAACGGCGATATCCTCTATCAGTGCCAGGCCATTCCAGTTGCGGCTTACCGCCAGATAACCGGCGGGCTGTTGCTCTACCCGCGCCGCATAGATTGCGCCGTCGCGGTTGTTCAGCAAGGCGCTAAACTGCTGCGGATTGTTAAAGTAATTTTTTTCTCTTGGCGCAACGGCATAAAGACCATCACGCACCGGACGATCGAACGCCGCCTCCAGCTCCTGGGTAACGGTAAAGCGATAATCCAGCGCCTGTAGCGCCTGTAGCAAACTGGCCGTGGCCTCGATCACCTCTATCTGTTTCTGTTGCATTTCCCTGCTCCCGCTATCGTCAACCTTGCTCGGTCGTTGCGCACTGTTTTTTTCAAGCGTAGCCGATCGTGCGTGTGCTGCATCCTGCAGCAAACAGGAGGCAAAAAAATCCCGCACGCGGCGGGATAAAATAAGACGAGCATTGCAGTGTTATATGACGGGGAGATCGTTCTGTATCCTGACGACTAATGATGACAGCAGCGTGACAGCGACAAGATAAACTTTTTACGATGATTCCCCCGTACGCAACGCTAACCGCAATAAACGCGGGTAATCACGTTATCTTTATCGCCAAGGAAATTCAGCCGATTAAGATTGAAATCCATGGTTACCGCCGAGTGATAAGGAATCGCTCGCACCGGATGTTCAAAATGCAGCTTACTCAACGCCGATAAGGGCTGACCCACATAATTTTGATAAGCGGATGCGCCGCAGCGATCGGCGTCAGGATCGCTTACTGCCGCGCTATCATCCCTGGTTTGTCCATGCTGACAGGCCGCCAGCGTAAAAAGCGCGATAAGCAGTGCGCTCTTACCATAAAATTTCACCGTAGCTCTCCTCTTTGGCTTATTCGCTCAGTGATTGACCTTAAAGCCTAACAGATCGACTGGCATCAGAAGAAAGGCATAGCACTGGAAAAGTGTGATCCAAATCATATAAATGGCACGGATTGTGCAAAATTCGCCCACCCTATCCGTATAATTTCCTAAGATTATTCTTAGGAGGTGCCGTATGGAACTGGTTGTCTTTATCGGCTTTGCGGTGCTGATGACCTGCGTGGCCATCCGCGTTCGTTAAGCGCCTGACGGGTCAGCCTGGCTGACCCGTTTCATTGCCTTGCTGCGACGCAGCGCTTTCCAGCAAGCGCGCAAAATCCGCAGCGGGCATGGGCCGACCAAGGTAATAGCCCTGCCCTTCATCACAGGCAATTGCCTGTAGCTCTGCAAACTGTTCCGCGTTTTCGATCCCTTCGGCGGTAATCACCAACGAAAAGGCTTTGCCCAAACCGATAATTCCGTTAACGATAGAGTGCGCCTGCTGCGAATGCGGGAAATCTTTCAGATAGGAACGATCCATCTTCAGGCCATCAAACGGGAAGGTTTTCAGGTAACCTAATGAGGCGTAGCCCGATCCGAAATCATCCACCGTTAAGCGTACCCCCAGCGCCTTTAGCTGTTGCATAATCAGCAAGACCTTATCCGGCTTTTCCAGCGTGACGTTTTCAGTAATTTCCAGTTCAAGGCGCTCAGCAGGCAACCCGGTCAGCCGCAGAATGGTGGCGACCCGCTCGGCTAAATCGCCCCGGCAAAACTCAACCGGCGAAATGTTTACCGAGACGTAAAACGGTTTCGGCCAGCCCAGCGCATCGTGACAGGCGCGCTGCAGCACCCAGTCGCTAATGGGGATAATCAACCCGGTCTCTTCCGCCAGTGGAATAAAGTTATCGGGCATGACCAGCGCTGGCGGCGACGGCTGCCAGCGCAACAGCGCCTCCGCGCCATCCATTCTGCCGCTGTGCAGCGAATAGCGCGGCTGATAAAACAGACGCAGCTCGTCGCGGATTACGGCCAGGCTCAGCGCGCGCTCCATTTCACGTCGCTGCACCAGTTGCTCGGACATCTCCGGCGAATAGAAGATCCAACGGTTGCGGCCTAAATCTTTCGACTGATAGAGCGCAATATCCGCCATTCTGAGCAGCTCTTCCGGCTGCAGCGCATCCTGCGGCGCCCGCGCGATGCCGACCGAAGCGCCGATATGCACCACCTGGTCCGCAACGTTAAAGGGTTTGCGAATTTCATCCATCAGGCAACGGCAGCGCGTTTCAATCTCTTCGCGGCTGGTTAGCCCGCTCAGCAGCAAAATAAACTCGTCGCCGCCCTGCCGCGACAGCAAGTCCTCCTCGCCAAGACAAACGCGTAACCGCTGCGAAACTTCGTTTAATACCTGATCGCCGGCGGCATGGCCATAGAGATCGTTGATCGGCTTAAAGTGATCGAGATCGAGACTGAGCATTACCAGCGGCTGCGCTACGGTAGGCCGCGCCTGCAGCTTCCCGCTCAAAAATTCATTCATGCGGTGGCGGTTCGGCAAGCCGGTCAGCGTATCGTGCTGCGAGAGATACTGGATACGCGCCTGGGCCTCCACTTCCAGCGTGATATCCGAGACGGTGCCGCGAAAGCCGACTTTTACCCCCTGAATCTCTATCGGCTTCGCCACCAGGCTGCAGATCCGCTCCTCGCCCCGTGCCGAATGATAATGACAGCGCAACGTACGCCGATCGCTGCCGTTATTTTGCTTTTGCATCCATGCCGAAACGGGCTGGCTGCTGCTGACCAACAGGCAATCGATCGGCTTACCGAGCTGGATCGCCACGTCATAGCCGGTGACAGCCGTAAATCGTGAAGAGAGATAGGTCAGGACGCCGCGCGCATCGGTTTCCCAAATCCAGTCAGAAGACGCTTCCGCCACATCGCGAAAGCGCGCCTCGCTGGCGCTGAGTTCGCGCTGGCTCTGGCAAAGCTGCTCAAAGCGCCAGTCGGAAAGCCGGGCGTTATGCATCGCATGATGAATAACCCGCCGGGAAATTATTCCCAGCATCAGCATGGTTAGCGCCAACAGCGGTACGGTAATAATTAACAGTCTATGCCCCGGTTCGCTGCTGTCCCAGTTGATCTGCACCGGCTCGCCCTGCTCTATCGCCAGCGTCAGCCCGGCCGCCGAAGTCTGCGGCCCGTCAGCGAGGTGCATATTACTGATGCCGATGCTGTTACCCAGCTCCAGCAGCTTATTCGGCGTATAACGATCGACGAAAATCATCACTGAGGGCGGCCCTTCGATAGTTTTCAGCCCGGGAACTTTGCCGGTGGTAATCGGCGCGGCGGCAACAATCGCCGGCGAGCCGCCAACACGCGTATTTTTCACCAACGCGTTTTCGTCGCTGATAAAAGCGCGTGCCTGCTGCACGATGATCTGGCTGCTCTGCTTGCCCAGCCAGGTCTCCACCGGCATCTCAGAGAGCCGACCATTAACTACCGCATAACGCGTTCGCCCTTTACCATCCACTACGAATACCCCTTCATAATGGTATTCGCTGTATAAACCCGGGCCGAAATTCTGCTCGATAAAGGCCCATTCTTTATCTACTTGCAGATGCAGATGATTCCAGGCCTCGCCCCAAAAGGCGTAATCGCGAATATCGGTCAGGATCGACTGTTGGCGGTCTTGCCAGGCGTTGCGCAGCAGAAATTTTTCCTGCGCCAGTGCGGTACTGTTCTGCCGTATAGCGATGGCAATAATGAGCACGGCGGTAGTTAATAATACGGCGGCAAGCATGCCGCCCAGCACCAGCAACGTTCGACGCGTAAAGAGTGTCGCGGGCGTTTCCGCCGGGCGAAGTTTAAAAGGTACTAAAGAAGGTAAATTCATCAACGAAACCCCGGTAATAGTGCGTCTGTGCAACCTCCGCTATTGTTTACGCAGCGACGGACGCAGCGCGGCGTATGCTCCTGCTTTTTTTACGCTTACACCCCTTATCGGCCCGTACTGACGACTATTTAGCAAAAATACGCGCGGCACCGGGCGTCTCGACAGCGATCCGGCCGGTTGTTACACTCGCCTCCTTCCCCTTTTGCCTAAGCCGCCTATGAAAAGCCAACATGACAGAGTCTTTCTGACGCTGTTTTACCTCGGCAGTTTTGCCCTTTATTACCTGATTACTCTGGCGATCACCTGGTTTCCCAACTACGGCGAGCTGCAACAAAAAGGATTGCTGATACCGGTGCTTTGCCTGTTTGAATTCGCTGTGCTGTGGCCACTGTATCGTTTTTACCAAACGCGCCGCAGTGATATTCCGCTGGGTAGGCTGCAGCCGAAATCAACGCTGCTGTTTATGCTGCTGTTGCTGGCCCTGATGGTGGCGCAAACGCATTTTTTACAGCCCGAACGCTGGCTGGAGGAGCAGGCGCAGCAAACGTCCTTTTCGCTGGGCATCCTGCTGCTTTCCGCCGTGCTGCTGGCGCCGATTTTTGAAGAGATTCTGTTTCGCGGCTTTTTGCTGCAGGCATTTTTGCTGTGGGCGCCGCGCAGCCGCTTTGCCTGTATTCTGCTAACCTCGCTGCTGTTTGCCATGATGCATACACAATATATTCACTGGCAAACCCTGGCGGTGCTGACGCTGTTTTCGGTTCTGCTTTGCTACGCGCGCCTGCGGGCCAACGGTTTGCTCCTGCCGGTATTGCTGCATATGCTTAATAATCTGATCGCCCTGCTGCCTTCGATCTGGTTTGTACTACAATCATGAAACCCGGTTTTATAACCAAATTAACGCGCTTATAACTTTTTCTGCTAAACATAGCGAATAATCTACTATCGGCCTGTCAGGCAGTTCCCTTACACTCGCGAAAAAACGGTAAGGAACGTCATGAAAATTTTTGCTCCCGCAGTTCTGACGCTGGCCCTGAGCGCCAGCTTTGCCGCCAGTGCGGCGACACCTCCCGATACGCTGGTGATCGCCCAGTCCATTGATGACGCCAGCAGCTTCGATCCGGCCGAAGGCTTTGAACTGACTTCCGTGCAGGCTTTTACCAACCTTTATCAACGTCTACTGCAGTCCGATCCGCAGAATCCTAACGAGCTGAAGCCGACTCTGGCCAGCCACTGGGAAGCGGGCAAAGATAACCGCAGCCTGATCGTCACGCTGCGCGACGGCGCGACCTTTGCCTCCGGCAATCCGGTGCGCCCGGAAGATGTGATGTTTTCCCTGGCGCGCGTGGTGAAGCTGAACCTCGATCCCTCTTTCATTCTTACCCAGCTCGGCTGGACTAAAGAAAATGTGGATAGCCAGCTGAAAAAAATCGACGAGCGCCACGTGCAGATCAGCTGGCAGGCCAATGTCAGCCCTACCTATGTGCTGAGCCTGCTGGCTGCGCCGGTCTCCTCGATTGTGGACGCCAAAACCGTGCTGGCTAATCAGATAAATAACGATCTGGGTAATAAGTGGCTGGCTACCCACTCCGCCGGTAGCGGTCCCTTCCAGATTCGCCGCTTTGTACCGCATGAAGTAGTGCTGTTGACCGCCAATCCTCGCTCGCCGGGCGATGCGCCGAAGCTGAAAAATATCCTGATTAAAAACGTTCCGGAGGCGGCAACCCGTCGTCTGCTGTTGGAACAGGGCGATGCGGATATTGCGCGTAACCTCGGCGTCGATCAGATTTCCGCGCTGAAAAACAAGCCGGGCGTGCGGCCGCTGGCGATCCCGATGGCATCGCTCTACTACATGCAGTTCAATATCGATGCGCAGCCTGCGTTGAAAAATCCGGCGCTGTGGCAGGCCGCGCGCTATCTGTTTGACTATCACGGCATCGCCGACGATCTGCTAAAAGGTCAGTTCCAGGTGCATCAGTCGTTCCTGCCGCAAGGCTTTCCGGGCGCGCTGAACGAAACGCCGTATCAGTACGATCCGGAAAAAGCGAAGGCGATTTTAGCCCAAGCCGGGCTGACCAACGTCAGCTTTAAGCTGGCGGTCAGCAACCAGCCGCCCTATCTGGATATTGCCCAGGCGCTGCAGGCCAGCTTTGCCAAAGGCGGCATTAAGGTGGAGCTGATCCCCGGGCTAAGCACGGAAGTCGCTACCAATGTCAAACTGCACAAATATGAAGCCACCTTGAACGCCTGGGGCGCGGATTACTTCGATCCGAATACCAACGCCGCCGCTTTCGCCTATAACCCGGAAGATGGCAGCAAAACGCTGGCGTGGCGTTCTAACTGGCATATTCCCGAACTGAGTAAGCAAACGCTGGCCGCCACGGCGGAAAGCGATCCGGCGAAGCGCGTAGCGCTTTATCAGGCGATGCAGCGCGAAGTAATGAAAAACTCGCCTTATGTGGTCGGCTTACAGGCGCGTAACCTGATCGCCGTACGCGATAATCTGAAGGGCTATGTGCAGGGTATTAACCCCGATATGGTTTACTACAGCCAGGTCAGTAAGTAATGGCTACCAGCGCAACACAGGCCGGGCTTGCCCGGCAATTCTGGCGCGGCGGCCGGCGTCTGGTCACCGGCCTGCTCTCTCTGCTGGTCACGCTGCTGGGCCTGCTGGCCTTTACCTTTATGCTCTCCCATTTGTCGCCGGTCGATCCGGTATTGCAGGTGGCGGGCGATCACGCCAGCGAATCTACCTATCAGCAGGTGCGCCACGATTTAGGCCTGGATAAGCCGCTGCCGGTGCAGTTCTGGCGCTATCTGCAACACCTTGCGCACGGCGAACTGGGGATGTCCAATATCACCAGCCAGCCGGTCGCCAGCGATCTGGCGCGCACCTTTCCCGCGACGTTAGAGCTGGCTACCTGCGCAATGTTATTCGGCGCGCTGTTCGGCATTACGCTGGCGCTGCTGGCGGCCTGGAAACCAGGCAGCCTGCTGGACAATCTGGCGCGCCTGATTTCACTGCTGGGCTATTCGGTACCGGTTTTCTGGCTCGGGCTGCTCGGGCTGCTGCTGTTTTATGCGGTGCTGCACTGGTCCGCCGGGCCGGGTCGGCTGGATGATATCTGGGTCTATACGCTGGAGCCGAAAACCGGCTTTGTGCTGATTGATAGCTGGCTCTCGGGCGACAGAGAGATGTTCCGCAACGCCATTGCGCATTTATGGCTGCCGGTGGTGGTGCTGGGAATGCTGTCGATGGCGGGCATTACCCGCCTGCTGCGCGCTGCCCTGCTGGAAGAGAACAGTAAAGAGTATGTCACGCTGGCGCGCGCGAAAGGCGCCAGCCGCGGGCGGATTCTGCTGTGCCATATCTTTCCTAACGTGCGCGGCACGCTGATTACCGTACTGGGACTTTCCTACGCCACGCTGCTGGAGGGCTCGGTATTAACGGAAACGGTGTTCGCCTGGCCCGGCGTGGGCCGCTATCTGACCACTGCCCTGTTTGGCTCCGATGTGCCCGCCATACTTGGCGCAACGCTGCTGATCGGTAGCTGCTTTGTGCTGCTGAATGCGCTGATTGATGCGCTGACCTGGTTAACCGATCCGAGAACCCGATGACACAACACTTATCCGATGCGGAAATCGTCGCGCCGGCACCGCGCCGCCGTCGGCTGACGACGCTGGCAATTGGCGTCACGCTGGTGGCAATACTGGTGCTGACCGCGCTGTTGGCGCCGCTGCTGGCGCCGTTCGATCCCAATGCGCAAACCATCTCCGCCCGTTTGCTGCCGCCTTCTGCCGCCCACTGGTTCGGCACCGACGGCTTTGGCCGTGACCTGCTGTCGCGGGTAATTTATGGCGCCCGCCCGACGCTGCTGCTGGTATCGCTGATTTTGGTGCTGACCATTCCGGTCGGGCTGTTGATCGGCATCGTCGCGGGCTATCTCGGCGGCTGGACCGAGCGCGTGTTGATGCGTATTACCGATATTTTTCTTTCGCTGCCTAACCTGGTGATTGCGCTGGCGCTGGTTTCGATCCTCGGCCCCGGCCTGCTTAACGGCGCGCTGGCGCTGGCATTAACCAGCTGGCCGCCGTTTGCGCGCCAGGCGCGCGCGGAGACGCTGGCGCTGCGGCGCAGCGATTATCTCGCCGCCGCACGGATGCAGGGTATTACCGGCCTGCGCCTGATGTTTGGTCATATTCTGCCGCTCTGTCTGCCCAGCGCCGTGGTGCGCGCCGCCCTTAGCCTTGGCGGTATCATTCTCTCCGCCGCCGGTCTCGGCTTTCTCGGTATGGGCGTACAGCCGCCCACCGCCGAATGGGGATCGATGGTAGCGGAAGGCAGTAAAGTCATTTTCGATCAGTGGTGGGTGGCGGCCGCGCCGGGCGGCGCCATTTTATTCGCCAGCCTGGCCTTTAACCTGACAGGCGACGGCCTGCGTGACCGACTGGATACCCGCCATGGCAACTGAACCTTTAATTATCGCCGACAATCTGACGATTCACAGCGGCGCTACGCCGCTGGTAAAGCAGGTCAGTTTTACCCTGGGCCGCGAGCGCATGGCGCTGGTGGGCGAATCCGGCTCAGGTAAATCCCTGACGGCACGCTCGCTGATGGGGCTGCTGGCGCCAGGCCTGCATCTGCAGGCGCGTCAGCTGCAGGTAGCGGGTCGGGATGCTTTAACGCTGAATGAAAAACGCTGGAGCCAGCTGCGCGGCAGCGAACTGGCTATGGTGATGCAGGATCCTAAATATGCCCTCAACCCCACGCGCACTATCGGCTGGCAGGTAGAGGAGCCGCTGAAATTACATCATCGTCTAAGCCGCGCTGAGCGACGGGAAAAGGTTATGGAAATGCTGGCGGCGGTGGGCCTGCCGCAGCCGGCTCAGCTGATGACGCGTTATCCGCATCAGCTCTCCGGCGGCATGGGACAGCGCGTGATGCTGGCGATCGCGCTGATCGCCGATCCGCAATTTTTGATCGCCGATGAGCCGACCTCGGCGCTGGATCATGCCATGCGCGATCAGGTGCTGGCGCTGATCCGTCGACTGGTGGAAGAACGCAATATGGGATTGTTGTTGATCAGCCACGATCTGCAACAGGTGTCAGAACATTGTGAACGGGTGATGGTGATGTATAAAGGCCAGCTGCTGGATAGTCTGCCCGCCGCCGAACTGCCGCGCGCCACCCATCCTTATACGCGCACGCTCTGGTCGTGCCGTCCCAGCAAAGCCACGCATGGTCAGCCATTGCCGGTACTGGATCGCCGCGCGCTGGAAAAGGAGATGACCCATGATTAACTTGCAGCAGCTTAGCGTAGCGCATCGCCAGGGTTACGATCTGCGCACCGTGGTGCATGATGTTTCGCTGACGGTAAACGCGGGAGAATGCTTTGGGTTGGTCGGGCCTTCCGGCTGCGGCAAGTCATCGCTACTGTGGGTGATGGCGGGGCTGAATCCGCATTGGCAGGGAGAGATGCAGCTGGCCGGGCATCGGGCGCTGCCGGGCAAACCCTTTACCGGCGACCTGCGGCGCGAGGTACAGATGGTTTTCCAGGATCCCTATGCTTCATTGCATCCGCGTCATCGGCTGCGCCGCACGCTGGCCGAACCGTTAAGGCTGCTGAAGCAGGAGAATATTAACGATCGCATCGACGCGGGTTTTCGTCACGTTGGGCTGGATCCGGCGCTGGCCGATCGCTATCCGCATCAGCTTTCCGGCGGGCAACGTCAGCGTGTCGCCATCGTGCGCGCGCTGCTGTTAAAACCGAAAGTGCTATTGTTAGATGAACCGACTTCCGCGCTGGATATGTCAGTGCAAGCGGAAATCCTTAACCTGCTTAATCAGCTCAAACAGCAGGATGGATTAACCATGGTGCTGGTTAGCCACGATCCGGATGTGATCGATCATATGTGCGATCGCGCGGTACAGATGGCGGAAGGCCGCATTGTCGCCACCCGTGCCGCGACGCAACCTTCTCCCTGAACACGCTTCCCGCGCCTGAAACGGCGCGGGAAGCGCCTCCTGCAGCCTGCAAAGCCTGCAAAGCCTGCGTCTTAATGGCTATCAGGAAATCGCAGAATCTGAGGCGTCTTTCTTCTTATCAGATTCGAAATGCGTTTTGAACTGCTCATAAATAGAGATCATATTGCTGGCATCGCCCTGCAGCGGGCTTAGCTTACCGGCGCGCACCAGTTCAATCACCAGTTGCAGCGCAGCCTGTTTCGGACTGCTGGAAGGATGAGCAATTTCATTCGACATAAAAACGTTCCTGTCATTAAGGGTGGAAATGGCAGAGTTTAGCCTAAACGCCGAAAAAAAACCGCGCCGGCAAATAACGCCGAATCAGATAAATCTCTCTGTTTTTATTTTTGCCAACGTCAATAATGCGCTCTGTATGCCTCACACGATGATCTCAGACCGCTAAAAATTCGGGTAGCCCTATGAAACAGACGTTGATAACCACCGCCCTGGCCGGTTGCCTGTTCTCTGGACTGGCATGGCTGGTCCCTGCCGTACAGGCAGAAACCGTGACCGTTTCGCTTTCTCAGGAGCAGGACGGCGGCACTCAGGGGCGCGCCTGTATTTATGTTTATCAGGGACAGGCCGAATTTCGTCGGGTAAAAGCAGACGAAGCCTGCCAGCCGGAAATTATTATTGAAACGCAGAACAATAAGACTGCGCTTACCTCAGATAATGCTTAACGTTTCTGTTTAGCGTAACGTCAGTACCAGGCTTAGCTCAGGTAAACAAATCGTAAACAGCCTTATCAGCTATACTTAATGACGGAAGAAAAAGAACCCGACGCCGGGCGCGCAAAAGGAGCTGAGAATGTTGATTGGATTTGTGCTGTTAGTTAGCGCCTGTGGTCATGACGCCTGTGATGCTCTGCCGGTTACCGAACATATTTACCCTACTCGCGCCGCCTGCGAACATATGGCCGCACGTATCCACCAACGCCGTCCGAATGCGGTGCTGCTTTGTGGTGAAGTTCATCGTTAATGTCCCAGGCGCTGTCTGTGCGCCTAAAGGTGGCAGGTAAGATAACGTAAAAGTGGCCTTTAACGCCGGATCGCAGATTGCTATCCGGCAGCAAAAGGGTCAAAATATGAGCTGTTATCGCACTTACCAACATCGTTGTGAATCCCATGAAAAATCGTAAACCCCGTCGTCCCAGCGGACGATGGATTTATTACATTCTGGAAGATGGTATTCTCTGGCCCTGTCCGGTGCGCTGGGAATGGGAAAGCGGTTACGGCGGCTGGCTGCCGTTCTATTTCTCACCTACGCTGGAGTTTGTGGCGGGCGATCCCGCCAAAGCCTGGCGCGTTCCCGGTTCCGGTAATCGTCCGGCTCGCCGTCTGCACTGGCCCGAAGCGGCCTGAAGTAATGAATCTGTCCGTTACGCATAATGTCATAAGCTTCCCCTGTAACTGATGAAAAGCCCGACCGTAAATACGCGTCGGGAACGTGTTTCCATACCACACAGGGGAAAGCCATCGGAGAATGGCAAACTGAAGCGCACAATGCCACATCACCAGCAGTGCGCCGGTAATATAACACAAACTTAACTATTATGGCGTTAAGAAAACGTAAACAGTCTTCTCTTTAGCCTTTTTTATCTGCTATTTCAGCAGCCTCCTCTTTTTCTACGCTCCGACACAGGCAAACATATCGATAAGCTTTATTACTGTAGTTAACCCGTCGGCTGCATTCTTTT
The DNA here is from genome assembly GCF_023517775.1 of Mixta hanseatica. Lineage (NCBI taxonomy): Bacteria > Pseudomonadati > Pseudomonadota > Gammaproteobacteria > Enterobacterales > Erwiniaceae > Mixta > Mixta hanseatica. Next base: position 1,169,810 of record NZ_CP082904.1, on the reverse strand, counting down.
TTTGGCAGCAACTCCCTCAGGATTATTCACTTTTCATCATGACTGGCGACTATTAAGGTAACCGCATCAGCTACAGTACTTTTTGAGGAACGGTTATGTCATTTTCAGCAGCAACTCATGCGGTTTCACGCAATCCCGCCAGCGGTGACGTGCTTTCCGCCCGCCCTTATATCAACGAACAGCAGGTGGATGCCGCTATCGCCGCTAACCATCAGGCATTCCAGCAATGGCGTCGACAGCCATTGACGCTACGCGCGCAGAAGCTGCGCGATCTGGCTGCCGCGATCCGTGCGCGTAGCGAGGAGATGGCGCAGATGATTACCGCCGAGATGGGCAAACCGATTCTACAGGCGCGCGCTGAGGTAGAGAAATCGGCGCAGCTTTGCGACTGGTATGCGGAACAGGGTCCCGCCATGCTGGCAACCGAGCCGACCCTGGTAGAAAATAATCAGGCGGTGATCGAGTATCGTCCGCTTGGCCCGGTGCTGGCGGTCATGCCGTGGAATTTCCCGCTGTGGCAGGTATTGCGCGGCGCGGTACCGATTTTGCTGGCCGGCAACAGCTACCTGCTGAAACATGCGCCAAACGTGATGGGCTGCGCGCTGTTGATCGAGGCACTGTTTAACGATGCCGGTTTGCCAGCCAATGTCTTCAGCGTAATCAACGCCACTAACGCGGGCGTCAGCCAGGCGATTAACGATGCACGTATTGCCGCAGTTACGGTAACCGGCAGCGTACGGGCCGGATCGGCTATCGGCGCGCAGGCGGGCGCGGCGCTGAAAAAATGCGTGCTGGAGCTGGGTGGTTCCGATCCCTTTATTGTGCTGAAAGATGCCGACCTGGAGACAGCCGTCAAAGCGGCGGTCGCCGGACGCTATCAGAACACAGGACAGGTTTGCGCCGCTGCCAAGCGCTTTATTATTGAGCGCGAGATTGCCGATGCCTTTAGCGAAAAGTTTGTCGCAGCGGTACAGCAGCTGAAGATGGGCGATCCGCGTGTGGAAGAAAATACTATCGGCCCGATGGCGCGCTACGACTTACGCGATGAGCTTCATCAGCAGGTTACGGCGACGCTGGCGGAAGGCGCAACGTTGCTGGCCGGCGGCGATAAGCTGGCCGGTGAAGGCAATTACTATTTGCCGACCGTACTCGGCAACGTGACGCCAGAAATGACGGCGTTTCGCCAGGAAATGTTTGGCCCGGTGGCGGCTATCACGGTGGCGGATAATGCTGAACATGCGCTACAGCTGGCTAACGACAGCGATTTCGGTCTGATGGCCACCATTTATAGCGGCGATGAAACGCTGGCGGCTGACATGGCGGAACGTCTGGAGTGCGGCGGCGTGTTTATCAATGGCTACAGCGCCAGCGATGCGCGCGTTGCCTTCGGCGGCGTGAAAAAAAGCGGCTTTGGCCGTGAGCTGTCACATTTTGGTCTGCATGAGTTCTGTAATGTGCAAACCGTGTGGCGCAATCGCCGCTAACCCGCTCCGCCTCTGCGGCCTGAAGATACCTCTTCAGGCCGCAGGTTTTGCTATTAGTCGTTGCTCCAGCGCGTCGCCTGCATATCAATCACGAAACGGTATTTCACCTCGCTTTTCAGCATCCGCGTAAAGGCCTGCTCTACCCCATCGCCGCTAATTAACTCTACGTCGGCGGTAATATTGTGCTCGCCGCAGAAATCGAGCATCTCCTGCGTTTCACGAATGCTGCCGATAGAGGTGCCGCTCACGCTAAGACGACGGAAAACCATCGGCGTGATATCCGGCGCCGGATGCGGATTTTCCGGGATCCCCACCAGCACCAGCTGACCATTGGCGCGCAGCGTATTCAGGTAAGGATTTAAATCATGAGGCGCCGCGACGCAATCCAGGATGAAGTCCAGACGATGTTGCCAGGCCGCCATCTGTTCAGCATCGCGGGAAATAACCACGTGCTTTGCGCCAAGCCGACGCGCATCCTGCTCTTTACCGGCTGACGTAGTAAACAGCGTGACCTCCGCGCCCAGCGCGGCAGCAAATTTTACCGCCATATGGCCTAAACCGCCCAGTCCGATTACCCCGACCTTATCGCCTGCCTTAACCTGCCAGTGACGCAGCGGCGACCAGGTAGTCACGCCCGCACAAAGCAGCGGTGCCACTGCTTTCAGATCGAGATTTTCCGGCACGTTAACCACAAACTTGCTGTTCACCACCATGCTTTGCGCATAGCCGCCGCGCGTTGTCTCGCCGCTGATGCTGTCCGTGCCATTATAGGTTGGCACAAAGCCCGCGGCGCAATATTGCTCTTCTTGCTGCTGGCAGTAATCACAGTGGCCGCAGGAGCCGACCATCACGCCTACGCCAACCAGATCTCCGGGGCGGAAAGCGGAAACCTGCGCGCCCGTTTCCGTAATGCGCCCGACAATTTCATGGCCTGGCACCAGCGGATATCGGCTGACGCCCCACTCATTGCGCGCCATATGCAGGTCAGAATGGCATACACCGCAGTAAAGAATCTCAATTTTGACATCATCTGCGCGCATGTCGCGCAGCGTAATCTGGCCATTGGTTAGCGGCGCGTCCGCCGCGTGCGCCATGATTGCATTAATTTTCATCGGGGTGCTCCGCTCAGGGTTTCTCTTTCAGGTCAGGCCTGAATAACCAGGGGCGCTACTATAGACATAAGGTTTCTGCTTTGGTAGTAGTTACCTTTTAGGGCCATAGTCACCAAAAGGTAACCATATGCCAACCCTCGTTGATGGAAAATTATATTTTTATGCCGATTCTGAGCCACGACGGCTGATGGAACTGTTTGCCGTGAAATGGACCACTATGGTGATCCATGCGCTTTATCACTGGCCAGGCGGGAAATGTCGTACCGGCGAGCTACAGCGCAGCCTGCAAGGGATATCTAAGAAAATGCTGATTCAGACGCTGCGCGAAGTTGAACAGCGTGGGCTGGTTCAGCGCCATGTCTATAATGTAGTGCCGCCGAAGGTGGAATATCAGCTGACGGAGCTGGGCTGGAAATTCGCCCAGCCCATTGAGCAAATGTATCAGTGGGGGCTGGAAAACAAGGCGGCGCTGGATGCGATGGAGGCCGCGCTCCAGGCCAGCCGTGAAGCCGACTAGCTCTTGCGAGTCAAAAGAATAATTTAACAATAATATAATGATCCGCATAATAGCTCGATCGTTTAACCTACGCTGGCTGCGCAGGCGAACAGCGGATCTGTCTCTTTCTTAGCGTTGTATCCCGGCGTGCACGGCAAGGCGATGCCAGGAGAGAGGATCATCAGTTATCTGAAGGAGAACCCGGTGGCGGTAAAATTGGTGGCGGTGGATATGGACGGAACGTTTCTGGATTCCGCCAAGCGTTACAACAAAACGCGTTTTTTGCGTCAGTATGCTCAGTTGAAAGAACGAAACATCCGTTTTGTCGTGGCCAGTGGCAATCAGTATTATCAGCTACACAGCTACTTCCCTGAAATTGCTGGTGAAATTGCGTTCGTGGCGGAAAATGGCGCCTGGATCAGCGATCGGGATGAAGAGGTGTTTTGTGGTGAGCTCAGCGCGGAGAAGGTCCGTGAGGTGCTGGCGATGCTGGCTGACGAACCGGAAATTCATACCGTGGTCTGCGGTAAACGCAGCGCTTATATTCCACCGTCGATGCCGGATGAAGTGGTGGCGCTCCTGTCAAACCACTATCGCCGCCTGGAAAAGTGCGCCGATCTCAATAATATCGACGACACCATTTTTAAATTCTCGCTGAATCTGCCGCATGAAGGCGTCGCCCCGCTGATTGAACGCTTAACCAAAGCGCTTAATGCGACAAATAATATTGTGCACCCGGTTTCCAGCGGTTTCGGTTTTGTCGATCTGATCATTCCCGGTCTGCATAAGGCGCACGGTATCAGCCTGCTCCAGCAGCGTTGGGGCATTGATGATTGCGAAGTGGTGGCTATCGGCGATAGCGGCAACGATATCGAAATGCTGCGTCATGCAGGTTACAGCTTTGCGATGGCGAACGCCACGGAGGCGGTGAAGGCGTCGGCACGTTACCGTACCGAGAGCCATGATGACGAAGGCGCGCTCAATGTGATCGCGCGCCTGCTGGCGAAAGAGTATCCCTTCTACTGATTGCGCCTGTCTCCACGACGGCAGCATACGGCTGCCGTCAACGCTTATCAGATCACCGCCACGCCGCCGGTAACGGCAACGGTGGAGCCGGAAATATAGCTGGCTTCATCGCTGGCGAGCATCACATAGGCTGGCGCCAGTTCAGCTGGTTGCCCTACGCGCTGCAACGGCACTTCGCTTCCCAGATTTTTTACCTGCTCTGCTGGCATAGTAGACGGGATCAACGGCGTCCAGATTGGTCCCGGCGCCACAACGTTAGAGCGGATGCCCTTCTCAGCCAACAGCGCGGCCAGGCTGCCGGAAAAATTAACAATCGCAGCTTTGGTAGCTGAATAGGCGATGAGCTTCGGTTTCGGCTGGTCAGCATTTACCGAGGCGGTGCTGATGATCGCTGAACCGGCAGGCATATGCGGTACTGCCGCTTTGCACAGATAGAACATGCCGTAGAGATTGGTTTTCATTGTCCGGTCGAATTCTTCATCGCTGATTTCATCCAGCGACTCGCGGGTCATCTGAAAGGCCGCATTATTGACCAGAATATCGATCTGGCCGAAGTTGCTCACCGCCTGCTGGATAATATGGCGGCAGTGCTCCGCTTCGGTAATATCACCCGGCACCAGCACGGCTTTCTGGCCCGCTTCTTCAATCAGACGGGCGGTATCTTTGGCATCTTCATGCTCATCCAGATAGGAGATCAGCACATCAGCCCCCTCACGCGCATAGGCGATAGCCACGGCGCGACCGATCCCGGAATCCCCACCGGTAATAATTGCTTTTTTCCCCGCGAGACGGCCAGAACCTTTATAGCTGGTTTCACCGTGATCCGGCGCGGGTTGCATATCAAAGATAGAACCGGGTACATCCTGCTGTTGTTCTGGTTGCGGCGGCTGTGGTCGACTGGTCATAACAGAAACGTCTCCTTGCTGGTGAATAGCGGCAAAGGCCGTTGATACGATTAAGGATCGTATTATTCAGACAATACAGCGCGATAAGCTGCTTTGACTGAATAACCGCTTACCGTTTCAGTATAGTTGACTCACTCGTAACGCAAGCGCAGCGGCAACGCGCAGGCGCTTTAGCCCGAATAAACCGGCAGCACATTCAGGCGGCTTTGGGTACGCTGAATATCATCCAGCTCCACGTCCTGCGTCAGCATCGATAAGCTGCAGTCGGTGGTCAAAAACAGCCGACACTGGCGATCGTAAAGCACATCAACCACGTTAATAAAACGCTGCTGAACGGCTGGCGAGACACGGGATAACGGCGGCACATCTTCTATCAGCCACTGCGGGTAGCGCTCGCAGAGCGATAAATAGTCCATTACCGCCGTCGGCGCTTCGCACAGCGCGCTAAAAGAAAAATGCAAAAATGCTCCGGCAGGCGAAAGCGTTTCCAGGGTGCGATAGCCTACCTGAAGCGGCAGCGGCCTCTGTCCCACTTCCGGCAGCCCCAGCCGTTGCCGCTGCGTCTGGCTGACGGAAATCAGCAACCCGCCGAGACTGAATGCCCCCTGCGCATCGTGCGTTAGCGTGCGGTAATCTTGCTCTCCGGTGAGCGCAATCACCTCCATCTGCGCTCTGATCAGCGCAATAGAGGAGACAAAACGCTGATGATAAAGCGGGTTAGCCAGCAGATTTTCCGGTGGATGATTTGAGGTAACGACCAGTAAAACGCCGCGCTGAAACAGCTGCTCCAGCAGCGGTTTAATCAACATCGCATCGCCAATATCATGCAGATGAAACTCATCAAAGCAGAGCAGCTGACAGCCGCCAATACAGGCGTCGATAGCCGCTTTAACGCTACTGCCGCGTGCAATAATCTGGTGCAGTTCGCGAAAGAAGAGGTGAAAATGCACGCGCTTTTTCTGCGCCAGCGGAGCCCAGTGAAAAAACGCATCGGCAATAAAGGATTTACCGCGTCCCGGCTCGCCCCAAATGTAGATGCCGTGATGTACCTGCGGCGCGCACGTCAGCAGCGGCGCGATTAGCGCATCGAGGCGGGCGATAAGCTGCCGCTGTTGCTCATCCAGAACGAGGTTTTTTTCTGTGGCCTGCTGCTGCATGGCCTGGTGAAAAGCAGATCTCCTCTGCTGCCGTGCTTCAATCATCTCGCTGCCCTGTTGGTTTATCCGCCCGCTATCATAGCCAGGGCGGCCGATAATAGCAGCAGGATGAGATGTTCCTGGTGAAGAAACGGTGAGCGTGAAGCATCGCTCACCGGCAGGGTTTATTGTCCGCCGATCTGTCTGGCTCGCGTCGCCTTGGCTGCAACATCAATCTGGAAACAGAGCAGGATAGCGTCACGCCAGACATAGTGCAGGATCTCATCGTTAACGTACTGATACATGGCGATCTGCGATCCGCTCTCTATCAGCATATGATCGATGACAACAAGCGGGCCGAAAGCCCGATCGTTGGCGGCTGGGTCGATTTCACCAGGGCGAATGCGTTGAATAGTAAAAGGGTCCCAGGCAAATGTTATTTCATCAGTTCAGCAGTCATATGCACGCCCTTATTAAAATTCGCCTCGGTGATTTTATAGGTTGCGCCCTGCTGCTGCGCCTGAGCCACAATTTTTGCTTCTGCAGCATCCAGGGGCAGCGCGGTTGCCGTAATGCTTTCAGCAAAGCTGTTAAAAGAGAGGCCAGAAAGGCCGATAAAATCAGCAAAAAATTTGATGTTTTTCATGATAATAAATCCCGTCTAATTTCGTTTCAATGAGGCTCCATTCCCCGATTCTATAAATCATAGGCGTTAACTGCGAGGTGAAAAAGCAGAAGGTTTTGCTTATTTAATTCATAAAATTTGAAAAAGATAAAATTACAGCTGGGTGGGGCCGGCCGACAACATCCGCGACGCCATGACGCGGACATGGCTCGCCTACCATAGTTAAAACGATTGGGACCACGGTCCCAACTTTTTGTATATACATCGTTGATGCAAGGGAGAAAGAAAAATGCGACAGACTATCAAGCGCTGGGGAAACAGCCCCGCCGTGAGGATCCCCAGCCAGCTGATGGCAGCTATGGCGCTGGATGTAGACGCCGAGGTCGAAGTTAATGTGGTTTTTGGCAGTGATAACCGCCCGCAGCTGGTGATTGAGCCGGTAACGCCGGCGCCCACGCTGGAAGCCCTGCTGGCAAAGGTAACGCCTGAAAATATTCACAGTGAAGCGTTCACGGATGAGGTCGGAAAAGAAGCATGGTAGCTAAATACGTGCCGGACGCAGGCGACGTCGTATGGTTGCACTTTGACCCACAAGCCGGCCATGAGCAGGCAGGCCATCGCCCCGCGCTGGTATTGAGTGCAAAGCAGTATAACGAGATGGTCGGTCTTATGGTTTGGTGCCCTATGACCACGAAAATTAAGGGCTATCCGTTCGAGGTGCAGCTGGATAGCCAACCCGGATCGGCAGTGCTGGCCGACCAGGTAAAAAGCCTCGACTGGCGCGCACGCGAAGCAACGAAAAAAGGACGCGTGACAGCGGCCGAACTGGAATCCGTCCGGGTGATTTCCCGACTGCTGGTAGGCTGATGCATTGGGACCGCGGTCCCAGTCGCTAAAACTGGTCTTTCAGCACGCGCGCCTCGTTCAGAACGTGCGTTATCACTCCAAAGCAGACACATTCTTCCCCTTCTAACTCATTTTCACTAAGCGGCATACGGCGTTCCGGGCGGGCCAATTCTTCCAAAAACGGAACGGATGAAACCCGATAGCGCACCAGGCGGAGTTCCCCCTTTAGCCTGGCGATAATCACGCTGCCATCGGCCGGACTGAGCACACTGTTAACAATAAGAACTGACCTGGGTGATATACCGGCGCACTCCACCGAACTGGTCGCCTTAAAAAAATAAACTGACGGCGCACGGGTATTACACAGGTCATCAAGCGAAAGCCGCTTTTCGACATAATCCGTCGCTGGTGATGGGAATTCCATAAATTAACCTCCCCTTTGCACTGTGTTTTTATACAGCGCAAGGAAGGCTGGAAATAAAGCGAAGCGGCAAAAACAGATTGCGCGATCTTATTTAATAATTACCGGTGATTATGTGATTTTTCTTAGTTACGGGTCCACCAGAACGGCGTGTTCTTCCGTGCTGGCATAAGGGGCCATATCCTGATAGCCGGGTCCTGATAGTGCAGAATGTCGCACGCGGTGCGCTGGTTAGCATTATCGGGCGCAGCAAGTGTTTAGACTTCCCGCCCCTATGCTTATCGGAATTAACCTTTCTTTTATGGTTAATCTGTTTTTTTATATATAACCAAAGCGCCAGCTTTACTACAGGAAAATAAAAAGATGGCACGCCCAGTAATTGCTGGAAAACCCACGTTTCGTTTATTTTTAAAGATGGATTTATTCAGCCATTTAATAATTTTTCGCAAGTTTAATAAATAACTCAGTCGGCTCAGTTAGCGTTACGCCTGTTACGACAAAAACATCAATAAAACTCCCCAGTTAACCTGGGTAATAGTAAGGAAATTCCTAACTTACTCATGTTACAGCCACACTTCTTGCGAAGGGTGAAGGGTTACCTATACTTAAGCTAACCGATAACCCCGCGAAATTATCCAACAAAATCAATATAACAAGCGTAACCGCGCTTAATTAGTTGTCGCTTTATCATTTTAACAGGGCACCCCCGTTTCTACTCTTGCTACTACAGCAAATACGATGTGCCCACCGTTCATGTTTTTAATGTTCTGCAAAATTTAAGCGGATTTTGTCCTGTCTTTTTTGCTTCAGCGAATGCGGCTGTCTGCGTTTTATGCGGGCAGAACCACAGGAGAAATAATGATGACACCTTTTGCCTCATTCTGGCAGGCAGGTTATGAAGGCGCGGATCATATTAACCCGCACGGCACGCGGTTAGCGATGAACAAAATTAACGCTCACCAGACGCGGGTTAAAGAAGATTATGCCGCGCTAAAAGCGTTTGAAATTAAGACAGTACGCGAAAGTATCGGTTGGCGGCTGGTTGAACATGACGGTGAATATGATTTTTCCTCACTGGTTTCACGTCTTGAGGCGGCGCAGGAACAGGATATTCAGATCTGCTGGACGCTCTGTCACTATGGCTGGCCGGAAGATCTCACCCTGTTTTCAGCTGATTTTATTCCCCGTTTCGCCGCCTTTTGCGCCGCCGCCGCGCGCTTCCTTGCGCCCTGGTCCACGCGGCCGCCCATCTATTCGCCGATCAATGAAATTTCTTTCCTGAGCTGGGGCCTTGCCGTTGGCTTATTCCCCTGCGCTAATCTGCCGGAACAGGATCCCGCCGACGCCTGTAAACGTCAGCTGGTTAAGGCCACGCTGGCCGCCTGCGACGCCATCTGGCAGGTCGACAGCCGCGCGCGCATTCTGCACTGCGATCCGATTATCCATCTGGTTTCCGAAGAGGATACGCCAGAGGCGAAGCAGATGGCGCAGTCAATGAGCAATGCGCAGTTTCAGGCATGGGACATGCTAAGCGGCCGGCTGGCGCCGGAACTGGGCGGCGCGCCGCGCTATCTCGATCTGATTGGGGCGAACTATTACCACGATAACCAGTGGGAAATCCCATCGATGAACCGGCTGCACTGGCATCTTGGCGATCGACGGCGTAAGCCGTTGCATCAGATGCTGGAGGAGTTGCATGAACGTTATCAACGCCCGGTGCTGCTTTCGGAAACCAGCCATATCGGCAGCGGGCGCGGCGTCTGGATCGCAGAGATAACCGCTCATATCGCGCAGGCACAGCTTGGCGGCGCAGAGCTGTGCGGCGTTTGTCTCTATCCCATTATTGACCGGCCAGCATGGAATGATTTACTGGCCTGGCCGCGTAGCGGGCTATGGGATCTCGACCGCGACGGCCCCGATCCTTTTCTTCGCGTCATCAACCAACCGTACGCCACAGCACTGCGCCAGGCGCAACGGACTTTACTGAACTTTCAGTCGTTTATCGCTCCGGCAGCGGAGAATAAGGAGAATGGTATGCAGCAAAAGACCTTGATTGTTTTTAGCCATCTGCGTTGGGGTTTTGTTTTTCAGCGTCCGCAGCATTTGCTGTCCCGTTTGGCGCAGTATCATCGTGTGCTGTTTATTGAAGAGCCGATTTACGATGCGGGCTCGCCAACGCTGCATTATTCCAATCCCGCCCCCAACGTTACCGTAATCCAGCCGCATACGCCGATTTCCGCTCCCGGTTTTCATGACGATCAAATCGCGACGCTGCAACTGCTGCTGGCAGAGCTGGTGGATGAAAAAGAGCAGCCAATCGTCTGGTTCTATACGCCGATGGCGCTGCCGCTGCTTACGCCATTTACCCCTTCGCTGGTGATCTATGACTGTATGGATGAGCTTTCCGCTTTTAATATGGCGCCGCGTCAGCTTCAGCAGCGTGAGTCGGCGCTGATGACACGCGCCGATCTGGTGTTTACTGGCGGCTCTAGTCTGTATGAAGCGAAAAAGAACAAGCACCATGCTATCTACTGCTTTCCCAGCAGCGTGGACGCCGTGCATTTTGAACAGGCGCTGGATCGCAGCAACGGGCATCCGCAACAGCAGGCGCTGCCGCGTCCGCGTCTTGGCTATTACGGCGTGATTGATGAACGTCTCGATCTGTCGCTGGTGGCCGCGCTGGCCGATGCGCATCCAGAATGGCAAATCGTCATGGTCGGCCCGGTGGTAAAAATCGATCCGGCTACGCTGCCACAGCGCGCCAATATTCACTGGCTGGGACAGCAGCCTTACGAGGCGCTGCCGCAGTTCCTTGCCGGCTGGGATGTCTGCCTGATGCCTTTTGCCCTAAACGCCTCGACACAGTTTATCAGCCCAACCAAAGTGCTGGAGTATATGGCGGCGCAGCTGCCGATCGTCAGCACCGCGATCACTGATGTCGCACGTCATTACGCTGAGCTGGTTGCTATCGCTTACAGCGCTGAAGAGTTTGTTCATGCCTGTGAACGGGCATTAAGCATGAATATGGAAGAGAATCAGCAGCTGGCGCAACGTATGCAGGCAGTGGTTGCGGCTACCTCCTGGGACGCAGCGGCAGAACAGATGTATGCGCTGATGAAAAAAGGCGCGGCCACGACGCGTGCCCCGGTGCCGGAAACCGCCCCGCCGGTTATTGCCGATGAAGTACAGCAAATTACCCGCCGTCTGAATCCTGTCTCTGAACAACAATCAGTGATCCCCTGTCTGATTATCGGTGCCGGCCCCACCGGGCTGAGCGCAGGCTATCATTATGGCAAAGGCGCGGTAGTGCTGGAAAAAAATGCCACGCCGGCCGGCTGGTGCCGCTCGATTACCGATAAAGGTTTTACCTTCGATTACGCCGGCCACATTATGTTTTCGCAGGATCCTTATGTGCTGAAAATGTATGAGATGCTGCTGGGCGATAACCTGCACTGGCAGATGCGCGAAGCCTGGGTTTACAACGACGGCATCTATACCCGCTATCCGTTCCAGGGATCGCTGCATGGGCTGCCCGCCGAGGTCATTAAAGAGTGCATTCTTGGCGCGATCGAAGCGCGCTATGGCGTCAGCGGCGAAGCGGCAGAGGGGGTTAACGATGCGCAGCCGGTCGCTAAGCGTCACGACTGCTGCGCCGACGGCACGGTGCCGGATGGCGATCTCTATGCCGAGCGGGAGCAGGCGCAGCCGGAGAATTTCGAGCAGTTTATTTTCCGTACCTGGGGCCGCGGCATCGCCAAACATTTCGCCCTGCCGTATAATCGGAAACTTTGGGCGCTGCCGCTAACCGAGATGGAAACCTCGTGGCTGGGCGGACGCGTGCCGCTGCCAGATCTGGCGCAGATTATCGAGGGCGCGCTGGCACCGCTGGAAAAGCCGATGGGGCCGAATGCGCGCTTTGGCTATCCGTTGAAAGGCGGCTTCCAGGCGCTGATGCACGGTTTTCTACCGCATCTGACCTGCGAGTTGGAGACCAATAGCATCCTCGCCGAACTGCATCCTGAGCAGCATATCGCCGTGCTGACGGATGGCCGACGCTATCGCTACGATCAACTGATCAGCACCATGCCGTTGCCGCAGCTGATTGCGATGATTGGTGATGAAGCGCCGCCGGAGATCCATGAGGCGGTGGCTAAACTGCGTCATGTCTCTATTCGCTGCGTCAATATCGGCGTCGGACGCGCCGACCTGACCGAGAAGCACTGGATCTATTATCCCGGCGATACGCTGTTTCACCGTATCTTTGTGCAGGGCAACGCCAGCCCGCACTGCAACCCGCCGGGCGGCTGCGGTTTAACCTTTGAAATCAGCTATTCGCCGGATAAGCCATTGCCGGCAGAAGGCGATGCGCTCATTTAGCGCTGCATTCAGGAGTGCATCGCGGTGGGTATGATCAACGCCGACGACCCGATACTGACCGCCAATCAGGTCGATATTCCTTACGCCTATGTCGTATACGATCATGCGCGTAAGGCGAGTATCGCGCTGATTCGTGACTGGCTATTGCAGCAGGATATTTTACTGTCAGGGCGCTACAGCGAGTGGGAATACTACAATTCCGATCACGCCTTCCTGGCGGGCAAGCGCGCGGCTGAGTTTGTTAAAGAGCGCGCAGGTACATTAAAAGCGCAGGAAACGCGCTACTAAACGTAACCGGCATCGGGCGCCCTGCCCGATGCCCTCTCCGCTTTTCCCTGCTGCCTGCCTATCCCCATCTGGTCTACACTGGTTGTCACCGGTCGGCGCTATCCTGCGCTCATAATCATAACCATGCCGGCAGAAATAAATTTAGGTGAAGCAATGAAGATACGGTTTCTTTCCAGCAATGAGCTAAAGCTGGACGAAGTACGTAAAATCCTTGAGCCCATCGGCGTAGAAGTGCTGCCCGTCGCCTGTCGGATTGAGGAAATACAAACGGAAGATGAAGTAGAGTTGGTGCGCGACAAGCTGACCAAAGCCTTCTCCCTGATTGGACGCCCGCTGTTTGTTGAGCATACCGGCCTTTATCTGGACGGCCTGAACGGCCTGCCCGCCGGGCTAACGCGCATTTTCTGGCATCGACTGGATGCCGATCGCTTTACCGCGTTGGTGCATGCGCTGGACAGCCAGAGCGCCACGGCAAAAACCGTACTGGGCTACTGCGACGGGCGCAAAATGTATCAATTTTCCGGCGAGGTTCGCGGTAAGATCGTTGCAGAACCGGCAGGCCCGCGTGAATTTCTCTGGGACTGTATCTTCGTGCCGGAGGGCCATACGCAAACTTTCGCCGAAATGGGCGAGCTAAAGCATGAGATTTCGATGCGGCGGCTGGCGCTGGATCGTTTTGCCGCCTTTTTGAAAACCGCAAGGAGCCTGCCATGAAACCAGAACTGAAACGCGCCTACGATACCGGTAAATTGATTTTATTCGCCGGGGCGGGCGTTTCACGCAATTTAGGGCTGCCGGAGTGGCATGAGCTAATTGCCCATCTTGCTCAGGAACTGGGTTACGATCCCAAAATTTTCAATACCTACGGTACGCATCTATCGCTGGCGGAATACTACAAACAGAAAAAGGGATCGCTGGGCCCGCTGCGCAGCTGGATGGACCGCGAATGGCACCGCCCCGATATTGATGTGCGTTCCTCAGAAATCCATACCATGATCACCCAGGGGCACTTCTCGCGCATCTATACCACCAACTACGATCGCTGGCTGGAGATGGCGCACGATGCGCACAAGGTGCCCTATTACAAGGTAGCGAACGCCGCCGATCTGGTTTCGCTTACCGAAAACCGCCGTCATATTATTAAGCTACACGGCGATTTTGATGACGATACCTCTATTGTGCTGGATGAAAGCAGTTATTTTGAGCGGCTCTATTTCGATTCGCCGCTGGATATTAAACTGACGCACGACGTGATGGGCAATTCGGTACTGTTTGTCGGTTACAGCATCAGCGACTTTAATATCCGCCTGCTGTTTTATCGCCTGACAAAAATCTGGGGCCGTACTGGGCTAGCCTCCGCCCGCCCCACTTCTTATCTGTTTACCAATCGTAATAATCCGGTGGCGCGAGAAGTATTGGGCCAGTGGGGCATTGAGATGATTGTTTCGGAAGAGGATGACCCGCGCAAAGCGCTGGGTGAGTTTCTTGCTGAGCTGATCGCCTGAGGAGAGAGGGTAGCACCGTGGCAAACAAAGAGCAGCAGAAAAGCCCCTTTCTGCTGAAGAAGCGGCGCATGGCTCCTTTTATACAAAACGGAAAAGATCAGTGATGAAGCTGCGCCAGTTCGTCTTCGGTCAGGCCTGTCGCTTCCAGAATCGACTCACAAGACATACCCATTTTTAGCAGGCTGCGTGCCACCTCAAGTTTTCCTTCATTACGGCCCTTCTCAATGCCGCGCTGTTCACCCAGTTGGATACCCTTCTTAATACCTTTCTCAATACCTTTTTCGATGCCTTTTTCAATGCCCTTCTCAATGCCCTTCTGTTCAAGCTGTTGTGCGATGGTCATAAGTGCGTCTCCGTGTTGTGGCACACGCTGTGCCAGTTCGCGAACAAAGGCTTCGGCGTCGGCTGACTCACCTGCCTGTAGTAGATAGTGTATCAGCACCATGACTTGCGGTGAAGAAAGATAACCGGCTATCAGCAGCATAGCCAGACGATCCATCAGAGTGGCGATGTCACGCTGATGAATATGTTTTTGCAGCAGCGTAAGGGCTGCCATACCGCGATGATGCATAATCTCATCGTCAGGTATAACCGTGACGTCAACCAGCGGAAAAGCGCTCCCGTAGAGTTGCTCTGCCACTTCCGGGTCATCAAATTCATCCAGCCACCTGGTGGAATAAGGATACGGACTGCGTTTGCCCGTATAGAACAGCACGGGTATCACCAGCGGCAGCTTTTTATGGCCCGCCTCGATATGGCGCTGCATCGCCGCCACGGCATAGCGTATCAGTCTGAACGCCATGTGTTTATCCGGGGTCGACTGATGTTCGATCAGAACATGGATATAGCCATCGCCCGCAGAGGTCTTCAGGCTGTAAAGCACATCGCTGAAGTACTGACGGAGATCCTCCTCAACGAACGAGCCGGACTCCAGTTTCAGCGTACTGAGATCGCAAATGGCGCGCAGCGCCTGCGGAAGGTGAAGCTCCATAAAATCCCGGGCGATATCCGGCTGCGTCAGAAACTGGCGGAACGTGGCATCATGGGGCGTTGGGGTTCGGCTTTTTTTCTTCATCAGCACGTACTTTGAAAATAAAAAATAGCGTCCTTCATAGTCAGCCTCCCTGAATTCATTTATTGGCGACAGTACGATTCGGAGCAATAAATATAACCTAACCACAGAAAAAATAAATTAACGCATCGTATTACTAACTATGATTATTAAATCTCTTTAAAATAGTTAACGCTAAAAACTCAG
Organism: Mixta hanseatica; assembly: GCF_023517775.1. NCBI lineage: Bacteria > Pseudomonadati > Pseudomonadota > Gammaproteobacteria > Enterobacterales > Erwiniaceae > Mixta > Mixta hanseatica. The sequence goes on along the minus strand of NZ_CP082904.1, from coordinate 1,154,331 downwards.
TAATTAAAAAATTATTAATTTATTATTTTTTAGCCTTATTTTAAATAAAAATAAATTACCTCCGCTGGCGCTCCGTCAAAGCTCATAATTTATCTGCCGCAAATTTTTTGCGGTAATGACGCGCTAATAAAAATGGATTAAGCCTGATGGTACGAAAAGTGTTTCGAAGGAGGATGCCTTACATAAAGCGCAGGACGCATTTCTCGCTAAGCTGGTTACCTGAGGTTTACTTCCTCAGGCAAGGGGTTACGATCAATCAGGCGCGCAGCGCCGGGTCAGCTTCGGCACGCACCAGCACCGGAATCACGCTCAGCGGCGTTTCTACCGTCAGCCACTGCCCGCCCTGATATTGCGTCCCAGTTCTCTTCACCGTAGCTCCAGACCTCATTCGGCGAGCCGCTGTTGCACTGGGCGATGCCGTTACGCCAGGCTTCTTCCGGCTGGATTTGCGGCTCGCGATACGCATAACAGCGTTACTTCAGCGCCAGCCGCCGCGCCAGGCGATGCAGATTGCCCGCGTCCATTTCCAACCGTCGGGCGCAGGCGGCCCAGTTATTATCGCTGGCCTGCAGCGCACGCAGAATATACTGCCGCTGAAAATCGCGCGTGGCGTCCTGCAGGTTTTGCTGCGGCAACGCCTCGGCCAATGGCGGTACCTCTGCCGTGAGTTCTGCCGCGTTATCCAGCGAAAAATGCTGCGGCATCAGCAGTATATCGCCGTTGCGCGCATCCGCCTGCGCGACGATAGTGGCGCGATAGATAGCATGCTCCAGCTCGCGGATATTGCCCGGCCAGCCGTAGCCGCTGAGCATATTGCGCGCCGCCGCGCTCAGTGCAATATGCTGTAAGCCAAATTTCACCCGGCATTTCTCACAAAAGTAACCGGCCAGTAAAATAATATCCTCGCCGCGTTCGCGCAGCGCCGGCACCTGTAGTGGAAACACACTGAGGCGATGATAAAGGTCGGCGCGAAAGCTGCCGTCCGCCACCGCCTGGCGCAGGTCGCGGTTGGTGGCGGCGAGAATGCGCACATCCACTTTCAGATGCCGATCTTCGCCGACGCGCTGTAGATCGCCATATTGCAGTACCCGCAACAGCTTCGCCTGCAGCGTCAGCGGCAGTTCGCCGATTTCATCGAGAAATAGCGTGCCGTTGTCGGCCATTTCAAACTTGCCGGTACGATCGTGTACCGCGCCGGTAAATGCTCCTTTCACGTGGCCGAACAGCTCGCTTTCCGCCACCGTTTCCGGCAGAGCCGCGCAGTTCAGATAAATCAGCGGGCTGGCCGCACGTGCCGACTGGCGATGCAGCGCCTGCGCCACCAGCTCTTTGCCGACGCCGGTTTCGCCGGTGATCAGTACATTAAGATCGGTCGGCGCCACCACGCCAATCTCTTTTTTCAGCTGCTGCATCGGCAGCGACTCGCCAATCATTTCGCTGCTGTCGCTTTGGCGCTGGTTGCTAAGGGTAAAGGCATTGCCGGGCTGCTCCAGCTGCTCCAGCAGCAGCGCGTTGTTCAGCGCGCTGCCGACCAGGCTTGCCACCACGCGCAGCTCTTCATCGCTGTACGCATCAAACTGGCTGGCATTCATACCGTCCAGGGTTAGCGCGCCGATCAGATCCTGTCCGGAAAACAGCGGTAGTCCTACGCAGGCATGCACGTGCAGCTCATGCCGATCGGGGATCAGCCCATCGTAGGGATCGGGCAAATCGCTGTCGGCGGGAAAACGCACCACGTCTCCGGCGCGGGCGATCGCCTCCAGACGCGGATGCGCCTCGATTTTGAAGCGCCGCCCCATCACATCCGGCGCCAGCCCGGCGGTGGCCAGCGGGCGAAAATGCTGCGCCTCATAGCGCAACAGCGCGGTGGCGTCGCACCGCAGCAGATGATGAATGCTGCCGATCATACGGCTAAAGCGATCGGAGCGGGAAAGACCGTTCTGGATCTCTACCGCCAGCGCGGCCAGACCCTCAACTGAGATTGTCATGCTGTCGTTTCCACAATGCCATTGTCAAAAAAACAATAAACCTCAATTGTCATTTTAACAACCATTAAAATTAAATTCTTTAAAAATCAACAAAATAAAAACTGGCACGCCCTGTGCAATAGCAAAGGAAACTTTCTGAACCTGTTGAGGAATCAAAATGAGCATTCACGTTAAAAATAATATTACCTGGGTAGGCCAACGTGACTGGGAAGTACGGGATTTTCATGGGACCGAATATAAAACGCTGCGCGGCAGCAGCTATAACAGTTATCTGATCAAAGAAGAGAAAAACGTCCTGATCGATACCGTTGACCATAAGTTCAGCCGTGAATTCGTGACGAACCTGATGCAGGAGATCGATCTGGATAAGATCGATTACATCATCATTAATCATGCGGAAGAGGACCATGCCGGCGCGCTGACCGAGCTGATGACGCGGATTCCTAATACGCCGATCTACTGCACCGAAAACGCTATCGATTCGATTAACGGCCATCATCACCATCCGGAATGGAATTTTAACGTGGTGAAAACCGGCGACACGCTGGATATCGGTAACGGCAAAAAGCTGATCTTTGTGGAAACGCCGATGCTGCACTGGCCGGACAGCATGATGACCTACCTGACTGAGGATGCGGTGCTGTTCAGCAACGACGCTTTCGGTCAGCACTATTGCGACGAACATCTGTTTAATGACGAAGTGGATCAGGTAGAGCTGTTCGAACAGTGCCAGCGTTACTACGCCAACATCCTGACGCCGTTCAGCCGCCTGGTGACGCCGAAAATTAATGAGATCCTCGGCTTTAACCTGCCGGTGAGCATGATCGCTACCTCGCACGGCGTGGTATGGCGAGATAACCCAACGCAGATTGTCGAGCTTTACCTGAAATGGGCGGCAGATTATCAGGAAGACCGCATCACTATCTTCTACGACACCATGTCCAACAATACCCGCATGATGGCCGATGCCATTGCTCAGGGCATTACCGAAGTTGACCCACGCGTAGCGGTAAAAATCTTTAACGTGGCGCGCAGCGACAAAAACGAAATCCTGACCAACGTTTTCCGCTCAAAAGGCGTGCTGGTGGGCACCTCTACCATGAACAACGTGATGATGCCGAAAATCGCCGGTTTGGTGGAAGAGATGACCGGCCTGCGCTTCCGCAACAAACACGCCAGCGCCTTTGGCTCACACGGCTGGAGCGGCGGCGCGGTGGATCGTCTCTCTACTCGTCTACAGGACGCAGGCTTTGAGATGTCGCTGAGCCTGAAAACCAAATGGCGCCCGGACGGCAACGCGCTGGAAGCGTGCCGCGAGCATGGCCGCACCATTGCCCGCCAGTGGGCGCTTTCTCCGCTACCGGAAAAAACCGCACAGCCAAAACCGGTGGATGAACCTGCCGCCGCGCTGGACGTTGCGGTTAGCGCCGCCCCGGAAAGCGCCGCCGCAGGCGATGCCGGACAAAAAATGATCTGTAGCGTTTGCCTGTGGGTGTATGACCCGGCGACCGGCGAAGATTCTCAGGACGTTGCGCCGGGCACCGCCTGGGCTGACGTGCCGGACGATTTCCTCTGCCCGGAATGCGGCATGGGCAAAGACGTTTTTGACCCGTACGAGGGCTAAGAACATGTCATCAGAAATTATCATTATCGGCTCTGGCTTTGCCGCCCGCCAGCTGATTAAAAATCTGCGTCAGCAGAATAAAGAGGTGGCTATTCGCCTGATTGCAGCAGACAGCTGCGATGAGTACCACAAGCCAGAACTGAGCCACGTCTTCTCGCTGGCGCAGCGGGCCGATGATTTAACCCGCGTCACCGCCGCCGAGTATGCCGAGAAAAACAACGTCATGCTGCATCCGCATACACGGGTCACGCGCATTGACGCCGCCGCGCACCGCATTGAGACCACGGCGGGCGACTTCTCTTACGGCAAGCTGGTGCTGGCTACCGGCGCCGAGGCGCTGGTGCCGCCCATCAATGGCAGCGAGCTGATGTATACCCTGAACAGCCAGCAGGAGTATCGCCAGTGTGAAGAGAACCTGCAGGGCGCGCAACGCGTGCTGCTGCTTGGCGGCGGGCTGATCGGCACCGAACTGGCGATGGACCTTAACCGCGCCGGTAAACAGGTGACGGTAGTCGATCGCAGCGGCGGCCTGTTATCCGCGCTGATGCCGCCGGAAATCAGCGCCCGTTTGCAACATCGCCTACTGCAAGCAGGCGTAGAGATGCGTTTTAACTGCGAGCTGGCTTCGCTGGCGTGCCATCACGATACGCTGGTCGCCACGCTAAGCAACGGTCAGCAGCTTACCTGCGATGCGGCGGTGTGCGCTATTGGCCTGCGGCCGAATATCGCCCTGGCGCAGCAGGCTGGCCTGGCAACGCGACGCGGCATTGTAGTAGACGATCGGCTAACCACGTCGCATCCCGATATTTTTGCGCTGGGCGACTGTGCAGAGATTCAGGGCAAGCTGATGCCGTACCTGCAGCCGGCCCAGTTGGCAGCGATGACGCTGGCGAAAAACCTGACCGGCAACAGCGCCAGCCTGAGCCTGCCGGCGATGCTGGTCAGGGTTAAAACGCCGGATCTGCCGCTGCACCTGGCTGGTAATGCCGGTAATGCGGAGCTGAACTGGGAGATGCAGTTCAGTAAAGCGGGCATCGTGGCGAAAGGGCTGGACGCCGCCGGACAGCTAAAAGCGTTCGTGGTCAGTGAAGATCATATGAAGCAGGCGCTTCCCTTGCTGAAACAGTTAAGCCGTTAAACACGGAGTCAAACATGACCGACCTGATTTGTTATCAAACGCTGCCGCGCTGGACCAGTGATACCCTGCCATCCGCCTGGCAGCAGCCTTACCGCACCGAGGCGGGCAGCTGGGCGCAGCCAAAGCTGTATAAAGGCACGCTGGATCTCGCCCTGCTGACTGAGCTGGGCGAAATAACCGAGACCTTAACTTTAACCGCAGATTCCCAACCGCCGCGCCTGGGGCCGGAACAGCTGCACCGCGTTACCGGTTTCAGCCCGGACCTGGAGTGTCAGCTGGCGCTTTACTGTAAGCCGGAGGATTACTATCACCGCCGCTATCAGCTGACGCCGACGCATTCCGAGGTGGTGGAAGCGGCAAAAATCATTCCGCCGGGGCGCGTGCTGGATTTGGGCTGCGGCAATGGGCGCAACGTGCTTTATCTGCACCAGAAGGGTTTTGAGGTTGAAGGCTGGGACAAAAACAGCGACAGCCTGAACGGCCTGCGGCAGATTATCGCCACCGAAGAGCTGGAAGGCATTCGTCTGCAGCAGTGCGATTTAAATCAGGTGGTGATTGAGAAGCAGTACGATTTCCTGCTGTCGACCGTGGTGATGATGTTTTTGCAGCCGGAGACGATTCCCGGGCTGATTGCTCAGATGCAGCAGGCCACCGCGCCGGGCGGCCACAATCTGATTGTCGCGGCGATGAGCACGCCGGACTATCCCTGCCCGATGCCGTTCCCCTTTACCTTTAGCCGTAGCGAGCTGCTGGGCTATTATGACGGCTGGGATATTGTGAAGTATAACGAAAACCCCGGCGCGCTGCATAAAACCGACGCGCAAGGTAATCGTATTAAGCTGCGCTTCGCGACGCTGCTGGCGCGTAAGCCGCGTTAAAGATGAAGGGTTAAGAGTGGAAGGTAAAAGCCTGGCGCAGCCGGGCTTATTGTTTAAGGATTACCAATTAAACAGTGCGCCGGTTGCCTTGTTTAATGTTTCGTAGCTGATCTTAGCCATTTGGCTATCAGGTTCGGGACGCGTTGAAGATGAATATGATGTCTGGTTGCCTGGAACTCACCCGGCCCCACTGCCAGAGCCGGTGATTATGCAGACGCTGAGGGTAGCTATTATGACTGCGCAACATCATAAGCCAGAGACAGGCACGTCCACACCCCGCCGTTACATCATGGGTTATATCCGGGAACAGCGGAAGTTTGAGTCGTCGCTCTCCATTACCCTTAAAGGCCGATGGAGGACGGCGCTGGGGTTTGAGACCGGCCAGAAGATCGAGGTGATCGCCGGGCCGGGCCAGTTGATCATCCGGCTGGCCGGGAAGAAATAGCTGACGGGTCTAAGTAAAATCCCGGCCTGGTAGCCGGGATCTATTTATCAGCCGGGAAGTTTAGACAGTAAACTGTTTACTTTTTCTGTATCTTCAGGATGAAGCCTCAGATACTTTTCACACGCCAGACGAGTATATTTAAGACCAACTTCTTCTGGTACTATTATTTCTCCTTCCCAGACACCAAACATGATTCCTTCAAAATGGCTATCAGGATCTGGATCGTTTTTATCGGGAAAGATGCAATAAGTTTCATTCACTCCGCATCCAGTTTTACTTATAATATAAGGAAGCATCCATAAAAACTTTCCCTGCAAATTCATGGAATTAAAATAATCCTTAATGACCCATTCAGGATCATTATCATAATCTATCTTTTTAAAAATATATTCATTCATTATTTAGTCACCGGGAAAAAGTTCTCTACTGTTCCTGTAGTTTGATCTAAATAAACTTGGAACTTAATTCCACCTGCTGTTGCAGTGTACTCTCGTTGGTAATGACTCCAACTTATTGATAGTGTTTTATGTTCAGATAATGCCCGATGACTTTGTCATGCAGCTCCACCGATTTTGAGAACGACAGCGACTTCCGTCCCAGCCGTGCCAGGTGCTGCCTCAGATTCAGGTTATGCCGCTCAATTCGCTGCGTATATCGCTTGCTGATTACGTGCAGCTTTCCCTTCAGGCGGGATTCATACAGCGGCCAGCCATCCGTCATCCATATCACCACGTCAAAGGGTGACAGCAGGCTCATAAGACGCCCCAGCGTCGCCATAGTGCGTTCACCGAATACGTGCGCAACAACCGTCTTCCGGAGCCTGTCATACGCGTAAAACAGCCAGCGCTGGCGCGATTTAGCCCCGACATAGCCCCACTGTTCGTCCATTTCCGCGCAGACGATGACGTCACTGCCCGGCTGTATGCGCGAGGTTACCGACTGCGGCCTGAGTTTTTTAAGTGACGTAAAATCGTGTTGAGGCCAACGCCCATAATGCGGGCAGTTGCCCGGCATCCAACGCCATTCATGGCCATATCAATGATTTTCTGGTGCGTACCGGGTTGAGAAGCGGTGTAAGTGAACTGCAGTTGCCATGTTTTACGGCAGTGAGAGCAGAGATAGCGCTGATGTCCGGCGGTGCTTTTGCCGTTACGCACCACCCCGTCAGTAGCTGAACAGGAGGGACAGCTGATAGAAACAGAAGCCACTGGAGCACCTCAAAAACACCATCATACACTAAATCAGTAAGTTGGCAGCATCACCGAAATATTTAAAGATTGAGAATGCAACTATAAAAAATATCGTGCCACATAATGATTTGATAAATCTCGTTCTCGTTGCTACCACCAGCAGGAAGCTCCATAAGTAAATGCGCCCATGCCCGCGCCAGATACAACGTTGCACTGCGAAATAGTTAATTCTTGCATAATGTTTAAACTCCTTTTTAAAATAATTTGAATGTTGCGTTGGATTTATATCAATGTAAATTAACTTTTTTTGTGAGGTATATCAGATTTATATATTAGTAATATTTCGATATATTTAATCCTGTTCCGCCGAGCACATTAGCAAACTAAGCATAGTTGTTCTAAAAATGGCGACTAATCCGGCCACGACAAAAGCCCCGGGTAAAATTGGAGCTTTATTGTTTGCACCTTGCTTGAGTAGATAACAAGGTCAAACGTTATCCCTCCAGAATATTATTTTGTGAAGTGTGTCCGCTTTTGTTGGTAACGATCGGCAAATTCAGGCTATTTTGCTGCCGGAATAAGCCACGCTGGTATAAGCATCGACAGGCGGGATGCGCCTGCCTGCCGACGCGCCAGGCTAAAAACTATGCGCCTTTATGGGTGTTGACCACCTGTCCGATGCCCTTGCCCTGCAGCTCTTCTGCCGGATCGGCGAAGAAATCGATATTGAAATAGGTGTCGTCGGTCAGCAGTTCCACATGATGCCAGTACTCGGGCGGGCTAATGCCGAAATGCCCTTCTTCAATTACCACTTCGATTTCCGGCGTTTCATCATGTTCGCTGGCAAAACCATAATATTTCACCGCGCCGCGCATCACAGAGAGGCGGCCGTACACGCCCTTTTTGGTATTGTGGTGGGTCAGCAGCGCGCGCGGCACGCTCTCTTTATTCCAAAACGGCGTGGAACGGGTATGGACGAAATGTTCAGGAATGCGATGTGCCATGATGAGATCCTCTTATTTTATCATTAATGCTTTAGTTATTCTTTTATTGCAACCCCTGTGCCAGCTCCCATAAAAACATTAATATCAAAAAGTTACTTTAAAACCGCCGCGTTTAATTGTTAAAAAGACGCGACTCTATGCTGTCTTTTTGACAGCAGATTGTCATGCCGACAATGCGCTGCCGCAGGCTAAAGCTTATATGACGGCACACGATCAGCCTGCGCCTTTTACTGTCGGCCCGCGCAACTTCTGTTAAACTGAGCGCCGCAAACCCGCCTGATTAGAGATTTTCCCGTGACTGCTTTTTCCACCCTGACGCAACTGCCCGCCAGCCAGCTCGATAACCTGCGCGAAATGGGCTTCGACGCCATGACGCCCATTCAGGCCGCCGCCCTGCCCGCCATTCTTGACGGTCGCGACGTGCGCGCCCAGGCAAAAACCGGCAGCGGCAAGACCGCTGCGTTTGGGCTGGGCATCCTGCAACACATTGATACCGCGCAATATCAGACCCAGTCGCTGGTGCTGTGCCCTACGCGCGAGCTGGCTGAACAAGTCAGCAATGAGCTGCGTCGTCTGGCGCGTTTTACGCGCAACATTAAAATTCTGACGCTGTGTGGCGGCCAGCCGGTTGCCGCCCAGCGCGACTCGCTGGTCCATGCGCCGCATATTGTGGTGGGCACGCCGGGCCGTATTCTTGATCATCTGAAGCGCGAAACGCTGGATCTTTCTCACCTGCGCTCGCTGGTGCTGGACGAAGCGGACCGCATGCTGGAGATGGGCTTCCTGGAAGATATGGAAGTGATTGTCAGCCATACGCCGCCGCAGCGTCAGACGCTGCTGTTTTCCGCGACCTGGCCGCACGGCATCATCGCTATCAGCAAGCGTTTCCAGCGTGAAGCGCTCTCTATCGCCACGGAAGATGTCACCGAGCTGCCAACCATTGAGCAATATTTTTATGAAGCGAGCGGCCGGGAAAAATTACCGCTGCTGATCGCCCTGCTCAGTCAGCAGCAGCCCGCCTCCTGCGTGGTTTTCTGCAATACCAAACGCGAGTGCGACGATATCGCCGCCGCACTGGAGAGCAGCAATATCAGCGCGCTGGCGCTACATGGCGATCTGGAACAGCGCGACCGCGACCGGGTGCTGATCCGCTTTGCTAATGGCAGCTGTCGGGTACTGGTCGCCACTGACGTCGCCGCGCGCGGGCTGGATATTAAAGCGCTGGCGATGGTGGTGAACTATCAGCTCTCTTTCGATCCGGAAGTGCATGTTCACCGTATCGGCCGCACCGCGCGCGCCGGTGAACAGGGTACGGCAGTCAGCTTTGTCGCGCCGGATGAGATGGTGCGCGCGCACGCGCTGGAGGATTTTTTACAGCAAACGCTGAACTGGGTCTCTTCCGCTACGCTGAAAAATCAGCCGCAGCAGGCACTGCCCGCCGCGATGATGACGCTCTGTATCGACGGTGGCCGTAAGGCGAAAATCCGTCCGGGCGATATTCTTGGTGCGCTCACCGGCGAGGCGGGATTCAGCGCCGATCTGATCGGCAAGATTGATTTAACCCCAACGCACGCCTATGTCGCGATCGCCGCTGACCAGGCGAAAGCGGCGCTGATTAAGCTCAAACAGGGTAAAATCAAAGGCAAAAGCTGCCGCGCCATTCTACTGAAATAACGCTCTGCGGCGCGCTTTTGGTTAACCGAAAGCGCGCCAGCGGGCAAATCATTAACAAGTTTCCGGCGTCACCTTCTGCTCGCCATCCGTACCGCTACTCTCCATGGTCTGCAATGCGCTCTGCAGCTGGACGAACAGTTTTTCATCGGCCGCGCTCCACATCTCTCCTTTTCCTTTCAGCAGTTCACGTAACAGCGTTGACCACTGTCCCACACGAACCCACTCTTCTGAAGACAAAACGGGTGACGATGCTTTCTCTGCTACAACAGCCATAAACAACTCCATAAATCAATGATGCCGCTAAAGCCGAATGTCGGCGGTAGGCTATGTTAATTCAGAGAGGTAACGCTTTCCCAGCGATCGGCCTGAAGCGCGTGATTTTCCAGATTTTCTTTAGCTGCGCTGACAATAACGTCTACCCTTTATCGGGGAAGAATCAGATAAGAAAGGGAGTGACGTAAGCTATGGTTGTGAACAGTATTGTTTACCGCAACGGAAAGCGGGGAGAAGTGATTGCTCCCGAAAATATCAGTGACGTGATCAATGATCCGGATACCTTTATCTGGCTGGGCCTGTATCAGCCCGATCCGCCGTTTATGAAAAAAATGCAGGAGGAGTTTGGCCTGCACGAACTGGCGATAGAGGATGCTCTCACCGCCCACCAGCGTCCTAAAATTGAACAGTATGGCGAGTCGCTGTTTATCGTGTTGAAAACCGCCCATTTGACGGAAGTGAACCGCATTGAATTTGGCGAAACCCACTTCTTCGTCAGTGAAAAATTCCTGATTTCCGTGCGTCACGGCGCGTCAGACAGCTATGCGCCGATCCGCCAGCGGGCGGAAGAGCGTAGCGAAATGCTGAGCAAAGGCGTTGGCTTTGCGCTCTACTGCATTTTTGACTTTATCGTGGATAACTACAGCAATATCACCGCCGCGCTCGGCGGACGCATCAATGAACTGGAAGGGGCGATGTTCCGCACTGAGTTCGATCGTCGGTCGGTACAGGAGGTTTATACGTTGCGCCGTCAGCTGCTGGCGTTACGCAACGCGGCGATGCCGGTTGATGAAATATGTAATCAGCTGATCCGCCTGCATGAAAATATTATCCCCAAACCGCTGCGCGCCTATATCCGTGACGTGCAGGACCATGCGCATCATGTGGTGACCGATACCGATGATATGCGTGAAATCCTGACCAACGCCATGCATGTGAACCTGGCGCTGGTGACAGTGCAGCAGAATGAAGTGGTGAAAAAGCTGGCGGGCTGGGGAGCGATTCTGGTGATCCCGACGGTGATTTTCAGCATGTACGGCATGAACTTTGAAAGCATGCCGGAGATACATTCGCCATACGGTTATCCGATTGCCATTATCGGCACGCTATTCATTTGCTTTGTGCTGTGGCGGCGGCTGAAACGCGCCGGATGGCTGTAGCTCAACCTTCTCGTTTGTTTTACGCCGGTTGAGCTTTGGCTGGCCTGGCACGCGGCGCAGGCGATGCTTGCGCCGCGTGGTGGTCAGTTAGCCTTCGCTTAAGCCGAACGTAGCTTAAATACGCCAACGCTTTCCAGCAGTTTTTCCGCCTGCAACTGCAGCGACTGCGCCGCCGCCGTCGATTCCTGCGACAACGAGGCGTTTTGCTGGGTGGCGGTATCCATCTGCGTGACCGCGATGTTGACCTGATCGATGCCGGAGCTCTGTTCCGCGCTGGCCGCCGACACGCTCTCCATCAGCTCGCTGACGCGTTTCACGCCGGTAATAATCTCCGCCATGGTCACGCCCGCGCTTTTCACCAATTCGTTGCCTTCCGCCACGCAGCTTACCGAGCGGTCAATCAACCGACGAATATCCTGCGCGGCGCTGGCTGAACGCTGCGCCAGCGCCCGCACTTCGGCGGCCACTACCGCAAAGCCGCGTCCCTCAACGCCTGCGCGTGCTGCCTCTACCGCCGCATTGAGCGCCAGAATATTGGTCTGGAAAGCGATGCCGTCGATGACGCTGATAATGTCGTTAATCTGCTGAGAAGAGTGGTGAATTTCACTCATGGTCTGTACCACTTTTTCTACCACTTCGCCGCCCTGCCCGGCCATTTTGCTGGTGTCATTAGCGATGGCGCTGGCATGACCGGCATTCTGGGCATTGTTTTTTACCACTGACGTTAGCTCTTCCATCGAAGCGGCGGTCTGTTCCAGCGCGCTGGCCTGCGATTCATTGCGTGAAGAGAGTTCGCGGCTGCCGTTAGCGATCTGTATCGAGGCGGTAGCAATGGTTTCGGTACCGTTACGTACCCCAGCGACGATCGTTGCCAGGTTATCATTCATTTCGCGCAGCGCCGACATCAGCTCGGCGGTTTCATCCCGTCCCTGCGGCGTGATCACCGTTTGCAGATCGCCCGACGCAACGGTACGCGCTACCGATACCGCCGCTTTCAACGGATGGGTAATGCTGCGCACCAGCCACCAGGTAACCAGGCCGCCGGCCAACAGGATCGCTAACATGGTGGCCCAGAGTATATTGCGGGTCTGCTTATATTGCGCCAGATTGCGCTCGGACATTTGCTGGTTCAGAAGCTCAGCATGCGCCAGGGTGCGCGTGACCACTTCGTCGATCATTTTGGTCGGTTCACGATCGATGCCGGAAACCAGATGATCCACGCGCTGGGCGCTGCTGGGATCGGCAATATTATATTGCTGCAGCGCAGTGAGATATTGCTGTTGCAGATCGGCATGTAACCGTAGCGTCTGTTGCACTACTTCCGGGCTCATGCCAATTTCCTGCTGTAACGTGAGCAGCTTACGCAGTAACGCCTGGGTTTGTTCGCTCTGTTTTAAAAAGGCGGCACGATATTTATCGAATTCCGCCTCGCTCTGGGTGCCGCGCAGCAGGATGTTTTTCCACTCCTGCACCTGCAGTTTGAACTGCACCTGCGCATTACGTGCGGTATCGATACTCTCGGCTACACGCGTTTCGCTGGCCATAATAACGTTAATTTTTTCCAGCCCGTCGGCATTAACGTTAATGCCGTGTAGCCCGCAAAAGAGCGTAGCCAGCAGCAGCAAAGTGGCAAGGAAACCGAGTCGTTGCCCGATTTTGAATTGATTAAGTTTCATACTTTTCCCGTGGTGATAAAAACGCGGCCAATACGGTGCGCTTTAAGGGTTATCGACCGCAAACACACGGGGCTTTATGGCTAGCGCAAGAGAATAAACGCGCCACGACCAGCAGAAGGATATTATCGGGTGGCGCGCCGCGCTATTAATTCGGCATTAAGACAGGCACCGGCCCAACGGAATCGCGAATAACCAGCGTTCCGGTTAACCCTTGCGCTGGCCTGTCAGGCGACAGACCGACAATTTGCTCTACCGCGCACTGGATCATCTGCTCAATCGGCGTATCCAGCGTGGTCAGCGATGGGGAAAAATAGTGGCCGATTTTGGCATTATCAAACCCGGCGACGGAGATATCTTGCGGCACCCTTAGCCCACGATCTTTCAGCGCCTTGATCGCGCCCAGCGCCATATCATCGTTGGCGGCGAGGATAGCGGTAAAGGGCGCGGCGCCATCTATTAGCGTCAACGCCGCCTGATAACCACTCTCCATACTCCAGTCGCCCTGCGCCACCAGCGCGGCGCAGTCAGGATGAACGTTATCCCGCCAGGCCTGCTGACGCGCGGTGTTGCTCGGCGACGGCATTTTGCCGCCAATCCAGGCAATGTGGGTATGCCCCTGGCTCAGCAGATAATCCATCACGATTTCGCCGCCGCGATAGTGATCGATAAAGATGTTGCGGTCAGGACAAACGCTTAACCGCTGATTCAAAATCATCACCGGCATCGGGCTTTCATTAATGATTTTTTCCAGCTCCGCATGCGGAGTATGGCGGGCATAGACCATCACCCCGGCGCATTTCATCCGTACCAGAAAATCGATGGCGTTAATCTCTTCGTCAGCAGAGTGTTTGCCATCGGCAAAAATCAGCCGATGATCGTGCTGCTCGCAAAATTTCGCCGCGTTATACACCAGCGTGGAGAAAAAGGGGCCGTTATACACTTCATTGGTGATCACCAAACCAATCATGCTGGTTTTTTGCGTCGCCAGCTGTTGCGCCAGCAGGTTAGGACGATAGCCCGTCTCGGCAATCGCCTTATACACCAGCGCTTTGATCTCCTCCCTGACAACGTTTTTATTGTTTAAAACGCGCGATACCGTTGATTTGGATACCCCGGCACAGCGCGCGACGTCCAGCATTGTCACCATTACAGCCTCGCTTATAGACAGAACGATCCCCCACACCGGGAACGGCTAAAACGACGCTAGTATATCAAAGATCGGCGCTTAGCTGACCGCCATCACCGGCGTGCCGCAGGCGACCGGGCCGTTATTGATATATTTGGTCATCTGGTACTCCTCGCTGTTGATCACCAGAAAAGGCGTAGTGATGTCATAGCCGGCGGCGATCACGTCGCGGCGTTGAAACCGAATCAGCGGCGTGCCTGCGCTAACCTTATCGCCAACCTTAACCAGGGTAGAAAAATGTTGGCCGCCCAGCTTTACCGTATCCAGCCCAATATGTATCAGCAGCTCCGCGCCGTTAGCGCACAGCAAACCAACGGCATGATGGCTATCCACCGTGCTTGCCACCTCGGCGTCACAAGGAGAGACGATAACGTCCTCTTCCGGCACGATGGCGACGCCGTCGCCCAGCAGGCCACCGGAGAAGGTTTCATCACTTACCTCCGCCAACGGTAGCGCTTTGCCCGCTACCGGGCTCATTAGCGTTAAGGCAGCCGAGGCCGCGCGGTGAGAAACGGTAGCGGGGGCGGCCGTTTTGCCTGCGGCTTTTGGCGCAGCGGCGGATGTCGCGCCTGCGGCGGTCGCAGATCCTGGCGCGGTGCCCGTCTCCGCTTTGACTTCCGGTTCTTTAAAGCCTACAAGGAAAACCAGCGCAAAGGTCACCACCAGCGTGACCAGCACGCCCGTAACCTCACCGATAAATGACATCGGATTGTCCGGGCTGATGGCGTTCACAATGGTTAACACGCCCGGCAAACCGGCATAGGCATAGTAATAGCTGCCGAACAGGCTGGTAACGATCGCCCCGACCGCGCCGCCGATACAGCCGCAGATAAAGGGCTTTTTCAGCTTCAGCGTGACGCCATAAATGGCAGGCTCGGTAATACCAAATACCCCGGTCAGCCCGGCAGACCAGGCCACGGTTTTAAAGCCGCGCTGCTTCGCTTTCAGCGCGCAGGCAAAGGCGGCCGCCATCTGCCCAACCACCGCCATCGTCTGGAACGCCTGGAAGGAATCGCGCCCGTGCAAGTCAAAGTTTGCCATTACCACTGGCGTAATGCCCCAGTGAACGCCAAAGATAACAATAACCTGCCATACGCCGCCAATCACCGCCGCCGCCAGCGCGGGCGCGGTGTCAAACAGCCAGTTATAGCCCCAGGCGATGCCATTAGCCAGGCCCGAGGTCACCGGCCCAATCAGTACCAGCGTCAGCGGCACCATAATTACCGCGCAAATCAGCGGCGTGAACAGCGGCGCGATCACCTGCGGCAGCTTGCGCTCAACAAAACGTTCAAGATAAGAAAGGGCCAGCACCAGGAACAGCGGCGGTAAAACCGATGAGGTATACACCGTTTCCGCCAGCGGCAAAGAGAAAAAGGTGACCGCGTCGCCTTTCGCGATCTGCGCGGCGATAACCGCCCAGTCTGGATTGATCAGCGCGCAGCAGCAGAACAGAGCAATAAACATATTGCATTTAAAAAATTTCGCGGCGGTAACGGCAATAAAGACCGGCAGGAAAGCAAAGGGCGTCCAGGAGATAAAGTTAAGCACGCTAAAGGCGCCGGTTTGCTGAAACGCAGGCAGGAACCAGTTAACGGTAATCAGGATACCCTGCAAAATACCGGCGGCCGCCAGCACATAGATAATCGGCGCAAACACCGCGGACATGGTAGCGATCACCGTATCGAAGAAGCGTCGTTTCTCATGGCTGTTTTGTAGCTTATCGGGATCGACGATAGCCGCCAGCGCATCGTAAACATCCGCTACGTGGGTGCCGATCACTACCTGGAACTGACCGCCGCTCAGCACGACGGTAATCACGCCGGGCAGCTGTTTAACCTTTTCGACTGCGCCAGCAGGCACATCTTTCAGTACCAGACGCAGACGCGTCGCGCAGCGGGTAAAGCCGATCAGGTTCGTCTCTCCGCCCGTTTCATTCAGAATATCAGAGGCTAATTTAGAATAATCTCTTATTTTTCCCATGGTGATTCCCTGCCGCTCAGTAGTTGCAACCGGTTTCATCCTGGCATCGACAGGGCTTTCTGCAACCGGTTTCAAAAGGAACTGTGCATCGCATCGCAGTTTTTTATCAGGGCGTCACGGACAGGATCGATACAGGGGAAAGCCGGGCGGCCTTCCCCAAATGAACGGCAAACGCTTATTTCATGCTGGCGTAGAGGGTGTCGACGTTATGTTTAAATGCCGCTTCATAGGAGGGAGCAGGACCATTATTTTCGCTAAGCGCTTCCGGATAGAGCTCGCCGCCCGGCTGCGCGCCGCTGGCCGCCGCAATCTGTTTCACCAGCCGCGGATCGGTCTGATTCTCAATAAAATAAGTTTTAATCTTTTCCTGTTTAATCTGCTGGATCAGGCTGCCCACTTCGCTGGCACTGGCCTCCGCTTCGGTGGAAAAGCCGACTGGCGCGAGGAAATGTACGCCATATTCCGCGCCGAAATAACCAAACGCATCGTGGCTGGTTAATACCTTACGTCGGCTTTCCGGCACGGCGGCGAAGGTCTGTTTCGCCCAGGCATCCAACGTCTCCAGCTTTTGAATATAGGCGTTGCCGCGCTGCTGGAAATAAGCTTTATCCTGCGGATCGGCGGCGATCAGCGCCTCCATTACGTTACGCGCGTAGATCGCGCCGTTTTTAGCGCTGTTCCAGGCGTGCGGATCGGTGACCTTCTGCCCCTCTTCCTCCATGCTGCGGGTGTTGATGCCCGCAGAGGCGGTAATCACCTTGCCCTGATAGCCAGACGCGGTTACCAGACGATCCATCCAGCCCTCCAGCCCCAGGCCGCTAACGAAGACCACGTCCGCCTTATTCAGCGCCAGGCTATCCCTCGGCGATGGCTGAAACGCATGCGGATCGCCGTTGCGGCCCACCAACGAAGTGACAGTAACGTGCTCGCCGCCCACCTGCTGGACGATATCCGCCAGCACCGAAAAACTGGCTACGGCGGTGACGGTTTTCGCCAGCAGCGCCGGGCTGACCATTAGCAACGACAGCGCAGAATATTTCCATCGCGTAGACTTCATCTTTTCCTCACCCTTTTACCCTGTTGTTCATTAAACGAAATACCCCTTTTTCCGCGCCAAACAGCACTGAAAACAAAAAGCCGAGGCTGGCAGTTAATACGATGGCCGGACCGGCCGGCAGCGACTGATACCAGGACCAGGTTAGCCCGATAAAGGAACTGGCCATGCCGATAGCCACCGCCAGCAGCAAAATAATGGGCAAGCGATTCGACCAGCAGCGCGCGGCAATAGCCGGCAGCATCATCAGCCCCACCGTCATCAGCGTGCCGAGGATTTGAAACCCGGCCACCAGATTCATCACCACCAGCGCCAGAAACAGCGCATGGATCAACCGCGGGGCCGATTTACTGCGCACCTGCAAAAAGGTCATATCAAAGGCTTCGGCCACGATAGCGCGATAGCCCGCCGCCAGCGCCAGCAGCGTCAGGCTGGCGATAACGCCGATAAAGGTCAGCGCCGTTTCGTCCACCGCCAGCAGCGAGCCAAACAGGAGATGCAACAGATCGACGCTGCTGCCGCGCAGCGAGACCAGCGTTACCCCCAGCGCCAGCGAGCCGAGATAAAAACCGGCGAAACTGGAATCTTCACGCAGCGTGGTTACCGAGCTCACCCAGCCCGCCAACAGCGCGACCAGCAAACCGGCAATAAAACCGCCCGCCCCCATCGCCAGCAGCGACATGCCGGACAGCAGATAGCCAACGGCTACGCCGGGCAATACCGCATGGGAAAGCGCATCGCCAATCAGGCTCATGCGCCGTAGCAGCAGGAATACGCCCAGCGGCGTGACGCTTAACGATAAGGCGAGGCAGGCCACCAGCGAGCGGCGCATAAAGCCAAATGCGCCAAAGGCCTCCAGAATATGCTGCGTCATGGATGGAAATCCTCCACGGCGCAGCGCACCAGCGAGGGCGGCCGTTCATCGCTTTGCAGCAGGATATCGGCGGTTTCTCCCCAGTGGTAATGCCCGTCATGCAGGTAAAGCAGCGCTGGAAAATGACGCTCCACTATCGGCCTGCTGTGCAAAACGGTCAGAATGGTTTTTCCCTGCGCATGCAGCCTGTCGATAACCCGCAGCAGAAAAGCGCTGGTCTGGCTGTCGATGCCGGTAAAAGGCTCGTCCAACAGCATTACTGGCGCATCCTGCACCAGCATGCGCGCGAACAACATGCGCTGAAACTGCCCGCCGGAAAGCTGATTAATCGCCCGGCCCGCCAAATCCTGCAACCCAACCTGCTCCAGCGCATCGTCAATTCGATTGCGCATGCGGCGGCCGATTCCGCTGAGCATGCCTTTTGCCGGCCAGCTTCCCATCGCCACCGCCTCTATTACCCGTAGCGGAAAGTGATGGTCGATTTCGCTTTGCTGCGGCAGCCAGGCAATCTGCTTAGCGTCCTGCTCAAGCCGCACTCCGCCGCTGATCGGCGGCAGCAAACCGGCGATGGTTTTAAGTAGCGTCGACTTACCCGCGCCGTTGACGCCCATAATGGCCGTCAGACTGCCGCGTCGGAACTGCCCGCTAATCGGCTGGCTTAGCGCCTGCCCGCGATAGCCGGTAACCAGATTCTCCAGGCTAATCATGCGAGGGCATCCGCCCAGTGAATAGCCGCCCACAGCGCCGCCAGCAACAGGCTGATATACAAAGCTCGGCTCAGCGCGGAATGAGTCAGTAGGGAAAAACCAGCGCGCTTGCGCAAGGAAAAGGACTTAGGCATAAATGGCTCGTTATCAGTGAGTAACGTTATCTGTAAAACAATCGCAGGCGGATAAAAGACGCAAAACGCGCGACAGGCACCAGTTTTTAATATGTTATAACATAACAAAAGGCAGCTGCAAAGATAACGAAACGGGCGTTTTGTTACTGGTGATGATCGAACGCGGAAAAGGAAAGAGGTGAAACGGGGCGCAGCGATTGTTCGCTGCGCCGGCGGAAATTAATACAGGGTATGTTCAGTACGGGCGATAATATCCTCCTGCGCATCAGGCGAGAGCGCGGTAAAGAAAGCAGAATAGCCTGCCACCCTGACCACCAAATCGCGATATTGATCCGGGCGCTTTTTCGCTGCAATCAGCGTTTCGCGGGAAACGATATTGTACTGAATATGCCAGCCCTGATGATCTTCGAAGAAGGTACGCAGCAGCGCCATCAGCTTCTGACGATCGTTATCATTATCCAGCGTTGCCGGATTCAGCTTCTGGTTAAGCAACACGCCGCCCAGAATCGAGCCGGTTGGCAGCTTGCCCACTGAGCCGATCACTGCGGTCGGCCCCAGATGGTCGGTGCCGGAAGCCGGGCTTGCCCCTTCTGCCAACGGCGTTTTCGCCTTACGTCCATCGGGCGTGGCCATGGTTTGCGCGCCAAACGGCACATTGGCGGAAATGGATGAGGTGCCCGCATAATAATTGCCGCCCACCGGACCGCGGCCATAGCGCGGGTTGTGGTAGTTTTTAATTTCGTCGATATAGGTTTGGTAGGCTCGCACCAGCAGCTCATCAACGCTATCGTCATCGTTGCCATATTTTGGCGCGCCGTTAATCAGGCGCTGGCGCAGCTGTTCATGGCTTAAGCCGTCAAAATCGCTGGCCAGCGCTTCCGCCAGCTGCTGCTGGCCGATAAAGCCCTGTTCAAAAACCAGCTTTTTCACCGCCGTCAGGCTGTTGCCGAGGTTAGCAATCCCTACCTGCAGGCCCGATACCCAGTCATATTTCGCCCCGCCCTGTTTGATGCTTTTTGCGCGCTCAATACAATCATCCACCAGCGCCGAGCACAGAATATCGTGGGCGTTCTCTTCCAGAACGGTATCCACAACATATTCAATTTCTATCGATTTGCGCGTGTAGTAGCGAATCTGCTTATCCCAGCACGCCAACACCTCATCAAAGCTGCTGAAATTGCCTTTTGACAACGCTTTCTCCTGCGGCAGAAAGACTTTACCGCTGGTGGCGTCACGCCCGCCCTCCAGCGCCGCCAGCATCACGCGCGCAAAGTTGATAAAACTCATGCCGGTGCAGCGATAGCCCCACTTGCCGCCCACCGCGGTTTCAATACAGCCGATAGCGGCGTACTGATACGCATCTTCCTCGGCGACACCTAATTTAATAAATTCGGGGATAACGATTTCATCATTATTAAAAGCGGGCATGCCAAAGCCGCAGCGGATCACCTGCACGCAGGCATCAAGGAAATCATCGCTGATGCCGGCGTGATAACGCACGCTCAGGTTCGGCTGCGTGGAGCGTAGGCGACCGCACGATTCCAGAATCACATATGACAGCGGGTTAACCGCGTCCACGTCTTTACCGTTAATCAGATTCTGGCCGCCAATGGTAACGTTCTGATAAAGCGGGCTGCCCGCTGACGCTTTTGAATGCGAGCCGGAGCGGATTTTATTTACTTCCAGCAGTTTCAGCCAGCAGCAATGCAGCAGCTCAATCGCCTGCTCGCGATCCAGCGTCTGCTCCAGTTCGACATCGCGGCGATAGAAAGGATAGAGATATTGATCCATGCGGCCAAAGGAGACCGAATGGCCATTTGATTCGATTTGCAGGATTAGCTGAATAAAGTAGCAAAGCTGTAAAGCCTGCCAGAAGTTCTGCGGTGGCTGATGGGCAATCACCTCGCAGTTTTCAGCAATTCGCAGCAGCTCGGCTCTGCGCGCGCCGCGACTTTCCTGTTCGGCCATCTGGCGCGCCAGCTGCGCGAAACGTTTGATATGATCGCTAACGCTTTCCAACACGATAGCGATCGCTTTCAGAAATTGCTCGCCATGCAGATCGTCCAGCACGGTAAGGTTAATGCGCGTACGGCGTTGCGCCACCTTCTCGCGCAGGCCATCCAGCCCTTTCTCCAGCAGCAGCGGATAATTTACCGCCAGATGCGCATCGCCGGAGGTCATATTGCCTTCGGCCTTAATGATGCCGGTAGCCAGCAGCGCCTGTTGTTCATCGGTAAACATGCCGTAGCAGCGATCCTGCACCGTCTGCCCACGCCACCACGGGCAGACCTCATGCAGCACGCGTTTGTTCTCTTCGGTGACGGAAAAACCGGCGCCGGGACGATCGGCAAGATCGTCGATCTCTTTTTCGATCCAGCTTACCGTGTATTCCGGAAAAATTGGTGCGGCGCGCACTTCGCTCGCCTGGTTGCCGACAATCAGCTCATCATGCTTAATCCAGATGCTGCGGTTCGCCAGGTGATGCGCCAACGCCAGCGCCCGACGCACCGGCACCGGCTTATCCATATTTTCCTGATAGATTTTGGTGTAGTGCTGCGCGCGTTCGGTGCACACCGGCGGCTTAACAATATGGATTAACGCTTGTTTATGGGCCTTGATACGTTCGCTCAGGGTATCGAGTTTCAGGGTTGTCATGTTCTTATCCTCTTAATGTCGCCGTCAGGCCTTTTTGTTTTGCCCAGGACTCGGCAAAAGTGAGTAGCTCCGGGCAGTCCAGCGGTTTATCCGGTGCCAGATAGGGCTGATGAAGCAGGGCATATTTGTTCATGCCCAGCGTGTGATAAGGCAGAAAATGAATCGCTTTGACGCCGAGTTCATCAGCGGCGAAATTGACGATATCAGTCACTGCCTGCGGATTGGCGTTAAACTCCGGGATTAGCGGCACCCGAATGGTGATGTTTTTACCTGCCGCCGCCAGACGGCGCAGGTTGTCCAGTACCCGTTTCGCCGAGCCGTCGGTCCACTGTTTAAAAATGCGTTCATCAACATGCTTTAGGTCGGCAAGAAACAGATCGATATCCGGCAGCGACGGCGCGACATAGCGCCAGGGCACATGCAGACAGGTTTCCACTGCGGTATGGATGCCCTCTTCTTTACACTGGCGAAACAGTCGGGCCGCCAGCTGCGGATTCATAAAGGGCTCGCCGCCGGAGAGCGTAACGCCGCCTGCGCTGCGTTGGTAAAAGGCCCGATCGCGCCTGACGACGGCCATAATTTCGGCGACCTCTTTTTCTTCGCCACATACGGTCAGCGCCCGCGTGGGACAGCAAGATTCCAGCGCGGTGATATGGTCAGGTTCGATTTTTTCGCGCAGGATAATTAAGCCGCTTAAGGTTTTCTGAATCACCGTGGGCGCGGCCTGCTGGCACAGGTCGCACGCCTCCAGACAGAGACGGGCGTCATATAACAAATCTTTCTGACGGGAACGACTTTCAGGATTTTGGCACCAGCGGCACCCCAGCGAGCAGCCTTTTAAAAACACCACGGTGCGGATGCCTGGGCCATCATGTGTGGAATAGCGCTGGATGTTAAAAATCATAAGGCCCCCTTGATTACGATTGAAGATTTAATAACTTTCGAAAGAAAGTCACGTTGACTTCGGTCAATAAAAAAGGTGACCCTGGCGATATACTCAGCGTAACTTGCTCAGCATCACGATTTATTAAGGAAACCCGATGGAACTCTATCTCGATACCTCTGATGTCGCGGCGGTCAGACGACTGGCGCCGATCTTGCCGTTGGCTGGCGTGACCACTAATCCCAGCATTATCGCCAGCGGTAAAAAACCGCTGACGGTCGTGCTGCCTGAGTTACAGGAAGCACTGGGCGGAGAAGGCCGCCTGTTTGCCCAGGTTATGGCGACAGAGGCCAGGCAGATGGTAGAAGAGGCAAAAAAATTGCGTGCCATTATCAGCGATCTGGTGGTTAAGGTGCCGGTTACGGCACAGGGGCTGATGGCGATTAAGTTGCTGAAAGCGGAAGGCATTCCCACCCTGGGCACAGCCGTGTATGGCGCTTCGCAGGGTCTGCTGGCGGCGCTGGCCGGGGCGGAATATATCGCGCCTTATGTGAACCGGCTTGATGCCCAGGGCGGCAACGGCATCCAGACGGTAAAAGAGTTACAGCAGTTGTTAAAAATGCATGCGCCTGCGACAAAAGTGCTGGCGGCCAGCTTTAAAACTCCTCGTCAGGCGCTGGATTGTCTGCTGACCGGCTGCGAAGCCATTACGCTGCCGCTGGATGTCGCAGAGCAGATGATAGCCAGCCCGGCAGTCAGCGCCGCGGTTGAAAAATTTGAGCATGACTGGCTGGCCGCTTTCGGCGTACCGGGCTTATAGACCTGGCCAGACCACTGGATCACACAAGATTTTTTCTCTCTGCGGCGTAGCGGTTACGCTGCAGTTCATTTTCGAATGAAAGTCACAAAAGCGTTAAATCGCACGCGCCTTCACACAATTGTGTTATCAACTCTGCTACATTTCTTTTACTGACTTACGAATGAAAGAAAAAATTCTTCATTCAATCAGCTAACCCTGACACTGAGCGGCGGAGAGTATGATGAGCACATCCTTTACTTCAGTAACCTTACCCGATGATTACAAAAAGAATATTGTTGAGATGAAACGCGCGATGCGTGCGCAGATTGGTGATGTTGATGGTTTATTTCGTCAAGTGTGCGACAAAATAGAGCGCGAGATTGCCGCAGCGCGCGCCGAAGAAAAGGCTAACGGCAGCGCCTGGCCGGAAGTGAGCTACGAAGATTTGGCCGCAGGCAAGGTTTCAGCCCAGCAAATTGCGCATATTAAACGTCGCGGCTGCCTGGTGGTGCGACAAACCTTCACCAGAGATCACGCGCTGGCGATGGATCAGTCGATGCTGGATTATCTGGATGAGAACCATTTCGATGAGGTTTATCGCGGACCGGGCGATAATTTCTTTGGCTCGCTGGAGGCCTCGCGTCCGGAAATTTATCCAATCTACTGGTCAAAGGCGCAAATGGAGGCGCGTCAGAGCCAACAAATGGCCACTACGCAGACCTTCCTTAACCGGCTGTGGACGTTTCAGCATCCAACCGGCGACAGGTTTAACCCAGAAGTGAATATTATCTATCCCGATCGTATTCGCCGCCGCCTGCCGGGCACCACTTCTAAAGGGCTTGGCGCTCACACCGATTCCGGTGCGCTGGAGCGCTGGTTGCTACCTGCCTACCAGAAAGTGTTCAGAAAAATATTCACCAACCGCTTTGCGGAATACGATCCGTGGGATGCGGCTTATCGCCCGGAGGTAAATGAATACGACGTGGATAACACCACTAAATGTTCAGCGTTTCGCACGTTTCAGGGCTGGACGGCCTTGTCGGATATGATTGTCGGACAAGGCCTACTGCATGTGGTGCCGGTACCAGAAGCGATGGCCTATGTGTTGCTGCGGCCTTTGCTGGATGATGTGCCGGAAGAGGAACTGTGCGGCGTGGCGCCAGGCAGAGTGTTGCCGGTATCAGAGAAATGGCATCCTCATCTGATCGCTGGGCTGTGCTCTATCCCGGCATTACAGGCGGGTGATTCGGTATGGTGGCACTGCGACGTTATCCATTCCGTGGCGCCGGTTGAAGATCAGCAGGGCTGGGGCAACGTGATGTATATTCCCGCCGCTCCGGCGTGCGCGAAAAATCTCGCCTATGCGCACAGCGTGCGTAAAGCGCTGGAACAAGGCGTCTCGCCGGCAGATTTCCCACGTGAAGATTACGAACAGGCGTGGGAAAACCGTTTCCAGCTAAGCGATTTGAATGTCAAAGGTCGCCGCAGCCTGGGCATGGAAGAAAACTAATCACCCGATTTATTTAATGCTTTTGCGAGGCCGAAAATCTAAACATCGATAACGCAGCTAAAGCGCAGGGGAACCCAGCCCAAATGCGATCCCCCCGCGCTTTTGATATACTCCTCCCCCCGGAACAGATGGCGAGACGTTAGATGAACGCAAGGCAATTACAGATAATTCAGTTGGTTAATGAGCGAGGAAGCGTTAGCGTCAGCGAACTGTCCCGTATTACGAAAGTGTCTGAAGTTACCGTTCGTCAGGATTTAAATTCGCTGGAAAAAAATAGCTATCTGAAACGGGTTCACGGCTCCGCCGTATCGATGGAGAGCGATAACGTTGAAGCACGGATGCAGTCGCGTTTCCCGCTAAAACAGAGCCTGGCGGAATATGCCGCCTCGCAGGTACATTCCGGTGAATCGGTATTTATTGAAGGGGGAAGCACCAATGCCCTGCTCGCCCGCTATCTTGCCAATGACGACAGCATTACCATCGTGACCGTAAGCCACTATATCGCCGGCTTACTAAAAGATTCGCGCTGCGAGGTTATCGTGCTGGGCGGTCTTTATCAGAAAAGCAGTGAATCGGTCGTCGGCCCGTTAACCCGCAGCTGTATTCAACAGGTGCATTTCCAGAAAGCCTTTATCGGCATTGATGGCTGGCACCCCGAAACCGGTTTTACCGGCAAAAATATGCTGCGCAGCGATATCGTTAACGCGGTGATGGCCAAAGATATCGAAACCTTCGCCCTTACTGACTCTTCAAAATTTGGTCTGATTCACCCTTATCCGCTCGCCCCGGAAAAAGCCTTCCGCCATGTTATTAGCGATCGGGGTTTATCGCCTGACTATCAATCTGTCCTGCAGCGGCAGCATATCAACGTGCATCTGGTTAAAGAAAAATAACTCAGGCCGCCAGATGCAATATGGGTTAACCCAGCGGCTGTCTGTGACGGACAACGTAATGCGGGATGAACCAGCGCCTGCGCTTTATAGCCAACATCATACCGGTTCACCCAGCGCCTGCGCTTTCAGGTAATGTTTCATCTTGTCATACTCGCTGCTGACATATCGCTCTGCGGCGCCCTGATCAACAATCGGCTCTACGCGTACCGCACAATATTTATACTCGGGCGTTTTGGTTATCGGGCTAAGGTTCTCGCTTACCAGTTCATTACAGGCGCCTATCCACCATTGGTAAGTCATGTAGACGGCCCCTTTGTTAGTCTGATCGCTAACCTGAGCACGGCTAATTATCTTTCCTTTACGTGAAACGATCCATACCAGTGCCCGATCCTTAATGCCCAGCTGCTCGGCATCTTCGCTATTGATCTGCACATAGCCCGGCTCATCCGCCAGCGCGACCAGCGCCGCGCAGTTGCCGGTCATTGAACGACAGGAGTAGTGCCCTACCTCACGTACCGTAGAAAGCACCATCGGGTAGTCGTGGTTAATTTTATCCTGAGGAGCAAGCCATTCGCAGGCAAAGAACTGCGCCAGGCCATTCGGCGTGGTGAACTTATCTTTAAATAACCAGGAGGTGCCCTGGTCGGCATCAGACTCATCGCGGCACGGCCACTGGATGTAGCCCAGCTCGCCCATTTTTTCATAGGTGGCGCCGTAAAAGTCCGGGCAGAGATGACGCATCTCATCCCAGATTTCCTGCGTATTGTTGTAGTGCATCGGATAGCCCATACGCGTCGCGATCGCACTAATAATCTGCCAGTCCGTTTTTAGATCCCACTGCGGTTCCACCGCCTTGAAAAAACGCTGAAATCCGCGATCGGCAGCGGTATAAACCCCTTCATGCTCGCCCCATGAGGTCGAGGGCAGAATAACGTCAGCCGCCGCCGCCGTTTTGGTCATGAAGATATCCTGTACAATAACCAGCTCCAGATCGCTAAGGGCGGTGCGAACCGCTGCCAGCTCCGCGTCAGTCTGTAATGGGTCTTCGCCCATAATGTAAGCCGCGCGCACCTCACCTTGTGCCGCCCGGTGCGGCAGCTCGCTGATACAGTAGCCTGGGTGCGCCGGCAGGCTTTCTACTCCCCATGCGCGGGCAAATTTTTCACGGTTGGCCGCCTCATTAACCGACTGGTAGCCCGGATAGGTATTCGGCAATACGCCCATATCGCAGGCGCCCTGCACGTTGTTTTGCCCACGCACCGGGCCTACGCCTACGTGGGGCTTGCCAAGGTTACCGGTAAGCATAGCCAGACTGGTAAGCGCCCGGACGGTTTCCACGCCCTGATAGAACTGGGTAACGCCCATGCCCCACAGAATGGTTGCCGTTTTTGCCGTGGCATAGAGCCGCGCGCAGCGGCGAATCTCCTGCGCGCTAACGCCTGTTATTTTCTCTACCGACTCCGGCGTGTAACCGGCAACGAGGTTACGGTACTCGTCAAAGCCTTCGGAACGCGCAGCCACAAAAGTTTTGTCATACAAATCTTCCGCAATGATCACCTGCGCAATGGCATTAAGCAGCGCGATGTTGGAACCATTACGTAGCGCAATATACATGTCGGCAATCTTTGCGGTTTCAATTTTGCGCGGATCGCAAACGACAATTTTTGCCCCGTTACGTTTAGCGTTAATAATATGATTAGCTACGATGGGGTGCGAGTCGGCGGGATTGTAGCCAAAAATAAACACCAAATCCGTACGATCGATTTCCGTTATCGCATTGCTCATCGCCCCGTTACCAATCGATTTTTGTAAACCGGCAACCGACGGGCTGTGGCAGGCGCGTGCGCAGCAATCCACATTGTTGGTGCCGATAACGGCGCGGGTGAATTTTTGCATAACGTAATTGGTTTCATTGCCGGTTCCGCGTGAAGAACCGGTGGTCTGAATGGCGTCGGGGCCATATTTTTTCTTAATCGCATCCAGACGCCCGGCAACATAATCCAGCGCCTCCTCCCAGTCGACCGCTTCCAGCGGGCCGCCGCGCTGACGACGTATCATCGGCGTTCTCAGGCGCGGCGTAAGCAGTTGCGTGTCATGAATAAAATCCCAGCCGTAATAGCCTTTCAGGCAAAGCGTGCCCTGGTTATTTTTCCCCATTGCCGCTTCAGCGCGAATAATTTTACCCTCATCAACCACCAGCTTCAGCTTGCAGCCCGATGCGCAGTAAGGACATACCGTAGTTATTTTTTTCATCAAGAGGCTCCGTCTCACATACCAGTTTAAAACAGCAGCAGATAGTTAAAGCGCTGACCGATCCCCAGCGCGATAGCGTTCTGTACTGCCGGTAACGACAGCAGAAGCAGCCATACCAACGCCAACAGAATACGTGACAGCATGGCTACCCCCGGTTTTTCAACTGCGCCTGTTCTTTTTGCACCTTACGCAGCAGCAACCACATACGCACGGTGCGTACCGCCACGTTACGCGCGGCAGCGCTGGGCGGAAGCGGATCGGGAGTGAGCATCTCGCTGGCGACTTTCGGATGAACGGTGCCGTTAAGAGTCAGGTTCGCGACGATAGCGACCAGCGTGCCGATAGTGATACCGCTGTGCATAAACAGCTGCAGCATAGAGGGAAATTGTGTGAAGAGGCCGGGAACCAGCACCGGCATCATGCCCAATCCTAAAGTCAGGGCCACCACCAGACCATTATTATTATTACGATAATCCACCTGACCCAGGGTGCGGATGCCTGACACGGCCACCATGCCAAACATAACGATACCCGCGCCGCCCAGCACCGGTTTCGGGATCAAAACCACCAGCGCCGCCATTTTAGCGAACACGCCCATTAGTATCAGGATCAGGCCGGACAGAGAGACCACAAAACGGCTGCGTACGCCGGTTAACCCAATCAACCCGACGTTTTGCGCAAAAGCGGAGTAAGGAAAGAGATTGAAAAAGCCGCAAATAAGGGTAGCCAGCCCGCAGGTATTGAGACCGTTGCGCAGCATCAGGGCATCCACTTTTTTACCTACGATATCGCCGGTTGCCATCAATGAAGACATGGTTTCAACCATCACCACCACCATTACCATCGAAAGCAGCGCGACCGGCAGAAGATGGAACTCAGGCCGGGCGAAGTGCAGTACCTGCGGCAAGTGAAACCAGGCGGTACTGTGCACCAGGTTAAAATTGAGCGGAGTAAAGATGTTCCAAATCACCGTACCGGTTACCAGGCCGATCAGGACGGCAATATTTTTAATCATGCCGGAAGCAAAGGTATAAAGATTAAGGATGATAGTCAGCGTTATCGCCGCCATCAGCAAAGAGAGCAAATTGCCAAAATCATTCATTTCGCTACTGCCACCGCCAACCCAGGCGCCGGCCACCGGCATAATCGACAGACCGATCAGCGTCACGATGGAGCCCATGACCACCTTGGGGAAAAAGCGGATTAAGCGGCTTATCCACGGGGCGCAAAAAAGAATGAAAACCCCCGCCACCATTACCGCCCCGGATATTGCCCCCAGTCCATACTCTTTACCGATCAGCACCATCGGGATCAGAGCGGCAAAAGTACAGCCCTGAATCAGCGGCAGTTTACAGCCCAGCCAGCGGCCGACGCCCAGCGACTGTACCAGGGTGGCCGCGCCACAGATAAATAAATCGGCGCTAATCAACAGGATAATATGCTGTTCGGGCAGCCCTACGGCGCTGCCTATCACCAGCGGAACCGCTACCGCGCCGGCATACATCACCAGCACATGTTGCAGCCCATACAGAAACATCTGCGTAATGGGCAAAACCTCATCTACGGGCGTCTGCGATAGTTGCGGACGTAAGGCAGATCGAGCGGATTCTTTCATAAGCCAGTTCTCTTGTGTACGGCTCCCTGAACGCCATTGCCGGGAGCTACGATTCGAAGGCTTTCGCCTCCCTGGCCTGATGTCGCCATCAGGATATTGCGCGCATAATGGTTAATGCGTAAGACATGCCAGAATTGGTCAAAACCAGGCGGGAAGAAAAGTATCTGTGAAAGCCGTCACGGGTTAGCGCAAAAACCACCCACCTCAAAAACATCAGCGGCGGCACGCCAACGCCCTTTTTCAATTCTGTTGGCAAAGCGGCGCTGGCAGCACCTCGATCTTTTCTCACTTTGAGACGAGGCCTCTCATTCCGGAACATTTCAGGCAAGCGCGATAAGGCTACACAACATAAGTTTCAGAAGGTCAGGCACGCTAAATATCAGTGCTATAAGACACTGGATCGCAAGGTGAGAAGTGAGTTAGCAGAAGAGATCGAGCGAAGAGAAACCGCGGCGTCAGGCAGGGATTTCTGACGCCGTGGGACACACTTACAAAGCGGCCATTCGTCGCCACATTTTTTGCGCCACGATACGCGCTTTTTCATAAAGCGGCGCCACCTCCAGCACAAAGGCTTTATCCTGATAAACGGCGCGCCCGGCAACAAAAACGCTGTCAACGGCGCCGCTGCTCATGCCAAATGCCAGATGTCCGGCAAGATTATCCGCACACAGCGGCGTTGGGGCGGCATAGTCGAATATAGTCAGATCGGCAGTGTACCCGGCAGCCAGACGGCCAAAAGGCTGACCGAAGTTACGCTCAAGCAACAGGTTGCCGTTATACAGCATTTGCAAAAATTTATCGGTGCCCGCCAGGCCGCCCGCATCGCGGTGTTTAAACCAGGCGAATTTCAGCTCCTCCAGCATGTCGGAACCGATGCCGTCCGTGCCCAGCGCTGCCCATTTCACGGCGGGCAGCTGCGCATTGTAGCCAACGTGATTGTTCATATTAGAACGGGCGTTATGCACCAAAAACGCATTGCGTTGGTTTAGCAGCTCAATTTCCTGCGGTGCCAGCCAAAGCCCATGGGCAATCAGCGTTTTTTCACCGAGCAGACCGAACTTATCCAGGCGAACCAGTGGATCCAGACCATATTTATCGTGGCTGTGAGAGACATCGTAGCGGTCTTCGGCAACGTGGATATGCAGCCCTCGTCCGGTTTCTGCGCAGGCGGCGGCGAGATGCTCCAGCCCAATATCCGGCACGGTGAAAGGCGCATGCGCCCCTATATGCGCTTCAACCAGATACTGCTGTGGATGTTGCCGTTTTTCCCTGTCGATCAGCTGCGCGAATGCGCTGTTTTCTTTGATGCCCGCCAGCAGCTCCGCCTGCCCGCCGTTGCGATCGGTGGTTTCAAAACAGGTCATACCGCGTAGGCCGACATGCATAAAGGCCTCGCGCAGTACCGCCAGCGACCCCTGAATAAAAGCTGGCGAAGCGTGGTGATCGATCACCGCAGTACAGCCGTTTTTGATCGCCTCCAGCGAACAGATGACCCCGCTGTAATAGAGCGACTCTTCATCCAGCGCGCGATCGAGGCGCCACCAAAGGTTTTTCAGGGTGGAGATAAAATCCGGACACGGCCCAATCGGCGCCATCACACCACGCGACAGCCCTGAATAGAAATGATTATGCGCGCAAACCAGCCCAGGCATCACCAGCTTGCCGTTCATCTCTTTGACCTGGGCCTGCGGATAGAGAGAAGAAAGGTTTTCGCCCTGCGCCACGATTTTATCATCAGCGATGACGATATCCGTTGCGTGAGTGACCGTGGCGGGAAACAGCTCGACGGCGGTACAATTTTTAAGTAGCAGCATGTTATTCCTCCACGGCGCCTAACAGGTAAGCGTGATGCTGACGGGTATAATCGATAATCGCCGCCATTTCGCTCAGCGTTTCCGGCAGATCGACGATGCGGCGCTGTTTATCCAGCTTCAGTTGCCATATTTTCCCGGCCTGCCGAATACGTATCTCTTCCCGGCCCAGCAGGAAGCCGGGGTTGCTGCTGTTATTAAAATCCTGAGGAAGGCTGAACAGCGTGATTTTGTCGGTATAGGGTTTGCCTTGCCATGGACAGAACTGCGCGCAGTTGCCGCACTCATTACACAGGGCATCCAGGTGCAGGATCTGTTGACGGCTGCGGAAGCCGGGTACGGCGATCGCGACATTTGCCCGGTTCGGACAGACATCAACGCATTTACTGCACACATAGTTGCAGGAGAGACAGCGTTCAGCCTCCTGACGGGCGAACGCATCAGGCGCATCAGCAGTGATCTGGCGTAGCGCAATGCGCCCTTTGCGGGCGTAAATAGCACGCGGATCGGTATTCAGATGATAAGCCGGCGACGCGCCGCTGCGGATATTTTCACGCGTCAGGATCGCGTCACAGGCTTTACGCGCACCGCCGATAGCCGCCACGATCGAGGCCGGGCCGCTCTGTACGTCGCCCATCAGAAAGACATTCTCTACGGCGGTTTCCAGCGTTTCCGGATTAACCGCCACTATCCCGTCCGGTCCCGGCGTCAAACCAAACTGCTGTAAAAGCTGTTGGTCATTTTTTTCCCCGGTGGCGGTAATTAAGGCATCAAAATGCTGCGTCAGTATCCGATCGGTGGCGACGGGACGCCGGCGCCCATCCTCGCCCGGCTCGCCTGGCTGCATTACCCGCAGCCGCAACGATCCATCCGGCTCATAGCGTTCCGGATTAACCAACGTCATAAAGATGGCGCCCTCGGCTCTGGCTTCAGCGATCTCTTCAGGCCAGGCGGGCATATCCTCTTCCTGACGGCGATAAATGATGGTCACGCTATGCACGCCATCAAGCCGCAGCGCGGCGCGGGCGCAGTCCATGGCGGTATTCCCCGCTCCGACCACGGCGATATCACCATGCAGCGAAACCCGGTTCTGATTAAACTGGCGCAGAAAATGAAATGCGGGCAGGACGCCAGAATTGCTGCCCTCCAGCCGTAACCGATTGCTGCTGCCGGCACCGGTACCGATGCAAATATAGTGGAACCCCTGCTGTTTTAGCGCGGCGGGCGTGATCCCTTCCCGACAGCCATAAACAAACTTTACGCCGTGGTCGGCGATAAAATCGATATCCTGCTGCACCAGTTCTGCGGGAATGCGGAAGCGAGGCACGATATTTCTCACCACGCCGCCGGCATTAGCTTCGCGTTCAAACAGCGTGACCGGATGTCCGGCACGCGCCAGGAAATAGCCCGCCGCGAGACCGGCAGGCCCGGCGCCGATCACCGCGACCGGATGTTTTTCGCCCGATCCGGCAGGTTTATGCCAGCGCTGGCGGTAGTCCTCCCAGCCCTTTTCACGTACGATCTTTTTGATTTGACGAATGTTAAGCGCATTGTCGTAATCCAGGCGGGTACAGTTGTACTGACACTGATGATCGCAGATATGCCCGGTAATTGAAGGCAGCGCATTGCGTTGATAAATTAACGACAGCGCATCGACATAGCGCCCCTCTCCGGCCAGCCGCAGATATTCCGGAATATCCTGTTTAATCGCGCAGGCGGTAACGCAGGGCGCGATATAGCAGTCGGTCAGCGGCAGCGGCCCGCCCGCGTCAATCTCCGCTTTGCCTTTCCAACTTTTCTGCGTCCATTCCGCCTCCAGCGCCAGGCTGGCCAGCGCGTTAAGCCGTTCAACATCGATATTGCGATCCTGGCGCGGCGCGCAGTTATCCAGCAGCCGGGCACAGGCCGCCATACGTAAATAGCCGCCCGGCTTCAGCAGATCGGTCGCCATGGTGATGGGCTGAATGCCGGTGGCGAAAATATCGCCGATGTTGTACTGGCTGGCACCGCCTGAATAAGAGATGGGCAACTGGCCGTGAAAATGACGTGAGAGCAGCGCGGCCACGTTGATTGATAACGGAAATAAGGCCCGCCCGGACATATACATCTCCTCGCCGGGCAGACGTTTTTTATGGTTACGGGTTCCCAAAGTGTTGGTGAGCTTCACGCCGAAGCTGAGCTGTTTCTCTTTTGCCAGCGCCACCAGCCGCTCCAGCATCTCCAGCGCCTGTGCCAGCTGGAGATCGTGGCTGAAGGCCTCTTCATCCAGCTCAATATAGTTAAAGCCGTTGCCATCAAGAATGCGGCGCACTTCGCCATAGCCCAGCAGTGTGGGATTGAGCTTGACGAAGGTATGAAGCTTTTTTTCCGTCAGCATATAGCGGCAAATGGATTCGATTTCATCCGGCGGGCAGCCATGCATAGTAGAGAGCGTAACGCTGCGCACCAGCTGTGGATGAATCGTTTTCGCCAGCTGATTCAGAACAGCTGGCGTGGCTTTCGCTAATAAGCGCCAGCCGCCATGCTGAATAAACTGCGCCAGTTCCTGACGGTAACGGTTAAATTTTTCATTTTTCCCGGCATCCAGCATTTCATCGATGAACTTCTGCATCGGCGGCTGCGTGATGCCTTTAAGATCGTACCCTACGCTCATATTGAAAATAAAAGAGCGGCCCTGACCGGGATGACGCGGCGATAGCAGCGCTTCCAGCAGCCAGAGCGCAAACCAGGCTTTAAGATATTCATCCCACGCTTTCGCCAGGGTAAATTCTGTAGACCACTCCGTATTAAATGCCTCATCGCTGGAATCGATACAGGGTTTCTCCAGCTCCAGCCGGTCAAGGATTTGTACCGTTTTTAGCTCAATAAAGCTGCCGCCGGTCAGCCAGGCGACAATGATATTGGGCGCCAGCTGCGTATGTGGCCCTGCCGCCGGGCCAATCGCCGTATCACAGGTTTCGCCGAACAGCGAAATCTGCCTTTCCGGGTTACGAACATAAAACTCGCTTTCGGGAATGCCGAAAATGCTTTGTTCCTCTTCATATTCGGCACAGATGCGCGTCAGAAGCTCACGAAAGGGAACAGGACGCATAATGTCAGCCATACATTGCTCCTTGCTGAAATTTATTGTGTTTTACCCGCCCGCTGCGCCATATCAGTTTCGTTCGCGCAGGCCGTGTCCCTATAAAGCAATTACCAGACCACTCCGCCCGCATGGGCGTATTTGGGCGTGGAGAGTGATCGGTTTCTCATTCTGTGACGCGGAATCGCCGTCCAAAATGTCAGAGTGATTCTTTGTTTCTCACTATGAGAAAAAGTTGGCTCGCAGCAGATATAACTCTTTGATTTTTATAAACAGCGAAGCGGCATGAGAGTTGCAGGCAGGAGGTATCGGCAAAAAGGAGAAGATGCGATGCGTTTATTTAACCAACTGGCGAGCCTTGAAGAACAGAATCAGGCCTTTGCCCTACTGCAGATCATTGAGTGTCGCGGCTCTACGCTGCGACACTCGGCATGGATGACCGTTACCGAGCAGGGCGAGACGGCGGGCACTATCGGCGGCGGTATGCTGGAACGACTGGCTATTGACGCGGCGCGGGAAGCGATCGCGCAGGGCGCGTCCCGGCTATTCGAGGCGCGGCTAACACGTCAGGGAGAAAATGCGGTAGGTTCAGACTGCGGCGGCGCGATGACTATCCATATTGCGGTTTACCCTCGCCGACCGGCGCTTTTTCTGCTGGGCGCGGGCCATGTTAATCGCGAAGTCGCCAGGTTGGCCGCTGGGCTTGGTTTTATCGTTACGCTGGCGGATACCTGGCCCGCTAATTTGCAGCATCCGGAGCTGCCCGCAGCCTGCCGCCGCATTGATGGCGCTGATTATGCCGCCATCGTGCCGCAGTTGGGCCTTGATGAGCACAGCTATGTGATTATCGCCACCAACCACGAGGATCGCGAAGCACTGGAACAGGTTATCCATTTGCCGTTCCGCTATCTGGGACTGTTAGCCAGTACACGCAAAGCCCACCACTTCCGTAACCTGCTGCGTAAAGAGCATGGTTTTAGCGAAGAAGACCTGGCGCGCCTGCATGCTCCGCTGGGGCTGAAAATAGGCGCAGAAACGCCGATGGAGATTGCCGTCAGTATTATCGCCGAGCTGATTCAGCTTTACCGCACCGGCCAAGTTACCCCGGCTGCGCGGCCGCAGGAGCCGGCGTCAGCCACCAAACTGACACCGGTCGACCAGTCGGTCACGCTTAGCCGCTGATGAGGGTTCCGGTTAACCCGGCAATCCCCTCTTTAGCGCGCTCCAGCAGAGTGATTAAGGTTTTTCTGCCGGGGCGCGAGGCAGCAAACGTCACGGCAGCCTCAACTTTTGGCAGCATCGAGCCCGGCGCAAACTGCCCTTCCGCCATATATTTTTCTGCCTCTGCCACCGTTATATGATCCAGACCGCGCTCTTGTGGCGTATTAAAGTTGATCGCGACTTTTTCTACCGCCGTTAAGATGATCAGCATATCGGCATCCAGATCGCGCGCTAAAATTGCGCTGGCCCGATCTTTATCAATCACCGCGCTTACGCCCTTCAGCACGCTATCTTCCGCCACCACCGGGATGCCACCGCCGCCAATGGTCACCGGCACCACGCCTGCCGCCAGCAACGCCTTGATCGCCTCGATTTCAACGATCTCTTTCGGCTCCGGCGAGGCAACCACCCGTCGCCAACCACGGCCGGCATCCTGTTTAACTGCAATACCCTGCGCGGCCAGCGAGTCGGCATTTGCCTGAGTTAAAAAGCTTCCGATCGGCTTATCCGGCTTAAGGAAGGCGGGATCGTCAGCATCAACGCGTACCTGGGTGATCAACGAGGCCACGCATTTATGAATACCGCGTCTGAGCAGCATTTCCCGTATCGCATTTTGCAGATCATAACCGATATAGCCCTGACTTAACGCCACGCATACCGACATCGGTAGCACCGGCGAATGCGTTGGGGTATGCGCCGCCGCTTCAAAGGCCTGATGGATCATCCCCACCTGTGGCCCGTTGCCGTGCGTGATCGCTAACTCGTGCCCCTCTTCAATCAGGTCGACAATCGCTGATGCCGTGGTATGAACCGCCTTCATCTGTTCCGCCAGGCCTTTGCCTAAGGCATTGCCGCCAAGCGCCAGCACAATTCTCTGCTTCATTTACCGCCTCCCTGATGTTTTGAGAAAAAGGGTTTTCGATGGATAAAACGCCCGCGCCCGGCTTTGCCGCAAAATATCCCGTCCCGCCAGAGGATTTCGCCTCTTGAAATGGTCATCACCGGCCAGCCGTGACATTCAAAACCCTCCCAGGGCGAATAATCGACGTTATCGTGTAAATCGGCATGGCGGATCACCTGACGCCGCTGCGGATCAAACAACACCAGATCGGCATCGCTGCCGGGCAGCAGGCTGCCTTTATTCGGCCACAGGCCAAACAATCGCGCCGGATTTGCGCTGGTCAGCGCAACAAAGCGGGAGGCGCTGATGCGCCCTTTCGCCACCCCTTCAGAGAACAGCAGCGCCAGGCGGTTTTCCACCCCTGGCAGGCCGTTCGGGCAGCGGGTAAAATCATCAGCAGCCCGGGAAAGCCGCAGGGAATAAGGGAAGGTGCAATGGTCGGTCGCCAGCGTATCAATGCTGCCATCATTGATGCCGCTCCACAGGCTGTCCAGCTCCTGTCGCGGTCGTAGCGGCGGGCTAAGAATATATTTCAATGCGTCCTGGCGTTGATAATGTCCGATATCCAGCAGCAGATATTGCGGGCAGGTTTCCACCCATACCGGCTGATGGCGCGCTTTCGCCAGCTTGATATATTCCATTCCCACGCCATTGGAAAGATGCACAATATACAGCGGCGCATTGCCGGCCAACTGGGCCAGATGCAAGCTGCGCGCTATCGCCTCCGCCTCGCAGGCCGCAGGACGGCTTAAGGCGTGCCAGATCGGCGCTCGCTTATTTTCCGCCAGAAACCGGCGACGGTTGTGAGCGATGACCGCGTCATTTTCCGCATGCACCGTCGCCAGCGCGCCGACCGCTTTTAGCCGCTCCAGCAAACGCAATATGTCGCCGTCATGCAGGTGATATTGATAGGTTAGATAAAATTTAAAGCTGCTGATGCCTTCCATATGCACCATGGAATAGAGCTCATCGAGTATCGCCTCATCAACATGCTGGATAACGCCGTGAAAGCTGTAGTCAATTACCGCCTGGCCGCGCGCATCACGATGATATTTTTCCAGCTGATGATGCAGATTACAGCCGGCGGGGCCGAACCCCATATGGTCGATAATGGTGGTAGTGCCGCCACAGGCCGCCGCGCGCGTGCCGCTGTAAAAATCATCACAGCTGACGGCGGCGCCGGTATCAATATTGAAATGGGTATGAACATCAATGCCGCCGGGCAGCACCAGCAGGCCGCTGGCATCAATCACCCGATCGGCGACGGCAGCGTCAATACAGGCGGCAGTTTTGACTATCTTTTCACGCTCGATCAGCACGTCGCCCCTGAACTCTCGCGTATCGTCAACCAGCGTCCCACCTTTAATCAGTGTTAACATGATACGACTCCCGGAGCGCCCATGCGGGCGCTCCTTAGCGGCTTAACGATCGGTTTGTTGCAGCCATGCCAGCGGGATCGCCGCATACATCGCCGCACAGGTTACCAGGTGTGATTTCCAGGTTTTCTCATTAGGCGCATGAGCCTCAGGCTCTTTCCCCGGGCCAAAGCCAATCACCGGAATGCCGTGACGGCCCATAATCGACACCCCGTTAGTGGAGAAGGTCCATTTATCTACCGTCGGCGGCTGCTTAAACAGTCCCTGATAAGCAGTGGTTAAGGCGCGCACCGTAAAGTGATCTTCCGGCACTTTCCAGGTAGGGAAATAACATTCGGTTGGATAGGTTAACCCGGTCCAGGAGGGGCGGTCGTATTCATAGAGCGAGACCTTCGCCTGCGCTTTTTGCACCGCCGGTAAGGCGCGGATCTCTTCCAGCGCGCCTTCCCAGCTTTCGCCCTAGGTAAGCCGGCGGTCAATGGAAACGGCGCAGCTATCCGCCACGGCGCAGCGGCTGGGCGAGGTAAAGAAAATTTCCGACACCGTCAGGGTACCCTTACCTAAAAACTCATCGTTGCCCAGCCTGCCGGCCAGCGACTGTAGATCCAGCAGTATCGGCGCCATTTTGAAAATGGCATTATCGCCGCGCTCCGGCGCTGAGCCATGGCAGCTGATCCCTTCGACCTCGACGCGGATTTCCATTCTGCCGCGATGACCACGGTAAATACGGCAGTCGGTCGGTTCTGTACTCACCACAAATTCCGGTCGAATATTTGATTATTCAATAAGGTATTGCCAGCAGAGTCCGTCGCAGTCCTCCTCCTGGACAGTACCGGTCACCAGTAGCTGATACTCATCTTCCAGTCCCAGATCCTTAATAATTTTGCCGGCGTAAACCATCGAGGCCATGCCGCCTTCCTGATCGGATGTGCCGCGGCCGCCAATGACCTCATCATCTTCCATGCCGAGATAGGGATCGAACGTCCAGTTATTGATGTTGCCGACGCCGACCGTATCGATATGGGCATCCATTGCCAACAGGCGCGGGCCATGACCGATATAGCCCAACACGTTGCCCATGGGATCGATTTCAACCTTATCGAACCCCACTTTTTCCATCTCCTGTTTAATACGGTGCGCCACACGTTTTTCATCGCAGCTTTCACTGGGGATCGCCACCATATCGCGTAAAAATCGCGTCATTTCCGGTTGATAACGTTGCGCCAGCTCTATTATTTCGCTGAAGGGAATTGGTTTAGCCATAGCTGTAATCCTTGGTTAATGATGTGATATTCCGTCTTTACCTTCCCAGACCACTTCGCGGTAGTGCTGAGGATCCGTATCGCCTTCGGTACTGATAATTAAGACGCGGGAGTCTGACGTAAGGCGGAGCCGCTGCATAAGCTGATGACGCTGCGGGTGATGAACAATCGCCGCCAGCACGCCCATGCCTGGCGCGCCTGATTCACCGGAAACTATCGCCCTATCGCCTTTCAGGGGATTGCCTAATACCCGCATTCCCAGAGCCGCCACGCGATCTTCACAAGAGATAAAGTGATGTACGTTATTACGCAGCAACGGCCAGCCCAACGGATTAGGTTCGCCACAGGCCAGGCCAGCCATAATGGTGTTCAGTTCGCCGCCAACGTTAACTATCTCTCCCTGAACGCCTGAACGGTAAAGGCAGTCG
Source organism: Mixta hanseatica (assembly GCF_023517775.1). Lineage (NCBI taxonomy): Bacteria > Pseudomonadati > Pseudomonadota > Gammaproteobacteria > Enterobacterales > Erwiniaceae > Mixta > Mixta hanseatica. The sequence goes on along the minus strand of NZ_CP082904.1, from coordinate 1,114,657 downwards.
GCACGCTCTGGCTCCACCAGTACCGCGCGCAGGCTGCCGGGTCCGTAATGGTCGACCAGGTAGCCTAATACTCCTGCCGCCATTGCGCCCACGCCGGCCTGCAACAGAACGTGCGTCGGCGGCGCTGCGCCAAGCTCATCCAGCTGTTCCACCGCCTCATCGGCCAGCGTGGCGTAGCCCTGCATAATCCAGGTGGGGATCTCTTCATAGCCTTCCCAGGCGGTGTCCTGCACCATATGCCAGCCCTTCTGTCGGGCATGGCGCAGCGTCAGACGCACGGTATCGTCGTAGTTCATATCCGTAACGATGCACTCGGCGCCAAGATCGGTAATATGCTTCACGCGCGCCGCTGAAGAACCTTTCGGCATATAGATAACTGCATGCTGGCCCAGCGCCTTTGCCGCCCATGCCACCCCCCTGCCGTGATTACCGTCAGTGGTGGTAGCTAACGTTAGCGGCGGACGCTGCTGCTGGCGAAAGGCAGCAAAAGAGAAGGTGGCGATATCCAGCTGCCAGATTTTGCACAGCAGCTGCGCCACCGCCCAGGTGCCGCCCAACATTTTGAAAGCGTTAAGGTTAAACCGTTGAGATTCATCCTTGACCAATACCTTATCGACCCCTAACGCGCGGGCAAAATTATCCAGCGAGTGGAGCGGCGTTGGCTGATAGCCGTTGAGCGTGCGGTGGAAGCGCCGCGCCTGCCTGGCGGCATCGGCATTGAAAACAGGATCGCGCTGAGGCTGCAGATGCGCGTTGTCCGCTATCTGCATACGTAATTCGAACTGGGACATAGCGTTTCCTCAAGTCAAAGCAGAGCAAACCAGCGACGGTTTGCGTTGATGCGCAAACCGCGCGGGCTGCCGTTTTATTTACAGATACGAGGCACGGCAGCCTCAAGACGGTTCGCCAGCACATCAGCTGGATGGGCAAACTTACGCGCCAGAATCATGGCGGCGATGATCAGCGGCTTCCAGCTCGCCTCTTTGTAGGTTGGGATGCGGTAACGCTCAAAAACGCTGGCCTCGACCTCGCCGCGCTCGCAGGAGACGCCAGTAATATCCGCCGGCAGGCAGTGCATATAAAGCGCGCTGCCGTTGCGGGTCAGCGCCATCATCTCTTCACTGCAGTGCCAGTTCTGATAGCGGGCATTTTCCGCCAGACAGGTTTTTTCCAGCGCTTTCAGACCAGCCTGATCCTGATTACGCAGCAGTTTGGTACGCTGCTGCATGATCTGCCACGGCGCCCAGGATTTCGGGTAGACAATATCGGCATCCTTAAACGCCTCTTCCATTGATGAAACCTGCCGGAAGCTACCGCCGGAGGCCAGGGCATTGTTAGCCGCGACATTGAGCACTTCAGGCAACAGGCCATAACCTTCCGGATGCGCCAGCGTCACTTCCATGCCGAAACGGGTCATCAGGCCGATAATCCCCTGCGGCACCGAAAGAGGTTTGCCGTAGCTTGGCGAATAGGCCCAGGTCATGGCGATTTTTTTTCCTTTCAGCTGCTCCAGCGAGCCGAAATGCTCTTTCAGCCATGCCAAATCCGCCATCGCCTGCGTGGGGTGATCGATATCGCACTGCAGGTTAATGACCGCCGGACGCTGCGGCAGCACCCCGGCCTGATGTCCTTCATCAAGCGCAGCGCCCACTTCCCGCATATAGGCGTTGCCCGCGCCCAGATACATATCGTCGCGGATGCCGATCGCTTCCGCACAGAAGGCGATCATATTGGCCGTTTCGCGTACGGTTTCTCCATGGGCAATTTGTGATTTCCCTTCATCCAAATCCTGCTGCGCCAGGCCCAGTAAATTAAGCGCCGAGGCATAAGAGAAACGCGTGCGCGTAGAGTTATCGCGGAACAGAGAAATACCCAGCCCGTTATTAAAAACACGGGTATCAATATTTGCGGCGCGCATCCGTTTTAACGCCTCGGCCAGGTAAAGTACCTGCTCCAGCTCGTCGCGCGTTTGTTCCCAACTCAGTAAAAAATCTTTTTTATGCAAAGAAGACTTTTTCTCCCGGCTCAGCTTAATCAGTCGTTTTATTTCATCCATTATTTGCACACCTTTTCGTGTTAAATCCCAGAACAGAAGTTGTCTGTTGATAAAAGGAAATACATTCTGGGATGGAACAAACAAGTTTTGTGCCAGGTTTCGCCCGGCCATAAAGAGTGTGCTTTTAATCATGTTTTTCCGGGCTAATTTGGCGCTACTCTGGTTGACGAAGGAAAAATAAATAGGATGAACTCCGTTTAGCTGAGGGATCAAAATGAGAAAAAACGCGCCCGTTATCAAATTGAGAGATGCGCCAGATGATAACGCTATTCACCCGCAACCGGCATTGCCGACCGCGTTCAGTAATACCAGTGACGGTATTTCCACCCTAATGAAGATTCAAAAAACGGTGCAGCACTTTGCCGCCCTGTTAGCCAATGTGCTGCATCTGGAAGTTGAGATTGTTGACAATGCGCTGCGCCGTATTGCCGGCACTGGGCCTTACAGCCAGCGGCTGGGTCAGGTTCCCGCCAGCAATACGCTGCTGTTATCTGAAGTTATCGAGCGGCAACGGGAGGTGGTCATTTTTGATTCTCAGCGCAATTCGCTATGCCAGGCCTGTACCCAGCGGGAAAGCTGTAAAGAGCGTGGTTTTGTGGGCGTTCCGGTTATTTATAAACAGCATTGCCTGGGGGTGATCAGTCTGGTGGCCATGAATAACGAGCAGCTGCATCATTTGCGCGCGCATACCACCATGTTTATCGAATATATTCGCCATATTTCCACTCTGCTGGCGGATAATATTACTGAGCTGCAACAAAAAGAGAGCCGCATCGATCCATTACTGACATTTATGGCTCAGCAGACGGAACAGGGCGTTATTTTGTTTGATGCGCAGCGACGTATTATCTTTATTAATAACGTTGCTCGCCAGCAGCTCAATATTAGCGAGCCGCCGCCCACGCCGGCAGTTATCTCGCCCTTATTAAATAAAGAACGTGCTGAACAGGATATTACTCTTAGCCTGAATGATCATTGCTGGCGTTTGTACGGCCGCTGGCAAGAGAGCGATAATGGCGTATTGCTGGTGCTGTTCCGTAGCCTGCAGCCTATCAATGACCGGCGCGAACCGGAAACGCCGGAGATAAAAAACCTGACCGGCAATTCATGCGTCATGCGCAACCTGAAGGCGTTAATTAACCGCATTGCGCCCAGCCCCTCCAGCGTAATGATTATCGGAGAGAGCGGCACCGGGAAAGAGGTGGTCGCCCATGCCATTCATCGCTTAAGCCCAAGATATGAAAAAGCCTTTATTGCGATTAATTGCGCGGCGATTCCGGAAAACCTGTTGGAAAGCGAGCTGTTCGGTTATGCCAGAGGAGCCTTCACCGGGGCCGCGCCCGGCGGGAAAAAAGGGTTAATCCAGCTGGCGAGCGGCGGCACGCTTTTTCTGGATGAGATTGGCGATATGCCGCTGACGTTACAGGCCCGGTTACTGCGGGCCATTGAAAGCCGGGAAGTGATGCCGATAGGCGCCAGTCAGCCTGTTCAGGTCGATATTCGTATTATCTCCGCTACCCATCAAAACCTGCAGGAAAAGATTAGCCTGGGGCTTTTTCGCGAAGATCTCTATTATCGTCTCAATGTGGTGCCGCTTCATCTTCCACCGCTGCGGAAGCGGGAAAACGATCTGGTTCTGCTGCTGAATCATTTCCTTGTCCTGCATGCGGAAAGAATCGGCCGGCCGGTAAGCGGGGTCAGCCCTGAAGTGCTGCGTTTGTTAAGCGCCTATCCATGGCCCGGCAACGTCAGAGAGCTCAGCAACCTGGTGGAATATCTGGTGAATATCGTGCCCGAAGGAGAAGTGATTGACAGCTCACTGCTGCCGCCGGTTTATCATCTGCGCGCTTACCCGAGTGAGATGCCTGACGCGTCGGAAAAAATCGTGGCGACATCAGCTACCTTTCCTGCCACATCAGCAGAAAACGATGCGGTATCCAATCTGAAAAAAGTGGAAAAGAGCTTAATTGAGGAGGCGCTACAGCGCGTTCATAATAAAAAGCAGATCGCCGATGAGCTGGGAATCGGCGTGGCGACGCTTTACCGTAAAATTAAAAAGTATGGTCTGACATAAGCGGGATGCCGAACAACTGTTGATACTGGGCTGGCGTATCCAGATCCCAGTGAATGCAGGGAGTAGCAACCGATACAGGCTGCCGCCCTCGCGCTTTAACCAGGGCTTTCAGATTCGCTTCGTTATTTGCCTGCAAAATAACCTCGCGCATATCGGCGGGCAGCAGCACGGGATGCCCGCAGCCGCCATCATATTCCGGTACCAGACAGCAGTTGAGATAACGATGCCGCCAAAGCGCGGCATAAATTTCCCCGCTCAGCAGCGGCATATCGCCCGGCACCACAAAAAAATCGCCTGGCGCAAGCCGCTTCGCGCCACAGCGAACGGAAGAAAACATCCCCTGAAGATAGTTCTCGTTATGGCACAGCGTAATCGCGGCGCGTCCCGCATAGCGCCGCTGTAACCGCGCTCCCTGATAGCCGGTGACAAGTAACACCCGATCGCAAAATGACAGCGCATTCTCCAGGGCGCTATCCAGAATGGTGGTATCGCCCCAGGGCAACATCATCTTCCATTCGCCCATACGCGAAGAGAGCCCGGCGGCCAGCACCAGGCACTGTTTTTTCGCGCCTGCGTTGCGGGCCATTATGTTTCTTCCAGTACCGCTTTTATCGATTTGATAATCGGACGATAACCGGTACAGCGACACAGGTTACCTTCCAGCGCATCGTAAATCTGCCGGTCGCTGGGACGAGGCGTGGCGTCCAGCAGCGCTTTGGCGCTCATTAAAAATCCGGGAGTGCAAAAGCCGCACTGCACGCCGCCGTGACGTACGAAAGCGGACTGCAGCCGCTGGCCGATTTTGTCATGACGAAGCGCCTCCACCGTAGTGATCTGCGCACCGTCACACTGTGCCGCCAGCAACAGACAAGAGCACACCGCCTTTCCTTCGAGGATCACCGTACAGGCCCCGCATTCACCAACGGAACATCCCTCTTTCGTCCCGGTAAGCTGAAGATCTTCCCGCAAAAAATCAATTAACCGGCGATTGTCGTCTACTTCACGCCGTACACAAATACCGTTTACTTTCAGTTCGATTACCTTCATCGCTCACCTCACCTTATTGTTGTTGCGCGGTCAGCGCCTCTTCCAGCATTTGACGCAACATCTCAACGCCAACGGGCACCTTGTAAGCGGCGGACCAGCGCGTGCCGATCGCTTGGTTGAGCATGTCGTGCATGACCGATGCCCCTTCTTCGATCAGCTGGGCATCGAGACGACGGCCCGTCAGGCATTTTTCCAGCCTGATCAGGCGCTGCGGTTTGCTGAACATCGCCCCGTCAACCAGGCGACAGCGGATCAGGTTTTTGGCGTTATCGATAACAAACTGTCCAGTCAGGCTCTGACGCGTAATATTTAACGCGTTACGACGACCTAATTGCAGATAACGCTGTTGCAAGCGTTCATATTCTGGCGGCGGCGGCAGGATCACGGCGGTTAATAATTCATCTGGTTGCAGCAAAGTACGGTAGCCTGCGGTAATAAAATCGCCAAGCGGAACCCGGCGGATACCGCGCCGGCGGCTTTGCAGCTCAACGTCGGCATCGTAGATAATCAATGGCGGCACCGAATCGGCACAGGGTGCGGCGTTGGCGATATTTCCGCCCAGCGTCGCCCGATTGCGCAACTGTAGCGAACCGATAGTGTTGCAGGCGGTGACCAACAATGGATATTTTTTCTGCACCCACGGGGAAGCGGTCAAATCGCTAAAGCAGACGCCCGCGCCAATCGCCACGCCCCCATCGGCAGTTTCCTCCAGCATTTTAAGCGCTTGCACGCCTGAAATATCCACCAGCTTTAGCGGATCGTTGCTCAGGCGCGCCTGCACCAGCACATCCGTTCCGCCGGCAACCGGGCGCGCGTGGCCCTCGGCCAGATAATCAAGCGCTTCATCCAGCGTTTTCGCGCGCTGCAGTTGCAGGGTATTGATACGCAGCACCTGTTTTTTCTCGCCCGACGACACCATCAATTCACTCTGACGCTCCGGCTTTTTCAGCGCATAGCCCAGCTTCACCTGCTCCAGCGTCAGGGGCAGCGTGTAGTTGCGTTGACCCATAGCGAAGCTGACGGCATTATTCAGCGCCGCCGCCCCCAGTTCCAGCACCGGTTCGCCCAGCACCTTCGCGCCATAAGGCCCAGCGTTATCGTGGTTTTCGACGGCGATAATATCGATCTCCGGCATATCTTTGATGGTGGGCAGCAGGTAGGTATCAAAGTTTTCCGATTTCACGTCGCCCTGTTCAATATTGAAATCTTCCAGCATGCCGTACCCGACCATCCCCTGCGCGATGCCGCCGCACACCTGTCCCTCAAAGCCCACTTTATTAATGACTTTGCCGACATCATGAACCGCCGTGGCGCGTACGATCTCAATTTTCCCGGTGCGCGTATCCAGCGTTATATCTGCTACCTGACAGCCATACACCCACGTGAAATAAGGGTTGCCGGTGCCTTTTTCTTCATCCCAGTGAATAGGCGGCGCGACATGCCAGCCGTAAGCGGAAAGGTTGGCTCCGGTGGCTTTGGTGAGATTCACCACCTCGGTAAACAGCAGCCGGTTGTAGGGATGATGGCGATTGAAAACCCGGCCATTTTCCCAGACCAGATCCTTATCATCCTGAATACTCAACCGCTCAGCGATGGCGTTTGCCATACGCTGTTTGATTTTGTCTGCCGCGTTCAGCACCGCCTGGCCGCCCATCAGCGTACCGCGGGAGGCGACGGTAGAGCCGCCATCAGCGATCATCGCCGTGGCAGGCTCGCTGAAGCTTACGCTCTCCAGCGGAACGCCAAAGGCTTCGGCGGCGATCAGCGACATGGTGGTTTGTAATCCCTGGCCGTTTTCTGAAACGGAGGTAGAGATATTGATGCTGCCATCGGCGTTTACCTGAATCAGCGCGGACGAAGCATCCAGCCCTTCCGCCCCCAGCGAACAGCCACGGTGGCTTAGCGCCAGCCCGATGCCATATTTTATTGGCCCGCCGGCTGCGTTCAGCGCGGCGTAATGGCGGCGCTTATCCTCAAAATCCGTTTTATCGATCGCCTTTTGCAACACTTCGCTGGCGGAAACCGTGTGGCCGGAAAGCACCTGCCCGGCCATACTGGTATCCCCCTGTCGCAGAATATTACGCAGGCGCAACTCAACCGGCGACAGCCCCATCGCCTGAGCCACTTCATCCATTAAAGATTCGTTGGCGAAAATCACCTGCGGCGCGCCGAAGCCGCGGTAGGCGGAGGTGTAGTTATTGTTGGTATACACCCCGGTGACATCGATACGCACGTTAGGAATGTTATAGGGGCCCGCCGCCTGCACTGAGCTGCGCCAGGTGACGAATACGGTCTGCCCGGCATAGCTGCCACCATCCGCCAGCACATCGATTTTAATCGCCTGAATTCGCGCATCGTCATCAAGACCAATTTTATATTTCATGGTGTAAGGATGGCGTTTATAGCTTTCCCGCATCGATTGTTCGCGGTTATAGGTCATTTTCACCGGACGGGAAGTGAGCCATGTCAGCAGCGCCGCGCGGCAGGCGAGATGATCGATAATATCGTCCTTGCCGCCAAAAGAGCCGCCCAGCACCGAGCGCTTAACATTTACCTTTGCATGGGGCAGCCCCAAATATTTCGCGACGAAGCCGCGCACGCGATGGGCATTTTGTATCGATCCATAAAGGGTGATGATTTGTTCATTATCGTCATAGCAGGTGGTAATAGATTCCGGCTCTATATAAGCGTGCTCCTGAAAACCCACCTGATACTCGCGCTCAAATATATGCGTTGAGGTGGCGAACCCGGCGTCAATATCCCCTTTCAGGGTGAAATGATGATTAATAATATTACTGTCGCTGTCGGGGTGAATTAAACGGGCGCCGGGCTGAAGCGCTTCCTGCGGGGAAGTCACCGGCATGCAGGGCTTATAGGCTATTTTTATTTTTTCCGCCGCCAGGCAGGCGGCCTCATAGGTTTCTGCCGCCACCACCGCCACCACATCGCCGCGAAACGCAATGTCCCGCTCCACGATAGGCGGATAATCGGGCGTCACCACGCCAATCTTTTTTTCGCCGGGGATATCGTCCCAGGTCGCGATTCTCACCACGCCAGGCACGCTCCGGGCCTCAGAGAGATCCAGCGAGGTAATCTGCCCGGCAGGAATATCCGCATAGCGACAAACGCCATACAGCATATTTTTCATTACCAGATCGTCGCCATAAACCGCCAGCCCTTTTACTTTGGCGGCGCCATCCGTTCGCGGCACTTCACTTCCCACAATTGTTGTTTCCATTAGCGCGTTATCTCCCTGGTGCAAATACCAGATTGCTCACTTTCTTTCAGGTATCAGCAAGGGATGTGCCAGAAATTAATAAGTCAGATGAGAAGCAAAAGAGTTGTGATGTAAACCAATAAAATTGGGCAATTACCCGCCCACATTGTTTTTGATTGTCACTGCTAACGGCGTGCGCGCTTTTTCACTGTGACGCAATTTTATCAAAGTGAGAACGCGAAATGAGAAGTGAACAATATCCATTTGTCGCCTGCGCGCTAAAGCGGGGAAATTGTTTGAGATGCGCCACAAAGTTAAGGTAAATCTGCATGCGGAGAAAGAGTGCGTACGTTTATTGCATCTCTCTGGCGTGAGAGTAATGGCGAAAATAATAATAAGGGACGTAAATGAATAAATTTATTGTTGCCGATCCCCGCGAATGTATCGGTTGTCACGCCTGCGAAGTTGCCTGTGTCGTGGCGCATAATCATCATCTCTGGCCAGAGGAACGTTCGGCATTTATACCGCGTATTCAGGTTGCGTTTCAGGGAGCAAGCAGCGTCGCCGTAACCTGTCGTCATTGTAATGACGCGCCCTGTGTGACGAGCTGTCCCGTGGACGCGCTGCAATTTGGCGATGGAGAGATAAAGCTGGTTGAGCAGCGCTGCATCGGCTGTAAAAATTGCCTGGTCGCCTGCCCCTTCGGCGCGATTAAGATGGTCTCCCGGCCAGATCGGACGGCTGCCGCCCAGAAATGCGATCTCTGCGGCCATCAGGCCGCTCCAGCCTGTGTGGCCAACTGCCCTACCCAGGCTTTGCATCTGCTGGATGGCCCAACGCTGGCGGCGCTGCGGCATCAGCGGCAACGCCGCACCGTCTGCGGCGATGATCAACCCAACACCGCGCCCGGCTTAGCCGCACGCCTGCTGGATAAACCCGCTCGCCAGGGCGCGTTAAAAATCGATGCGGCGCAACGCAAGACGCATTTTCAGGAGATCTACCGGGGGCTGGAAGCAGAGCGCGCTGGCGCGGAAAGCCGCCGCTGCCTTTACTGCGCGCAGAAAGCCTGGTGTAACTGGACCTGCCCGTTACATAACGCCATTCCCGATTTTATTCGCCTGGTCGATCAGGGCGATATTCTTGCGGCGGCAGAGCTATGCCACCAAACCAGCACCCTGCCGGAAATCTGCGGGCGGGTTTGCCCACAGGATCGCCTTTGCGAAGGAGCATGTACGTTAAAAAGCCGCAGCGGCGCGGTAACCATCGGCAACCTGGAGCGCTATATCACCGACACCGCCTTTGAAATGGGCTGGCGGCCAGCCATCGGCGCGGTCACGCCGCGCGCTGAAAAAGTCGCTATTATCGGCGCCGGTCCGGCCGGATTAGGCTGCGCCGATATTCTGGCGCGCGCCGGTATTCAGGCGGAGGTGTTCGATCGCCATCCGGAAATCGGCGGGCTGCTGACCTTTGGCATTCCGCCGTTCAAGCTGGACAAAGCGCTGATGGCGCACCGCCGCGATATCTTCAGCACGATGGGCATCCGGTTTCATCTTAACTGCGAAATCGGCCGCGACGTTCTGTTCAGCGAGCTGATGGTCCACTATGACGCCGTCTTCCTGGCTACCGGCACCTACGGCTTCTTGCAGGCTGGCCTGGCACATGAAGATGCGCCCGGCGTGGTGCAGGCGCTGCCGTTTCTGATCGCCAGCACCCGTGAGGTAAAGGGGCTGGATGAGGACCGCCGCTATCCCTGGATTAATGTGCGAGGCAAAAATGTAGTGGTACTGGGCGGCGGCGATACCGCGATGGATTGCCTGCGCACGGCTATCCGACGCGAAGCGGCCAGCGTTACCTGCGCCTATCGGCGCGATGAGGCCAGCATGCCTGGCTCCAAAAAAGAGGTGTTGAACGCGCGCGAAGAGGGCGTGGAATTTTTATTTAACGTTCAGCCTCAGCATATTCAGCGCGATCGTAAGGGGCGGGTCAACGGCATCAGGCTGATACGCACGCAGCCAGGCGAGCCCGGCCCTGACGGCCGCAGAAGGCCGCAGCCGGTAAAAGGTTCTGAGTTTGTGCAGCCGGCTGATGTGCTGATTATGGCCCTGGGGTTTCGGCCGCACGCGATGCCCTGGTTGGATCGGTACGCGATAAAACGGGATGAGTGGGGATTAATTAAAACCGGCGGCAGCGCAAGGCTTGCCACGCGAACCAGCCAGCGCAAAGTTTTTGCCGGCGGGGATGCGGTGCACGGCGCCGATCTGGTAGTTACCGCGATGGCGGCGGGCCGTCAGGCGGCGCGCGATATCTTAACCATGCTGGATCAGCAGCCAACGAAGCTTAAAGCGATGCAGGAGGCACTATGACCGACTTTATTCTTGTTGATGCGCAACGATGCATCGCCTGCCGGACCTGTGAAATTGCCTGCGCTCAGGCGCATTTACCACAGGGCAGCGTTAACCAGACGGCCTTTTTTCCGCGGCTTAATGTGTATAAATCAAGCCTGGCCAGCGCGCCGGCAATCTGCCATCAGTGTGAAAATGCGCCCTGCGTCAGCGCCTGTCCAACCGGGGCGCTGAGTCTGGATAAACATCGGGTGCGGTCTGATTCAGCGCGCTGTATTGGCTGCAAGAACTGTATTGTCGCCTGCCCTTTCGGTTGTATTTCGATTGAAGCGTCAGCGAATGCCGACAGCGCCGAAATCATCAAATGCGATCTGTGCGCCGCGCGTGAAGCGGGCCCGGCCTGCGTGGAAGTGTGCCCCACCTTTGCACTAAAGCTGTTGCGGGCGGATGAGCTGACCGCGTTAAAGGATAAACGGGCGAAAGAGACCGGGCAGGCTGCGTTTCTGCTTCATCTGTAACGTTAACGGCAGCTGAAGTGGGCCTCCTTATTGCCGCGCCCCGTAAGGCGCGGCCTTAGCGTTATTTCAAATTATCTTTGAAGAATGCAGTCAGTTTGGCAAAAGGAATCAGGTCGGTGCGATCATAGAGATCCACATGACCGGCGCCCGGCACGATATAAAGCTCTTTCGGCTGTCCGGCACGCTTCCAGGCATCTTCGCTGAACTCTTTCGAATGCGCTTGATCGCCGGTGATAAACAGCACAGGACGCGGTGAAATGGTCTCGATATCGTTAAACGGATAGAAATTCATAAACTTCACGTTGCTGGTCAGGGTCGGATGCGTGGTCAGCTGTGACGTGGTACCTTGCGGCGTGAATTCACCGCGCGGCGTGCGATAGAAGTCATAAAACTCTTTCTCAATCGGCGAGGAGTTTTCATCGATTTTATGCACGGTGCCGCTGGTGTATTTCTTCTCGCCGCCGGTAAATTCCGTATAACGCTGCTCTGCCGCGTCGGCAATGATCTGCTTACGCTGCGCCAGGGTTAAGGAGTGATGTAGCGCATTGCGATTAGCGGAGCCCATGTCATACATGCTGACGGTTGCGATCGCCTTCATACGTGGATCGATTTTCGCCGCGCTGATCACAAAGCTGCCACTGCCGCAGATGCCCAGCACGCCGATACGATTGTGATCGATCCAGGGACGCGTGCCGAGGTAATCCACCGCGGCACTAAAGTCTTCCGCATAGATATCCGGCGAGACGGCGTTACGCGGCTGTCCTTCGCTTTCGCCCCAGAAAGAGAGATCGATAGCCAACGTGACAAACCCCTGCTCCGCCAGCTTCTGGGCATACAGGTTTGAGCTTTGCTCTTTTACCGCGCCCATAGGATGCCCCACGATAATCGCTGGGTTTTTACTGTTCTGATTCATCTCTTTCGGCATAAACAGATTGCCGGTGACATTCATCTGGTACTGGTTTTTAAAGGTCACTTTTTGACGGATAACCTTATCGCTTTGGTAAAAATTATCTGCTCCGTTCGACATATCGGCTCCTGTTGCAGCAAACGAGCTGATTAACAGCCCTAACAGCATGGTAAATATCTTCATGTAAAAGCCCTCAGTGGGTTGAGTGGGTATCTTTACGCGACGTCAATAAAGTCAGAGCGGCAGCGATAACCAACAGCAGGCCGCTAATAATAAAAGTGCTTTGGTAACCGCTGTGGTCAAAGGCAAAGCCGCCAACGGTAGAGCCAAGGGCGATAGAAAGCTGTACCACCGCCACCATCAGCCCGCCGCCCGCCTCGGCATCATCCGGCAACGTTCTGGCAACCCAGGTCCACCAACCGGTTGGCGCAGCGGTAGCGATCAGCCCCCACAAACCGAGCAGCGGAGCGACAATCCAGACGCGATGGCCAAAAAACATCAGCAGTGCGGCAATCACCGCCATCAGGAGAGGAATGGCGATCAGCGTGCGGTAAAAGCCCCGGTTTAAAAATGCGCCGATAGCCAGCGTGCCAATAAATCCCATCACGCCAATGGTGAGTAGGATCAAAGAGAGTGTGGTGACATCAACCTGCGTGACCGTTTCAAGGAACGGACGCACATAGGTAAACAGTGAAAACTGCCCCATAAAAAACAGGCCGCAGGACGCCAACCCCACCGTTACCAGCGGATTAGCAAACAGACGAAAAACCGTGCCGCTGGATTTATCGCGACTTTCGCTCTTCATCGCCGGCAGGCTGAAGCATTGCCAGATAAAGGCGATGGCCGCGACTGGAACCAGGCAAAAAAAAGCGCCGCGCCAGCCGATAACCGCGCTCAAATAGCTACCAAGCGGAGCGGCGATCACGGTCGCCAGCGCATTACCGCCATTAAATATCGCCAGCGCGCGCGGTACCTGGCGCGACGGCACCAGACGAATCGCCGTAGCGGCAGAGAGCGACCAGAAGCCGCCAATAGCCACGCCGATTAGCGCGCGGCCAGCCATATAGGTGAGATAACTGGAGGCAAGCGCGATAACTGCGCCGGAAATCGCCATCAGCGCGGTCATCGCCAGCAGCAACACCTTGCGGTTCAGGTTGCCGGCCAGGGTTGAGATAAACAGGCTGGTTAATACCGCCAGCGCACCGGAAATCGCGATGCCCTGGCCCGCCTGGCCTTCGCTTATTGCCAAATCTTTTGCTATCGGCGTAAGCAGGCTAACCGGCATAAATTCTGATGCCACCAGTGCAAAGACGCATAGCGTCATGGCCAATACGCCTCCCCAGTACGCACGTTCTTTGTAACGTGTCGGGTCTTTTGTCAGGGTGGACATAAATAACAACCTCCGCATATCGTCCCGGCGGATTACAGGCAAGCCGGGGTCGGACCTTATTCATGGGAATAACGTCAATAAATGAATGATTAAGAAATAGCTGTGGCGAAATAACATCGCCGTTTGATGATTGACTGATGAAAATTTTACACGTCTGAGATAGGCTGACTAGCTAATGAATACTTAATGAGCTTATAAGTATAGCTTATTAATGAGCTACCAGGAGGCAGGATGAAGCGTAACCTTAACGATCTACTTTATTTTGTCACGGTAGCGCGCGAGGGCAGTTTCACGCGGGCCGCGGCGCATCTGGGCGTCACGCAGCCCGCCCTCAGCCAGGCGATCTCCGCACTGGAAGAACGCATGCAAATTCGCCTGCTGACGCGTACTACGCGCAGCGTATCGCCAACGGTTGCCGGAGAGCGTCTGTTAGAGACCGTCGGCAATTATATTGACGGGATAGAAGCGGAGCTGGATATGTTGACCGCGCTGCGCGACAAACCCGCAGGCACGGTGCGTATTACCTGCGGCCCGAATGTGCTGCATACGACACTGCTGCCCAAGCTGATACCACTGCTGCGCGAGTATCCGGATATTCATATTGAATTCGATGCCAATCATGGTTTTCGCGATATCGTAGCCGATCGTTTCGATGCAGGTGTACGGCTGGGGGATACCATTGATAAGGATATGATCGCCGTGCCCATCGGCCCCAGATTACGGATGGCGGCGGTGGCCTCGCCGGACTATTTTGCGCGTTACCCTGTTCCTGCAACGCCGCATGATCTCACCCAGCACCGGTGCATTAATCAGCGAATGATCCGATCGGGCGGGATCTATGTGTGGGATTTTGATCAGGATGGCGGTGACCTGAACGTGCGCGTCAGCGGACAGCTTACCTTCAACACCTCGGAACATATTGTTCAGGCGGCGCTGGCAGGAATGGGCATCGCCTTTTTGCCGGAGGAGGAGTTCGGCGAGCATATTAAGGAAGGAAGGTTGATTCGTGTGCTGGAGCCCTGGTGTCGGCCTTTTCCCGGCTATTACCTCTATTATCCCAGCCGTAAACAACCTTCACCGGCCTTTTCGCTGGTGGTAGAGGCGCTACGGGTCAGGAAAAGATAGCCGCGTCCGGCGGCCTGGAATAACCATCAGCCGCCGGGGTTTATATAGATAGAAGTCAGCGGCTGGTTACAACGCCTCTGGCAGACTAATTATCCATAGCTCGTTTTCGTTTTCCGGCTTATCCAACGGCCGCACAGCGATTTTAGTTTTCACTGCTTCGCCGTTGACCAGCAGATGCCCTTTACCGTCGGTGGTGTAATCATCCATTTTATCTTTGCCGGATACCGCATCGGTCAGCTCAGCGCGTATCCCAAAGTCGTTATCATTGATCACCGCCAGAGTTTTATTATCGATCAGCGCCAGGCCTTCGACTTTCTCCTGATGCCAGCCCAGCGCACGCAGATCGACCACCAGCTGTTTACTGGCAAGGACAACACCGCGCGACTTTAGCGCCGCCTCGTCATTAAGTTCCGGCGGCTGCTTGTCGAGCGGCGTCAGATCGCTGGCCTGGCTGAGATCGACCAGATAGATGCGGTTACGCATATTTTTATCTTTATCAGCGCCCTGCTCAATCAGCAGTAAGCGCTGATTATCCAGCGCGACGATATCGCCTACTTTCGCATCCTTCGCTTTTTTATAGGCATCGATATCAATGGGATAGCCATAGCTGGCGGTTTTGCCCGTTGCCGGATCGAAACTGACCAGACGGGTAAAGCGGGCGCTGTTTTTGCTTTTGCCGTCGATATCCAGCGTACTTTGCACCGCAGCGATAATCCGGCCATCCGGCATGCGCGTTAGTCCTTCAAAACCACGGTTAGGCTGGCGCCACTTCACGATATTCGGTAGCCCCCCGGCGATGCCCTGCTCGCCAGCCTCCGCCTGCGGGCCATACTTTTGCAGAATTTTGCCGTCGGCGCTGATATGGGCGATAAACGGACCGTACTCATCACAGATCCAGTAGCCGCCGTTGCCATCCGAGGTAATGCCTTCCGTATCCAGCCCGCGCTTATCACTGCCAAGCAGCTGTAAAGATTCGTTAAGCGCCGCTTCATTAGTCGCACCGATAAAACCTTCCGGCAACGGCAGGCCGCTGATGTTGCCCTGTTCGTCATGTAGCGGATGCGCATCTATGGCATTAGCCTTGCCGCTGCCCACCCGGATGGTCATCAGCAAGGGCGTATAGTTCGGGCTGACAAAAATTTTGGACTCGCGTTTGCCGGTTTTAGGCGCATCAGCATTCGGACCGCGATCGGTCAGGGTAGCGAACAGCAGATCGCCGCCCTCTTTACGCAGAAAATGCAGGCCCGAGCCGACACCCACCGGCAGACCGTTGGGGAACTCGCTGACTGACGCGCGCCGCAAAGCTACGCGGTCGCCCTGAGGAAAGGCCACCACGTAGCGTTCAATTTGCGGCTGCACCGCGCTGGCATAGAGCGGGAAAAGAGAAACGCATAAGGCAAGAGATTTACTTTTCATCAGCTTACATCCGTAACAGGAAAGAGCCTGTTATAAGAGTAATTGATGAAGGATTTATGACAAGGCCGGGTCGGCTGGCCAGCAGGCCATTGCCTGTTCCGCTACCGCTTCCAGTAATTCACGTTTCGCCCCGGCTTTGGCCTGTACCGCGATTCCCTGGGTAACGGTTATCATAAAGGCCGCAAGCACATCTGGTTGCGCGCTTTCAGAAAGATCGCCCTCGTTTTTCGCCTGTTGAAAACGCGCGGGCATTATGGCGTCGGA
Organism: Mixta hanseatica; assembly: GCF_023517775.1. NCBI lineage: Bacteria > Pseudomonadati > Pseudomonadota > Gammaproteobacteria > Enterobacterales > Erwiniaceae > Mixta > Mixta hanseatica. The sequence goes on along the minus strand of NZ_CP082904.1, from coordinate 1,098,301 downwards.
TGTGGCGGGTGAGCTGCCGGATCGTGAAGCGATTCTGGATATGCATCCTATTCGACGCATTGCTACGCTGGAAGAAGTGGCAGAAACCATCTGCTTCCTTGCTGGCCCTCATGCTGGCTATATTACCGGCGAGACTTTAAATGTTGCTGGCGGACTGGGGATCTAACGCCACCGGCGTCTAAGGTTGTCCGATTAATGTTTTTCAGCAGGAAATACAGGCAGGTTAAGTTTGATTAACTGAACGCGAGCGAAATCAGGATGTTCACTCGCGTTGCTGAAAGATATTTCATTAAAACGGTGACAACCAAACGCAGGATTAGCCCGTAAACAACCCTACCGCTACGCCAGCCGCAGCCAGCAACAACAGCAGTAACATCGCTTTTACCGGCGACAGCCCGCGTTTAGCCATCAAATACCAGGTACCTATCACCACGATCAACGGCAGCAGCTGCGGAAAAATACCATCGAGCATTTGCTGTAGATGAATGTTCACTCCATCTTTGGTCACGAACTCCAGCCCGGTATCCAGCTTGACATAACTTGCCGCCACGCCGCCCATCACAAACACGCCAAGCAGCGATAGCGCTTCTCTCAGTCGGGTTGATTTGCTACTCACCAACATTTCGACGGATGTCGATCCCATACGGTAGCCTTTGAGAAACAGAAACCAGGAACCGGGAATGATAATCGCCAGCCAGGCAATGCTGTAAAACAGCGGCCCAAGAATATTGCCGCCAGCCGCCAGCGCCATACCAATACTGAGCAGGATCGGGATTAACATTCCCGGGATCATCGAGTCGCCAATTCCGGCCACCGGCCCCATCAGCCCAACTTTCAGGGTATTGATCGTTTCCCCATCAACAGGTTCGCCGTTGGCGCGCTTCTCCTCCAGTCCCAACACCATACCGTTAACGATGGCGCCAATCTGTGGTTCGGTGTTGTAGAATGAGGCGTGACGCTTGAGCATTTCTTTTCTTTGTTGCATATCGGGATAGAGCTTCTTTGCCACGGGCAGCATGCTCAGGCAAAAGCCAAAGGATGCGAGGCGTTCAAAACTCATAGACGAAAGGTTGTACATCATCCAGCTACGCCAGCAGCGGCGCAAATCCCGGCGGGTCAGTTTACGTTCTTCCATTAGAATTCATCCTCATCAACCGGCTTTGTGACGCTTGCCACCTGCGGCTCCGGCTTATAGTTGTAGTGAATAAGCGCCAGCAGCGCACCGACTATTACCAGCGCCACCATATTCAACTTCAGGAATACGATGCAGATAAAGCCCACCAGAAAGTAGATCAGCATGCTGTAATTTTTGATAATTTGCTTTAACAGGATAGCGATACCCACCGCGGGCAAAATGCCGCCCAGCACATTCATGGTCGACAGCATCACCGGTGGCAGGCTGTCCATAAAAGCGCTGATATACTGCGCGCCAAAATAAACGGCGATAAAGGTGGGCACAAACCGCATAAGAAAATTAGTTGCCTGCGGCCAGATAGCGCTGTTGAGATAAACGCCGCGCGCGTCGCCCTTTTCCAGCGCCTTATCGGCACGGTGGTTCCACCATGAGTTCAGTACCAGCATCGCATTAAACAGCACTGTACCGGCAATCCCGATCGTCGCAGCCAGCGCCACGGCCACCTCGACGCCTTTACCGGATAAGATCCCTAACGCAATAGCAGGAAAGGCGACAAAGTTTAGATCCGCCGGCATCGATCCGCCGGGCGTAACCATCGCAATATAGACCGCCTGTACTGCCACGCCGATCACGATCCCGGTTTGCATATCACCGAGGATCAACCCCACCAGCATGCCCGAGACCAGCGGACGGGTAATCAGATACCAGCCACCGGTCACGCCGAGCAGCCAGGGGCTACTCAGCGATCCCAGATAGCAGAGAACGCCGATTAACATCGCTTCAAAAGCCATAATGGGCTCCTTATTTTATTTTTTGTCGGGCGTCCTGCCAGTGGTAAGCGCTGGCATCCGGCACCAGACGAAACTCAACCTGATGGCCGTTTTGCGCCAGGTAGTCGAAGGCGGCAGCCTCCTCAGCGCTGACGGCCTGATTGGGTCCGATAGTGGTGGTGTTGGCGCGAGCGCTCATCGGCCCGACGTTAATTTTGCGGTGAGTGTTTTGCAGGCTGATCCCAGCCTCTTCAATGCGTCGTAACGTAACCGGCGACTCACCGATAACAAAGTAGCGCTTCTCGCTGGCGATGATTTTCGGCAGTTTTTCTATCGCCGTGGCGGTATCGAACAACCACACTTTAATATCCTGTACTGCGCCTTTCATCACCGAAGAGAGTAGTGGATCGGCTGCCACCGCATCGTCGATAGCGATAATGCCATCGCACGGTAATTCTTTGGCCCAGCGGGTAACCAGCTGACCGTGGATAACCCGATCGTCAATACGTACAAAGGAAATGCTCATCGTTGCCCCTTAAAAATCATCAGATTGTTGAGTTTCAACCAGACGGGCCTGCACTACTGCGTTTCTCGCCTGGTCCAGCAGCTCACGGGCTGCATGCTCAATATCAAGATCTTTCAGTTCGTCACTGAGCAGCAGCATTGGAAAGTTAACGCCGCTCAGCACCGCCATTGGCGGAGTAGTTGCCGGATCGAACGCATGGTGGCAAGCAACATTCCAGGGGGTGCCGCTTTGCAAATCACACAGCACCAGTACGCCATCAGCGCCTTTACGCGCCTGATGAAGCACGCCGGCGAACTCGTCGCGAAAATCATTAATACCTTTGGTTTCGCTAAGCATCACCGGAAAAACATGCGGCAGCTCGCCGTAGACCATACGGGCGCTGCTAAGCAGCGCTTCCGCCAATGGGCCGTGCGTTGCCAGAATGACAGTGATCATATGATTATCCTCTTACCCAGGCTTTTATGGTGGCGAGCTGCTGACCAACGCTACTGCCGTAAGGTGAAATGCGATATTCCCCGACTGCCGCCGGAACAATGAAAGTTTCCGCATAGCGCACCACAAAGGGTTCAAAAGCCTGATTAGGGCTTTCGACCAGCGCTTCATGGCCTTCAATCAGGTTGAGAACGTTTACGCCGCCCTGCGTATGGTGAGTAACCGGTTTACAGAACCAGTGACGGCGGGTTTCGATAAATTCACGCTCATGCAAACCGGTGCGCTCTTCACGCCAGCCGTCGCCTTCGGCAACCGGCTCAACCTGGTTTACCAGATGACGGGTTACCCATTGCGTATCCCGTTGCCAGTCAATAACCTGAGCACCGTGTTCCAGGTGTACCGGACGCGGTAATCCATCCATGCCCAGGCGCCCCCAGTCCCATAATTTAAAGGTGAAAATGTACGGTGTGGCGCTGATTTCCAGCACCACGGTGCCGGCGCCGGCGCAGTGTACGGTACCCGCAGGGATCAGAAAGTGATCGTGTTTACGTGCCGGGAAGCGATTAACGAATTTCTCGTCTGCAAATGCCTTTTCTCCACGTTGGGCGCTGGCGAGATCATTGAGCATTTCCTGTGGATCGATACCGGTTTTGATGCCAAGGTAGACTTCTGCGCCTGGTTCGGCCTCCAGCAAGTAGTAACTTTCGTCCTGGGTGTAGTGCATGCCAAAATGCTGCTGGATATATTCAGTCAGAGGATGGACCTGAAAACTTAGATTCTGGCCGCCGACGGTATCCAAAAAATCAAAGCGGATCGGGAATTCTGCACCAAAGCGGGCATGTACCTTTTCGCCCAGCAACGGACGCGGATAGAGCAGTACCAGATCTTGCGAAGGGATCTCAAGCCGCACATCGCCGAAACGCAGCAACAGGCTGTTCTCTTCGGGCACACAGTCAAAACCCCAGGCGTAATTGGGCTGGGAAGCATCCAGATTGAACTTATCTTTCATCCACTGCCCGCCCCAGACGCCGGGATCAAAAAAGGGAACGACGCGAAACGGCTGTTGGACGGTTTGTTCCAGACCATGGCGCAAGGCGACGCCGTTCACCAATGCTGGATCGTTTTGTTGATTGGTATCTAGCAGGAAATCAGCGCGCCTGAGCAACGACGTTTTATGACGATCAAACACCCGCCACTCAATAAAAAACGCGCGTTTATAACGACGCAGGATATCTTCCTGCTGATTATTTGCACCCCAGTTGCCTGCTTCACCGCTGCGAAAGCGCTGCTGAATTTCCCAACGCGCCAAATCGGCATAAATCAGCCTATCGCCCGGATGCACCAGCGCGGCGCCGGGGCCATACACCACCACCAGCCCTGCCGTTACCGCTTCCACTTCGCGTTGTAATGCCGCCAGCCGGTCGGGACAAAAAAACGCAGGGAGCTGATGACAGGAAAGAACGCCAAATACGCGGTCGTCTGTCAGATTATCGGCCAGTAAATCATGGAGAGATTCTTCGCTGTGTCGGGCCGTTTCGGCGTTAATAATTAGCGCCGGATTCAGCCCGCAAATGAGTTGCTGATGCAGCTCATCCAGGCGAACGCCCGGATAACAGTCAATGACCAGTACGGTTTTATGCTGTTTCGGCAGGCATTCAGCCACCGCACGCTGCACCACCGACCAGCCGCGCCAGGCATGATTATCAAATCCCTTTACCCGCACTTCGGGATATTTATCGTATCTTTCATCTTTCATACGCCCCTCCTTTTTGGTTGGTCTAGATTAATCGATTAACCGAATTTGAACAGAGTGATAAACGCGATCAACCCGACATAACCGCAAAAAAAGCGGGGTTATGTCGCCTGTCTGTGAGGGCTTTCACAAGAAAATCTGTCATTTTTAGGTTATTCGATTAATCTAAACAGGGAATGGATAAACAAGGAGATAAGATGGCTTCCGTCACTCTGGCGCAGGTTGCTGAACGCGCTGGCGTATCAACCGCAACGGTTTCAATGGTATTACGCAACCGGGGACGCATTTCAGACGCCACGCGTCAGCGGGTAATGAAGGCGCTTGATGAGTCGGGCTATGTCTATAACCAGACCGCCGCTAATCTGCGTAATCGCACCAGTAATCAGGTTGGCCTGCTACTGCATGACATTACCAACCCATTTTACGGAGAAATGACTGCAGGGCTGAGTCAGGAAATGGAGCGCCACGATCTGCTGCTGTTCCTTGCCAACAGTGAAGAGTCGGTCGAGCGGCAACAAAAGTTTGTCGATTCCCTGATGCGTAATAACGCCTGCGGCATGGTGCTGTGCGCCGCAAAGGAAACCCCGTCGCTGTTTTTTGAAACCCTTAAGCGACGTAATATTCCCGCCATTATGGTGGTTCGTCCGATGGATGATGCCGATTTTGATTTTGTTGGCACCGATAACTTTCTTGGCGCTCAGCTTGCCACTCAACATTTGCTGCGGCTGGGCCATCGTCATATTGCCTTTATTGGCGGCAGTGAAAACTCTGCCAGCCGCGCTCAGCGAATCGGCGGCTACAGCAGTAAATTGCTTGAGCATCGTATTCAGCCTGACAGCAGTTGGGTGGTTCCTTCGCTGGCCAGTCAGGGAGACAGCGCACGCGTGGCTGGGGCGCTATTTAAGCGTTACCCGGAGATTACCGCAGCAGTCTGCTATCAGGATGTGGTTGCGTTGGGCGTCATGCAAACGCTGCGCAAAATGGACCGCGTGGCGGGCAAAGACTTTGCGCTGGTGGGGTTTGATGATATTACCGAGGCGTCACTGGTACAGCCCGCGCTCACTACCGTTTCCGTCACGGCGAAAGAGATTGGCCGCCAGGCGGGCGAGCTGCTGCTCAGCCGGATTCAGAGATATGATGGGCCGCCAAAACACATTATTTTACCGCCAAAGCTGGTGGTGCGTGAATCCTGCGGTTTTAAGTGATGGTTTTTCCTTTTATTAATAACTTGTTGAATACACAGACCTGATCGATTTCCAGGTGGTTCCATAAAATGAGGCAAATTATCTAACCATAAGGACAGGGTGTATGAGCCTCAGCCTGCCGGACACCTCCCTCTATTATCTGCCACGGGATAATCTTGATCCGGAAAAGTTTGAGCTAATTATTAGCCCATCGCTCGCCTGGTCACACATTGATAGTGAATACGTTTTTGACGATCGCTGGTCATCGGGTTACCAGCTTATCAATATGCGCAAACGCGACTTTAACGGCTATACCCATCAGCAACCGCCGCAGGGACCGCACGAGCGGAGTAAATTAAAACGGATGGTATATAGAGGTGAAGTGGTGATGCTCGGCAGCGTTTATTTTTCTGCTGGTGGGCTGTTTTATATCGACGGCAACGGTGATTTAGTTTGTTGCTCGCCCTTAAGTTTTTAGTATGGCGGCGCGCAAGACGTTATTCGTGAATATAAAAGGTCCGTTGCCCGGCGAGACTATAGCAACAGAGGCGGAAAACCACGCCCTACCGTTTTACCGGCCCAGCTAACTGCGGTAACGCAGCCTACTCCGCTTAGCACTATCAACAGCAAAGCCGCCGGCCAGCTACTGGCAGCCGGTGGGATATACCATGGCAATCCTGAGGATTTCAAAAAAACCGCTGAACAGCTGGGAGGCGATGCGCCCGCCGGTTATGACCAGATGTCCTCTGATCAGATAAAAGGTCTACTGATTGCTGGCGCCTCGATAGCGGCGGGCTTAACCCTGGGAAGGATAAATATTGGGGCCGGGAAAAGTGCGATAGAAGCGGCAGATTTGGAAGTAACAAGTAACAGAGCTGCTGGATTGATTCCCTCAGATAAAAAATACCTTATAACACAGGCGATACCAAATTCCGTTATTAACCTCAACAAATTTAACTATCTATTTGGGAAAGCTTCAGGTAATAGCCATATACTAGACCGTACAAATCAGCTTGCTTTGGAAATGAAGAGGCTAGGTGTAACTAATGATCTTAATGGACATTCAATACTTGCTGAACATTTTACAAACATAACAAAAGAACCTGGAAATATCTTGAAGAAATACTCAGACAAATATGGTAATTTCGAACTAAGAGAATCTTTTTTCATGGGGCCTTCAGGTAAAGCAACAACATTTGAAAGCACTTTTGAAGTTATGAGTGATGGTACTCGCAGATTTATCACCACTATCCCAAAAAATGGAGGCGCCAAATAATGTTCATAGAAAAGAAACCTGATGAAATTGCATTGCTCTCTTTTTTTGAAAGCGAACCCGCCTCATTTAATCGGGATAACATAAGTTATTTATATACTGCCAAAGATAAAAAAGGAATTAGCCTCAATTTCTCATTTAGCGTTGTCGAAGGTTGGATTCAGTATACTTTAATGTTAAGCGATTATGAATTCCTTTATAATTCCATTGACGTTGATTCTTTCATGATAAAAGATGATAAAGTTGGTGAATACTTATACATTGAGGTGGTTACTGATACACTTGTCAATAAAATTGAGATACGCATCAGCCCGGAAATATCAATAAAAAGTAGCACTTTGATTAGATAACTTAGCGTATTAGCATTGTTGGTAAATCAGGTGAGTTCTCATGAAGAATAAAATTAATTTTTACCAGGAGATAAAAATATCTACAAAAAGCCACCTGTTAAAATTTGAACTATTAAAATAGCAAGCTCACAGCGGCCAGCCAGGATGTTATCTGCGATGCTGAGATGACTAAAGGCTGGATAAACCGGCGCGTTAACGCCGGTTTGGGGAAGGTAAATACTGCCTGTCAGGCGTTGGTTACCGGTTTTTGGTCATGCTTAACCTGAGCGTTTTCCAGCATGCGACGCACCGGAACAATCAGTAAGAACAGCACCGCTGCGCAGATCAGCAGCGCGATGGAACAACGCGCGAAGAGATCGGGCAGCATATCCAGCTGATCGGCTTTCACGTGACCGCCGATCAGGCCTGCCGCCAGGTTACCCAGCGCACTGGCGCAAAACCACAGCCCCATCATCTGGCCACGCATTCTTTCCGGCGCCAGCAGCGTCATGGTCGCCAGGCCAATCGGGCTCAGGCATAGCTCGCCCAGCGTCAGCATCAGGATGCTGCCCACCAGCCACAGCGGCGATACGCCTGCTCCGCCGTTATTCAGCACATCCTGCGCCGCCATCTTCATCAGACCAAAGCCCACGGCAGCGAACAAAATACCGATAACGAATTTGGTAATGCTGCTCGGGCGGATATTTTTCCGCGCCAGCATCGGCCATGCCCAGCTAAACACCGGCGCCAGCAGAATAATAAACAGCGCGTTAATTGACTGGAACCATACCGCCGGAATTTCAAAATCACCGGCCATGCGGTTGGTGTAGTCATTAGCGAACAGATTAAACGAAGTCGGCTTTTGCTCGAATGCAGACCAGAAGAAAGCGGCAGACACCAGCAGGATAAAACAGACCAGCAGGCGGGCGCGCTCTTTTCTGCTCAGCGCCGCGAACAGGAACAGATAAACAAAATAGAGCACCACCGAAGCTGCAATCACATACACCAGCATGCTGGCGACCGCGACCGGGTTGATCACAATTACGCCCAGCGCAATCAGCGTAGTGACGATGGCGACGCCAGCCGTCAGCACCAGCAGCCATGCGCCTACGCCGTTCTTTTTCATCACCGGACTGTTCCAGGTGGAATCCAGACCGACTTCGCTGTCATAACGTTTCATCGCCGGAACGGCGAACAGGCGGAAAATCACCAACGCCACCAACATCCCGATGCCGCCGATACCAAAGCCCCAGTGCCAGCCGTGAGATTTAATCAGCCAGCCGGATATTAGCGGTGCGATGAACGAGCCCATATTGATGCCCATATAAAACAGCGAGAAGCCGCCGTCGCGACGCGCATCACCTTTCTTATACAGCGTTCCTACCATCACGGAGATACAGGTTTTGAACAAACCGGATCCCAACACGATAAACATCAGGCCGATAAAAAACAGGTTGTCGCCCATAACGGCAGAGAGCGCGATCGACAGATGACCAAGCGCAATCAGTATTGAGCCGTACCAAACCGCTCTCTGCTGACCCAGCCAGTTATCCGCCAGCCAGCCGCCCGGCAGCGCGGCCAGGTACATACTGCCGGCAAAGATGCCCACAATCGCCGAGGCATTTTCACGCGCCAGCCCCATTCCACCGTCGTAAACGGCTGAAGCCATAAACAGAATTAATAACGGACGAATGCCGTAAAACGAGAAGCGCTCCCACATTTCCGTGAAGAACAGCGAGCCCAGCGGATAAGGATGGCCGAAGAAAGTCCGGCTTTCATTTGTATGAACAGAGGAACGCATAAATTCTCCCAAAAGGTATGACATAGTGCCTGCATGTGCTGAATGCATGTCGACCGTTTATCTATCCGGTCGTGTTTTTACATTCGGTAAAAAGTATTTAACCGTTTAGCAACGGGATGCTAGTTTTTTCTAGTGTGATCTTCAAAACTTTAAGATAAAAAGTCGACAAGCGTCTACTTTATCAGATTTTGAGTCGGTAAAAACCGGATAATCATTGACACCATGCCATATTCGGTCGCATGAGGCATAATCCTTTTTAAACATAGGGTTAAGGTGCCATTAGCAATGCGGCATAGCCTGTGAGCCAGCAACAAATTATTTATAAATACAGGGGAAAACGTTACTGAGAGGGATGAGCGGTAAAAATAGCGTTAAAGAAGAAAGTTAAAGGAAGCGGGTACGAAATGCTGGCTCAAGGCAGTGCAAATAATGAGCTTGACCGTGGGCTATATCCGCAAGCCTGTTCTTTTAGCCTTATGTAGAAATAAAAAAGCCGACGACAGCGCTGTCGTCGGCTTTTTTCATAGCTGCGGCAATCAGGCGTTCTGCAACTGCTGCCCACAGGCTATCACGCTCGCCAGCAGAACTTTCACATCCTCCAGGCAAACGGTGGGATTGAGCAGCGTCATTTTCAGACAGGTCACACCGTCAGCTTCCGTTACGCCAACGTTGGCGCTGCCGGAGGCCAGCAACGCATCACCGATACGCTGATTCAGCAGCGCCACCGCTGCGGTGTCGCCGTTTTCCGGGCGGAAACGGAACAGAACGCTGGCCAGTTGCGGCTGCATCACCAGCTCCAGCTGCGGTTGCTCAGCAACAAACTGCGCCACCTGCTGCGCCAGCGTTACGCCGTTATCAATGATTTCGGCGTACTGCTTTTTACCCAGCGCTTCCAGGCCCATCCACAGTTTAAGGGCATCGAAACGACGCGTGGTTTGCAGCGACTTCGACACCAGGTTCGGCACGCCATGCTCTTCATCAAAATCAGAGTTCAGGTACGCCGCCTGGTAACGCATTAACTGATAATGATGCGCATCTTTCAGCAGGAACGCGCCACAGCTGATGGTCTGGAAGAACTGCTTGTGGAAGTCCAGCGTGACGGAGTCCGCAAGTTCCAGACCATTCAGGAAGTGACGATACTTTTCAGAAAGCAGTAACGCGCCGCCCCAGGCCGCATCCACATGCACCCAAATCTGCTGCTCAGCCGCCAGCGCGGCGATTTCAGCTAACGGATCGATCGCGCCCGCATCGGTGGTGCCTGCGGTGGCGACAATTGCCATTACCTGTTCGCCATTGGCTTTCGCCTGTGCCAGCTTCTCCGTCAGATCGTTAAGATCCATACGCGAGAATTCATCGGTTTTTACCAGCGTCACGGACCGGTAACCCAGCCCCATCAGCGCCATGTTCTTTTGCACAGAAAAGTGCGCGTTTTCAGAACATAACACTTTAATTTTGCTGAGATCGCCGGTCAAACCGTCCAGCTGAACGGAATGGCCCTGACGCGCGAAAAAGGCATCACGCGCCAGCATCAAGCCCATCAGGTTGCTTTGCGTACCGCCGCTGGTGAAAACCCCGGCGTCGCCCGCCGGGTAACCAACCTGCTCACGCAGCCACTCAATCAGCTTCATCTCAATAATGGTCGCCGACGGGCTCTGATCCCAGGAGTCCATGCTCTGGTTGGTGGCATTGATCAGCACTTCTGCTGCCTGGCTAATAACCAGACTCGGACAATGCAGATGCGCCACACACTGCGGATGATGTACGGACAAGCTGTCTTTGAGGAAATACTCAACGGCGCGTTCAATGGCGGCCTGATTGCCCAGGCCCTGAGAACTAAATTCTAAATTGATGCGCTCACGTAATTCCTCAACGCTTTTGCCCTGATACATCTCAGGCTGCTGAAGCCATTGCACCACTGCTTTTGTGCTCTGTTCAATTGCTTCCTGATAGGCGGCAATACTCTGCGCGGAACCAGAGAGAATCGGATTTAAATCAGACATTGGTTCATTTGCTCCGATTAAACAGGCTTCACGCCAGCATTCAGCAGCGCGGTTTCAAACTTATCGAGGAAAATTTCCAGCTCGGCGTTGCTGATAAGCAGTGATGGCAGCAGACGCAGTACGCAACCGCCACGGCCGCCGCGTTCAAGGATCAGACCCGCTTCGAAACATTTTTTCTGCAACAGCGCAGAGAGTTCGCCGTCTGCCGGGTAACAACCCATATGATCCTGCGCTTCGTGCGGTTTAACGATCTCAATACCAATCATTAAGCCCAGACCGCGTACGTGACCGATAACCGGGAAACGTTTTTGCATTTCAGCCAGTTTGCCTTTCAGCCATTCGCCCTGTTCAGTGACTTTATCGGCAATGCGTTCTTCTTTCAGGATCTTAAGCGTGGTGAGGCCGGTAGCCATCGCCAGTTGGTTGCCGCGGAACGTACCGGTGTGATGGCCCGGCGCCCAGGCGTCGAACTGTTTTTTAATGCCCAGCACCGCCAACGGTAAACCGCCGCCTACCGCTTTGGACATTACAATGATGTCCGGTTCGATGCCGGCGTGTTCGAAGGCGAACAGCTTGCCGGTACGGGCAAAGCCTGCCTGCACTTCGTCAAGAATCAGCAGAATGCCGTGTTCCTGAGTCACTTTACGGATGCGCTGCAGCCACTCAACCGGCGCCGGGTTTACGCCACCTTCGCCCTGCACGGCTTCCAGAATAACGGCAGCCGGTTTACGCACGCCGCTTTCAACGTCATTGATCAGGTTTTCAAAATAGTAGGTCAGCGCTTTCACACCGGCTTCGCCGCCGATGCCCAGCGGGCAACGGTACTGGTGCGGATAAGGCATAAACTGTACTTCCGGCATCATGCCGTCAACCGCTTCTTTCGGCGACAGGTTACCGGTTACGGAAAGCGCGCCATGCGTCATGCCGTGATAACCGCCGGAGAAGCTGATCACGCCGGAACGTCCGGTCGCTTTTTTTGCCAGCTTCAGCGCTGCTTCAACAGCATCCGCGCCGGAAGGCCCGGTGAATTGCAGGCAATATTCTTTGCCCTGATTCGGCAACAGCGAGAGCAGATAAGCGGAGAACTCATCTTTTAATGGCGTAGTCAGGTCAAGCGTATGTAACGGTAAGCCACTGGTAATGACGCTTTGGATGCTCTGAATCACATCAGGATGATTATGACCCAGCGCCAGCGTGCCGGCGCCCGCAAGACAGTCAAGATATTGTTTATTTTCAACATCAGTTAGCCAGACGCCCTGCGCTTTAGCGATCGCTAACGGCAATTTACGTGGATAGCTTCTGACGTTGGATTCAAACTCAGCCTGTCTGGCTAAAAAGGACTCATTGCTTTGCGGTAATGAATTAGCACTCAAAGAATCAATACGGACTTTATCCGTCATCATATCTCTCCTACAACCTGGGGTTGTTTTAACACCGGGTTGAATAAAGGTTTAAGGGGGGTAAAAAAAACGCGGCTAATATATGTTTTTTCTGCCGCGTACTCAATCTTATATTTTGTGTGGGTTTTTATGCCATTTGCTTTAAAATCAAAGGTAAAAAATATTTCACAGTGGATTTGTACGGCATGAATTGTAACCAATTTTGTGCAAAGCGATGAGTGGCTGGATTGTATACAACGCTATGCTTTAACATTTCTGGCTTTTTATGTTGCATTAATGTTATTAAAAGAAAATCCTGTAAGCAGCACGCCAAAAAAATAATGATATTTCACACTGGCTTATCATAAATGTTAAGGAAAAATATCGATTCAGCGGATTTATTCACTTACTATGCCCGCCTTAAGCATCCTCAAACGAAAAAAGGAAACGCTATTTAACCATTAATACTCATCAAACCCGTTAACCCGTAAGTGGCGATACAGGTTATCGACAGCAGGAGCAAACTCCTGAGTTTTACCCAGAAATGTTCGCGGGCGGACATTTCGTAAGGTGAAGTCCGCTTCCCTTATGCCGAGAATGAAAATTTTCATGCCATATGAGTATGGCGCCCTGATATGAGATTGTTATGACTCGCATTTATCCACACATCATCGTTGCCAAGTTTGGCGGAACCAGTGTTGCTAACTTTGACGCGATGAGCCGTAGCGCCACCCTCGTCCTTGCTGATAAAAACGTTCGTTTGGTTGTCTTGTCTGCTTCCGCAGGCGTCACTAATTTGTTAGTCGAACTCGCTTCCGGTCTGGAAAGCCGCATACGGCTGGACAAAATTGACACCCTACGCGCCCTGCAATACAACATTATTTCACGTCTGAAACAGCCGGAAGCCGTTAGTCAGGCGATCGACCATCTGCTCGACAATATTGGCCGCCTGGCTGAAAAGGCTGTCGATTCCCGTTCAGACTCGCTGTGCGATGAGTTAGTTAGTCATGGGGAGCTGATGTCTTCCCTGCTGTTTGTGGAAGTTTTGCGCGAACAGGGTATGGAGACGCAATGGTTTGATGCCCGTAAAGTCATTCGTACCGATGATACGTTTGGCTGCGCAGTACCGGCGATAAGCGCCATCGCGGAGCTGTCAGAAAAACATTTACGCCCGCGAATTGAACAGGCGTTGGTAGTAACCCAGGGCTTTATCGGCAGCGATACGGCTGAGCAAACCACCACGCTCGGTCGCGGCGGCAGTGATTACACCGCTTCCCTGCTGGCAGAGGCGCTACAGGCTTCACGCGTGGATATCTGGACCGATGTCGCCGGGATCTATACCACCGATCCGCGGATCGTCGCCGAGGCGAGACGGATTGATACCCTCTCGTTCTCCGAAGCCAGCGAAATGGCGACTTTTGGCGCCAAAGTGCTGCATCCGGCCACGCTGCTGCCTGCAATGCGCAAAAACATTCCGGTTTTTGTCGGCGCCAGCAACAATCCATCCGCGGGCGGTACGCTGGTTTGCCGCGACGTGCCGGAGGCGTCGCGTTATCGCGCCCTGGCCGTGCGCCGCCAGCAGACACTGTTAAAATTATCCAGCATTAACGCGCAGCCGACGCCCCGCTTTTTAGCGGAAATATTTGGCATTCTGTCGCGTCACGAAATGGCGACCGATCTGGTGACCATCTCAGAAACGAGTATCGCGCTGATCCTCAATGCCACCAGTTCAACGTCAGGCGAGGCCGATACGCTGAATACCGCGCTGCTTAGCGAGTTGTCGTCGCACTGCCGTGTTGAAATCGAGACCGGGCTGGCGCTTGTTTCGCTGATTGGCAATGCGCTCTCTCATTCCCCGGCAGTGTGCAAAGAAGTTTTTGCTGAACTGGAACAGCATCCGGTGCGTATGATTTGCCACGGCGCCTCCAGCCATACGCTGTGTTTCCTGCTGCCGGCAGAATTCGCAGAGAGCGCGGTCAAAGCGTTACACCGCAAGCTGTTAGCATAACGTTGCTCGACATGCGCAATAGTTAGCGTGGGCAAGATAGTGGGCGCATGGGGTAAAACGGACCACCATGCGCCGCTATATCGCGCGGTGTTGTGCCAGGGGAGATATTCAGTGGGCTGAGCGGAGGGAACTCATGCTGCAGCCCCTCATTAGATGCATTGTATGTACATATGCTAAGGTTATGCAGACGCATTTGCTTAATATATGTAGATGTCCAGCATCTGAATATATTTTACTATCCATGATTCTCACTTTTCCGTGCAGATCTAAAGAAGGGTACAGGCGGTCGCTGGCGCACCCTGGTGAATATTTTGAGGATTGCGGCTAATAATGCTAATAATGCTAATAATGCTAATAATGCTAATAATGCTAATAATGCTAATAATGCTAATAATGCTGGAAAGTAGAACAAAGGCGTGATATTCATATTCAAAATTAGAAACAACCGCATTAAGTATGATGCCGTGCATAATATATATACTATAAGATGCCAAGCCTGCCGCCCTAAGGCTTTCTACGTGAAGTAAGCCAAAGACACTACTGATTTACCTGCCTCCCAGGTAATAACCATTCAGAATAAATTACCTCCCACTTCAACACATCGCGTAAAAACGTCAATTTTTCACATAACGATATGTATATAAAGAAAATAAAATTAAAACCTTTAAATGTGCTACAGCGGGAAGATGTCTAGAACACCTGGAATGCCGGGACAAAAGTAGGCTATGGATTTCGCCAGGGCAGTCAGATTAGGTGGACTGTCAGCCACGTTCGGATAGTGTTAAAGGGGGTAAAATACAATGAAAAACCGTATTTTATTTTAACATCGTATCCATTTCTGAATTAATGACATGCAAACATTATGGAATAAACTAAAAATAAAAGCTTTTAAACGGAAAAACGCATCTCTTATCACCCTGACGCAAACATATTTTGGTCAGGATCGTGATATTTTCGGTGAAACTATTGAAGAGGTCGTTCAAAGCTATTGTGATAACGGCGAGAATGCAACGCGGTGGTTAAAAAACGAAATTACTGAGATGTTGAAAACAGAAGATGACAACGAGCTGATAGCGCACATGAAGCTACTGGCGGAAAATCAGTTTTCCCCAGAGCCCTGGGGTGAAACGTGGCGCAGTTTCCTGCAGCGGGTACTGCGCACGTTGCCTTAAATCATTTGCACCCGTATACAAACCGCCTCGATACAATGTTAACAGGCAGCCGATCGCGCGACAGGTGAGTAACGCTACGCCAGAAATCTAAGACGCTAAAGCAGGCAGGGCGATTGGGGTCGCCCTTAATGACACGGCCTGCAAGATACTTCGCGATCAGGTTGGGAAACACAACCGCTGGGTATTCGTTCATACGGAATCTTCGGTGCGGCCGGATGGAACCAGAACACAATCTGTCAGGAAGATGCGTGTTGATGCTAACACGGCATGGAGGGCAGCGTTAAGGCGAGCAGGGATTGAAAACTTCCGGTTCCATGACCTTCGCAATACATGGGCGAGCTGGCTTGTGCAGTCGGGGGTTCCGCTTTCAGCACTTCAGGAGATGGGCGGTTGGGAAAGCATCGAAATGGTACAGCGTTATGCTCACCTGGCACCCAGCCACCTAACCCAGCACGCGATGCAAATCGACTCGTTTTTGGGGAGTAATGACACAAAAATGACACAAGGTGGATTTGCTGATCTGGTGAATATAGCGTAAGGCGTTGATTGAAATGGTGCCGATAATAGGAGTCGAACCTACGACCTTCGCATTACGAATTATAAGAATGACCTTTTAACACAGTAACTTACCGCATTCTGCCGCGCTCACACGTCCCACGATGCGAAAACATGCAAAGCTCTGGCAAAGGTCACTAAGCCCTGCATGTCCCAAATTTGTCTCAGGTGAGCATGCTGACTTTCTTATGCTGAAATTGGTATTAGTTGCCCATCCAGGCTAGCCTGCCCTCTCACCGACCCTGTAGCCTGCTCAGAATAGCGCGGCGTATCTCTGCCACGTTGCCGGGGCTTTTTTACCACTACGCCCTTTTCTTCTTTCTCTCGTCAACTTCGAGCCATACCCATAAGCCTACGCCAATCACGCTGACCAAAATCGTGTTGTCATCGTTAGCGATGCTGCCTGTCGCCATAGCTAACAGCACTACTGCCGACACTAACCCCGCAAAACGAATAATAATTTTGAGAAATGTGTTCACTGTTCGTCCATCAGATTTCGAAAACTTCGCTGCAGTATGATTTTTCAGGCCAGCAGATACAAGAAGACAACGCTTACAGCATAACCTTTTCCAGTATCACTAACCTTTGCCTTACCAACCCTCAACATGCATGGCTCAGTTCGACTTGCCTTCAATCGCCGCCGGCTTTTTCAAAACACACAGTTGACTTGTCTTTATCTTACTTAATGTTAAGATTCAGTCACCAATACGACAGGATTTTGATATATACAATGGATTTCTCTTATCTAATATCTCCGATGATTCTTTTTTCAATATTCATATATTGCAGCCTCTTGCATAAAGCAAACATTCTGCCTCACTTATCAAAAATTAATCATCGGTACGATTACATTGATGGATTAAGAGGGTTGGCTGCTATTCTAGTAGTTTGTAGCCACTCTTGGAGATTCCGAGATATTGGGTTTATAAATAATGAAGTAACCAAAGCTGATTATTTTTATATAGGTAACTTTGGGGCTTTAGGTGTCCAGTTATTTTTTTGCATTACTGGCTTTTTGTTTTTCAAGAAAATATTGAAAGATGGCTTAACAATTGACTGGCAAGCCTTCTACTTATCAAGAATAAAAAGGCTCGCACCGCTTTATTTTGCTTTCTGCATTTGCGTGTTTGTTATAGGTATGAGCGTAGCTGGGGTTAGTTCTGTTAACTCTCAGGCCATCACCTCAGCTGCAAAGCTCCTGACATTTGGTTTTATGGGTACAACATTCAGCATAGGTAATTA
The DNA here is from genome assembly GCF_023517775.1 of Mixta hanseatica. Taxonomy (NCBI): domain Bacteria; kingdom Pseudomonadati; phylum Pseudomonadota; class Gammaproteobacteria; order Enterobacterales; family Erwiniaceae; genus Mixta; species Mixta hanseatica. The sequence continues at coordinate 1,080,742 of NZ_CP082904.1, read as the reverse complement.
TAATTCAGGCTATATAACACCAATCCTATGGACCCTGTCTTACGAGTGGAAATTCTATATAGCAATCCCTATGATTGCCGCATTTATATCAACCAAGAAATCCTCTTTAATCTTTATAATTTTAAGCGCAGCCATCTATATTTCACTTAGCGCCTCCGACAACTTTAATATATGGGTATTCTTCCTTTCTGGCGGCTTGGCTGCATTCCTAGAAAGATATAATTCAGAAAAAATTTCATTTTGGATGAAGCCTGTTTTTTATTTGCTGTCTGCTTTTATTATTTTGAGTTCATTCTCGCATGAGATAGACAAGTACGGGGTCTTTAGAGCATTAACAACAACCCTGCTTTTCATTAGCATTATCTTAGCCAAGCCGCAGATTTTGAAGCTTAAAGGTTTGGTTTATGCGGGTGAGATAAGCTATGGCATTTATCTATTCCACTTGATGATTATATACTTATTCAACAGCATTGCCTCTTGTTTCCTTAAGGGTATTCCTTTGCCGGGCTATGGTGTATTAAGTTTAGTGGCAGGCTACTGTCTCTTGGTTTCATTACTGACGTCTTTCACATTCAGATTTATAGAGTACCCATTTATGAGAAAGCCCTAGCGGGCTCTCTCTGGTTTACTCACGATGGCAATGTCGGCCAATCAATTTCCGGCGCACTAGAAGTATCAACGCGATTAAGAAGTACTCGATATTTCTTCCATACCGCAAGGCTTTCTTTCTCACTATCTGTAGCCATGTCTAAGTCAACGGCGTCTTGTAGCGGCGCAATAATCGCCGACGCATCGCTTATCAGAATGCTTTTTTTGTTGGCTGCTGCCGTTACGTTCTCTTCAGATGTCAGAGGCGGAACATCAACCCATCCCGGCTCACCCTCAATGCTACCCCTCACCTTTCCTTCGGGCGGGGCAGCGATATATGTCTGAAATATATCGTCACTAACCTCAATTGCATCTTCAGGCCAAGAATTGGTAGCATCATAAGCACTTTTTAATTCACTGTCGTAAAAAGCGTTTTTGTCTGGTGAAAAGAAATATGACATATTGACCTCAGTATCCTATTGCAATAAATCTAGCAGCCTCAGATGCAGCGGCTGCGTTGCTTAGCTTTGCAGCGCACGTAGCAGTGAAACCAGAAGTAGTTAAAGTAGTATTTAATCCCCAGCAATTGACTCCAGAATGAGGAGTTGTGCCGGTTACTGTTGTTTGTTCTGTCAAGGACACATTCAAACAAGCGGTAGGGAATGTTATTGGAAATGTTGCTGTAGCGATACCGGTTGATGCGTTACTAGCGCCCGTTAGCCCCCACTGTATAATTAGCCCGCCTGGTAATTTTTGGTAGCCGGTTTCGCTCAGAAGTGATGAGAAAGAAGACATGTCAGGAATTTGGTTAGCGCCTGACCCAACGCCTCGCTTAGATGCGTCTCCCAAACCGAGGTATGAGAGAACGCCATCTTTAGTATCTTGACCGAGAATACTTCTGCCGATCACGGTTAAATCCGTCACGTCTGCCTTATCATTACCTGTGAAATAAGGGAGCTTGTTGGCCGCTGTTGCCAGCCCAGATAATGCGGTTATTGTTGCATCTTTTTCGGCAAACAACATGCCAAGTGCAATTAACATCTGACCATGATCCTGTTTATCCAGTTCTAACCCGGCCCCCTCAACAACACGCGCAATTTCTTCCTGCAGCGCATCAAAGAAATCCTGATCAAGCGCCGTAGGGAGTTGGCCGGTTTGCGGATTACCGCCGGTAAAGCCATTTTTACCCGGGCCGAATTTATCCGGCTGGGCGGTGGGTGTATCAATGCGATGCATAATTACTCCAGATAAAGAAAAGTGACATAGGTATGTGAGGGGGCAAGCTTCATCATGACGCACTCAAGAACCGTATCTCCCCAGGAACGCAGAGAAGAAGTACAGTAGTCCGTACAGACCATACTACTGACCTGAGCTGAGGCCGGGATATTGACCTGCCAGAAGTAACGCCATTCGTCGCTGAATCCGGAATCCGTACAGCGCGACGTGCAGCGGTACTGGCTTTTTCCGTAGCGGGTGATTGTTGCGTCCGGATATCCCAGCGCCGCCAGCTGGGCGTAATAAAATGTCTCGTTAATGCCACCGGCCAGGTTGATTTTTGCATCGAGCCGCTGACGCCGTTCCGCCAGGGTCTGGGTTCCGGCTGGTACGCAGCTGTCAGGCAGTCCGGTCAGGGCTTCATAACGATCAATTAACTCCGTTACGGTTCTGGCATCTGCCTCATTCATCAGAACATCAGCGCGCGCATGCACCCGCTGAAGAGACTGAGCCAGCCCCTTCAGCAGTGGATCGTCTTTATCCCAGGCGGGCCCGCGGGGAAGCAGAGCAGCCAGCATCTGCTGATATTGTGCTGTCAGGTCCATGCAATATCTCCCACCACCCCTATCTCAGCCTTTTCAATTTTCACCTCAGTGGTGGGGCTGAGCAGTTCATGGCTGTATTCGCCTGTTGCAATACTGATTGCCTCACTGATACGTGAAGGTTTCAGCGTGCCTTCCGGCACTCCGTCGCGCAGCATCATTGCCCTGAGTTCAGCAACCACGGCATAACGGATTTCCTCAGTATCGGGGGTCAGTCGAATACGGAAATCAACGACATGAGGAACAGGTGCAAAGACATAAATATCCGCTCCGGCAACCGGCGCCAGAGGCTCGACATGAGCCTGCACTGCGGCCACTGTCGCATCATCAGGAATGGGGTTAATCAGATCGCTGTTTGCCACCATGACGCCGACTGTTCCGGCGCCCATCCAGTGCCGGTATGTCCAGGCGCGGGTGACGCCGGGTACCTCTTTGGCCCAGACTTCATAATCGCCATCTGCCCCGCCCTGCGGTGTCCAGTACCAGCGTTCAATAATACGGGCTCGCCAGGCTTCCAAATCTTCAGTCTCTGCGCCCCCCTCGATAGTGTCAGCCAGCCCCGCCGAGGTCAGGCCGGTGATCGGGCTGGCCAGACGCATAGTCAGGCCATCATCAGTATTCCCGGCGCTTCCGGCAACGTCACAGACAACCGGTACGCGCAGCACGCCCCCCGCAGAGGTTGCTGCTGCGGTTGTGGTGAAGGAAACCAGATCGTCACGCTGAACGGTCACACCCGCCGGAACGACAATCCCCGGGATTGTTACCTCCCAGCGCACGTAACCCGCTGCATAAGTTGCTTCCTTGCGCGGGCAACGCTTCATATTGGCATGCCGGGCCAGCCAGTTCTCATCAGCCAGATCAGGCAGCAGATTACGGGCCAGATAATCGATGTAGCCATAAACGGTATGCACGGCAGCGGCCTGCACCCGGGCGTAAACTTCAGCATCATTACGCCGCAGCGCTGCCAGAGCGGTATCGGCGCCAAAGCGGGTAATCAAATCTGTGCGGATAGTGGTAATCAACTGAGGGAGTGTCGGGCGGGTAAATCCACTGTCAGCCATTAAGTTCACTCCATAAATCGTCAAATGAGTATGCCGTCCGGTTGCCATCTTTCTGACTGATCACCACCGAAGCGCTTAGTGTGTTAATGCCTGTTCGTTCTGACTTCACGTCTACGCGCACCGCCACGCCATCATCCACCAGCCACTGCAATGCCTGGCTGATGTACTCACGGGCTTTAAGCGGCGTTTTGTTGGTAAGTTTCTGGCGACTGAGAAGATAAAGACGGGAACCGATACGGTCATTTTGTACGGTCGGGAAGCTGTCACCCCACCAGCCATTTTCCTGCTCTGGCGTGTCGTCCGGCTCAGCCCGGCGCCATGAAAACAGAGAAATAATCACGGCGCGGGTCAGCGGATCGATTGGCCACGTCACATCACGCTGCACACCGTTAATCACAATGATCATAATCCCCCCATTTTCTGCGTCGGCGCATCGCCGTTCTCTTTATGGGTGTGACCGTTGTATGCCACTCGCATTGCTGACATCGTTAGCCCGCCGGAGTCGCACTTATCTTTGATTTCCCCGGTCGCCTCAATATCCATTTCAAACCGGGCCTTTGGTGCATTCGTGAAGGTGATAGGTTTACCGGCCCCGTTCACCACAATGCCGCTGCGGGTCAGGGTTACTGACTGTCCGAGATCGTCATAAACAGCCACTTCACCGGAGACGAGCTCTTTAATCCGGTAGCGCCGGTCAGAAACCACGAGTACCACGCCGTGAGAGCGATCACCATCAAAGTAAGCGGCCACCGCCTCAGCGCCGGCAATGGGAGCAGCGGTAAAACCGTAAGGCTCCATGTGTTCAATGTCGCTTTTTCCTTCGCCACCGGCCATTTCTATCTGCAGCATCTGGCATCGGGTAGCAGTATTGAGTCCGCGCACCACGGCACGTGCCAGCAGGTTTGATATGCTGCGGTTCAGGTTATGAATAGGTCCAGGCATCAGAATTCCTCCTCCTGTTTTTCCTTCTTCCGTTTGCCGGGCTTCGCCGGCTCAGGCAGATAGGCATCTGGCGGACCGACACGGATTTCAGTGACAGTACCGTTTTCATTCTGCTGATAGGTGACCTCGGCAATGACCATCTGCCGGTTGTTAAAACCAAGGATGGGATCAAAGACAATAACCTGCAGATTCGGGCGCCATAAAGAGCCATCACCCTGACGCCATCCCTGAACGGTGTATGTCGCCTCATCGGTTCGGGCGGCGCGCTGGCGCATTTCAAACTCTCCACGCTCACTGCAGGTTGCCGTGGTGGCGTTGCCGGTCTGATGGATAATCATTGGCCGGTACCGCGCCACGCCGCCATCTATGGTTTTCGCCCGTATCGCCGTGGTGGTTGCCTCGCCGAAATCATCATCATTGCCGGTGCGCTGCCCTGAAACCTGATAATCACTGAAGCGGTCACGAATGCTTTTCTCGGTATCACAGGAAAGAACGTTTTCACCCAGCACCAGCGCGGTGTGAGCCTGCCGGCTGCCGATGCCGCCGATAACCAGATCGCCCTGCTCGTTGTCATACGCCAGCGCCTGCTGAAGCCCGAGCATCTTATTCAGCACATCCATGACCGTTTCGCCCTGGTCTGCCTGAATGCCCTGCAGCGCTCCCGACGCGCCGCCTGCATCAACCACCTTGATACTGAATGGCTTTGCCAGCTCTGTGGCAACCTGTGAAAGTGTTCGCCCGGCATACTGAGATGGCTTTGCAGCACAGTCGATAAGGTCGGCCGTTTTGCTGCGCCCGGAAATGCCAACGCTGATGCTTCGCGCGTCGTAACGAACCGGCGTAGCTTCAATGTATCCCGTCAGTACCTTATCGGTGCCAATAAGCACCTCAACCAGATCACCGTTTTTGATACGGTTACTTCGCGCAGCCTGGTCATTATCGCCCGGCCAGCTTCGGGTAATTTCAACGGTGAAGTCGCGGGCAATGCGTTCAATGCCAGCCGCAATGCGAACCGATGTCCAGCCGCCCCACTCCTGACCATTGACCCGGAGAATTACAATGTTGTTCATCGTGCCGGCACCTTCAGAGTTTTGACCGGAACAAATCCGGGATGTCGGATGCCGTTACGGGCCGTTATCTCAGATGCCCGTGAGGCAGAGTCATACCAGTCAGCCGCCAGAACGAGAGCTGGCGTTACCTGCGCCGGCGTCTTTTCAGTGAGCCGCTCAATCTGTTCAAGCCGTGCTGAGATGTCCTGGTTCACATCTGTGCGTACCTTTACCAGCGCCTGATAAAGATTGTCGTCCGTAACACGCTCCATCTCCGTGTCGATGGCTTCGTTCAGAACATCTCGCACTTCTGCCAGTTCGTCCCATGACACAACTCTGCCGGTTTCGATAGAGCTGGTAACGCCTGCAGACGCGCTGGTACTGTCCGCGCCGGTATCAGGCTGAATATCACTGACCGCCGGGTGCGTTACCCTGACAGGCTGCTGCGGGTCCTGCTGTCGTGTGACGCTTTGCGCAACCGGCTGTGGAAGTCTCGTGACTGTGTAGGCTGCTTCACTAATAGCGGTGGTTCTCACGGCCTGCGCAACGTAATTACGCTGGGTCGTCTGCGACTGTGTCGTTTTGCTGTCGGTCTTCCATACCCCACGAGGTGCCAGACCGCGATCTACCGTAACGCCCGTAAAACCCTTAATCATCGCCATGAGGTCTGATGCATTCCCTGACAGGCGTGAACCTGCACGCCACATGGTCTGAAGCCGGTTTACGAAGTTCATTCCGCTTGATGGCGGGCTGAGTAATACAGAGATGTCACCCTGCATCAGCCGGGAGGCGGCGCTGATGCCAGAATCAACATACTGGAATGCACTGGTCACGGTATTGAACATGCCTGTTGCCTCATCAAGTACGCCGTCCTGCAGGAAATCAGGCAGGCCGTCCATGCCAAAGGCACCGAATGCCGATGAAATGACGTCGTCCAGGAATGAAACTGAAGAGGTAAGTTTTTGGCCGGTTGCCAGCCCGGCTGTGGGAAAAGATAATTCGCCGGCTTCGATGAAGCTGAAGCTGACGCGGCACATGCGTCCTTCACTGACTGAATGGCTGACACGCACAGCATCGTCAACCGTTACCGTCATTTCTCCGTAATACGGATGAACCAGCGTACATGATCCCGGCTTTTCGATGGCTTCAATCAGCCTGTTGCGCTGCTCAAAGAAATCATCCCCGATCAGATAGGCCTGGACACTGAAGCGGCGAGTGGCGCGCCCTAAGTCTTCCGCCCATGGCTTATCGCGGTTTGGGTACTCATGAACCTGCACCCGGCGGCCAAAGGTGGCCTCATCTTCTTCTACCTTGAACGGGACGCCCCGCAGCGAGGCATCCTGCAGATTGTCTTTCCAGCTCATGGGTTTTCTCCCGGCATAAAAAAACCCGCCGAGGCGGGTTAAAATGGGGTTCGGTTATTTCAAGAAATGCGATGAATCAAATTTATTTTTTTGACTCTTAATAAAATCAGAAACTGCAGGCTTTATTGTTTCCAGCATATTTGAGTTGGCTGGCAAAGGAACATTTTTTTTCGTCAAGTTTAAAGTGAACGAAGGTTGATATTCTGAGCGATACTTAACTGATGCCGTCAGTACTAACGTAGCGGGAACCTTTATTGACAAGTGTTCCGGTGCCATCTTTTTCGCTTCATCCTTCTGGTTGAAGTTAATCTCTTCGGAAAACTCCTTAATTTTTTCCTGTAAGCGATTCTCAGCTTCTGCCGGACCAATGTTTTCGAATAATACCTGATCTTGATGAGCGTCATTGAAAATTAATTTGGCTGAAACCAAATCATCTTCACTGAAGATATTGCCAAGCTTCACGCTACCGTCCACTACTTGTAATACGTTCTCATCTTTTACCGTTATCCCTCCTGCAACAATTACAGCAGAAAGTATTAACGCCCCTCCAAGAATGACGCTAGCTAAGAGGTTAGGTTTCATGGTATTTCCTTATGAATTTGAGTTAATGTCCATATCATACTCGGCACTACAATGAATAACTTTAGTTTTTATTACTAAAGCGACTATAGCCAACATCATAACTCAGCCAGGGAGTAGCGCTCCCAGCCGGAGCAGCAACGCGCATTCCCGGCGGAGCATTATCAAAACTTACTTTCAACTCTCCTGACTGTTGTCTGGATGCAGATATCGGCTTTTCAAGCCCAACCTGAGGCGTATATCTTCCATCTGGAATTGGGTTATCCATTCCCAGAATCTCACGTAACCTTGGAATAAATCCGTTATAACCCCGCTCCCTCTCCTGAGATTGCATTCGGTTAACCAGAAACTCGCCTTTGCTCACACCTTCGGATGACGCCTGCTTTTCCAGGTCCTGCAATTGCTTCAGAAGTGAAATTGCTATACCAATCGTGATGGTCATGGCGCCAAGGCGGCCTATTTTACCTAACAGAGCTGACAACGAGCCGGCAAGAGTAACTGCTTGCTGAAGGGACCCTATCGTTTTGATAGCGAATGACCCAGCCATTACTATGCCAACACCTTCAATTACTGTTTGCCAGCCGCCCATCGCCTGAGCAACTCTATCTACTTCTACCCATACCTGTTTTATAACTGGCCCAACCTGATCCCAGTTATTAATAATAAGCATTGCACCAGCAGCTAGCGCTGTAATAGCAAGCTTGGCTGGTGAAAGGTTGATTACGGCATTTAGAATACGGAAAGCGCGTGAGATTCCAGCAACTGCAATACCAATGCCGACCAAAGAGGCTGCAAATTTAACCGCCGACCTGACGAGATCAGGATTTTGTTTTATGAACTCTTCTGCCTGCTTGATGTAGGGAATTAAAGCCATTACAGCTTTGTCTACCTCAGGCAGCAGAACATTACCTATAGTGATCGCAACGGCGTTGAACCCGTTTTTCATCAGAACAAGGTGATTTTCAGTAGTCTTCGCGCGGGAGTCATACTCTTTTTGCATCGAACCAGCATACTGTTGCGCATCAGCAACCTTGCGAAAGTTTGCTCGCAGAAGATCTGTATTGTTCAACAATGGCGCAATGGCCTTTATTGATTCGCGCCCAAATAGCCACTCCAGCCCTTTAGCCTGCTTAGGCTGAGGTAACTTTCTCAAGCCATCCAGCACCTTTAGTATGGTTCCTTGGGAGTCCTTCACCATGCCTTCGGCTGTTTCTTTTGAAGTCATGCCAATAGCTTTAAGGACTGCTTTAGCATTTGTGCTTGAGGCATTTGAAAGGGCCAGCATGAGATTCTGAATGCCTGTACCCGCAACGTCTGCCTCAACGCCCATCCCTGATATGGTCGCACCGATCGCTGCCAAATCTCCTGTTGAAACATGCGCAACAGCAGCCAGTGACCCTACCTTTGTTACGATATCTGAGATTTTTGCCGCGCTGGCCGGCCCCGTATTTCCGAGGTAGTTAACTTTATCGGCAAGGCTCACCACATCGGTTTGAGTAAGTTTAAAAGCAGTGCGCCATTGAGCCATCATCTGACCAGACTCTTCCGCCGTCTGGTCAAACGCGATGCCCATTTTAGCTGCATCTTCTGCAAAGCGAATCAGTTCACCACGTGCAATTCCCGCCTGTCCTGCTGCTGCCACAATCTGTCCGATGCCATCAGCAGTTATAGGCAACTTGGTGGAGAGATTGATAACATCATCGCTCATCTTGCGAAAAGCATCAGCATTATCAAGACCATCGACCACCTTGCGGATGTCAGCCATCGTTGACTCAAACTTAATGGCCTGATTCACCGGTACGGCTAACGCACTCAGAATGGATGCGCCAGCAGCCGTAGCACCAACAGCCAGTGAAGAGAACTCCTTCTGGAAACCCTTCAACTGCCGCTGCATGCCTTTCATAGGCCCGGTAAGCTGATCAACGGCCGTAATAATGGCCTTTAACTGAAAGCTGTCAGCCATTCTTCGTTTCCTCGCTTATTCTCACTGCTTCCTCTTCAAGCTCCAGAAAATCAGAAAGAGCTGACCGCTTTAGTTCGAGAGGGTTTATCCGCCAGAAGTGGGCTACGTTGTAGAGTCGCCGGCGGAGATTGCGGCCGCTCCCGAGCCGGTAAAAAAACCCAGGATGGTCATTGACGCTTTGAAGATGTCAATCTTTGCCATCTGACTGGCTGACGAACGCGGAATGCCTGCCAGTACAGGAATATAACGAAGCGACACCGAGCTATCGATTTTGATATTGCCTTCGTTGCCAATAGTGAACGGAAAGCCAATCTGCTCGATTTCATCAAATGATGGTTCACGCAGCTCCAGCACATGAACAGTCTCGCCATGCGCCTGGATGGGTTTTGAAAGTTGCAGTTCACTCACTGGTAGAATCCTTCTGAGCCGTGGAATTCAACATCAACCGTGCCCTCTTCGGCGTTGTGGTTGGCCTCACCGAAAAGCCACGCTTCTGACAATACGTAAACCTGACCGTTAGCCAGTTCAGAGGTGATAGTCATGTTGTCAGAGTTAGTGATTTTATCGACCGGGAAATCTTTCGGCACTTTCAGGGTGCCTTTGGTGTAGGGCGCCCGGTGAGTTTCTTTGCGATCCACCGAGCCATCCAGACCAATAACGTCATCATTAACCCGCGTGTTCATCGGCACCTCAATGCCACCGGTCAGCGAAAGCTGCAGACCGTCAATTTTGAAATAACAGGTACCCGCAATCTTAGCCATTATTCGCTCTCCTCGGCGTACTGCAGACGGAACTGGTTAAGCAGCGCAAAGACGCGCAGCTGGTTGACGTAGTCAGGCGGGAAGAGCACATCCACGCGGTTTGGGTCGGAAGCATTACGCTCCACAACCAGGTACTTTTTGAACAGGTCAAAGTTCTCTACGATACCCGCCCGCTCCATGGTGCGGTAACTCGCACACATCTCACCTTTCAGCACGGCCGGCGTCACGATGGCCTGACCGGAACCAAAACGGGTGCCGTCATTTGCCAGCTTGTGACGCGGATATTTACTGGTGATGATGCTTTTCAGCTGACGGATAACATATGCACTGGTATGCAGAGTCTCGCTGTCCAGGTAGCTGTTATCGGCCACGCCGTAGGCATTCTGTTTATAAGTGGTGATATCGCGCTGAATGCGCAGCGTACCGCCTTCGGCATAGGCCGTGGCAATGCCATGCATCAGCAGTGACTGCTGCTCGGTCAGCGTAAAGCGGCTGCCTGCCGGTGCGGGTAATGCGCCGGTCAGTTCACCGGTCTGCGTCGGGCGCGCCGGGTCGTTGCGGATAAACACCGCATTACGGGCCGTGCGCAGCGCTACAAGCTCATCCGCTGATGTCTGAACGCCAGTTTCATAGCCGGCTACGGTGATGTGCTGGTTATTCATCGTGTCGCCGAATGACACCAGATCGGACAGCGTGCCGATCTTCGCGGTGTAAACGTGGCCGTAAAGCTGACGTGCGTAACTCCAGCGCCCCGAAGAATCGTTCATCTCCAGCGCAAGGGTAGCCAGTGACGCTGAGTCGCTGAAAGGCGAGCCAATAAAGTCGAACGGCTCATCACCCATCGCGGCAACGGTGTCTGACAGGTCAGGCGCACCGGTCCCGCCCGACATAGCTGTGATTGCCACGCTCACGCCATCCGGCATGGTCTCTCCGCCCACGGTGCCGTAATAATTCATCATCAGCGGGATATCATTGCCGGTAAGCCCTTTGTGTCGTGCGGTCAGGGTCACGGCGCCGGCGGCGGCAGTTGCCGTTACCGGCAGATCTGCATTCGCATTAATGGCAGCGGCTAAGGTTGAGGCCACAGCCTCCGGTGCGTCTCCGGTTACCACAGCAGCCTGGACGCGTGTTGAGCTGACATACAGGCTCAGCGTGCCGGATGCCTGCGCAGTGCCGGTGATGGTCACGGTGGCAGTTGCGGCTTCGCCTTCCGGCTCGTCAACAGCAATCACCCACAGCTCGCCAAACGGGTCGATGGCGCGATACTTCGCAACCATGCGGGCAAGCTGGCTGCCCCGGCCCGTAACTTTGCCTGCCAGCGAGGCTGACGGCATGATAGTGAGCTGGTTTGTAGGAATTGAGCTGCCGGTGTTAGCCAGGCCAATCAGGAGCGCCGGACCGCTGTCCTGAGTGGTATTTGCTTCGCTGTTGTCCATTTCGGCCCAGAAAAGCGGCACCCGCAAGTTAGAAGGAATAGTCGGAAAAGAGACTGACATTATTCACCGCCTTGTTTCTTGGTGTCCGTACCGGCTTTTTTCTCCGCCGGGAGAACTTTTTCAATATCCCCGGCCGCAAGGCGGCGGAGCCAGTAGGTGCTTTCTTCGACGTTCCGGCCTTCTGAAGGCAGCAGACCGCCCCGGACAGGGTCAGGAACTGACCGCCCGCGTTTGGGTTTGATTAGCATGATTTACTCGCTGAGTTTTATTTCGGTGTGGTGTTCAGGATTGCCGTCAGGCCCGTTACCCGGATCGATGTAGTCAATATCGATGGCTACGGTTTTGAGTTCGTCCAGCGTTTCCAGATCGTCCTGCTGCCGGGTGTCTTCTTCAGAGATTTCACGCGTCAACATGAACTCAAACTGGTAATAAAGTCTCCCCCTGTCCATATCCAGCAACTGGCCACCTGAATATGCTACCGGCCCGGCATCTTGGTCCGGCTCCCATCCCAGCAACGCCTTCCAGATTTCAGCCCGCACGTCATGCACTGCGTCATAACCAGCTGCCTGCCCGCGTTCGTCGCGTGTATTGTCCAGCACGACGATAACGGCAAAACCTTCCGTGACGTTCTGCCAGTAATCGGTCAGTGACTTCTGCTCAGCGGTAACATCTTCGGTAGGCACCACATAAGCGGCTGGCAGGCGCATCTTTCCCGTTTCCGGGATGGACTTAAATTCCGCCGCGCCGGCAACGTTACCGGCAAAGGTCGGGCAACGCATGCGCAACGCAGCAATTACAAGCGAAAGCTTCATTTCTTTTTCCTTTCCGGTCGCAGTGAGGTGCGCAGTGCACGGCTCAGAACATAACGTGTCCAGGCTTTACGCGACTCCAGCACCTCAGTCATGTAGTTTTTACGTGGCGCAACCTTCCATCCGCTGCCGCCTGATTTGCCTTTGTGGTGGCTCTTTTTACGCCTGGCGCCCCGCCTGACACCGTAAAACAGAAAGGCGGGATAAAAGTCGCCTTCAATAAGGCGGTTGCCCTCGCCCCGCTTCTGGTTAGGCGCAATTCGCACCATCAGGCCCGGCCTGTTTTTGGAGGCGCGGGGAACGTAATAGCCAATTGAGCGCGCCAGCCTGCCGGTACGGTAGCTGGGGTACTCACCGGGCGCAGACCGTCCCCGGCGCATCACCAGTCGTCGCGCATCACGCATATGCACCTGACCGATTTTGATAAATGCCTTTCGCATCTTGCTGCGGTTAAAGACGAGGTCTTTAGGCTGATCAAAATCCACATGCAGAAGCGGCTTAGCCATACATATCTCCGTCGCGATCTAAAGCACCCAGCGCCTCACATTCCAGCAACAGATAGCGGCCGGCTGAGTTAAGGTCGCGCAGGCGTTTTACGCGGTAGACGTTACTGCCATAAACCACTTCGAAATCGGAAGTGATGCCCCTGCGGTAGCGGATGGTCATGTAGTGGGTGATCTTATCGTCTGCCTGGACAGATTCGTGATAAGTCGTGGCGCCCACCTGCCGTACCTTCGCCCAGACCATTTTTTCGTTCTGATACGAAGGTTCGACACCGTAATCAGCGGCGGCCAGGTCAATGCGCTGACGCAACAGAATGCGCTTATTCAGCTCACCCGGATCGGGCAGCGTATACGTCGCGCTGGTACGTGTAGAATTGAGTTGCATAATCAGAATCCCGAAACAGGCAGGCGCCGCGGCTGAAGCAAAAAGTAAAATGCCATCGGCGTTTCTGACTTTTCAATTTCCGTCACGGAGCTGCGGTTTTCGTACCAGTGGCTAATCAGCATCAACAGGCCCAGCCGGATATCCTCCGTGATCACCATGCCATCAGTATCGAGCGCAGGCATCTCATCCAGGGTCTTATAGAGGTTCCGGTTCAGGTAGGTCGTTGCTTTCGCCTCAGCAGCCAACGCAAGAAGCTCAAGAAATCTGTCTTCTTCTGTGAAGTCACTCTCCAGCCGGCACTGCATTTTAATTTCTTCCAGCGTCAGCAACATGGCATCACCTTATTTGCTTTTGGCTTTGGATTTCGGCTTATCGCCTTCCGGTTGCGGCTCCGCAGGATCACCCTCACTTACCTGCGAGGCATAGCCTTTATTGATGAGCTCGCGCCCGTGCTGTTCGAGGGTTTCGAACTCAACTCCCTCAGTACGCACTGAGCCGTCAACATAGATGGGCTTAATTGCAATCAGCTTCATTGTCGTCTCCTCAAAGAAAAAGCGGCCCGAAGGCCGCCCTCAGGGGGTTACGCGCCGGCAGGGGCCGGGACAGTGAAGCTGCCGTAAATAAACGCTTCCGGGCGTTTAACGGCCAGCGCCAGGCGCTCTTCGCAGCGAATTGAGATCATGTTTTTCTCAAAGTCGTCGGCGTTCTCGGTGGAGATAACCACGTTGGCATCTTCACGGTCGAAAAGCTGCGCGGCGGCGTTAAACGCACCGGTCAGGAATTTGCCCTGGAAAGCAGCGGTTTCGGTAGCCACCACCGGCAGTCCCCACAGCGTCGGGCCGGTCAGCGCTGACGGATTCGCCAGGATATAACGGCCCAGCGTATCCTTGGTCAGCTCAATCTTCGCCCAGTCGATGAAGTGCAGAACGTGACCTGATGCCGGAAATCGCGCCAGTTGCGCCTGCAGCATGGCCAGGCGCAAATCGTCGATACCGTTCTGTTGCTCAACGGTGAACGCGGCGTCGAAGGCGGATGCCTGCGGCACGATGCCTTTCAGGTGCGCGCCGGTGCCGTCACCGAACAGAATTTCCTGCTCTTCGACATATTTCAGGCCATATCGCATTTCAGCATCCACGGTGGATTGCAGCTGTGCGAAGTCGTCCAGAATCTGTTTAGACGCCTTGAACATGTGGGCGATGGTGGTTACCGGCGTGATCTGCGTGGCGAAGTCAATATCGCTGTACGGCTTGGTGGTACCTTCCGGCACTACTGCGGCCTTATTGGTGAAGCCGGTCTGCTGCACCCAGAAGATAGCTGGCGCACTGGTGCGGCCCGGCGCAATCAGATCACGGATGAACAGGCGCTGTTTTGGCGCGGTATCGATGCCCGGCAGACGCTGAGGCTCAACCACACCATCAGCGACACCCGTTGAGAGCAGCGCGGCATTCACCGGCACGCTCACACGCTTACCGCCTTCAACGCTCGCCGCAAAGGCTTTAAGCGCTTCGCTGCTGATAACGGTTTGCCCGACGGTTTCGACAGTCTTTTTGGCGTTAGCCAGCGGCATCTGAGCAACATGCTGCTCAAGCTCACCGAGCGAGGCTTTCAGCGTTTTGTTCGCTTCGTTCAGCGCATTGAACTCAGTTGCGATCTTATCCACCGCTTCTTTGGTCTGTGCAGACAGTTGCCCGGAGCTTTTGGCTTCTTTCAGCGCATCTTCGGCCTTCTGGCTGAAGGTGCCGGACACTTCTTCCAGCTTTGCGGAGACTTTTTTCAGTAAATCGTTAACTTCAGACATGTTTTTTCCTTATTTGCCGAACGCCGCCAGGGCGTTTTCAAGTTGTGCAATATTTTCAGGGTTGATTTCTTCGGTAGCGCCCGGCATACCTTCAGGATTGGCAGCAGCGCCTGGCTTACTGCCGGTTAATGCTTTAAGAAGTTTTCTGCACTCGGAGCGCGGGGTATCTGTTTTCGCCAGCAACGCATCAAGCTTGCGCAGCGCAGCGGAAGGACTTTCGTCGTCATCTGCAATTTCATCGGCTGACAGCAGGCGATCTGCGAAGCCCTTCTCAACCGCATCGCTGCCGCCGATATAGGTTTCTGCATTCATCATCGCCTCGATGACTTCTGTACTAAGCCCTGTGCGCGCGCCGTAGATGTCGTTCATGGCTTTATCAAATGGCTCCATATCTGCAGCCACCTGTGCCAGATCGTGACGGTTACCCATCGTGTAAACCCAGCAATTGTGGATCATCAGGAAGGCACCACGCCCGATCTGAACCTCATCGCCGGCCATCGCGATAATCGACGCTGCAGAGGCAGCAAGACCCAGCACCTTCACTGTTACCTTGCCTTCGTACTCACGCAGCAGGTTATAAATCGCCAGGCCTTCAAACATGTCGCCACCTGGCGAATTGATATTTACAGTGACGTCAGCGCCTCCGATCGAGCGGAGCGCGGCTGCGATACGGCTCGCGGTAACGCCGTCTCCGTACCAGTCAGCACCAATAACATCGAATACTGAAATACTGTTCTCATCGCTCTGTGCGGCTTTAATACCGCCGTTCCAGCGCTCCATTGCAGAGGACGGCAGATCGCGATTTTCGCGCGCAAAAGGCCGCCCCTCCGGCGCTGCCGGAAGACTTTTTACTGTCATTGGGGTTGCTCCTAAGCCGCCTGTTTAAGCGGTGATTGTTCGAAAGGAATGTCAGGGAAAACGGCATTGTGAACTTCGCGCAGCAGCTTAGCCCTTTCGGCTGTGCTGTTTTTGCGTAAGTCCTCAAGCGGTGTCAGATTCAGCTGAACGGTATAAATATCACCGCCCTCAATCGGCGGCAGATTCTCCAGGCGACGCACATCATTACGCGACATCCAGCCGTTCTGCAATGCAGTTGTGTAGTAGGCTGCACGTCCTGCGCTGTCAGCACGAAGCAGGCCCTCAACGGAGAACTCAGCGAATAAATCCTCATCGCCGTTAAGAAGACAGCGTGCAATTTCCTGCTCAATATTTACCAGCATCGGCCGCAGCGTGTTAGTCAGAAACAGCAGGTTCATGCCCTCTACGCTTGATGCCCAGCTGCTTTGCTTATCAACATGGCCTACCATAAACGGCGGCACGCGGAACCAGCGGCATATTTCTTCAATACTGAATGCGCGCGACTCCAGCATCTGCGCCGCTTCCGGGTTCATAGTGATATTCTGATAACTTAAATCCGCCTCCAGCACCATCACTTTACCGGCATTTTTCGAACCGGCGAACGCGCTCAGGTTGCGGCGCAGTCGCTCACGCTGCTCTTTGGTTAGAGTATTTTTCGAGGCGAAATAACCGGAACTTTGCAGACCATTTTCGAAGATTTTCGCGGCAGATTCTTCCACCGCCATCGCGGAACCGAAAACATCCCGGCCAACCTGCATCGGCATCATTCCGCATACGCCATCGAGACCAAAGCCACGGATGTGCATTATATTCTTAACCGGAATGACCCGCTTCTGACCTTTTTCGGTATAGGTATACTCCAGCTCGCCGCTGTCCAGGCGCTTCACAACCATGCACTGCGGAAGCAGGGGTACCAGCGACACCAGCTTGTTACCAATCATCTTCTTTTCAACGAAAGCGTTACCGCGCAGACAAATACTGGCCACCACCATCAACATAAAGCGGGATGGCGTCATTTCTGTGTTTGGGCGGCGACACAAGAGCTGATAAGCCGGATGGCTCTGTGCGAGTTTGCGTGAACCATCCGGCGCGCGCTGGTAAACCTTAAGCGGCAGCGTGGATACGGACTCGCTCAACAGCCGCACACACGCCCATACAGCAGAAAGCGCGATCGCCTTATCGGCGGTCACTACCTTTCCGCTACTGCTTGTGCCGAACCATTCCTGAAAAAATTCACCGTTGGTCAGGCTTATCGGGACGCCCAGCCAGTTAAGCAGAGCACTCTTCACCCGGCCAGGCTGTTTATTTGTCTCCATCAGATACCTACCATGATCGGGTCATCAAAAAAGTCGTCGGGATCGCCGGTTTCAACCAGCACGGCATCTTCTGCCGCCCCGATCGCCATAGCAGCCGCCACCACGCCATCGATGCGGCCGGTGCTTTTCTTTTTGGCAAAAATACGGTTGTCCTTCTGGTCAGCTTCAAGCACTGCTGAGGCTGCGTTCCAGCGCAGGCAGGGATTGGTGCGGATAACCAGCTCCTGATTATTCAGGTGCTCTTCAAACAGCTCGATGGAGCGCGGCATCCACAGGCCGGATTCCTGAGCCTTATAGAAGCCCTGTCCGTGTGGTATCAGATCAACACTCACAGACTCGTTTTCGAGTTCTGGTTCCAGATACTTGATGCGGTACTGGTCAAACGCGATACATTTTATGTTGTATTTCGCCGCCAGTTCGCCAATGCGGGAAGCCACAAAGCCATAATTAACCGCTTTGCCTGGCGGTGCGTGAATATAGCCATTGCGCAACCAGGCGTCATAAGGAACGTGGTCGGTTTTGGCTCGCTCAAGCAGTGAGTCTTTCGGGGTCCAGAATTCGACCAGAAGCTTTTTGGTTTTCGGAAAGTAAAGCGCCAGCGCGGTAAGGTCACGCGATCCGGACAGGTCAAGCCCGCCGTAGCACTCTTCGCCCGCCAGTTCATCCGGGTCAAACTCCTTCTCGCAGCCCATCCATGTGTTACTGTCCACCCAGGGATCGGCTGATTCCACCCACTGACAGAAATTCAGGCGCCGGACAATGCTCTCTTTCGATGGCATACCACGCGCCTGTGTTACCTGTTCACGCAGGTACTTATCAGTGAACGTATGACCCAGAGAAGGGTTGGCCTTGCCCCAGCAGGATTCATCCTTAAACGGGTCATCGCCCTCATCCAGGGAACATATGAAGCTGAAAAAACTGTCATCGTCCAGGTCGCCGGCAGCAACCTTGCGTCCGTATTCGTGATACTCGTAGCAGACGCTGGTTTTATCGTGCCCGCTGTTGGTGATGAGGAACATCAGCGCCTGGCGGCGGCCTTTGGTGCCGGCACGCATCATTTCCACTACGGCGTTGGTTTTATGCTCGTGTACCTCATCAATCAGGGCGCCGTGCGGTCGCGGACCGGACTGTCCATCATCGGAGCTGATCGGCTTAAAGAAAGAGCCGGTCTGCAGGAAAGCGAGGTTCCAGACGTTCAGGCCGGTACCGGATTTCGTGATGCGCTGCGCCAGCGCGGGCGACTGGTCAACCATCGTTACCGCATCGCGGAACAGGATCATTGCCTGGTCTTTTTTTGTAGCTGCAGCGTAAACCTCAGCGCGTGGCTCCTTGTCCGCCATCAGCAGGTAAAGGCCAACGCCACCGGCCAACGGTGATTTACCTGAGCCTTTGCCTGACTCGATATAACTCATGCGAAAGCGGCGTGTACCGTCAGCAGATTTCCAGCCAAACAGGGAACCGACGATAAAGCACTGCCATGGCAGCAGAATGAAGGGTTTACCCTCATGCTCGCCGCCGTTAAGTTTCAGCACCTGAGCAAAGAAGTCGATAACGCGGGTTACAGCGGCCACATCCCAGAACAGGCCTCGTGCAGGGCCATGCTCCAGATCACGCAGATGGCGTACACAGGCTGCGCGAATGTCCGGACCAGCCAGAGTCTTTCCGCTGGTGACGTCCATTGCATACTGTGTTGCAGGATCAACCGAAGAACTGGTTGAGCGGGTCTTCTTCTTTTTCTCCACCATTCACATTCACCTTTGACCGGGCAGCCGGTGTCAGGCCGAACTCCACCAGGTAACTTTTGAAACGACGATCGGCATCCGCCAGCATGGCAACCGATGGGTTTGCTTTCGTGAGCGTGTCACCCTGAGCAGTCTGTGTTTTGTACGTGCGCCCTTCCGCTTCAACGTCTTCACGTAGCTGCAGGATTTCGGCATACACGTCACATAACCTTTCGAGCGCAAACGCATCGGCAACGGTCAGGACGCCCATGCCATCAAGCAGAACGCTCAGGCGCCCCCAGGCAGTCTTTCCTTCGTCGGTTAAATGCGATGGCGGGCTGGGTATCTCACGGGTTGGTTTTGGCTCCTTTTTATTCAGAGCACGTTTGCCCGGATTGCCGGTTACAACTTTCAGATGGGTAGGTTTTGGACGTCTTCCGGCCATTATTTAACCTCCCGGAAAAAACTTTTCAATTCGCGGTTGTGCATAAAAAGGGGGGCGGGCGGTCAGGAAGGCGGTTGCCCCTGAAGTCTTTACCCTCCCCTCCCCGTGGATTCCATGGCTTATCGCCTGCGCCAGTGCGCCTGTGGGTCGAGTGGCAGCCCGTCCTCATCACACCCAATCACGTGACCGCGTTTCTCTTCGCGTTGCTTGGTGGAGTCGTGGTGCTGTTTACAGAGGGGTTGCCAGTTGCTCTTATCCCAGAAGAGTTTCTGCGCTTTCGCTATCTCTTCCTGAGTGCCGCCGTTCAGCGCTTCTTTCAGCCGGTGCGGCTTAATGTGATCCACGACAGTAGCCGGGACCGCTCTGTGTTGCCGGTGACACATGATGCAGAGAGGATGTGCTTTCAGAAATGACAGCCTGGCTTTGTCCCAGCGACTGTTATAGATACGTGGCTCGGACATGTTAGCTCCAATAAAAAAACCGCCCGGAGGCGGCTTAGCATGATTCAGAATTTATCTCCTGACTCAGGTGCTTTATGTGGATCGTCTTTACCTTCACCTTTTTCATCTGGATTAGGCGAGACTGGTTTAGGGTCATAGTCAGGGTGATCTCCTTCGACCGGACGCTCAGACATGAATCCTCCTTTTTTATGAGACACGTTACAAAGTGTAGGAGGTAGTTCAGGCGCACGTCCAGCAGCGGACAAAGAGCCGTTGTGAAATAGGCTCTCAATAACTCATTGATATTTTCGATAACGCAGTTTTGCGCCGCCCATTAACTGGCAATGTCCAGCGTCAACTGAAGCTGTTCGCGCCAGAATTCGACATTGGCCTCAATAGCTGGCTTATCCCATCGCCAGCGAGCCATCTCTCTTGCCCCGTTACTGGCTTTTGATTTCCGGTCATCGCGAATGCGGCAGGCTTGCTCAAACTTCTGTTGCTCAGTCAACTCTCCACGAAGCAGGCTATCAATATGCAAGTCGCACCAGACAGAGAATTTAGGATCGCACCATCGTGCAAAGGCAACCGAAAGCTTTGGATGCAGCCATGTACCACCACCTCTGTCCTTGCGTGCCTTACTGGTTTTTACATACCCGGAATCACGGGTATGTAGAATTTCAGATGGCGAACCTGAATAAACCTCATCCAAGGCTCTCACATATTCCAGCGTCTCTGCATTGGATAGCCAATGATCGAGCCGCTTACCGAAGCGAGCTGCAATATCGGTAGCGTTTATCCATCCGTCAGTATTAAAGCGGACAGCTTCGCCTTTGTAGTTCAATGGGACGATATTCATTGCGTCTTACCTTTTAGTGAATAAGCCTCGTTGCCCAGATAACCGCCCACAGAGAAGCCGCCGCTTATAACGGTTATCTCCGAGGCTGATTCCTGAAAGGCTCTGTGTTGTTAAATGCGCCGGGCATGGCGCGGGGATTTACCGCGGATACAAAAAAGCCCCGCATAGCGAGGCTGATGTTGCTCTGTTACTGATCGTGAATCTTCTTGGGGTTTGTCACTACTTACTGCACAGCTTGTCCCACAGGTCGTTATGGGTATTGATCGCCCTTACGGTGCGAATATCCATGACATCTGCGTCGTTGCCGTGGGTGTGAATGGGGCTAAAGAGTGTGCAACTGGAATCGACTGTGATGTATTCAGTCCGGGGCATTGTATTTTGAGCTGCGCATGCGCTCCCGAGCAGCGTCATCACTGAGAGAAGCGTTATCCTGCTGAACCTCTTTAGCGGTCTGGATGTTGTGGGATTCCACATCTGATTTAGCCTCTGCCTGACGTTGTACCCTCTCAGCTTCAGCCACATCAGCTTTTGCCTGAGTCTCAGTTTTTGCTACCTTCTTGCCACCGAAATAACTGGCGAGAACCGCAGCAACAACAGCCAGACCGGCCAGAATGTAATTCCAGCCGCCGGCGAACAGGTTAACGAGAGTATTCATGGCTGCGCGTCCAGTTGCTGCTTCTTCTCAACCAGGCGTTTCTGCCGGATGAACTGGGAAACGATACCCAGCGCAATCAGCAGATAGCTCACGTACTGCGCGATGTTTACCGGCAGCATGGACTTCAGGTCAGGCGGAAGCATGTTCCACACCGTAATGATCGCATCAGGTGCCGATGCCAGATAGACACCAAGCGCTGTACCGATGCCGCCAAGCCATACTGACCAGGCGCGAAACAGCAGCCTGGCATGGCTGACAAACTCGACTGATGTGTATTTGCGTATGAGTAGAGCAGCCACGATGACAGATGCCACGACGCCGATAAATATCAGGATGCTCATATCAGCCCCTTATACACATCGTAATCACCGGAGCGCATAACCGCAGCGTGGCGGCGGGCGCGGTTAGGCGTTTGCTTGGCCCATTTACTGTTAAGCATGCCATTAGCTGCTGCTTCGAAATCGCCATTGGAAATCATGACCAGCGTGTTTTTGAAGCCTGCCAGACCTGCAACGCCAAGCTGATACCCCATCGAGTAAAGAATGTCTGCCCGTGCCGGGTTGCATTGCTGTAAAGCAGCGTAAATGGCCGGGTTGGTGCGGCACTGGTTAATCGTGGAATCGACAAACTGCTGAAGCCACACATCGCCCACTTTGCGTGGAACCGTGAAGGTGTAGTTGCTCAGGCTGGCGCCCTTTGGCCCGATCTTGATGCCACACGCGACAGTCGGATAGCCTTCCGAGTCCACATATGGCTTCTCACGATAGCCTTCCTCGTACGAAAGTATCTGGATAATCTGGCTCACTTGCTTTCCTCCCTAACCGCTTCTTTCACTTCCGTAGCGGTTTGCTGAGGAAGCTGGTCAACCTTATGCTTAATCTCGTTAACCACTTTGTCTCGCTGCTCAGCCTTTTTCAGGTACTCAGCGCGGAACATGAAATAACCGGATGAAACGCCACCGAGATAGATGGCAAAGGATGTGAGGGCTACAACCGCGACCATCTGCCACGTTACAACCGTCTCACCTGCTCTGTTCTTAATCATCTTGGAACCCTCATGGATTCGCGAAGCTCGGCGATCTGGCTCACGAGGTTGATGTTCGATTGGGTAAGCTCCTTCACCTGCTCTTTGAGCAATGTGTTCTGCTCTTCCAGGTGCTTTTGGGAACTTTGAATTACCTTCAGGGTTGCCCTGGTCTCGGATATCTCCTGCCAGTATTGCCTGATGGTTTCGTCGCGCTGCTCTATCTCTTCACGGAGTTCTTTGTTCTCCGCCTTTGCGTTCTTCAGTTCTTCCATCTGGTACTGCAGCATGTTGACCCGGGCGCTGTCATTTGCGTTGCTGGCTTTATTGCTGGCCCAGTAGCGCAGGAATGCCATACCCCCGGCTAATGCTGTAGCTAGGGAGCTGCCAGCACCGATGAGGAAGTCGCTGTTTAAATCAATTGCCATAAGCCGTCTCCGGCGATGCCAGAGGTCTCCGGCTGATTGCTGTAAAGAAAATGCGCATCGACGAAAAGGGATCACGAGAAGTGTGGTAAGGGATTCGCCGTGCGCAAAAACGAAAAAAGGCCGCCAATGGCGACCTCTGAAATTGATACCCTGACGCAAAAGCGGTAACTACCTGATTCGTCAGTCACAGGGTTTTATATGTTGTTATTCACCACAACGGAAAGCCGCCTGTTTCACAACACGAGTACATCGCAATGCGATCCCACGTCAGGCAGCTTACCTGCTGTGCAGAAATAAAAAAGCCCCGACGGCTAGGTCAGGGCTTAGATTCTGTTGCTCAACGACTTCTGTCACGAGCATATCAGAAATGTACCAGGTGCTCGTCTCGTTTTCAAATTATTTTTGCATCTTTTTGCATTTAAGCTGCAATTTTGTGATTTATCCCATTCAGTTCGCGCATTATCGCGTGATATACGGATGCCTCAAGCAATTCCCGACACCATCTGATTCGCTTCCTGCTAGATTCAACATGAATGCCAGTCAGTCGAGAAAGCTCATACGCAATGTCTTGCGCGCATTTGCGCTCGCAGTAGTATTTAATGGCTACATGGCGAATCGGGTTATCAGGTGCGAATGTGCTACAGATGACAGATTCAACCAGGTCAGCATCTTCCTGCTCGTTGGCGCGGTCGAGAAGATTGCTTACTGAGTGCTGCGGGTTAATGAGCTGCTTCGCTTTGATGAACAGCTCATCTCCGCGATATCCCTGCTTATGAAGATTATTTACCACATCCATAATCCGCTCTGATTCCCTGTCGTTCCATTCTTTACGTATCATCAGGCGCCCTATCACGCTCGACTTTCCGCCATCTGGACCAACATTGCCACCGTACTTCTCGCCCCATACATCAAGCAGGCAACGCACCCATGCGGATTGCAAAGGGGTGATTAGCTTTACGGGCTTGAGATATCGCTTCTTCAGGTCGGATTTGCGCATAACCTGTGCTAACTGAGTCAGTGCTTCAGCGTGCATGCTTGGCCCCCATGATTTTCGCTGTGTTGCGCAATATGCGGTAATAGATTTCATACATGCCGCGCATTTTCATGATGCGAAGCTTCAGCCACTTCTCTTTGAGGTATTCGGTCATGCTTCCTCCAACTCAGTGATAACCACTTCCAGCCGTCCGCCCTTCACCACTTCGCAGCGAACCATGCGCACGTCATCAATCAGGCTGTCGTCAGCGATGACGCCTGCATGTGTGAGCGAGTCGAGAGGTGCTTTGAAGAGGTTGTCGAGGTCACGCCGGGCGCGTGTAGGTGGATATGCGAGGATTTTTACTTTCAGCCTTCCGGCCAGTTTGAATTGCTGATTTGCTTCGGTGATTTGCTGAGTTACTGCTGCGGTGTATTCCCTTCCCTTTTTGCTTTTTATCTTTCGCCCGCGAAATACTGAGAAGAGGTGGTTATTTCCGGGCGGCCAGGGCAACGATATCCGATACTGGTTCATATTTTTACAAGCCCCTCCTTCAGCCAGATTACCTGCGTCCTTAAAACACCCTCAGCATGCATCAGGGAAAGCTCTTCACGGCTGTAGCTGGTATTTACACGACCATCGACAATATCGTGACAGCAGTTGCAGGCAATCGCTCCAAGCAGGTCATGCGGTTTAATTCCGGTTCCACATGTGCCAGCCAGTCGAAGATGCGCAAGACATGATGTTTCAGGGTTGTGGTTGCAATAACCGGGAATCCGTATCTGGCACTCTCTTCCGCGAGCTTCTTTCCGCAAATTACTCATCATCGTCTCCTGCCATATATCCGTTCGGGTCTCTGAATATCGTGTAGAAAGCACAGCAGTCACTGCATACGAATGTCTCGTCTGGTGACAGCGGCAACCCGCAATCTGCGCAATGTGGTTCTACTGGTTCACTCATCGAGCCGTCCTCATACGATCCCATTTCGCTCGCAGCAGGACGCCTACGTAATCAAACGTGGTTATCTGGCTGGCGGTTGGAATTGGTTTCTTGCGGGAGGTGCGGCGGGTAGTGCGGAATATCAGGTTATCTAGACTTTTCTGTGTAATGCTCACTCTTTGCCGCATGTCTCGACCTCCGTTATCAACCTGTCGAGATACCAGCGCGCTTTCTTCAGGTCTTCCGCCGGTGCCAGCTTCTTTTCGTAGCGCCACAGGTATTTTTGGATATTGCCTTTCAGATATCCGCAAAAGGCTTCACTGTTCATGCTGGCTTTCATAGCGTCGATGCACTCGATGCCGCCTGTTGTGTAATGAGATGGGTGATTCACGTTGTCAGTCATTTCTGTCGGCTCTCCGTAAATCTCGCTCTGCTTTCCATGTAGCGCAGCTGGTCAGAGTTATAACCCACGCGCTCGCTGATTATCTGAAAGCTCAGACCTTGCTGCCGTAGCTGCTTAACGCGGCTGCATTCCTGCGGTGAATGTTTTGTGTATTTCATGACTCACTCCCGTTGTTATTTTCGCTCTGCCAGTAGCGGCTCAAAATCGAATCAGGAACGCGTAGTTTTATCTGGCGGCGATATGCCCAGCCCCGGACGTTTTTCACAGTCCGGTTCAGCTGACGGGCAATAACCTCAACCGGAACTTTCCCGGCAACGCGCCGGATGTATGCAACTTCATCTTTGCTGTAAGGTACTGGCGCTCTCATGCTGCTCTTCCGTAATAGTCGTTGCTGTACCGAACCTCACGCAGCTGTACGCCGTTGCCAACTGCCCAGGCTGTCGAATACTCAATGAGGCTCGCCATCCGTTTTATGCCCATTTTTGCCGTCGATTCCCTGATATTGCAGAATTCACCCTCCAGCCCGGGCACAACATCAGCACCCAGTCCGGTAGCTACCGCATGGCCTGATACAAACAGCATTTTCCACTGCACCGGCGTGCGCGTTTTCTCCAGCCAAATAGCCTGTTTTGCCACGTCTCCACAGAGCGCGTGAAACAGGGAGTTTTGCAGGAGAGAGCGGTCAAAATCGGTGATGCGTACTGTGAGGGGGTGGTGTTCGTCGAGGGGGAGTTTATTGATTGCGTCTATTAGGTTCCGGCGTATCTGTTCATTTCTGAGAAAGAATGTCTGTTTCTCCATCGCTCTGCTCCTGTTTGCTGCGGGCAAGCCAGCCACTCCAGAGCGCCTGCATATAGCCTCCGCCGTAGCCGTACCCTTTGTGCATTTTTACCCGATGAATTTCTTCTTTTCGCCAGTCCTTGCGGAACGTAAGAAACCAAGCTTCGAACTTATCCATTTCCTGCTCCCTTTCCAGCTCATCGTTGCTTGTCATGGTTTTTCCTTAACTTCGCGCCCACACCGTGGACAGTAGTTGAATTTATTAGCGAACCCGGGGTGCGGAACAGCAAAACGCTTAGTCTTCTCGTTCCAATGCTCTATCACTTTCTTAAAATCGGCGGATGCACCTTCCCAATCTCCATCGAAGATTGTTTTGGCCCCGATCATTCCAACCACACAGCGTTCGCATCCGTTACCCATCTCACTCTCCTTCCTGATGCTTGCCGGACGCCTTCTCTTGCTGTACAAGCACTGGCAGGACTATCTCTAATGCGACTTGTTCCTGCGGTTTAGCACTCAAGCTCATGCTCATATCCTTCTCGTTTAAGTTGACGAATATCCAGTGGGTCCAGTCCTGACAATGCGCTGCTGAAGTAGTAAGCCTTTTCCGCGCCGGGAACGTGACGAGACTTGGTGCAGATGATTTCAGTGACGCCTTTCATCTCAGTCTGCGGGTTGTACTTTTCGTCCTTGTAAACCATGAAAATCACATCTGCTTCCTGCTCGATTACACCTGATTCGCGCAGGTCGGCATTCACAGGCCGTTTATTGGCTCGCTGCTCAAGGTTTCGGTTAAGCTGGGCCAGAGCAATTACCGGGCACCGAAGTTCTTTAGCCAGGTTCTTCAGACCGGTGGCGATCTCCCCGACAGACTGGTTCATGTTCTCCGGATTGGTCATTTTCATCTTCTGCAGATAGTCCACGATAATCACGCCGAGACCGCCGGTCTGCTTATGCATACGCCGGGCCTCTGCACGAATCTGATGAACGCTCAGGGCTGTTTTATCGTTGATGTGAATCGGCGCCTGCTGGAATTCACACATTGCGTTACTCAGCTTGCCCCACGCTGCATCACAAACCGCTTTGTTCTCTTCGTTGAGAAGCTGCTCTTTGCTGATTCGGGCGCGATGATAGGCTATGCGCTGCGAGATTTGCTCGATGGGCATTTCAAGGCTAAAGAACAGAACTGGCTTTTTGCTATGCAGAGCCACGCACTCTGTAACAGTGGTGCTGAACATGGTTTTGCCCATGCCAGGCCTGCCACCAACTACGATGAAGTCAGTATTATTAAACCCACCAAAAGCGTCATCGATAGTTTGCATCCCCAGCTGCGTGCGGTGCTTCCAGATGTCACCGTTGATGATCGACTCAATCTCATTAATCGAGATGTTAATGCCGTCCATGATGTGCCGCGTTCCTGAATCCTGCTGCGTCTCTATCGCGCCAATTTCTGACTGAATGGTGCCGATAATATCCGCCAGTGGCTGCACTCCAGGCTGATTCAGCTTTGCCATCCCATTATTCAGGGCTGACGCAACACGGCGCCCGAGAGAAAGCTCTTTCAGTTTGCTGACATATGCCGGAAGGTTGCGCGCTGACGGAGTGTTTTTTGATACTTCCGCCAGGTATCCAAAGCCGCCTGCAATCTCAATTTCTCCAGTCTGCTCGAGGTCAGCGCTCAATGTCAGCAAGTCTATTTTCGAGCCTGATGCATGAAGCCGCTTTATCCCACGAATGGCAATCCGGTGAGCCGCACTGGTGAAATCATCTTCCTGCAGGTTCTCAATGGCATCCATTGCGCTATCCTGTAAATCCTCAACCAGCGTAGCTATCAGGAGGGAACCGATAACGCTTTGTTCTACATACATGTCTGCGAATTTAGTCATGCTGTTGCTCCCTGTGTTGCAGCCTTGTATTCACGACGCACCTGCTCGTAAACCTTTGCCCAGTTTTTGTTGTCGAGTATCCAGTCGAGCGTCAGCCAGTACTTTTCCTGAAGGCTGTCTGCCAGCGTGGATTTGCGGATCAGCTTGAAGATGGTGTCGATATGCTTAACCTCACGCCATGCGCCCTGATTGGTCTTGCCGTTCCAGATTCGCTCAAGCCCCTGATAAGCCGGGCGAGATTTGTTCCACTCATGAAGCTCAACTGCTCTTTCAGGAAACTTGCTATTCCAGAGGCTGACCAGTTGCTCATGCGGACAGGGCACCGGGTTGCGATCTGCTCCCTCTTCCCACTTCAGAGCGTCTGACAGATAACCATCGAACCGGGTCATCCGGCACAAGTTGTTTGTCGATGGCTTGTGCTTCCAGACCGATACTGCCCAGCGCGTTACCAGCTTGACCTCATCAACGCTGAAGCAAACGCCTTTAGCCTTGACCGTGGTAAGCGCTTTTTCAAAAGGCGCTGTTGCAGAGCAACGACTGGAAGTCAGTTCGTTGTAATAATCCAGACATTCCTGAGCAGACTCAGAAACGCCCCCTTGGGGGGTATGGGGGGTTTTATTATTGTCTTTGGTAAGACTGTTTAGGGTGTCGGGTGATTTCGCCCAACCTGAAACTCTTTTTTGCCCAACTTTTTGGGCGGAACCACCCAACTTTTTCTGGGTAGTTTTTACTGTCTTGAAAAGCTGCCATTCATCAAGCTTTACGTTAACGCTTACCAGCTTTAAACCGCCTGATTTTCTGAGGTTTATGATGCGTCGCTCAGCCAGAACTTTAAGGGCTGCCGCAACATCAGAATCATCGAGGTCGGTCACTTCCGCCAGATAGGTATTGGTTACCCGATCCTCTGACTTATTCCAGCCAAATGTGCAGTAGATAACCGCATCGAAAACCTGATGTTCGCGTCCTGCCATTTTGAGCTTTGGTTTGAGCTTGCTGATGCTGGTAGCGATGCGCATGTATCCATCATCAAGGCTCGCCACTTTACGCTCCACGGCCTCCGTAGAAGGCCTGTAATCGGATAAACGACTAACGACACTCATTTGCCCTTCTCCTTCGCTTTGTGGTCCTGCAGCATGCCTTTCAGCTTCTCAGCAACGACCGGATTGATAGAGCGGATGAAGTCGAGACGAGCAAGGTTTTTGTGGGATAAATGATTCCCAGCAGTGTGGTTTCTCATGTATAATTACCTCGTTGAATTGGTTCAAAATTCGATGGTTATTTGAGAAGCCTCAACTGTTCCAGCAGTTGGGGCTTTTTGCTTTGTGAGTAACCGCGCTACTTGCTTAGCCAGCACCGCTAACTCCTCGTCCTCTATGCCCCACTCCAGAACTGCCAGAAGCATCGACATGCGAGGTATCAGTGATTCCTTCCACCTGGAAATCTGCGATTTATCTATCCCTACCGCTTCCGCTACGTTGGTGACGCCACGGATTGCGATCTTGTTAAGTAATTTGCTTTCAATTGCGCGCGCTTTGTTGCGGGCTGTTGTCGTGTCCATCTTGGATAATTTCCGTATTGAATGAGTTGATATGTGAGCAAACCGTGGGGGTTCGCCACTTAATGATTCCCTGGTATTCCGAGGGAGGTCAGGTTATTAAAGAGCAATAAGGCAAACGGTCTTGCTTATGCAGCAGGGCGGTAGATAGTGCCCTGATACTTCAGAACGCCAGCGGTGACGATTTCCAATCGGTAGGCGTCTTTCTCAGGAATAACTTCCTTCCACTGAGATACAGCGGCATCGGTTAACCCTAATGCCCTGGCTACCGCGCGCTGTGTTCCGAAGTGGTCTATTACATCTTTCTTGTACATGGACTCGCTCCGAAATTAAAGAACACTTAAATTATCTATCTAAAGGAAACTTAAGTCAACCAGATTTAAGATGTCTTAACTATGAATATGCAAACGATCGGCGATCGCATACGTGCGAGACGCAAAGAGCTCAGGTTGACGCAAAAGGATTTAGCATCCAGAGTTGGTGTATCTCATGTCGCTATCTCTCAGTGGGAGAAGGACGAGACCGCACCACGGGGTGATAACCTGCTTCGCCTGTCGGACGCGCTGGGGTGCGCACCTTCTTACCTGCATAACGGAGATGGTTCCGAAAGCAACGTCGCCCCTGCAACGGTGGACTTCCGCGCAGTCCCTATCATCAGTTACGTACAGGCTGGATACTGGACGGCAGAATGCACCATTCGTTCTATAGAGGGAGATATAGAGTTTCTGCAAACTAATATGGACTTATCAGACTCAGCATTTACCTTGATTATCAAGGGCGACTCAATGAAGCCGGAGTTCCGTGAAGGGGATGCGGTGGTAATTGATCCAGAAGTGGCTCCGCTGCCAGGCGATTTCGTCGTGGCAAAAAACGGAGAAGAAGAAGCTCTGTTTAAAAAATACCGCCCAAGGGGAGTCATTGATGGTCAGGACGTTTTCGAGCTGGTTCCATTAAACGAAGACTACCCCACTATGCGATCTGACCAGGTGCCCATAAGGATAATCGGCACGATGGTTGAGCATCGAAGGTACAGAAAAAGAAGATCGTGATCACAAATCCAACCCGCCATTGTGCGGGTTTTTTATTATCCCCACCTTAAATACCCCCTTCCTAAGTTATTGATTCTCATCACTCACTTAAAATAATTAAAGTTTTCTTTAAAATCCTGCTTGACCATAAATTTAAGTTGTCTTAAATTAAATCCCATCAGCAGGACGCTGGCGCAGTACGAAACGGATATCAGCTCTTTAAAAATATGACCCTGTGAATACACAGGCCGAGGCGAGTGCTTCGGGTTGATGGAATGAAGAAGCTTGTTGGTTAGGTTGCGGCTCACCAAAGCGACGACTCATAAGTGGCCGCACCACACATCAACACCCAAGCACTCATTGAGGAATACCCATGAACAAGCAGCAATTTAAAGCAATGCGTAGTGAATACCGTCAGCGTGCAGGTCGTTATGCTCGCAACGGCTGGCGCAACCTTTTCAGTGACCTGCAGGAGGAAATGCCTCTGATGGTTAAGTGCCTGCCCAGTGATCGCCCGGTTTCAATCCGCGTCTGGCTGAAGCTGGACGATATGCGTCGTGCCAAAGAGGTGTCTGCATGAACAGAAATCAACGCCGTATGGCTGCTTACAACGCAAAGAAAGCAGCTGAAGCAATGAACGAGTCGCGCTTTGAGAAGAAGGTTGCTCGTGCGCTGTCTGGTTGCAGCTTAAACGTAGCCAAAGCAACCACCCTTCCTTCTCTTCGCGATCGGAATGAGGGCGGTGCTGTATGTCTGCCAGCTGTGGCTATCTACAGCGCGGGATTCCGCAAGGTTCGCAAAGAAGCAACACACATCATTAAGTGAGGTGAGCATGGCTATACACGCTAAAGCAACCGGGTGGATGATTGGTGGCCGGGTTATTGATGAGACGCCTACCAGCTGGATTTTCCATGCAATGGATGAAAAGCGCCCGAAAGTCATCGCCAAGAACGACCCGAAAAACAAAGTGTTCGACGGTGATACAGCATTAGACGACGCGCAGTCATGGCAAGAAGAAACGCGCAGTAGTCGTCGCGGACATCGCAAATCTAAAGACATCGTAACAGCTCGTTAAAAAAGGAAAACAAATGCGCGTAGATAAAGAAGTATTGAACGTCCTCAGCGCCTGTCAGTGTGAAGGTAATAATTTAATTCTCACCGGACAACTTGACCGAAACCTCTACACCCGCACTAACAAGGTGATTGAGGCGGCAGGCGGAAAATGGAATAGAAAGGCGAAAGCTCATGTGTTCGATATCGACGCATCCGATCGCATTGAGCAAATCATCCTTACCGGTGATGTCGTGGTTCCCAAAGATGATTTTGAGTTCTTCCCTACTCCGCCAGAAGTTGTCAGGCATGTAATTCATTTGGCAGATATTCGGGATGGCATGCGTGTTCTTGAGCCCAGTGCAGGGCAAGGAGCAATTGCTAAAGCCGCTCATAGCGCAGCAGCAGATGTGATGATTGATATGTATGAACTGATGCCAGCCAACAATGACGCGCTGCATGCGCTGAATTTGCGCCTGTCAGGTATTGGGAAACCAGTTGATTTCCTCACTGTTGAGCCCACTCCAGTCTATGACCGGGTTGTAATGAATCCTCCATTTAGTCGACAGGCTGATATCAAGCACGTAAATCATGCTCTTAAATTTTTGAAGCAGGACGGGCTGTTAGTATCAGTTATGGCGTCATCGGTGACGTTCCGCAGCAACAAATTAACAACCGATTTCCGCCAACTGATTGAAGATCGCGGCGGCAATATTCAAGAGCTGCCAGAAGGCGCATTTAAGTCATCGGGGACGATGGTTAATACGGTGATAGTCACCATTCCCGCATAGGTCGCCACGGCGGCCTTTTTTATTACCTGAATTCAGGCCAACAACGTAGAGAGTGAGGAAATTATGGGTTTCAAGTTAGGCGATGAAGTTTCATGGATTAGCCAGGCTGGCGGCCATGCGAAGAAGAAAATCGGCAATGTAGTTGAGGTTATCCCGGCAGGTGTAAGCGTGCATAAATCGAAATTCAAAATGGAACTGGATGCGAGCAGTACGCCCCGCAAGGAAGAGAGCTATGTAGTGTGCGTTGGCGTAAGCCCCAGCTCCAGAGCCAAGCCTAAATATTACTGGCCTCGCGTTTCAGCGCTCCAGTTACATAAAGACAGCTAGCCGCCACTGAGCGGCTTTTTTTACGCCCTATTTCAGGCCAACACCATGGTTACACGGAAAGAGAGTCTGGTGATTGTTTTAACAATAGTCGCGCTGATGGCGCTGGCGAAAGTGATGGAGAGGTGTTTATGAGTAAAGACGGCAAGGAAAAGAAAAAGGAGCCACCGGTTGCTGACGGAGGTAAAAACTGGCGCGTTGCGTGCGATATCTGTGGCCAGAAGCCTACGGTTCACCCTACCGGATTATGCGGACCATGCTGCTTCGGCGAGGCTGACACGGCTGGCGGTAACTGGTAACCACTGACAGGAGAAGAGGATGGAGTGGATTAAATACAGTGACCGAGTGCCGGAAGAAGGCCAGAGTTGCGTAATTTATACAACGGATGGCCAGTACATAACGGCAAGGTATGACGAGGAACAGGGTATTTTTTACGACCTTGATTGGTCTGACCCGTACCTTTACGCAATTGCATGGACTCCTTTAATGGAATGCCCCTACTGAGTAACACCGCAAGCCGTATTCACTGAGTGCGGCTGACGGTGCTACGCACCAACGCTTTAGAGACCTTCAATAACCAGACAGTATCAACCTTCGGGGCCGCAATGGCCCCTTTCTTTTTCCCATACCAAAGCGGCTTCATTCGAGGCCGATTCGTTATGAACCTAATTCAACCAAGGAAATCACCATGCAACTCGCTTTTGCAGGGCAGCCTGTTGCTGGCTGCGCTGAATCACTTCTCGAACTTATCACCCGCCGCCTGCGTACCGGCTGGCGCAACTTTTTCAGCTTAAACGGGAGCCACTTATGAACCAGTCATCAGCCGCACAGGCATACCAGAAACAACAGGCTGAACTGAAGCGCCAGCGCGAGGAAATGCGCGAAAAGGCAAAGGATTTCGACTTCATCAGCATGATGCTGCAAAAGCTTGGAGGTGTTAAGTCATGAACCCTTACGTTATTCAGGAGCGCTACAAAGACCAGATCGACGTAGCGGAGCAGATTGAAGCGCAGCGCGTATCCCGCATTGATGTTATCGCCGCCAACCTTGCGAATAAGTACCCGGAAGATGTGACTGGATTCGCCGACATGGGAAACATACCCCTTGAGCTTCGTATGTTCCTGCGCAGCGATAAAGCTCAGGACGAATATGCGGCGTTCGTTGACCGTCTTTCCCGGCTTCAGGCGGAGGAACACGACCAGTTAATTCAAATCGGCTTTATGGAGGCTTCGTGATGGAGCCCGGCGTTTACTTCGATATCAGTAACGAGGATTACCACGCCGGACCGGGGATCAGTAAATCGCAGCTGGATGACATTGCCATCAGCCCGGCGATATACCAATGGAGAAAGCACGCCCCGGTCGATGCAGAGAAGACTGCTGCGCTGGATTTAGGTACTGCTCTGCACTGTCTTTTGCTGGAGCCGGATGAGTTCAGCAAGCGCTTTGAGATTGCTCCGGAAGTTAACCGCAGGACGACTGCAGGTAAGGAGAAAGAAAAGGAGTTCATAGAAAGGTGTGAGGCGAAAGGAATCACGCCAATCGCCCACGAAGACAGCAGGAAGCTGCACCTGATGCGTGACAGTGCAATGGCTCACCCGATAGCCAGGTGGATGCTTGAGGCGCAAGGGAGGGCTGAGGCCAGTATCTACTGGAATGACCGTGACATAGGCGTTTTATCACGATGCAGGCCGGACAAGATGATAACGGAATTCAACTGGTGCGTGGACGTGAAAAGCACAGCTGACATCATCAAATTCCAGAAAGACTTTTACTCATATCGCTACCACGTTCAGGACGCCTTCTACTCAGACGGCTATGAATCGCATTTCAATGAACCTCCTACATTCGCGTTCCTTGCTGTAAGCACCTCAATTGATTGCGGTCGCTACCCGGTGCAGGTGTTCATCATGGACCAGCAGGCAAAGGATGCCGGGCGGGCTGAGTACAAACGCAATTTATCCACTTTCGCAGAATGCCTGTCACGGAATGAATGGCCGGGCATCGCAACCCTATCACTGCCCTTTTGGGCGAAGGAGTTAAGGAATGAGTAACCAGCCACCTATCGCCAGCGCTGACCTGCAGAAGACGCAGCAGAGCAAGCAGGTTGCCAACAAAACGCCAGAGCAGACACTTGTTGCTTTCATGAATCAGCCCGCCATGAAAAGCCAGTTGGCGGCGGCCTTGCCACGGCACATGACAGCGGACCGTATGATTCGCATTGTTACTACAGAAATAAGGAAAAATCCAGAGCTTGCGGGATGTAATCAGCAGAGCTTTGTTGGGTCCGTTGTTCAGTGTTCTCAACTGGGTCTGGAGCCGGGCAGCGCACTGGGGCACGCATATTTACTGCCATTTAAGAAGCGCGAAAAAGACCGCCAGACCGGTCAGTGGCGCGATGCTGGCATGGATGTCCAGCTCATTATCGGCTACCGGGGCATGATAGACCTTGCCCGCCGTTCAGGACAAATCGTCAGCCTGTCCGCTCGCGTCGTTCGTGCAGATGATGAATTCAGTTTCGAGTACGGGCTTGAGGAAAATCTCGTGCATCGCCCCGGTGAAAACGAAGACGCCCCCATCACTCACGTATACGCCGTGGCGCGACTCAAGGATGGTGGTACCCAGTTTGAAGTCATGACTGTGAAGCAGGTCGAAAAGGTTAAAGCGCAGAGCAAAGCCTCAGGAAATGGCCCGTGGGTTACGCACTGGGAAGAAATGGCAAAGAAAACCGTCATTCGCCGCCTGTTCAAATACCTGCCGGTCAGCATCGAAATGCAAAAGGCCGTTGTTCTCGATGAGAAAGCAGAGAGCGACATTGACCAGGATAACGCCTCAGTTCTGAGTGCGGAATACAGCGTTCTGGAGAATGGAGATGAAGCAGCCAACTGACGCAATCCGGGCCGGGCGCATAGCCCTGCCCTACAGCCGCAAGGAACGCGGCTGGGTTACTCCAACCGGGAAAGTTATCCGCAATCCTCTCCGGGCTCAGCGAGCGGCAGAGCTAATCAACGACCGCCTCCCTCCTTCATACAGGTGATTTATGCGCAAACACAGACGCAGGCTAAAAACGGAAGCAGGCCGGTTACGCGATGGATGGCTTATTGAGCTTGAGGATGGGCTGGCAGTGCAGGTTACGGACGTCAGACACCTTGCTGGCAGGGTTCTATTCAAAACTGGCGGCACTCCGTGGTCGCTTGAGCATGACGACATCGTTTATCGGGTTATCGATATGGAATTAGTGGAAGGAGTGGGGAAATGAGCCGAAATACTACAGATATTGCCAATGAGTTACTGGCGGAGAATGCAGCGCTAAAAGCGCAGATAGCAGTGCTGAGTGCGAAGCTGGCAGCGGCTCGTGGAGTCAAAAAAATTTGGCAAGACAGGGCTTGGACGGCAGAGGAGAAGCTGGCGAAGCGGGAGCCTGTTGCCGAACTGCAAAATAATAACGGTCGCGTCACTGTTAACTGTCTCGCAGAAATCCCGCTGGGGGTGACGAGCGTTTATTTGCGAGCCGCACCGCCAGCGCCGGTTAAGTTGCCAGCATACGATAGGCCAAAGCGCGTCGGTATCACCTGGGATGATGGTTACAATAACGGCGTGCATGAGTGCGCAGAAGCGTTAAGGGCGCAGGGCGTGGAGGTGGCAGATGAATAATCAGGAATTGATTGCGTTTGCTGAATTAGCAATACGCCAAGCATATGAATGCCAGGACGACATGCCTTTCGGGTTGAGTGAAGAGGAGCAGGCAGAGGTTAGGCTATTTGAAATCGCCGTGGCGGCATTAACCGCTGATCCTGTGGAGGATGACCGCGAAACGGTACGCGCTGACCATGCTGAATGGTCACAAACGACGTTTGGCAACGTGGGCCCAGTTGGGCCACTTAAACACTTGGCTAAAGAGGCTGAGGAGGCCGCAGATATACCAGGCGACCTATCCGAATGGGCTGATATGCAGTTTCTACTATGGGATGCGCAGCGCCGCGCCGGTATCACTGACGAGCAGATCACCCGCGCCATGATCGAAAAACTGGCGGTGAACAAAGCGCGAGACTGGCCGGAACCGAAAGACGGCGAACCGCGCATGCATATCAAGGCGGAGAACGACAACACCGCGCAGCAGTATGAGGCGCTGGCAGGATTTGACCCGGCAGGCGGCCCGGAGAAAACAGCAATTGTGCATCACGTTGCGCCTCCTGGCTGGCAACTGGTGCCGGTCGAGCCGACAGAGGAAATGGTTGCGGCATGGCGAAAAGACATGAACCAGTCCTATGCGGGAGAGTTTTCTGAGAAAATCGGCGAGGATGAAGTTGTTTTTGCATACCAAGCCATGCTCGAAGCGGCACCGAAACCGGAGGTATAAATGCTAACCGGCTTCATCCTCCTCATTACCTCTCACTCTCATGCCCTACCCGTTACTGAAACCATCTACCAAACCAAAGCAGAATGCGAAGCCATCAGGGTCAGGCTGAATGAGCGGCGTCCAATGGCTCAGCTTGTGTGTGGTGAGGTTCACGGTGCTCCTGCGGACTTTACAATTCGATGAGCCCTTTAAGCCATACTCGGTGATATAAATATATCTCTAGTAACGGGAGGCATATATGACTTGTGAGGTTTGTGATAAACAGCCGCGAGGCAGAAGATCATCACCATTACCATGTATGACAACTGATAAAAGCAATAAGCCTGTAAGTGCCAGGTTTCACGGGCGTGGCACTGATGACTCTTACTACATATGCAGGGAGTGCGGGCATGAATGGATGCATGAAGGAGGTAGGGACGGTTATGGGTGGATTCCATGAGATTACATTATATCACGGCATTCAGCATTACAGGCAGGTGGAGCAGCAGCTGCCTAAAGGTACTGACCCAGTTTATTTGAAGCAGGAGGTAGCAAAATGAGTGAAGTAAATTTCACATGGTTTGTTCGGTTTACATTCACAAAGAATGAAGTTGAAAAAACTGAAACGGCATTAGCTTCAGGTGATGATGCAAGTAAAGTTTTAAATGCAGTTATTCAAAATCTTACTGAACAGCATGGAATAGACCGCGCAGACATAGATATTTTAGCTTTCAACAGAGTTTAACAATCCATGTAGGTACGGAGGTCGCTTAGGCGGCCTTTTTTGTTGGCAAATTTCGGAGAAACAACATGAATTTTTCTGACCCGATTGATGAAGCAGCAGAACGCGAGCAGCAGATGATTGAGATTGCCTTGGCTAACCGGCCTAAGCCGAACATGGTTTACACCGGTGAATGCCACTGGTGCGAGGAGCCGATCGACAAGGGTCACTACTGTGACGCTGAGTGCAGGGAAGACCATGAAAAATACTTGCGGGCGCAGAGCCAGAGGAGAGTGGCATGAGCAATATATATGCAGACTGGCGCATCACTCTCTATACCGAATGCCCTGAGTGCAAAGAGTATTTCGATTTAATCGATCAGGATGACGACTTTTGGGCTGATGGCGGAAGAGCTGAGGCTTGCGAGCACGATACCCCTAGAACCACCAACGTAGATGTTGAATGCCCCGCCTGCGAACACAAATTTAAAGTCGATTTCTGCTACTAACCCCCACCCACCCTATTCACTATCGCGCTATGCGTGAGGAGTTGTTATGTCCGTAATGAACTATGACCCAAATCTTGTCTGCTCAGGCCGAATGGCAAAACAGAAAGTTAAGTTAATCTTCGGTCAGTGGGATTACCGAGCGGAAGGTGTTGGCGAAGTCCGTGGAAACTGCAAAGGGCTCACCGTCATAGAGTCGGCAATATCCAGCGCCTACGATCAACTGCCTACCATGCACTCATACGAACTCAAATATATAAACCTCAAGAACAGCAAAGGGGACGTCCTTGAATGCTGCGATGATGGTGACGAGGGTGAGGACTGGCTGGCAAACATGCTTATTTCTGCCGAAATCATCTCTATTGAGCCAGAGTTATGATCACCCCACTCCACCTTCTCATCACAATCATTGCGATCATCATCGCCAGAGCAATATTCAACTACCTGTAGAGGTCATCTATGGAAGCTTACGCGCTTACCCTGGATGAGGCCTGCGCGTTTCTCGGCATCTCCCGACCCACGGCCAGCAACTGGATACGGTCGGGACGCCTGACAGCAACACGCAAAGACCCGTCCAAACCGAAGTCACCCTATCTCGTCACCCGCCAGGCATGTATTGCCGCTCTCAATAATCCGTTGCACACTGTCGCCGTGAGCGCGGCAGGTGCATATGAGGAGAAATTATCATGTCCATCTTCCGCAGGGGTGAAACATGGTACGCCAGTTTCACAGCGCCAGACGGCAAGCGCTTTAAGCAGTCTCTTGGGACAAAGGACAAAAGGCAGGCAAGCGAGCTTCACGACAAGCTAAAAGCTGAAGCATGGCGTGTCAGTAAACTGGGAGAGATGCCGTCAATAACATTCGAGGAAGCGTGCGTGCGCTGGCTGGAAGAGCGTGCGCATAAGAAGTCACTGGATGACGACAAGAGCCGGATCGGATTCTGGCTCCAGCATCTGGCAGGGATGCAACTGAAGGATATTACTGAGAATCACATCTATAACGCCATCCAGCGTATGCCGAACCGGCGCCACCATGAGAACTGGAAGCTGAAGGCTGAGGCGCTACAGAAAAGAGGTAAGCCGGTGCCGGAGTACGTGCCGAAACCCGCATCTGTAGCGACCAAAGCCACGCATCTGGCTTTTATTAAAGCGCTGCTCAGGGCGGCAGAAAGGGAATGGAAGGTGCTGGACCGCGCGCCGGTACTGAAGGTTCCTCAGCCGAAGAACAAACGTATTCGCTGGCTGGAGCCGCACGAAGCAAAAAGGCTGATTGATGAATGCCCGGAACCGCTTAAATCCGTAGTCAGGTTTGCACTGGCCACAGGGTTGAGGCGATCGAACATCATCAATCTGGAGTGGCAGCAAATCGATATGCAGCGCCGGGTAGCGTGGATAAACCCGGAAGAAAGTAAGTCAAACAGGGCTATTGGCGTAGCGCTGAATGATACTGCATGTGAGGTGCTGAAAAATCAAATCGGCAATCATCACCGATGGGTTTTTGTTTATCAGGAAAGCAGCACGCGACCGGACGGGTCGAAGGTGCCTACGGTAAGGAAAATGCGTTACGACGCAAACACAGCATGGAGAGCTGCACTTCGCCGGGCGGGGATAGAAGATTTCCGCTTCCATGACCTGAGACACACCTGGGCAAGTTGGCTGGTACAGGCCGGAGTGCCGTTATCGGTTCTGCAGGAGATGGGCGGCTGGGAGAGTATCGAAATGGTACGACGCTATGCGCATCTGGCACCGAGTCATCTAACCGAACACGCGAAGCAGATTGACGCGATTTTCGGGAGGATTGTCCCAAATCTGTCCCACATGGAGTTACGGGATGGTACTGATGGGTTCTAAGTCTTTGATTTAACTGGTGCCGATAATAGGAGTCGAACCTACGACCTTCGCATTACGAATGCGCTGCTCTACCAACTGAGCTATATCGGCTTTCAGGAGAGATGCTACGGGCTGTAACGTTAAGAAAAAGCGGCGCCGGAGTCAAGAGGCGCCGCATCGTATGCTGGTTTTATCATCAGCGATAGCCAGTTAGGCTATGCGCGCACCGTATCATCGCCATAAGCCACCCACTTATAGGTGGTCAGCGCTTCCAGGCCCATCGGGCCGCGAGCGTGCAGCTTCTGGGTGCTTACCGCCACCTCTGCGCCCAGGCCAAACTGGCCGCCATCGGTAAAGCGCGTGCTGGCGTTTACATATACCGCTGAGGAATCAACCTGATTAACAAAGCGTTCGGCGCTGCGCGTATCGCGCGTCAAAATGGCATCGGAGTGCTGGGTGCCGTGCTGACGAATATGCGCGATCGCCTCGTCCATATCCTTCACTACCCGCACATTTAAATCGAGCGACAACCATTCATCGTCATATTCGCCGGCTTTTACCGCTTCCACTTCTGCCGGCCCCTGCTGCAACAGCGGCAGCGAAAGCGCATCGGCATGTAGCTTTACGCCCTCCTGCGCCATACGCTGACTTAGCGCAGGCAGGAAAGCATCCGCAATGGCCTGGTTAACCAACAGGGTCTCTACGGAATTACAGGCGCTGGGGCGCTGTTTTTTCGCATTAACAATCACCTTCAGCGCTGCGTCCAGCTCATAGCTGACATCAATATAGATATGGCAAACGCCGATGCCGCCGGTAATCACCGGGATAGTAGACTGCTCACGGCACAGCTTATGCAATCCGGCGCCGCCGCGCGGGATCAGCATATCCACATAGCGGTCCAGCTTCAGCAGCTGATTAACCAGTTCGCGATCGGGGCTTTCAATCGCCTGCACCGCGCCTGCTGGTAAACCGTGCTGTTGTAACGCCGACTGGATAACGCGCACCGTCGCGCCGTTGGTGCGATAAGTCTCTTTACCGCCGCGCAGAATCGCTGCGTTGCCGGTTTTCAGGCACAGCGAAGCGACATCCACCGTCACGTTTGGGCGCGCTTCATAAATGACGCCCACCACGCCCAGCGGCACGCGGCGGCGCTCAATGCGCAAGCCGCTATCCAGGCGGCCGCCGTCAATCAGCAGCCCCACCGGATCGGCCAGTCGACAAACCTGACGCACATCGTCCGCAATCCCTTTCAGGCGCGCGGGGTTCAGCATCAGGCGATCCAGCAGCGCTTCGCTCATGCCGTTCTGACGCGCATCCGCCAGATCCTGCTGGTTAGCCGCCAGAATTTCTGCACTCTGTGCTTCCAGCTGTTCGGCAATGGTCATCAGTACGCGGTTTTTCTCCGCCGTACTTAGCGTGGCAAGCTGATATGAGGCCGCTTTAGCCGCCTTGCCCATCTCATCTAACATTGAAGGCTCCTTAGCTGACAATCATATCGTCGCGGTGCATAGCGACCGGACCGTATTCATAACCCAGGATGTTAGTGATCTCCTGGCTGTGGTGGCCGGCAATCATCCGCAGCGCATCGCTGTTATAGCGTGAAACGCCGTGCGCCACATCGCGCCCCACCAGGCTGCGGATACGGATCACTTCGCCGCGTGAAAAGTTGCCGCTCACTTCGCGGATGCCTTTCGGCAACAGCGAACTGCCGCGTTCCAGCACCGCCGACAGCGCGCCATCGTCGATAATAATCTCACCGGCTGGCGGCGCACCGAAGATCCAGCGTTTACGCGTCTCCAGCGGCGACTGCTGCGCATGGAAGCGGGTGCCCACCGGTTTGCCTTCAATCACATCGCCAATTACGCCCGGACGGCTGCCCGCCGCGATAATCACCTCAATGCCGGAACGACAGGCCACGTCCGCCGCCTGCAGTTTGGTGGCCATACCGCCGGTACCGAGGCCGGAAACGCTGTCGCCGGCAATGGTGCGCAGCGCATCGTCGATGCCATGCACGTCACTGATAAGCGATGCCTGCGGATTATTACGCGGATCGGCGGTAAACAGCCCTTGCTGGTCGGTCAGCAGCAGCAGCTTATCGGCCCCGGCCAGCATCGCCGCCAGCGCCGACAGATTGTCGTTATCGCCTACTTTGATTTCGGCGGTCGCCACCGCATCGTTCTCATTTATCACCGGCACAATATTGTTATCCAACAGCGCGCGCAGCGTATCGCGCGCGTTCAGAAAGCGCTCACGATCTTCCATATCCGCACGCGTCAGCAGCATCTGGCCAATATTGATGCCATAGATAGAGAACAGCTGTTCCCACAGTTGAATCAAACGGCTCTGCCCCACCGCAGCCAGCAGCTGCTTTGAGGCGATGGTAGGCGGCAGTTCCGGGTAACCCAGGTGTTCACGTCCGGCAGCCATGGCGCCAGAGGTGACAATCACAATTCGATGGCCCGCCGCGTGCTGCTGTGCGCACTGACGAACTAACTCCACTATATGTGCCCGATTTAACCGACGCGATCCGCCGGTTAGCACGCTGGTACCCAGTTTGACCACTAAGGTCTGACTGCCGCTCATGATTTCCTGCCGTAGTAAAAATGTCTTTGAAGGGACGTTTTATCAGGAGTGAGCAAAGATGCCAACAGGCACCGCGGGAAAAGCATGGAAAATTCCCGACAGCCGCGTAGACCAAAAGTTCGCGCTTAACAAGAAAAGAGGAAAAGCTTCATAAAAGATTCATCAAATCTCGGTAAAAACGTTCCCGTGTTTATAAGAGTTTTCCGAGCGGTACATATTTTTACTCATTGGGATTAATAAAAAATGAAAAAGAGCGCATTGGCACTACTGATCTCCGCCCTGGCACTGAGCACCGCGGCTCAGGCAGCAGAAGTGTACAATAAAGACGGTAACAAGCTTGATTTTTATGGCAAAGTGAAAGCAATGCGTTATATGAGCGATGCTGAAACCAATGCCAGCAACAACGCCGACAAATCTTATGTGCGTATTGGTTTTAAAGGCCAGACGCAAATTAATGAAATAATGACCGGTTACGGTCAGTGGGAATATCAGTACAACCTTAATAACCCGGAAAGCGACTCAAACGCAGGTAACAAAACGCGTCTGGGCTTTGCCGGTATCAAAGTCAGCGATTACGGCTCGCTGGATTACGGTCGCAACTACGGTTTGATTTATGACGTAGAAGCCATTACCGATATGATGCCGGAGTTCGGTGCCACCGCGTATACCTCCGCTGACGTCTATATGCTGACCCGTACTAACGGCGTTGCAACCTACCGCAACAGCAATTTCTTTGGTCTGGTGGATGGCCTGGATTTTGCGCTGCAGTATCAGGGTAAAAACGAAAGCTCCACACGCGGCGACGGCGTCTCTAACGGTGACGGCATGGCCGCATCGCTGTCCTATAAAATTCTTGATAGTCTGAGCCTTAAAGCCGCGGTCTCTTCTTCTAACCGCACGCTGGATCAGAAAAATAGCGTTTACGGCGGCGGTGATAAAGCGGAAGCCTGGGCAACCGGCATTAAATACGACAACAACGGCGTTTATCTGGCGGCTAACTACGCTGAAACCCGCAATATGAACCCAATTAGCGGCAGTGACGTTAATGTTAACGGCACAGTAGAAGATATCAGCGGCTATGCGAATAAGCTGCAGAATATCGAAGTAGTGGCGCAGTATCAGTTTGATTTCGGCCTGCGTCCATCACTGGCTTACGTGCAGACGAAAGTTAAAGATATGGAAAACGGCCTGGGCGATGCGGATTACTATAAGTTCGCTGACGTGGGCGCGACCTGGTACTTCAACAAAAATATGTCCGCCTTCGTTGATTACAAAATCAACCTGCTGGATGATAACAACAAGCTGAACCGCAACACCGATGATATCGTTGCCGTAGGTATGACATACCAGTTCTGATGCTCTACAACGCCCGGTTGGTTTTCTGAATACTCAGTATTGCTGCAACAGAAGGCTGGCCGGTTGCTGCGGCGACATCGTGAAAAAGGCAGGCTCATGGCCTGCCTTTCCTGTTTAGCGCTGACGATTAAGCGGTTAATTTCATCGTCTGTTCGTTGGCGCCCTCGGCAGGTAACAGCCCCAACTCCAGTTCGGCCAGCATCGCTTTCAGGCGTTCATGGAAGTTACGCAGCGTCTCTTCCAGTTTTTCTTCGTTTTCTTTGCCTTTGATGGCGCATGGCTTCCAGTTGCCGTCTTTATCGTGCAGGCCATAGTAATACTGATAGGTAAAGTGATCGGGT
The DNA here is from genome assembly GCF_023517775.1 of Mixta hanseatica. Lineage (NCBI taxonomy): Bacteria > Pseudomonadati > Pseudomonadota > Gammaproteobacteria > Enterobacterales > Erwiniaceae > Mixta > Mixta hanseatica. The sequence goes on along the minus strand of NZ_CP082904.1, from coordinate 1,036,543 downwards.
TGCGCATCCAGCTCCAGCCACCATCCCCAGAACTCCCGGCTTTCCGGTGCAGGCTTAACATTGACGCAAACGGCCAGGCAGTCGAAAAAGAACCGCTCATTTTCGCATTTGTTCTCGCGAATATAGGGACCCAGCGCGGTAAAACGTTTAAGCAACCGGCTTCTTGGATGTCCACTCGGTAACGTCATGGTTTACACCTCCTTAAATGAGCTAACAGTTTTAGCAAACTGAGGCAAAATAGCAACTTATCACTTCAACTGTTGTACCAACCAGTCACAAAGAGTTTGCAATGCCCGATCGAAATTGCCCAGCACCGGCGAGAAGCCGATCGGCAACAGTTTGCCTTGCGCAGAGGAGTTAACAATCAGGCGCGCATCCTCTTCCGGGCTCCAGGGATCGTTCTGCCAGTAGCCCGCCAGCATCGGCGTCGGTGTACGGCGTCCCAGCAAGCCCTGGGTTTTTAGCGAATAACGATTCAGCTCCGTGCGCAGCACATCATCCGTCGCGCGCGCCATGCCCAGCCGGCTGGCCAGCACGTCGATATACATATCCGGCACACGGTCCTGCTGCGCGGCGTTAGCCAGCAGCGCATGGACTATCGGCCCCAGGCAGGCTACGCCACGCAAACGCTGCGCTTCCAGATAAGCCAGACGTACCGCCACGTTAGCGCCGAAACGGTAGCCCAGCGCCGCCACGCGCGTATGATCTATCCAGGGCACCGAGTCGAGAGCGCGCAGCACCTGCTGATGCAGAAAGCTGGTGTCCTGCGTGAGTTTCCATTTGGAAGAGAAGCCCACCGAGGGCATATCAATCGTTAGCATCGCGACGCCGCGTGGCGCCAGATATTCATGAAACAAACGATAGTGATCGATTTGCAGGCTATCCAGATTGCCGCACAGCAGCACCGTGGGATAAGGTGCGCTGACCGCAGGCGGCATATGCAGGAAGCCGGTAAGCGAGCCGCCGCCCTGAATCGGGAATTCCAGCTCTTTCAGCTCGCCGGGCAGGCGCAGCGTCGCTTCTTCATAGGCGCGGTTGGCCAGCGTTTGCGCCTGTTCAGCCAGCTCATCGCCTTTAATATGCGGCCAGGCGGCCAGGCTGTAGAGATTAACCGCATGCAGCCAATATTCACCCGCCTCCGGCGTATCGCCCGCGTCCATCGCCTTTTGCTGCCACTGCGCCGCCTGTTTGCTCCACTCATAAATCCAGTTGCCGCTGCGATAGCCGATAACCGTATCCAGCAGATCGTCGCTGGTACGCTCCGCCGGACTGGCGGCAATTCGCGCCAGCACTTCGCTGATTTCAATCGGCGAAAGGCCGCGCCAGCTCCAGAGCAGGCGGTTAAGCATGCGATACCAGCCGGTATGGCTTTCACCATCCAGCGTGGATTGAACAGTCGAGGTGAGATGATGCCGCTGACGCACCAGTGATGAGGTTTCCGGGTGTTTGAATCGGGGTTTGAATAGCTCTTCGCTGAGATTTTTTGCTGACATGGTGTCGCCCTCCTGCCGCCGCGCAATGACGAGACTACAGTGTACTGCACCCGCTATCAGGGCGCGACCCGCAGAAACGACAACGCCCGGACGAACCGGGCGTTGTTTTGATGCAGGTCAATCAGCGATTGACGATCGGCGGGACAAAGGCAACGCCCATATCCCACGGCTGCTCAATCCAGGTATTCTGAGCGATATCAACCACATAATCATCGACCAGCGGCGCACCGGCTGGTTTTGCGAAAATGGTGACGAAACGCGCTTTCGGATACATTTCACGGATCGCCTGAGCGGTGCCGCCGGTATCGACCAGGTCATCAATCACGATAAAACCTTCGCCGTCGCCTTCCGCACGCTTCAGCACGTTCATTTCGCGCTGATGGTCATGGTCATAGCTGGAGATGCAAACCGTATCGACATAGCGGATAGAGAGTTCACGCGCCAGCAGCGCGGCCGGAACCAGGCCACCGCGGCTTACCGCAATAATGCCTTTCCACTGTTCAACAGGAAGCAGGCGCTGAGCCAGTTTACGGGCATGAATCTGCAGCATGTCCCAGGTGACGACGTATTTTTCGCTCATAAAAGGAATCCCGACCAATCGAATTGGCCTAAAAAATGTGCAATGGGAAAAGGTTGCGCGGCATTATAAGGATCTGACGCGTTAAAAACCAGCACCGGATAGCGCGGTTGCCGCATTTTAACGCGCTCAACTGCACAGCGGACAATAAAGAATGTTATTCTCACCCCATCACGTCAGATTCGCTGACGGCGATCGAACACTGAAAATTTCGCAACGATGCGCAGCCGCGCATCGATGACACAGGAGACCTGTCGTGTCTGAATTGTCTCAACTCTCTCCCCAACCGCTGTGGGATATTTTCGCTACAATCTGCTCCATTCCGCATCCTTCTTTCCATGAAGAAGCGCTGGCGCAGCACATTCTCTCCTGGGCAAAGGAAAAAGGCTTCTGGTGCGAGCGTGACCAGGTCGGCAATATTTTAATCCGCAAGCCAGCCACTCCGGGCATGGAAAACCGTAAGCCGGTGGCGCTGCAGGCGCACCTGGATATGGTGCCGCAGAAAAACAACGATACGGCACATGATTTCACCAAAGATCCGATTCAGCCGTGGATCGATGGCGAGTGGGTAAAAGCGCGCGGCACCACGCTGGGCGCGGATAACGGCATCGGCATGGCATCGGCGCTGGCGGTGTTGGCAGATGAGAGCGTGCAGCACGGCCCGCTGGAAGTGCTGCTGACCATGACGGAAGAGACCGGCATGGACGGCGCGTTTGGCCTGCAACCGAACTGGCTGCAAGCTGAGATCCTGATTAATACCGATTCCGAAGAAGAAGGCGAAATCTATATGGGTTGCGCCGGCGGCATCGATTTTACCTCTACCCTACCGCTGCAGCGTGAAGCGGTTCCGGCCGATTATGAAACGCTGCGCCTGACGCTGAAAGGGTTGAAAGGCGGCCACTCCGGCGCCGAGATCCACCTCGGTCTGGGCAACGCCAACAAACTGCTGGTACGTTTCCTGGCGCAGCATGCGCGCGAATACGATCTGCGCCTGATCGATTTTACCGGCGGTACGCTGCGCAACGCGATCCCGCGTGAAGCCTACGCAACCTTCGCTCTGCCTGCGGCTAAAATCGACGCGCTGAAATCTGCGGCGATGGGTTATCTGGCGACCTTGCAGAACGAGCTGGGTATGATTGAGAAAAACATTACCCTGCAAACCGAGCCGGTAGCCAGCGGCGCGGCGCTAACGGCGGACAGCCGCGATCGTTTTATCGCCCTGCTGAACAGCACGCCGAACGGCGTAATCCGCAACTCAGACGTGGCGAAAGGCGTGGTAGAAACCTCGCTGAACGTCGGTGTGGTTTCTATGACCGAGCAGGAAGCGAAAATCAACTGCCTGATCCGTTCCCTGATCGACAGCGGTAAAGATTACGTGGTGACGATGCTGAGCTCGCTGAGTGAACTGGCCGGCGCGCAAGGCGCGGCGAAAGGCAGCTATCCGGGCTGGCAGCCGGACGCCAGCTCGCCGGTGATGGCGCTGGTGCGCGAGACCTATCAGCGTCTGTTTAACAAGACGCCGAATATTCAGATAATCCACGCGGGTCTGGAATGCGGGCTGTTTAAGAAGCCTTACCCAAATATGGATATGGTTTCTATCGGCCCGACCATTACCGGCCCGCACTCGCCGGATGAGCAGGTACATATCGGTAGCGTGGCGCTTTACTGGCAGCTGCTGACCGAACTGCTGAAGGTTATTCCGGCGAAGTAATTTCGCCTGTAACGCATTGCCATCGGTAAAAAGTAAAGGCCAGAGCGTTTCTGGCCTTTTTATTTTTTTACACGGTTTATTTTATAGCGCGTTGTTTAACGCCGCTGGCGTGTAATATTTTTACTTAGGTACATTTTGATTTATCCAGTCTAAAGGTGCTGGTCCATAAATCCAGACAGGACCCATAGGCACTTTTGGAATAGGAACGTTAACTGGACCGTGATTAATAGCCCCCTGGATAACTGTTTGTAAAGCACCGCCAGTAGCGCCTACCAAAGCTCCCGGGGCGCCTCCGGTGATAGCCCCCCAGCCTGCACCATATGCCATATTAGTGGTCATTTGCTTAATCACTTCTTGATTAGCAGGATCTACAGCGGCTCCTGATACTGATGCCAGCAGGGAATGATTAATTTTCTTCATAGCGTATTCCTTTCCATAAAAAATAAATTATTTCATTGATCATCATTGCTATCAGCGTGATAAAAAAACAATTAATAAAAAACGCCAGATTAAAAGGTAAATTATTAAACCCTGGAGAAATCAATAATGGATAAAGAAAAGCATTCATCAAACATATAATGAAGCTGACGATAAGCTGATAGTAAACCCTTCTGGCATTATTACTTACTCGTAGATAGATTACCCAGGCCATAAGCGAAAAGAAACAAGGCGCAAAGACGGGCGTGAAAATCATATTACTTTCCTTTGATTAATATTTCCAAAGTGGTTAAGGCATCATCTCTTTCTCAATAGAAAACATCATATATCTAAAAAGCTATGCTTTATCATCCATTCTGGCTTTTAACCCTTTCATATGTATTTTCATTGTTTAGTCAGGCAAATAAATGACTAATCTCACATTTTAAAAATTCGTTGTTCTTAACCGCTCTACAGACCCAGCAGCAGTTGCCGTTCCAACTGGGGATTAAGCAGCGTCACGTGCAGCCCCACCAGCCTGACGCCGCGTCCGGCGCGGCGCTCTTCCCACGCCTCTTTCGCTACCGCGATCAAATCTTGTTTATTCAATACCGGCCAGACATGCTCTTGCGTGGTCTGCTGAAAGTCACTGAATTTAAGCTTAACGCCCTGACGCGCAATATGGCGATCCGGCTTGATTTTTGTTAGCCGCCGCTCCAGCTCCTCATAGAGAAAATCGATAATCTCCAGACACTGCTCCCAGTGATGAATATCTTCCGACAGGGTACGCTCTACGCCGAGCGATTTACGCTCACGATCGGTAATCACTTCCCGCTCATCAATACCGTGGCTACGCTCCCAAATCACCCGGCCAAATTTACCAAAGCGCTTCAGCAGCATCGCCAGATCGCTATTCTGCACGTCGGCACAGGTACGCAGCCCTAAATCTTCCAGCTTCTTTGCGGTGACTTTGCCCACCCCAGGGATTTTCGCCAGCGGCAGCGTCAGCAAAAACTGCGACACCTCTTCGGGGGTGATCACATACTGGCCATTCGGCTTATTCAGGTCGGAGGCGATCTTGGCAAGAAACTTGATGGGCGCGACGCCCGCCGATGCGGTAAGATCCAGTTCGCGGGCGATGGTCTGACGGATTTCACGCGCCATCAGCGTTGCCGAGCCGTGACAGTGCGGACTGTCGCTGACATCAAGATAGGCTTCATCCAGCGACAGCGGCTCAATACGCGCGGTATAGCGGGAAAAGATCTCGCGAATATGCGCAGAGGCCTCTTTATAAGCATCAAAGCGGCCCGGCAGCAGCGTTAAATGCGGGCAAAGCTTCAGCGCCATGGCGGTGGACATCGCGCTACGCACGCCATATTTACGGGCCGGATAGTTCGCGGTGCTGATCACGCCGCGCTGCGTCCGGTTGCCGCCAATTGCCAGTGGAATATCACGCAGGCTGGGGTTATCACGCATTTCCACCGCCGCGTAAAAGCAGTCCATATCGACATGAATGATTTTGCGCATAACCCCCTCCGCCAGCACTGGATAAGTATACAGCCAAGCTGAGCGAATTCAATGGCGTAGCGCGGTGAATATGGTGTAACGACGACCCGCTAAATTGCGGGCCGGCTCTGGAATAACAGCTATTTCTTAGCGGGCATCTTGATAAAAAAATAGACAGTGATAATGTTGCGCAGCGATAGCGGAATTATCCGATTATGCATGTCACAGACGCCGCAAGGCGTTGCAGTTTAACCCCCTCATCATCAAGGGAAAAAGAATGGGCAAAATCGCACTTTTGTTTGCGATGATTCTTCTGCCAGCCCTCAGCATGGCAAGCGCGCCTGAGCCAGTACAGCCACTGGCACCGGTCAGCAAAGAGTTAAAGAAGCAGTTATTAGGTACGCCGGTTTATATTCAGATTTTTAAAGAAGAGCGCACGCTGGAACTGTACGGCAAGATCGGCAATGAGTTCCGACTGCTCGACAGCTATCGCATCTGTAATTTTTCCGGCGGACTGGGGCCAAAGCGTCGGCAGGGCGATTTCAAAAGCCCGGAGGGCTTTTACAGCGTAAAACAGAGCCAGCTTAAGCCGGACAGCCGTTTTTACCGCGCCATCAATATTGGTTTTCCTAACCAGTACGATCGCCAGCAGGGTTATGACGGGAAATATTTGATGATCCACGGCGCCTGCGTCTCCGTTGGCTGTTACGCCATGACCAACGCCTATATGGATGAGATCTTCAGCTACGTTAACGCCGCTTTGCGCAACGGTCAGCCGGAAGTGGAAGTAAGCATCTACCCGTTCCGCATGACTGAAAGCAATATGCAGCGTCACCGTAACTCTTACTACGCTAACTTCTGGAAAGAATTGCAGCCGGGCTACGCCTGGTTTGTTGAGCATCGCCAGCCGCCGACGGTGATGGTTAACAACGGCAGGTATGTGCTGAACGGTTCGCCGGTCAGCGGCACGCCCGCCGCTTCGCAGTCATTCCTGGCGCTCTCCAAGGCAAAATAATTGCCATTCGCCTGGCAGAATGCGATGCCAGGTTTCATTGCCGGTTAGCGGCTGAGTAGCAATCACCGTGACCACGTCGTTTGGCGTGGTCTGCTTTTGAAAGTCGATCTCCACATCCTGATCCAGCAGTTTCGCCTTGCCGAACGGCGCGCGGCGTGTAATCCAGAACAGATTGGTCGAGCAATAGGCCATCAGATAGCGCCCGTCCGACAGCAGCATATTAAATACGCCTTTCTGCCGCAGCTCCGCCGCCAGTTCAGCGATATAGCGAAATACCGCAGGCCAGTTCCCTGGCGTACGCGGATAGCGCGTCGCCAGCTTATGCAGCAGCCAGCAGAACGCCTTTTCACTGTCCGTCTCGCCGACCGGACGAAAATTCCCGGTTTCCAGCTGGCGATAGCCGCTTAGCTGGCCGTTATGCGCATAGGTCCAGTTACGTCCCCACAGCTCGCGAGTAAAGGGATGAGTATTCTCCAGCGATACCTGACCACGATTCGCCTGACGAATATGCGCCACCACCGAACAGGACTTAATCGGATACTCCTGTACCAGGCGCGCAATAGGCGAGTTATAGCTGGGCTGCGGATCTTTAAAGGTACGGCAGCCCTTATTTTCATAAAAAGTGATGCCCCAGCCATCTTTATGCGGCCCGGTGCCGCCGCCGCGCTGCACCAGTCCGGTAAAGCTAAAGCAAATATCAGTTGGGACATTAGCGCTCATACCGAGCAGTTCACACATAGACGGGCCTCCGGCGCGATTTTGTTACGATTATAACGAATCAGGCGCAGAGTAGCAGCGGGAGAACGTATTTGTTAACAGCGCGCAGAACGCCCTGTCAGACAACAACAAGCCGCGCCGGGGCTGACGCGGCAGGATTAACGGCAGCTATGCCGTTACTTCTTTTCCATCTCTTTTTCGATCAATAGCATCAGGATATGAATCACTTTGATGTGGATTTCCTGAATGCGATCGGCATAGCCGAAGTGCGGCACACGAATTTCGATATCCGCGCTGCCCGCCATTTTGCCGCCGTCTTTGCCGGTAAGGGTAATCACTTTCATGCCCTGCGCGCGCGCCGCGTCAATCGCCTTAATGATATTGGCTGAGTTGCCTGACGTTGAGATGCCCAGCAGCACGTCGCCCGCACGACCTACCGCCTCAACATAGCGTGAAAAGACATAGTCGTAGCCAAAGTCATTACTGACGCAGGAAAGATGGCTAACGTCAGAGATGGCAATTGCCGGATAGCCCGGACGGTTTTCGCGATAGCGGCCGGTCAGCTCTTCCGCAAAATGCATCGCATCGCAATGCGAACCGCCATTGCCGCAGGAAAGCACTTTGCCGCCCGCTTTAAAGCTGTCGGCAAGTAGCACGGCAGCACGCTGAATCGCATGAATATTGGCATCTTCGCTCAGGAATTTATTTAGCGTATCCGCTGCTTCGTTAAGTTCTGAACGAATAATATCCTGGTACATAGGGAGGTCCTTTGAGGAGAAAGAGTCCGCGCAAGTTTACCGAAATGACAACGGGTCGCAAAGCGTTACCCGGTAAAGCTGCGGCACGGTTAGCAACATAAAACCGCTGAGGCGCCCGCTATGGCTGGCACGGCGCGGGCGCTGAAGATTTATGCGCGCCTGGCGAGAAAAAGATCAATCGACCAACGGCGCCACGACGATATCGGCGCGTTGACTAATGATGCGCATGGAATGTGAGCCAGGTTGTAATTATTTTGTTGCCTGATTGCTAAATAACCATAACTGCTTTAAACCTGTATCCAGACCAACAGGTCAGACCTCTTACTTGTTACGGAGCGGTTCATTATGATGGTTCTTAGCATTGTCGCGACGCTGGCCTTGGTCGGCGCGCTTTTTTGGCACCGCGTTTCGCTTCCCGCCAGTAGCGCAATTCTGCTGTTGTGGACGGCGGCTATGGCCTTGTTCGATCTCTGGACGCCCTGGCTGCTGCTTCCGCTGGCCCTGATTCTTCTGCCGTTAAACCTGCCGTCGATGCGTCGTTCGATGGTCTCCGCCCCGATGCTGCGCACCTTTCGTAAAGTGATGCCGCCAATGTCACGCACCGAGAAAGAGGCAATTGACGCCGGTACTACCTGGTGGGAAGGCGATCTGTTTCGCGGTAATCCTGACTGGCAAAAGCTGCACAATTACCCGCAACCGCGCCTGACGGCAGAAGAACAGGCCTTTCTGGACGGCCCGGTAGAAGAAGCCTGCCGCATGGCCAATGATTTTCAGATCACCCACGAAATGGCCGATTTACCCCCGGAGCTGTGGGCTTACCTGAAAGAGCATCGTTTCTTCGCTATGATCATCAAAAAGGAATATGGCGGTCTGGAGTTTTCAGCCTACGCGCAGTCACGCGTGCTGCAAAAGCTGGCGGGCGTTTCCGGTATTCTGGCAATCACCGTTGGCGTACCTAACTCGCTCGGTCCCGGAGAGCTATTGCAGCACTACGGCACCGACGAACAGAAAAAACATTATCTGCCGCGCCTGGCGCAGGGCCTTGAGATCCCCTGCTTTGCGTTGACCAGCCCGGAAGCGGGTTCCGATGCGGGCGCGATTCCCGATACCGGCATCGTCTGTATGGGCGACTGGCAAGGCCAACAGGTGTTGGGCATGCGTCTCACCTGGAACAAGCGCTATATTACCCTGGCTCCGATCGCCACCGTGCTCGGCCTGGCGTTTAAGCTCTCCGATCCGCAGCATTTACTGGGCGATACCGAAGAGCTGGGCATTACCTGTGCGTTAATCCCTACCCATACGCCGGGCGTCGAGATCGGCAAACGTCATTTCCCATTGAACGTCCCGTTCCAGAACGGCCCGACGCGCGGCAAAGATATTTTCGTTCCTATCGATTTCATTATTGGCGGCCCGAAAATGGCTGGTCAGGGCTGGCGTATGCTGGTGGAATGTCTGTCGGTCGGCCGCGGTATTACCCTGCCCTCTAACTCTACCGGTAGCCTGAAAAGCCTGGCGCTGGCCACCGGGGCTTACGCGCGCATCCGTCGTCAGTTCAAGGTCTCTATCGGGAAGATGGAAGGAATTGAGGAATCGCTGGCACGGATTGCCGGTAACGCTTACGTGATGGATGCCGCCGCCACGCTGATCACCTACGGCATCATGCAGGGCGAAAAACCTGCGGTGCTCTCCGCGATTGTGAAATACCACTGCACTCATCGCGGCCAACGCGCCATCATCGATGCGATGGATATTGCCGGCGGTAAAGGCATTATGCTCGGCAAGAGCAATTTCCTTGCCCGTGCTTATCAGGGCGCGCCGATCGCCATTACCGTGGAAGGAGCGAATATCCTGACGCGCAGCATGATTATTTTTGGTCAGGGCGCTATCCGCTGTCATCCTTATATCCTGCGTGAAATGGGCGCCGCCGAACGTAACGATTTACCCGCGTTCGATCGCGCCTTGTTCAGCCATATCGGCCATGTCGGCAGTAACCTGGTGCGCAGCCTGTGGCTGGGCATTACCGCTGGCTACGGCAGCGCGACCCCGACGCGCGACGCTACCCGCCGCTACTATCAGCATTTGAACCGCATTAGCGCTAACCTCGCGCTGCTGTCGGATGTGTCAATGTCAGTGCTGGGCGGCAGTCTGAAGCGACGCGAGCGCATTTCGGCCCGCCTGGGCGATATCCTGAGCCAGCTTTACCTCGCCTCGGCGGCGTTAAAACGCTATGAAGATGAGGGCCGGAATGAAGCGGATCTGCCGCTGCTGCACTGGGGCGTACAGGATGCACTGAATCAGGCGGAGAACGCCATTGACGATCTGCTGCGTAACTTCCCCAACACGGCGGTCGCGGCGATGCTGCGCCTGACGATCTTCCCGGCGGGCCGTCATTGCCGCGCGCCATCGGATCGACTTGACCATCAGCTGGCGAAGCTGTTACAGGCGCCGTCCGCGACCCGCTCCCGCCTGGGTCGCGGTCAGTATCTGACGCCGAGCGAGCATAACCCCGCCGGGCAGCTGGAAGCGGCGCTGCAGGATGTGATGGCAGCGGAAGTGATTCACGACCGCCTCTGCAAGCAGCTGAAAAAGCATCTGTCGTTTACCCGGCTTGATGAGCTGGCGCAGCGCGCGTTGCATGAGGAGTGGATTACCCCACAGGAAGCGGACGTGCTGGTGCGTGCCGAAGCCAGCCGTTTACGCTCCATTAACGTTGATGAGTTTGAGGCCGATGCGTTGGCCACCCAGCCGGTAAAGCAGGCGCAGACGCCGGAGCGTAAAAGCGAAGCCGCCTAGGCGTGAAGCTGCATAACAGAGCGGGCCGTCAAATGACGGCCCGCTTTTTTACGTTTCGTGATCCTTCGGCTGTATCGAAGCCCGAAGGCCAGCAGTTATATATTAAGATGCCCTTACTGTGATTTCTGCCGTATCAGCAACAGCGCTTTTAAAACCAGGCTGCTCGACACGGATAAAGTGACATAGGAAAAAAGCGATAAGGTATAACGCCGTATAGGCAATCACTACGCCAATGGTACTGAAATAAGGCAGCAGAACCGCTGCAATAGCCGGAGCGAAGAAGTTAGACATACCTGCGGAAAGATTGTAGACCGAAATAGCCGCACCTTTGTGACGAGGCTCCAGCGCCGGGAATACGGCCGCCATAGGCACAAATGCCGCTACAAAAATACCTAATGCAATTGCCGGGATCAGTGCCATACCGAAATTATGGCCGAAGTAGTGCGGTACATAGTAAAACGCCATGCTTGATGCCGCCATGCCAAGACAGCCAAACCAGCGGACAACCTTTATCCAGCCCATTTTTTCAGCGATTATCCCCCAAAAGATATTGGAAAAAATGGTGGTAAAGAAAAAGACAGCCCAAACCTGTAACCATTCAGAAGTAGTAAAGCCCAGCTCATCAACAAACATCAGTGGCATGATCACCGCAAAACCGAACAGAGAAAGCGTATTAATAATTCGTACCATGCTTGAATACATAATGCTGCGGTTAGTAAAGAGCAAAGTGATTGCGCGGCTCAGCTCAACAAATTTCTCACGCGTGGTGAGATTATGCATATGCGTTGGGGTTTTCACGTTACGCAGCGCGATAGCAGCAATCAATCCGCCCGCCAGGCAGAAGAGCAGCGCTATCCACAGTGTACCAAGCTCGCCAACCAACGGAATAGTAAAGCTTGGAATATAGCTGCCCGCCACGCCGATCCCGATGGAGTAGACCGCCCAGTACCAACCCAGCGCCGAACTGGCGTTTTCGCTTTTTACGTTGTGAATAATCACTACGATGAAAGCGTAAAGAAACAAAGGGTAAGCGAAGCCACGGATGCCGTAAAAAAGCAGTATTAGCGTATAGTTTGCGTGCCCCAGTCCGAAGACCAGGAACAGTACGTGGAAAACGCACCACAGCACAAAGCCAATAAACATTGTTTTCTGCGGCGTGATAATTTCAGCGATAACCCCTGAAACCCAGGCCGAAAGTGCCGCAGTTAAACCATATAGGGTAAAGGCAAATGAAGCCTGAGCGGGTGAAAATCCCAACTCCTTGATGTAGTGAGACAGAAATGCCAGTTCGAAACCGTCGCCGGTCATAAATACAGCGATAGCGAGGTAACCCCACAGCAGATGTAGCGGTAACCCAAACCACTGTTTATTAGTAACAGACATAGTGACCTCATTTTTTATACAGGGGTGTTCCCCCGGCCGGTACCGGGGAATTTTTATTTAAAAGAAATCAATTATTTCTAAGGTGCAGGTCGTTCAGATACAGCGTCTTAAATTGCCTGTATCTTTTCATTAAACTGTCATGTTGCTCAGGACGAGCTAGCCAGGTCTGGTGGATTTCTGGTTTCTTGCAAACCGTATCCAAATTTTTACCCGTGGCCAGGTATGCCAGCCGCGCGGCGCCTAGCGCACCACCGGTTTCTCCCCCTTTATGCGTTATAATCGGCATATTGAGAATATCCGCCAGTAATTGCGCCCAAAACGGGCTTCGCGCCCCGCCCCCAACCAACGGACACTGCTCAATATGCGTGCCGCTTTCGAGCAACGCGCTTAGCCCATCGGCGAGGCCGAAGCTAACGCCTTCCAACACGGCGTACCCCATCGTTGCGCGATTGCTGGCATGGGTCAGACCGTAAAACATGCCTTTGGCATCCGGATCGTTATGAGGCGTTCGTTCGCCAGACAGATAAGGCAGGAACATCGGGGCAGTGCCTTTTTCGCTGTCGCTCAGTTGCGCTACTTCTTCCAGTAACGCCATTTCGGTTACTCCTACCAGACGGCAGAACCATTGCAAGCAGCTTGCGGCGCTCAGCATTACGCTCATCTGATGCCAACGTTTGGGTAATACATGGCAAAATGCATGAACGGCTGAGGCTGGCGCCGGGCGATAGGTTTCATTAACCACAAATAAAACGCCGGACGTGCCAAGGGAAATAAAGGCATCTCCCGGGTTTATCGCGCCAACGCCAACCGCACTGACCGCGTTATCGCCTCCGCCGCCAGCAACAACGACTGACGGGTTTAGTCCCCAACGTTTGGCTATATCCGGCGCAATGGTTGCGGATATTTCGTTACCTTCGACCAATTTAGGCATGTTGTGTCTTGAAAGGCTGCATTTTTCCAGCAGAGCGTCAGACCAGTCACGCCTGGCAACATCGAGCCAGAGGGTTCCTGAAGCGTCGGACAGGTCAGAAATTTTTTCGCCTGTCATTCGGAAACGCAAAAAGTCCTTTGGCAACAAAACGGTGTCGATTCGTTTAAAGTTTTCAGGCTCGTGCCTGCGGACCCATAGCAATTTCGGGGCGGTAAAACCAGGCATAGCAAGATTGCCGGCTATCGCATGCAACTCAGGGAAAATTTCTTCAAGCTCCGCACATTCCAGGGCGCTGCGGGTATCGTTCCATAAAATCGCGGGACGAATGGCCTCCCCTGCCACATCAAGCAATACTGCGCCGTGCATTTGACCGGAAAGTCCCACGGCTTTAATCGCGGCCCACGTTTTCTCACATTTTTCTTTGAGCGTGGTCATGAGGTGGTCGGTAGCTTCCCACCATGCCTGCGGGCTTTGCTCTGACCAGTGCGGATGAGGCCGCTGAATCGTTAGCGGCGTACTTTGACTGGTTACAATGGTCCCATCCTCATTAATCACTACAGCCTTAACTTCGGACGTTCCAAGATCGATGCCTAAATACATGGTTCACCTCTTAGCGGATCAGTGCATAAACAGCCTGAACTTTTTCACGCAATAGCGCGGCAAAATCGTCGCGGGCGGCTAATTCCCCAAACAGGGCTTTATCACTGGCAAAAAGTGCTATCGGATCTTCTGCCTGAAACATGGCGTGTATCGCATCCGCATTTAAAATGCCGTCCTGGTATTCATAAGGCAGTAGCCCTTGATGCCACTGCTCCATGAAAACAAAGAACAATGCCGGGAGCATGGCTGTGGCGTGTGGCACTGCGCCTCGTTGGTAGCATTCGAGCATTGTTGGGGTAACCATCGCCGGAATTTTAGAGAAACCATCCGCAGCCACACGCTGATTGGTATCTTTGATATGAGGATTGGTGAAGCGTTTAAGGACAACATCACGGTATTTCGATAAATTGATTCCATTGTCCCCAAGGCTTGGAATCACATCTTCTGTGACATAGCGCTCTGCAATGGCATAGATAGCTTCAGTCAGCGTACTTTCATGAATAAACTTTTTGCCCATCAATGTTCCGGCCCAGGCGATGCAGCTATGGGACGCATTCAGGATGCGAATTTTTGCCTCTTCATAGGGAATGACAGACTCAACCATTTCCACGCCTACCGCTTCAAGGTCAGGGCGGACACCGTGGAAATTGTTTTCAATCACCCACTGAATAAAGGTTTCGCTCATGACAGGCGCTTTATCATCAATACCGGTTTTCTCTTTAATGCGTGCGGGCAGATCGGCCGTCGGGCGCGGAGTAATTCGATCTACCATGGTATTGGGGCAAGTCGCATTAGCTTCCAGCCAGCTGATAACGGTCTCCTTACCTTGCAAGGTAAGAAACTCGACCAGTCCGTTATGGAAGCGCTCACCGTTATGGCGCACGTTGTCGCAGTTAAGCAGCGTTAACGACCCGGCGTTATTTGCCATGCGTCGCTCAAGAATGCGCGTAATCACCCCATAAATCGTTTTGTTATTCCCCCGCAAGTCATCAATCAGATCAGCATTACCCAATGCTAATTTATGCGCAGTGTTCAGGTAGTACCCCCCTTCCGTCACCGTGAAGGCAATCACTTTTGTTTCAGGCTTCGCGCCTTCATCAATCAGAGGTTGTAAATCCGCCTGCCAGGGCAGCAATTTTTGAACAGAGGTTATCTCCTCGTATACCCGCTCGCCTTCAGGGCTCACGGTTTCTAATACATATCGGCCCTGTTGCGCGATCAGAGCGGCAATCACATGTTCTGCATCGTTACGAATATTACCGGCCGCGATATGCCAGCCTGCATTACCTTGTGTAAGCAAACGGTGTAGATACCAAGCCTGATGAGCGCGGTGAAAAGAACCCATGCCAATATGTAACCAGGTATTTTGCGTAGTCATAGCGTTACTCTCCCTATCAGTTTGTATAAAGAATGTAATAGAACAATTATCAAATATAAGAGCTATTCGTCACAAAAGAACAAATGACCAAAAAAAATACTTTTGATCAACAAGCGTTAAAATAGGGTTGCCTACAGCATCTGCACGCGCCAAAATGCAAGCACTCACACGGAAGAGTTCACCTCTCCGTTTACATCATAAGGTGTTGAATAGATTGCTAACTGAAGAAAATATCCGGTTGGATCAGAAGGTCCGCGCCGCGTGGATGTATTACATTGCGGGGCAAAACCAGAGCGAAATAGCCCTTCAACTGGGTACATCACGCCCCGTAGTGCAACGCCTGTTAGCGGCAGCGAAAGAAGAAGGCATCGTTTCCATTGGTCTAAATCACCCTGTCGCCAGCTGCCTTGACTATGCGCTGATGCTCAAAGAAAAATATGATTTAGTGGAATGTAATGTCGTGCCCGCTTTTACCAGCGATGTCACGCTCGACAGTGTTTCCTTCGGCTGTTATCAACTTATGGAAAAATACCTGAGCAGTGATAACGAAAAAGTTATCGGCATCGGTTCAGGTTTAACCCTGAAAAAAACCATTAGACGTATTGACTTCGACAGCCCTAACGCACGTTGCGTGGCCTTAATTAGCGCGATGGACGCAGAGGGTAAATGTAACTATTACGATGATGTGCCTTTACTACTGGCAAGCAAAATTCAGGCTAATTATTATCAATGGCCCGCACCGCGTTATGCACATACGCCCCTTGAGCATCAAATGTGGTGTTCAAATCGTCTGTTCAACAATGTACTCAACGTTGCACAGCAAGCTGACGTTATCTTTGTCGGCATCGGCGCACTTACACAGGAAAGCCCGATATATAAAGATGGATTCATTACTCTTGATCAACTTGAGAAACTAACGTTACACGGGGCTATCGGCGAAATTCTTGGACGCTTTATTGATGCTGACGGAGAAGTTGTGAAGAGTGATATCAATAAATTGATCACGAGTTATGATATTCGCCGCAGCCAGTGCCCCCGGATTGCAGCCGCCTGCGGTGAAGATAAACGGCCGGTTATTTTTGCCGCGTTAAAGGGAAAATGGATTAATGGCTTGGTTACAGATGAACATACCGCCCGCTGGCTACTGACCCGTTAAGATTTGGTGACAGCCGCGCCTCGCTGTTAAGCGTTGGCGCAGTTTCATTGCATTGAATTTTCGTGTCGCTCGAAGCAATAACGGAAAATATCGCTTCGGGCATGGCCAATACAGCTCTTTTTAATCAGCCCTAAAAATATATTTATTCCCCTAGCCGTTCTGTCGAATACGGGCAATCAGCGTATCGATATTATCGATATGCGGCGCGGCGACGATTAACGTTTTCCCCAGGCTGATAGCGTGACGGATACAGTCAATGCGCATCGCTTCATCCTTAATAGTTTCCAGATCGGCCACGTGCGACATCCCTACCGTGCGGCGAATCAATTCACTGCCGCAGTAGCCGATACTGTCCGTCAGCACCTTCTTCAGATAAGTGCCCACATAGTCCGGCCAGGCCAGCGTGCGGTCGCGGCTTTTTTCCGTCGCCAACGCCTGGAAACGTTCGGCAAAGGTCAGCCACAGGGTGCGCACATCCTGCAAGCGCTGCTCGCGCCCGTCGGCGGCTTCACGCGTCGCCAACAGGCCCGGCAGCGCGCAGTAGTTCAGCAGCAGGTTGCCCAGCGCAGTCCCAACGTCAAAACCGACCGGCCCAAAATAGCCAAACTCAGCATCGATCGCCTTCAGGCTACCCTCGGCAACAAAAATGGAACCACTGTGAATATCACCGTGCAGATGCGCTTCAGCATGAGAAAAAAAGCGATGCTTTAGCCCGGCAACCTCATTACGCAGCCGTTCATCATGGCGTAACGCCGCCACGTCAGCTTCCAGCTGCGCCGGGTAATCGTTACGCGGGTGATCTTCATAGGGATCGGTGAAAAAGAGATCCTCAGTGATTTCGCACATTTCAGGATTGGTAAAGCGGATAACGCGCGCCTTTTTTTCGTGGGGATGCAGATAGAAATCAGAGGTATGGAACAGCGTTTGTGCCAGGTATTCCCCCAACTGACGCGTCGCCTGCGGATAGTCGCGTCCCTGCACCAGCTCGCCACGCCAGATGCGATGGCTGGAGAGATCTTCCATCACCATTACCGCCAGATCGGCATCGTAATGCACGACTTTTACCGTATGCTGCGGGCAATGACGATAGTGTTCCACCAGCGTTTCCGCCTCCAGCCGCGCCCGCTCCAGCGTTAACGGCCAGGACTCACCTACACAGCGCACATAAGGCAGCGCCTGTTTCACCACAATGCGGCTGTTGCCGTCACGATCGAAGATTTTAAATACCAGATTAAGGTTACCGTCACCGACTTCTTCAGCCGTCACCAGCGAAGAAGCATCGCTTAGCCCGCCAAATCGTTGCGCATATTCCACCGCATCGGCGGCAGTGAACGTCCGGTATTGCGACATGATCCGTTTCCTCTGCAAATCTGTAGTAAAAGCCGTTCAGACGTCTATACTTCCGTTCCGCATGTTGGCACAATATGCTGCATTAACGCAACATGGATTTCACTGTTATGCAAACTCTTCATACCACCAGTCTGCAGGTGCGCGATAACCAGCTGTGGATCCTCGATCAGCAGGCTCTGCCGCAGCAAAAAAACTGGCTGGACGCGAGCAGCGTTACGGCGCTGGTCGATCATATTCATGCGCTGCGGGTGCGCGGTGCGCCGCTGATTGGCCTCTCCGCCAGTCTGCTGCTGGCGCTGCTGGCGGAAAACGGCATGGCCAAAAGCGAGCTGAGCCAGGCACTGGAGGTGTTGCGCGCCGCCCGCCCTACCGCCGTCAACTTGATGAACAATCTGGATCGCATGAAGCAGGCGTTAGCGCAGGAAGAGTTTGTGGCGGCGCTCAGCGCCGAGGCGCTGCGGCTGGTAGAAGAAGATAAAGCGTTATGCGATAGCATCGCTCAGGCGGGCAGCGAACTGGTTACGCCCGGCAGTCGGGTATTAACCCACTGCAACACCGGCGGGCTGGCGACCGCCGGCGTCGGCACCGCCATCGGCGTTATCACGCGCGCCTTTCAGCAGGGGAAAATCGAACAGGTCTGGGTGGATGAAACGCGCCCGCTGCTGCAGGGAGGCCGCCTAACCGCCTGGGAACTGGCTGAGCTGGGCATTCCCAACCGCTTAATCTGCGATTCAATGGCGGCGGCACTGATGGCGCAAAAACAGGTGGATGCCATCTGGGTCGGCGCCGATCGCATTGCCGCCAACGGCGATGTCGCTAACAAAATCGGCACCTACAGCCTGGCGGTGCTGGCACGCTATCACCAGATCCCTTTTTACGTGGCGGCGCCGCATACCACGCTTGATCCGCACTGCCCGGACGGCAGCGCCATTCCGATTGAGCAGCGCGCCGCCTGCGAGGTGACCGGCGTATCCGGCAGCTTTGGTCAGCTACAGTGGGCACCGGAAAATACGCAGGTGTGGAATCCGGCGTTCGACGTCACGCCTGCGGAACTGATTAGCGGCTGGGTGTTGGATACCGGCGTGGTCACGCCGCAAGAGGTGGCGGCCGGTTATTTCCAGCCGCGGTAAAACGCGCCATCAGGGCAAGCGTGGATAGGTCACGGCAATCGGATCGCCGGTAAAGTTGGCGATCCACCCTTCCTGATTATCGAAAATACGGATCGCGGTAAAGTGCGGGTTCGATCCCATATCAAACCAGTGCGGCGTGCCAGCCGGTACGGAGATCAGATCGTTTTTCTCGCACAGCACCTGATAGACGCGCCCCTCCAGATGCAAGCAGAACAGCCCGGCCCCTTCGACAAAAAAGCGCACTTCATCTTCTGCATGCGTATGCTCCGCCAGGAATTTGGTGCGCAGCGTCTCTTTTTGCGGATTATCGGCGCGCATGCTGATCACGTCCCAACTCTGATAGCCCTTTTCCGCCACCAGCCGATCGATCGCATGCTGGTAAGCGTTAATCACGGTCTCTGCGTCGGGATTTTCGCCCAGCTCACGGTTGGCTTCCCAGCGCTCAAAGCGGACGCCGCGCGCGTTCAGCTGATCGCGAATCGCCTCTGGATCGGTGCTGTGCCACACCGGCACCGTGGTTTCTGTTTCGGTATAGATGGTCAATTCACTCATAAGGAAAACAGCTCCAGCTTAATCTGATCAAAACGGTTTACCTGGCGATGGACGCTCTCATTATCCGCTTCGCCGCGAATTAACTGCAAAGTCTGCCAACCAGCCTGCTGCGCGGCATCCAGCTCCTGACGAATATCAGACAGGAACAGCAGCGCGCTGGCGGGCAGGTTAATCTGGCGGGCAATATTTTGGTAAGCGCTCACCTCACGTTTGGCCCCGACATGGGTATCGAAGTAACCGCTGAACAGCGCCGTAATATCGCCCTGATCGCTATAGCCGAACAGCAGCTTTTGCGCAGCAACCGAGCCAGACGAATAAACGTACAGGGAAATCCCCTGTTCGTGCCACTTTTTTAACGCCGGCAAGACGTCGGGGTAGAGATGCCCGGTAAAATCGCCGTTGAGGTAGCCGCTGCGCCAGATCATGCCCTGCAGCGCTTTTAACGCGGTGGACTTGCGGTCTTCATCCATAAAGCGGTAGAGCACATCGATCAGCTGTTCCGTCTCCGCCTGCGGCTGAGCGATCTCCTGGCGCAACTCGTCCAGCGCGGCGGCCACCGCCGGATCGGCCATATGCGTACGCAGATATTGCGCCAGATGCTGGCGCGCCCAGGGAAACAGAACGTTATGCACAAAGCGGATGTCGCTGGTAGTGCCTTCAATATCGGTAACAATCGCGCGGATCATGATCTCTCCAGCAAACGGCGTTGCATTTCACAATTAAACAAGAACTCCAGCCCTTCCAGATGGCGACGCGCCTCCTGCACATCCCGGCCCCAGCAGGTCAGGCCATGCCCGCGCAGCAGAAAGCCGTAACGCAAGGAGTGGGTTTGCGCCCAGTCTTCAATGCGTGCCGCCAGCGCAGCGATATCCTGGTCGTTATCAAACAGCGCAATCGCCACGCTATCCAGATGGCTGGTCTGCCCGGAGAGCGACTTTTGCATTTCATAGCCCTGCAGCCGCAGCGCCGTTCCCTTTTCAATTCGTGACAGCACGGTGCTGTTCACGCTGTGAGTATGCAATACCGCACCCGCTTCCGGAAACAGCCGATAGATAAGCGTGTGCAGGCCGGTTTCGGCAGAGGGTTTGCGCCCTGACGGCGCCTGGCCGCTGGCGATATCGACCTCGATAAAATCAGCGGCGGTCAGGCTGCCTTTGTCCTTGCCGGATTCGCTGAGCAGGCAAACCCCTTCCCCGGCGCGTACCGACATATTGCCGCCGGTCGCCGGTGCCCAACCCTGTTGTCCAATCCAGTGGCAGGCAGCCACCAGCTGCGCCAGTTGTAGAGTTACTGTCATTGCGCTCCTTTTATCGGCCTCGCCGTTGCGGGGGAAACTTCGCATTTAGACGTCTACCCGTCTTGATTGCCAAATACTAACATCATGATTATAGTGGCTCAACACAGCCGTAACACCGGGCCGCTACCCGCACTGAAGGTGAGCTAGTTATGCGTTCTAACCCATTGATTCCAGAAAGTAAGCTGCCGTCGCTCGGCACCACCATTTTTACTCAGATGAGCGCGCTGGCGCAGCAGCACAACGCGATTAATCTCTCGCAGGGGTTTCCCGATTTTGACGGTCCGCGTTACTTGCAGCAACGGCTGGCACATCACGTTAGCCAGGGCGCGAACCAATACGCGCCGATGACCGGCGTAGCGGCGCTGCGTGAAGCGATTGCCGATAAAACGGCGGCGCTCTACGGTCACTATCCTGACGCCAACGACGAGATTACCGTTACCGCTGGCGCTACCGAGGCGTTATACGCCGCCATTACCGCGCTGGTGCGTCCGGGCGATGAGGTGATCTGTTTCGATCCCAGCTATGACAGCTATGCCCCAGCCGTTACGCTCTCCGGTGGCATAATGAAACGTCTGACGCTGCAGCCGCCCGCCTTTCGCGTTGACTGGCCAGCATTTCGCCAGCTGCTGTCGCCGCGCACCCGGCTGGTTATTCTCAATACGCCGCACAATCCTTCCGCCACCGTCTGGCAGCAGAGCGACTTTGACGCGCTGTGGCAGGAGATTGCCGATGAAGAGATTTATGTGCTGAGCGATGAAGTGTATGAACATATCTGCTTTACCGCCGAGGGCCATCATAGCGTGTTAGCCCATCCGCAGTTGCGCGAGCGGGCGATAGCCGTCTCCTCTTTTGGCAAGACTTACCATATGACCGGCTGGAAAGTGGGTTACTGTGTGGCGCCCGCGCCGTTAAGCGCTGAGATCCGCAAGGTGCATCAATACCTGACCTTTGCGGTGAACACGCCGGCGCAGCTGGCGCTGGCCGATATGCTGCGCGCCGAGCCGGAGCATTACCGCGATCTGCCTGCGTTTTATCAGGCGCGTCGCGATAGTTTTGTGCAGGCGCTAAGCGGTAGCCGTTTTCATATCCTGCCCTGCGAGGGCACCTATTTTCTGCTGGCGGATTACAGCGCTATCTCCGATCTGGATGATGTCAGTTTCTGCCGCTGGCTGACCGAGGAAGTCGGCGTGGCGGCGATTCCACTGTCGGTGTTTTGCGCCGGAGCCTTTCCTCATCGTTTGATTCGTCTTTGTTTTGCCAAGCAGGAAAGTACCCTGATCGCCGCTGCGGAGCGCCTGTGTCAAATTTAACTCTCTCACTGTTACAACAGCCGCTGGTATGGATGGATGGCGAGGCGAATCTCGCCCATTTTGATACGCAGCTGGCGTCGCTTTCCGGCTGCGATGTTATCGTGCTGCCGGAAATGTTTACTACCGGCTTTGCCATGGAGGCGGCGCGTGAATCGTTGCCGCAGGATCGGGTAGTTGCCTGGCTGGCTCAGCATGCGCGTCGGCTTAACGCGCTGGTAGGCGGTAGCGCGGCGCTGCAAACAGAACAGGGCGCGGTGAATCGTTTTCTGCTGGTGGAGCCGGACGGCCGTGTCCACCAGTACGATAAGCGCCACCTATTCCGCATGGGCGATGAGCATCACCATTATGTGGCGGGCAATAGGCGTGAAATTGTGGAATGGCGCGGCTGGCGTATTCTGCCGCAGGTTTGCTATGACCTGCGTTTTCCGGTGTTTTCCCGTAACCGCGATGATTACGATCTGGCGCTGTATGTCGCCAACTGGCCGGAGGCGCGCACTCATCACTGGCAGGCGCTGCTGATGGCGCGCGCGATCGAAAACCAGGCTTACGTTGCCGGCTGCAACCGCGTAGGCGAGGATGGCAAGTCGCTGCGCTACAGTGGCGATAGCCAGATTATTTCTCCGCAGGGAATCATCCTGGACCGCGGCGAAGCGCATCAGCCGGCGGTGTTACATGCCGAGCTATCGCTGGAAGAGCTGCGGGCATATCGCGAGCGCTTCCCGGCCTGGCGTGATGCCGACGCGTTTGACTGGCGTTAAATAGCTGGATGGGAAGCGGCAAACGGACAACTCGATAGTATGGGAAGCGGCGGGCGGACGGTGGAGTAAAGCGTCCCGCGCCATGGAAGGCGCGGGCCGAGCTGTCAGGGATGACGCTTTTTGCGTCTTTACGGAACGGCCGCCCACCGCTGACGCCCCCGGAACCAGCCAGGCCACGCCAACCCGCCGCTGTCGCCCCGCTAACCTTCAGACCATACGGCTCAACCCCGATCCGCCACCACCAGCCGCTTCGGCAACGGATTAAACAACGCATTCAGCAGCACGGAAACCAAACAGGCGGCGCTAATGCCGGAATGCAATAGCGTCTGCACCCAGCCAGGAAAGCGATCGTAAAAGCCCGGCATCACTACCGGAATCGTGCCGAAAGCGATAGCAGTGGCGACAATCACCAAATTCATATTGTCCTTATAATCCACCTTCGCCAGCGTGCGGATCCCGCTGGCGGCAACCGTGCCAAACAACACCACGCCGGCCCCGCCCAACACCGGCAGCGGAATGGCTGCAATTACTCTGCCTAACACCGGCAGCAGCCCCAGCAAAATCAAAATCACGCCGCCTGCGGCCACTACAAACCGGCTCTTAATGCCGGTCATCGCCACCAAACCGATATTCTGCGCGAAAGCGCTCTGCGGAAACGAATTGAACAGCGGCGACAGCGCGCTGGTTAACATATCGGCGCGTAAACCGCGCGCGATACGCTTCTCATCAACCGGCGTCCCGACAATCTCGCCAATCGCCATCAGCCCGGCGGTGGTCTCCGTCAGCAACACCAGCACAATCAATACCATCGACAACATCGCCGCCAGGTCGAACTGCGGCAGGCCAAAACTCAGTATGCCCGGCAGCGCGAAAAAATCGCCGCGCATTACCCCGGAAAAATCCGCCTTGCCCGTTGTTGCCGCCAGCAACGTGCCAAGCGCCATCGCCAACAGTACCGCCAGCCGCTTCAGCCCGCCGCCGCCCACCTTGCTTAACAGCAAAACCAGCGCCAGCGTCAAGGCCGCCAGCCCGATATTCTCCGGCGATCCCCAGTCCGCCGCTTTTGCATTGCCGCCCATTGCCCAGCGCGCCGCTACCGGCATCAGCGATAGCCCGATTACCGTAATCACCGTACCGGTCACCAGCGGCGGGAAAAAGCGGATCACATGCGCGAAAAAAGGCGCAATCAACAACCCAAACAGCGCCGAGCCAATAATCGCGCCGGCAACCACCGGCAACCCGCCGGCGCCGGAAGCGATCCCTACCAGCGTGGAAACGCTGGCAAAAGAAACGCCCTGTACCAGCGGCAAGCGCGCGCCGAACCCCGGCAAACCCAGCGACTGCAACAGCGTCGCCACGCCGCTGACAAACAGCGCGGCGGTAATCAACAGTCCAATATCCGTCGCGGAAAGCCCGGCGGCGCTGCCGATAATCAACGGCGGCGCGATAATGCCGCCGTACATGGTCAACACATGCTGCATTCCCCAGGCGAAAGTCTTACCCAGCGGGTAACGCGTATCTTCAGGTCTGACGCGATTCTCGTTCATCTTGATACCTTTTGCTGTTGCGGGCCGGTACAACACCGGACAGACGGGAAATCAACGCGACCGTTCAGCTGCCGCGATAGGTTGACCAGCTCCAGGGGGAAATCAAAAACGGCAAATGATAGTGACTGCCCGCCTGCGCAATAACGAAATCGATCTGCGCGCTGACATACAGCGCATCGCGTCCGCCACCGGCAAAATAATCACCAATCTCCGCCGTTAAACGATAGTGGCCCGGCGTCAGCGGCTCCGTCATCAGACTCTTAATACGGCCATCCGCATCGGTCTGCGCCTGAGTTAACCTCAGCCACCCTTCGGTGCTGCACTGCTCCAGCGTCACGTTAACCGCCGCAGCCGGCGTGCCCAGCGCGGTATCAAGAATATGGGTGGATATCGAACTCATGCGATACTCTCCTCTAAACGCAACAGGGTAATCTCACGCAGCTGGGCTAACGCTTCTTCCTGCTCCTGAGCAGGCGTATTGGCCAAACGCCGCCGCAGCTCCGCCAGCATCTCCTGACCGCTGCGCCCTTTGGCGCGAATCAAAAACAGATGGCCAAAACGCTGCTCATAATCACCATTGCCCTCGCGCAGCGCCTGCTGTAGCTCTGCATCGTCCCCAACCGCAGCCTGCTCCTGCCGCGACAGCGCTGCCTCTTTATCTTCTCCGCTGGCCCGCTCGCCAATGCGCGGATGCGCCGCCAGCGCCTGCGTAAAATCCTCGTCTCCCCAGGTTTCCGCCAGCAAACGCGCCTGCTGATAAAGCGCCTTTGCCGAGGCATACGGACGCGCCGCGACCATCGCCTGCTGCCAGCGCTTAATCGCTACGCAGTGCGCCAGCGCGGCCTGCGCCTGTTCAGCGGAAAGCTGATTAAATTGTGAAAGCGTCATCACACCGCCTCCTGGGCTGGCGCCGTCAGCGACGTAAAACCAGCAGCGAAGTGTTCTACCGCCAGCAGCGCGGCCCGTACCGCCTGCGCCACGTCGGGCTGGCTGACCGCCTCGGCCGGATGATGGCTGACGCCACCGGCGCAGCGCACAAACAGCATGCCGACCGGCCAGCGCTCGGCGATGGCGATAGCATCGTGCCCGGCGCCGCTGGGTAAAGAGAGCGAGCGCCCCTGCACCTGTGTTACCGCCTCGCTTAGCGCCTGCTGTAACCCGACATCACAGACGGTGGCGTTGATCGCGTAATACTCCGTAGCCTGAAAGGTGACGCCGCGCCGCTGCGCTATCGCTTCGCCCTGTATCAGCAGCTCAGCCAGCAGTTCCGCCAGCTGCATATCATCCGGGCCGCGCACATCCAAAGAAAGCTCTACCTCGCCTGGGATCACATTCACCGCGCCGGAAGGACATTGCAGGGTGCCGACGGTAGCGACGCGCTGCTGCCCAAAGCGGCAGGTGGTCTGTTCAATATCCATCACCCATTCGGCGGCGGCGACCAGCGCATCTTTGCGCTGCGCCATCGGCACGGTGCCGGCGTGCCCTGCTTCGCCCTGAAAACGGCAGCTCAGGCGGCGCGCACCGTTAATCGCCGTTACCACGCCCAGCGCCAGATCGGCCCGCTCCAGGCACGGTCCCTGTTCAATATGCAGCTCCAGATAGGCGGCAATCTCTTCCGGCGCGCGCGCGGCCTTGCCAATATGGGCCGCATCCAACCCCACATCCTCCATCGCCTGCGCGACGGTAATAGAGTTGCCGTCAGCTACGGCTGGCCAGCTCTCCGGCCAGCTGCCGGTCAGCCCCCGGCTGCCCAGCAAAGTAATGCCGAAGCGGGTGCCCTCTTCATCGCCAAAGCCAACCACCTCAATCGCCAGCGGCAGACGTCGCCGCTGCTGATGTAGCCAGCTAACAATTTCAATCGCGCTCAGCACGCCCAGCATGCCGTCATAGCGCCCGGCGTTGCGCACCGTATCCAGATGCGAGCCCAACAGCAGCGCCTGCGCACCCGGCTCCGCGCCTTCATAGCGGCCACAGATATTGCCTACCGCATCCTGCCAGACGCGCATGCCCGCCGCCTGCATCCACTCACCGACAAGCGCGTTAGCCTGCAAATGCTCCGGCGAAAGATAAACCCGCGTCAGGCCATCCGGGCTTTCGCTGATCTGCGCCAGCGCGTCACAACGCGCCAGCACGCGGGCGGCCGCCTGCTCCGCCCCGTAAGCGTCCATCAGATAACTCATAGGCGGCCCTCGCTGGCATAGCGTTCCCACGCGGCCTGCAGCGCCGCGCCCTGAACGCTTTTAAAGCCCAGATGATTCAGCACCGCTTCCAGCGCGCTCAACGTCTGCATCACGCAATCTTTACGCGCGTTATATCCCATGGTGCCGATACGCCAAACCTTGCCGATCAGCGGGCCAAAAGAGGTGCCGATTTCAATGGCGAAATCTTCCAGCATCAGCTTGCGTACCTGCTCGCCGTTGATGCCCGCCGGGATCACCACACCCAGCACATTGTTCATCTTGTGTCGCACGTCGCCAAATACCTCCAGCCCCATTGCCTGAATGCCGGACAATAGCGCCTCGCCGTGCAGCTGATGACGCGCAATAGTGTTATCCAGCCCCTCCTGCAGAATTAAGCGGGCGCATTCACGGGCGCCAAACAGCGCGGTAGTCGCTTCGGTATGGTGGTTCAGCCGCTCCGGCCCCCAGTAATCCATAATCATGCCGAGGTCGAAATAGTTGGACAAAATCATCTGGTCGTCGCCGTCCTGATGCTCGGCGGTACGAATCCCCTCTTCTACACGCTTACGCTTGCGGATCACCTCTTCCATGCGTGGGCTGAGCGTAATCGGCGCGGTGCCAGACGGGCCGCCCAGGCATTTCTGCATACCGGCCGATACCGCATCCAGCCCCCAGGCATCGCTCTCCAGCGGGTTGCCGCCCAGCGAAGCGGTGGCGTCGGTATAAAACAGCACCCCGTAGCGCTGACAAATCGCTCCCAGCTCCGCCAGCGGTTGCAGCATGGTGGTTGAGGTATCGCCCTGTACCGTCAGCAGCAGACGCGGACGCACGCGCTTGATGGCGTCTTCAATCTGGTCTGGCGTAAAGACTTCGCCCCATGGCACCTCGATAGTGTGCACTTCGGCCTGGCAGCGACGCGCAATCTCACACAGCAAATGGCCAAAACGACCAAACACCGGCACCAGAACCTTATCGCCCGGGCGGATCGCCGACAGCAGGATCGCCTCGATACCGGCGCGAGAGGTACCGTCAATCAGCATCGTCCAGCGGTTCTCGGTGCGAAAAACGCCGCGATACAGCGTCATCACCTCATTCATGTACTGCGTCATCGCCGGATCGTACTGGCCGATCAGCTGCGTCGACATAGCGCGCAGCACACGCGGATCGGCATTAATCGGTCCCGGCCCCATCAGCAGGCGCGGCGGTGGATTGATTTGATCGAATTGGGAGATATCCATGCGTTGTTCCTTATCAGTTAAGTCCGCGAACTGAAGAGATAAACTGTTTCAGCTCTGCTGTCTGTGGGCTGGCGAACAGCGTTTTGCTCTCGCCCTGCTCCCAGACGCGCCCCTGGTGCATAAACACCACGCGGTCGCCCACTTCACGAGCGAAATTCATTTCATGGGTCACGAGGATCAGCGTCATGCCTTCCGCTGCCAGCTGCTCCAGCACTTTCAGCACTTCGCCTACCAACTCGGGATCGAGCGCGGAGGTGATCTCGTCGCAAAGCAGCACTTTCGGCTTCATTGCCAGCGCGCGGGCGATTGCCACCCGCTGCTGCTGACCGCCGGAGAGGTTCGACGGGTAGTAGTCGATGCGATCGCCCAGCCCCACTTTTTCCAGCATCTGCCGCGCCAGTGCCCGGCACTCGTTCGGTTTCATCTTCAGCACCCGGCGCGGCGCCAGCATCACGTTCTCCAGCGCCGTCATATGGGGGAAAAGGTTAAAGCTCTGAAAGACCATCCCCACCGAGCGGCTGATTTCGCGCGCCTGCGATTCGCGATCGGTCACGGTCATGCCGCCCAGTTTGATGCTGCCTTCCTGATACCCTTCCAGCCCATTCATGCAGCGCAGCAGCGTGCTTTTTCCCGAGCCGCTGCGGCCGATGATCGAAATCACTTCGCCGCCTTCGATATCCAAATCGACCCCCTTCAGCACGTGGTTTGCGCCGTAATATTTCTGAACCTGATTAACGGTGATCAGCGGCATGGCATTTCTTCTCCAGATACTGGCTGTAGCGCGACAGCGGGTAACACATCAGGAAATAGCCCAGCGCCACCAGCCCGAAAACCCGGAACGGCTGGTAGGTGACGTTGGTGAGAATGGTGGCGGCTTTGGTCAGTTCGACGAAGCCGATAATCGACGCGAGCGCGGTGCCCTTGATTACCTGTACCGCAAAGCCGACGGTAGGTGCGATGGCGATGCGCAGCGTCTGCGGCGCGATAACGCGCAGCAGCGTCTGGCCGAAATGTAGCCCCAGACAGCGCGACGCCTCCCATTGTCCCGGCGGCAGCGCCCGAATGCTGCCGTACCAGATATCCACCAGAAAGGCGCTGCTGTAGAGCGTTAGCGCCAGCGCGGCGGCGGTCCAGGGCGACAGGTCGATGCCGAACAGCGCCGGGCCGAAAAAGGCGAGAAATAGCTGCATCAGCAGCGGCGTGCCCTGAAACAGCTCGGTATAGCCGCGCACCAGGCGCTGCGGCCAGCGACGGCGCGTCAGGCGTAGCAGCAGCAGCGGCAGCGTCATCAGCGCCCCGCCAAGAAACGCCGTCAGCGATAGCAGCACCGTCCAGCGCGCCGCCAGTAGCAAATTGCGCACGATATCCCAGTCGGTAAAGGTGTTCATCGCATGGCTCCAAACCATTTTCGGCCCGCTGCCAGCAGCAGCTGGCGCATCATCATCGACAACAGCAGATAGATCAGCGTCGAGACCAGATAAACTTCAAAACTTAAAAAGGTGCGTGACTGGATCAGGTTGGCGGCAAAGGTCAGCTCCTCGTAAGAGACCTGCGATACCACCGACGAGCCGAGCATCACGATAATGCACTGGCTGACCAGTGCCGGATAGATGCGCTGCATGGCGGGCGGCAGCACGATGCGCAGAAAGGTTTGCGTATAGCTCAGCCCTAGCACGCGCCCCGCCTCCCACTGTCCTTTCGGCGTCGCCTGAATGCCGGCGCGGATAATCTCGGTGCTGTAGGCGCCGAGATTGATCAGCATCGCCAACAGCGCCGCTTCTCCCGCCGTCAGCTTCAGCCCGGTCGCCGGCAGGCCGAAGACGATAAAAAAGAGCTGCACCACAAATGGTGTGTTGCGGATCAGCTCGACATAGCCGCCCCACAGGCGGCTCAGCCAGTTCGGTTTGCCGCTGCGCAGCGCCGCGCCGAGGATGCCCAACGCCACGCCGCCCAGCGTGGCCAGCACGGTCAGTTGGATAGTGACCCACGCCCCCGCCAGCAGCTGCGGCCAGTAAGGCCACAGCGCGCTAAAGTTGAGTTGCCCGCTCATCAGGTTGCCCTTAAGCGCCGAGATTGGCCGGCAGCGGTGCTTTCAGCCACTGCTGCGATAGTTTGTTCAGCGTGCCGTCCTGAATGCCCTGTTCAATTAACGCGTCGATCTTCGCCTTCAGCACCGGTTCGCCTTTTTTCAGGCCGATATAGCAGGGCGAATCTTTCAGCATAAACTGCGCGACCGGCGCTTTATCGGCGTTCTGACGCGCGATGGCGGCCACCACCAGGTTGCCGGTGGCGACATACTGCACCTGCCCGGAGAGATACGCGGAAAGCGTGGTGTTGTTATCCTCGTAGCGTTTTACCGTCGCCTCTTTCGGCGCCACGCCGCTCAGCACCATATCCTCCACCGCGCCGCGCGTAACGCCGATGCTTTTGCCGCTCAGCGCCGCCGCATCGTTCAGCTTCTGTTCGCCTTTCGGTCCGAATACGCCCAGGAAGAACGGCGCATAGGCGCGGCTGAAATCGATGGCGTTGGCGCGTTCGGGATTTTTACCGAGGCTGGAGATCACTAAATCGACCTTATCGGTTTGCAGATAGGGCACGCGGTTGGCGCTGGTTACCGGCACCAGCTGCAACTTTAGTTTCATCTGGCTGGCGAGGTATTTCGCCATATCGATGTCGTATCCCTGCGGTTGCAGATCGGTGCCGACCGAACCAAACGGCGGGAAGTCCTGTGGCACCGCCACGCGAAGCACGCCGCGCTGCTCAATCGCCTGTAGCCCGTCGGCCAGCGCACTGCCCAACTGCATAACCATCAACGCCGCGCCCATCATGACCATGGTTAATTTTTTCATATCTGCTTTGCCCCGGAGTGAAATGTTGCAACAAAAGGTTCGTCATAAAGCTTTTTGCAACTAATGTGCCAGGTGATAAACGCAAGGGATGACAGCGAAGAAAAGCGCAGAACGGCCCGTTTAACGGGCCATCAGCAACAGGGGAAAAGAGAAAAAGTCGTGTACTGTAAAAGGGCAAGGCACCAAAATGGTGCCCCATTAACGCTGTTCCAGCTCGTCCAGTTGCTGATAAAGATCGGCGATAGCGTGGATGCGTTGACGTCCCTGCGCCAGCCCCTCATGCAGCAACGCGTTAGCTAACAGGCTGACCAGACTCATGGCGGCAGAGTAGCTGTCAAAGGCGGAAACGCTGTCGAGCGGCGTGCAGAGCGACCAGCGCGCCAGTGGAATAATCGATTGCGCCTGCGGCTCGCACAGCAATACTACCGGCACCGCCTGTTGCTGCAGCTGTTGCAGCACGGCTTTCATCAGGCGCGGCCGCCGCCGAAAGGCGACGGCCACCACCAGATCCTCCGCGCCGATATCCACCAGCTCTTCGCTCAGCGTCTGGCCCGGCTGTGGCAGAACATGTACCTGCGCCCGCGCCTGCAGCAGCTGCTGACGTAAATGCAGCGCTACCGGCCAACCGTTACGCATGCCGATAATAAAGATACGCCGCGCCTGCCCCAATGCCGCGATAATTTCGCTGAAACGCTGCGGATCGATGCTGTTCACCCACTGCGTCAGGTTGGCCATCTCCTGCTTATAGTGGCGCGACAGCAGCGTATTGCCCTGTACCGCATCGCGGTTATCGGTCAGCGGCATGCCGCTCTGACGCAGCGTGCGCAGCTCATCGCGCATATCTTTATATTTTTCATAGCCAAGACGCTTAAACAGGCGGCTGACGGTCGCTTTAGAGACCCCGCTCAGGCGCGCCAGCTCGGCGCTGTTATAGCTAATCAGATCGTCGAAATGGTCAAAAACAAAATTGGCAATGCGCTGCTCCTGCGGCGAAAGCTGACCGTAATGTTGTCGGAGGCGTTCATCAAGCTGCTTCATAAATTTCCCTGTAACTTTTGTTTCAATCTGACCATAGCATAAATCGATCCATCCTCGGTCGGGTCAAACCTGGAACAGCTCTTGCTTAACCCTTTTGTCCAGATCAAATAAGGGAACGCGATGATTCAGAGTAATATGGCGCCTCAGGGGATGGTGGTTACGCCGCATCACCTCGCCAGCGAAAGCGCGCTGGCCGTGCTGCGCGAAGGCGGGAACGCCATCGAAGCGATGGTGGCCGCCGCCGCGACTATCGCCGTGGTCTATCCGCATATGAACGGCCTCGGCGGCGACGGCTTCTGGCTGATCGTGCCGCCGCAGGGCGAGCCGATAGCTATCGACGCCAGCGGCGCAGCCGGCTCGCTGGCGCATCCCGATTTTTATCAGGGAATGACGCACATTCCTCATCGCGGCCCGCAGGCGGCGCTGACGGTGGCAGGCACCGTTAGCGGCTGGTCTGAAGCGCTGATGCTGGCCCATGAATATGGCGGATCCGCCCTGCCGCTGCCGCGCCTGCTGCGCGATGCGATTCGCTACGCCGCCGACGGCATTCCGGTTACGACCTCGCAGGCCGCCGCAACCCAGGCCAAACAACAGGAACTGGCCCATCAGCCCGGCTTCGCCGCCACCTTTATGCCTGACGGCGCTCCGCCGCGTCCCGGCAGCCGCTTTACCCAACCCGCGCTGGCCGCGACGCTGGCGGAACTTTGCGAGCACGGACTGGAGAGCTTTTATCGCGGCCCGCTGGCGCATCGCCTGGCGCAGGGCATGGCGCAGCTGGAAATGCCGATCATGCTGGAAGATTTACAGCGCCATCGGGCAAAACGCCGCAGGCCGCTGCGCCTGACTCATCAGCACGGCGAGATTTATAACATGACGCCGCCCACCCAGGGACTGGTTTCGCTGGCGATCCTCGGTATTACCGACAGCCTGGATATGGCCCAGGCGGATGAAGTAGAAACAATTCATCGTATTGTCGAAGCCACGAAACAGGCCTTTGCCCTGCGTGACCGCTATATCACCGATCCGCTGCATATGCGCGAAGAGATGCAGACGCTGCTGGACAGCGGCCTGCTGGCGGCCAGCGCACAGCAAATCGATCCGCATCGCGCCGCGCCGTGGGGAAGCGGACGCGGACCCGGCGATACCGTCTGGATGGGGGTAATGGATAGCAGCGGCATGGCCGTCTCCTTTATTCAGAGCATTTATCATGAATTCGGCAGCGGCGTGGTGCTGCCCGATACCGGCATTGTCTGGCAAAACCGTGGCGCAGCCTTCAGCCTGCAGCCTGACCACTTACTGACGCTGCTGCCCGGTAAACAGCCGTTCCACACCCTTAACCCCGCCGCGGCGCGTTTGAACGATGGCCGCCTGATGGTTTACGGATCGATGGGCGGCGACGGCCAGCCGCAGACCCAGGCAGCAATATTCACCCGCCATGTGATTCAGGGCATGCCGCTTCAGCAGGCGGTAAGCGCCCCACGCTGGCTGCTGGGCAGAACATGGGGTGAATCCTCAGACAGCCTGAAGCTGGAGGGCCGCTTCAGCGCCGATACGCTGGCCCGGCTGGCGGCGTTAGGCCATCAGGTAGATACGCTGCCGGACTTTAGCGAAGCGGTGGGTCACGCTGGCGCGATTGTGCGTCATACCAACGGCATGCTGGAAGGCGCTTTCGATCCGCGCAGCAACGGCAGCGCGGCGGGTTTCTGACAGGAGAGAAAAATGAAGGTAAACGACTGGACAAGCTACCTCGACCAAATGACGGCGATGCTGGAGATTGAGTTGGATGAGACGCGCCGCGCCGAGCTGCTGCTGCAATTCAGCCGGATTGCACAGATGGCTGAGCCGCTGCTGGCTTTCCCGCTGGATGAACGGCTGGACGTGGCGGGAGTCTATCAGGCATGAAATTAACTGAATTATCCATCAGCCAATTGCAGCAGGCGCTGCAAAGCGGCGAGCTGAGCGCCAGGGAGATTGCGGATGCCACCCTGCGCGCCATTGAGCAGCAAAATCCGCAAATTAATGCCTGGACGACGATCGTTGCCGATCGCATGCGGCGGCAGGCGGATCGTCTTGATCGTTTGCGCCGCGAGGGTGAAGCGCTGCCGCCGCTGGCGGGCGTGCCTTATGCGGTAAAAAATCTGTTTGATGTGACCGGTGAGCGTACGCTGGCCGGCGCCAGCCTGTTTAGCAATCGTCCACCCGCGGAGCGCGATGCCTGGGCAGTAAACCAGCTCAGCCAGGCGGGCGCGCTGCTGAGCGGCATGCTTAATATGGATGCTTACGCCTACGGCTTCACCACCGAAAACAGTCACTATGGCGCGACGCGCAATCCTCACGATTTACAGCGTATCGCCGGCGGATCCTCCGGCGGATCGGCGGCAGCCGTGGCGGCGGGACTGGTTCATTTTTCTCTTGGCAGTGATACCAACGGTTCAATTCGCGTGCCCGCTTCACTATGTGGTATTTACGGCCTGAAGCCCACCTTTGGTCGCCTGTCGCGGCACGGCACCCATCCCTTCGTCGCCAGCCTTGACCATATCGGCCCGTTTGCCCGCAGCTGTGAAGATCTGACACGCGTCTATGATGCCCTGCAGGGCCACGATGCTGAAGATGCTTTTCAGTCCGGAGTGGCGCCCCAGCCAGCGCTTGCCCAGCTGGATAAAGGATTGTCAGGGCTGCGCTGCGCGGTGCTTGGCGGCTATTTCCAACGGTTCAGCGATAGCGACGCGCAGCAGGCCGTTGCCACGGCGGCGCGCGCGCTGGAAGCCAGCGAGCTGTTGGAGCTGGAAGAGATGGATATTGCCCGCGCCTCGGCGTTTATTATTACCGCCGCAGAAGGCGGCAACCGCTATTTACCGGCGCTGCGTAGTCAGCCTGAGCGTTTTGAGCCGTTGTCGCGCGAGCGACTGCTGGCCGGTGCCATGCTGCCCTCCGCCTGGTACGTGCAGGCGCAACGCTTCCGCCGCTACTTCCAGCAGAAAGTGCTGGCGCTGTTTAATGATTTTGATGTGTTGATTGCGCCCGCCACGCCCTGCTGCGCCACGCTTATCGGTCAGGAAACTATGCAGATTAACGGGCAAACGCTGCCGGTGCGCGCCAGTATGGGCATGCTGACGCAGCCGATCTCTTTTCTCGGCCTGCCGGTCACCACCGTGCCGTTACGCACCGCCGGCGGCCTGCCGATTGGTCTGCAACTGATCGCCGCGCCGTTTCAGGAAGCGAACTGCCTACGGGCGGCTCGTGCGCTGGAACAGAAGGGGATTGCGGTGGCGTTGGCAGCGCAGCTGAAGCTACCCGACAGTTCAACAAACACTATTCCTTCATGCACGGAGCGCAGCGTATGACCAACAACGAGATTAATCTTCCGGCGGTAGTGGCTGAAGTGTCCGCCGCCTTTCAACGCTATGAACAGGCGCTGATTAGCAACGATATAGCGGTACTGGATGCGCTGTTCTGGCATGACGATCGTACGGTACGTTTGGGAGCTGGTGAGAACCTGTACGGCATTGAGGCGATACGCGCCTTTCGCGCCGCACGCCCCAGCGTCGGCCTTTATCGCCAGTTACACAATACGGTGATTACAACCTTCGGCAGCGATTTTGCCGTTTGTAGCACCGAGTTTACCCGTCCCGGCAGCGAGCGCCCCGGCCGTCAGCAGCAAAGCTGGGTGCGTCTGCCGGAGGGCTGGCGCATCGTCGCCGCGCAGGTCAGCCTGCTCGGCGGACAATAAAAAAGCCGCGGGCGCGGTTTACGCTCGCGGCAGGTAAGCCGGTAACATCAGACCTCGGGAGCCGGATGATGCTTAATCCAGTGATCGGCGATTTGCTGACGGGTGCAGATCCACACCCGCTCATGCTGCTGAATATAATCCAGGAAACGCGTCAGCGCCCGAAAACGGCCAGGTCGACCCAGCAGGCGACAGTGCATCCCGACCGACATCATTTTCGGCGCGGTTTCGCCCTCTTCATACAGCACGTCAAAGCTGTCTTTCAGGTAAGTGTAAAACTGCTCGGCAGTATTAAATCCCTGCGGCGTGGCAAACCGCATATCGTTGGTTTCCAGCGTGTAGGGAATAATCAGATGGGGTTTAACCGTGCCGTCCTGGCAGGTGACACGCGTCCAGAACGGCAGATCGTCACCGTAATAGTCGCTGTCATAGCTAAAACCGCCCTGCTCAACGATCAGCCGCCGCGTGTTCGGGCTATCACGTCCGGTGTACCAGCCGGTCGGCGCTTTGCCAAACAGATCCATCAACACATCTACCGCCTGTTGCATATGCTGACGCTCGGTTTTGGCATCCATCGACTGATAATGAATCCAGCGCCAGCCGTGGCTGACGACATCATATTGCGCCTCGGCAATCGCCTGCACCACTTCCGGATGACGCGCCAGCGCCATCGCCACGCCAAATACCGTTAGCGGCAGGCCGCGCTTCTGAAACTCCTGGTGTATACGCCAGAAGCCAGCGCGCGAGCCATATTCATACAGCGAGTCCATCGACATATGGCGGTCAGGATAGCTGGCCGCGCCGATAATATCTGACAGGAACTGCTCAGAGCCGGCATCGCCGTGCAGCACGTTATTTTCCGCGCCCTCTTCATAGTTGAGAACAAACTGCACCGCGATACGCGCTTCACCGGGCCAGGCGGCATGCGGTGGATGGCCGGCATAGCCGCGCAGATCGCGCGGATAGTTTTTATTGAAGCTGTATTCTTTCTTCTCTGGAGATTCACTCATTCTCTGGCTCCTTTCTTGAGCAGATGACTTCCGTTAGTTTAGGTGCTGGAAAGCGCCCGTTATCTTTTTTTCGCGTGGAAAGGCTAAATCACCATATTTACTGGTGCCTAACCCCAACGACACCAGCGATTCCACCATTTTTACCGCCGCGCCGACGCCATCAATAACCGGCATGCCCAACTCCTGGGTAAGATCGCGCGCCAGCGTCGCCATCCCGCCGCAGCCCAGCACTATCGCTCCGCAGCCATCCTCCCGCTGCGCCTGCAGACAGCGGCTGCGTACCTTTTCCTGCGCCAGGCCGCTGCCATCCTCCAGCGCCAGCACCGGCAGATCGATGGCATGCAGCGCGGCGCAGTGATGCGTAAAGCCATACTGCTGCAACAGATGACGGGCGATAATCAGCGTTCGCGGCAAGGTGGTAACTACCGTAAAACGCGTCGCCACCATCGTCGCCATATGCATCGCCGCTTCGGCGATGCCGATAACCGGGCCGCTGGCCAGTTCGCGCGCCGCCAGCAGGCCGGGATCGCCAAAACAGGCGATCACGTGCCCCTGTACGCCCTGCTCACGTCCGCGCTTCACCAGATCCAGCACGCCGAGCGCGGCGATCGCCTCATCGGCATGCCCTTCGATCGAGGGCACTCCCTGCGTGGGCGAGACGGCAATAATCTCCGTGCCGGGCGATGCCGCAACGCGCGCGGCGCTGGCGATGGTATCGGTCATCGTCTGCGTAGTGTTGGGATTGATAACCTGTATACAAAGGGAACTCATTTGTGCGGCACTCCTTTAGGGGCGAACAGTCGGGAAAAATCGGGCAGAACCTCGCCGCCACGCTCAAAGCGCAGTGACGCCAGAATATGTTGGAAATGTTGCTGCATTGCGTCAGTCAGCGATGTCAGCCGTTTAGCGCGTAAATAATCCACCAGCCTGTCGTGATGATCGCAGCGGCATCCCTGCTGCCAGGGCGCGCCCCAGGCGGCGATCACCAGCGACGACCGCTGCGCCAGGCGCGTGACCAAATCTGTCAGCACCTGATTGCCGGAAATCGCCTGCAGCTGGATATGAAACGCGGCGGAAAGGCGAATCGCCGCCGCGCCGTTGTGTTGCTGATGCGCCTGTCGCTCCTCTGCCAGTAATTGCTCCAGCGCCGCCAGATGCGGCGGCTGGCAGTGAGCGATAACCGCAGGCAGATTGGCGCACTCGATCAGCGAGCGGGTGTGAAAGATATCGCGCGCTTCTTGCGCATCGGGCGAAGCAACATGCGCACCACGTCTGGGCGTTAAAGAGATCATTTGCACTGCCGCGAGGCGCTGTAACACTTTACGAATGCCGGTGCGGCTGATGCCAAAGACCTCAGCCAGCGCTTCCTCTGGCAGGCGGCTGCCGGGCGGCAGCTGATGCTCCACTATTGCGGTCAGTAATGCCTGATAGACCGGCTCATGGCTGTCGCTCAGGTCTGAGGCCGTTTTCGGGCCGGGTTCATGCTTCATTACCTACTCCGTTGGCGAGAGTTGTATACAAGAATCCCTCTTAGATGAAACAGCCTTGTATACATAATTTTACTTTTGGCCTGAATCCTGCAGGTACGGACAAACAAGGTTTCTCCGTTACCCCTGTTAAAGAGGAGCAGGTTTCATGCCAAATTATTCCAACGTTTCTTCAGCGCCCAATAGCGAGGCGCATTACAGTCCGCGTCTGACCAATGAAGATCTTGCTCCTGTCCCGCAACAGAACTGGAGCTGGTACAACATTTTCTCTTTCTGGATGTCGGATGTGCACAGCATGGGCGGCTATGTGGTAGCAGCCAGCTTCTTTACGCTGGGGCTGGCGAGCTGGCAAGTACTGATCTGTTTACTGGCGGGAATCTGTATTGTGCAGCTGTGCGCCAATCTGGTGGCGAAACCCAGCCAGATGGCTGGCGTGCCTTATGCAGTGATTTGTCGGCAGGCCTTCGGCGTATTTGGCGCGAACATTCCGGCGATTATCCGTGGGCTGATCGCCTTCGCCTGGTACGGCATTCAAACCTGGCTGGCTTCTAATGCTTTGATGCTGGTATTGCTAAAATTCTGGCCTGCGCTCTCGTCGTTGACGCAGCCCGCCTGGCTGGGGTTGTCGCTGCTGGGGTGGATCTGCTTCACGGTGATGTGGCTGCTGCAGGCGGCGGTGTTCTGGCACGGCATGAACGCCATTAAGCGCTTTATCGATATCGCCGGTCCCGCCGTTTATGTCGTGATGCTGGCGCTGGCCGGCTGGATTGTATACAAGACCGGTTTTGACGGCATCTCTTTGACCCTGACCAGCAAAAGCCTGAGCGTCAGCGAACAGAGCTGGCAGATGATTACCGCCACCGCGCTGGTGGTCTCTTATTTCTCCGGCCCGCTGCTGAACTTTGGCGACTTTTCACGCTACGGCAAAAGTATGCAGCATATCCGTCGCGGCAACCGCTGGGGATTGCCGTTTAACTTTCTGCTGTTCTCTGTGGTGACGGTGGTGATTGTTTCCGGCACCCGTTCACTGTTTGGCAAGATGATTACCGATCCGATTGAAACCGTCAGTATGGTGGGCAACGATCTGGCGGTGGCGATCGGCCTGCTAACCATGATTACCGCCACCATCGGTATTAATATCGTGGCGAACTTTGTCTCGCCCGCCTTCGATTTCTCTAACTGCGCGCCGCAGAAAATTACCTTCCGCGCCGGCGGCATGATTGCCGCGGTGGGCTCGGTGCTGCTGACGCCGTGGAACCTGTTTCAGTCGCCAGAGCTGATTCACTATACGCTTGACGTGCTGGGTGCGTTTATTGGGCCGCTGTTTGGTATTTTACTGGTGGATTTTTATCTGATTAAGCGCGGCAAGGTTGTGGTAGACGATCTGTTTAACGCGACGCCATCAGGTCGCTACTGGTATCGCAGCGGATTTAACCCGAAAGCGATCGCCGCCCTGCTGCCGTCGGTAGCCATCGGTGTGCTGATTAGCTTCGTGCCTGCGATGCATGGGGTTGCCAACTTCAGCTGGTTTATCGGCGTGGCGCTCGGCGGCGGCTGTTATCGCTGGCTGGCGCGTGCGGAGCGTGAAGAGGCGACGGCAACGCGTTATGCCGCGCGTAGCGGTACAGGAAGAATAAAAAGCAAAAGGCCGATTCATTGCTGAATCGGCCTTTCTGAATAGTTGGCGGTGCGGACGGGACTCGAACCCGCGACCCCCGGCGTGACAGGCCGGTATTCTAACCGACTGAACTACCGCACCGCGCTGTGTTCCCCGTCGGGAACGAGGCGCATATTAAGGGCAGCGCGCCTGGCCGTCAACGATTTTTCTCACCAGCGCGATCGTTTGCCTGCTTTTTCATCGAACTGGCTCTTTTTAACGCAAAATAAAGCGCTTACGCGCGCCACAGGCAGCTACCGCCCTTTTTCATCACCAGATCGAGGCGTTGTTCATGCGCCATAATCTCTTCATCGCTGGCCGCTACTACGCGCAGGCCGGAAGTGCGCGCCACACGCTGAATATGCTCGCCGCCGTCAGCATTCTGCTGCTGCTCGCCCTCATGGGAGAACGCCAGCGACGTCTGTCCGCCGGTCATGGTCAGGAACACTTCCGCCAAAATTTCGGCATCGAGCAACGCCCCGTGCAGGGTTCGCTTGCTGTTATCAATCTCATAGCGGGAGCAGAGCGCATCAAGGCTGTTACGTTTGCCCGGAAACAACTTACGCGCCATTAACAGGCTATCAGTAATTTGACAGAAGGTTTCCGTTTTACCGATGCCACGGTTCAGCTTGCCGAACTCATAATCCATAAAGCCGATATCGAACGACGCGTTATGAATCACTAATTCAGCGCCGCGGATGTAATCAAGAAACTCGTCCGCGATCTCGCCGAAGGTCGGCTTATCCATCAGAAACTCATCGGCAATGCCATGAACGCCGAATGCTTCCGGGTCCACCAGCCGATCCGGCTTCAGGTACATATGGAAATTGTTGCCGGTCAGACGGCGGTTGATGATCTCCACCGCACCGATTTCAATAATGCGATGGCCCTCGTAGTGAACGCCCACCATGTTCATACCGGTGGTTTCTGTATCGAGAACGATCTGGCGTGTAATTGCTGTGCTCATATGGCTCGTTTATGTCAGACTTGGCGTTTTATCAGGAGGAAGTCTACCAGAGATGCGCAAACAGGTAGAAATTTTCACCGATGGCTCTTGCCTCGGTAACCCCGGCCCTGGCGGCTATGGCGCTATTTTACGCTATCGCCAGCATGAAAAAACCTTTAGCGCCGGTTTTTATCGTACCACCAATAATCGCATGGAAATGATGGCGGCAATCGTCGCGCTGGAAGCGCTGACTCAGCCCTGTGAAATTACCCTCAGCACCGATAGCCAGTATCTGCGTCAGGGAATTACCAGCTGGATCCACAACTGGAAAAAGCGCGGCTGGAAAACCGCGGATAAAAAACCGGTGAAAAATGTCGATTTATGGCAGCGGCTCGATACCGCGCTTAGCCATCATCAGATTAACTGGGAATGGGTTAAAGGGCACGCCGGCCACCCGGAGAATGAACGCTGCGATGAACTGGCGCGCTCTGCCGCCGCCAATCCATCATTTGAAGATATCGGCTATCAGCCGGAATCCTGATCGTCCAGCGAATGCGCCTGACGCGTGGCGTTAACCGTCGCGCGAATTTTTACTTTGCCGGCCAGCTTGCGTGCCGGCGTCATGATCAGCGGCAGCGTACGCTTGCGGGCCACCATAATATTCAGGCAGCCCAGCGCAGGTACATGCCGGCTCATCATGCTCCCCCCCTGGCGATTCCAGGGCACCACCTGAAAACTGCTGCGGTAAACCACTTCATAGTTAAGCAGGCTGAGCCAGTCAAACAGGCGCATCTGGCTGAACATGCGTCCGCTCCACGGCGGACGGCGATGCAGGCCTGGAATCAGCTTGCCCACGCCCAGCAGGCTTAGCGGATTAAAACCAGTCAGCACTATCCAGCCATCATCAATCAATACTCGGTCTACTTCACGCAGAATGCGGTGTGGGTCCTGGCTCCAGCTTAAGGTATGCGCCAGCAAGCAGGCGTCGATCGATTTCGCTTCAAAGGGCAAATGCATCGGGTCAGCAATCACTTGCACCTCCTGCCCTTCATCCCCTACGTTGACCTGATGCGAAATCGCACAGGCCTGCGTATCGATCTCTACGCTCAGGTTGCCAATTTTTAACAGATGAAAGCCATACAGCTTGCCGAGACAGGGCTGCAAATGTTGGCTTAGCGCATCGCGGAACGATTCTCCCCACGGCATATCACGCCATGAACGCGGCGCGGTCAGAATTTGACGTGTTTTAGCAGGCTTCATGTTTTACCATCAGTGTTCCTTCACGACGTGCGAGAGGTGTGTATGAATCTTAACAGTATCCCAGCATTTCAGGATAACTACATCTGGACATTAAACGATAGCCAGGGTCAATGCCTGATTGTCGATCCGGGCGAAGCGGCGCCGGTGCTGGCCGCCATTGAGCAAAATCAGTGGATGCCGGTA
The DNA here is from genome assembly GCF_023517775.1 of Mixta hanseatica. NCBI lineage: Bacteria > Pseudomonadati > Pseudomonadota > Gammaproteobacteria > Enterobacterales > Erwiniaceae > Mixta > Mixta hanseatica. Next base: position 994,589 of record NZ_CP082904.1, on the reverse strand, counting down.
GCGATTTTGCTCACCCATCACCATCAAGACCATGTTGGCGGCGTAAAAGAACTGTTAACGAAATGGCCAGATCTTGTGGTTTATGGCCCGCAGGAGACACAAGATAAAGGCGCGACGCAAATCGTTTATGAAGGCGATACCCTGCCTGTTTTGGGCTGCGAATTTAGGGTAATTTTTACGCCCGGCCACACTTTGGGACATATCTCATATTACAGCGCACCTTATCTTTTCTGTGGTGACACGATGTTTTCAGGCGGTTGCGGACGTCTGTTTGAAGGCACGCCGGAACAGATGTACGAATCATTTCAAAAACTTGCTGAATTTCCCGATGATACGCTGGTTTGTTGCGCCCACGAGTACACGCTCTCTAACTTAAAATTTGCTAACGCTACGCTGCCGCAAGATATGGAAATAAAGCGCTACTATCAGGAAATTAAGGAGTTGCGGGCCAAAAATAGCAGTAGTTTGCCCACAAAATTGGGGCACGAACGGCAAATAAATTTATTTTTACGCACGCAAGACGCTGATTTACAAAGCGCCCTTGGCTTCAATGTGCCACCATCGCACGCATGGGACATTTTTGCCCTGCTACGCCAGAAGAAAGACGATTTTTGATTTTTCTGGTTGTGTTGTTAGGCGCTAGCACGTATGATTGCTCGTCTTTTAAGCAACCATTGACACACACATGAAGACTAGAGCGATTATCCTTCTCGCCTCGGTCTTGCTGATGGGATGCCAGGCATCGCGACATGATGCTAACGTTCCTGAACAGCATGCCCAGAGTCTGTCTTCAGCTGGTCAAAATGAGAATGACAAATTTACAGATCGCATGTTATCCCCGCGTTGGCAGGATGATGGAACGGCCCTGACCCAGGACCAGGATTTGTGGAATTACATTCGCGACGGGCTGAAGATGGAGGTTCCGGAAAATCCCCGGATCCGAGAGCAGAAACAAAAGTACTTAAGAAACAAGAGCTATCTCCACGATGTAACTTTACGGGCAGAGCCGTATATGTACTGGATAGTCGAGCAGATTAAGCAACGTAAGATGCCGATGGAACTGGTACTACTACCCATAGTGGAGAGCGCTTTTAACCCCCACGCCACATCCGCTGCTAATGCCGCAGGCATCTGGCAGATTGTGCCGAGTACGGGACGGAATTACGGTTTAAAGCAAAATCAGTGGTATGACGGACGACGCGATATTGTCGCTTCGACCCGCGCAGTTTTAGATATGATGGAACGTCTGAACGGGATGTTCGACGGAGACTGGTTGTTGACCATCGCTGCCTATAACAGCGGCGAGGGGCGTGTGCTGAAAGCGATTAAACAAAATAAAGCGCGCGGCAAACCAACCGATTTCTGGCATCTGTCTCTGCCGCGTGAAACCACGCTGTACGTGCCTAAAATGCTGGCGTTGCAGGATATCCTGAAAAACAACAAGCGCTATGGGGTACGTTTACCGGCGCCGAATGAAAGCCGTGCGCTGGCGCGTGTTGAAGTAGGCCAGCAGATCAAGCTGACGCAGGCGGCAGAAATGGCCGGCTTGTCGGTGGCCAAGCTGAAGAACTACAACACCGGCTACAAACGCGGCGCGACTGCGCCTAACGGACCTCACTATATTATGGTCCCTAAAGCGAATGTTGCCAAATTGCGTAATTCGCTGGCTTCAGGTGATATCGCAGCCGTACAGCCAACGCGTTTAGCCGCGAACGTTACCGGCGCCAATAGCTATAAGGTGCGCAATGGCGATACGCTGTCGGGCATCGCCAGCCGGATGGGCGTTTCGGTAAAAGCGTTGCAGCGCGCCAATAATTTACGCGGCAACACGATTAAACCAGGACAGACGCTCACCTTTAGCGGTGGCGTGACAGGAAGTGAACTGGCCGATAACGGCAACAGCATCACCTACAAAGTTCGTAAGGGTGATTCTCTTGCCAGTATTGCACGTCGACATGGTGTAGAGATCAAAGACGTCAAGCGTTGGAACAGCGTGCTGAGCGACAGCAGTTCGATTCAGCCGGGTGATAAAATTACCCTGTTCGTGAAAAACAGCGCGACGCCAGACAGTTAAATTTGCCGTACCGTATGAAAAAGCCGATCTTTTGATCGGCTTTTTTTATGATTTTGCGGAGCCTGAAGAGGCGAATTCGACCAGCAGTGGGTTATGATCGGAAGCGCGCGTGACCAGTACCGAGGCTTCCGTTACCTGCAGCTCGCGATAGAAAACGAAGTCCAGCGGCCGCCCAAAGGCCTTACGTCGATGATCTTCAGTAAAACGTACTTCCCGTAGCCCCATCTCCCGCGCAAAGCGATACAGGGCATTCATGCGCTGTCGGCTCCATGCATTAAAATCGCCAGCCATAATCACCGGCCCGTTATGGTGCGCCAGCTGCTCGCCGATTGGTCCCAGCTGTTTACTGTAAACATCAATGCCGAGGCTGAAGTTAACCGCATGAATGTTAACCACCATCAGCATCCTGCCATCCGGTAAGGGATAAGCGGTTATTAACGCTGATTTCGCTAAACGCAGCAGCGGCTCACGCTCGCGCAGCGGACAACAGTAAACCGGGTGCGCCGCCGCCAGCGTCATCACCCCAGACGGATGCTGCGGCAGAACAAAAGCCGGCACCTGATCGGCCGCCAGGTAATTAGAGGTGGCAAAACGGACCAGCTCTGGCGTGGTTTGCGCTTCCTGTAATAACACCAGCTGAGCTTCTTTGCCAAAGGTTTGTAGCACCGACATCCAATCCGCTCGTTGCTGCTTAAAAATATTCCAGACCAGCACGCGTAGCGTTTCACCAGGGGTAATAGGCGCACCCGGCGGAAGCGCTTGCCCAACATGCAGCATAGCGCCAGGCGGGAAAATTCTTTCCGCTGGCTGTCCAGCTACATACCTCATGGCATAGGTTTTTTTCCGCACAATACCGCCCGTTAGTGAAAATGCCTGTCATCTAGTTACTGCTTTCAGTTATAGGGGCTTCAGCAGAGACTTTCAATCAAAGCCACCGAATTTAACTTTCGGACAGGCAAGCAAATGTTACGATAGCAACACAGGCTATCCACATCAGCGTGGGGATAAAACAATTTATAACAAGGAGCAGGTGTGAAAGCGTCTTCAGAAGAGCTTAAAATTTTTGTCGCCGTGGTGGAAAGCGGTAGCTTTAGCCGGGCAGCAAAGCAGCTTGAGCTGGCGCCTTCCGCCGTGAGTCGCGCAGTAAAAAAGCTGGAGACGAAGCTGGGCGTGGAACTGTTGACGCGGACGACACGGCAAATCAATCTGACGCAGGAAGGCGAAGGTTATTTTCGGAAAGTGCAAAAACTGCTGCAGGAGATGGCCGCAGCGGAAAATGAACTGATGGAAAGCCGTCAGGTGCCGCGTGGTCTGTTACGGGTAGATGCGGCGACGCCCGTCGTGCTGCATCTGTTGACGCCAATGGTCGAGCCTTTTCGTCAACGCTATCCGGAAGTCACTTTATCGCTGCTCTCTTCGGAAACTTTTATTAATCTGATTGAGCGCAAGGTGGATGTCGCTATTCGCGCCGGTAATTTAACCGACTCCAGCCTGCGCGCCCGCCCGCTGTTTAGCAGCTACCGGAAACTGGTCGCCTCCCCTGCTTATCTTGCCCGCCATAGCGCTCCGCTAAAGGTGGATGAACTGGCTCAACACAGCTGTCTTGGGTTTATTGAGACCCCCGCGCTTAACCGCTGGCCCGTGGCTCAGCCGGACGGCGAGCTTTATACCATTCAGCCTACGATCTCAGCGAATAGCGGCGAGACGCTGAAACAGCTGTGCCTCGCCGGCAACGGCATTGCCTGTTTGTCTGATTATATGATCGATAAAGAGCTGGCTTTGGGCAGTTTAGTTGAGGTGTTAGCTGATAAACGCTTACCGGTTGCGATGCCGTTTAATGCAGTTTATTACAGCGATCGCGCCGTTAATAACCGCGTACGAGCATTTATCGATTTTCTGAGCGAGTGGATTAACCTGCGCAGCATATGATAACGCGCCCGGTTCGCGTTTTAACTTAGCGGGGAGCGCGAACTAAGCAGACTGAAGCAGTAAAAGCGGTAAGAACCCTATCGCCATAAGAATAATAACCTGGCATAGAAGCAGGAAAAAATGGACGCAGAAAAGCAAAAAGCCCTGACATTGCTGTCAGGGCTATTGCTAATAGAGTGGCGGTGCGGACGGGACTCGAACCCGCGACCCCCGGCGTGACAGGCCGGTATTCTAACCGACTGAACTACCGCACCACCGAATACTGCATTACCAGCGGGGTCTCGCTGATAACCGGTGTTACCTTTTCAGGTATAACCTTAATTTGATGCCTGGCAGTTCCCTACTCTCGCATGGGGAAGCCCCACACTACCATCGGCGCTACGGCGTTTCACTTCTGAGTTCGGCATGGGGTCAGGTGGGACCACCGCGCTCTTGCCGCCAGGCAAATCTGTTTCCGTCCGCCGCCCTCACGGCCGCGCACGTTTATCCGTCAACAAAGCTGAAAATCTCTCAACTCAAAACGCCTGTGGCGTTGTAAGGTTAAGCCTCACGGGTCATTAGTACCGGTTAGCTCAACGCATCGCTGCGCTTACACACCCGGCCTATCAACGTCGTCGTCTTCAACGTCCCTTAAGGAGACTCAGGGTCTCAGGGAAGACTCATCTCGAGGCAAGTTTCGTGCTTAGATGCTTTCAGCACTTATCTCTTCCGCACTTAGCTACCGGGCAGTGCCATTGGCATGACAACCCGAACACCAGCGGTGCGTTCACTCCGGTCCTCTCGTACTAGGAGCAACCCCTCTCAGTCTTCCAGCGCCCACGGCAGATAGGGACCGAACTGTCTCACGACGTTCTAAACCCAGCTCGCGTACCACTTTAAATGGCGAACAGCCATACCCTTGGGACCTACTTCAGCCCCAGGATGTGATGAGCCGACATCGAGGTGCCAAACACCGCCGTCGATATGAACTCTTGGGCGGTATCAGCCTGTTATCCCCGGAGTACCTTTTATCCGTTGAGCGATGGCCCTTCCATTCAGAACCACCGGATCACTATGACCTGCTTTCGCACCTGCTCGAACCGTCACTCTCGCAGTCAAGCCAGCTTATGCCATTGCACTAACCTCACGATGTCCGACCGTGATTAGCTGACCTTCGTACTCCTCCGTTACACTTTGGGAGGAGACCGCCCCAGTCAAACTACCCACCAGACACTGTCCCCACGCCGGTTCACGGCGCCAGGTTAGAACATCAAACATTAAAGGGTGGTATTTCAAGGATGGCTCCGTGCGAACTGGCGTCCGCACTTCACAGCCTCCCACCTATCCTGCACATCAAGGCTCAATGTTCAGTGTCAAGCTGTAGTAAAGGTTCACGGGGTCTTTCCGTCTTGCCGCGGGTACACTGCATCTTCACAGCGAGTTCAATTTCACTGAGTCTCGGGTGGAGACAGCCTGGCCATCATTACGCCATTCGTGCAGGTCGGAACTTACCCGACAAGGAATTTCGCTACCTTAGGACCGTTATAGTTACGGCCGCCGTTTACCGGGGCTTCGATCAGGAGCTTCTCTTGCGATAACCCCATCAATTAACCTTCCGGCACCGGGCAGGCGTCACACCGTATACGTCCACTTTCGTGTTTGCACAGTGCTGTGTTTTTAATAAACAGTTGCAGCCAGCTGGTATCTTCGACTGGCTTCGGCTCGGGGAGCAAGTCCCTCCACCTACATGCCAGCGTGCCTTCTCCCGAAGTTACGGCACCATTTTGCCTAGTTCCTTCACCCGAGTTCTCTCAAGCGCCTTGGTATTCTCTACCTGACCACCTGTGTCGGTTTGGGGTACGATTCGTTGTTACCTGATGCTTAGAGGCTTTTCCTGGAAGCAGGGCATTTGTTGCTTCAGCACCGTGGTGCCTCGTCGTCACGCCTCAGCCTTGACTCTCCGGATTTGCCTGGAAAGTCAGCCTACACGCTTAAACCGGGACAACCGTCGCCCGGCCAACATAGCCTTCTCCGTCCCCCCTTCGCAGTAACACCGAGTACGGGAATATTAACCCGTTTCCCATCGACTACGCCTTTCGGCCTCGCCTTAGGGGTCGACTCACCCTGCCCCGATTAACGTTGGACAGGAACCCTTGGTCTTCCGGCGAGCGGGCTTTTCACCCGCTTTATCGTTACTTATGTCAGCATTCGCACTTCTGATACCTCCAGCATGCCTCACAGCACACCTTCGACGGCTTACAGAACGCTCCCCTACCCAACAACACACAGTGTCGCTGCCGCAGCTTCGGTGCATGGTTTAGCCCCGTTACATCTTCCGCGCAGGCCGACTCGACCAGTGAGCTATTACGCTTTCTTTAAATGATGGCTGCTTCTAAGCCAACATCCTGGCTGTCTGGGCCTTCCCACATCGTTTCCCACTTAACCATGACTTTGGGACCTTAGCTGGCGGTCTGGGTTGTTTCCCTCTTCACGACGGACGTTAGCACCCGCCGTGTGTCTCCCGTGATAACATTCTCCGGTATTCGCAGTTTGCATCGGGTTGGTAAGCCGGGATGGCCCCCTAGCCGAAACAGTGCTCTACCCCCGGAGATGAATTCACGAGGCGCTACCTAAATAGCTTTCGGGGAGAACCAGCTATCTCCCGGTTTGATTGGCCTTTCACCCCCAGCCACAGGTCATCCGCTAATTTTTCAACATTAGTCGGTTCGGTCCTCCAGTTAGTGTTACCCAACCTTCAACCTGCCCATGGCTAGATCACCGGGTTTCGGGTCTATACCCTGCAACTTAGCGCCCGGTTAAGACTCGGTTTCCCTGCGGCTCCCCTATACGGTTAACCTTGCTACAGAATATAAGTCGCTGACCCATTATACAAAAGGTACGCAGTCACCCCATAAAGAGGCTCCCACTGCTTGTACGTACACGGTTTCAGGTTCTTTTTCACTCCCCTCGCCGGGGTTCTTTTCGCCTTTCCCTCACGGTACTGGTTCACTATCGGTCAGTCAGGAGTATTTAGCCTTGGAGGATGGTCCCCCCATATTCAGACAGGATACCACGTGTCCCGCCCTACTCATCGAGCTCACAGCACATGCATCTTCGTGTACGGGACTGTCACCCTGTACCGTGCGCCTTTCCAGACGCTTCCACTGACACACATGCTGATTCAGGCTCTGGGCTGTTCCCCGTTCGCTCGCCGCTACTCAGGGAATCTCGGTTGATTTCTTTTCCTCGGGGTACTTAGATGTTTCAGTTCCCCCGGTTCGCCTCATGCCACTATGTATTCATGACATGATAGTGCAACGGATTGCACTGGGTTTCCCCATTCGGGTATCGCCGGTTGATAGCGGTTCATATCACCTTACCGGCGCTTATCGCAGATTAGCACGCCCTTCATCGCCTCTGACTGCCAGGGCATCCACCGTGTACGCTTATTCGCTTAACCTCACAACCCACAGACGTCTTCCGACACCTGAGGTGTGAGCATTGAGAGAATCGTGAACAACATAACGTTGTTCCGTTTTCAATTTTCAGCTTGTTTCCGGATTGTTAAAGAGCAAAACTACACAGTACATTCGCAAATGCACTCTGGAGTGTTCATCAACCACAGGTTGATGGTGGAGCTAAGCGGGATCGAACCGCTGACCTCCTGCGTGCAAGGCAGGCGCTCTCCCAGCTGAGCTATAGCCCCAGATGTGTTCGTAAAACCGCCGGTTACCTTCATTCCTTTCAGAACAAGGCATGGTTTTGCGACGCATAGTCAACTATGCGAGCCGAAACCATAACGCAGTGCTGGAAGGAATTGGTAGGCCTGAGTGGACTTGAACCACCGACCTCACCCTTATCAGGGGTGCGCTCTAACCACCTGAGCTACAAGCCTGCCGGGGTTTTACTGCTCGTTACTTCTATCAGACAATCTGTGTGAGCACTTCACGGGCGGGATTCAGCATGGTAAGGAGGTGATCCAACCGCAGGTTCCCCTACGGTTACCTTGTTACGACTTCACCCCAGTCATGAATCACAAAGTGGTAAGCGCCCTCCCGAAGGTTAAGCTACCTACTTCTTTTGCAACCCACTCCCATGGTGTGACGGGCGGTGTGTACAAGGCCCGGGAACGTATTCACCGTGGCATTCTGATCCACGATTACTAGCGATTCCGACTTCACGGAGTCGAGTTGCAGACTCCGATCCGGACTACGACGCACTTTATGAGGTCCGCTTGCTCTCGCGAGGTCGCTTCTCTTTGTATGCGCCATTGTAGCACGTGTGTAGCCCTGGCCGTAAGGGCCATGATGACTTGACGTCATCCCCACCTTCCTCCGGTTTATCACCGGCAGTCTCCTTTGAGTTCCCGGCCGAACCGCTGGCAACAAAGGATAAGGGTTGCGCTCGTTGCGGGACTTAACCCAACATTTCACAACACGAGCTGACGACAGCCATGCAGCACCTGTCTCACGGTTCCCGAAGGCACTTCCGCATCTCTGCAGAATTCCGTGGATGTCAAGGCCAGGTAAGGTTCTTCGCGTTGCATCGAATTAAACCACATGCTCCACCGCTTGTGCGGGCCCCCGTCAATTCATTTGAGTTTTAACCTTGCGGCCGTACTCCCCAGGCGGTCGACTTAACGCGTTAGCTCCGGAAGCCACGAGTCAAGCTCACAGCCTCCAAGTCGACATCGTTTACGGCGTGGACTACCAGGGTATCTAATCCTGTTTGCTCCCCACGCTTTCGCACCTGAGCGTCAGTCTTCGTCCAGGGGGCCGCCTTCGCCACCGGTATTCCTCCAGATCTCTACGCATTTCACCGCTACACCTGGAATTCTACCCCCCTCTACGAGACTCTAGCCTGCCAGTTTCGAATGCAGTTCCCGGGTTGAGCCCGGGGATTTCACATCCGACTTGACAGACCGCCTGCGTGCGCTTTACGCCCAGTAATTCCGATTAACGCTTGCACCCTCCGTATTACCGCGGCTGCTGGCACGGAGTTAGCCGGTGCTTCTTCTGCGGGTAACGTCAATGAATAAGGTTATTAACCTCACTCCCTTCCTCCCCGCTGAAAGTACTTTACAACCCGAAGGCCTTCTTCATACACGCGGCATGGCTGCATCAGGCTTGCGCCCATTGTGCAATATTCCCCACTGCTGCCTCCCGTAGGAGTCTGGACCGTGTCTCAGTTCCAGTGTGGCTGGTCATCCTCTCAGACCAGCTAGGGATCGTCGCCTAGGTGAGCCGTTACCCCACCTACTAGCTAATCCCATCTGGGTTCATCCGATGGTGTGAGGCCCGAAGGTCCCCCACTTTGGTCTTGCGACGTTATGCGGTATTAGCCACCGTTTCCAGTGGTTATCCCCCTCCATCGGGCAGATCCCCAGACATTACTCACCCGTCCGCCACTCGTCAGCAGAGCAGCAAGCTGCTCTCTGTTACCGTTCGACTTGCATGTGTTAGGCCTGCCGCCAGCGTTCAATCTGAGCCATGATCAAACTCTTCAATTAAAAGTCTGATGCTCGAGAAAAACGTCGTAATGAATTACGTGTTCACTCTGAGACTTGATACTGCAATTATTTTTGCGATATCCCGTCCGTGAGTGCCCACACAGATTGTCTGATAAATTGTTAAAGAGCGGTGCGACCGGCGTTTCGTGCCGTTGTCGCGAGGTGGCGTATATTACGCTTTCCTCTTTCAGAGTCAACCCCCTTTTTCAGAAGTTTTTCTCCGGCGATTCAGACTTCGCTGAACCGCTCAACACCGCGTGGCGTAAGCCGTTGTGCCGTGTCGATGGAGGCGCATTATAGGGAGTTCTCGAGACCTCGCAAGCGCTAATTTCAACTTTTTTACCGTTCGCTGAAATTTCGCGCAGAACGCCTGTTTTTACCCCTGTTTTATCCGTTTTGGCAGGTCGGCAAGACTATCTATTACCCAATCAGCCGCTTTTTCGCCTTCCGCCGTAACGGTTTCACCGCTGCGCACTAATACCGTTGTGCCCACGCCTGCTGTTTTGCCCGCCTGAATATCATCAATCTTATCGCCAACCATATAAGAAGCGGCCATATCGATGTTCAGCTCTTTCATTGCGCTCAGCAGCATACCCGGCTGCGGTTTACGGCAGTCGCACTGCTGACGGTAGCTCTCTACCGCTGCTTCAGGATGATGCGGACAATAATAGATACCATCCAAATCTACATCTCTATCCGCCAGCGACCAGTCCATCCACTCTGTTAGCTGCATAAACTGATCTTCGCTATACATACCGCGCGCAATACCGGACTGGTTAGTCACCAGCACCAGCGCATACCCCATTTTTTTCAGTTCCTGCATCGCCTCAATGACGCCGTCGATAAACTGAAAATCATCAATCTCATGGACATAACCATGGTCCACATTCACTGTGCCATCGCGATCAAGAAATATCGCCGGGACTTTAGCCGTCACGTAGTAACTCCTGCTGCCAAATTTGTGGCTCAGTATCGCATGATTGCAATAAAAGAGAGAATGGCAGATTGACTCTCTCTGATTGATTTAGACGTCTGGATGCCTTACCATCCGTTTCAAATTTTGTCGCGTTAGTAAGACAAAAGAAAAAACACCACGGACAACTTCACCGCAACAGATAACTAATAACTCAATGATAAAACTTTCCAATATTACTAAAGTCTTTCAGCAGGGCACGCGCACCATCACTGCGTTGTCAGACGTTAGCCTACACGTGCCCGCTGGACAAATTTATGGCGTTATCGGTTCATCTGGCGCCGGTAAAAGTACGCTTATCCGCTGCGTTAACCTGCTGGAACGTCCTACTTCCGGCAGCGTTCTGGTTGATGGGCAGGAGCTCACCACGCTTTCAGAAAGTCAGCTTACGCTGGCTCGCCGTCAAATCGGCATGATTTTCCAGCATTTTAACCTGCTTAACTCCCGCACCGTGTTTGGCAACGTGGCGTTGCCGCTTGAGCTGGATAACACTCCGCGCGCCACGATCAAAGCACGCGTGACCGAGCTGCTCGATCTGGTTGGCCTGGCCGATAAGCAAGACGCCTGGCCTGCCAACCTTTCCGGTGGTCAAAAACAGCGTGTCGCGATTGCGCGTGCGCTGGCAAGCAGCCCGAAAGTCCTGCTGTGTGATGAAGCCACCAGCGCGCTCGATCCGGCGACCACCCGCGCCATTCTTGAACTGCTAAAAGATATCAACCGCCGCCTTGGCATTACCATTCTGCTGATTACGCATGAAATGGATGTGGTCAAACGCATCTGCGATCAGGTTGCGGTTATCAGCAACGGTCAGCTGATCGAGAAAGACAGCGTCAGCGAAGTTTTCTCTCATCCGAAAACGCCGCTGGCTCAGCAATTTATTCAGTCGACGCTGCACCTTGATATTCCTGAGGACTATCAGCAGCGTTTGCAGGCGCAGTCTACCGCCAACAGCGTGCCTCTTCTGCGTCTGGAGTTTACCGGTCAGTCGGTTGATGCTCCGCTGCTGTCGGAAACCGCCCGTCGCTTTAATGTTAATAACAATATTATCAGCGCTCAGATGGATTACGCCGGCGGCGTGAAATTCGGCATCATGCTGACGGAAATGCACGGCAGCCAACCAGAGACCGAAGGCGCAATTGCTTATTTACAACAGCATCATGTAAAAGTAGAGGTATTAGGGTATGTCTGAGGCAATGATGTGGTTACTGGGTCGCGGCGTATGGGAAACGCTGATGATGACCTTTGTCTCTGGCTTTTTTGGCTTTGTGCTGGGCTTGCCGGTGGGCGTTCTACTTTATATCACCCGTCCAGGCCAGATTATGGCCAATAACAAGCTGTATCGGGTACTGTCCGCGCTGGTGAATATTTTCCGCTCGATTCCGTTTATTATCCTGCTGGTCTGGATGATCCCTTTCACCCGCGCCATTGTCGGCACCTCCATCGGGCTACAGGCGGCCATCGTTCCGCTAACCGTCGGCGCCGCGCCTTTTATCGCGCGTATGGTGGAAAACGCCTTGCTGGAGCTGCCTACCGGGCTGATTGAAGCCTCACGGGCGATGGGCGCCACGCCGATGCAGATCATTCGTAAAGTTCTGCTGCCGGAAGCCTTGCCGGGTCTGGTAAATGCGGCCACTATTACCTTGATTACGCTGGTTGGCTATTCTGCTATGGGCGGTGCCGTAGGTGCCGGCGGCTTAGGGCAGATTGGTTACCAGTATGGCTACATCGGCTATAACGCCACGGTAATGAATACCGTTCTGGTTTTACTGGTAGTACTGGTCTATCTCATTCAATTCTGTGGCGACCGCATCGTTCGTGCTGTCACACATAAATAAGTAACCTCAATACTCTCTATTAAGGAAAGGATATGTCTTTGTTTAAAAAGATTGCCACTGTGGGCGCGCTGCTAAGTGCTATGGCGCTGGCAGGATGTGGTCAGGAAGAGAAAGACCCGAACCATATTAAAGTCGGCGTTATTGTTGGTGCTGAACAGCAGGTTGCTGAAGTCGCGCAGAAAGTCGCAAAAGATAAATATGGTCTGGACGTTGAGCTGGTGACTTTTAATGACTACGTGCTGCCTAACGAAGCGTTAAGCAAGGGCGATATCGATGTTAACGCCTTCCAGCACCAGCCTTACCTTGATGCGCAAATCAAGGATCGCGGCTATAAGCTGGTTAACGTAGGTCATACCTTTGTGTATCCGATTGCTGGCTACTCTAAAAAGATAAAATCGTTAGATGAGCTGCAGGAAGGCGCGCAGGTTGCCATTCCGAACGACCCGACTAATCTTGGCCGTTCTCTGCTGCTGCTGCAAAAAGTGGGTCTGATCAAGTTAAAAGAGGGTGTAGGCCTGCAGCCGACCTCGCTGGATATTATCGAGAATCCGAAAAAGCTGAAGATTGTTGAGCTGGAAGCACCGCAGCTGCCGCGTTCACTGGATGACGATCAGATTGCTCTGGCGGTAATCAATACCACCTACGCCAGCCAGATTAACCTGACGCCAGCCAAAGACGGTATCTTTGTTGAGGATAAAGATTCTCCTTACGTGAACATGATTGTTGCGCGCGAAGATAATAAAGATGCGGAAAATGTGAAGAAGTTTGTTCAGGCGTATCAGTCTGACACCGTGGCAGAGGCCGCTAACAAAATCTTTAACGGCGGTGCGGTTAAAGGCTGGTAACCGGCTCAGGCTTAGCGTTTTTTGGTAATTCCCTTGCCTTAACAGAGCATTATCCGCATCCATCAGGCGGCCCACTGATTAACCGGTATAAGCTTTACGCTTGCTGGTTAATCCGCCGGGCCGCCTTTTTAACGTTTAAGCAAATGTTATCGCAACTTGTTATTTAACCCATTGCTTGTTTCAATAACGCCAATTTTTAGAAATGAGGATAAGTAGATGCGCGCGTTACCGCTTTGTTTGTTGGCGCTTTCGCTGACAGGTTGCTCTTTGCTACATAAGCCCTATAAGCCGATTACCGCGCCCGAAGCCCGGCCGACCACCACGGAAACGCCTGCCCGCCCGGTAGCGCGCCCCGCTCCGGTGAAGTTGTATACCGATACGACCGAGCTACTCAGCAATCCTTTCCGCGACTTAGGCGAAGTATCAGGCGAAGATTGCCAGACCAACCGTCAGGACTCGCCGCCAAACATCAATACCGCGCGTAAGCGTATGCAGATCCGTGCTTCTTATTTAAAAGCTAATGCGGTGCTGCTGCATAAATGTGAAATCGTCAACGAAAGCAAAGGCTGTTATCGGCAGGCGATCTGTCAGGGCACGGCGCTAAAAGTATCCGGTAAATGAGCCAGTTTTCTTTCGCGCAGGTTGGCGTGATTAAATCACCCTGGAAAGAGAAATTCGCAGTACCGCGGCAGCCCGGCCTGATTGAAGATGGCGGCGGCGAGCTGCACTTACTTCCTCCCTATAATCAGCAGGAAGCGGTGCGCGGCCTGGAAGATTTCAGCCATCTGTGGCTGCTGTTTGTCTTCCATCAAACCATGGAGGGCGGCTGGCGTCCTACGGTGCGTCCACCGCGCCTGGGCGGTAATGCCCGTATGGGCGTATTCGCTACTCGCTCAACGTTCCGGCCTAATCCTATCGGCATGTCGCTGGTTGAACTGAAAGCCGTACGCTGTCAGAAAAGCCAGGTTATCCTGGAACTGGGCAGTCTTGATCTGATCGACGGTACGCCGATTGTCGATATCAAACCTTATCTGCCTTTCGCGGAAGCGATCCCGTCCGCGCGTGCCGGTTTTGCACAAAGCGCGCCCCCCGCCGAGATGCCGGTGCGTTTTTCTGCCCATGCGCAGCAGCAGCTGATTCGCCACCAACAGCGTTATCCACAGCTGGCGCGTTTTATTCGTCAGGTGCTGGCGCAGGATCCGCGACCGGCCTATCGCAAAGGCGAAGAGCCGGATCGTGAATATGCCGTCTGGCTGCTTGATTTTAACGTGCGCTGGCGCGTTACCGCTGAGGGCACTGAAGTCGTGGCGCTTGATCCGCGCTAATTTGTTCTCGCTCTCTTTTGAGGGGCATCACTCGCTGGTACACTAGCTGCCACTATTTTCAGGTCATGCTTTGACTGTTTTCCGCCCAAACTGGAATATTACAGATGCGTACTACTCACTATCTGCTCTCCACGCTTAAGGAGACGCCGTCCGATGCCGAAGTGATCAGCCATCAGCTGATGCTGCGTGCCGGGATGATTCGTAAACTGGCCTCAGGCCTTTATACCTGGCTGCCGACGGGCTTACGCGTACTAAAAAAAGTTGAAAACATCGTGCGCGAAGAGATGAACAACGCCGGTGCGATTGAAATTTCTATGCCGGTGGTACAGCCTGCGGACCTATGGCAGGAGAGCGGACGTTGGGAGCAGTACGGCCCGGAACTGCTGCGTCTGGTTGACCGCGGCGATCGTCCGTTCGTACTCGGCCCTACGCACGAAGAGGTGATTACCGATCTGATTCGCAATGAGCTGAGCTCTTATAAGCAACTGCCGCTGAATCTGTTCCAGATCCAGACTAAATTTCGCGATGAAGTGCGCCCGCGTTTTGGCGTAATGCGCTCACGTGAGTTCATCATGAAGGATGCTTACTCCTTCCATACCTCGCAGGACTCTCTGCAGGAAACTTACGATGCGATGTACCGCGCCTACAGCGAAATTTTCAGCCGTATGGGGCTGGATTTCCGTGCGGTGCAGGCGGATACCGGTTCTATCGGCGGCAGCGCGTCGCATGAATTCCAGGTGCTGGCGCAGAGCGGCGAAGATGACATCGTCTTCTCGACCGAATCTGATTACGCGGCGAACATTGAGCTGGCGGAAGCCGTTGCGCCGATCGGCGAGCGCCCTGCCCCTGCGCAGTCGTTAGCGCAGATTGATACGCCAGACGCCAAAACTATCGCTGAGCTGGTTGCGCAATTTAATCTGCCGGTTGAGAAAACAGTTAAGACGCTGATTGTTAAAGCACGCGAAGAGAGCGGCCACCAGCTGGTTGCGCTGCTGGTACGTGGCGATCATGAACTGAACGAAATCAAAGCGGAAAAAGTGGATATCGTCGCCGCGCCGCTGACTTTCGCCAGCGAAGAAGAGATTCGCGCCGCGGTTGGCGCCGGTCCGGGTTCACTGGGTCCGGTTGGTTTGACGCTGCCGGTTATCGCCGATCGCACCGTAGCGAAAATGAGCGATTTCAGCGCAGGCGCGAATATCGACGGTAAGCACTTTATCGGCATCAACTGGGGCCGCGATCTGGCCGAGCCGCTGCAGGTAGCCGATCTGCGTAACGTGGTGGAAGGCGATCAAAGCCCGGATGGCAAAGGTACGCTGCTGATCAAGCGCGGTATCGAAGTAGGTCATATCTTCCAGCTGGGCACCAAATACTCAGAAGCGATGAAAGCGGCGGTACAGGGCGAAGACGGCCGTAACCAGACGCTGACCATGGGCTGCTACGGTATCGGGATTACCCGTATCGTTGCGGCAGCGATCGAGCAGAACCATGACGATCGCGGCATTATCTGGCCTGCCGCACTGGCGCCGTTCCAGGTTGCTATTCTGCCGATGAATATGCATAAATCTTTCCGCGTGAAAGAGCTGGCGGAAGAGCTGTACGCCACACTGCGCGCGAAAGGCATTGACGTACTGCTGGACGATCGTAAAGAGCGTCCGGGCGTGATGTTTGCCGATATGGAGCTGATCGGTATTCCTCACACTATCGTACTGGGCGATCGCAACCTGGATAACGATGATATCGAATATAAAGCGCGTCGCGCCGGTGAAAAACAGATGATCAAACGCGATCGTATTGTGGAGTTCCTGGTAGAAGCGATTCAGGGCGAGAAGTAATTCCCCTGCTGTAGCGCCACGCTGATAACCCTGAAAACCGGCCAGCCGGTGAGTAAGGGTTTTTAGCCCATCCTGTATTGGTAAATGATATTCAAACGTTTATTATTAGCACTTCATTTTCCTGTAGCATCAATCTTGCGCAGCGGTGATGCTGCCAACTTACTGATTTAGTGTATGATGGTGTTTTTGAGGTGCTCCAGTGGCTTCTGTTTCTATCAGCTGTCCCTCCTGTTCAGCTACTGACGGGGTGGTGCGTAACGGCAAAAGCACCGCCGGACATCAGCGCTATCTCTGCTCTCACTGCCGTAAAACATGGCAACTGCAGTTCACTTACACCGCTTCTCAACCCGGTACGCACCAGAAAATCATTGATATGGCCATGAATGGCGTTGGATGCCGGGCAACTGCCCGCATTATGGGCGTTGGCCTCAACACGATTTTACGTCACTTAAAAAACTCAGGCCGCAGTCGGTAACCTCGCGCATACAGCCGGGCAGTGACGTCATCGTCTGCGCGGAAATGGACGAACAGTGGGGCTATGTCGGGGCTAAATCGCGCCAGCGCTGGCTGTTTTACGCGTATGACAGGCTCCGGAAGACGGTTGTTGCGCACGTATTCGGTGAACGCACTATGGCGACGCTGGGGCGTCTTATGAGCCTGCTGTCACCCTTTGACGTGGTGATATGGATGACGGATGGCTGGCCGCTGTATGAATCCCGCCTGAAGGGAAAGCTGCACGTAATCAGCAAGCGATATACGCAGCGAATTGAGCGGCATAACCTGAATCTGAGGCAGCACCTGGCACGGCTGGGACGGAAGTCGCTGTCGTTCTCAAAATCGGTGGAGCTGCATGACAAAGTCATCGGGCATTATCTGAACATAAAACACTATCAATAAGTTGGAGTCATTACCTTGCGCAGCATCTCTATTACACGTCTCGTATCACTGTAAAAATACTCCATAGTAGTGAGATACAGAATGCGACTCTTATCAAAACCTCTGGTTCTGAACTGATACTGTAACCCCGGTGCGCATACTAACGCTTTAGCCTTATACATTAACTTATCAATATCGCTATAAGTATCGTCCAGATGGGCCTGCCAGGACATATTTTCCTCTTTTAACTGTGCCGATAGCGCCTTAATAAAATTTTCCTCCGGCGGATGAAAAGAGAATACAGAGGGAGAAGGGCAATACCCTCCGCCTAAAACCGGCGGTGCCGCGTAAACTATAATAACTATGTCCATATTCTATAATTCCTTATGTACTTTGAAAAAAATAAGATATTTATACCCTATTCAAAGATACTTTTAAATTAGTTGAAAACCTAATGAAAGCCAGGCACCTATAAATTGAAAATTAAAAAATAGCCATCGAATACCTTACAATATAAACATTGAAATGCCAACCAAAGCATTCGGTGGTAATGGCTAAACGATTATATAAAAAAAGGATCAATTTATGAAAAAAAAGAACGAAGTATTAAAAGAAATCACAAGCGAAGCTCAATTAAGGCAAGTTTCTGGCTGTTATAATCCTGGGCCGTCTATGATCTGGGGAGCAATAATGAGCGGGATATTTAATGGGAGATTCAGTTGTTCATGGCCGGGGGATTTTTACTCGCCTTCTAAGCCTGGCGAAAACGCAGGTTTTGGTTCTAGTCCTATTTGTACTTCACGATAAATAAGCACAAATAAAGGCATATTTAAGCATTATATGCCTTTAAATAGAGGTTACAATGAAAAGCCTAATGTTGTTAAATCAAAAAAATTACAACAAATTCCTTTTGGAATCAACGCAACTAAAAAGTTGGTTTGAGCAAATAAGTTTAATTAAAGTAATAAACTGCATCTCGAATGAAAAAAACAATAAAATAGTAAAGTTAGACGAAGAGGAAATGAAATATTTACTCAATGATGAACTGACAACGCTAACGGCCATCATTATAGTAAAAAACGAAGAAGATAATATTGTTAAATGCATAGAAAGTATAAAAGATTACGTAGATGAGTTAGTCATAATCGACACAGGCTCTACTGATAATACATTAAATTTAATCACTACTTACCAGTGCGATAAAATAAAGGTTTTCACAAGGAAATGGAAAGATAATTTTTCACAAATACGAAATTATGCAAAGTCAAAAGCGACAGGGAAATGGATATCCTATATAGATGCTGATGAAACTGTGATGCCACCCCATGACTTTACTTTATTTAAAAAATTACTTCGTAAATTTGAACTACTAGATTTAAATGAGAAAATTACAATATGCCCTGTAATTATTGATCACAATAATCATAAATCTGTAGGCGTTAGAAGATGCTTTTATAATAGTAAAAAATTTTATTACTTTGGCCACGTGCATGAGGAAGTACGTAACATAAATGGATTACTTAATCAACTTACAGTAGATATAAATATTAGACATGAAGGATATAAGAGTGAGATCTTAAAAAACAAAGAAAAGGTAAAAAGAAACATAAACCTCTTGAAGAAAACAATAAAAAAAGAACCAAGCGAAATAAGGTGGAAGTACTTTTACTGCCGAGATGGATCCGGTTACTTACCTGATGAGGAAATAGAAAAAATGATTAAAGATTGCATTTTATACTACCCTCAAAATGCTATCACTAAAAGAAACGTCATGGCAAACCAATATACTTTCAGTTTTATGGTTATTTTAGCAGAGATCATGCTAAGAAAAGGTGACTATCTTAGTTTAATGGATTTATCAAAGCAAATGTTTCATTTAAATGAGGATAAAAGCAATTATTTATATTACTCAACAATGTCGCTAGTTATGCAGCGACGAAATGAGCTTATGGTTAAACTAGAGGCGTTAAGCAGTTATCGAGAAAAAGACAAACTAATCCACTATGGTATGTTACATAGCTCAGGATACCATATCGATATTGCAATCCTTATTTTACTGATTGAGTGTGGTCTCTACGCGAAAGCAAAGGCATTTCGCAATGCTCTGGAAGAGGAATTTCCACCAATATCATCTATCCTCGAAAATTACAGATTTGCTGATGGTTAATTTCATCAGCAATTGTCTTCAAGCATTGCTTTCAATCGTCATTACAATCTTAGTTGTTACGATCTAAAATATTGAAAACTACAGCACCTTTCCCCGTAGCGCTTTGGTGTTGCTGCGTTGCGCTTTGCCTTCCAGCCTGCGGCGTTTTGATGCCAGCGTCGGACGCGTCGGACGTCGGGCTTTTTCCACCACCGTCAGCTCACGGATCAAATTTTCCAGCCGCTTCAGCGCCGCCTCGCGGTTCATCTCCTGGCTGCGATACTCCTGCGCCTTAATAATTACCATGCCGTCTGAGGTAATCAGATGATGATTAGCGTTAAGCAGGCGCTCTTTATAGAAATCAGGCAGTGAGGAAGCGCGAATATCGAAGCGCAGATGAATCGCCGTCGAGCTTTTGTTAACGTGCTGGCCGCCTGCGCCCTGCGCCCGTATGGCGGTAATCTCCAGCTCGCTGTCGCTAATGGTCACATTGCGTGATAGTACAATCATAAAAATTTACCGTTATGCCGCCCATCTTCCGGTGTTTCATTGATATGGGCGCGCTGTTTGCCGTTACTGATAGCGTAGAGTGTGACTCGCCAGCGCTGAAGGTCAATACTTATTGTCTACGGATAAAACGCTGTGAACGACTGATTTCCCGTAGAAGCCTATGTTATAGTCGCTGGAGTCAGAGATTTACGCTCTGGAAGGAGGTGCATGTGCAGAAATATTGTGATTTGGTTCGTCAGAAGTACGCCGAAATCGGCGGCGGCGAACTGGGATACGTGCCCGACGCCATAGGTTGCGCGTTAAAAACACTGAACGAGATAGCGGCCAATTCTGCGCTAAACTCTTCTGTCAGGGAACAGGCGGCGTATGCCGCTGCAAACTTATTGGTGAGCGATTATGTTGACGAATGAAGCCTACAAACCGATCAATTGCGACGATTACGATAGTCTGGAGCTCGCCTGCCAAAAACAGTGGTCACTGATTCTTGAACTCAAGAATGGCGAGCAGCTTAAGGTGAAAGCTCAGGATATGGTCATGCGTAAAAACGTAGAGTATCTGGTGGTTGAACTGGCCGGTGAGGTGCGCGAATTGCGCCTTGATCATATTGCCAGCTTTAGCCATCCTGAGCTGGGCACCGTTGTCGTCAGCGAGTCGGATTAACCCTTTGGGCGGGCTTGCCCGCCCACGGGTTTCACGGCTTTAACGACTGATAATATGCTGCCAAATCCGCCATATCCTCATCGCTGAGTCCACTGACAAACGCTTTCATTACCTCTGCCTGCCCCCCACTCCGTTCCCCTTTCTTATAGGCCTGCAGCGCATGCTGTAAATAGTCCGCATGCTGTCCGGCTAAGTGAGGATAAAGTGAAACAGAAGCTTTTCCCTCCGCGCCGTGGCACGCCTGGCAGGCGGCGGATTTCTCCTGACCAGCGGCAACGTTACCCGCAGCCAGCACGGGCGCGGCAAAACAGGCCAGCACCACCATCAAGGCTTTCATCTCTCTTCTCCATTTAACGATGCCAGGCAATATGCCAGGCATTTCCCGCGACGCTGCTGCCTTCGCGGCAAACGAAAGTATTCAGCGCGGCGATAAGCGTGTCATTGTAAAAAATCAGCGGCGTGCTTTCACGTCGCCACGGCGGAACGTCACATTCCTGCCACAGTTTTTTTATCGGCCGATGGCCGTTGCGCCCCTCAATGGCAAAACGGCCCTGGGCCTGGAAACGTATCGTGACCTTTTCATCCGCACGGGGCGGACGTATTTCCGTGCCGCTCTCCGCCAGCTGCAACGTGCCCAGATGGTGTGGCAGAGAGAGCGGCCGGGTAGGATCGGACCAGGATAAAACCAATGTACGCACCGATGGCCTCAGCGGCAGCCAATAGAGCTTCTCACGATAGCGGCGTATCTCGTGATCGCCCAACTGCAGCCGCGGCGCGGCATCTTCCCGCGCCGCAATCACTTCCTGCCACAGGCGCTGGAGAGCGTCCCGGGAGGGCATTTTGCCGCCGCAGCCGGCAATCCAACGCCGCAGCAGCGCCGCGCGTCGCGCCTCGCTCAGCGCCGCAAAGCCATCAATGCGCAGTGCGCCATCCGCCTGGATGCGCGCCGCCAGCGACTCCGCCAGCAGCTCATCCAGCAGCTGTTCCTGTTCACCGCACAGCGCGGCGCTGCGGGCGGCGGCGGCGGCAAAGTGCGGCCAACGTTCATGCAGCGCCGGCAATATTCGCTGACGCAGGAAATTGCGGTCATAGCGAATATCCTGATTGCTCTCATCCTCAATCCAGCGCAGCTGATACGCTTCCGCCCAGCTTTCCAGCACCGTTCGCTGACAGGACAGCAACGGACGCAGCAGGCGATGTTCGCCTAAACGCAGGCTAACAGGCATTGCGGCCAGCCCAGCAGGCCCGCTGCCGCGCTTTAGCGCCAGCAGCAAGGTTTCACACTGATCGTCAAGATGCTGCGCCGTTACCAACGCTTCTCCAGCGCGCAAACTGTCGCGGAAAGCCTCATAGCGCCCTTCACGCGCCGCGCCTTCAATACCACTGTCACGTCCATCCACGGTGATAGCCACCACCTCCAGCTCAACCAGCCACGCAGCGCAAACGGATCGGCAGTGCTGCGCCCAGCTATCGGCATGCGGGCTTAAGCCATGATGAATATGAATAGCGCGCAGCTGTAGCTCAGGCCGTTGCTGGCGCAGCAGGGTCAGTTGATGCAGAAGAACGGTGGAGTCCAGCCCGCCGCTGAACGCCACCAGCAGCCGTTGCTCGCCGGCCAGCTGCTGTTCAAGTTGTGCAAGCTGCGTCATGAAAAACCTATTGGCAGGCGGCCACCGAAGCGATGGCCGTAAAAGCAGTTATTTTAAGCCTGGTATAGCTCAAGCGGCAAATTATCCGGGTCGCTAAAAAAGGTAAAACGTTTGTTGGTCAGCGGATCGAGACGAACAGGCTCACAGGCGACGCCCTTTTCCCGCAGAAAGTCACAGGCGCGATCGATATCGTCCACCGCGAACGCCAGATGACGTAGGCCGCAGGCTTCCGGGTGGCTAACGCGGGCGGGCGGCGTCGGGAAAGAGAACAGCTCAATCAGATACTGCCCGTTCAGCGCCAAATCGCCTTTCCATGAATCACGTTCGGCGCGATAAACTTCCTGCTGCAGCGTAAAGCCAAGAATATCGCAGTAAAACGTCTTGCTGCACGCATAGTCACTGGCGATTACCGCAATATGATGAACCTGTTTGATACCCAGCATAGCTTCTCCTTTGTTTACAGCAGCACCCTACTCACTCACAAGAGTTGAAGCAAGACGGCATAATCTGCAAGTTAGCGCTCGGTATCCGGCCCCTCCTGTTTAAGCACCCGCACCAGATAGCGCCCATCCTCGGTAAGTTTGGCGCCGTGAATATCGGTTTCAAACCCCGGATAATGACGGCCAATCGCACACAGCATCAACAGAAAATCGAGTACGGCCCGGCTGGATTCAGTGATCGTTTCCCCTGGCATTACCAGCGGCACGCCTGGCGGGTAAGGCAAAATCATATTGGCCGATACGCGTCCGATCATTTGATCGATCTCGACGGTCTCTACTTCTCCTTTTACCTGCAGCTGAAACGCCCGATGCGGCGTCATTTTCATCTCCGGCAGCACATCAAACGCCTTCAGCATCAGACGCGGCAGATCGTGCTGGCTGATCATCTGATGAATGCCCTGCGCCAGCGTCTGGATACGCATATTGCGATAGAAGTCGGGATCTTCGGCGTAGAGATCCGGCAGGATATTTTTCACCCGCAGATTCAGATCGTAAGCGCGCTTAAAGTCCAGCAGCGCGCGCAGCAACCCCATCGCCCGGGTTTTGTCGATCCCGATACTGAACAGAAACAGCAGATTATAAGGTCCGGTTTTTTCCACCACGATGCCGCGTTCATCAAGGAATTTCGCTACCAGCGCCGCCGGGATCCCCTCTTCCGCCATTTCACCCTGTTCGCTCATGCCCGGCGTCAGGATGGTGACCTTGATCGGATCGAGATACATATGATCGCGATCGGCATCAATAAAGCCGTGCCAATCCTCTTCTCCCGGCTGGATCGGCCAGCACTCCGCCTCTTCAATACCGTCCGGCTGCCAGATATCGTAAAACCAGCTGTCTGACTCTTCGCGCAGCCGCTGGATTTCGCGACGGAAATGCAACGCCCGCTCAACGGAACGGTTAATCAGCCGACGTCCAGGATTGCCACGCAGCATCGCCGCCGCCGTTTCGATAGAGGCGACAATGGAATAGTTAGGTGAGGTGGTGGTATGCATCATGTAGGCTTCATTAAAGGTTTGCTCATCGTAGTCGCCTTTAATGTGGATCAGCGAAGCCTGAGAGAACGCCGCCAGCAGCTTATGGGTGGACTGGGTTTCATAAATCACTTTGCCCGGCGTGCGGTCGCCACTCATGCCGCTTTTGCCCATATAGATGGGATGAAAATTGGTGTATGGCACCCAGGCGGAATCGAAGTGAATCGAAGGCACCTCCAGCGTCTCTTTAATATAGCGGGTGTTATACAACAGGCCGTCATAGGTGGAGTTAGTGATTACCGCATGTACCGGCCAGCTGGCATGCTCGGTTTGCGCCACCTTCAATGCAATACTTTCGCGCGTGAACTCGCGTTTCGGAATACCGCCGAGAATGCCCAGCGCATTACGCGTCGGCTTTAGCCAGATCGGCACAATATCGCTCATCATCAGTAAATGAGTGAGCGATTTATGGCAGTTGCGATCGATAAGCACCGTGCTGCCCGCCGGCGCGGCGTACATGCCGACAATCTTATTCGAGGTCGAGGTGCCGTTAGTCACCATATAACTCTGCTCGGCGCCAAAGGTGCGGGCAATATATTCTTCCGCTTCCAGATGCGGTCCGGTGTGATCGAGCAGCGAGCCCAGCTCGGTAACAGAAATAGAGGTATCGGCCTTTAAGGTGTTCGGGCCATAAAAATCATAAAACAGCGTGCCGACCGGGCTTTTTTGAAAAGCGGTGCCTGCCATATGGCCCGGCGTACAAAAGGTATATTTCCCTTCCTTGACATAGGTGAACAGCGCGCGCGTCAACGGCGGCGTAATGTTTTCAATATACTCATCGGTATACTGGCGGATACGCTGGGCAATATCTTCTTCCACGCCAAGCGCATATTCAAAGAACCACAGCGCCATGCGCATTTCATTAATACTGATATCCATGGTGGAATGGGTATTAATAAAGGCGTAGAGCGGTAGATACTCATTGAGTTGATTGATCTCGCTACAGAGATCCAGACTGTATTCATCCCAGTCAAAAATCACGCCGCATACCCGCGGATTATGCTCAATCAGCTTAACTAAATCGTTAGCGTCTTTCGGATAGATAAGATCGAACCCCTGGCCGATCAGCGCCTGATGCAGCTGGCGGATCGGTTCATCTTTATAAAAAGCGTTATGCGGTCCCATTATCGCAATAATATTCAATTCGCACCTCCAGGTAGATGAGCGATAAAGAATAAGCATAGCGGATAGCGCAGGGGGGAGCAGACAGACCCGCTGAATAGCAGGTCTGGAAAGACATAGCGCAACTTAACTGCGATCGTAGACGGTGGTGGACGGCGCGTTGACGCGTACGGAGGCGATGCCGTTTTCCGCGCCCTGCTTACTGGCGTACATCTCGCTTACCGCAATAATTTCATGATTGGCGGCACGCAGGACAAAATACCAGGGCTGCGGCGTATCTTTACTCGACTTACGTATTTCGTAATATCCCATTTTATCTCCCGTTATTGCTGTTTATTTCCAGGCGGCTCAACTTCCCTCATCGCCGTGTGTAAAACAATCGATAACAGGATATTTATTGCGGGAAATCGTCTTGTCGTCAAAGTAAAAAAGGCGGCCCGTAGGCCGCCCTGTTAGTCACCCGATGGAAATCAGGCGTAGCCGTAGTTCATCAAACGATGATAGCGGCGATTCAGTAACTCTTCGGTATTCAGCCCGTCCAGATCGGCCAAATCGGCCAGCAGCTGAGCTTTTAGTGAAGCGGCAATCGCCAGCGGATCGCGATGCGCGCCGCCCAGCGGTTCAGGAACGATAGAATCGATCAGCTCCAGCTCTTTCAAACGCGGCGCAATGATGCCCATCGCTTCAGCGGCCAGCGGCGCTTTGTCTGCGCTCTTCCACAGAATTGAGGCGCAGCCTTCCGGCGAAATCACCGAATAGGTGCTGTACTGCAGCATATTGACCTTATCGCCGACGCCGATCGCCAGCGCGCCGCCGGAACCACCTTCCCCGATAACGGTACAGATCACCGGCACTTTCAGACCGGACATTTCACGCAGGTTGCGTGCGATAGCCTCAGACTGACCGCGCTCTTCCGCGCCCACGCCCGGATAAGCACCCGGCGTATCGATAAAGGTAATAATCGGCATCTTAAAGCGCTCGGCCATTTCCATCAGGCGCAGCGCTTTGCGATAGCCTTCCGGCGCCGGCATGCCGAAGTTACGACGAATCTTCTCTTTGGTTTCGCGACCTTTTTGATGGCCGATGATCATTACCGGGCGTCCGTCCAGGCGCGCAATGCCGCCGACAATCGCTTTGTCATCCGCATAGGCGCGATCGCCAGCCAGTTCATCAAAGTCAGTAAACACGTTACGGACATAGTCCAGCGTGTAAGGACGCATCGGATGACGCGCCAGCTGCGCGATCTGCCATGCGCCCAAATCGGAGAAGATTTTACGGGTCAGCTCAACGCTTTTTTCGCGCAGACGCTGGATCTCTTCATCCAGATTAATATCGTGTTTTTCATCCTGACGGCCAACCGACTTGAGGGAGTCGATTTTCGCCTCCAGTTCTGCAATTGGCTGTTCAAAATCCAGGTAATTAAGACTCATAATGTTCCTGTTTTAGTCAAACTCCAGTTCCACCTGCTCCGATCCTATCAGCGATCGCAGGTCATTTAGCAAACGATCGCAGGGAGATACGCGCCAGGCTGCGCCAAAACGCAGCTTAGCCCGCGCATCCGCTCTCTGATAGTAGAGATGTACCGGAATTGTCCCCGAACGATGGGGTTCCAGAGACTGACGGAGACGGTTTAAAAGCTGGTCATCAATTTGCCTGTCCGTCAGCGAGATAGCAAGTCCGCGCGCGTATTTTTCACGTGCCTCATCGATATCCATAATTTCGCGAGCGGTCATTTTAAGCCCACCGCTAAAATCATCAAAGCTGACCTGTCCGCTGACGATCAGGATACGGTCTTTTTCCAGCAGCTGCTGGTATTTATCAAGCGCATCTGTGAACAACATCACTTCCAGACGACCGGAACGGTCATCCAGCGTGCAGATGCCAATACGGTTACCGCGTTTAGTGACCATCACGCGGGCCGCCACCACCAAACCGGCCGCGGTGGTAATCTTACCGCGCTCGGTTGGATGCATCTCTTTCAGGCGAACGCCACCCACGTAGCGCTCAATTTCTTTCAGGTACTGATTTATCGGATGGCCGGTGAGATAGAGACCCAACGTCTCGCGCTCGCCATCCAGCTGCACCTGTTCCGGCCATGGCGTAATGCTGGCGTAAGATTGCTCTACCTGTTCCGGCTCTTCCGCCAGCACGCCAAACATATCCGCCTGCCCGATCGCTTCCGCTTTCGCATGCTGATCCGCCGCCTTCAGCGCATCGCCCAGCGCGCTCATCAGCGCGGCGCGGTGCGGTCCCAGGCGATCAAACGCGCCGGACATGATCAGTTTTTCCATCACCCGACGGTTAATTTTTTTCGGATCGGTGCGCGCGCAAAGATCGAACAGCTCGCGGAAATAGCCATCTTTATTACGCGCTTCGATAATCGCTTCGATCGGGCCTTCACCGACGCCTTTGATCGCGCCGATACCATACACGATTTCACCGTCATCATTGACGTGGAACTGATAGAGGCCGGAGTTGATATCCGGCGGCAGTACTTTCAGCCCCATACGCCAGCACTCGTCCACCAGGCCGACGACTTTCTCGGTGTTGTCCATATCGGCAGTCATCACCGCCGCCATAAACTCGGCCGGATAGTGCGCCTTCAGCCACAGCGTCTGGTAAGAAACCAGCGCATAGGCAGCGGAGTGTGATTTATTGAAGCCGTAACCTGCGAATTTTTCCACCAAATCGAAGATTTTCATCGACAGCTCGCCGTCGATGCCCATGCTTTCCGCGCCCTCTTTAAACACGGAACGCTGCTTGGCCATCTCCTCCGGCTTTTTCTTACCCATGGCACGGCGCAGCATATCTGCGCCGCCGAGCGTATAGCCCGCCAGCACCTGGGCGATCTGCATCACCTGTTCTTGATACAGAATAATGCCGTAGGTCGGCTCCAGCACCGGTTTCAGGGATTCGTGCTGCCACTGAATATCAGGATAGGAGATCGCTTCACGGCCATGTTTACGGTCAATGAAGTTATCCACCATCCCCGACTGCAGCGGGCCGGGACGGAACAGCGCCACCAGCGCGATCATATCTTCAAAGCAGTCCGGCTTCAGACGTTTAATCAGGTCTTTCATGCCGCGCGATTCCAGCTGGAACACCGCCGTGGTTTCCGCGCGCTGCAGCATATCAAAACTTTTTTTATCTTCCAGCGGAATCGCGGCGATATCGATCGGCGGCTCGCCCTGCTTCGCCCGGCGCGCGTTGATCATCTCTAGCGCCCAGTTGATGATCGTCAGGGTACGCAGGCCAAGGAAGTCGAACTTCACCAGCCCGGCATATTCCACATCGTTTTTATCAAACTGGGTAACCGGATGGTTACCATGCTCATCACAGTAAAGCGGCGCGAAGTCGGTAATTTTAGTTGGCGCGATCACCACGCCGCCGGCATGCTTACCGGCGTTACGCGTGACCCCTTCCAGCTTGCGCGCCATATCGATCAGCGCCCTGACCTCTTCATCCGCCTCGTAGATTTCCGGCAGCTGCGGCTCGGCGGCAAACGCTTTCTCCAGCGTCATGCCCGGATCGGGCGGCACCAGCTTAGAGATACGGTCAACGAAGCCATAGGGATGCCCCAGCACGCGGCCCACGTCGCGGATAACCGCCTTCGCCGCCATGGTGCCGAAGGTAATGATCTGCGATACCGCATCGCGCCCATACATATCGGCGACGTGCTCAATAACCTGATCGCGCTTCTCCATACAGAAGTCGACGTCGAAGTCAGGCATCGATACGCGCTCCGGGTTCAGGAAGCGTTCAAACAGCAGGTCAAATTCCAGCGGATCGAGATCGGTAATTTTCAGCGCGTAGGCCACCAGCGAACCGGCGCCTGAGCCACGCCCCGGCCCCACCGGGATACCGTTATCCTTCGACCACTGGATAAACTCCATCACGATCAGAAAGTAGCCGGGGAAGCCCATCTGGTTGATAACGTTAAGTTCGATCTCCAGACGCTCGTCATATTCCACCCGCTTGCGCGCCCGCTCTTCCGCATCGGGAAACAGAAACTCAAGGCGCTCTTCCAGCCCTTCGCGCGAACGCTTCACCAGAAAATCTTCGGTGGTCATCTCCCCGGTGGGGAATTGCGGCAGGAAGTATTCGCCCAGCCGCACGGTGACGTTGCAGCGACGCGCGATTTCCACGCTGTTTTCCAGCGCTTCCGGGATATCGGAAAAGAGCTCGCACATCTCTTCGGCGCTGCGCATATACTGCTGCGGGCTGTAATTACGTGGGCGTTTGGGATCGTCCAGCGTATAGCCGTCGTGGATCGCCACGCGGATTTCATGCGCGTCGAAGTCATCTTCGTTGATAAAGCAAACTTCATTGGTCGCCACCACCGGAATGCCTTCGGCAATCGCCAGCTCGACGGCGGCGTGCAGATAGCTTTCTTCATCCGGACGCCCGGTGCGGATCAGCTCAAGATAGTAGCGATCGGGGAAATGTTGCTGGTAAAAAGCCAGACACTGCGCCACCAGCGCCTGATTGCCGCGCAGCAGACTGCGGCCTACATCGCCGCGCCGTCCGCCGGAGAGCAGAATCAGCCCCTCCTGAAGGTCGGCCAGCCAGTCACGTTCGATTGTCGGGCCTTCCGGGCCATAGCCGCGCTGATAGGCGCGTGAAATCAGCAGCGTCAGATTTTGGTAGCCGACGTTATTCATCGCCAGCACGGTAATCTGCGTCAGTTCATCGCCCATTAGCTCACTGGCGACCAGAAAATCGGCGCCAATAATCGGTTTAATCCCTGCGCCGTGCGCCGTACCGTAAAATTTCACCAGCCCGCACAGGTTGGTAAAGTCGGTGATTGCCATCGCTGGCATCCCGAGAGCCGCGGTTTTTTTCACCAGCGGGCCGGTCTTCGCCAGTCCATCGACCATCGAATAATCGCTGTGGATACGCAGATGAATAAAACGTGGTTCGGCCATCTTTCTTTCCGGTTAACTGCAGCAAAGCGCGCTTAGCGCGCGCGATTGGCGGTGAGAGTCGTCACTTCGATGTCCAGCAGCGCATTGCGCACCGGAGCAAAACTACGACGATGGTGCGGCGTAGCGCCATGCTCTGTCAACATCGCCAGATGTTGCGCGGTGGGATAACCTTTATGCTGTGCAAAGCCGTACTGCGGAAAAACCGCATCCAGCTCGGCCATTTCGCGATCGCGCGTCACTTTAGCGATAATAGAGGCGGCGCTGATTTCCGCCACCAGGCTATCGCCTTTTACTACCGCTGCGGACGGCATCGGCAGCTTCGGGCAGCGGTTGCCGTCAATTAATACATAATCAGGCGTGACGGCCAGCCCGGCCACGGCGCGCTGCATCGCCAGCATCGTGGCATGCAATATATTAAGCTGGTCAATCTCTTCCGGTTCGGCGCGGCCCAGGCTCCAGGCCAGGGCGTTTTCACGAATTTCATCGTACAGCGCCAGCCGACGCTTTTCGCTCAACTTTTTCGAGTCCGCCAGACCGGCGATCGGACGCGCGGGATCGAGGATCACCGCCGCCGTCACGACCGCGCCGACCAGCGGCCCGCGTCCAACTTCATCAACGCCAGCGATCAGCCGCGCGTTGGGATAAATAAATTCAGCCATTAGCCAACTCCAGTACGGCCTGAGCCGCTTGTTCATCGGCATTCCAGCGGATCTGCTGGTGTAATTCTGTAAAGGTCGCCAACAGCTTGTCGCGCGTTACGCCCTGCGCCAGCAACGGCTCCAGCGCGGCGGCCAGCCGTTCGGGCTGACATTCATCCTGCAGCAGTTCCGGCACCAGTTCGCGTCCGGCCAGCAGATTGGGCAACGAAACATAGTCGGTTTTAACCAGCCGCTGCGCCAGCCAGAAGGTAGAGGGCTTCATCCGATAGCCGACGACCATCGGACATTTCGCCAGCATGCACTCCAGCGCCGCCGTACCGGACGCCAGCAGCGCCGCATCGCTGGCAATCATCGCTTCGCGGCCATGGCCGTCCAGCAAATGCAGCGGCAGCTCAGGGGCGACCTTTTCTTTAATTTGCTCAAACTGTTCGCGCCGCCGGGTGTTCACCAACGGCACCACGATCTCCAGCTGCGGCCACTTTTCACGTAGCCGCTGCGCCGTTTTGAGAAAATCGGCGCTCAGCATCTCGACTTCTGCTGAACGCGAGCCGGGCAGCAGCGCCAGGCAGAGCGCCTGCTCGTCAATGCCCAACGTGCGCCGCGCCGCGGCTTTATCCGGCTGAAGCGGCATAGCATCCGCCATGGTATGCCCGATAAAACGACAGGGAACATCAAAGCGATCGTAAAAGGCTTTTTCGAACGGCAGGAAGGCCAGCACCAGATCGGTAGCGCGACCGATTTTGTATACGCGGTTTTGTCGCCACGCCCATACCGAAGGACTGACATAGTGGATAGTGCGGATGCCACGCTGTTTCAACCGCCCTTCAAGGGTAATGTTGAAATCGGGCGCATCAATACCGACAAAGACATTGGGCTTAAGGGCCGTAAAGCGGCGGGTTAAATCACGGCGGATTTTTAACAGGCGCGGCAGGCGCCCCAGCACCTCAACAATGCCCATGACCGCCAGCTCTTCCATGTCGTACCAGCTTTCACAGCCTTCCGCCAGCATGCGCGGGCCAGCCACGCCGACAAAGCGGGCGTCAGGATGTTTGGCCTTTAGCGCACGAATTAAACCGGCACCAAGAATATCGCCGGAGGTTTCTCCGGCGACAAGGGCAATCGTTAAAGGACGAGCAGCCATAAGTTAACGAATCAGACCTCGCGTTGAGCGGGCAAAGAAATCATAAAACGGCTTAACTTCCGCGTGCTTCTGCGCCAGCGCTTCGATTTCCGGCTTCACTTCATCCAGCGTTCTGCCGCTGCGATATAACAGCTTATAGGCCGCACGAATTGCATGCAGCGCTTCTTTATCGAAGCCGCGACGTTTCAGACCTTCAATATTAATGCCAAACGGCGTCGCGTGGTTGCCCTGCGCGATGACGTAAGGCGGCACATCCTGCGCGACGCCGGAACAGCCGCCCACCATAACGTGCGCGCCGATAATACAGAACTGATGCACCGCCGTCATACCGCCAATAATGGCAAAGTCATCCACCGTCACGTGCCCGCCCAGCGTGGCGTTATTAGCAAAAATACAGCGGTTGCCAATGATGCAGTCGTGAGCGATATGCGCATTTACCATCAGCAGGTTATCGCTGCCGATGCGGGTCACGCCACCGCCCTGCACCGTACCACGATGAATGGTCACGCTTTCGCGGATGCTGTTGCGATCGCCAATTTCAACGCGCGTTGGCTCACCAGCATATTTCAGGTCCTGGTTTACCTCACCGATAGAGGCAAACTGGGTAATAATATTGTCTTTACCGATGCGGGTATGTCCGTTCACCACCACGTGGGATTTCAGGACGGTACCTTCACCAATTTCAACATTCGCACCGATATAGCAGAAGGGGCCAATGTGGACACGGGCACCGATAACGGCGCCCTCTTCGACGATAGAACTTGGATGAATTACGGCAGTTGCATCAATCACGTATTATGCCTCCCGGCTACGGGCACACATCATGGTCGCTTCACAGACAATTTTACCGTCTACGGTAGCAACGCCTTTAAAGCGCGTCAGGCCACGACGGGTTTTTTCGAAAGTCACTTCCATAATCATCTGATCGCCCGGCACCACCGGACGCTTAAAGCGCGCTTCGTCAATTCCGGCAAAGTAATACAGCTCGCCCGGCTCCAGTTTACCGACGCTTTTAAACGCCAGGATACCTGTCGCCTGCGCCATTGCCTCAAGGATCAACACGCCCGGGAAAATCGGTTTACCAGGGAAATGTCCCTGGAAAAACGGTTCGTTAACCGAGACGTTTTTCACCGCTCGCAGATATTTGTGCTCTTCGAACTCCAGGACACGA
Source organism: Mixta hanseatica (assembly GCF_023517775.1). Taxonomy (NCBI): domain Bacteria; kingdom Pseudomonadati; phylum Pseudomonadota; class Gammaproteobacteria; order Enterobacterales; family Erwiniaceae; genus Mixta; species Mixta hanseatica. Next base: position 961,898 of record NZ_CP082904.1, on the reverse strand, counting down.
TCGACCAGTAAAAATGGGTAACGGTGCGGCAGCAGTTCTAAAATCTCTTCAATATTCAGAGTATGAGTTTCAGTAGTCAAAATACTCTTCCTGTCCTAAAAATTCTGATGGCATCAATAACACGGCCTGCACCGATCGGACGATCGTCGGCAGGCCGCAAATTAGTTTATGTGGCGCCTGGCTTCCCTGCTTAGCATGTTTTATTTATGAAAGCCGGACAGCGGTGAAACGGGCGTTGAGTCGTTTTACCGACTGTACGCTCAATGAAACGGGCGTTTAGTCGTCTTTGCCGACTTTACGCTCAATGGCTTTTAAGCGCTTGCTCATTTCATCGATATTCATCACCAACGCTGCGGTTTTACGCCAGGTTTTATTAGGTTGCAACGGAATGCCTGAAGAGTATACCCCAGGTTCAGTGATGGGGCGCATCACCATTCCCATGCCGGTTACCGTCACTTTGTCACAAATTTCCATGTGTCCATTAATGACGCTGGCCCCACCGATCATACAGTAACGACCGATTTTCAGGCTACCCGCCATGATTACACCGCCAGCAACGGCCGTATTGTCGCCAATCACTACGTTATGTGCAATCTGACACTGGTTATCAATGATAACACCATTACCAATCTGAGTGTTATCCAGTGCGCCGCGATCGATAGTGGTGCAAGCGCCGATTTCAACGCGATCGCCAATAACCACCGAGCCGAGCTGCGGGATCTTCACCCAGTTGCCGCGATCGTTGGCATAGCCGAAGCCGTCAGCGCCGATCACCGTGCCGGACTGAATCAGGCACTGCTGACCAATGCGGATTTCATGATAAATAGTGACGTTGGCCCACAGACGCGTGCCGGCGCCGATATGGCTGTTTTTACCCACGAAGCAGCCTGCGCCGATCACTACGTTATCGCCCAGTACGACGCCAGACTCGATCACCGCATTGGCGCCAATGGAAACATTGCTGCCCAGCGTCGCGCTGGCGTCAATTACCGCGCTTGGGGCGATATTCTGCGCTGGCTGCGGCGTGGTATCAAGCAGTTGCGCCATGCGGGCGTAGGTCAGGTAAGGGTTTTTAACCACCAGCGCGGCGCTGTGGCACCACGGGAGATCGTCTTGCGTCAATACCACGGCGGAAGCGCGGCACTCAGCAAGCTGCTCACGGTAGCGGCTGTTGGCGAGAAAAGTGATTTGACCATCTTGGGCGGAGTGCATAGAAGCAATGCCGGAGATGGCGATATCGCCATCTCCGTGCAATTCTGCATCCAACTGCTGGGCTAAATCAGCCAGTCGAATTGAGGACATGGATTATTTAACCTGTTTCAGAACGTCAGCAGTGATGTCTTTGGCATTCGCAGCATAAGCGACTGCGTTAGCGTCGATAACTACATCGTAACCATCATCAGCAGCCACTTTCTTCACCGCGTCCTGAATACGGCTCAGCAGTTTATTACGCTCTTCCATCTGGCGACGACGATTGTCCTGCTCGAAAGCCTGCGCTTTACTGGAGAACGCTTCGCGCTGAGACATGATGTCTTTTTCCATACGGCTGCGCTCGCTGGCCTTCATGGTGGAAGCATCACGTTGCAGGCGCTGCATTTTTGCCTGTAGATCGCGTTCCTGGCTCTGCAGATCGGTAGCGCGGCCTTTAAATTCGTTTTCCAGCTGCTTCGCAACAGAGGCACGTTGCGGTAACTGTTGGAAAATGCTGGACACGTTTACCACGGCAATTTTATCAGCAGCCTGAGCGCCTGCGGAAACCGCTAAAGCGAGACCCAGACCTGCGGCACACAACAACTTTTTCACTATTAACTCCTTACCATCAACGTTTGTGTCAAAGACACACTTTTGCCTGAGACTCCGGCCGGCAGGAAACCCGCAGGCCAGGGAACAGTGCGATACTTAACAGCTATGCTTCCCTGAAGCGGACATTACCAGGTTTTACCAATGTTAAACTGGAACTGCTCCGCTTTATCTCCATCATATTTCTTAACCGGCTGGGCGTAAGAGAACACCAGCGGGCCGAGCGGCGACATCCACTGCAGCGCGATACCGCTGGAGATGCGAATGTTGCCCGGATCGCTGTAGTCCGGAATGCCCGCAGCGCGGCTATCCGTAGTGTTATCCCAGTTGGTATCCCACACGGTGCCGGCATCCACGAACAGTGAGGTACGCACCGAGTTGGAATACTTCTCGCTGATAAACGGCGTTGGGGTGATCAGCTCCATGCTGGCCACCGCCATGGCGTTACCCCCGATTGCATCATCCGATTTACACAGGTTTTGGTTGCCGGAACAGGTCGACGAGTTGTCGTTCAGGTAAGCCGCTTTCGGTCCAATGTTATTGGAACGGAAGCCGCGCACCGTACTGGAGCCGCCCGCGTAGAAGTTCTCATAGAACGGCAGCTCTTTACCGCTCAGACCGTCGCCATAACCGACGCGGCCGCGACCCAACAGTACCCAGGTATGATCGTCATTGATCGGCATGTACTGCTGCGTATCCAGCGTAACCTTGTAGAAGTTGTTGTCCGATCCCGGAATTGTCACTTTACCGTTCAGGTTGGTACGGTTACCGGAGGTCGGGAAGAAGCCGCGATCCAGGTTGTTGTACGTCCAGCCATAGTTAAAGGTAAAGTCATCGGCGGAATATTCGCTGTCGCCTGACAGTGAAGGGTTCTGGCCCACCGACTCCAGGTAACGCCACATCGCCACCTGCGGCTGCATATTCGACAGGTCGTTATGCACATAGCCCAGGCCCACGCGCAGCGTGTTGTTCTCATTGACCGGGAAGCCCAGCGTGCCATCTACACCATAACTCTTGTTGGTATAGTCAGACAGGTCGGCATCATCCGCTTTAAAGTCGTTATAGAAAATACGTCCGCCGAGGCTCACCCCATCCACCGTAAAGTACGGGTCGGTCAGGGAGAATTCCGCGTAGGTTTGATAGTCGTTTTTGGTGCCGCTGATGCCAACGGTGTTACCGGTACCCAGCCAGTTATCCTGGGTCACGCCCACCTGGAAGCTCACGCCGCTTTCGGTGCCGTAGCCAATACCAAAGTTAAAGGTACCGGTGTTACGCTCTTTCACCTTATAAACGACGTCGACCTGATCCGGCGTACCCGGCACGCGCTGGGTATCCACATCCACCGTTTCGAAATAGCCGGTACGGTTCAGACGCTCTTTGCCCTGCTCAACCAGGTTGCTGCCCAGCCATGCGCCTTCCATCTGACGCATTTCACGGCGCAGTACCGAATCTTTCGAGGTATCGTTGCCTTCGAAACGCACTTTGCGCACGTAGTAACGGTTACCGGCATCGACGTTCACATGCAGCTTAACCGTTTTATCGGCATCGTTAATTTCCGGCTGCGTCACCACGCGCGGATAGGCGTAACCATAGCGGCCTAACAGCTGCTTGATGTTGTCTTCCATTTTGGTGACTTTGGTGCCGTTATACAGCTCGCCCGGTTCCACCTTCGCCAGACTTTCGATCTCTGCGGAGTGACCGGCCATGCTGCCATTCACCACCACGCCGGAAAGCTTATACTGCTCGCCTTCGTTAATGTTGATGGTGATATAGATGCCTTTTTTATCCGGCGTCAGGCTGACCTGGGTGGAATCGATATTGAAACGCGCGTAGCCGCGATCGAGATAGAAGCTGCGCAGGGTTTCTAAATCGCCCGCCAGTTTCTGCTTCTGATATTTACGATCGCCGACCAGGTTCCACCACGGCACTTCATCACGCAGCTGGAAGCGCGAGATCAGCTCATCAGAGCTGAAGGCTTTATTACCGACTACGTTAATCTGCTGGATTTTCGCCGAAACGCCTTCAGTGAACACCAGTTTAAGATCGACGCGGTTGCGCGGCAGCGGGGTCACGACAGCTTTTACGCTGGCGCTATATTTACCCACGCTGTAGTAGAAATCTTCCAGCCCTTTCTCAATGCTGGAAATGGTGGTGCGATCCAGCGCTTCGCCGACGCGCACGCCGGAAGCTTCCAGATTTTGTTTGAGCATGTCATCTTTCACCGCCTTGTTACCGGAGAAAGTGATGCTGGCAATGGTGGGACGCTCTTTCACCTGAACGATCAGCGTGTTGCCGTCGCGCAGAACCTGAACATCTTCGAAATTCCCGGTAGCAAACAGGGCGCGAATGGTATTACTGACATCTTCATCGTCTACCGTATCACCAACACGCACCGGCATGCTGAGCAGAGCCGCACCGACAGCGACTCGCTGCAGTCCTTCGAAATGAATGTCCTTCACTACGAACCCGTCTGCACCGTAAACGGTGGCGCTGCTAAACAGCAGCGACGCTATGAGCAACTTTTTCATCGCCATCGTTGTTATGCGTTCTTCCTAACACGTCTCAGCCTGAATAACGTTCCGGTCATCACAGGCGAGAGAAATCATTGAATAGTGCAAGCCCCATTAACAGCACCAGCAGAATTGAGCCAATGCGATAACTGAAGTCCTGAACTCGCTCAGACACCGGTTTCCCTTTGATTTTTTCAATCGCCAGGAAAAGCAGATGCCCACCATCTAATACCGGTAACGGGAAAAGATTAATAATACCGAGGTTCACGCTGATAAGCGCGAGAAACATCAGGTAATAAATCATCCCATACTCTGCTGACATCCCGGCGCCTTGCGCGATAGAAATCGGCCCGCTCAGGTTGTTCAGCTTAACATCTCCGGTGATCAGTTTGCCAAGCATGCCGACCGTTAGCTTCATTAACTGCCAGGTTTTCTCCCCAGCCTCGCCAATCGCGGCAAACGGGCCATACTGGCGCACCGTTTTATACTCCTCAGGCAGCGGCAGCACGCGCGGCACAACGCCAGCGAACCCTTCCGAACCCTTTGCGGCCGGCGTCAGTGACACATTGATCACGCTGCCCTGCCGTTCCACATCCAGCGCAATCGCCTGATTAGGACGCTCCCGCACCAGATTGACAAACTGCCGCCAGTCCGCCAGCGGTTGACCATCGACTTTAACGATCCTGTCTCCTGCTTGCAAACCTGCCGCACTGGCAGGTGAGTTCGCCTGGACTTGCGCCAGAACCGTTTCAATCTCTGGGCCGCGCGGTTCAATGCCTAATGCAACCACCGGATCCTGCTTATCAGGTTCGAAATGCCAGTTACGCAGATCGACCTGTTTTTCCACGCGCTGCGATGAGCCGAACGGCGCCAGGCTTAAGGTCACTTCGGCATCGCCGATTTTACCCACCAGCGCCATGCGCACAGCATCCCAGTCAGGCGTTTCGATACCATCAACCGCTTTAAGTTCCATGCCAGGCGAAATTTGCGCCTGCGCCGCTACCGAGCCGCTCACGATTTCACCGGTTACCGGACGGACGCCCGGCACGCCGTGAATAAAGACCAGCCAGTAAGCGAAGATAGCAAACAGAAAGTTAGCGACAGGGCCGGCGGCGATCACCGCGGCTCGCTGCAGCACCGTTTTATTATTGAAGGATTGATGACGCAGCTCGGGCGGCACGCTTTCTACGCGCTCGTCCAGCATTTTGACGTAGCCGCCCAGCGGAATTAAGGCAATCACATATTCAGTGCCGAGACGGTCGCGACGACGCCAAATCGCTTTACCGAAGCCGACGGAAAAGCGCTCGACTTTAATGCCGCAGCGGCGCGCAACCCAGAAGTGACCAAACTCATGAACGGTAATCAGTACGCCCAGCGCAACGATAAAGGCGGCAAGACTCCAGATAAAGCTCAGCATAACGTCTTGTCCTTACAGCGCCCTGAATACCAACAGCAGCAAACAGGCGAAAACCGGCACTGCCGCCGTCAGGCTGTCAATGCGATCGAGGATGCCGCCGTGACCGGGAATAAGATGTCCGCTGTCTTTAATGCCCGCTTCACGTTTAAACATGCTTTCGGTGAGATCGCCCAGTACAGAAGCCAGCGCCGCAATAACGGAACAGGTTAGCAATACGCCCGGCGCCACGCTCAGCGGCGCCCAGAGGCCAAACAGCCACGCAATTAGCGCGGAAGTTAGCAGGCCGCCAAAAAAACCTTCCCAGGTTTTGCCCGGCGAAACTTTCGGCGCCAGCTTATGTTTGCCGAACAAACGGCCAAACATATAGGCTCCGGAATCGGCGCCCCAGACCAGGATCATCACATACAGCAGCCACCAGGCGCCGGCGAAATGGTCGGCATCATAATGATACTGACGCAGCGCGACCATGCCGCAGAAGAACGGGACGATGGTGAAAATGCCGAAAATCAGACGCAGCACGCGCGAATGGCGCCAGAGCCCCGCCGAGGCTGGATAGCGCAGCACCAGCAACAAAGCGCCAATCCACCACGCCAGGGCGATCCAAAGCGAACCGCCTATTTGCGGCAGCTGAACGGCATGTTGATAAGGGGGAAGCGTGAAGAGCATCACGGCAAGCAGCAGGCCGCAAAGCACGGCCAGCCAGATACGTTGCAGACGGGAGGTGAAGCCAGCAAACTGGCCCCATTCCCATGCGGCCAGCATGCACACCACCAGAGTGGTAATGGCAAATCCTGATGGCGGTAACCAGAAAAGCGCAGCAATCACCAACGGGATCAGGATGAATGCTGTAATCAGACGCGACTTCAGCAAAGGTTACCCCCAGGGCGCTCAGGCGCCGCCAGGTGCTGCGCCGCCAAATCGACGCTCACGATGTGAAAAAGCATTCATTGCACCTTCAAAAACTTGTTCGTCAAAATCAGGCCAGAGAACATCGGTAAAGTAAAACTCCGCGTAGGCGATTTGCCACAGCAGGAAATTACTGATGCGGTGTTCCCCCCCGGTCCTTATTACCAGATCCACCGGCGCCAAATCATGCATACAGAGAAATTCGGACAGCGTAGATTCTTCGATCTGGTCAGGACGGAGTAAACCTTCCTGCACCTGCTCGGCTATCTTTTTTACGCCGTGAATAATATCCCAACGGCCGCCATAATTCGCGGCAATGTTGAGGGTTAATCCATTATTTTGTTGAGTCAGTTCCTCAGCGCGACGAATGCGCTCCTGTAAGCGTGAATTAAAACGGCTAATATCGCCAATAATTCTTAACCGAACATTGTGCTTGTGCAGGCTTTTTACTTCGCTATCAAGCGCCCAGACAAACAGCTCCATCAACGCCACCACTTCCTGCGCCGGACGGGACCAGTTTTCGCTACTGAAGGCATAAAGCGTGAGCGCTTCCAGTTTATTACTTACCGCGAAGCTTACGGCGCGACGCACCGATTTCACGCCCGCTTTGTGACCGGAAACACGGAGTTTACCCTGATTTTTCGCCCAGCGGCCGTTGCCATCCATGATGATGGCCACATGACGCGGGCCTGTCCGCTGCTGGTCATCGGTTGTTATTTGAGTTTCGGACGACATAACGCGTATTCATTTCCTTTCATCAGAAATACAGCGGCTTCTGAATACATTTCCCGTGCGGCTGTAAAAAAGCCGTGACGACCACGGCTCTGTTCACCGCTTTGGCTGTGTGTAAATGCGAAACGGGAGCCGGGGACTATACCAGTTTCATCCCAGGCTCACAAATAGCGGCCACGCAAATTGGCGAATTAACCCGCCCTGGCGAAACGCGGCAGCAACGCCTGCGCGGCACGACGCGACTCGCTATCGATGACTAATACCGCTTCTACGCTTTGTGGTTCGCCGTGATGCAGCGCTGCCAATACTGCTGCATTAAGCGCGGCAATATCGGTAAAGCGAATTTGCCCCTGAAGAAACGCGGCGACCGCAATTTCATTTGCCGCATTCAGCGCGGTGGTCGCCGCCTGCCCCTGTTCACACGCATCCATTGCCAGTTTCAGGCAGGGATAGCGATTAAAATCAGGCTCGGCGAAGGTTAACGCCTTCATGCGGGTAAAATCGAGCGGCGTTACGCCAGCTTCTACACGCTGCGGCCAGGCCATCGTATGGGCGATCGGCGTGCGCATATCCGGCGATCCCAGCTGCGCCAGCACACTGCCGTCGCGATAACGCACCATAGAATGAATGACCGACTGCGGGTGCAGAATAACTTCCATCTGCGCATCGGTTGCATTAAACAGCCAGCGGGCTTCAATGTATTCCAGGCCTTTATTCATCATGGTGGCGGAGTCAACAGAGATTTTTCGCCCCATCGACCAGTTCGGATGCGCGCAGGCCTGCTCCGGCGTAACGGTTGCCAGTGCCGACAGCGGCGTGTCACGAAACGGTCCACCCGATCCCGTAAGGATAATCGACTCTATGCCGTTTTCCTGGAGGTTAGCGTATCCTAACTGTTGTTGGATGGAAGCCGGTAAACTCTGAAAAATGGCATTATGCTCGCTGTCGACCGGTAGCAAGCGCGCGCCGCTGGCACTCACCGCCTCCATAAATAAACGGCCGCACGTGACAAGCGACTCTTTATTGGCCAACAGCACGGTTTTTCCGGCGCGAATCGCCGCCAGCGTAGGAAGCAGCCCCGCCGCACCGACAATCGCCGCCATCACCTGATCGACATCATCCAGCGCCGCCAGCTGACACGCGGCCTCTTCGCCCGCCATTACCTCTGTCTTAACGCCCTGCTCGCTAAGACGCTGACGCAGCTGCTGCGCGGAAGCCTCGTCCGCCATGGCGGCAAAGGCGGGACGGAAACGCAGGCACTGCTCGGTCATCAGATCGACGTTATAGCCGGCGACCAGCGCCTTGATCGCATAGAGATGGGGGTTTGCCTGCACCACTGCCAGCGTATTGGTGCCAATCGATCCGGTGGAGCCGAGAATGGTTAATTGCTTCATGAGGCCGCTCTGTGTAGAAAATTCGGACACGGCGCTACAGAGAAATGCGCCAGTGCGCCAATCATGGTGGGACAAAACAAAACGCCGTCAAACAGCGTAAGCTGTACGCTGTGGACGGCGTTTTACCGAGGCTGGATGGAATTAGAAATCCATCAGCTCCGTTTCTTTTTCAGCCAGCGCGGCATCAACTTTTTTGATATACGCGTCGGTCATTTTCTGGATTTCATCCTGCGCGCGGCGCTCTTCATCTTCGCCGATCGCTTTATCTTTCAGCAATGCCTTGATTTTATCGTTAGCATCGCGACGCACGTTACGCACGGAAACGCGACCCTGCTCGGCTTCGCCGCGCACGACCTTAATCAGATCTTTACGACGTTCTTCCGTCAGCGCTGGCAGCGGCACGCGAATATCGGTACCGGCAGAGCTCGGATTCAGGCCGAGATCGGAGGACATAATCGCCTTCTCAACGGCCTGGCTCAGGGAGCGGTCAAACACGTTGATCTTCAGCGTGCGTGAGTCTTCGACGGTAACGTTGGCCAGCTGGCGCAGCGGAGTCGGCGTACCGTAATACTCAACTACGATACCGTCGAGAAGCGCTGGTGATGCGCGGCCAGTGCGTACTTTGCCGATGTTATTTTTGAACGCCTCAACGCATTTTTCCATGCGCGTGTCGGCATCTTTTTTGATGTCGTTAATCACGTTGTAACCCTTGGATTCTGTTTGACCTGCCACAGCTGCGTGTCAGGAAACGGTAAAATTCGTCGGTAATCCTGAACGGTGCGCGTCGCTTATTTGCGCCGCGCAGACAGAATATACCTTATTTTACGCCGTGACGGATATTAATGCGTAATCAGGGTGCCTTCTTTTTCACCCATCACCACACGACGCAGCGCGCCCGGCTTATTCATATTGAAGACGCGAATCGGCAGCTGATGGTCGCGCGCCAGCGTAAAGGCGGCTAAATCCATCACTTTCAGCTCACGCTCCAGCACTTCCTGATAGGAGAGCTGATCGTACAGCGTGGCGTCCGGGGATTTCACCGGGTCGGCGGAATAAACGCCGTCGACTTTGGTCGCCTTCAGTACCACATCGGCTTCGATTTCGATACCGCGCAGGCAGGCTGCGGAATCGGTGGTAAAGAAAGGATTGCCGGTGCCGGCAGAGAAAATAACAACGCGATTATTACGCAGCAGGCTAATCGCTTCCGCCCAGCTGTAGTTATCGCACACGCCGTTAAGCGGAATTGCCGACATCAGACGCGCGTTCACATAGGCGCGGTGCAGCGCATCACGCATCGCCAGGCCGTTCATGACGGTCGCCAGCATGCCCATATGATCGCCGACAACGCGATTCATTCCCGCCTGAGCCAGACCCGCGCCGCGGAACAGGTTACCTCCACCAATAACGACGCCAACCTGAATACCCAGCTCAACCAGCTCTTTAATTTCCTGAGCCATGCGGTCGAGCACGCTCGCGTCGATGCCGAAACCTTCGGCGCCCTGTAGCGCTTCGCCGCTTAATTTTAGCAGGATACGTTGATAAACAGGTTTTGCATTGGTAGCCATGGTCGTTTTTTTCCTGGAAGCTATCATGAAAATAATGAGGAGTTAGATCCGAACTATCATCCGCTTAGCCGGTTGGGAAAGCTATTGGGATGAGACTGAAAAATGGTGAAGATCTCAGACAAAAAAGAACCGCCGATTGGCGGTTCTTTTGGGACCATTAAGACTGCTTGGACATGGCCGCTACTTCAGCAGCGAAGTCGCTTTCTACTTTCTCAATGCCTTCACCCACTTCGAAGCGGATAAAGTTGATCACGTCGGCGCCTTTCTCTTTCAGCAGCTGACCAACGGTTTTGCTCGGATCCATAACGAAATGCTGACCGGTCAGGGAAACTTCGCCGGTGAACTTGTTCATACGGCCCTGAACCATTTTCTCTGCGATTTCGCGCGGTTTGCCAGACTGCATGGCGATGTCCAGCTGGATCTGGTGCTCACGCTCAACCACGTCAGACGGTACGTCTTCCGGCTTAACGTATTCCGGCTTGCTTGCTGCAACGTGCATTGCAACGTGTTTAACCAGCTCTTCATCAGCGCCAGTTGCAGAAACCAGAACGCCGATACGTGCGCCGTGCAGGTAAGAACCAACCATCTCGCCTTCCAGGATAGCTACGCGACGGATGTTGATGTTTTCACCGATTTTCGCTACCAGCGCGGTGCGCTGATCTTCGAATTTCGCTTTCAGAACATCGATATCAGCGATGCGCTCAGCGGTAGCGGCAGCGATAACTTCTTTACCGAAAGCCAGGAAGCCTGCATCTTTCGCAACGAAGTCGGTTTCGCAGTTCAGCTCAACGATCACGCCGGTGTTGCCAGAGACTTCAGTCAGGATAACGCCTTCAGCAGCAACGCGACCCGATTTTTTCGCCGCTTTCGCCTGACCTGATTTGCGCATGTTGTCAATCGCCAGCTCGATGTCGCCATTGGCTTCAACCAGCGCTTTTTTACATTCCATCATGCCAGCGCCAGTACGCTCGCGCAGTTCTTTTACCAGAGCAGCGGTAATATCAGCCATTCTCTCTTCCTCAGTTGTCTGTTGCCTGCTTGCCCCGCTTTAACCTGCCGCGGGTCAACAGCTTCTGTTAGCAGGAGTGCTTCGCAGCCAGGCCAGGTGCCGGGCCGCGGTTAAAAAAATAAAGGGGCCATAATCGGCCCCTTACAGATCACATCTGAATGATAAGGGCTCTGTACAGAGCAAACCTTATTAAGCGTTCTCTAAAGAAGCTTCTTCTGCCTGCTCAGCCAGATCCTGAGAACGGCCTTCGCGCACGGTGGTCGCTACAGCAGTCAGGTACAGGCTAACAGCACGGATCGCATCGTCGTTACCCGGGATGATGTAATCAACGCCATCCGGATCGGAGTTGGTATCAACGATAGCAAATACCGGGATACCCAGGTTGTTTGCTTCTTTGATTGCGATGTGCTCGTGGTCAGCATCGATCACGAACAGTGCGTCCGGCAGACCGCCCATGTCTTTGATACCGCCCAGGCTGTTTTCCAGCTTGGCCAGTTCACGAGTACGCATCAGCGCTTCTTTTTTGGTCAGTTTGTCGAAAGTACCGTCCTGAGACTGAGTTTCCAGATCTTTCAGACGTTTGATTGACTGACGAACGGTTTTCCAGTTAGTCAGCATACCACCCAACCAGCGGTGGTTTACGAAGAACTGGTCGCAGCTCAGAGCAGATTCTTTGATAGCTTCGCTGGCAGCGCGCTTAGTACCAACGAACAGGATCTTGCCTTTACGGGAAGCGATTTTGTTCAGCTCAGCCAGAGCATCGTTGAACATCGGAACCGTTTTCTCAAGGTTGATGATGTGAACTTTGTTACGCGCACCGAAGATGAACGGCTTCATTTTCGGGTTCCAGTAACGGGTCTGGTGACCGAAGTGAACACCAGCCTTGAGCATGTCGCGCATGGAAACAGTTGCCATGATTACCTCTGTAGTAAGTTTGGGGTTGGGCCTCCACATATCCCATGCAACCGACCCCGAAAGGCACCCCGGCGCATGTGCCGATATGTGTGTGTTGTTTACACGGGAGATTTATGCGTTTCCCGCAGGGCTTTTCAGCCTTACATGGAATCGTCGGCGCGCTTTATACCATAAAGCGCGATTTGACGCCAATAATTGTTCGCGTCGCTTTCGCAGCGAATAATAGGCCGCTGCCGTTGCGTAATGATGACAATTAGCGTCAGCGGGGGCTAAACGCCCAGTGGCAGCCTACAGGCCGACCTGCTAACATGGCACCACTTGCTCTATTATTGTCGAAAATGACGACAACTGCGGATTAAATTAATGGCAATTTCAATTAAAACCCCAGAAGAAATCGAAAAAATGCGCGTCGCGGGACGTCTCGCCGCTGAAGTGCTGGAGATGATCGAACCTTACGTTAAACCGGGCGTTTCTACCGGCGAACTCGATCGCATTTGCAATGATTATATCGTAAACACGCAGCATGCCGTTTCTGCCAGCCTGGGCTATCACGGATTCCCGAAATCGGTCTGCATCTCAGTGAATGACGTGGTTTGCCACGGCATTCCCAGCGACGATAAACTGCTGAAAGAGGGTGATATCGTTAATATCGACGTGACGGTGATTAAAGACGACTATCACGGCGATACCTCAAAAATGTATCTCGTCGGCAAACCAACCATCCAGGGCGAGCGACTGTGCCGCATAACCCAGGAAAGCCTCTATCTGGCGCTGCGTCTGGTGAAACCGGGCATCCGTCTGCGCACGCTGGGCCGCGAGATCCAGAAATTCGTTGAAGCGCAGGATTTTTCCGTGGTGCGTGAATATTGCGGGCACGGCATCGGCAAAGGCTTCCATGAAGAGCCGCAGGTGCTGCATTATGATGCTGATGACGGCGGCGTAGTGCTGCAGCCGGGCATGACCTTTACCATTGAGCCGATGGTCAACGCTGGCGATTACCGCATCCGCAGCATGAAAGATGGCTGGACGGTAAAAACTAAAGATCGCAGCTTGTCGGCGCAGTATGAGCATACTATTGTGGTGACGGAAAACGGCTGTGAAATTCTTACCTTGCGTAAAGATGACACCATTCCGGCAGTGCTGGTCAACGAAGCCTGAGGGCGCGGACACCGCCTGACCGTGGTTTAACGAAAGCCGACTTGACGTCGGCTTTTTTTATGGCGAAAGCGGAGCAACTCTTCCATGCGCAATGGCGTGACCGATGAAGTAATCAATGGCCTGGCCGAATCGGCGTCAGGCTGGGAGGATACGCAGCTCACGCGTGAGTTGCTAAAGCAGCATCTTGAACGCTTCCAGCAGCATCTTGCCGCCGCATTTGACGCCGGTGAAGATGTCGCGACCCTAATCGATGCCCGAACGCTGTTTATTGATGCCTTGCTGCGTCGCCTGTGGCGATTTTACGGTTTTGAAGCGCGCGATGGCGTTTCGCTGGTGGCGGTGGGCGGCTTTGGTCGCGGCGAGCTGCATCCCCTTTCCGACATCGACCTGCTGATCCTGAGCCGTAAAACGCTGGATGAACAGAGCGCGGCGCAGGCCAGCGAGCTGCTGACGTTGCTATGGGATCTGAAGCTGGAGGTGGGCCACAGCGTGCGCACGCTGGAAGAGTGCCTGCTGGAAGGGCTTTCCGATCTTACCGTCGCCACCAACCTGATTGAATCCCGAATGCTGGTTGGCGATGTGGCACTGTTCCTCGAACTGCAAAAACATATTTTCAGCGACGGCTTCTGGCCCTCTTCGCGCTTTTACGCCGCCAAAATCGCTGAGCAGCAGGAGCGCCATAAGCGCTATCACGGTACCAGCTACAATCTGGAGCCGGATATTAAAAGCAGCCCCGGCGGCCTGCGCGATATTCATACCCTGCTGTGGGTGGCGCGCCGCCACTTCGGCGCCACCTCGCTGGATGAAATGGTCGGTTTTGGCTTTCTTACTGAAGCCGAACGCAACGAGCTGAATGAATGTCAGGCTTTTCTCTGGCGCATCCGCTTCGCCCTGCACCTTACCCTGCCCCGCTACGATAACCGGCTGTTGTTCGATCGTCAGCTTACCGTCGCGCAACGCCTGGATTACCGGGGCGAAGGCAACGAACCGGTCGAGCGGATGATGAAAGACTTTTTCCGCGTGACGCGGCGCATCGGCGAACTCAATCAGATGCTGCTGCAGCTGTTTGACGATGCGATTCTGGCACTGGATGCCACCGATAAACCGCAGCCGATCGATGAAGACTTTCAGCTACGCGGCGGCCTGATCGATCTACGCGATGATGCGCTGTTCAGCCGTCAGCCGGCGGCGATTATGCGCATGTTTTGGGTGATGGTGCGCAATGAAAATATCAAAGGCATCTATTCATCTACCCTGCGCCAGCTGCGTCACGCGCGCCGTAATTTGCAACAGCCGCTCTGCTATCTGCCGGAGGCGCGAAGCCATTTTCTCGCCATCCTTCGCCATCCGGGCGCGGTCAGCCGGGCGCTGGTGCCGATGCATCGTCATAGCGTGCTGTCCGCCTATATGCCGCAGTGGAGCAAAATCGTCGGCCAGATGCAGTTTGACCTGTTTCATGCCTACACGGTGGATGAACATACCGTACGCGTACTGCAAAAGCTGGAAAGTTTCGCCAGCGAAGAGACCCGCTCGCGCCATCCGCTTTGTGTGGAGCTGTGGCCGCGTCTGCCGCAGCCGGAGCTGCTGCTGCTGGCGGCGCTGTTTCACGATATCGCCAAAGGCCGCGGCGGCGACCACTCCATTCTCGGCGCGCAGGACGTGCTGGCCTTTGCCGAGTTGCACGGCCTGAACTCCCGCGAGGCGCAGCTGCTTGCCTGGCTGGTGCGCTATCATCTGCTGATGTCGGTCACCGCCCAGCGGCGCGATATTCAGGACCCGACGGTGATTCAGCAGTTCGCGGAGGTGATGCAGAACGAGAATCGCCTGCGCTATCTGGTCTGCCTGACGGTGGCGGATATTTGCGCCACCAACGAAACGCTGTGGAACAGCTGGAAACAGAGCCTGTTGCGCGAACTGTTTTTCGCCACGGAAAAACAGCTGCGCCGCGGAATGGAAAACTCTCCCGATCTGCGTGAGCGCGTACGCCATCATCGCCTGCAGGCGTTAGCCCTGCTGCGTATGGATAACATCAATGAAGAGGCGCTGCACCAGATCTGGAGCCGCTGCCGCGCCGACTATTTCCTGCGCCATACGCCTAACCAGCTGGCGTGGCATGCGCGTCATTTAATGAACCATGACCTGCACCAGCCGCTGGTGCTGGTCAGCCCGCAGGCGACGCGCGGCGGCACGGAAATCTTTATCTGGAGCCCGGACCGCCCCTACCTGTTCGCCGCCGTGGCCGGCGAGCTGGACCGCCGTAATCTCAGCGTGCACGATGCGCAGATCTTTACCAGCCGCGACGGGATGGCGATGGATACCTTTATTGTGCTGGAGCCGGACGGCAGTCCGCTGGCGGCAGATCGTCATCAGATGATTATCCAGGCGCTGGAGCAGGCGATTACCCAGACTAGCTGGACGCCGCCGCGCACCCGCCGTCAGTCGGCGAAGCTGAAACATTTTAACGTCGATACCGAAGTGCGCTTTCTGCCATCCTTTAATGAGCGCCGTACCTGGCTTGAACTGATCGCGCTCGATCGCCCCGGCCTGCTGGCGCAGGTAGGCGAAGTTTTCGCCGACTTAGGTATTTCGCTGCACGGTGCGCGTATCAGCACCATCGGCGAACGGGTCGAAGACCTGTTTATTCTGGCCGATGATGAACGCCGGGCGCTGAGCGCCAATTTGCGCCATAAGCTGCGACAACGGTTGACAGAGGCCCTTAATCCAAACGATAAAGTGTGACCCCGATCTTTTTTACACCGTCGTTCACCACCCCATCGGGCCAGTAGCGACGCAGCCCGACGGTGAATGCACTAACCAGGAAGAAAATGTAAATGCAACAGTTACAGAGTGTCATTGAGAGCGCGTTTGAGCGCCGTGCCGACATCACGCCTGCCAGCGTAGATTCCGCCACCCGCGCAGCCGTAGAGCAGGTTATCGCGCTGCTGGACAGCGGCGCCCTGCGCGTAGCCGAAAAGATTGATGGCCAGTGGGTCACGCATCAGTGGCTGAAAAAAGCTGTGCTGCTCTCTTTCCGTATCAATGACAATCAGGTAATCGAAGGCGCTGAAAGCCGTTATTACGATAAAGTGCCGATGAAGTTTGCCGCGTATGATGAAGCGCGCTTCAAAAAAGAGGGCTTCCGCGTGGTGCCGCCGGCGGCCGTACGTCAGGGTGCCTTTATCGCCCGCAACACCGTTCTGATGCCTTCCTACGTCAATATCGGCGCGTGGGTTGATGAAGGCTCGATGGTGGATACCTGGGCGACCGTGGGTTCCTGCGCGCAGATTGGCAAAAACGTCCACCTTTCCGGCGGCGTCGGCATCGGCGGCGTGCTGGAGCCGCTGCAGGCTAATCCGACCATCATCGAAGACAACTGCTTTATCGGCGCACGTTCTGAAATCGTAGAGGGCGTGATCGTTGAGGAAGGTTCAGTGATCTCTATGGGCGTGTATATCGGCCAGAGCACCAAAATTTACGATCGTGAAACCGGCGAAATCCATTACGGCCGCGTGCCGGCTGGCTCAGTGGTGGTTTCCGGCAACCTGCCGTCAAAAGATGGCTCTTACAGCCTCTACTGCGCGGTTATCGTGAAGAAAGTCGACGCGAAAACGCGCGGCAAGGTTGGCATCAATGAGCTGCTGCGCACCATTGATGAATAAGGCCTGACGCCCTGCCCTGTCTCTGCGGCAGGGCGTCCCCCTCTTTCGTGGTTTCCCGTCGCCGTTCCGGCATTCGACCTGTTGCGCCTGGCCGTTATCCGCGCCGCTTCGCATCGCTGCAAATTAAAGGTGCGTTTATTTTTTGCGCGGGCGATAATTCATCTCCGCCATTTCTGCGGCGCAATTTCCCGAAAGTCGTCGTTTATGTCTACAGTGATGACAGGCCCTTTTCCCTGTTTCAGCAGGATGCCCGTACAGCGTAGGGGCCGAAATAAGGTGTAACGGAACAGTTGCGACGCCCTAATTTCACGTTCACAGGAAACATCGCCATGTATGACAATTTAAAAAGCCTGGGCATTTCCAATCCGGAAGATATCGATCGCTACAGCCTGCGTCAGGAAGCGAACAATGACATTCTGAAAATTTACTTCCGTAAAGATAAGGGCGAATTTTTTGCCAAAAGCGTTAAATTTAAATATCCGCGTCAGCGTAAAACCGTGGTGGCGGATGGCATCGGGCAGGGTTACAAAGAGGTGCAGGAGATCAGCCCAAATCTGCGCTATGTGATCGATGAGCTGGATCAGATCTGCCAGCGTGACCAGGTGGAAATTGACCTGAAGCGTAAAATTTTGGACGATCTGCGTCATCTGGAGAGCGTAGTATCGAATAAAATCGCCGAAATTGAATCTGACCTGGATAAGCTGACCCGTAATAGCCGCCAGTGACACGCTAAACCAGGTCTGTCTGTCTCAAGCTGGTGCAGAACGCTGACTACGCCGCGGCATCATGCGGCGTCTTCTCCTGTTAGGGTTGTTCATCCAGCTGTAGCGCCACATATAACAGCAGCCGATCGTCAAAATTACCCAGATCAAGCCCGGTCAATTCAGAAATACGGTTCAGTCGATATTCCAGCGTATTACGATGAATAAACAGCGCCCGGGCGGTGGCCGAAGGCTGCACGTTATTGCTGAACCAGGAGATTAAGGTACGCCGCAGCAGTCCGTTATTATCCATCGCTTTTAGCTTCGCCAGCGGACGCGACAGTTCATTCGCCTGCCAGCCGCCGCGCAGGCTATCAAGCAGCACCGGCAGCACTAAATCCTGATAAAAAAAGCTGCGCTGTTCCGGCATACGCTGTTTGCCCACGCTCATGGTGGTACGCGCCGTCCGGTAAGAACGGGCGATACTGCCCTCGCCGCTAAAGTAGTTACCTAACGCAATGCGAATGCGCAGATGTCCGCTCTCTTTCATACGTCCTAACAGTTGCTCCACACGCCGCCGATGCTCATCCTGATCGTAACGGCCATGGGCATTCAACGCGGGCTTCAGCACGACCATTTCCGTTAGCGACACGATAGCGATCAGATTGTCGCGCTCCGGCATGGTCAACAGCGTCTGGAGCTGCTGTAGCTCGGCCATGGCGCTGTCGACCCCCAGTTGTCCGCTATCAACCTCGACCACCGCCACTACGCGCGGCTGATTAAGATCGATGCCCAACCGCTGCGCCCATGCCATCAGCGCCGGAGAAAGGGTTTCACTGCGAATAAGGTTCAGCACCAGCTCTTCGCGCAGACGACTATCCTGCGCCAGCATATGCAGCAGCCGCGCCTGCTCCAGCATCATTTCCGCCGTCATACAGACCAGCTCGCCGTACTGACGCAGCGAAACGGGATCGCCGGTCAGGCCGATCACGCCAACGATTTCACCGGCTATACGCAGCGGCAAATTGATGCCAGGCCGTACCCCGTGCAGGTGACGCGCGACGGCCTCGTCAATATCCACCACGCGCGCCTGCGACAGCGCCAGCAGCGCGCCTTCGTGCAACTCCCCAATACGCTCGCGATCGCCGCTGCCGATAATCCGGCCACGGGCATCCATGACATTGACGTTACTGTCGATAATTTTCATCGTACGCGCAACGATATCCTGGGCCAGACGAGCATCCAGGTGATAGTTAGCCATCATTCACTCCAGCCGGGGCCTGAAGAAGCAGCATACGTTGGCGACCGCGGCGAAGCATTGTGCAGTTGCACAAAGCACCGTTCCGGTTAATAAATTTGCGGGCGATATCACAAAGTAAAAACGGCCCGACGAACAGGCCGTCGGGCCGTTAGCTGCATGCTGCTTTACGGGTTTTCCCGCGAAAAAGCGTTATTGCATTAACAGATAAATATTGCTGTCGCCGCGTTTAATATTCAACGCCAGTACGGAGGGTTTGGTATCCAGGATCTTACGCAGCTCGCCGAGGTTCGTCACCGGCTGCTGGTTAACGCCAAGGATCATATCGTCTTTTTTCAGGCCGATACGCGCCGCGGCGCTGCCAGGCTTAACGCTGTCTACGCGCACGCCTTTCTGACCATTCACCTCCGCATTGCTCAGGCCTGCGCCTTCAATGCCGGTATAAATGGTGGCGGAATCCACTTTATCTTGCGAACTTTGCTGCAGTTCCACCGTTACCGTTAGCGGTTTACCGTCACGCAGCAGGCCCAGCTCCAGCTTAGTGCCGACCGGCAGCGAGCCAACTTCAGCACGCAACGCGGCAAAGCTGGAGATCTGTTTTTTGTTGAGCGAGGTGATGACGTCGCCCGCTTTAATCCCCGCTTTAGCCGCGGAAGATTTCGGCATCACCTGGCTAACAAACGCGCCGCGCTGCGCGTCCACTTTCATCGCTTTCGCCAGCTCAGAGTTTAGCTCGGTGCCCATGATGCCCAGCTCGCCACGTTTCACCTGACCATACTCCACCATCTGCGCGGTCAGATTCTTCACCATATTGCTCGGAATGGCGAAGCCGATACCGATATTGCCGCCATCCGGGGCGAGGATCGCGGTATTAATCCCGATCAGTTCACCGTTCAGGTTAACCAGCGCGCCGCCGGAGTTACCCCGGTTAATGGCCGCATCGGTCTGAATAAAGTTCTCATAATTTTCTACGTTCAGGCCGCTACGACCCAGCGCGGAGACGATACCGGAGGTGACGGTTTCGCCCAGTCCGTACGGGTTACCGATGGCCACCGTATAATCGCCGACGCGCAGGCTATCTGAGTCAGCCATTTTGATGGCGGTAAGATTTTTGAAATCCTGTAACTGAATCAGCGCTATATCAGAGCGCGGATCTTTGCCGATCACTTTGGCCTCATAGCGACGCCCATCGCTAAGCTGCACCTGAATTTTGGTGGCGTTATCCACCACGTGATTGTTGGTAACCACATACCCTTTATCAGCATTAATCACCACGCCGGAGCCCAGCGCGCGGAATTTTTGCTGCGGCGCAGCGCCGCCAGGCGCGGCGCCCTGGCACATCGGCGAATTCAGGAACGGCGACCCCTCCTGACAGAAGGGTGAGTTGTCGCCGAAGAACTGCTGGAACTGCGGCGGCAGACGCGGCGTTTTCGCCGTGGTGCTGCCTTCAACATTAATACTGACCACCGACGGCATCACCTTTTCCAGCATCGGCGCCAGGCTGGGAAGCTGCTGCGTAGAGGAAGAGGCTGTTTCAGCAGCCATAACGTAACTCGGGCTCATCGCCATTCCCAGGCTAAGAGCTAATGCGCTTAATACAAGAGTTGTTTTTTTCATTCGTCTGTTACTCGTATTGGATCAATGAAGCTGACCATCATATTGGCCGTGTTGATGAGATTAAATTTTTACCGCAAAGTTCATCAGTAACTTTTTGGCAAAAGTAAAAAAATATTCTGCATCTTTACAAAACTCCTTTTATAACTTCATTATTCAACCGCCATTAAACGGCGGTATTCATCCCAGGCATAAAGATCGGTCATGCCACTAATATAGTCCTGAATCAGACGCGCGCGATAATAACGCTCCCACAATAGCCGCTGATATTTATGCTCAATTTTCACGGTGCGCATATGTTGCTGATAAGCACGGCGATGTTTGCCGGAAAGCTTATGGAACAGCCGGGTTTCGATAGGATGTCCGGCAAGGAAATCCTCCTTCATTAGCGTGGTAAAGGCTTCATAATTAAGCTCAAGCAGCGGCTGGTAAATCTCCAGCAGCCCTTTTATTACCCGATAGCCCTGTAATTCTAACTGTTCGACTTCCGAATGATTAAATACGTGACGACGGGCAACGGTTTTAAACAGCGTAAGCAGACGCCCTTCTTCGCCCTCATCTTCCAACAGCGCGTGATTAAAGTCGCCGTTGAAAATCGCCGCCAGATTATCCACAAACCGATTAACGGCGTGGCTAACCAGCACATTCTGCACGCTAACGCGCAACGACATAAAAAACTGATCGCTGCGTCCGCGTATTTTCTTACCGTTGGCCTCACGCCACGCATAACCGATAGTGCGGCTAAAGGCATCGCCGGGACGCACCGGCCCCCACAGTTTTTCCAGATAGCCATACAGCGTATCGACGTTGAAAATCGCCTTTTCCACCGCATCATCTAAATCAGCGATACAGTAGGAAATATCATCTGCCGCTTCCATGATCCAGGTTAACGGAAAACGATGGTGCTCCGGCAGCTGCGTCGCCGCACGCAGTTCAGCAATATAGTGGCGCTCGGAAAGATAAAATCCCGGCTTTTTCATCAACGTAGTGAACTGCGCTGGCTTTTCGCCCTGCCACCAGGCGGGCGCGGTATATTTTAAAATACAGGCGACCTGGCTGTAGGTCAGGTTCAACTGGAGCAGCGTATGGACCAGACGAATCGCCTGCGCGTTGCCTTCGAAATGGCACAGGTCCTGGCGGATAGTGGCGTTTAATGCGCTAAAATCCGCCTGCTGCGCCGCGTCGCCATCGTCCACTCCGGCCACCAGCGGATCCACCAGCTCGGCCGGTAAATTGGCGTCGAACCAGTCGTTAATCGCCGCCTCGCCAAAGTGACCAAAAGGTGGATTACCCACATCGTGTAGCAGGCAGGCCATCTCTACCAGGCTTTCAAACGCGCCGGACAGCTCATGCAAACCATATTTTTCCAGGCCGCCACGCGTTTTTAAGGTTTCCAGGATCTCTTTCGCGATGTAGCGCCCGGTCTGTTGCACTTCCAGCGAGTGCGTCAGACGTGAGCGTACCGCGGCATTACGCTCTAACGGAAATACCTGCGTTTTCTGCTGTAAACGGCGGATGGCCGCTGAATTAATAATACGCCCACGGTCGCTTTCAAAATGGCGGGTAATGGCATATTCCCCCTGCGGCGCTTCCCGACTGTTCCATGGGCGCTGGAAGCTGATTCGCTGCCGGAAATTAATCTTATCCATCGATTCCCCTTGTTTCTGCATGAAAACATCTTGCCGTGGGCCTGTGATAGACTATGCAACAGTTCAAACGCTGAATTCCACTTTAATTACTTAGCGAGTAACCCTATGAAAGCAGGCATTATTGGTGCAATGGAGCAGGAAGTCACACTGCTGCGCGATAAAATTGAAAACCGTCAGACGATTTCTGTCGCCGGCTGTGAAATTTATACCGGCACGCTGAACGGCGTGGAAGTGGCGCTGTTGAAATCAGGGATCGGTAAAGTTTCTGCCGCGTTGGGCACCGCGCTGCTGCTGGAGCACTGCCGCCCTGACTTTATTATCAATACCGGTTCGGCGGGCGGGCTGGCCTCCTCGCTGAAGGTAGGCGATATCGTGGTCTCAGACGAAGTGCGCTATCACGATGCGGACGTCACCGCCTTCGGTTATGAGCCAGGCCAAATGGCGGGCTGCCCGGCCGCTTTCCCGGCGGACGCCTCGCTGATTGCCGCCGCAGAAGCGTGCATTAGCCAGCTGAATCTGCATGCGGTACGCGGTCTGGTGGTTAGCGGCGACGCCTTTATCAACGGCGCAGAACCGCTGGCGCGTATTCGTGCCACCTTCCCACAGGCGATCGCTGTGGAAATGGAAGCTACGGCCATCGGCCACGTTTGCCATCAGTTCGCCACGCCGTTTGTGGTGATCCGTGCCATCTCGGACGTTGCCGATCAGGAATCCCATCTTAGCTTTGAAGAGTTCCTTAGCGTCGCGGCTAAACAATCTTCGCTGCTGGTGGAAACGCTGCTGGGCAACCTGGCGCGTGGCTAAACACGTTATCTGCCTGCTGGCGCTCTGGTTGTTTTCCAGCCTGGCGCTGGCAGTCGGCGCGCCGCGCGTGATCACGCTGGCGCCGCATCTTACCGAACTCGCCTTTGCCGCCGGCATTACGCCGGTGGCGGTTAGCGCCTGGTCCGATTACCCACCAGAGGCAAAGTCGCTGGAGCAGGTCGCCAACTGGCAAGGCATTAAGCTGGAGCGCATCCTGGCGCTCAAGCCGGATCTGGTGTTAGCATGGCGCGGCGGTTCCCCGCAGCGGCAAATTGATCAGCTGCGGGCATTGGGCGTAGAGGTTATCTGGCTGGATCCCAACTCGGTTGATAGCATTGTCGCCGCGCTGCATCAGCTGGCGGCGTGGAGTCCTGCCCCGCAACAGGCGCATCGCGCCGCAGAGGATCTGGCCGCGCGTTTTGCGGCGTTGCGCCAGCGCTATGCCAACCCCACCCATCGACGCGTATTTTTACAGTTTGGTCAGCAACCGCTATTTACCGCCGCGCGCGCGACCTTACAAAACCAGCTGCTGACGCTGTGCGGCGGTGAAAATATCTTTGCGGCCAGCGCGGCGCCCTGGCCGCAGGTCAGCCGCGAGCAGGTGCTGGCGCGCCATCCCGATATGATCGTTATTCCTGGCGACAGCCATGCCGCCGCTCAGATCGGGCGTTTCTGGCAGCCGCAGCTGTCGGTGCCAGTGGTGGCGATACCGGAAGACTGGCTGAGTCGTCCCGGTCCACGCAGCGTGCTGGCGGCGGAAAAACTGTGTCAGGCGTTACAGCCCGACAAACATTAATTAAAGGTTTCGTTTTTTATACCGATAGCTGTTTTACCGAGCGGCCAAAAAATAAAGGTCGCCGGTTTTGCTGCGCGTTAAGCGCGTTTAACACCAGGACAAACCATGAAAATCCTTCTCTTTGCCTGTGGGCTATTGATGACGGGAAGCGTCTGCGCGGCGACAATTTCCGGCAGCATAGATGTCAGGTTGACTATTTATAAGCAGTGCGAAATCGACGGGCAAGCGCCAATCCGCGGCCAGCCGGCGGTGGACTGCGGCCAGCAGCCCTCCGCGCAACCGAAAGTGACCACCACTACGCTGCAACAGGATGCGAAGATTCGCCAGGAAACGCGTTTGATTACCGTTGAATGGTAGGAAAAATCAACGTGCTTTACAGGACGTAAAGCACGCTCTGTTGTCAGATGCTGAAGGAAGAACCACAGCCACAGGTGGTTTTAGCATTCGGATTGGTGACAATAAAACGGGAACCTTCCAGACCTTCGGTATAATCCACCGCGCCACCGACCAGGTATTGAAGGCTCATCGGATCCACCACCAGCGAAACGCCTGATTTCTCAATGGTCATATCGCCGTCGTTGATTTTATCATCGAAGGTAAAGCCGTACTGAAAACCACTGCAACCGCCGCCGGTAATATAAACCCGCAGTTTCAGATCGGGATTGTCTTCATCAGCAATCAGGGTTTTCACCTTACTGGCTGCCGCCTCGGTAAATTGCAGCGGCAGTGCTGCTACTTCATCACTCATTGAAACACTCCGCAATTGTTCCGGCCCAGGCCAGAAATGGCCGCGCTTGTCAATATTATCTAATAGCCTGGTGCAGCAATCAAGTATCCGCCCTCGCACTCTGTGCCTTTTCCTCATCCTGCTGCGCCTGCTGCTTCGCCAGTGTCCTGGCTAACAGCGAGGAGTAAAGCGGCTTGCCGCCGAGGAACTGCGCCAGCAGCGTCGCGCCGAGGCAGGTAATAATCATCGGTAAAATTAGCTGATAATTATCGGTCATCTCCAGCACCAGCACGATGCCGGTCAACGGCGCACGCACGGAAGCAGCAAACAGCGCGCCCATTCCGGCAATGGCAAAGGTGCCCGGATCGAGCGTTAATGAAGGCAGTAAAGTGGCGCTGGCCATGCCGAAAGCAGTGCCCAACAGCGTCCCCAGAGCCAGCATCGGCGCAAAGATACCGCCCGGCGCGCCCGAGCTAAAGCACAGCAGCGTGGTGATCACGCGCGCGATAAAAATAAACAATAGCATCCCTACCGTATAGTGCCCTGCCGCCGCGATGGGAATCAGACTGAATCCGCCGCCCGCCGCTTCTGGTTTAATCACTGCCAGAATACCGCACAGGCCGCCGAGCAGCGCCCCGATAATCAGCGCTTTTTTCATCACGCCGCCGTGCAGCCGCTGAAAAAAGTCCTGAGTCATAAAAATCAGCCGGTTAAACAACACGCCGACAACGCCAAACAGCATGCCCAGCAGCAGATAGAGCCACAGCGTATTGATGGGCGCGCTCGCCAGTTTGCCGACAGCGATCACCGCATGTTCGCCATTAAAATAGCGAAACACCACGCTCGACATAATGACGCCGATAAATACCGCCTTAATAGAAATCAGGCTGTAGCGAAACTGCAAACGCATCTCTTCGATGATAAACAGGATACCGGCCAGCGGCGCATTAAAGGCGGCGGAAAGCCCGGCGGCCGCCCCGGTAGCCAGCAGCGAGTGGCGCGCTTCAGCGCTGCGCATGCGAAATAGATCCAGCACCATACGTCCGACATTACCGCCCAGCTGTACCGTGGGCCCTTCTCTGCCCAGGACCATGCCGGCCCCCAGCGTGCCCATACCGCCGAGGAATTTAACCGGAATAACGCGCCACCAGCGGACCGGACGCAGCTCTTCCAGCGCGCCTTCAATTTCCGGAATGCCGGAACCGCCCGCCTCTGGCGCAAAGCGACGCACCAGCCAGTAGCCAAAGGCGGCCAGTACTGCGGACAATAAAAAGGCCAGCGGGAAGGCCAGCCATAAATGATCTCCGGTGCTGGCAACCACGCCCAGACGCCAGGCCTGCACCGCCGTTACCGCTTTCTCAAAGGCCACCCCAACCAGCCCGGCCAGCGTGCCGACGATACCGGCGACAATTAGAATCGCCACGGGCGTTTTATCACGGCGCAGCAGCATCCGCAGAAAATCGGTACGACGCAGAGGAATGACATGCAGTTGCTCGGTGGAAGTGGGTGTTTGATTCATAACGCTCACATCAGGAAGTTAATGAAGTCCGTTATCATACGCCGCACCCTGTGCAGGGGCAAAAAATGCCATTCTGGGTAATACTCCTGTTGCCGGCGCGCAGGCCAGTAAAGGTCGGCAAAGCCAGATACTTTGTTATCAATCTCTGCTGCGCGCCTTCAACGCACCCCTAAGTTCCCGTAGAATAGCCGGGTTTTTCTTTCATTCAGGAGCCGATTAATGAGTAAGTCCGAAAACCTGTATCAGCAGGCGCAGCGTTCCATTCCCGGCGGCGTGAATTCGCCGGTACGCGCCTTTACCGGCGTCGGCGGCGTCCCGTTATTTATTGAGCGTGCCGATGGCGCCTGGCTGTACGATGCCGATGGCAAAGCCTATATCGACTATGTAGGTTCCTGGGGCCCGATGGTGTTGGGCCATAATCATCCAGCGATCCGCAGCGCAGTTATCGAAGCGGCGGAGCGCGGCTTAAGCTTTGGCGCGCCGACAGAGATGGAAGTGAAGATGGCGGAACTGGTGTGCGAACTGGTGCCGTCAATGGAAATGGTACGGATGGTAAACTCCGGCACCGAAGCGACCATGAGCGCCATTCGTCTGGCGCGCGGCTTCACCCAGCGCGATAAAATTATTAAATTTGAAGGCTGCTATCATGGCCATGCTGACTGCCTGCTGGTCAAAGCCGGTTCCGGCGCGCTGACGCTCGGCCAACCAAATTCGCCCGGCGTTCCGGCGGATTTCGCTAAGCACACCCTGACCTGCACCTATAACGATCTGGCATCGGTGCGCGCGGCGTTTGAACAATATCCGCATGAGATCGCCTGCATTATCGTAGAGCCGGTAGCGGGCAATATGAACTGTATTCCGCCGCAGCCAGATTTCCTGCCGGGCCTGCGCGCGCTGTGCGATGAGTTTGGCGCGCTGCTGATTATCGATGAAGTGATGACCGGCTTCCGTGTGGCGCTGGGCGGCGCTCAGGCGCACTATGGCGTAACGCCGGATCTGACCTGCCTGGGTAAGATTATCGGCGGCGGGATGCCGGTAGGTGCGTTCGGTGGACGCCGTGACGTGATGGAAGCGCTGGCGCCGACCGGTCCGGTGTATCAGGCGGGTACGCTTTCCGGCAACCCGATCGCTATGGCGGCTGGTTACGCCTGCCTGACAGAAATTGCGCAGCCCGGCACGCACGCCACGCTGACCGAGCTGACAACCCAGCTGGCGCAGGGGTTACGCGCGGCGGCGCAGGCGGAAAATATCCCGCTGGTGGTTAATCACGTCGGCGGCATGTTCGGCCTGTTCTTTACCGATGCGGCAGAAGTGACCTGCTATGACGATGTGACGCGTTGTGATACCGAGCGCTTTAAGCGCTTCTTCCATCTGATGCTGGAAGAAGGGGTTTACCTGGCGCCGTCGGCGTTTGAAGCGGGCTTTATGTCGCTGGCGCATAGTGCTGAAGATATTCAGCGCACCGTGGATGCGGCGCGTCGCAGCTTCGCGCGTTTGTAAGGATTGACCGCCAGCGGCTTAGCCAGCCTGGATTAAACGTTAACGGGCGCCCTGCGGCGCCCGTTTATTATTTTACCTTTCGCAGCAGCCAGACAAAGTAAGGCGCGCCGATAAAAGTTGCCAGTAATCCTGCCGGGATCTGATTCGGAAACGCCGCCATTCTGCCGCCCCAGTCGGCAACAATCATCAAGCCACCGCCCATTAACGCGGCAACCACCATCTGCGGCAGCGCCCGTCGGAACCCCAGCATCCTTGCGATATGCGGCGCCATCAGGCCAATAAAACTTAACGGCCCGATGGTCAGCGTCGCGGCGGCGGTCAGCGCGGCGGCCAGCAGTAACAGGCACAGGCGCGCCGGCATCAGCGCCACGCCAATTGAACGCGCCGTAGCGCTTCCCAGCGGCAAAATAGTCAGCCAGCGGCTGGCGAACGGCGCTATCGTCACCAGCGCCACCGCTACCAGCGCGGTACGTAGCGCCTGCCCTGCGTCCACGCCGTAGGTGGAACCCGATATCCAGCTTAGCAGCTGCGCCATGCGCGGATCGCCGCTGGCCAGCAGCATCGCCAGTAAGGTGGTAAAGGCGGTGCTGAAGGCCATGCCCGCCAGCAGCATACGCTCCGGTGAAAAACCGCCGCGCCCGGCGACCAGCATAATCAGCATCAACGTTACCGCCGCGCCGAGACTGCCGGCCGGCAACAACCAGGCAAAGGCGTCGCCCGGCACCAGAAACAGCATCAGCACTACGCCGCAGGCGGCTCCGGAGCTAATGCCCAGCACTTCCGGACTGGCCATCGGGTTGCCGGTCAGACGCTGGATCAGGCTGCCCGCCACGCCCAGCATGACGCCCGCCGCCAGCGCGGCGACCATCCGCGGCGCACGCCACGTCTGCAACTGATGCCAGAGATCGCCGCTTGCCCACAGCCAGCCGTGCGCATCGCGCCCCAGCGACAACGCGGTCACCGCCAATAGCAGCAGCACGCCAAGCGCCGCCAGCACCCACAGCAGCACATGCTGACGCTCCGCAGGCACGCGATCGCCCAGGCTTTGCGGCGGCGGTACTGTGCCGGTCCGCAGGCGCGGCAGCAGCCACAGCAGGATTGGCGCGCCGACCAGCGCCGTTAAGGTGCCGGTGGAAACTTCACGCCAGTTATCAGTCAGCCAAATTACGCACTGGTCCGCCAGCCAAAGCAGCAGCGCGCCCAGCAGCGGAGCCAGCAACATGCGGCTAACCAGACGGCGTGCGCCCAGCAGTTTCGCCATCAGCGGTGAAAACAGAGCGATAAAGGCGATGATACCGACAGCATTCACCAGCATGCCGCTCAGAATAATCGCCAGGCCCAGCGCCGCCAGCCGCACCAGCGACAGCGCCATACCCAGATTTTTGGCTACGCCATCATCCAGCCCCAGCACCGTCAGCGGCCGCCTCAGCAGCAAGGCTAACGCAAAGCCCAGCAGCAGGCGCGGCAGCAAAAAGGTTACGTTGCCCCAGTCCTGCTGGCTTAAGGAACCGGTGCTCCACAAAAAGAGGTTTTGCAGCTGATCGTGATTAAAAATAGCGAAGATCTGATTAACCGCGCCGCAGTACAGGCTCATTACCAGCCCAGCAAGGATCAGGGTCACCGGCGACAGCCGCTTGCCCCAGGCGATGCCAAACACCAGCAGGCCAATGCTCACCGCGCCGGTTAGCGCGGCAATCTGTTGCGTGAACATCCCGCCAGGCAAAGCCCATAGCGTCGCCACCGTAATGCCAAGCTGGGCGCCGCTCGCCACGCCCAGCGTAGTCGGTTCCGCCAGCGGGTTGCGCAATACCTGTTGGAACAGCACGCCTACCAGCCCCAGTCCGGCCCCGGCCAGCAGCGCCACCGCCAGCCGCGGCAGCAGGCTAAAGTGAAATACCATCTGATCGATATTCGTATGGTCCGGCTGCAGTAACGCATTCAGCCACTGCTGCTGCGACAGATGATGAGTGAAGTTCAGGCCGGTTAACGCCAGCGCGCCCATGAACAGCGCGCCGATTAGCATCACCGGAAAAGCGAAACGCCTACGCATCATGCCTCCAGTACGTTATCGAGAATACGGCAAAATTCCATCGCCGAGAGCGTGGCGCCATAAAACCAGACGGTCGGCGCACGGGTAAAGCGCCGCTGACGCACAAAAGGTAACGATTGCCAAAGTTCGGTCGCCGCCACCTGCTGCATTAACCTTTCATCCCCATGGCTCAGGCAGATGACCTGCGCATCATGAATGGTCGCCAGACGTTCGATGCCTATCACCGCGCTGCCCCAGAAGTTGGTCTCGCCGAGCCAGGCGTTTTGCAAGCCCAGGTTCTGCATCACCTCTAAAAACAGGCTGCCTTTACCAAACACAATGGCGTGGCCTTTATCAATCAGGGACATCAGCAGTAACGGCTTTGCCGCACGCGGCGCCAGACGCGCGCGCGTAGCGGCAATAAAATCATCAAACATCTGAAGATGGGCCTGCGCCTGCGGTTCTTTGCCGATGCGCTGCGCCAGCTGCGCCAGCGACTGGCGCGCCGCCGAGAGCGGTTTGCCGTCACCGTTGTTAAAGGCGAATCCCTGGCTGGGAGCGATACGCGATAAGGTCTGCGGCGAAGGGCCGTAGCCGCTGGAGTAAAGGATCAGGGAGGGTTTGAGCTGCGTCAGCAGTTCAAGGTTTGGCTCGGTACGCAGCCCGACGTCTATCACGCTGGTGGGCAGTTCAGGCTTACCGACCCAGTCGCGATAGTTAAAGAGTTCGGCGGCGGCCATCGGCACCACGTCCAGCGCCATCATCAATTCGATGGGCAACCACTCAAGGGCGACGATCCGACTGGCATCAAGCGTTTCGGCTCGCAGCGTTTGCTGCCAAAGCAGCGGAGAGAGCGCCATAGCGGCAAGCAGGCGACGACGAGTTATTGGCAGCATAGCCACATCCTTGTATCAGTAAACAAAGCTGACCGGCGCGCCGCCTTGCGGGTGCGGCAGAATGCCCATCGGAATGTTATAAATGCGCTCCAGCACGTCGCTGTGCATAATTTCTGCCGGCGCGCCATGCGCAATCATCTCGCCGGCACGTAGCGCAACCAGTGAATCGCAATAGCGCGCCGCCATATTAATATCATGCAGAACGGCAATCACCGTTAGCCCGCGCTGCTGAGTAAGACGCTGGATCAGTGCCAGCACCTCAACCTGATGCGCGATATCCAGCGCCGAAGTCGGTTCATCAAGCAGCAGGCAGCGGCTGTTCTGCGCCACCAGCATCGCCAGCCAGGCGCGTTGACGTTCCCCGCCGGAGAGGCTATCCACCAGCCGTTGCGCAAAGGGCTTCAGCCCTACCAGCGCAATCGCCTCCTCTACGCGCTGGCGATCCTCTTCGCCATAGCGGCCCAGCGCGCCGTGCCACGGATAGCGCCCCACCGCGACCAGCTCGCGCACCGTCATGCCTTCCGCCGCCGGCAGATGCTGCGGTAAATAGGCGACCTGACGGGCAAAGGCTTTGCTGTTCCATTCCTCCAGCGGCTTGCTATTTAACAGCACGCGGCCTTCGCTGGCGGACTGATGGCGACCTAACATTTTCAGCAGGGTCGATTTCCCTGAGCCGTTATGACCAATAAGGCCGGTCACTTTACCGCTGGGAAAGGTGAGCGAGAGAGGATGCAGCAGCGTACGTCCGGGGACGCGAAAACTGACGTGGTCAAGCGTGAAGGTGGTTTCCTGTGACAGCTGATGTGACATGGTTATCTTCAACGGTGACGGGCGCGACCAAAGCCGCGCCCGGATGGATGGATTTAGAAACGGAATGTTGCGGTAGCAACCACCTGGCGTTCCGCGCCCCAGAAACAGCCGTAGGTTTGGAAGCAGCTGGCGACATATTCGCGGTCCAGCAGGTTGTTAACGTTTAATGCTAAGCTGGAGCCGTACATGCCGAAACGACCAAGGTCATATTTCACCACGGCATCGACCACGGCGGCGCTGCCGACTTTAAAGCTGTTCGCCGGATCGCCATAGCTGGAACCGATCAGACGACCACCAGTGCCCAGCGTCAGGCCGCTTAACGGCCCCTCATTAAAGGTGTAATCGCCCCACAGCGAAGCCATATGCTTTGGTACCTGCTCCGGCGTATTGCCTTTCATGGTAGTGTCTTTGGTGTATTCCGCATCGGTATAGGAGTAAGACGCGGTCATATTGATATTGGCCGTTAACGCCGCTTTCGCTTCCAGCTCTACGCCGCGCGAGCGAATCTCTCCACCCTGAATAGATGAATAAGGATTGGCGGGATCGGACATCAGGTTGTTGGTTTTAGTCAGCTGATAGATAGCTGCGGTCAGCACAATCGGCTGGTCTTTCGGCACATATTTAACGCCCGCTTCATACTGACGGCCTTTAGAGGGCTTAAAGGTATGACCAGCGGCATCCGCGCCGGAATTAGGCTCGAACGATTCGCTATAGCTAACGTAAGGCGTAATGCCATTATCAAACAGATAGTTCAGCCCCACGCGTCCGGTAAACTGGCTGTCGCTGCGCTCGGTATAGGTACCCGCCTGGTAAGCGCGCGTAGACTGTTTTAACCAGTCATAGCGTCCGCCTGCGGTCAGAACGAATCGATTCCACTCCGCCTGATCCTGCACATAAAGCCCGGTCTGCTTCTGCTTGTTTTGCTGGTACGGAGTAGCGGCGCCAAAAGCATAATCGCTGTAATCCGGGTTACGTAAATCCAGAGGTGTGCCAGTGCCAAACAGGGCATTGATATCGTTACGCATCTGTTGGAAATCGATACCTGTTAACAGCGTGTGCGTTACCGCTGCGGTCGCAAACTGGCTTTCAAGCTGCGTATCAACAGCGAAGTTATGCAGTTTTTCATTATCAACCACGGTACTACGATTCAGGATATAGGGGTTATCGGCGCTTATACCGTAGCCGTAAATGCTTTTTTGCGAGGTTTTTGCCTCTACGTAACGCAGGTTCTGACGCACCGTAAATGTGTCGTTAAAGCCGTGCTCGAAGCTATAGCCAACTAATTTATGCGACAACGAGTAGGTGTTGTTGCGGGCGCCTTCATTAAAGCTAACCGGCAGACGAGAACCGTTCGGTAAGGGTTCTACGGTCCCCTCTTTCGGCAACCAACCATAATAGCCGGTTTCCGGCGAATCCTGCAGGTTAGCCAACAGCGTCAGGTTGGTTTTATCATCTGGGCGCCAGGTAAAGGATGGAGCAATAGCGTAGCGTTTCTCTTTCGCGCGCTCCTGCTGGTTATCATTCGAACGCGCCACGCCGGTAAGACGCCACGCATAGACCCCGGCATCATCCAGCGCATTGCTGAAGTCGAACCCGGTCTGCCACAGATTATCGGTGCCCATCTTGAACTGCACTTCACGCAGCGGCTCTGTCGTCGGACGTTTGCTGGTCATGGTAATAATCCCGCCCGGGCTGCTTTTACCATACAGTACGGAAGTCGGGCCGCGCAGTAGCTCTACGCGCTCAAGCATATAGGGATCGATAAGGACTTCGTTATAGAAGTCGCCCTGCAACTTCAGGCCATCCAGATAATTGTTCTGGTTAACCGAACCAAAACCACGAATTTTGACTGCATCATACGTGTTTGATGCGCCGCGCGTAGAAACCGTCACGCCCGGCGTATAGCCCAGCGCTTCTTTAACGGAGGTTGGCTGATGGATATCCATTTCCTGACGCGTCACCACCGAGACTGACTGCGGGTTCTTTTCAATCGGCGTGTCGGTTTTGGTGCCGGTGGCGCTATGCTTAGCGGCGATAGTCGCCGCCGGCCCCCATGCGCTTTCCTGCGGCGCGGCGGCTGAAGCATCAACCACTAGCGTCTGCTCTGCCGCAAACGCAGAACTTCCTCCCGCCAGGGTTAAAGCCACCAGCACCGCCAGCGGACGTTTCGATAAGCCCGCCGAAGCGGATGCAGCAAAGATTTTACTACGCGCATTTGCCATTATGTTTTCTCTGAGTGGAAATAGAAAAGACGATGAAAAAGGAAACGCAAACGATAATTATTCGTATGCTTATTGTTGTGGTTGGATAATATGCGAAACAAACTCAGATCTGCAAGCGGTAATGCGGCGATGCGCTCCCGATTCAGGCTAGCTTTAGAGCGGTGCCCGGGGCGCTATGAGTCAGATCAAAAAACGGGCGCATCCTGAATGCGCCCGAATTAACCTTTTCCCTGTTTGCGGTGTTGCTTTGCTGCTGATGCTGTTATTAGTGTCTGGAAGGGCGAGATGATAATGCAGCCCTGCCCTGAGCCGCTTTATTCCGTTTTGCTGGTGCGAAACACTGAGATAACCTCACGCAATGTTCTTGCTCGCTCAGCCAGCGAACCTGAAGCCGCTGCCGATTGCTCTACCAGCGCGGCGTTCTGCTGAGTTGAGCTGTCCATCTGATTAACGGCGATGCTGATCTGCGAAATCCCGGCGCTTTGCTCTTTCGAGGAAGAAGAAATATCTTTAACCATCTGCGCAGTCTGTTCGATAGAGGTTACGCTCTGGTTCACTTTCGTCCGGGCGTCCTGCACCATAGTAATGCCCTGCATCGAATGCACTACCGACTGTTCAATCAGCTGTTTGATTTCGCGAGCGGCAGTAGCTGAACGCTGCGCCAACGCACGTACTTCAGCGGCTACTACGGCAAAACCTTTACCATGCTCGCCCGCGCGCGCCGCTTCCACCGCGGCATTCAGCGCCAGTATATTGGTTTGAAAAGAGATGCCGTCAATCACGCCAATGATTTCCTGGATTTGTCCGGCGCTGTTATTGATCTGCTCCATTGAGGTTTTGACCGACTCCATCGCTTCCCCGCCGCTTAATGCCGCTTCGGTCGCTTCCTGCGCCATTTCAGCGGCGTGACGCGTATTATCCGCATTTTGACCAATAATAGAGGTCAGCTGTTCCATGCTGGCCGCCGTTTCGGCAAGCGATGAGGCCTGGCTTTCCGTCCGTTCAGAAAGATTCTGGTTGCCGCTGGCGATCTCTTCCGAAGAGTGGGCGATAACGTCCGAACTTTCCTGAATAGAGTAAACTAAATTCGACAGGCGATGCGTCATTTCGCTTAATGAACGCAACAGGGAAGCCGTTTCATTATTGCCTTCCACCTGAATAATATGGGTTAAATCGCCGCTGGCGACCTTCTGCGCAATGCGGGTCGCTTCATTCAACGGACGGGTTACCGTTTTTACAATAAATACGGTAAAGGCAACCATCAATAATGCCAGTACGATTAGCGAGCCCAATAACCATAGTTGTGAAAGACGTTTAGCGCCGGCCTGTTTATCCAGCATTTGTGAAAGTTCATCGGCTGCTGCCAGGCCAATACGTTCATATTTAGCTAAAACAGAGTCGAAGCGCAGCATATAATCGCTTTCACTCAGTTTAATCGCCTGCCGGTGGGTAAAGATATTATCTGCGATCTGAAGCACAGCGGCAGTTTCTTTCCATAGCTGATCGACCGGCTGGGCTAATTTTGTTTTTAACTCATCGTTCAGAATAAAGGTTTTATCAAAGTATTTATGGAATATATCCAGCGATCTTTTCGCTTGCTCTATTTGATAAGAAACACGGACATAATCCGCCTCTTTCTTGGTAATGACTCCAACTTATTGATAGTGTTTTATGTTCAGATAATGCCCGATGACTTTGTCATGCAGCTCCACCGATTTTGAGAACGACAGCGACTTCCGTCCCAGCCGTGCCAGGTGCTGCCTCAGATTCAGGTTATGCCGCTCAATTCGCTGCGTATATCGCTTGCTGATTACGTGCAGCTTTCCCTTCAGGCGGGATTCATACAGCGGCCAGCCATCCGTCATCCATATCACCACGTCAAAGGGTGACAGCAGGCTCATAAGACGCCCCAGCGTCGCCATAGTGCGTTCACCGAATACGTGCGCAACAACCGTCTTCCGGAGCCTGTCATACGCGTAAAACAGCCAGCGCTGGCGCGATTTAGCCCCGACATAGCCCCACTGTTCGTCCATTTCCGCGCAGACGATGACGTCACTGCCCGGCTGTATGCGCGAGGTTACCGACTGCGGCCTGAGTTTTTTAAGTGACGTAAAATCGTGTTGAGGCCAACGCCCATAATGCGGGCAGTTGCCCGGCATCCAACGCCATTCATGGCCATATCAATGATTTTCTGGTGCGTACCGGGTTGAGAAGCGGTGTAAGTGAACTGCAGTTGCCATGTTTTACGGCAGTGAGAGCAGAGATAGCGCTGATGTCCGGCGGTGCTTTTGCCGTTACGCACCACCCCGTCAGTAGCTGAACAGGAGGGACAGCTGATAGAAACAGAAGCCACTGGAGCACCTCAAAAACACCATCATACACTAAATCAGTAAGTTGGCAGCATCACCTCTTTCTTCACGTTATTGGTCGCTAAAAATTCCGCACCGCTGCCGCGCACCTGAGCGAGGCCGGTCATCATTTCCGGTACGCGGGTAAAGGTACTCAACATCAGCTGATAGCTGTCCAAATCCGCATCGAGCGACAGCTGTGAAAAATCGAGTAGGTCTACGGAAACGTCCAGCAATGAGGCCATTAATTTTTCATGACTTAAGTTGTTGTCACTCAGCGTGAAGGCGGGATTATTCAGGCTGCGCTGCAGCTCTGCCCATTCATCAATGGTGCTTTGCATCTTTTTCATAGCAAATTTGGCCTGCGACGTAGTCAACGTGTTAAGCAATGAAGTCTGCAGCTTTTCTATCTGGCTTATTTCTGCTGAAAGGGCTGACGACATGTTTTTCTGCTGGGAAATGACGATATGACTTTCATGCCAGTGACGCTGGTACGCATCAAGTAAGGTTAATAACTGCTTTGCTGTTGGAATACCGTTTATCTCCTGCTGCTTCACATCAATAGCTTGATTGCCTTGATTAAGCAACAGCGCGGTAGGTAAAAGAAACA
The DNA here is from genome assembly GCF_023517775.1 of Mixta hanseatica. Classification (NCBI taxonomy): domain Bacteria; kingdom Pseudomonadati; phylum Pseudomonadota; class Gammaproteobacteria; order Enterobacterales; family Erwiniaceae; genus Mixta; species Mixta hanseatica. The sequence goes on along the minus strand of NZ_CP082904.1, from coordinate 925,350 downwards.
GTGCGAGGGCGAAAATGCCCAGCATCGCTAACTTAGCGGATAGGTTGATATTTTTTAAGAGATTGCCCACAGTAAATTCCTTTTCATTAATAATGATGCCCACATCTTTCGATTCTGCTGGCTAAAAGCGCTAAGCAATATTACAAAAGGTTAAGCGCTTTGGAAAAATCCGATAATTGGCCGACTTAATAAAGCAAAAGAAAATTAGCAAGCAGATGGACCGCAAACTGCTTTTTAACGGACCAGCTATTGCCTGAAAAAAAATAACACAGCAATTTCTCACAAAGCAATAAAAAACAACCGCACAGTTTACTTAAGGGGGAACAAACAAGATCTTAAATAGGTTTAATTGCTTAAATAAAACCTAAGGCCTTATTTAACCGCCCTGTGATATTAAATAAAGAGCTTTAAACCAAAAGCTCGCTATAAAAAACGGGCGCTCCTTCAGGATGCGCCCGTTTTTTTATGGCTCAGTAACGCGGTTTAATCACCGCCAAACATATCCTTGATCCATCCGGCAACGCCATCGCTATCCTGCTTTTGCTGCGGCTGTTGCTGCGGTTGCTGCTGCTCCATTTGCTGCTGCTGTTGCTGCTGCTGTTGCTGCTGCTGTTGCTGCATCTGTTGCTGCATCTGCTGCTGACAAAGCGCTGTCGCATCGGTGGTCCAAACCGGTAGCGTACGCCAGCCGCTACTGCCGGTATCACAGACAAAGTTGCCGGCAGAATCGACCGCCATCGAAGCAATATCCTCCGGCGGCGTCAGCACCAGAGGCATCGGCGACTGATTATCCAGATAGCGACGATAGAGCTGCATCGCACCAGAAGAGCCATAGAGCTTCGTCGGTTGGTTATTGTCGCGTCCTACCCAGGTAATCGCTACCTCTTTGCCATCCACACCGGCAAACCAGCTGTCGACCTGATTGTTAGTGGTGCCGGTTTTCCCGGCAAGGTGCGCATTAGGATACCTTGCGCCCAACGCATGCGCGGTGCCGCGCGCCGCCACCTGCTGCATGGTATACAGCGTCAGATAAGCCGCTTGCGCCGGTTCAACGCGCTCCGCCTGCGGGAAACTCTGATACAGCACGCTGCCATCTTCGGCAATCACCGAGCGCACGGCCGAGAGCAGCGCGCGATTACCGCCGCTGGCAATCGACTGAAACGCCTGCGCCACTTCAACCGGCGTCAGGTTTAGCGCACCCAGCAGCATGGCCGGCACCGGATGCAGCTGATCCTTCGGCAGCCCCAGTTTGACCCAGGTATTCGCCACGTTGTCCAACCCCAGCGTCATCCCCAGGTTTACCGTAGGAACGTTCATGGAGTTAGTCAGTGCATCCACCAACATGACTTTACCACTAAAGCGACGATCGTCGTTCTGCGGTTTCCATACCTGCCCGTTTGGCTGCTTCAGTGCGATCGGTTCATCGGCAATCCAGGTATTCAGACGCCAGGTATCAGGCTGCGACAGCGCCGTCAGATAGGTGGCCGGTTTAGCCAGCGAGCCGATAGAGCGACGCGCCTGCATGGCGCGGTTATAGCCGGCAAATTGCGGATCGGCCCCGCCGACCATCGCCCGAACTTCGCCGCTAAAGCGATCGACAATCACCATCGCGGTTTCCAGATCCTTCAGGCCGCGCTGTTTTTTCAGCGCCGGAATGCCCTCTTCCACCGCTTTTTCCGCCGCGTCCTGCGAAACCGGATCGAGCGTGGTGAAAATTTTCACCCCGGAGAGATCTTTCACTTTATCCCCTAGCTTCGCCTGCAGTTCGCCGCGAACCATCTGCATAAAGGCGGGCTGCGGGGTAATCACGCCGCCTTTTGGCTGCACACCAAGCGGTCGGGCGCTGAGCATGTCATACAGCTCCTGGTCGATCACCTTCTGCTGTTGCAACAGACGCAACACCAGGTTGCGACGCTCCAGCGATAGCTTCGGATTGCGCCATGGGTTATACAGCGATGCGCCTTTAACCATACCCACCAGCAGCGCCTGCTGATCGAGGCTCAGTTCATCAACCGGACGCCCAAAGTAATAGAGGCTGGCCAGCGGGAAGCCGCGGATCTGATCGTTACCCGCCTGTCCGAGATAGACTTCGTTCAGATAGAGTTCAAGAATGCGATCTTTGCTATAACGCGCATCCATGATCAGCGCCATATAGGCTTCGTTGGCTTTACGCCACAGGGAACGCTTGTTGGTGAGGAACAGGTTTTTCACCAACTGCTGCGTCAACGTACTGCCACCCTGCACCGCGCGGCCAGCGGTGATATTCGCCAGGAATGCACGGCCAATTGAATAGAAGCTGATACCGTCATGCTCATAGAAATGGCGATCTTCAGTAGCAATCAGCGTATCGACCAGCAGATCGGGAAAACCGGCACGCGGCACAAACAGACGCTGCTCACCGTTAGGCGATTGCAGCATGGTAATCAGGCGCGGATCGAGCCGGAAGAAACCAAAGTCGCGTCCGTTATCAAGGTTCTTAATTTCACTCAGCGAGTCGTTGCTGAAGGTCAGCCGTGCGCGGATCTGCCCTTCTTTACTGTCAGGAAAATCAAACGGCCGGCGGATCATTTCAATGCTGTTGGCCTGTACGGTAAATTCCCCGGGACGCGTCATCCGCGTAACCTGGCGATACTGTGTGCCTTCCAGCAGCGCAATCATCTCTTTTTTGTTATAGGCCATGCCCGGCTCAAGGCTGACCATCCGACCATATACCGCCGCCGGCAGTTGCCAGACTTTGCCGTCAATACGGCTGCGGATTTCCGAGTCGAGGTAAACGCCGTAAGCGGCCATCACCACCACAGCCACGATAAATAGCTTAATTAACCATCCCAGCCATTTTCTTTTTTTGCTGCGTGTTTGCCGCCCTTTTCCTTTACGTGGCACCGCTCTTTCCTCCTGGTCATCATCATTCTGTTCGTCGTTATATTCTTCCCTGCGGCGTCCCGGTCCGCCCGATTGACGTGGCGGTTTAGGCTGTTTTCCTTTACGCCCGATAGGTTCGCGATCGTTCCCAGACATTCGTTTCATTTCTCCAGGTAATGGCCGGCTACTCTGTTCTTACTGCTCTATTTCGAAAAGCAGAACCCTCTGAAATCAGCGCTGCCTTGCTACTGCGGCGCAGCATATTTTTTGGTACGGCGCGTAGGTAACGCGCTGGCCGGATCGTCAGGCCAGGCATGTTTGGGATAGCGTCCCTTCATCTCTTTCTGCACCTGTGGATACGCGCCCTGCCAGAAAGCTGCGAGATCGCGAGTGATCTGCAGTGGCCGCTGCGCAGGTGATAACAGCTCCAGCACCAGCGCCACGCGCCCTTCCGCAATCGTCGGGTTTTGCGCCTCGCCGAACATTTCCTGCAGGCGCACCGCCAGCGCGGGCGGCTTCTCGCTATCGTAGCGAATCGGCAGACGGCTGCCGGTCGGCACAGTGTAATGAGTTGGTAGCGCACTATCCAGCCGCTGACGTTGTGACCATGTGAGCAAATGTAATAAAGCGCCGACCAGGCTAACCTGACGTAAACCTTTCATATCGCGTACGCTGCGCATTTCCGGCAGCAGCCAGCTTTCCAGCGTGGCGAGCAGCGCCTCATCATCCATCGCCGGCCACTTTTCCTCCGGCAGCCACTGCGCAGCGCACTGCAGACGAAGCCGCAGCTGCTGCGCTTCCGGCGTCCAGTTAAGCACTTCCAGCCCCTTTTCGCGGATCCAGCGCAGCATCGCCGGATGCAGCACGTCCACGTCAGGCTTCGCCAGCGGCTGCGATTTCAGCGCCAGCACGCCGATTTTATCGCGCTGCCAGGCGCGCAGCGTGGCTTTGGCCTCGTCCCATTCGATATCGGTTTCGCTACGCACCAGGCCGGGATAGTCGCGCTGCAGCGTATGGATATCCACCGGCAGCGCCAGCAGGATACGCGCCTCGGTCTGCGCATCGCCCTGCAGTAGCTGCGGCGCGATCAGCCATTCATGCCGCGTCAGGCCATCTTCATGATCGAGCATCGCACCCGGGCCGCCCGCCAGCTGGTAGCGTCCGCTTTCACCACGTCGGCGCGCCAGGCGATCGGGGAAGGCCTGCGCCAGCAGCATGGGCGCCAGCGCCGCGTCCGGGTGACCGCCCGCGACGTTCAGCCGTTTTTGCAGCTGGCGAGCGCGTTGCTGCCAGCCCGTATGCGGGGTAAACAGATGATCAAGCAGATTACGACTGCCCTGACGCGGCGGTTCTTCGAGGATAGCGGCCAACCGGGCGGCGGTCGCCTGCGCATCGCGATCGTGGGCGGCGGTTAATAACGCCGCCAGCCGCGGCTCGCTGCCCAGCTTCGCCATAGCACGGCCCTGCGCCGTCAGCTGATCGTTCTCGCCCAGAGCGCCCAGCATCCGCAGCAGCGTTTGCGCCGCCAGCAATGCAGGTGCTGGCGGCGCATCGATCCAGTTCAGTTGCGCGGCGTCATGGCAGCCCCACTGCAACAGATCCAGCCACAGCGCGCTGAGATCGCTTTGCAGGATCTCCGGCTCGCTCTGAGCGGCGGCGCGTTCCGCCTGTTCGCGGCCGATCAAATGTAAACAGATGCCGGGCGCTAAACGTCCGGCGCGTCCGGCGCGCTGCGTCATTGAGGCCTGGCTGATACGCTGAGTTTGTAACCGCGTAATGCCGCTGCGCGCATCGAAACGCGCCGAGCGCTCCAGCGCGCTGTCCACCACCAGACGAATGCCATCGATGGTTAAGCTGGTTTCGGCGATGTTGGTCGCCAGCACCACTTTGCGTTTGCCCGGCGGCGCCGGCAGAATCGCCCGTCGCTGTGCCGCCAGCGGCAGCGCGCCATACAACGGACACAGCTCAATATCGCTACCGACGCGCTGCGCCAGCTGGTTTTTGACCCGCTCGATTTCCCCGACGCCGGGCAAAAACAGCAGCAGTGAACCGCTCTCTTCACGCAACAGCTGGGCCACTTCGCGCGCGATCGCCTCATCGAACGGCAACTGCGCCGGCAGGCTGGCGTAGCGGCGCTCAACCGGAAAACTGCGCCCTTCGGAAACGATCAACGGCGCGGCGGGCAAACGCGCGCTTAGGCGTGCGTTATCCAGCGTAGCGGACATAATTAACAGACGCAGATCGTCGCGCAGCCCCTGCTGTACATCCAACAACAGCGCCAGCGCCAGATCGGCCTGCAAACTACGCTCATGAAACTCATCAAGGATAACCAGCCCTACGCCGTCCAACATTGGGTCCTGCTGCAGCATACGCGTCAGGATACCTTCGGTAACCACTTCTAACCGGGTGGCGGGCCCAACGCGGCTGTCGGCGCGCATGCGATAGCCTACGGTTGCGCCAGGCTCTTCACCCAGTTGCTCCGCCAACCGCTGCGCCACGTTACGTGCCGCCAGACGACGCGGCTCCAGCATAATAATGCGCCCGGCAATGTCGCCCTGCTGCAACAGCCGCAGCGGCAGCCAGGTGGATTTACCTGCGCCCGTCGGCGCAGCCAGCAATACCTGCGGCGCCTGTTTTAACGCCGCCAGCACCTCTGGCAGCACGGCGCTTACCGGTAATTCACTCAAACGAAACTCCGTCCAGCATTGGTCTTATGATGGTGCGCATTGTAGCATTCCTCTGTGTTGTTTACCGGAGAGTGTTATGAGCGCACGTCGTCTCTTTTTCGGCATCGGTTTACCCAAACCGCTACAGCAGCAGCTGGTTCGCTGGCGCGCCGAACAGTTTCCCGAGGAGGCTGGCCGCCCGGTGGTGGCCGCCAGCCTGCATATTACGCTGGCGTTCCTGGGCGAAATCAGTGATGAAAAGGCGCAGGGGCTGCAACAGCTGGCCGGACGTATTCGCCAGCCTGCGTTTACTCTGCATCTGGATGATGCCGGTCACTGGCCGCGCCCCGGCGTAGTGTGGCTCGGCTGTCGTCAGGCGCCGCGCGGCCTGCTGCAGCTGGCGGAGATGCTGCGCGCTCAGGCGGCGCGCAGCGGCTGTTATCAAAGCCCGCAACCGTTTCATCCGCACATTACGCTGCTGCGCAATGCGACCCGCCCGGTCGCTCTGCCGCCGCGCAATTTTCATTGGCAGTTTACGGTGGATCATTTTTCTTTATACCAGTCGGTTTTCGCCCAGGGACGAACCCGCTATCGCGCGCTGCAAAGCTGGCCGCTGCAGGAGAAGCTATGAATTTTCAACCGGCATTGCGTCCGGCGCGGCTGATAAGCCGTTATAAACGTTTTCTTGCCGACGTCGTCACACCGGAAGGCGAAACATTAACGATACACTGCGCCAATACCGGCGCGATGACCGGCTGCGCGACGCCTGGCGATACCGTCTGGTACTCTACTTCTACCAGCCTGACGCGCAAATATCCGCACAGCTGGGAGCTGACGGAAACGCAAACCGGTCATCTTATCTGCGTTAATACGCTGCGTGCGAATCAGCTGGTACGCGAAGCGCTGGCGGCAGAGAAAATTGCAGAATTATCTGGTTACCCGCAGCTGCGGGCTGAAGTGAAATATGGCGCAGAACGTAGCCGAATCGATTTTCTGCTGCAGGCGCACAACAGGCCTGAGTGCTATATTGAAGTGAAATCCGTAACGCTGTTACAACAGGGTAAAGGATACTTTCCGGATGCGGTGACCGTTCGGGGCCAGAAGCACCTGCGTGAACTGGCCAGCATCGCCCAGCGGGGCGAACGCGCGGTTATGTTATTTACTGTTTTGCACTCGGGGATTGAGGACGTAGCCCCCGCGCGTCATATTGATGTGCGTTACGCAGAACAACTGGCACAGGCACAACAGAGCGGGGTGGAGATCCTCTGTTATAAGGCGCAGTTATCACCGGCGGGCATGTGGCTGAATCAGCGGATAAACCTGGCGTTGTAATATTTTGTGCGATTTGCTGTGATAGAAAGTAGCGTTGCGCTAAATACGCTGTTCCTCACAGGCTTGTCAAGACATGTTCAGGAATAATTGCCAACCTTGACTGCTTCTGTTATTTATAGCGGCCTGTTTTTTTCCCCTCTGGGGATCGATAGTGCGTGTTATCCAGGAGAAACAACATGCAAGAAGGGCAAAACCGTAAAACATCGTCCCTGAGTATTCTCGCCATCGCTGGGGTGGAGCCGTACCAGGAGAAACCGGGCGAAGAGTATATGAACGAAGCCCAGCTGTCTCACTTCAGGAAAATCCTAGAAGCGTGGCGTAATCAACTCAGGGATGAAGTCGATCGTACGGTATCTCATATGCAGGACGAAGCCGCTAACTTCCCCGATCCGGTCGACCGTGCCGCTCAGGAAGAAGAGTTCAGCCTCGAACTGCGCAACCGCGACCGCGAGCGTAAACTGATCAAAAAGATCGAGAAGACTCTGAAAAAGGTGGAAGACGACGATTTCGGCTACTGTGAATCCTGTGGCGTTGAAATCGGTATTCGTCGCCTTGAAGCGCGTCCGACCGCCGATCTTTGCATCGATTGTAAAACGCTGGCGGAAATCCGCGAAAAACAAATGGCCGGCTAACGGCACGTTAAAAGCAGTGCGGGCGGGATGATTATCCCGCCTCGCTGCTATTACGTGAAAGCGGTTATGTCAACATCCTGTACAGGACGTTTTGCTCCCTCCCCTTCCGGTGAACTTCACTTCGGCTCGCTTATTGCCGCGCTTGGCAGCTATCTGCACGCCCGTGCTCAGGGCGGCCGCTGGCTGGTTCGCATCGAAGATATCGATCCGCCGCGTGAAGTGCCCGGCGCCGCTACCGCTATTCTGCATCAGCTGGAACACTACGGCCTGCACTGGGACGGTGAAGTGGTATGGCAATCGCAACGGCATCAGGCCTACCGCGACGCGCTGGAGTGGCTGCGTCAGCATCGACAAAGCTACTACTGCACCTGTACCCGTAGCCGTATTCAGCAGATTGGCGGCTTTTATGATGGACACTGCCGCGACCTGCACCTTGGCCCGCAGCAGGCGGCGTTGCGTCTGCGTCAGCGGCAGCCGGTTTATCAGTTCGATGATTTACTGCGCGGCGCGGTACGCGTCGAGCCCGCGCTGGCGGAAGAAGACTTTATTATTCACCGCCGCGACGGGCTGTTCGCCTATAACCTGGCGGTAGTAGTGGACGACCATTTTCAGGGCGTGACGGAAATCGTGCGCGGCGCGGACTTAATCGCGCCAACGGTACGGCAGATTGCGCTCTGGCGGCAGCTGGGCTGGCAGGAACCGGCTTATCTGCATTTGCCGCTGGTGCTGAATCATGACGGCAACAAACTGTCGAAGCAGAACCATGCCCCTGCCCTGCCGGATGGCGATCCGCGTCCGGTGCTGGTAAAGGCGCTGCGTTTTCTGGGACAAAGCACGCCGGAAAACTGGCAGGATATAACAACCACGCAGCTGTTAGCGCTGGCCGTTGCGCAGTGGGATTTGGCAAAAGTGCCGCGCGATGACGCGCTGGCCGCCATTGAAACGACAACACCATTCTCAAATGGTTCGCAACAGGCTATGATTAGCCGCTGATTTTACCACCGAATTATCGTCATTATCGAGGTGTCCTATTTTTACCCGAGTAGCTAATTTTTGCCGTAAAGTTCTGAGTCGTGAAGACACGGCGCTGGCAGAGGTTGAGGAAGACGAACTGCAGATGACCGTCATCCCTCGTGAAAGTCACAACATCTCGCGCAAAGACATTAGCGAAAACGCCCTGAAAGTTCTTTATCGCCTGAATAAAGCGGGCTATGAAGCCTATCTGGTGGGCGGTGGTGTCCGTGACCTGCTGCTGGGTAAAGCGCCGAAAGATTTTGATGTGACCACCAACGCCACGCCGGAGCAAATGCGTAAGCTGTTCCGCAACTGTCGTCTGGTTGGCCGTCGCTTCCGTCTTGCGCACGTGATGTTTGGCCCGGAAGTGATCGAAGTGGCCACTTTCCGCGGTCATCATCAGGCTGAAGAAGACAGCAACGCCCAGCGCGGCCAAAACGGCATGCTACTGCGCGACAACATCTTCGGCACCATTGAAGATGACGCCCAGCGCCGTGATTTAACCATCAACAGCCTTTACTACAGCGTAGCTGACTTTAGCGTGCGCGATTATGTCGGCGGCCTGCAGGATCTGCAGCAGGGTATCATCCGCCTGATTGGCGATCCGGAAACGCGCTATCGTGAAGATCCGGTCAGGATGCTGCGCGTGGTGCGCTTTGCCGCCAAGCTGGATATGACCATCGCGGAAACCACCGCCGAGCCGATTCCGCGTCTTGCCACGCTGCTGAACGATATTCCTCCGGCGCGTCTGTTTGAGGAAGCGCTGAAGCTGCTGCAGGCGGGCTACGGTTATAAAACCTACCTGCTGCTGCGCGAATACCAGCTATTCCAGCCGCTGTTCCCGATTCTGAGCCGCGGCTTTACCGAGCATAGCGACAGCCAGATGGAGCGGATGCTGGCGCAGGTATTGAAAAATACTGATACGCGCATTCAAAACCAGATGCGGGTTAACCCAGCCTTCCTGTTCGCCGCAATGTTCTGGTACCCGCAACTGGAAAACGCCCAGCGTATCGCTCAGGAAAGCGGCCTCGCCTATTACGACGCTTTTGCATTGGCCATGAATGATGTGCTGGATGAAGCGTGCCGTTCGCTGGCGATCCCGAAACGCATTACCACGCTGGTGCGTGATATCTGGCAGTTACAGCTGCGGATGTCGCGTCGTCACGGTAAGCGTGCGATTAAGCTGATGGAGCATCCTAAGTTCCGCGCCGCATACGATTTGCTGGCGCTGCGCGCTGAGGTGGAAAACAATGCGGAGCTACAGCGTCTGACGAACTGGTGGGGCGAATTCCAGGCCGCCGCGCCGCCGCAGCAGAATCATATGCTGAAAAATCTTGGCGATGAGCCAGTACCGCGCCGCCGTCAGCGTCGTCCGCGCAAACGTCCCGCCGCTCCGCGCCGCGATAACAGCAGCAACGTATGATCCGCGTCTATCTTGCCTTAGGCAGCAATCTGGCCGATCCGCTGCATCAGGTGCGTAACGCGCTTGATGCGCTGGATGCCATTCCGCAAACGCGACGGGCGGCGGTCTCGTCGTTTTACCGTACCCCGCCCTACGGGCCGCCCGATCAGCCGGACTACCTTAACGCCGCCGTGGCGCTCGACAGTGAACTCTCGCCAGAGGCGCTGCTTGACCATACGCAGCGCATTGAACTGGAGCAGGGCCGGGTGCGTAAAGCGGAGCGTTGGGGCCCGCGCACGCTCGATCTGGATATCTTGCTGTTTGGCGATCGGGTGCTCAATACGCCGCGCTTGACGGTGCCCCATTACGATATGCATAACCGCGCTTTTATGCTGGTGCCGCTGCTGGAAATCGCCCCGCAGGCCCGGCTGCCTGATGGCCGCTATCTTGCTGATATCGTAGAAAAACTTGATTGCAGCGCCATCCACCGCTGGTAAAATCGCCGCCGCCTGTCAGGCGGCCTCTTGCCGTTACGATAAGAAGTTTCCTCTGACCGTCCCGATCCTTTACACTGCGCCCACCAGAACGTAGATACTGAGGTTGTCATGAAACCCACCACTATTTCGCACCTGCGCCAGTGGAAACAGGCAGGCAAAAAATTTGCCTCCATCACCGCCTACGATTTCAGCTTTGCCCGTCTGTTCGCCGATGAAGGCATGCAGGTGATGCTGGTCGGCGATTCACTGGGCATGACGGTGCAGGGACATGAATCCACGCTGCCGGTGACGGTAGACGATATCGCTTATCACACCGCTGCGGTACGCCGTGGCGCGCCGCATTGCCTGCTGCTCGCCGATTTGCCGTTTATGAGTTACGCCACGCCGCAGCAGACCTGTGAAAATGCGGGCCAGCTGATGCGCGCCGGCGCCAATATGGTGAAGCTGGAAGGCGGCGCCTGGCTGGCGGATACCGTGCGTATGCTAACGGAGCGCGCGGTGCCGGTGTGCGGTCATCTGGGCCTGACCCCGCAGTCGGTCAATATCTTTGGCGGTTATAAAGTCCAGGGGCGCGATAGCGAAGCGGCGGATCGTCTGCTTGCCGACGCGCAGGCGCTGGAGGCGGCCGGCGCTCAGCTGATGGTGCTGGAATGCGTGCCGGTGGCGCTGGCGCAGCGCGTCACCCAGGCGCTGAACATTCCGGTTATTGGCATCGGCGCCGGTAACGTCACCGACGGACAAATTCTGGTTATGCATGACGCTTTTGGCATTACCGGCGGTCATATACCTAAGTTTGCGAAAAATTTCCTTGCCGAAACCGGTGATATTCGCGCCGCCGTGCGTCAGTATATTCAGGAAGTGGAAGAGGCAAGCTATCCCGCCGCTGAGCACAGTTTCCAGTGAACAGGAGAAAGTCCGTGTTGATTATCGAAACGTTGCCGATGTTACGCCGTGAAATCAGGCGCTGGCGTCAGGAAGGCAAACGCATTGCGCTGGTGCCGACCATGGGCAACCTGCATGAAGGCCATATGACGCTGGTGGATGAAGCGCGTGAACGCGCCGACATCGTAGTAGTAAGCATTTTCGTAAACCCAATGCAGTTCGATCGAGCTGAAGATCTGGCGCGCTATCCGCGTACGCTACAGGAAGACTGTGAAAAGCTGAACCGTGCGCGCGTTGATTTGGTGTTTGCGCCAGCACCTGGCGATGTCTATCCCAAAGGTCTGGATACGCAAACCTTTGTCGAGGTGCCAGGGCTTTCTACTCTGCTGGAAGGCGCCAGCCGTCCCGGCCATTTCCGTGGCGTTTCCACTATCGTCAGTAAGCTGTTTAACCTGGTGCAGCCGGATCTGGCCTGCTTCGGCGAAAAGGATTATCAACAGCTGGCGCTGATCCGCAAGATGGTGGCGGATATGGGTTACGATATTGATATTATCGGCGTGCCAACGGTACGCGCGAAAGATGGCCTGGCGCTCAGTTCGCGCAACGGCTATCTGACCGCTGACGAGCGTAAGCTGGCGCCGGCGCTAAGCCAGGCGATGAAGGCGATGGCGGCGAAGCTGGCCAACGGCGAGCGACATGTCGAAGAGATTATCGAAAGTGCCGAATCCGAGCTGCGTGATAAAGGATTAACGCCGGATGGCCTGGCCATCTGCGATGCTGAAACGCTGCTGCCGCTGAATGTAGACAGCCAGCGCGCGGTAATTCTGATGGCCGCATGGTTGGGCAAAGCCCGTCTGATTGACAATCAAACGGTTGATCTGACCCAGTAGACAAGCGTCAGTAATCCATGAATACTGTCGCTCATCTTTTGATTCGTTGCAGAACAAGGTAACAAAGATATGGTACGCACCATGCTGCAAGGCAAGCTGCATCGGGTGAAGGTCACACAGGCTGACCTGCATTACGAAGGTTCCTGCGCCATCGATCAGGATTTTCTCGACGCTTCCGGCATCCTACAGTACGAAGCGATCGATATTTATAACGTGACCAACGGCCAGCGTTTCTCCACCTATGCGATTGCCGCCGAGCGCGGCTCGAAAATTATCTCGGTGAACGGCGCGGCCGCCCGCTGCGCCTGTGAAGGCGATATTCTGATTATCTGCTCTTACGTGCAGATGTCAGATGAAGAAGCGCGTCAGTGGCAGCCCAAAGTGGCTTATTTCGAAGGTGATAATCAGATGAAGCGCCTGGCGAAAGCCGTGCCGGTGCAGGTTGCCTGATTTCCGCGGCGGGGCAGCCCTGCCCCGCCCGTTTATTCATCTTTAGCTTAAATCATGTAGCGCTTTGCCATTGGGCGGCGTCAGGCTTATTTCACTAAATTCCACTTCCAGCCCGGCGCGCTCCGGCGTACAGCACATCACGCCCACCTGATAACGCGCGGCGTTGACAATCGGGCATAGCCTCAGCAACGGCCAGTTTACGCCATCAGTGGAATATTGCAGCCGCAGAGCGCTGTCGCGCAGCGTTAAACGCATCCAGAAATCGCGCGCATCGCCGCTAAACGGACCGGTTGCCCAGTCAGAACCGCCCTGCGTCAAAACGCTGCCCATCGCCGGCTGACCATCGTTATATTCAATCCCCGCTTTCAGCCAGTGCTGCTCATCGGCCATAAACATAATGCCCGCCTGATCGTAAAGCGTATGGAAATCAGCGCGTATACGCGCCTGGAAAGTAAAATCTTCCTGCACTTCTCTGGCCCAGAAGTGGCCGCTAAAGCGGGTAAAACCGTACCAGGTTTCCCGCCAGAAATCGGTTTGACCGTCGGTGACGACATGTAAACGGGCGTTCTCATGGTGCCAGACGGCTGGCTCGTTAATCCAGTGAAACTGCGGCATAGCACACCTTTATTTTTTTACCGCTGATAGCCTGGCATAAGCGATAAAATCGTACAAATGAACCAATCCAGATTGCGAGGCGTATCGCAGGCTTTTTGCTGGTGGCAGGCAAAAAAAACGCGCTCCGAAGAGCGCGTTCAGTATCCGATATCAGGTGCGTAAGCCGCGCCCGCGCTGTATCAGCGTCCAGGCGAGAATATAAAACACCACGATAAAAGCGATCAGCACTGAGAGCGTAAAGACCAGCGGAACATCGTTGATGCCTAAAAAGCCGTAACGGAAGCCGCTAATCATATAGACCACCGGATTGAGCTTGGATACCGCCTGCCAGAACGGCGGCAGCAGCGTCAGCGAATAAAAAACGCCACCCAGGTAAGTTAACGGCGTCAGGACAAAGGTCGGGATCAGGCTGATATCGTCAAAGGTACGGGCAAATACCGCATTCAGCAGGCCCGCCAGAGAAAACATAATCGCCGTCAACAGCAGCGTTACCGCCACCATCAGCCACGAATGCACATGAAACGGCACAAAAAAGAGCGATACCGCGGTAACCAGAATCCCCACACAGATCCCGCGCGCCACGCCGCCGCCGACGTAACCGGCAATCACGATATGCGTGGGCACCGGCGCCACCAGCAGCTCTTCGATATTGCGTTGAAACTTGGCGCTAAAGAAAGAGGATGCCACGTTGGCGTAGGCGTTGGTGATCACCGCCATCATAATCAGCCCCGGCACGATAAACTGCATATAGCTGAAGCCGTGCATATCGCCGATACGCGAGCCAATCAGGTTACCGAAAATAATAAAGTAGAGCGTCATGGTGATCACCGGCGGCACCAGCGTCTGGATCCAGATGCGGGCGAAACGGTTAATCTCTTTGGCCCAGATGCTTTTCAGCGCGACCCAGTATAAGTGCATCATGCGTGACCTCCCGTTTTTCCCTGCACCAGACTGACAAACAGCTCTTCCAGGCGGTTCGCCTTGTTACGCATACTGAGCACCTGCACGCCCTGCGCGCTAAGCTGGCTGAACACGCTGTTCAGGCCCTGCTCGCGCATCACCTCAACTTCCAGCGTCGAGGTATCCAGCAGCCGGTACTGGAAGCCTTCCAGCTTCGGCAACGCGCTTTTCGCCGCCAAATCGAGGATAAAAGTTTCCGATTTAAGCTTGGAAAGCAGCCCTTTCATTGAGGTGTTCTCAACCAGCTCGCCGCTTTGAATGATGCCGATATTACGACACAGCATTTCGGCTTCTTCCAGATAGTGGGTGGTAAGAATAATAGTTGTGCCCTGAGCGTTCAGCTCTTTCAGGAATACCCACATTGAACGGCGCAGCTCGATATCGACGCCTGCGGTCGGCTCATCAAGAATTAGCAGCTTGGGCTGATGCATCAGCGCGCGCGCGATCATCAGGCGGCGCTTCATCCCGCCGGAAAGCATACGCGCCCGCTCGTTGCGTTTATTCCACAGATCGAGCTGGGTCAGATATTTCTCTGCTCGCTGCTGCGCTTCGCGACGTTCTACGCCGTAGTAGCCCGCCTGGTTAACCACAATCTGTAATACGGTTTCAAACGGGTTAAAGTTAAATTCCTGCGGCACCAGCCCCAGCTGACGCTTGGCGTTGACCACATCTTTTTCCAGGTCATAGCCAAAGACGCGAACCCGGCCACCGCTTTTGTTAACCAGTGAACTGATAATGCCAATGGTGGTTGATTTACCAGCGCCGTTCGGCCCCAGCAACGCATAAAAATCGCCCGCCTCTACCGCCAGATCGATCCCTTTCAGCGCCTGCACGCCGCCGGGATAGGTCTTGGTGAGCTTTTCAAGTTCCAGTGCATACGTCATAGAGAAGTTGCTTACCCTGTTTTGTTAACTGTCGTTTTTTACCGTTTAAAATTGCCGGATGTTGTCCTATAGTACGGCAACGCATATTTGCTTGTTACAGATCGATAACCATTATGAAAGATATTGATACACTCATCAGCAACAACCGCGAATGGTCCAAACTTCTGGTTGAAGAAGACCCGGGCTTCTTTGAGCGCCTTGCTCTGGCGCAAAAACCGCGCTTTTTATGGATTGGCTGTTCCGATAGCCGCGTTCCGGCCGAGCGCTTAACCGGCCTGGAGCCAGGCGAGCTGTTTGTTCACCGTAACGTAGCGAACCTGGTGATTCATACCGACCTCAACTGTCTCTCCGTGGTGCAATACGCGGTAGAGGTGTTAGAGGTGGAACATATCATCATTTGTGGACACTACGGATGCGGTGGCGTACAGGCGGCGGTGGAAAACCCGGAACTGGGCCTAATCAACAACTGGCTGCTGCATATCCGTGATTTGTGGTACAAGCATAGCTCGTTACTTGGCGAACTGCCGCCAGAGAAACGCTTTGATAAGCTTTGTGAAATCAACGTTATGGAGCAGGTATATAACCTGGGCCACTCAACCATTCTGCAATCAGCGTGGAAACGCGGGCAGAAAGTGACCATTCACGGCTGGGTGTACGGCATCCACGATGGCTGCCTGCGCGATCTGGAAGTGACCGCCACCAACCGCGAACTGCTTGAACAGCGTTACCGTCACGGCATTGCTAACCTGCTGAATCACCCTGAAAGCCATCGCTAATCAGCGGCGGCATGATAGCCTGTCCCGCAACCGCTATCTTTAATCGATTGTGCTGTCTCGGCAGCACAATCGCCCGGATTACTCCTCCAGCATCACCACTTTGCCGATGTAAGGCAGATGACGATAGCGCTGTGCATAGTCAATGCCGTAGCCGACAACGAATTCATCAGGAATAGAGAAGCCGATATATTCCACGTTTACCGCGACTTCACGGCGTGAAGGCTTATCCAGCAGGGTACAAATCGCCAGCGATTTAGGTTCGCGCAGGCTGAGAATTTCCCGCACTTTGCTCAGCGTATTACCGGAGTCGATAATATCTTCCACAATCAGCACATCTTTCCCGCGAATATCCTCATCCAAATCTTTCAGGATTTTCACATCACGACTGCTGGACATGCCGCTGCCGTAGCTGGATGCGGTCATAAAATCGACTTCGTGTGGGACATCAATGGTACGGCACAGGTCAGCCATAAACATAAAAGAGCCGCGTAGCAGGCCTACCAGCACCATGTCGCTGCCGCTGTCGCGGTAGTGCTCGGTGATCTGTTGACCCAGCTCGGCGATACGATTGCGAATCTCCGCTTCGGAGATCATAACTTCAACGGTGTGTTTCATAGCTTCAGGCTTCGTCATCTGTCGAAAGCAGCGAAGTCTATCATATTTCGTGCGGCAAATATCCCAGCGCGGTCAACGTTTGCCTGCGGCAAAAAATAGACATACAGACTGCTAACCATCCAAAAACCGTTATTTAATGATGTTTTTAGTTGTAAAGTTAGAACGTTAAGTCATTTATCAGCCGATGATCGACTGTGGTAGCGTAAGCTCAATTTATGATGTCAGACGGCTTCATCGCCAGGAGAGCTTATGTGTGCAGCCCAGACGAAAAAAAACCATATCGGCAACCGTCCGCTACAGCCGGAAACCCAGATGCTGAATTACGGTTACGATCCGGCGTTATCTGAAGGCGCGGTGAAACCACCGGTATTTTTGACCTCGACATTTGTTTTCAAAAGCGCTGAAGACGGCCGTAACTTTTTCGATTATGTTTCAGGCCGACGTGAGCCGCCGGCGGGCTTATCGGGCGGGCTGGTCTATTCGCGCTTTAATCATCCTAACAGCGAGATTGTCGAGGACCGGCTGGCAGTCTATGAGCGGGCGGAAAGCAGCGTACTGTTCTCTTCAGGCATGTCGGCTATTTCCACTACCCTGCTGGCGTTTGTTCGGCCTGGCGACGTTATCCTGCACTCACAGCCGTTATACGGCGGCACGGAAACCTTACTTAGCAAAACCTTTAATCAGCTTGGCGTAGCGGCCGTGGGCTTTAGCGATGGTCTGGATGAGGAGAAAGTGCAGGAAGCCGCCGACCAGGCGATCGCAACTGGCCGCGTCGCGGTCATTCTTATTGAAACGCCCGCCAACCCTACCAACAGCTTGGTGGATATTGCGTTGATTCGCCGCGTGGCGGATAAGATTGAGCAGCAACAGGGCTCTCGTCCGATTATCGCCTGCGACAATACGCTGCTCGGCCCGCTGTTCCAGCGCCCGCTGGAACACGGCGCGGATATTTCGCTCTATTCGCTGACGAAATATGTCGGTGGTCATTCCGATCTGATCGCCGGCGCGGCGATGGGCAGTAAAGTGCTGATGAATCAAGTCCGCGCTCTGCGCAGCGCCATCGGCACCCAGCTGGATCCGCATTCCAGCTGGATGTTGGGCCGTTCGCTGGAGACGCTATCGCTGCGGATGGAAAAAGCCAACAGCAATGCCGCAGCGGTAGCTCATTTTTTACGCGCTCATCAGAAAGTAGAAAAGCTGCACTATCTCTCGTTTCTGGATAGCGATTCCCCGGCGGGTAAAACCTTTCAGGCACAGAGCAGCGGCGCCGGTTCCACCTTTTCTTTTGATATACGCGGCGGCCAGCAAGCTGCCTTTCGTTTCCTGAACGCGCTACAGCTGTTTAAGCTGGCGGTAAGCCTGGGCGGCACCGAATCGCTCGCCAGCCATCCGGGCAGCACCACCCATTCCGGGGTGCCTGCTGAAGTACGTCAGCGTATCGGCATTGGCGAAGCGACCATTCGCTTGTCGATCGGCATCGAGAACAGCGACGATTTGATTGAGGATTTACGGCTGGCGCTAGAGCAGGCGTAAGCCTGCGACAATCATCAATAATCAGGGCGGCGTTCGGTATGAATCCGCTTTTTTACCACTGAAGGCCACGTTCAACCGGTTAAAAATGCGTAATGGGTGGGAAGCTCAGTCTGGATGTAGAGCTACCGACGGGTAAAAGAATTGCATTTAACATCTGACGGTTAATTCACAGCCGCATTTATTGCGGCTCTTCTCCTGTGCATCATATCCAATTTTTTAGTTTCGGTTTATTCACGCAGGCGCAGGGAGCCGTGATAAGTACCGTAACCTGTCAACGTTTTAACTTTTTGAGCGCGGTTTTTATCAGCCAATAAAAAAACTAGCGCATAAACGCCAACAACGATAATCAGCGAAAGGAACGTAACCTGATCTGAATCTGGTTCGTAGATATCAGCCTGATAGCGGCTGAATAGTTGATGGGAATGGTCAACGATTCAGGTAGTAAACGAGTAAAGCGGCATGCCGTAGCAAGATAAAAGGAAAGCCACAAGAAAACAGATCGCAAAGCCCACGGCTTTTTTAACGTATTTTGCAGTTTGCAAAGTTGTGCTCTCCCTGCACGTCGACATAACCATACGCCATCAATCCATTGCGTGAGCCAGGCACGCGAATTTTATGTGCCTTGAGTAACACATTTCTTACGGTATAAAAATCGGGGCGCTGAACGAATGTTATGCACTCATGGCTTCCACCTGATTTGCATAAACATACTCCTTTATGTTGTAAGCAGGCCAATGTTACTACGCCTGCACATAAAAAAGCCGGGCTATATGCTGCTTAATACCTGTTTTCCAGCTGCGACATATTAAAGGGCGCAACGCTCAACCGTTGCGCCCTTTGCAAGCCAGTTCACTATTACTCAACGGTAAAGCCCAGCATCATGCCGGTATCTTCATGCTCCAGCAAATGGCAGTGCGCCATATAGGCATGCTGGGCGCTGGCCTGATGGTTAAAGCGCACCAGCACTTCGCTACGCCAGCCTTCCACATGCACCGTATCTTTCCATCCCTGACGATGCGGCGCAGGCGGCTTGCCGTTTTCTGAAAGAATGCGAAACTGCGTGCCGTGAATATGGAAAGGATGCAGCATCGCATCGCCCTCACCGGAAATGGTCCATTTTTCCAGCTGACCCTGCTTCACGGCAAACATCGGTTTATTCATATCAAAAGCAAGGCCGTTGATTTTATTTCCGTTGTGGAAATCATAGCCGGAAGCGCTCTGATGCGACATATCCGCCATTGCATGATCGTGACCGTTTGACGCCTGCTGATGCGCCATCGCCTGATGATGGTGACCGGCGGCATTGGATTGTGGCGCCGCTGCGTGTCCTTTCATCTCATGTCCGGCCATCGCCTGCTTGCCATACTTCTGTTGCAGCGTCTGCATGCCCAGCCGATCAAGCTGGGGATCCATCATCAGCTGAAGCCAGCGTCCCGGCAGATTATCGCTGGCGGGCAGCGGCGGCAGGGTGGCAAGTTTGTCCGGCAGCGAGCCGCTGGCCATCACCCGCAGCGGCAAAATATGTAATACCGGCAGCGGCGCATCAAACGGCGCCAGCGTCATGCCCATCTGTTTAACTGGCAAGGTCACCAAATCAAACGCTTTGCCGTTGCTGGCATCGACTAATACTTCAAAACGCTCGCCCGGCAACAGCATTAGCGTCTCTACCTGTACCGGCTCCGCCAGCAGGCCGCCATCGCTGGCGATAACATACAACGTGCGCTTATCGCTGGCCGCCAGATTCAGCGTGCGCGCATTGCAGCCGTTTAGCAGCCGTAAACGTAGCCAACCGCGCGGCACCGCCTGCTGCGGATAAGGCACGCCGTTGGTCAGCATCAGATTGCCAAACCAGCCGACTGCGGCACGCATCACATCCAGTTGATAATCGATCCCGGTGCCCTCTGCCGTGAGCTGTTTATCCTGCAAGACAATCGGAATATCATCCACGCCCCACTGCTTCGGCAGCAGTAATTTTTCAGATTCCTCATCACGCAGCACCACCAGCCCGGCCAGACCCTGCGCCACCTGATAACCGGTGGTACCGTGCTGGTGCGGATGAAACCAGCAGGTTGCCGCTGGCTGATCGGGCGTAATAGAAACCGTACGCTGGCTGCCGGGCGCGATGGCGGCCTGCGGCCCACCGTCTACTTCCCCTGGCACCTCCAGCCCGTGCCAGTGCACCGTTGTCGCCTGCGGCAGACGGTTTTCCATCAGCACTTTTAGCGTTTTGCCGCGCGTCATCTCAATCGCCGGCCCCAGCAACGCGCCGTTATAGCCCCAGGTATTCACTGCTTTGCCGTTCCAGTGGCTGGTGCCGGTCTGAGCAATCAGACGCACCGCGCCATGAATATCGGGCGTCAGCAGATCGGGAATCGGCAGCGCCGGGCGGCCAGCGGCCAGCGCACGGCCTGACCAGAAGGGGAGCAGACCCGCGGCGCTCAGCGCTGCGGTAAGTTTAAGAAAGTCGCGGCGTTGCATGATGGCGTCCTTAATCGCAATGAGGACGTTATCCTAAACCTTGCCCCAACGGCAAAGTCAAGTTCAGGATGAGGAGAGGCTCATGTGAAGCGAAGGCTGCTAACGCAGTTTGACTAAACCTGAAACCTAATTATTTAGGGTATAGCTGTTTTAAAACCTCATCTCTACTTTTATCGAAAATCGATATTATTGCATCACTGCCGTTATGACAGAGATATTTTTCTTTTGCCTGATCAAATCGTTTATCGCCTGAAAAATATAAAATCATCAGGTAATCCAGATTATTAACACCTTTCTTTTCAGCGGCAGAGAGAGCGTTTTTATAACATTGTGCATCATGCTGACGGACTCTCTCCTTTAGCATACATTCCTGGAGCAACAAGGCAGACTCAGGTCTTTCTCTGGTAAACGGCTCCAGTACACTTATTGCTTTTTTATAATGACCGCTTGAGGCAAGGATTTGGGTATATATTCTAATAACATTTTCATTTGATTTATTTTTCTTTGCCAAAGCGGCAATTTCCTCCAGCGCCTGTTTTTGTTCCTGATTATCGGCAAGCGCATACTTACGCATTAAATCGGACGCTTCTTTGGTTAGCGCATCAACATAATCCGCCGAACCATACGTGGGCATGGCGGCAAACAAGAAAATGATCATCAGGGTTATGGCTCGTTGCATACGCATCTCTGATTTTACCTTTGAAATGGTGTCAGGTTTATCAATCTTTTCATACCTGGCGGCATGGGAGGAACCGTTCCTGTATGGCCTGAGTCATAAAAGTACCCTGCTTCAACTTCTAAAGATGGTGTAAACCAGGTTGTAATGGGTAAGAAAAAAGAAGTGGCTCCTATGACTATATCATCTATACCTGTCGCCCAGACATCTCCTTTTGCCCTCTCTAAGACATAGATTTTGTTATCAAACGAGGTCCTTACTTTACACCAGAATAAAAGCGTTCCCGAGCCAGCAGCTTTAGCTGCATTGCTCCTGCCTGTTGCCGCAACATAGACATGTTTACCATTTTCCATATTTTCATTTTTTATAACCAGATGAATAGAATAGCTCGCATGCAGCCCAACCCCCCTCTATCCTTAAATCTGCTAATTGAGAATAATAGAAGCTTTTAATAGCCATACTAACTCCCTCCTTTATCAAGCATATTTTTTATAGCGAAAAGGCGGCACAGCAGAGTTAAATTTTTTATGCATATTGCAGATTATGCGTCACGGTACAGATTGGCTATTTATCAACTCAAACGCCTTGGGTCTCTGAGCTTCTCTGGAAGATACATTTATCGCTATCAGACATGGCTCAATTTACTCTTTTATATTTAACGCATTTTGCATGCCCGGAACATTTCATTTTATCTTTTAATAGCCTACTTATGATTAAACTATTTTTTTCATTCGATGCGTCACAAGTCCCCCCCTGGCCGGTTTGATAATGCTTCTGCTGCTTGCTCCAGGTATCCACCGAAAACAGCCATACGGCAAAAATGACGATTTTTAGCACAAACGGCAACAAAGCGTAAAAATGGCCTGAAGACCGCTCATAACTGTGCTAACGTCAGGTTATTGCAATTTTTAGAGAATGATTATGACGAAGAGCATCAAAGCCCTGCTGCTGTCGGGGCTTCTTGGCTTCTCATCCACCAGCTTTGCGCTTAGCGAGTCAGAAGCGGAAGATCTGGCCGATCTGACCGCGGTATTTGTCTATCTAAAAAATGACTGCGGCTACCAGGATCTGCCTGATGCCCAAATCCGCAAGGCACTGGTTTTCTTTGCCCAGCAGAACCGTTGGGATCTTACCAACTATGCCAGCTACAACATGAAAGTATTGGGAGAAGAGAGCTATCGCGATCTGAGCGGGATTGCTGTCTCTAACGATAAGAAATGTAAGGCACTGGCGCGCGATTCGCTCAGTTTGCTGGCTTACGTTAAGTAATCCGCCTTCCTGTGCTCTCCTGCTGCTAATTTGACCGTGCAACCCCCGTCAGAGTTAGCTATGATGTGCCGCCCAATTTTCATGGCTATTCTGAGGAGAGCCCCACCATGGCCCAAAATGAAATTTGGTATGAAACGCTTCATGCCGGCTTTGGTCAGTATTTCACGGTAGACAACATTCTTTATCGTGAGAAGACCGAGCACCAGGATCTGATTATTTTCGAAAATGCGGCCTTCGGTCGCGTCATGGCGCTGGATGGCGTGGTGCAAACCACCGAGCGCGATGAATTCATCTATCACGAAATGTTAACCCACGTTCCGCTGTTGGCCCATGGCAACGCCAAAAAGGTGTTGATTATCGGCGGCGGCGACGGCGGTATGCTGCGTGAAGTCAGTCGTCATACCGGGCTGGAACAGATTACGATGGTGGAAATCGATGCGGGCGTGGTCGAGTTTTGCCGTCAGTATCTGCCCAACCACAGCGCCGGTGCTTATGACGATCCGCGCTTCCGTCTGGTGATCGACGATGGGGTAAACTTCGTTACGCAAACCCACGAAAAGTTTGATGTGATTATCTCGGACTGCACCGATCCGGTTGGCCCGGGTGAAAGCCTGTTTACCTCTGAATTTTATCAGGGCTGTAAACGCTGTCTTAATGAAAATGGCATCTTTGTCGCGCAGAATGGCGTTAGCTTCCTGCAGCAGGACGAAGCGGTCACCAGCCATCGCAAACTGGGCCACTACTTCAGCGATGTCAGCTTTTATCAGGCGGCGATCCCGACTTACTACGGCGGCATCATGACCTTTGCCTGGGCAAGCGATAACCCGGCGCTGCGTCAGCTTGATACCGCTACGCTGCAGGCGCGCTTTGCCTCAGCAGGACTGAACTGCCGTTACTATAATCCGGCAATCCATACGGGCAGCTTTGCTCTGCCGCAATATCTGTTGAATGCGCTGTCGGCGCCGACCGGGCATTTATAAGGGGGTGAACTAAATTGCAAAAGCTGAAACTACATGGCTTCAACAACCTGACAAAAAGCCTGAGTTTTTGTATCTACGACATTTGCTATGCGAACAGTGAGGCCGAACGCGATGGTTATATTGCTTATATTGATGAGCAATACAACGCTAACCGCCTGACTGAAATCCTGACCGAGACCTGCTCAATTATCGGCGCCAACGTGCTGAATATTGCGCGTCAGGATTATGAACCGCAGGGTGCCAGCGTCACCATTCTGGTTAGCGAAGAGCCGATCGATCCGAAAGATATTGATAATTCGGAGCATCCCGGTCCGCTGCCTGGTTCAGTGGTCGCCCACCTGGATAAAAGTCATATTTGCGTCCATACCTACCCGGAAAGCCATCCCGAAGGCGGATTATGTACTTTCCGCGCCGATATCGAAGTTTCCACCTGCGGCGTGATTTCACCGCTTAAAGCGCTGAACTATCTTATCCACCAGCTGGAATCGGATATCGTTACCGTTGATTATCGCGTACGCGGCTTTACCCGTGACGTTAACGGCGTGAAGCACTTTATCGATCATGAGATCAACTCAATACAGAACTTTATGTCGGAAGATATGAAGACGATGTATGACATGGTCGATGTGAACGTTTATCAGGAAAATATCTTTCACACCAAGATGTTGCTGAAAGAATTCGATCTCAAACATTACCTGTTCAACACCAGACCGGAAGACCTGAGCCCGCAAGAACATAAGCGGATCACCGATCTGTTGTGGAAGGAGATGCGTGAAATCTATTATGGCCGGAATATCCCTTCCCTGGGCCTGAAAACGCAGTAAAGCCAGCGCTTTATCGGGGCGGAAACGCCGCCCCGTTTCGTTTATCGCGCCAGCGGATCCGCCAGCGTCAATGCAAACTCTTGCCCTTCGAGCAATGCCTGCGCCTCTTCACTTAACCTGTTATCGGTAACCACTTCCGTTAACGCCTGCAACGGCGTCACGCAAAACAACGACCAGGAACCATATTTACTGCTGTCCGCCAGCAACACACGCTGACGGGCGTTAAGCAGCAGATCCTGCTTCAGTCCGGCTTTATCCTCCGTAGGCGTAGTGATCCCTTTTTCCAGGCTCCATGAATTGCAGCTGACAAAGGCAATATCAGGATGAAGCGTACGCAACAGGCGGCGCCCATGTTCGCCAATGCACGACTGACTGGAATCATCAATGCGACCGCCAATGATCGTCACTTCAATTTGCCGGAAACCGGAAAGAAACAGCGCGATATGCAGATCGGCGGTAATCACCCGCAGCGGCAGGTGCGTTAACTGACGCGCCAGCTCCAGCATGGTGGTGCCCGCATCCAGTACTACCGCATCGCCCGCTTTGACCCGCGCAGCCGCAGCACGCGCAATGGCCTGCTTTTCAGCCAGATTGCGCTGGATTTTTTCAGAGGTAGTAGGCTGCTCAGGAATAAAACGGTTTAACGTCACGCCGCCGTGCGTCCTGCTAATAACGCCTTCCCGATCCAGTTTAATCAGATCGCGGCGGATAGTGGCGGGCGAGGCGGAAATGGCCGTCACCAATTGATCAACGGTAACCAGATTATGCCCTTTCAGGTAATCCATAATCTGGTCAAGGCGACTTTGTCCTTTCATCTTTCCCTATGCAAGTTGCATCGCAAGTTGAATCGAGACGGCCATGCTCTCAGACTTCGCTTTACCTGTCCAGGCAATATCAAATGCGGTGCCATGGTCCGCCGAGGTGCGAATAAACGGCAGGCCGGCGGTAATATTGACGCCGTCATAGAAACCCAGCAGCTTAAGCGGAATATGGCCCTGATCGTGATACATCGCCACCACCATGTCATATTGCCCTTCATAACACTGCAGATAAACCGTATCCGGCGGGCAAGGGCCGCGGGCGTCGATGCCTTTTTCCTGCATCGCCTTAATCGCCGGGCCGACAATATTAATCTCTTCATCGCCGAACAGGCCGTTTTCTCCAGCGTGCGGATTCACCCCGGCGACCGCAATGCGCGGCTGCGTATAGCCGACGCGGCGCAAAAAGGTATCCGCCATGCCGATGACCGTCTCTACGCGCGGCTGGTTCAGGGTATCGAGAAATTTACGCAGCGCGATATGCGTGGTGACATGAATCACTTTTAACCGGTCGGTATAGAGCACCATCGCGTAATCTTTACTCTCGGTTAATTGCGCCAGCAGTTCGGTATGACCCGGGTACAGGTGACCGGCAGAATGCAGCGCCTCTTTATTGAGCGGTGCGGTGGCGATGGCGTGTACTTCGCCCGCCATCGCCAGTTCCGTGGCGCGCTTCACGCAGCGATAAGCTAAATCGCCCGCCTGGGCCTGCACCTTACCCGGCACCAGCGCCAGCGGATCGGCCAACGGTTCATCCAGCACGTTAATGGTGCCGGGCGTATACTGCGCCTGCGCCACGGAGGTAATCTCTTTCAGCTCGGTTTGCGGGAGGTTGCCCTGCGCCATTACGCGCCTTAACGTTTCCAGGCAGCCCACCACCACGACTGGCGCGCCATTTAACTCCCCTTCAGCAAGCGCTTTGACAATAATCTCGGGGCCGATACCGGCCGGATCGCCCATGGTTACCGCAATGGTCTTAGTGGTCACTGTACATCTCCTCAATAAACGAGAGCGCGTCACAAAGCGCACTCTCTGTACCAAATCCGCCAGCTTTGGTAATCACCGGCAAATCATCAATTTCACTATTAATCAATGCGCCGCAGGGTATGCAGGGCGCGACTTCTTGTTGAATGCGATAACCTTCTGCGCCTAATGCCTTTGCCACCGCGATGGCGATGTCGCCGCCCGTCAGAAACAGTCCGCCGATACGCGTACTTTCAATGATCGCCAACGTCAGTTTCCCCAGCCGTTGGCTGAGCCGCTCACCCAGCGCCGCCCGGCTGAGCTGCATATGTTGACAGAGCCGATCGATTTGATGGCGATCCGCTTCGCTACGGCTGGTGCGTAAAATAGTGTGCTGACCGGCAGCAAGCAGCGAAGTCGCCTGTTGCACCAGCTCGCTAACAACGGGAGATTCATCCTTCAGCAGCTGCGCCACATCGATCTCCACCACCTGCGCGCGTTGCTGACTGATAGCCAGCGCCACCTGCCGACGCGTCGCCTCGCTCATTGAGCCAGCGAGCACCAGCACAGGTAAGGCCAGATGAGTTGTGATGCAGGCGCTGGCAGGCAACGCTGCAGCCAGTCCCGCTGCGCCCACCAGCAACGGAGTTTCCGCCAGCGAAAGAGCCGCTTCGGCAATCACCGACAGATCCTGTTCGGTTAGCGCATCCACCACGATCATTGCTGGCGCCTGATGCTGATATTGCCGCAGCAGCGCGGCCAACTCGCCGCTGCGCACCGCAGGCAATGCGACCTCAGTCACCGGCAGCCCGCTTTGCTGCTGCAAAATGGTTTTAATGCGTGAAGAGTTGATCGGCGTGCGCGGATCGCTGGCAAACTCGGTTTGCGCCAGCGGCACCTGATGCACCAGGCATTCCCCATTAAGCGTGGTGCGGCCAGCGCCCGGGATCGCCGCGGCGATCAGCGCCAGTCCTTTACCGCTGGCGTGCAATGCCGCTTCAATTTCCACGCCCACGTTGCCGCGAAAAGTTGAATCGATTTTTTTGTAAATCAGCAGATCCTGCTGTTTCCAGCCGGCTAACGCCTGCGTTACCGCCTTCGCTGCGTCAGATGGGCTGAGGGCGCGACTCTCGGTATTAATCACCAGCACATCGGCGCGACGTGACGGCTGCTGCCCTGCAAAAAGCATCACCTCGGTGCGCGCGCCCTTTTTCGCCAGCTGAACACCGGTATCGTTAGCGCCGGTAAAATCATCAGCGATGACGATTGTTTTCATAAATTCTCCTTGCTGGCTGCATTACGTTTCGCTCGCCATCCTGTTTAAAGGTTTAGCCTCCAGCGGAGGTAAATACCCAACTCGTTAATGATTATATTCAATCACAATTGATTAAACGCGAGCAACTTCAAATTAATCACACGCGATTTCCCCTATAAAATTGACCAACAGCCGTCATTTTTCTGAAGAAATAAAATCATCATCCAGCTTTAGGGGAGAAAAAGCGCACCTTATGAATATCAATAGCACCCTTATCAGCGGCTTTCAGGCGCTTAACGATATCGGCTACCTGATACAGAATCGACGCAGCCTGCTGCTGGTAACCGATAAAAATATCAGCGCCATTCCTGCCGTTGCGACGCTAAAAGAACAGCTGCGGCGCCAGGCTGACAGCTTGATTATTCTGGATAACGTACCGCCGGAGCCGAGCCAGCATGATGTCGCCGCACAGCTGGAGAGTCTGAATGGCCGCCAGGTAGAAATGGTCATTGGCATCGGTGGCGGCAGCGTGCTGGATGTCGCCAAACTGCTGTCGGTTCTGTGTATGCCCGGCGAGCCGACGCTTGATCGGCTGCTGGCGGGAGAAAAACCGACGACGCGTCTGCCCTCTCTGTTGATACCGACCACGGCCGGAACGGGCTCGGAAGCTACGCCTAATGCGATTCTGGCGATCCCGGAGCAAGAGACGAAGGTTGGGATTATCTCTCCGGTCATGTTGCCCGATTACGTGGCGCTGGTGCCGGAATTGACCACCAGCATGCCGCCGCATATCGCTTCTTCTACCGGTATCGACGCGCTGTGCCATCTGATTGAATGTTTTACCGCCACCGTCGCCAATCCGGTTAGCGATAACTACGCGCTGATTGGCCTGAAGAAGCTGTTTGCCAGCCTGGAAACCAGCGTCGCCGAGCCGCAGAACTTACAGGCGCGCCTGGATATGCTGTGGGCTTCTTATTACGGCGGCGCCGCTATCGCCCATGCCGGTACGCACCTGGTGCATGCGCTTTCCTATCCGTTGGGCGGCAAATATCACCTGCCGCATGGTGTCGCTAATGCCATCCTGCTCGCGCCCTGTATGCGCGCGGTACGTCCGGCGGCGGTCAGTAAGTTTGCTCAGGCGTATGACCTGTTACCTGATGCCGATCGCACCCTGAATGCTGAAGAAAAATCTCACGCGCTGGTGGACTATTTCGCCGCGCTGGTGCGCCGACTAAAACTTCCCGCCAGCCTTGATGAGCTGGGAATCAATGCTGACCAGCTGCCGCAGCTGGTGGAGTCGGCGTTGGACGTGCAGCGTTTAATTAAAAATGTCCCGGCTCCCGTAAGCGCCAGCATGGTGCGGGATATTTATTTAACGCTGTTCCCCACCCAACAGGCCTGAATAACGAGGTAGTAATGAAACAGAAAATTGAAGGCGTATTAACCGCGATTGTCACCACCTTTGATACCGAGGGCGCATTTAAGCCAACGGCGCAGCGCCAGCAGGTGCGCCGTCAGCTACAGGCAGGCAACGGCATCTTTTGTGGCGGCACTAACGGCGAATTTTTTGTGTTAAACGAGCAGGAAAAGCTGGCGGTCATTGAGACCTGCGTTGATGAAACGGCTGGCCGGGCGCCGGTGGTGGCGCATATTGGTGAGATTTCCACGCGGGAAACGATACGCCTTGGTAAACAGGTGGCGCAGCTTGGCGTTGATGCGGTTTCGGTTATTACCCCCTGGTTTGTGCCGCTCAAACAGGAAGAGCTGATCTGGCATTACCGTGCGGTGGCGGACGCGCTCGAGGTCCCGCTGTTCTTATATAACATCCCGGCGCGCACCGGTAATACGCTGCAGCCGGAGACCGTACGCACGCTGGCCGCGCATCCCAATATTATCGGCATTAAAG
Source organism: Mixta hanseatica (assembly GCF_023517775.1). Taxonomy (NCBI): domain Bacteria; kingdom Pseudomonadati; phylum Pseudomonadota; class Gammaproteobacteria; order Enterobacterales; family Erwiniaceae; genus Mixta; species Mixta hanseatica. The sequence goes on along the minus strand of NZ_CP082904.1, from coordinate 896,171 downwards.
ACAGCGCCGGCAGCTACGATAGCCTGAACGCATTCCTCCAGGCGGCGCAGGGCATGGATAATTTCGCCGTATTGAACGGGCCCGATTCGCTGATCCACCGCGGCTTTGTTGAAGGCTGCACCGCCTGCATCTCTGGCCTGGCCAACGTCGCGCCGCAGGAAATTAACGCTATCTGGCGTACTTTCCAGGCGGGCGATCTCGCCGCTTCACAACAGGCGCAGGAGAACGTTACCGGCCTGCGCACCGATCTCTACAACGTCGCCTTTTCACCCGCCGCGGTGAAAAAAGCGCTGGCGCTGATGGGACAAGATGTAGGCGAAAGCCGCTATGCGGTGCGGTTCAGCGCCGCAGACGAGCAGCGCATCCGCCAGATCGTGAATCAGTACATTCGCTAATTTTGCGGCAGCCCTGCGCTGCTGCTCTCTTTAATAACAGGAGACGCAAGATGAAAGTGATCTGTACCTCTCCCTCTTTTGCAAAATATGACGATGAACCTATTGTCACGCTGCATCAGCAGGGTTTTGAATTAATAAGGCTTCCCGCCGACGCGCCCTTAAGCGCACTGGAACCCCATTTGGCTGAAACCGTGGCGATGATCGTCGCATTTACGGAAATAAATGAAGATTTACTTGCTCAGGCGCCTCAGTTGAAAATCATCTGCAAGCATGGCGTCGGCGTCGATAATATCGATTTAACGGCTACCAGAACGCGCGGGATCTACGTCACTAACGTGCCTGACGCTAATAAGCATGCCGTAGCAGATTTTGCATTTGCACTCATTCTTTCAGCTGCCCGACAAATCCTACAGGCGGCAAACGGAACGCGCAGTGGCCAATGGCCCCGTATTTTTACTACCGACGTTTATGGCAAAACGCTTGGCATCATCGGCCTGGGTAATATTGGTAAACAGGTTGCCCTACGCGCCCGTGGCTTCAATATGCGTGTACTTGCCTATGATTTTTATCCCGATGAAAAGTTTGCTGCTGAACAGAATATCCGCCTCGTTTCACTGGATGATCTCACCCAACAAAGCGACTTTATCACCCTACATGCACCGCTTACTGATAAAACCAACAACCTGTTTGACGCCGCCCGTATCAATAAAATGAAAAAATCCGCCTTCCTGATTAACGTTTCCCGAGGAGGGATCGTTAATGAAAATGACCTTTATCAGGCGCTAGGCAACAAGACGATCGCTGGTGCTGCGGCAGACGTTTTTGCGCATGAGCCGCTGAAAACGCACCCGCTATTTTCGTTGGATAATTTTATTCCCACCTCTCATATCGCTGGGTATACCGACGGGGCAATCGGCGCGATTGGCGAACGTTGCGTACAGCAAATTATACAGTGCGTTAAAGAACAACAACCTCCTGTCAACATCATGAATTCTTTGTAATTAAGCCAGGGGTGTATTTGCCGCCCCATCCAATAAAGCAGGAATCGCGCCTGCATATAACATCCTCTGTACCGGGCTAAAACTATGAATACTGTTGCTGGAAACACACGTATACGTTGGTGGATAGCAGGCCTGATGTGGCTGGCTATCGCCATTAACTATATCGATCGCACCGTGCTGTCAGCGGCTGCACCGCATCTTATCGATGAATTAAGCCTGACCCCTGAACTCATGGGCTTCATCATGGCGGCTTTCTTCTGGTCATACTCGCTGCTGCAAATCCCAGCAGGTTGGTTCGCAGACCGCTTCGGCCAAAAAAAGGGATTAGGTATTGCCGTTGCCTGGTGGTCCATCGCAACTTCCGTAATGGGGTTGGCAACAGGCTTTAAATCACTGTTGGCGTTGCGCCTTGCGTTGGGAGTGGGCGAGGCTGCGGCTTATCCCAGCAATGCCGGAATTGCTGCTCGCTGGTTTCCTGATAAAGAGCGCGCCACCGTATCCGGTCTGTTCGACAGCGCATCTAAGTTTGGTGGAGCCGTGGCGATGCCGCTGATTGTCTGGATGATCGCTCTGTTTGACTGGCGTATAACCTTTTTGGTTATTGGTAGCGTCGGATTGTTATGGGTAATTGCCTGGTATTTTATCTATGCGGAAAATCCTGAAGAACATAAACATATCAGCCGCACAGAAATCAGCCTGATTCGTGATGGCCAGCTACGCAAGCATGGCGATAAGCGCATCCGCCCAATGAAATGGTACCGGCTACTACGCTACCGCAATATCTGGGCAATGTGTATTGGCTTCTTTACCATTAATTATACCTCCTACTTCTTTATCACCTGGCTGCCGACCTATCTGGTAAAAGATAAAGGAATGGACTTTATCAAGATGGGAATGATAGCCGCCCTGCCCCTGTTATGCGGCATGGTTATCGAAGTCCTGGCTGGTTGGATTTCCGATCGCATTGTTCATAAAAAATTATTGTCTCTCACTGCTACGCGTAAGCTGTTTCTCACTATCGGCCTGCTAATGGCGCTCTGTATTGGCTTCGCGCCTTTTACCGACTCAGTCTTTATGACCGTCTTCTTGCTCTGCGTAGCAAAATCCGGGACTACGGTAGCCGCTTCCCAAGTCTGGGCGTTGCCAGGCGATGTTGCGCCAAAAAACAGCGTTTCCGTTGTCGCAGGACTACAAAACACCGTCTCAAATATGGGTGGAGCAGTTGGGCCTATTATCACCGGCGCCATTGTCGCCGCCACAGGTTCTTTCACTTGGGCGCTGGTATTTTCGGCCATGCTGGTGGTTGTCGGGATCCTTAATTACCTGTTTCTTATGGGAAAAATCGAACCCATCTCTGATGAAGAAAACGCCACGGCTCATCAAGTATCGATGGGACAAGCTTAACTTCCTGAACGCCTGCGTTCCGGAACCCTAGAGCCTGGCGTTTTTTATTGAGATATCAATATGAAAGAATTTACGACTGTAGATACGCTGATCATTATCGGAATTGTGGTCGCGTATATTTTATTTACCACCTGGATGACCTGGCGACTGCGTAGTAAAAGCAGCGGGGACTTTATGGAAGGCTCGCGTGCGATGCCGGCATTTATCGTAGGTGTGATGCTGATGTCAGAATATATCGGCGCAAAGTCCACTATCGGCACCGCGCAGGCCGCCTTTGAAAACGGTTTCGCCGCTTCATGGTCGGTAATTGGCGCGGCGATCGGCTTTCCGCTGTTCGGCCTGCTGCTGGTAAAACGCATCTATAACACCGGCAAAATTACCATTTCCGGCGCGATTGCGGAAAAGTACGGCACCTCGACCAAAAACATTATCTCCATCATTATGATCTATGCCCTGTTGCTGGTTAACGTGGGCAACTATGTTAGCGGCGCGGCGGCCATCTCAACCGTATTGAAAGTTAACCTGCCGGTAGCGGCTTTTATTACCGCCATTGTCAGTACCTTCTATTTTGCCTTTGGCGGTATGAAAGGCATGGCCTGGGTTACGCTGCTGCACAGCGGCATAAAATACTTCGGCATTCTGGTGATTCTGGGCGTGGCGCTGCATATGAGCGGCGGTATTTCGCCGATGGTGCAACAGATGCCGGACTTTTACTGGACCTGGGATGGCCATATCGGCGCCAGCACGATTTTTGCCTGGCTGATCGGCACTATCGGCTCTATTTTCTGCACTCAGTTTGTTATTCAGGCTATCTCCTCGACCAAAGATGCCGCCTCGGCTAAGCGCGCCACCTGGATCGCCTTCCTGTTCTGCCTGCCGATTGCTATCGCCATCGCGATTATCGGCGTCGCCGCGAAATTTTTACATCCGAATATCGACAGCCTGTACGCTATGCCGGTCTTTTTACAGGATATGAACCCCTGGCTGGCGGGTATTGTCACCACCTCCCTGGTCGCATCGATTTTCGTCAGCGTCAGCACCGTCGCGTTGGCTATCGCCTCGCTGATTGTGAAAGATTTCTATGTCCCAATGCGCAACCCTACGCCGGAACGTGAGTTCAAAATGACCCGCTGGCTGTCACTGGCGATTGGTTTCCTGCCGCTGATATTTGTGCTGTTCGTCCCGGAGGTGCTTAAGCTTTCCTTCTTTACCCGCGCCATTCGCCTGTCGATCTCGGTAGTTGCGATGATGGCCTTTTATCTGCCCTTCTTTAAAAGCGCACGCGGCGCTAATGCTGGCTTGATCGGCGCCTGCGTGGTGACCTCAGTGTGGTATCTGTTAGGCGATCCGTTCGGCATTAACAACATGTATATCGCCCTGATTACCCCGGCGGTGATTATGGTGCTGGATCATCTCATCCCACAAAAACGGCCGGTAACCAAAACTAATATGCAAAAGAGTGGAGCCTGAAATGACGCAAGCAACCCTTACCCAGCCTGTAAAAGGCGAAATCGTCACCGTTGACGGCGATCCGCAGCGTCTGACGGCCATGTTGCCGTCGCTCTGCCCGCAAAATCATGCAGCTAATTTGCTGCCGTTGCCGAATGGCGACCTGCTTTGCGTCTGGTTTGGCGGCACGCAGGAAGGCATCGCTGATATCTCCATTTACTGCTCACGACTGACTCAAGACAGTCGCCAGTGGTCGCCAGCGCAACAGCTTTCAGACGATCCCAGCCGCTCGGAGCAAAACCCGGTGCTGTTTCTGGCGCCAGATAATGTGCTGTGGCTGCTATGGACGGCGCAGAAGTCAGGTAATCAGGATACGGCGATCGTGCGCTATCGCCAGTCGCATGATTTCGGGCGCAGCTGGGGAGAGATTAAAACGCTGCTGGATAAGCCCGGCACCTTTATTCGTCAGCCGATTGTGCTGATGCCGAACGGCGACTGGCTGCTGCCGGTCTTCTACTGTCAAACCGCGCCAGGTGAAAAATGGGTGGGAGATAATGACATTAGCGCGGTGAAAATCTCACGCGATAATGGCCAGAGCTGGCAGGATGTGCCGGTTCCTGACAGCACCGGCTGCGTGCATATGAATATCACGTTGCTAAAGGATGGTTCGCTGCTGGCGCTTTACCGCAGCCGCTGGGCGGACTTTATCTGGCAAAGCCGTTCCCACGATGGCGGCCAGAGCTGGAGCGCTCCGCAGCCAACAACACTGCCTAACAACAACTCCTCAATTCAGGTCACCACGCTGGCGAACGGCGACTTAGCACTGGTATTTAATAATATGAGCGCCGAAGGAGCCAGTGAACGACGCGCCTCGCTCTATGACGAAATCGAAGACGAAGAGGATCGGGCGAGCACTGCCGTTCAGCCGATAATTTCTGCCGGCCGCAGCGCATTTTGGGGGGCACCGCGGGCACCGATGACGCTGGCTATCTCCAAAGATGGCGGCAAAAGCTGGCCATGGCAGCGTAATCTGGAGGAAGGCGACGGCTACTGCATGACCAATAATTCACAGCAGAAGCTGAACCGTGAACTCTCCTACCCCAGCATCAAACAGGGGCCGGATGGTGTGCTGCATATCGCCTACACCTGGCATCGTCAGGCGATTAAATACGTGCGCGTGGATGAAAGCTGGGCCACAGCTGAATAAGGAGAAACGGATGATTACAGGCACTTTGCACGCGCTGGCGTTGGCGACGCTGCCCGATACGCTTTACGCGCTGCTGGCGCGCCCGGAATGCTCGCTGGCGTCGCTACAGGCGATGCCGGACGGCCGCTGGCAGCCGGAGGGCCCTGACTGGTTTTGCCATATTGGCGACAGTCAAACCGCGCCGATCGATCAGCGTCATACCGAGTACCACCGTCAGTGGCTGGATATTCAGGTGCTGTTAGCTGGCGAAGAAATTATTCGCTATGACGTGGCGGACGCCCGTCAGGCACCGGCAGAAGAGCGTAAGCCCGATCTGTTTATTGTGGAGCATGCCCAGCTGCGTCAGCAGCTTCACCTACAGCCGGGCGATTTCGCTATCTTTGCGCCGGGCGAAGCGCATCAGGCGCTGTGTGCTGTGGATAAACCTGCACGCGTGCGCAAAGCGGTATTTAAGGTTTCACCAGATTTATTACGAGGAAAGCGATGAGCCGTCACGCGCTGGTGACCGGCGCCAGCTCCGGCATTGGACGCGCTATCGTGGAACGACTGCTGCAAGAGGGCTGGCAGGTCAGCGGACTGAGCCGTTCGGCAGAAGGCAGTGAACACCCAGCCCTGCATTCGATCGCCGTCGATCTTTACGATCGTGCGGCTCTGGCGGCAGTACTAAGCGAACTGCCACCGGTCGATGCCTTTATTCACGCTGCTGGCCTGATGCAGGCGGCAGCGCTGGGTACGCTGGACGAGGAAATCAGCCAGCGGCTATGGTATTTACATGTGCAGGTAGCCGAAATCATTGCCAATGCGCTGGTGAATACCTTGCCCGCCGACGGGCGCATTATTCTGATTGGCAGCCGCACCTCGCGCGGGGCGGCAGGACGCAGTCAATATGTCAGTACTAAGGCGGCAATGGTGGGAATGGCGCGGAGCTGGGCGGCAGAGCTGGCGCCGCGCGGTATTACCGCTAATGTGGTGGCGCCTGGCGCAACGGCCACGCCGATGCTTAATCAGCCCGGTCGCGCCAGTTCACCGCCGAAGCTGCCGCCGATCGGGCGCTATATTCAACCGGATGAAGTGGCAGCGCTGGTTAGCTTTCTGCTTTCTCCCGCCGCCGCCGCGATTACCGGACAGGAGTTGGTCATCTGCGGCGGCGCCTCACTTAATTAATCTACTGGGCAGCAAGCGCTGCCCTGCTCTTCTCAGCGCCCCTGCATAAAAGCGCGGTAGGCGGCAATCACCGCCAGGAAGTCTTCGATACCGCAAAACGAGAGGCTTTCCTCATCGTAATAGCTCATGCCCTCTTCCAGCTCATCGGTATCAAAAGCAAGCTGGTTAGCGCGGATCATCACCTCTTCGCCATTCAGCGAAAGTTGGTATTCATGTCCCTGATGCAGCCATTCTCTCTCGCTGCCTTTAACCTGCGCCGCCGCCGCTTCAACCTCATCCAGCAGCGCCATATCGCCTTTTACTTCTTCATTGAACCAGTGGCCGACCGCCTCATGGCCCATACTCATCCGCACCTTCACCTGGTTGGTGACGTCACGTAAAAACTCATATTCCATTCTGCTGCCCTCAACATCAATACACGCGCCGTTTCACTTGATCGTTTCTGGCTGCACAGCGCATATTATCGCAGCCTGGGTGATGAAAAGCAGCGCTTGCGGCAGAATTTATTGCTGCAAGCCCTCAATAGCCGCTTTCCCGGATGCGCCCGGACAGACCTACGATACCGTTGCATCGCTGGCGAGTTGAACCTCCCTTACCGCGCAAGCGTGTCATGCAGATGATAGTATTAATGCCAGGAGAAATAGCGTTTTAAATAACCCCGTATCTGCCGCACAGGTAAAATTAGTGAGCATAATTCAAGACATAACTGATATAACTTCTTCAGAGAAATAATATCCCCCCCCGTTTACAAACTCTTTATTTAAAATAACCAGACTCTTATTCTATTATGCGTAACCTAATATTTTTTAGCGGACTCATTATATTTAATTATTAGGATGCTAATAAATTCACACATAAGGATATGTTGATGAAACCTTTACTGCGGCGCATTTGCTGGGGCAGCGCCATCCTTTCGCTCACGGCTAATGCTGCTATTCTACGCGAAGATATTAATGTTCAGGATTATCGTGACTTTGGCGAAAATCTGGGGAAATATCGCCCAGGCATGAGCAATATTCCTGTCTATCGCAAAGAAGGTACGCTGTCGGGAAGGCTGGCCTTTTCTATGCCCGATATAAGTATGGTGAATAATGCAGGCTATGCCACGCTTATTTCTCCCTCTTATGTCACGGGCGTAAGACATAATGGCGGCTATAAAACCGTAAAGTGGGGCAATAATGCAAAATATGCCGCCACCTATCGTTTGATTAAGCGTAATGACCATCCTGTTATCGACTTTCACGTCCCGCGGTTAAATAAAGTCGTTACTGATGTCGCGCCTATTACCTATATCAGTGCCAGTGATATCGCCAACGAGCAAGATAAATCCCGCTTTCCATGGTTTGTTCGGGTGGGTGCAGGTAAACATGGTCAAATTAGCGAAGATCGGAGCGAACTACTCCCGCTTGCCGGCGCTTATAAATGGAAAGCGGGAGGCACCATTTCCGCTGACGGGGTAAATATTAACTCCATGCTACGCTGGAGCAATTGGTTGCCTGAAAGCCCGTTTGATACGCCGCTTTCTCTTGGCACCCAGGGTGGCGATAGCGGCAGCCCCATATTTGTTTACGATAACCAGGATAAGCAGTGGAAGCTGGCTGCCGTACACGTTTCATCGAATGTCTCCGGTCTTTATGAGCGAAAGTTTTCCGCTTCGCTGATGCAGGATGCACTTATTAACAGTGTGATAGCGGCCAATAGCGATCCTGACGTCACTGATAACCATCAAGAGGGAAATATACACTGGCGCAGCGCTGCTATCATTCAGGGCGCCAATGAATGGCGGTGGCACGGTCTTGACGATAGCTATGCCAGCCTTGCGCCTTCGGCGGCCAGCAATGAAGCGCTGGACGCTACGAAAGATCTGCGATTTAACGGTGAAGGCGGCACTCTCATACTTGATCACGCGATCAACATGGGGGCGGGCAAACTCGCTTTCGCCGCCGATTATCTGCTACGCAGCGCTGATGGAGAGAATGCGACCTGGGCCGGCGGCGGTGTCGAGGTGGAGAAAGATCGCAGCGTAAGGTGGCAAGTTAACGGTCTGGAAGGCGACGCTCTGCATAAAATCGGCGCAGGCACGTTGCTTATTAACGCCAGCGGCATAAATAAGGGCGCGCTTAATCTGGGGGATGGCACGGTTATCCTCGATCAGCAGGCGGATGTGCATGGCGAAAAACAGGCGTTTTCCAGCGTCACGCTGGTCAGCGGACGAGCAACGTTAAGGTTAAATAGCGCCGATCAGCTGCGCAGTGACCAGATTCAGTTCGGTTACCGGGGCGGTACGCTCGACTTAAACGGCAACGACATCACCTTTGGCGAAATTAAGCATAACGATGACGGCGCGCGTATTGTTAACCACCACGCATCTCAACAGGCAACGGTAACGCTTACCAGCAATCAATACGCCTTTTTGGGAAAATTGGGTGATAAGGCCAGCGCCGACAGGCTTAATCTTACCTTCCAGCCAGACAACGCTATTATCTCCAGACAGCTGGCGGGCGGCGCAGAAGTTAATCATCTGTCAGTAAAAGCGGGCACGCTGTCGCTCACCGGTCAGCGCGTACTTCATGCCGGTAATGTTTATTACAGCAACGACTGGGATGAGAAACTTTACCGCGCCAGCACCCTGTCGATTGCGCCAGATGCGGCGCTAACGCTCGGCGAGCACGGCAACCTAACCACCAACGCCACCCTGACGGGCAACGCCAGGCTCAACCTTTACGCCAGATCTGTGCTTAACGGCAGCGTGACGCTAACCGACAGCGACAGCGTGCTGTATGCCGATATCAGCCAACGCGCCAGTACCGCAGGCGAACTCGCCTCGCGTATCGACGCCGACATCAGCGGGAAAGGCTCGCTGGCAAAACGTGGCGAAGGCCGCCTGTCGCTAAACGGCAAAGTAGTGGCCGCAGGTGGCATTACGCTGGATCAGGGCGAGCTGGTAGTGAATAACAGCGTTTCCTCTCCGCTACAGATGGCTGAAAATACGCTGCTCGCCGGTAAAGGCACGCTGGAGAGGGTCATAATGAACCGCGGCGCGACGCTGTTTCCCGCCAGAGCGCAACCGGAGGATAAAATCGGCTCGACGTTGCGGATTAAAAACCTTATCAGTAATGGCGACAATACGCTGGTGCTTAACACCCGTTTCAGCGACGGCCTGACCGATCGCCTGCTGATCGATGGCGATCTGCAAAGCACAGACGATCGACCGCTGATGGTCAGCGTTAATCCTCATGGACATTGGAGTGACAGCGACCTTAACCATAACGGTATTGCCGATAATCATGAAGGCATATCATTGATACAGGTAGGCGGTAAAGCCAGCGCCAATAGTGTTAAGCTCGCCGGCAATTATGTGGCGCGCGGCGCCTGGGCGTGGGGGCTGTATGCTTTTGCGCCCGGCAAAACTAACCACGACGCACGTCTGCTGGAAGGCAGCGGCGATCGCTTCTGGGATTACCGTTTACAAAATATTATGCTGAGTGAAAACGGCAATGCCATTCCCGCGCCGCCGTCCCCTGCGCCTGAGGTTAAACCAGAACCTGTACCCGATCCTGAGATTAAACCAGAGCCGCAGCCCGATGCTGATGCCGGGTTCCAGCCACAACCCACGCCCGAAACGCCGGTTCGTCCCGCGGTTATTCCGCAGGTTCCCGCCTATATCTCTTTACCGACGGCTTTTCTGAGTTTTGAAGAGAACATGCTCTCGCTGTTTAAAACCCACGAGCGCGATGGCTCGCCCTTCTTTGTTTCTGGCTATAAGGGCAGCGATCGTTATCATACCGCTGAGGATTTCCGCCACTACGGCTACAACTTTCATAGCCAGTACTCTGGCTGGATGATGGGCACCCGACGCACGCTGGTGAATACAGCACAGCAGATCGCCACTCTTGGCCTGGGCGTAGCCTGGGGCGAACTTTCTATGCAGCCGCAAGCGCGCGACGGCGTCAGCAGTAGCCGCTTCGATACGTTAAATCTCTCTTCGCTGCTGACATGGCAGCATGGCAACGGCATCAGACTATCTGCGCCATTGGGCTACACCCATTTTCGCGGCGAAGTAAGTACCGCGATGCGTGGGCATGTCGCCAGCCCAACGGCCTATAGCTGGCATGCTGGCTTAGAAGCGGAGAAAAACTGGCAGGTTGGCAACCATCGCTTCGGTCCGGTCGCCGGACTGTTATATCAGCATCTGCATATCCATCGTCTGCAGGACAGCGATAACGCTAGCGTCACGTGGCAAATGCAGCGTACGCCGCTCTATTCACTGGGCGCGGCCTGGCGCTATCAGGGCTATCCGAGCCTGGTGAAACAGCTCAATCTGGGCGGATCGCTACGCTATATTCAGCGCGCTTCGCACGCCAATCAAACGCGGATTGGCCATGGTGCGGATGGTGCGGCTTTTAGATCAGGTCAGGGAGGCAACAGCCTTCAGCTGGCGGCAGAGATGGCCTTAAAGGTTACGAATAACGTTAAGCTGACCACTCAGCTACAGCATCAGCGCAGGACGGAAAAGGAAGGCATTAACGACTGGGGAATGACAGGAGGCATGACGGTAACGTTTTGAGCCAACAGCTCGGGCTTTTGTCGGCATAAAAAAGGGCGGATTTCTCCGCCCTTCTGTATTGCTGTTAGCTATCTCAGACCGCGGTCTGGAAAATTACATCTTTCGCTTTGTCCGTATACTGATTCAGTTGGTCAAAGTTCAGATAGCGATAGGTATCCACTGCGGTTTTATCAACCTGAGCCATAAACTGTTGATACTCGTCTGGCGTCGGCAGACGACCCAGCAGAGAAGAAACCGCAGCCAGCTCGGCGGAAGCCAGATAAACGTTCGCGCCGGTACCCAGACGGTTCGGGAAGTTACGCGTCGAGGTAGAAACTACGGTGGCACCATCGGCTACGCGCGCCTGGTTCCCCATACACAGCGAGCAACCCGGGATCTCAATACGCGCGCCGCTCTTACCAAACACGCTGTAGTAGCCCTCTTCCGTCAGCTGTGCCGCATCCATCTTGGTCGGCGGCGCAACCCACAGGCGGGTCGGCAGCTGGCCTTTATGGCTGTCCAGCAGTTTCCCTGCCGCACGGAAGTGACCGATGTTGGTCATACAGGAACCGATAAAGACCTCGTCGATCTTCTCGTTCTGTACGTCCGACAGTAAACGCGCATCGTCCGGATCGTTCGGCGCGCACAGGATCGGCTCCTGGATTTCCGCCAGATCGATTTCGATAACCGCAGCGTATTCCGCATCGGCATCGGCTTCCATCAGCTGCGGATCGGCCAGCCATTTTTCCATGCCCTGAATACGACGCTCCAACGTACGACGATCGCCGTAGCCTTCCGCAATCATCCATTTCAGCAGAACGATGTTGGAGTTGAGGTATTCAACAATCGGCTCTTTATCCAGCTTGATGGTACAACCGGCGGCGGAGCGTTCGGCAGAAGCGTCTGACAGTTCAAACGCCTGCTCCACTTTCAGGTCCGGCAGACCTTCAATTTCCAGGATGCGGCCGGAAAAGATGTTTTTCTTACCTTTCTTCTCAACGGTCAGCAGGCCCTGCTTAATGGCGTACAGCGGGATCGCATGCACCAGATCGCGCAGGGTGATGCCCGGCTGCATTTTGCCTTTAAAGCGCACCAGCACCGATTCCGGCATATCCAGCGGCATCACGCCCGTGGCGGCGGCAAACGCCACCAGGCCGGAGCCCGCCGGGAAAGAGATGCCGATCGGGAAACGGGTATGCGAGTCACCGCCGGTGCCTACCGTATCCGGCAGCAGCATACGGTTCAGCCAGCTGTGGATAATACCGTCGCCCGGACGCAGCGATACGCCGCCACGGTTCATAATAAAGTCCGGCAGCGTATGGTGCGTTTGCACGTCAACCGGCTTCGGATAGGCGGCGGTATGACAGAAAGACTGCATCACCAGATCGGCAGAGAAACCGAGACAGGCCAGGTCTTTCAGCTCATCGCGCGTCATCGGACCGGTGGTATCCTGCGAGCCGACAGAAGTCATTTTCGGTTCGCAATACTGTCCCGGACGGATGCCGTCTACGCCACAGGCGCGGCCCACCATTTTCTGCGCCAGAGAGAAGCCGCGCGTACTCTGCGCCACATCTTTCGCCTGACGGAACACATCGCTGTGCGGCAGACCCAGTGATTCACGCGCTTTGGTGGTCAGTCCACGGCCGATGATCAGCGGAATACGGCCGCCGGCGCGCACTTCATCCAGCAGCACGTCGGTTTTCAGCGCGAACTCAGCCAGCAGCTCGCCGGTTTCGTGATGACGCACTTCGCCTTTGTATGGGTAGATATCAATAACATCGCCCATGTTCAGGTTATTCACGTCCACTTCGATCGGCAGCGCGCCGGCGTCTTCCATGGTGTTAAAGAAAATCGGGGCGATTTTGCCGCCCAGCACCACGCCGCCGCCTTTTTTGTTCGGCACGTAAGGGATATCATCACCCATAAACCACAGCACCGAGTTGGTGGCGGATTTACGTGAAGAACCGGTACCGACGACGTCGCCGACGTAGGCCAGCGGGAAACCTTTCGCCTGCAGCGCTTCGATCTGCTTGATCGGGCCAACATTGCCCGGCTCGTCCGGCTCGATGCCTTCGCGGGCGTTTTTCAGCATAGCCAGCGCGTGCAGCGGAATATCAGGACGTGACCAGGCATCCGGCGCCGGAGAAAGATCGTCGGTGTTGGTTTCGCCCGTCACTTTAAATACGGTGACGGTAATTTTTTCAGCCAGCGCCGGACGGTTCAGATACCACTCGGCGTTGGCCCATGACTGCATAACCTGCTGCGCGTACGGGTTACCCGCTTTAGCTTTCTCTTCCACATCGTAGAAGTTATCGAACATCAGCAGCGTATTGGACAGCGCTTTTGCCGCGCCAGGCGCCAGCTTTTCATCATCCAGCGCTTCAATCAGCGGATGAATGTTATAGCCGCCCTGCATGGTACCCAGCAGTTCGATCGCTTTTTCAGGTGTTACCAGAGGAGAGGTCGTTTCGCCTTTGGCGATGGCAGCCAGGAAACCGGCTTTGACATAGGCCGCTTCATCTACACCCGGCGGCACGCGATTAATTAACAGATCGGACAGGAATTCTTCTTCACCCGCAGGAGGGTTCTTCAGCAGTTCAACCAGCGCGGCCATTTGGGATGCATCTAAAGGTTTAGCAACAATTCCCTGGGCGGCACGCTCGGCAACGTGCTTACGGTATTCATCTAGCACGACGTTCTCCTCGCTCTCATTGTATAGGGCTTTCCGGCCACCTTTTTTCACGGCGATCTGTGGGATGCTTATGTAGGGTAAGGTGTCCGGTTTCGCGTCGGCCAGCATAGCAGGATTTGCTTCACTTGTTAATGCGTTTACAAAAAAGCAACATTATTTGTCAAAGCTGTTTTCCTGATGCGGCGCCTGCCGCAGCGCTTTCTGCGTCTTTTTAATGATAAAAATAATTTATGGCTACGGCACTATTGTTAAGTAAAAAACGCTTTATGCGGCAACCTTCGGCTTACCGGCTGCGCGGCGGTAAAAACATTTATGGCAGGATATCAGGGAAAGGAATGGTCATGCCCAGCGGTGCAATAAAAAACCCGGCCAGCTTTTATACGGCAGACCGGGCCTATTTGCGGGTCGTTTACAACAGGTGATAAAAGGTTAGCGATACGTCTGTCTCGCTGCGCTCACCGCTCCAGATACTTTCCCTGAGCCAGTTGAGCTCCGGATGATAGATCGCGAAACGCGGCGTGGCGCGAAATATTCGTCGCCGCGCTTACTTCAGATTTTCAGGGAAATTAGCAGGCAGCTCGCTGGCCGGGCAGTTAATCACGCTATCATCGTTTTCGCCCACGTCACGGATAAAGGTCAGCGTCGCGTATTCATCGATCACTTCAGTCGGATAAGCCGGACCTGCTTCACGGTAGCTGGCCATTTCATCCAGATGTTCGTTCTGGAAACAGATGGTTTTTTCCGGGTTGTTCATTACCCAGCGCGGGAAGAAGATGGTGCCGTGAAACACCTTATCGGCGAGGTTCACGCTCAGACTGACGTCTGTGCCGGTAGGCTCCGTCCAGGAGATTTTGTAAACATCGCTGGCAAGGCGCGCCAGGTAAACGTGCTGATCTTTAACCCAGCGGTTACCCACCAGGCCGCTGTGAATACGATAATCTATCGTTTCATTATTTTTAACGTAGATTTCATAATTCCAGCCATTGTCGTAGGTGTAAACAAGGTGTTTGCCGACTAAACCGCTCATGTCATGTTTATCGAAACTCATAAAATTTACTCCTTTTGGTTTTGGTGGACGAATAAATTATAGCTCATTGAAAAATCAAGCTCGGAATAAATATAAAAAGCTTTGCCTTATATCAAAAAAGATAACGTGTAGACAGCAGATGAAAAAATATTCTTGATAATTATTGCGGAACAAGCAATGTTTTATCTTATATTTATGTCAACTCAATACAGAGCTGACCCGTTACGGATAACATTAAAAGTAAAGTTTAGCTTTGCGTGCCATTTAATATAAACACACGAATAGAAATATTATTTTTAGCCCAGCTCCAGCAAATATCAATATTGCGTCACCGGTTAATAATTAAATAACCAGGCTTTTTTAACCTTTGGGCAATTATTTTAGATTATATTTTTTTCCTGTCAGGTAAGGGCGAAAATCATGCCGTATTTGGTGCGACTCTTTCCTATGTCCAGGAAGCAAGAAACATCCAGCGTCCAGCGCCTTCCGCTTTGTGCTGCCGCGCTATCCCCGTTGATGCGGGAATAGCGCGGCAGCACAGGTGTTTTACCCTGCTAAATCCTGTGCAGCTGGCCGGGGAGCCGGCACGCGTTTGCCCAGCTGAATACCCGGTTTTTCCACAAAGCGATACAGTAAAGTGGCAATACCATAGGTAAGCGGCAGGCAAATGCCACAGATAATGGCAAACCGCAGCGGCGCGCTTAAGGCATCCATATTGTAATCCCGCAACAGCAGTGCGATAGCAGGCACGACAATCAGCAAATGCACCAGATAAACCGAGTAGGATACATCCCCCAGCCAGGTACTGATACGATGCGTCAGAATGGCGCGCGGCAACGCGATGACTTTTGCCATCAGCGTATCAGGTCGATGCTGCCAAAGCACCGCCGTCATGCCGATAATCATGCCCGCCTCAAAAACAATCTGCAATTTACTGACGCCAATAGCGATAATCGTACTGACTACGGGTGCGATTAACGCCAGCAGCAAATAACCCAGCTGTTTTTTACGTACCGCTTCCGCCATCAGCATGCCGGCAATAAACATATGCAGCTTAATAAGGATCATCGACGGCATAATAAAGGCTTCATAATATCCCGCCAGCGCAAAGCGACCGATGGTGCATATTAGCATCGCCAGCAACAGCGTTCGCACATATCCGATACGCAGCGTTAACAGCATAATAAACGGGAACAGCATATAAAATTGCATTTCCAGCCCGATACTCCAGTCAGGAAGCACGGTATTAATGCCATACTCAGGTAATAATCCAAAGATAAAGCTAACGTGCGCAATAATATTAGCCATCGACTGGTCAGAGTAACGTGAGGTCTCCGTGGCGGTCACAGGATAAAACTCCGCGATCGTATCACGCATTTCTCCAAACCAGGGGCCATAGGCCACGGCGATAATCAACAATAAATAGTAAAGCGGAGCAATACGAAAAAATCGTCTAATCCAAAATTTCTTAACGGTACTTGCGCTATTCCACGGCTCTTTTTCCTGACGTTCGATATAGTTTTTCGCCATCAGATAGCCTGAAAGCAGAATAAACAGATCGACGCCAATACTGGGCATTGAAACGATAGGGATCGCGCAATGCACCAACAGGCTGGCGTGACCCAGCAATACCCAAAGCGAAGCGAATCCGCGCAGGCCTTCTAATTCGGTTGACCACCCTCTTGACGTTGACATTTTTACCTCTGATTAAGTCATGTCTTAGATAGAGGAAGGGTAACGATCCAGAAATGCTAAACAATGTTAATGTTTCTTAAAAAAATATTATCAGATAAAACTCAGGAAAATAACGCTAATAACAGGCCCTTATATTGGGTACTCCCTCCAGGAGGGGTGGGGAAATTGCTAATATAATCTTGTAATTATCCAGTCTGACTAAGCAATAAAAGTGACACACTTAAGCCAGAGTAATCCGTAACTTAAATCTGCAGTTTTAGCGTTAAAAAGCGTGAATCTGATGCCTCAACACTGAACCCGCTTACCCATCACCCTTAAGTCAAATAGCCCACCAGGACATCGACCATCACCGCTGGGCCAAAAAAGCTGTTTCATTAGCATAAAAAAACGGCCCCTTTCGGAGCCGTTAGCATGATTAACATCCGCAAAAGCGTTATTTTTTCTTTGCTTTCGGGTTAGGCAGGTCGGTAATGCTACCTTCAAAAATTTCTGCCGCCAGGCCAACCGACTCGTGCAGCGTCGGGTGAGCGTGGATGGTCAGCGCGATATCTTCCGCATCACAGCCCATTTCGATTGCCAGGCCGATTTCGCCCAACAGTTCACCGCCGTTGGTGCCGACGATAGCGCCGCCGATCACACGATGCGTTTCTTTATCGAAAATCAGTTTGGTCATGCCGTCTGCACAGTCAGAAGCGATAGCACGGCCGGAAGCTGCCCACGGGAAGGTGGCGGTTTCATAGCTGATGCCTTTCTCTTTCGCTTCTTTCTCAGTCAGACCTACCCATGCTACTTCAGGCTCGGTATAGGCGATGGACGGAATCACTTTCGGATCGAAATAGTGTTTCTTACCGGCGATCACTTCTGCCGCCACGTGACCTTCATGAACGCCTTTGTGCGCCAGCATCGGCTGGCCGACGATGTCGCCGATCGCGTAGATGTGCGGCACGTTAGTGCGCATCTGCTTATCAACACGGATAAAGCCGCGCTCGTCCACTTCTACGCCCGCTTTGCCGGCATCGAGGTTTTTACCGTTCGGTACGCGACCGATAGCCACCAACACCGCGTCGTAACGCTGCGCTTCAGCAGGGGCTTTTTTGCCTTCCATAGAGACGTAGATGCCGTCTTCTTTGGCTTCAACCGCGGTAACCTTGGTTTCCAGCATCAGATTGAATTTCTTGCTGATGCGTTTAGTGAAGACTTTAACCACGTCTTTGTCGGCAGCCGGGATAACCTGGTCGAACATCTCAACCACGTCAATTTCTGAACCCAGCGCGTGATAAACGGTGCCCATCTCCAGGCCGATAATACCGCCGCCCATCACCAGCATACGCTTCGGCACTTCTTTCAGCTCAAGCGCCGCAGTGGAATCCCAAACGCGTGGATCTTCATGAGGAATGAAAGGAAGCTGAATCGGACGTGAACCCGCCGCAATAATCGCATTATCGAAGTTAATTGTGGTCGCGCCGTTTTCGCCTTCAACCACCAGCGTATTCGCACCGGTAAATTTACCGAGACCGTTAACCACCTTAACTTTACGCCCTTTCGCCATGCCAGACAGACCACCGGTCAGCTGGTTGATGACTTTCTCTTTCCAGGTACGGATTTTGTTAATGTCAGTTTGCGGTTCGCCGAAAACGATGCCGTGTTCCGCCAGCGCTTTCGCTTCTTCGATAACTTTCGCTACGTGCAGCAGCGCTTTAGAAGGGATACAACCCACGTTAAGGCAAACACCGCCAAGGGTGCTGTAACGCTCTACCAGTACGGTCTCCAGACCTAAATCCGCGCAGCGAAAGGCTGCAGAGTAGCCCGCAGGACCTGCCCCAAGCACAACGACCTGGGTTTTAATCTCTGTACTCATCATGACCTCTTAATTGACTATCCGGCGGTCAGACGTCACTTACCTGATTCACAGTACGCCCTTCATCCACCGGGACGCGTTCACCGCAAGAGTTTACAGAATTGTTAACAGACTGCAAACCGCTTCGGCTCAGTAAGATCCCATTTCCCTTATTTCAGCCAGATTCAGCGCGAACAACCTGACCTGTCAAAAGGCCGGCATACGCCGGCCTTTATCGTTTCTACATCACCAGACGGCGAATATCGCTTAAGGTGTTGTTGATGATGGTGATGAAACGCGCACCATCTGCCCCATCGATGACGCGATGGTCGAAGGAGAGAGAGATCGGCAGCATCAAACGCGGCATAAACTCTTTACCATTCCACACCGGCTCCATTGAGGACTTGGACACGCCGAGGATCGCCACTTCCGGCGCGTTCACAATCGGCGCGAAGTGAGTGGTGCCCAGCCCGCCGATGCTGGAGATAGTGAAACAGCCGCCCTGCATTTCGCCAGCGGTCAGCTTACCATCACGCGCTTTTTTGGAGATGGTCATCAGTTCACGAGAAAGCTCAATGATGCCTTTCTTGTTAACATCCTTGAATACCGGAACCACCAGACCATTCGGCGTATCAACCGCCACGCCGATATTGATATATTTCTTCAGCGTCAGCTTCTGGCCATCTTCAGAGAGTGAGCTGTTGAAGCGCGGCATCTGCTCCAGCGCAGCAGCAACGGCTTTCATAATGAAGACTACCGGGGTGATCTTCACATCCAACTTACGCTTCTCAGCTTCGGCGTTCTGCTGTTTACGGAAGGTTTCCAGCTCGGTGATATCGGTTTTATCGAAGTGCGTAACGTGCGGGATCATCACCCAGTTACGGCTCAGGTTAGCACCAGAGATTTTCTGGATACGGCCCAGCTCAACTTCTTCTACCTCGCCAAACTTGCTGAAGTCCACTTTTGGCCACGGCAGCATACCCGGCAGACCACCGCCGGTTGCAGCTGCTGGCGCCGATTCAGCGCGTTTCACCGCATCCTTCACGTAACTCTGTACGTCTTCTTTCAGAATACGTCCTTTACGGCCGGTGCCCTTCACTTTCGCCAGGTTAACGCCAAACTCACGCGCCAGACGACGGATAACCGGCGTCGCGTGTACGTAGGCATCGTTCTCAGCGAACTCATCTTTACCGGACGTTTTCGCCGGCGCGGATGCCGCCGGAGCTGCCTGCTCAGCTTTCGCTGCCGGTGCCGCTTCTTTTTGCGCCGGAGCCGGAGCCGGAGCCGCCGCTGGCGCAGCGCCTTCCACTTCAAACAGCATAATCAGCGAACCGGTGCTGACTTTATCGCCGGTGTTGATTTTGATCTCTTTAACCGTGCCCGCGAACGGCGCCGGCACTTCCATGGAAGCCTTGTCGCCTTCAACGGTAATCAGCGACTGCTCGGCGGTGACTTTATCGCCCGCCTTCACCAGGATTTCGGTCACTTCAACTTCGTCGCCGCCGATATCTGGCACATTCACTTCTTTGGTGGCTGAACCGCCAGAGGCCGCCGGCGCAGTCGCCGCTTCCTCTTTCACCTGCGGTTTCGCTGCCGCTGCGCTGCCAGAAGCCGCAGTTTCGAAGACCATAATCAGCGAGCCGGTGCTGACTTTATCGCCGGTGTTGATTTTGATCTCTTTAACCGTACCCGCGAACGGCGCCGGCACTTCCATTGAGGCTTTATCGCCTTCAACGGTGATTAGCGACTGCTCAGCTTCAACCTTGTCGCCCACTTTCACCAGGATCTCGGTCACTTCGACTTCGTCGCTGCCGATATCCGGGACATTCACTTCTTTGCTTTCTGCCGCAGCGGCAGGCGCAGGCTGAGCGTCAGCCGGTTTCTCTGCGGCCGGCGCTGGCTGAGCATTTGCTGCGCCTTCGGCGTCAAAAATCATAATCAGCGAGCCGGTTTCCACTTTGTCGCCGGTGTTGACTTTGATCTCTTTGACCACGCCCGCCTGCGGCGAAGGCACTTCCATTGAGGCCTTGTCGCCTTCAACGGTGATCAGCGACTGCTCGGCTTCAACCTTGTCGCCAACCTTTACCAGGATTTCGGTCACTTCAACTTCATCTGCGCCGATGTCCGGGACATTAATTTCGATAGCCATTAATCTTTACCTCTTATGCCAGACGCGGGTTGACTTTATCTGCATCGATATTGAATTTGGTAATGGCGTCCGCCACCACTTTCTTATCGATTTCGCCGCGTTTAGCCAGTTCACCCAGCGCTGCAACCACCACATAGGATGCGTCCACTTCGAAGTGGTGACGCAGGTTTTCACGGCTGTCAGAACGGCCAAAGCCGTCGGTACCCAGTACGCGATAATCGCTGGCCGGGATATAGCTGCGAACCTGTTCAGCAAACAGTTTCATGTAGTCAGTAGAGGCTACGGCCGGCGCATCATTCATCACCTGAGCGATATACGGCACGCGCGCTTCTGCTGTCGGATGCAGCATGTTCCAGCGTTCACAATCCTGGCCGTCGCGCGCCAGTTCGGTGAAGGAGGTTACGCTGTAAACATCAGAGCCGATACCGTACTCTTTCGCCAGAATCTCGGCGGCTTCGCGTACGTGACGCAGGATCGCGCCAGAGCCCAGCAGCTGTACTTTACCTTTGCTGCCTTCCAGCGTTTCCAGCTTGTAGATACCCTTACGGATACCCTCTTCCGCGCCCTGCGGCATGGCTGGCATGTGGTAGTTTTCGTTCAGCGTGGTGATGTAGTAGTAAATATTTTCCTGCGCTTCGCCGTACATACGGGTCAGGCCGTCCTGCATGATCACCGCGACTTCGTAAGCATAAGCCGGATCGTAAGAGATACAGTTCGGGATAGTCAGCGCCTGAATATGGCTATGACCATCTTCATGCTGCAGGCCTTCGCCGTTCAGCGTAGTACGACCGGAGGTGCCGCCGACCAGGAAGCCGCGCGCCTGTTGGTCGCCCGCTGCCCAGCAGAGATCGCCGATACGCTGGAAGCCGAACATTGAGTAATAGATGTAGAACGGAATCATCGGCAGGTTGTTGGTGCTGTAAGAGGTCGCAGCAGCCAGCCAGGACGCGCCTGCACCCAGCTCGTTGATCCCTTCCTGCAGAATCTGGCCTTTCTCATCTTCTTTATAGTAAGCAACCTGCTCACGGTCCTGCGGCGTGTACTGCTGGCCGTTCGGGCTGTAAATACCGATCTGACGGAACAGGCCCTCCATACCAAAGGTACGCGCTTCGTCAGCGATGATCGGCACCAGACGATCTTTGATCGACTTGTTCTTCAGCATCACGTTCAGCGCACGCACAAAGGCGATGGTGGTAGAAATTTCT
Source organism: Mixta hanseatica (assembly GCF_023517775.1). Classification (NCBI taxonomy): domain Bacteria; kingdom Pseudomonadati; phylum Pseudomonadota; class Gammaproteobacteria; order Enterobacterales; family Erwiniaceae; genus Mixta; species Mixta hanseatica. The sequence continues at coordinate 874,400 of NZ_CP082904.1, read as the reverse complement.
TTGTTCTGCTCTTCCAGCAGCGGCGCGAAATCTTCCAGAGTCGGCAGCTCAAGCTTCTCGGAGAAGTTCGGCTGACGGCTTGGCAGATAGCCACCCAGCTTCTGGCGCTGGCCGTGCAGGTAGTTGTACTCTTCAGACCCTTCTTCGAATTTGACGTACGGCAGCGTTTCCAGGTTTTCATCGGTAACCGGAACATTGAAGCGATCGCGAACGTAGCGCACGCCTTCCATGTTCATTTTCTTCACCTGGTGAGCGATGTTTTTCCCTTCTGCGGTATCGCCCATACCATAACCCTTAATGGTATGCGCCAGAATCACCACCGGCTTGCCTTTGGTCTCCTGCGCTTTTTTCAGCGCCGCATAGATTTTCTTCGGATCGTGACCACCGCGGTTCAGCGCGAAAATCTCGTCGTCGGACATATCTTTCACCAGCTCAGCGGTTTCCGGATATTTACCGAAGAAGTGCTCGCGCACATAGGCGCCGTTACGCGATTTAAAGGTCTGATAATCGCCATCAACGGTTTCATTCATCAGCTGGATCAGCTTGCCGCTGGTATCTTTGCGCAGCAGTTCGTCCCAACGGCTGCCCCAAATCACCTTGATCACTTCCCAGCCGGCGCCGCCAAAGATGCCTTCCAGTTCGTTGATGATCTTGCCGTTGCCGGTTACCGGACCATCCAGACGCTGCAGGTTACAGTTGATGACGAAGACCAGGTTATCCAGCTTCTCGCGCGTCGCGATAGTGATGGCGCCTTTGGATTCCGGCTCATCCATTTCGCCATCGCCAAGGAAAGCGTAAACGGTCTGCGCAGAGGTATCTTTCAGGCCGCGGTGTTCCAGATATTTCAGGAATTTCGCCTGATAGATCGCCGACAGCGGGCCCAGGCCCATAGAAACGGTCGGGAACTGCCAGAAATCCGGCATCAGTTTAGGATGCGGATAGGAAGAGAGGCCTTTGCCGTGCACTTCCTGACGGAAGTTGTTCATCTGCTCTTCAGTCAAACGACCTTCAAGGAAGGCGCGTGAGTAAACGCCCGGAGAAATATGGCCCTGGAAGTAAACCAGATCGCCGCCATCTTTCTCACTGCGCGCACGGAAGAAATGGTTAAAGCAGACTTCATAAATGGTCGCCGAAGACTGGAAAGATGAGAGGTGGCCACCCAGCTCCAGATCTTTTTTCGACGCACGCAGTACCGCCATCATGGCGTTCCAGCGAATTGCGGAACGGATACGACGCTCCAGAGAGGTATTGCCCGGATAGTCCGGTTCTTCTTCAACGGCGATAGAGTTAACGTAGTTGCTGACAGCAGAGCCTGCAGCGACGTTTACGCCGCCTTTACGCGCTTCGCTCAGTACCTGATCGATCAGGAACTGCGCACGCTCAACACCTTCTTCACGGATGACCGATTCGATCGCCTGTAGCCAGTCGCGGGTTTCGATCGGATCCACGTCATTATGTAAACGTTCTGACATGGGGGTATTCCTTATCTGTGTCTAATACGTTGAATTGTCTGGAGCCTGTCTCCCTGCATTCTGCTTCAGTTCAAAATGCAAGGAGACAGGCCCGTCGTTAGTTGCCGCGTATCCCTTTTGTTTTGCCGGGTGGATTGTTTAACCCTGCAAAATCTATGGTTATATCAGTTTACGCGCTATTCCTTACGTTGCTGTAAACGACGCAGGGAGCGTTCACGACGCGTCTGCTCCCGACTTCTGTCCAGCAATATCTCCTCAATAAACGCCAGATGGCGGTGTGAGGCTTCGCGTGCCTTTTCCGGCTCGCGGGCCACAATCGCCTCAAAAATACTGGCGCGATGACTGCTTACCTGCGCCAGCATTTCCCGGCGTGAGTAGAGCAATTCAAAGTTCTGTCGAACGTTTTTTTCCAGCATCGGGCCCATTGAGCGTAGCAAATGCAGCAGCACCACATTATGCGCCGCTTCTGTTACGGCAATCTGATACTGCATCACTGCATCGGCTTCGGCATCCAGGTCGCCGCTTTGCTGGGCATGCTGGATGGCCAAATGGCAATCGCGTATGCGCTGCAGATCCTCTTCGGTTCCGCGCAGCGCAGCGTAATAAGCTGCGATACCTTCAAGCGCATGACGGGTTTCCAGCAGGTCGAACTGGGATTCGGGGTGATCGGCGAGTAGCGCTACCAGAGGATCGCTCAGACTTTGCCACAGGCTTTTCTGAACAAAGGTGCCACCGCCCTGACGACGCAGCAGAAGCCCTTTTGCCTCCAGACGCTGTATCGCTTCGCGCAAAGAGGGGCGAGAAACGTCAAACTGCTTAGCCAGCTCCCGCTCAGGGAGAAGCTTTTCACCCGGACGCAGCGTTCCCTCCATAATCAGGGACTCAAGCTGTTGCTCAATTGCATCCGAGAGCTTTGGTTGGCGAATCTTACTGTAGGCCATTGTCCCTTCTTCTGCCAGGCGCCGAAGTAAATTGGTAATACCAATTTAAAAAAAGTGACGCTAAAGTAACAAAGTATTCACCTTCTGTCTATATGGCATCTGCCAGAAGCGGGGCGAAGATCACCTCACTAAAGCGATAAAAAACCGCTATAAAAATGCGTTATTTACCGCAGAACGCTAAATTTACCCGCTGATTTTTACCAAACCTTACACGGGCTTAGACCCGAATCTCATTTTATGTCATAAGCGAAAGCTATTCGTCTTTATGCGAATTAAATGGCACAAAAAAGAAAAGCCCACGTGACGATAGCAATGTTTTTTATTGGCCGTCGTCGACAGGCAGAGAAAGCAGGTGCATTCGTACGCGCTTAACATTATTCTTGGCGTCGTGGTAGCACCGCAGGCAATTTGCGCTAAACCACCCTGTAAAATAAACAATACACAAAGCGTAACGGTAACCATACAAGCGTACCGATTCACCGCAGGCATGACTGCGCCAACTCTTCAGGGAAGGCGAAGGACAAACACGAGGGTTTTTATGGAACAACAGCAGGGCGATACGCTGAAGCGCGGATTGAAAAACCGCCATATTCAGCTGATTGCATTAGGCGGTGCCGTGGGTACCGGCCTGTTTCTGGGAATTGGGCAAACCATCCAAATGGCCGGGCCATCGGTATTATTAGGTTATGCCATCGGCGGGTTTATCGCTTTTCTGATTATGCGTCAGCTGGGCGAAATGGTGGTCGAAGAGCCTGTAGCCGGTTCCTTTAGCCACTTCGCTTATAAATACTGGGGCAATTTTGCCGGCTTCGCTTCCGGCTGGAACTATTGGGTACTGTATGTGCTGGTCGCCATGGCCGAGCTTACCGCCGTTGGCAAGTATATCCAGGTCTGGTGGCCGGAGTTTCCCTCCTGGGCTACCGCCGCGTTGTTCTTCGTTCTGATAAACGCCATCAACCTGACTAACGTTAAAGTTTACGGCGAGATGGAATTCTGGTTCGCCATTATTAAAGTGGTCGCGGTCGTTGGGATGATTCTGTTCGGCGGCTGGCTGCTGTTTAGCGGTCAGGGCGGGCCGCAGGCTTCGGTCAGCAATATCTGGGCGCAGGGCGGCTTTTTCCCGCACGGCATTAGCGGACTGGTGATGGCGATGGCAGTGATTATGTTCTCGTTCGGCGGTCTGGAGCTGGTGGGTATTACCGCCGCCGAAGCGGACGACCCGTCGAAAAGCATTCCGCGCGCAACTAATCAGGTGATCTACCGCATCCTTATTTTTTATATCGGCTCGCTGGCGGTGCTGCTCTCGCTCTATCCCTGGACCAAAGTGGTGGGCGAAAGCAGTCCGTTCGTGATGATCTTTCACGACCTTGGCGAAACGCTGGTGGCCAACGTGTTGAACGTGGTGTTCCTGACGGCGGCGCTGTCGGTGTATAACAGCTGCGTCTATAGCAACAGCCGGATGCTCTATGGCCTGGCGAAACAGGGCAGCGGCCCGCAGGCGTTGCTCAAGGTTGACCGTCGCGGCGTTCCCTATGTGGCGCTGGGCGTGTCGGCGCTGGCAACGGCGATTTGCGTATTGATTAACTACCTGATGCCGGGCGAGGCCTTTGGCCTACTGATGGCGCTGGTGGTCTCGGCGCTGGTGATTAACTGGGCAATGATTAGCCTGGCGCATCTGAAATTCCGTAAGGCGAAAGATCGCCAGGGCGTGCAGACGCGTTTCCGCGCGATTCTCTATCCGGTCGGTAACTGGATTTGCCTGCTCTTTATGGCCGCGATTCTGGTGATCATGCTGATGACGCCGGGCATGGCCATTTCGGTCTGGCTTATCCCGGTCTGGCTGGTGGTGCTGGCGGTTGGCTACGCCATCAAAAACCGCTCGCAGCGAAGCTAATGATTTACCGGGCGCGTCTGCGCCCGGTTTTCTCTGCGCTAATCGTTACGCCCTTCACACTTTTCTCTTCGCAGTTATTTTGTCCATCTTGATGACCAACCCGTATTAGCCCGGCAATCGTTAAGCCGCAATAATCATTCCACTGCTCAGTGGGAGAATAAAATGATGAACGGCTCTGCGCTTTCTTTTAGAGAAAAGCTGGGTTACGGCATGGGCGACGCTGGCTGTAATATGATTGGCGGCGCCATTATGCTGTTCCTTAACTACTTCTATACCGATGTATTTGGCCTCGCCCCGGCGCTGGTCGGTGTGTTGCTGCTTTCAGTACGCGTACTGGATGCGGTAACCGATCCCATTATGGGCGCGATTGCCGATCGTACCCAAAGCCGCTGGGGCCGCTTTCGTCCCTGGCTGCTGTGGGTTTCCGTTCCGTATGTGGTATTCAGCGTACTGATGTTTACCACGCCGGACTGGAGCTACGAATACAAAGTCGTCTACGCCTTTGTTACCTACTTCCTGATGTCGCTGGCCTATACGGCGATTAATATCCCCTACTGTTCGCTGGGCGGCGTGATTACTAACGATCCCCATGAACGCGTCTCCTGCCAGTCCTACCGCTTTGTCATGGTGGGCATCGCGACGCTGATCCTGTCGCTTACCCTGCTGCCGATGACCGAATGGTTCGGCGGCGGCGATCGGGCGCGGGGCTACCAGATGGCAATGGGCGTGATGGCGGTTATCGGGCTGCTGATGTTCCTTTACTGCTTCGCCAACGTACGTGAACGTATCCGCCCTGCCGTGCCCAGCAATGACGATCTGAAAAACGATCTGCGTGACGTCTGGAAAAACGATCAGTGGGTGCGTATTTTGCTGCTGACCTTCTGCAACGTCTGTCCCGGCTTTATTCGCATGGCAGCCACCATGTATTACGTCACCTGGGTGATGGGACAATCTACCCACTTCGCCACGCTGTTTATCAGCCTTGGCGTGGTAGGCATGATGATCGGCAGTACGCTGGCGAAAGTCATGACCGACCGCTGGTGTAAGCTGAAAGTCTTTTTTTGGACCAATATCGCGCTGGCTATTTTTTCCTGCGGCTTCTACTTCCTTAACCCGCAGGCCACGGTGCTGGTTACACTGATGTATTTCCTGCTGAATATCCTGCACCAAATCCCCTCCCCGCTGCACTGGTCGCTGATGGCGGATGTGGATGATTACGGCGAATGGAAAACCGGCAAACGCATTACCGGCATCAGCTTCTCCGGAAATCTGTTTTTCCTGAAGGTCGGCCTGGCGGTAGCGGGTGCGATGGTCGGTTTCCTGCTCTCATTTTATGGTTACGATGCAGGAGCTAAGCAGCAAGGCAGTAGCGCGCTGAACGGTATTGTGCTGCTGTTTACCGTGATCCCCGGCATCGGCTACCTGATTACCGCAGGCGTTGTGCGTCTGTTAAAAGTCGATCGTCATCTGATGCAAACTATTCAGCAGGATCTGGCGAAACGGCGGGAAAACTATCGTGAGCTGAGCGCGCTGCGCGAAGGCAATGCTTTTGATATCAAACCAGAAGGAACGGCATCATGATCCAGTGGCCCAACCCGTTAATTGAACAGCGAGCGGACCCTTTTATTTTACGCTATCAGGATCGCTACTACTTTATCGCCTCCGTTCCTGAATACGATCGCCTTGAGCTGCGCTGCGCCGAGTCCATTATCGGCCTTGCGGAAGCGCAGCCGGTCGTCGTATGGCGTAAGCCCGATGTCGGACCGATGAGCGCGCTGATCTGGGCGCCGGAAATTCATCATATTGACGGTCAGTGGGTGATCTATTTTGCCGCTGCGCCCAGTCGGGAAATTAAAGAAGGTTTGTTTCAGCATCGCATGTATGCTCTGACCTGTGATGATGCCGATCCGTTAAGGGGAAACTGGCAGGATCGCGGCCGCATCCGTACGCCTATTGACAGTTTTTCACTGGATGCCACCACGTTTCGTCATCAGGACAAGCAGTGGTATCTGTGGGCGCAAAAAGATCCGGCGATTCCGGGCAACTCCAACCTCTACCTGGCAGAGCTGGAAAATCCCTGGACGCTAAAAGGTAAGCCGGTGATGCTCAGCCGTCCTGAGTATGAGTGGGAATGCGCCGGTTTTAGCGTGAACGAAGGGCCTGCGGTGGTTCGTCACGGTAACCGGCTATTTGTCAGCTATTCGGCCAGCGCAACGGATGAAAATTACTGTCTGGGGCTGCTGTGGATCGATGTGGATGACGATCCGATGCAGCCGGCCCAGTGGAACAAATCTGCCCGTCCAGTCTTCACCACCAGCTGGGAGAACCGCCAGTACGGGCCGGGCCACAATAGCTTTACCCTGGATGAGGCGGGCAATGATTTGCTGGTCTATCACGCCCGCAACTATACGGAAATCGAAGGCGACCCGCTGTGGGACCCGAACCGTCATACCCGTATTAAAGATATCCGCTGGGATGCTAACGGCATGCCGGACTTCGGCGTGCCGCCAGCCGATACGCTGTTAAACCAGCGTGCCGTAAATGGTCAGTAGCGCTACCACCACCACAATCACCAGCGAGACCTTTTTGGCTAACGCCACGGCTATCCGTGGCGTTTCCACGCTGTCCCAGCGCTCATCGCGCTCCAGCGAATACTGCGCCAGATGAGTCAATACCTGATACTGCGGGCGACGCACGTCGCTTAAAGCCGCAAACCAGGCTGGCAACGCTCGCTCGCCATGGCCCAGCAGCGCATACGCCACGCCCGCCAACCGAACCGGTAGCCAGTCTACCCAGTGCAAAATACGATCGATGCCGGAACGGGCGCGCTCAAGCGGCGTAGCATGCTTCGCCAGCCAGCTCTGCCAGGCGCGCAGAAAGGCGTAGCCAGTCAGCAGCACCGGCCCGTAAACGCCGCCGACGACAAACCAAAACAGCGGCGCGAGATAAAAGCGGTAATTGATCCACAGCAGCGCGTTTTGCAGCTCTTTCAACGTCTCCTGCTGATTGCACTCTACCGGCATGCCGTGGATCAGCGTAAGCTCTTCCGCCATCGCGCCACAGGCATTGGCATCGCCGTGGCTGGCCGCCTTCAGATAAGCATGGTAATGCAGCCTTACCGAGCCCGCGCCGATACACAGCAGCCCAATGACGATCCAGAATAGCAGTTGCACCACGCCGAAAAACAATCCGCGCAGCGATAAAATAATGACCAATACCACCAGCATCGCCACCAACGTCATGGCGAGGGTACGCCATAGCGAAAAATGACGGCGTCGCCGGAAAAACGGCTCCAGCCGATGATCCAACTGCCAGTGCTCACCCATTTTAAACAGGCGTTCCCACCCTAAAACCAGTAACAAGGAAAAAAGCGTCATGCATTCCGCTCCGGTAAATGTAAGCTGGCGGCATCCGGCAAGCCGCGCAGAAAGCGAGCCCAGTCAAATGCCGGGCCAGGATCGGTTTTACGCTCCGGGGCGATATCACTGTGCCCGGTAATTTGTGCAGGTGTAATCGGATAATGCTGCATCAGCAGATGCGTCACCTCCTGTAAAGCGTGATATTGCGCATCGGTATAGGCCTGCGTATCGGTTCCTTCCAGTTCAATCCCAATCGAGAAATCATTGCAGTTCTCCCGGCCCTGCCAGCACGATATGCCCGCATGCCAGGCGCGCTTATCGAAAGGAACATACTGCACGATCTCGCCATTGCGCCGGATCAGGCAGTGAGCGGCGACCCGCAGATGGGCAATCTCCGCAAAATAAGGATGTGCCGCAGGATCCAGCGTGCCGGTAAACAGCGCATCGATCCAGGGACCGCCAAACTCGCCGGGCGGCAGGCTGATGTTATGCACCACCAGCAGGCTGGGAATCTCCTCCTGCGGGCGGATATTGAAATGCGGTGACGGCACATGGCGAACGCCCAATAGCCAGCCATCTTTTAACTCCATGCCTGGGTCTCCTGTTCGTTTTTTTCCACAGCCTAACATGAATTTGTCACTCTCTTTACATTCCTTGTGCCACTGTTAAAAACAGGTCTCCAGCACCTCGGTGACCTCCAGCTGTTCATTGACCAGACAGAAATAGCGCCATTTATCGAAGGTCAGGCAGGGATGCGACGCGCCAAAAGCGATAATGTCTCCCGGTTGCAGGGAATGTTCCATCGGCCCCTGTAAAAACAGATGCTGATCCATCAACTTAACGGCGCGCCAGCGCGTATCCAGCGCGACCGGCTGTATGGCATCGCCCTGCCAGACGCGCAACGGCACCGGCATATCATCATGTGCAATATCGCGCTTGCCCAGCGCCACAATCACCCTGCCCGGCTCCGGCGCCGACTGCACGCAGGCAAAAATTTCCATCGCGGGCAGCAGCGCCTCTTTCAGCTCGGGCTGACGGGCCTGCACGCCCTGTTGCGCCTGTTGATAAATGCCGTGATCGTGCACCAGATAACAGCCGGGTCGCATTAGGGTAAGAAAAGCATCGCGCGCCTGTTGTTGAGAGAACGCCTGCGCGACGCGGTCGTACCAGGCGGAGCCGGAAGCGGTAACCAACGGCTGCGCCCGGCTAAAAGCCCCTGCGCGTTTTAACGTCAGCGCCACCGTGACCAGGCGGTCAATAAAATCATCCACCTGCGGCTGCTCGCCGCTAATAACCCCTTCATAGCCTTCAACGCCGCACAGTTCCAGCGCCGGTTCAGCCTGTACGGCGGCAATCAATGCCTGGATTTGCGCATCGCTACGGCAGCCGCAGCGCCCGTTGGCGACGCCCAACTCCAGTAGCACCTGGAGCGTTAACTGCTGCGCGGCAAAAAATTGCCCCAGCTGCCGTACGTTCTCAACGCTATCCACCAGGCAGTAAAAATCTATCCGATACTGACGCAGCATGTCCGCCACAATCTGCATATTGGCGCGCCCGATCAGCTGGTTAGCCATCAGGATGCGCTCAATCCCTTCTTTTGCGGCAACCGCGCTTTGTACGGCAGTCGCCAGCGTAATCCCCCACGCGCCAGCCGCTATCTGGCGACGAAAAAGCGCGGGGGTCATAGTGGTTTTTCCATGCGGCGCCAGTACGGCGCCGTAGCGATCGGCCAGGGCCTGCATCCAGTGCAGGTTATGCTCCAGCGCGCTTTGATGCACCACCAGCGCCGGCAGCGAAATATCGGTTAACAGATGCCGTCCGGTCACCGGCAGGCCTTTTTGCGGGCAGGTTAAAGAGAACATGCTGAGCTTCCTTTGCGACTGAATTTATTCACCAATACCCTGGCGCTGGCAAAAGCGCCACCTTTAAAACTCTTACGTCACTTTTGTTTAGCACACTAAACTTTTTTACCCTCTACTGGTACCTGCGCGCCGTTCAGGCTACAGTAAGCCTACGCCAAAAATCATGAAGGGAACCCGATGACACAGCGACGTTATAATCCAGAAAGCCGACGCGCGGCGCTGCTTTCACGTATCGAAGATGATATTCCAGCTAGCGTAGAGCAGGCATTACGCGAAGATCTCGGCGTTGAAACAGATGCCGATAACGATATTACCGCCAGTCTGCTGCCTGCAGACAAACAGGCACAGGCCACCGTGATTACACGCGAAGCCGGTGTTTTCTGTGGTAAACGCTGGGTAGAGGAAGTGTTTATTCAGCTGGGAAATCAGGCACGGATCACCTGGTACGTTGCCGATGGTGACGTTATCGAACCGGAACAGAAGCTGTTTGACGTTGCCGGTCCGGCACGCCTGCTGCTTAGCGCAGAGCGTACCGCGCTTAATTTTGTCCAAACGCTCTCCGGTATCGCCAGCGAAGTGAAACGCTATGTTACGCTGCTGGAAGGCACGCAAACCCGCCTGCTGGATACGCGAAAAACCCTGCCCGGCCTGCGTACCGCCCTGAAATATGCCGTTTTATGTGGCGGCGGCGAGAACCACCGCCTCGGTTTATCCGATGCCTTTCTGATTAAAGAGAACCATATCATCGCCAGCGGATCTATTCGCCAGGCCGTTGAGAAAGCGCTGTGGCTACGCCCGGATGTGCCGGTAGAGGTTGAAGTGGAAACGCTGGATGAACTGGAGCAGGCGCTATCTGCCGGGGCCGATATTGTCATGCTGGATAACTTTACCGTTGAGCAAATGCGCGAAGCGGTAAACATCAACCAGAGCCGCGCGCTGCTGGAGGTTTCCGGTAATGTCACCGATCAGACGTTACGCCTGTTTGCGGAAACCGGCGTGGATTATATTTCGGTAGGCGCATTGACCAAACATGTCCGCGCGCTGGACCTTTCGATGCGCTTTCATTAAATCTTTGCCTGGCGCCAGATATGCGCCGTATTCCCTGCGGGATCGGCTAAATATGCGATCCCGCTTCCAGCTAACCCGTCCTTCGCTGTAACGCCTTCTACTTTTCTCCACGCCAACTTCCTGTTTGTCGATTCTCCCCTCGCGATCCTTTCTGCCGCTGTTTAACGTCGGCAGGTATTCAACGGGAGGGATAACGATGCAACAACAGGGATTTACGCTAATTGAACTGATGATCGTGATTGGGATCGTCGCCATACTCAGCGCTATCGGCATGCCGGCGTACCAGAGCTATCTGCAAAAGGCCGCCCTTACCGATATGCTGCAAACCATGTTGCCTTATAAAACGGCGGTGGAACTCTGCGCCGTTGAGCATGGCGCCACCGCTGGCTGTAGTGCGGGCAGCAACGGCGTGCCAGCCGCCAAAGGGTCGCGCTATGTCTCTACGGTAAGCGTCGCCTCGGGTACCATCAGGCTCACCGGGCAGGAGAGCCTGAATGGATTAACCGTGACGCTGACGCCGCAATGGCAAGCCAATGAAGGTCAGATGAACTGGCAACGCAGCTGTGACAGCAGCAACAGCAGCCTGCAAGATAACTGCCGCGCTGTTTTCCGCTTTGATGATAGTGAGGAGGCAGAATGAGTGAGGCTGAAAACACCCTGTACGAGTTGTGCCGCCGCTATCAGGCGCTGCTGCTAAACCAGGACGCGACGACCATTACCGTTGCGCTGGCAGGCACACCCACACCCGAGATGCTGGAAGCGCTGCGTTTTACCAGCCAGCGCAGCGTACAGATTGAGCGCTGGCCGCAGGCGCGGATGGAACAATATCAACAGGAGGAAAGCGACAGCGGGGAAAGCGTGCCGGAAACCATTACCTCATTAGTCGATCATATTCTGCTACAGGCTTTTCAGCGCCGCGCCTCAGATATTCATCTCGAACCCTGCGCGGCGGGCGTGCGGGTTCGCTTACGCATTGACGGCGTATTGCAGTTGTTGCAAACCATCAGCGCAAACCAGCAGGCGGCGCTGATCGCCCGCCTTAAAATTTTGGGCAATCTTGATATCGCTGAACGACGGCTGCCGCAGGATGGGCAATTTACGTTGCAGCTGGAGGGAACCCAGGCGGCTTTTCGGCTTTCAACCCTGCCCGTTCGCGCCGGGGAAAAAGCGGTGATTCGTCTGCTGCAAAGCGAATCGCAGGATCTGGCGCTGGAAAAACTGGGCATGCCCCCTGCCGCGTTAACGCATTTTCGCCACGCGCTGGCCCAGCCGCAGGGATTGATCCTGGTTACCGGCCCCACCGGCAGCGGCAAAACCTTTACGCTCTACAGCGGCCTGAGCGCCCTTAATCAGCCAGGAAGCAATGTGTGTAGCGTTGAGGATCCGGTGGAAATACCCTTGTCGGGCGTCAATCAAACACAGATCAATCCTCGCGCCGGGCTCGATTTTCAACGCGTATTGCGCGCCCTGCTGCGCCAGGATCCGGACGTGATTATGCTGGGTGAAATCCGTGATGTGGAAAGCGCCGAGATAGCGGTCAAGGCGGCGCAAACCGGACATCTGGTGTTATCCACTTTGCATACCAACTCCACCACTGAAACGCTCGCCCGTCTCAGGCAGATGGGCATTCCAGGTTATCTGCTGGCTTCAGCGCTGCGCCTGATTATCGCCCAACGTTTGGTACGTCGCCTTTGCCCTCACTGCCGCGCACCGGCAGAACAAATGAAGACGCTGCCTACCCCAGGCTGGAGCGGTCAACTACAAACCTGGCAGGCGGCGGGCTGCGATCACTGCTTCTCTGGTTATTATGGCCGACTGGCGCTGTTTGAAATATTGCCGATAAATAGCGACCTACAAACGGCCATTGCTGAAAACGCCAGTAGCGAAACGTTAAGCCTGCTGGCTCAGCGCCAATCGCTTAACAGCCTGTTTGTTGAAGGGCTGAACGCAGTGAACCGCGGGGAAACCTCTCTGGCAGAAGTCTATCGGGTAATAGGCGCGGATCATGGCTAACTGTCGTCTCTGGCACTGGCAGGCAATGAATCCGCAAGGTGAAATCATCATGGGGAGCTGGCTGCTACCGGAAAGGCAGCAAATTATGGCAATAATGGCGCAGCAAAGTCTGCTGCCGCTCTCCTGTAAACGCGGCAGGTATTACCGCGCCCGGGACTGGAAGGCGCAGCAAAAAATTGCGCTGATGCATCAGCTGGCAACTCTGTTAAAGGCAGGCTTAACGCTTTCCGTTGGGCTGCGGCTGTTAAGCGAGGGCGAGCCTCATGCGGGCTGGCGCGCCCTGCTGCTGGCGCTGCAGGAAGAGGTGGCTCAGGGCACCCCTTTTTCTGCCGCGCTGGCAAAGTGGCCGATGATCTTTCCGCCGCTCTATGCGGCATTAATGCAGGTTGGTGAACTGACCGGTCAGTTGGATCGGTGCTGCTCGCAGCTGGCCAGCCAACAGGAAAGGCAGCTGCGCTTACAGAAAAAGGTGATTACGGCGCTGCGCTATCCTGGCTTTATTTTGCTGGTGGCCCTGGCGGTGGCGGTGGGCATGCTGTTATTGGTGCTGCCTGAGTTCGTGGCAATCTATCATGCGTTTAACGCGCCGCTGCCCGCTTTCACCGCTGCCGTGCTGGCGCTGTCCGCTGGCCTGCAACGGCTATTCGTTCCGCTGGTCGTGGCTCTGGCGGGGCTGTTTGCCGCGTGGCGCTATCTACGTAAGCGTCAGCCCGGCTGGCAGCGCCATGAGCAACGCTGCCTGCTGCGGATACCGCTGTTAGCAACCTTGTGGCGCGGCAGCCTGTTAAGTCAGATCTTTACTACTCTCACCTTAACGCAGCAGGCGGGTCTGCCATTGCTGCAAGGGCTACAGGCGGTTGAGCAAACCCTTACGCCACTGCTATGGCGTGAAACGGTGCAACAATTACAGCAGCGGATAGCCAACGGCACACAGCTGCATCAGGCGATCGCCGATAGCGCGCTTTTTACGCCGCTTTGTCGGCAGCTAATCAAAGTAGGTGAGGAATCGGGGTCGCTGGATGATTTGCTGGCGCGTCTGGCGCAATGGCATGAAAACCAAACGCATGAACTGGCGGATACGCTGGCGGCGACGCTGGAACCGGTAATGATGATCATTACCGGCGCCATTGTCGGGACCCTGGTGATCGCGATGTATCTGCCCATCTTTAATCTGGGCGAGGCGATCGGTTAGCGGTTAAAAACGCGGTTCTCCTGCTCCGCCACGCGAATAAAGGTGGTGCGCTTGGTTAACTCTTTCAGCCGCTCGGCGCCTACGTAAGTGCAGGCGGAGCGCAGGCCGCCGAGAATATCGCGTGCCGTGGCGTCTACCGGGCCGCGCAGAGGAAGTTTAACCGTTTTACCTTCGGCTGCGCGGTATTCCGCTACGCCACCCACGTGACGCTTCATCGCCGACTCAGAGCTCATGCCATAAAACAGCATAAATTTTTCGCCGTTTTCTTCAACCACGCGCCCTTCGCATTCATCATGCGCAGCCAACATGCCGCCGAGCATCACGAAATCCGCGCCGCCGCCGAAGGCCTTCGCCACGTCGCCCGGCACCGAACAGCCACCATCGCTGACGATCTGTCCGCCCAGGCCATGAGCGGCATCTGCGCACTCGATCACTGCCGAGAGCTGCGGATAACCCACGCCGGTTTTTACGCGCGTGGTGCATACCGAGCCAGGACCAATCCCTACTTTTACGATATCCGCCCCTGAGAGAATCAGCTCTTCGACCATTTCGCCGGTGACCACATTACCGGCGCAGATGGTTTTATCCGGGCAGGCTTCGCGCGCACGCTGCAGAAATTGCACAAAATGTTCGGAATAGCCGTTCGCTACATCGATACAGATAAACTTAAGCGCGGGTGAAAGCGCCAGAATCGCCTGCAGCTTAGTGAAGTCGGCATCTGACGTGCCGGTGGAGACCATCACATGTTGCAGAACCTGTTCTGGTACGCGCTGGATAAAGGCGCGCCATTCATCAACGCTATAGTGCTTATGCACCGCAGTTAAGATATCAAAGCTGGCCAGTACTTCCGCCATGCGGAAGGTGCCCACGGTATCCATGTTAGCGGCAATAATCGGGACGCCAGACCAGGCGATGCCGGAGTGCTTAAAAGTAAACTGACGGCTCAGCTCCACCTGTGAGCGGCTTTTCAGAGTAGAACGCTTGGGACGAATCAGTACATCTTTAAAACCAAGCTTTAAATCTTCTTCAATACGCATAACATCATTCCTGGGTTTTTGGCGACGATCGGACGATCGGGTGCTGCTGCCAGCTCCAGTGACGTTATCATACGCGCTAAAAACGCGCGTACAAGACTGCGAAAACAGCTTTAAGTACGCTACAATCCGCTAAATTTACCTGAAGATAGTTAATGTGATCGCCATTGCAAAATGGATTACCGCCGCTAAAGGTTTATAGCGGACAGCCCGGCGTTTACAGGCGAAGCAGGAACTGAGAGATGCCTTACACAGTTGCGCTGACCGGTGGAATCGGCAGTGGAAAAAGTACCGTTGCCGCAGCGTTTGCCGCGTATGGTGTAGAAATTATCGATGCGGATATCATTGCCCGTCAGGTGGTAGAGCCAGGCCAGCCCGCGCTGAGCGAAATCGCAACGCGCTTCGGTCCGGCAATGCTTCATGCGGACGGTACGCTAAATCGTGCCGCGCTGCGTCAGACTATCTTTAACTCTCCGGCTGATAAAACCTGGTTAAATCAGTTATTACATCCATTGATCCACGCTGAGACGCGTCAACAGCTGGCAGCGGCCCGCTCGCCCTGGTGCCTGTGGGTTGTGCCGCTGCTGGTGGAAAACCGCCTGGAAAAGCTGGCCGATCGCGTACTGGTGGTGGACGTCGAACCTGAGGTTCAAATTGAACGGACCATGGTACGGGATGGGATTACGCGCGAACAGGCTGAAAAAATTATTGCGGCTCAGGCCACGCGCGCGGCGCGACTGGCCGTAGCGGATGACATCATTGAAAACAGCGGGCAGCCTCATGAGGTGTTACCGCTGGTCGCCGAACTGAATCAGCGTTATCTGGCGCTGGCCGGGGCGATAAAACAGGATTAACAGCATGAGTAAAATCGTTCTTTTCGAACATCCGTTAAATGAGAAAATGCGTACCTGGCTAAGAATTGAGTTTTTGCTTCAGCAGCTCCAGGCCAGCGTCGATATCACCGATCACCTTAGCGCCCTGACATTTTTCCGCAATATCAGCGAGCTGTTAGATGTTTTTGAGCGCGGGGAGCTGCGTACCGAAATTTTAAAAGAGCTGGAGCGTCAGCAGCAAAAACTGCTGGCATGGAGCGATGTACCGGGCGTGGACACAGAGCGCGTAGAGGCGCTGCGCCAGCAGTTAAAATCGCGCGCCAGCGAGCTAATGGCGGCGCCGCGTATCGGTCAGGCTTTGCGTGAAGATCGTCTTATAGCACTGGTGCGCCAGCGTTTGAGCATTCCTGGCGGCTGTTGCAGTTTTGATTTGCCGACGCTGCACGTCTGGCTACATCTCGACCAGTCGCTGCGAGATACACAGGTCGCCAGCTGGATGGCAACGCTGGATCCACTACGTCAGGCGTTGTTTATGATTCTGGAATTGATTCGTCAGTCCGGCGTTTTCCGCCATCAAACCAGCCTGAACGGCTTTTATCAGGATAACGCTGAAGGCGCGGATTTGCTGCGTCTGCAGCTGGCACTGGAAGCCAGTCTTTACCCGCAGGTTTCGGGCCACAAGACCCGCTATGCGATTCGTTTTTTACCACTTGATAGCGAACGTGGCGAAATCCCGGCACGTCTCGATTTCGAGCTGGCCTGTTGTTAGAGGTGCAATGATGAACAATGATATTACTAAGGTCGCCTGCCCTACCTGCGGCAAGATGGTTATCTGGGGGGAACAAAGCCCGTTTCGTCCCTTCTGTAGCAAGCGTTGCCAGTTAATCGATTTGGGCGAATGGGCTGCTGAAGAGAAACGCATCGCCAGCAGTAACGATCTGTCAGATAGCGATGACTGGAGCGAAGAGGATATTCCTCGCCACTAAGATTCAGGGCAGCGAGGCTGCCCATAATTACGCGCGCGCTTCGGCCAGCAGGCGCGCCACCAGTTTGTGATTCGCTGGCGGGAATTCGTCCGCGATCAGCTCACGCTGCGGCACCCAGCGCTGCGGCTGCCCTTCCCGCCCCCACGGTTCACCCTGCCATTGTTCAACCAGAAAGAAGTGCAGCGTTACGCGCACATCCTGATAGGTATGATCGGCATTGCCAAACGCGGTGGCCGCGATGACGGCGATGCCGGTCTCTTCCAGCAGCTCACGTTTAAGCGCCTGCTCAGGCGTTTCGCCCGGCTCAATTTTTCCACCCGGGAATTCCCACATATTCGCCATATGCGAACTGGCCGGACGGCGCGTCAGAAAGATTTCCTGCTGTGCATTACGGATGATGCCAACAGCGACCTGAAGATGTTTCATTTTCGCATCCTTGTTAATGGAATGAGGGGCAGTATAGCCTGATTTTGTTACGCTTTATACCGTCCCGGCATCAGTTACGGGCGGCTTATCTCGCCCCTCCACCGCCCTGTTCGTTGCTCTTTCTGCTATTTAACGCCACGCCAAATGGGCCTCGTTAACTGGTTAATTAATGCGCAACTGTTTTTAAGCGGTATAATGCCAGCGTTTATTTTATTATGGATGATACACAATGAATGTTTCGCTTTATTTAAAATGGCAATTGCTCGCTGAGAGGAAAATAGCGCAATCGTTGGAAAAAGGCATCCAGCAATCTTTGATTTCCGCCGGAAAAACGCTGGATGATATTTATCATGGTGCGGAGCGTATCTCCTGGTACTCAAGCTGCTTTATTGATAAACATCATGATGTTTGCCGGCAGTTAAAGTCAGAAGATGTGAGGATGATAAAAGCCCTGAAAGAGTTATACAAAAGGAAAGATGTCATCCTTGATATTTTCATTTACTATATCGATTATCTTTTTCAACAAGCTAGTCATTACTTATTACAAGAATCCGTCATAAAAACATCAGGACTTATTTCTGACACAGTCAATGATAAAGCAACAAAATACGTCCTGTCATATACGCTAGCGAAAATTTTACTTGGATCTTCAGATTTTCACCTCACCAAAAGAATCAGATTAAACAAGAATTTGTATACTGGCTTCAGTGTATTCCAATTTTATGGAAAGGTCCAAAAGGCAGCCATGGCCGCCCGTCGCCTGAAAGAAATAGACTATTGTTTCTACAAAATCCTTTATAGTAAAAATATTGAAATGCTTTATATATATGTTGAGCCGGTTATGAGCAAAATTATCGATCGGGTACAAGAGGGCTCCCCTATAACGACGGAAGATTTAATAAAAATAGTTAAGGGTTATAAATAATGCTAATGGCCATTTTAAGGTTTTTTAAAGTTACTTTTTTTAAATACTTCATAGAAGACTGCCTTCCTGTTTTATTATTGATTTTCCTGGGCGCTATTTATTGCGCTTATTTTATGGAATACTGGGGAACGCTAATGTTGCTATCACTATTTTTAGTCATCCATTTATGTGTGAAAATAGTTAAATGGATAGAGAAATAGCCAGCCGGAGAGATTTAACAACAGTAACTATCCCAGCACTTTGTTGGCACTGGGCTAAATTAGATATAAAGCTCATTCACTAAGGGCAAGCGCTAGTCAAAAAACCGAGCGGTGGTTTTTTATATCCCAGCCGTAGCGGGTTTCCGCGCCCTTCCCGCCTCTGGCCGTTTGCTCCCAGTATTGCATTTTCACCCTGTCCGCCTCAAATTCATATTCAACGCTGGGCAGCTCGCCGCTGTCATTTAATACCATCTGCGCTACAAAAACATTCTCCAGCGTAATGCGGTAATATTCGATGGCGCCAAAACCCGCCTTACAGGCTGACAGCTCGACTTTACGGATGCGATTGCCGTTAGAAGCGTAGAGAAGCATCACCGGCGTAGCTTTATCAATCAGCGTATGGACCGTTAAATTTTGATAATTAACTAACGCATTGCTTGCCGCGCCGCGCCTGTTTCCCCAGCTATAAGAAAGCACATCTATCCAACCCATATGATGCGCGTCCTGAGATTCCCCGGTGATGTGATCCACGTTGAGATAAAGGCTGCTCATGCTCTTGCCATCCTTAGGCGTCAGTTTTCCACACAGCCGAGTATAGCTTGCCAGGCCGCTAAAAACTTTAACGGTTCCTTTAATTAGCCTGCTGATTTACAAAGAAATTTGTCCGAATGAAGGATAGATTAGCAAGAAGGCTGGATAAGTAAGTGCCGTCATCCGCGCCGCGCAATGCGGATCAATAAAAAAGGGAGCCTTGCGGCTCCCTTTTCACTGTTAGCTTAATCAGGCCAGGCGGCCATGACACTGCTTGTATTTCTTACCTGAACCGCACGGGCAAGGATCGTTACGCCCTACCTTACGCTCGCCGGTTTCAGCTGCCAGCGCGGCGGCCGCTTCGGTTTCATCGTCAACGTGGCTTAGCTGCTGCTGCTGTGCCAGTCGCTCAGCGTCTTCACGGCGCTGCGCTTCCATCGCCTCAACCTCTTCCGGCATACGAACCTGTACTTTGCTCAGGGTGCTGATCACCTCATACTTCAGGGATTCCAGCATCGCTGCGAACATCGCAAAAGATTCGCGTTTGTATTCCTGCTTAGGATCCTTCTGCGCATAACCTCGCAGATGAATACCCTGACGTAAATAGTCCATCGCCGCCAGATGCTCTTTCCACAGTGAATCCAGCGTTTGCAGCATTACGCCTTTCTCAAAGTTACGCATCATCTCGGCGCCAACCACTTCTTCTTTACGCAGATACTCTTCTTTCGCCTGCGTCAGGATACGCTCACGCAGCGTCTCTTCATGCAGCTCAGGCTCTTTATCCAGCCACTGGCTAATCGGCATATCAAGATCGAAGTCGTTTTTCAGGCGCTCTTCCAGCCCGGCCACATCCCACATCTCTTCCAGCGACTGCGGCGGAATATAGCTATCGATAGTAGCTTTAAACACATCTTCGCGGATGCTATTGATGGTTTCGCTAACGTCGGAGACGTCCAGCAGCTCATTACGCTGCGAGTAAATAGCGCGACGCTGATCGTTGGCCACATCATCATATTCCAGCAGCTGCTTACGAATATCAAAGTTGCGGCTTTCCACTTTACGCTGCGCGTTAGCAATCGCCTTGGTGACCCACGGATGCTCAATCGCTTCGCCCGGCTTCATCCCCAATTTACGCATCATATTCGATACGCGATCGGAGGCGAAAATACGCATCAGCGCATCTTCCATCGACAGATAGAAACGGGATGAACCCTGGTCGCCCTGGCGGCCGGAACGGCCGCGCAGCTGGTTATCGATACGACGCGATTCATGACGCTCGGTACCGATAATATGCAGACCGCCCGATGCCAGTACCGCATCATGACGCTCTTTCCAGGCCGCTTTGATCGCTGCAATCTGCTCTTCGGTCGGGTTTTCCAGCGCGGCCACTTCAGCCTGCCAGCTACCGCCCAGCATAATGTCAGTACCACGGCCCGCCATGTTGGTAGCGATGGTCACCGCGCCCGGCTGGCCGGCCTGCGCCACGATATCCGCTTCACGTGCGTGGAACTTGGCGTTCAGGACATTGTGCTTAATGCCGGCACGCGTCAGCTCATTGGATACCACTTCAGATTTTTCGATCGAGATCGTACCCACAAGGATCGGCTGACCGTTGGTGGTACGCTCACGAATATCTTCGATGATCGCATCGATCTTCTCTTTCTCCGTCATGTAGACCAGATCGGGCAGATCTTTACGCACCATCGGACGGTTGGTTGGGATAACAATCGTATCCAGCTTGTAGATAGAGCTAAATTCAAACGCTTCGGTATCCGCCGTACCGGTCATCCCGGCCAGCTTCTCATACAGACGGAAGTAGTTCTGGAAGGTGATCGAGGCCAGCGTCTGGTTTTCATTCTGAATCTCAACGCCTTCTTTTGCCTCTATCGCCTGATGCAAACCATCTGACCAGCGGCGGCCCTGCATGGTACGGCCGGTATGCTCATCGACGATAACCACTTCGCCATCTTTAACGATGTAGTCAACGTCGCGCGTAAACAGCACATGGGCACGCAGAGCGGCGGTAACATGATGCATCAGCATAATATTGGTCGGCGAATAGAGCGACTCGCCTTCCGCCATGATGCCTTCCTGCACCAGCAGCTCTTCAATCGCGACCAGACCGCGCTCGGTAAGATGCACCTGACGGGCTTTTTCATCCACGGAGAAGTGACCTTCGCCCTGGAAAGTATCTGAATCTTCTTTTTCCTGACGGATCAGGTGCGGGATGATTTTGTTTACTTTGATATAGAGCTCAGAACTGTCTTCCGCCGGGCCGGAGATAATCAGCGGGGTACGCGCTTCATCGATAAGGATGGAGTCCACCTCATCCACCAGCGCATAGTGCAGCTTACGCTGTACGCGCTCTTCCGGGCTGAACGCCATGTTGTCGCGCAGGTAGTCGAAGCCATATTCGTTATTGGTACCGTAGGTAATATCGGCAGCGTAGGCTTCGCGCTTGGCTGGCGCTGGCATGCCCGGCAGGTTGATACCCACAGAGAGACCAAGGAACTCAAACAGCGGACGGTTATTTTCCGCATCGCGCTGGGCCAGATAATCGTTGACGGTAACCACGTGTACGCCTTTACCGGTTAAGGCATTTAGATAAGCAGGCAGGGTTGCGGTCAACGTTTTACCTTCACCGGTACGCATTTCAGCAATACAGCGATCGTTCAGCACCATGCCGCCAATCAACTGAACGTCAAAGTGGCGCATGCCGAAAACGCGCTTGCTGGCCTCGCGAACGGTAGCAAAGGCTTCCGGGATCAGGCTATCCAGCTCTTCGCCTTTTTCCAGACGCGCGCGGAATTCCTGGGTTTTCGCTTTCAGTTCATCATCAGAGAGCTTTTCGAAATCCGGCTCCATCTTGTTGATGATTTCAACCGTTTTACGCATGCGACGCAGCGTACGATCGTTACGGCTGCCAAATACCTTGGTTAACAACTTAGTTAGCATAATAAATACATTCTCATCTTGACCGCCGTGTTTGCGGCTCATTTTTATAGTCTATGGATTAAGGCGTGCTCAGGCTTTAGCTGAGAATGTAAGGACCCGCGCGGATGCCCTGCACCTGGGCCAGCCAGATGCCGATATGATAATCGGGCGTAACGGAAACCGCAGGCTGCTGCGTATGGCGAATAATGACCGGTTGACGCGGCTCGTGCGTGAGCAGCGCGTTAAGCGTATCCAGCAGCGCCAGCTTCTGCACGGCGAGCGGCAGAGTTTCTTCCGCATCAGGCAGATTTTGTGGCGCAAGCGCAAAAGAGAGATGGCGGATAACGGTGCGGATGGCATGCTGATGCCAGTAATCCACGCTAAAGTTGGCGCGACGGGCATTGCCCTGCAGCAGCACGAGATTATCGACCCGTACGGCGCTGGTAATCAGTTTTTTCGCTGTGGCTTCAGGGCGGTTACTTTGCTCAGCGTTCTGGGCGTGCGCAGCAGGCAGGCCAAGGCTTGCCGCCACCATGCCAAATAACAGATGCGGCCAAAAGTAACGCCTGCCTAATTGTCGCCAACGGTGAAAAATAGCGATCACAACGGTTTCCGTCTGGCAGGTAGCGACCTGCCCTTCTTCAATGAATAATTAGCGGCTCTGTTCCATCTGGCGTGTCAGGCCGGTTGCCGCCTTTAGCGAGGGCAAATCTTACCATTATTGCGCGCGTTAAACATCAGATCGTAGCGGGAGGAGAAGAAAACAGCAGCATTCCGATCGCTAACGGCGCAAATAATGCGCAGCGAACGCAGAAACAAAAACGACTGGTATTGCTGGCCGGAGAGAGTGAGCCAGCGCTACCAGTCGTTTTAAAAGGTTATAGCGAATTACGCCAGAACCAGATTTGTTGCCTTGAATGCCACCGGCAGTTCAGCTTCGTCTTCAAAGGTCGCCCATTCCCAGGCTTCCTGTTTCGCCAGCACCGCCTGCAACAGCTTGTTGTTCAGCGCATGGCCCGACTTATAGGCGGAAAACGCACCTACAATGTTGTGGCCGCACATAAACAGGTCACCAATGGCGTCCAGCATTTTGTGGCGAACGAATTCATCTTCGAAGCGTAAACCTTCTTCGTTCAGTACGCGGAAATCGTCTAAACCTATCGCGCAATCTAAACTACCGCCCAGGCACAGGCCTTTGGACTGCAGGTATTCGATTTCACGCATAAAGCCGAAGGTTCGCGCACGGCTGATTTGACGCATGAACGCTTCCGTAGAGAAGTTCAGCTGATAGCGCTGCGAGCTGGAATCAATCGCCGGATGTTTAAAGTCGATGGTAAAGTCGAGCGAGAAACCGTTATAGGGTTTAATCTCTGCCCACTTATCGCCATCTTCAACACGCACAGCTTGTTTAACACGCACGAATTTTTTCGGGCTGTTCAGCTCTTCGACGCCTGCGTCAACCAACAGGTAGACGAAAGGCGCGGCGCTGCCGTCCATAATTGGCACTTCAGGCGCATTCACTTCGACAATGATATTGTCGATGCCAAGGCCAGCCAGAGCGGCGTTCAGGTGCTCTACGGTGGAAATACGTACGCCTTCATCATTCACCAGGCAGGTACTTAGCATGGTGTCGCGCACGAATTTTGCATCAGCCGGGAAATCAACCGGTGGATTCAAGTCAGTGCGACGATAGATGACCCCGGTATTAGCCGGCGCAGGGCGTAACGTCAGAGAGACCTTTTTGCCGGTATGCAAACCGACGCCAGTCGCCTGAACAATACGTTTTAATGTCCGTTGTTTGATCATCGTATTATCTCGCAAAATATCATCCGACCGTCAGTCTATATCACTGACGGGCGAACATTTTAGCACAAAGAGCGGAGAATCCCAATTCTCAGGTTATTCCTAATCCGCCTGCTTACGCAGGAAGGCCGGAATATCCAGGTAATCAGGCTCTTTGCCCGGCTGCGAGCTTTGATCGTTAACCACTTTAGCTGCGGGCTTTTGCTCCTGCGGCAGCGGCGACATACCGTGCTGCTGGTAACGATGATCCATAACCGGCTGGCTGGTCGCCTGCTTGTTGGTTACCAGGGTGATTTCCGGACGCTTGTCCATACCAATCCCGGTAGCCACCACGGTGACGCGCAGCTCATCGTTCATTTCCGGATCCAGAGAAGTACCGATAACCACGGTCGCATTATCCGATGCGAATGCGCGGATCGTGTTACCCACGGTTTCAAACTCATCCAGACGCAGGTCGAAGCCGGCGGTGATGTTAACCAGTACGCCGCGCGCGCCGGAAAGGTCGATATCTTCCAGCAGCGGGCTGGAAATCGCCATTTCTGCCGCTTCTTCCGCACGGTCTTCGCCGCAGGCCACGCCGGAGCCCATCATCGCATAGCCCATTTCGGACATCACGGTGCGCACGTCAGCGAAGTCGACGTTCATCAGACCCGGACGGGTGATCAGCTCGGCAATACCCTGTACCGCACCTTTCAGCACGTCGTTAGCGGCACCGAATGCATCCAGCAGTGAAATGCCACGGCCCAATACTTTTAACAGCTTGTCGTTCGGGATAGTGATCAGCGAGTCAACGTGCTTAGAAAGCTCGGCGATGCCCTGCTCGGCAAACGCCATACGCTTTTTGCCTTCGAAGTTAAACGGCTTGGTTACCACCGCAACGGTCAGGATGCCTAAGTCTTTCGCCACTTCCGCAACTACTGGCGCCGCGCCGGTACCGGTACCGCCACCCATGCCGGCTGCGATAAATACCATATCCGCGCCGTCCAGCGCGGAACGCAGCGCTTCACGATCTTCTTCTGCAGAAGTACGACCCACTTCAGGGTTCGCGCCTGCACCCAGACCTTTAGTAATGTTGGTGCCGATTTGGATGGTCTGGCCAACTGCAGTTTTGCGCAACGCCTGGGCGTCCGTATTCACCGCGAAGAACTCAACGCCCTCGATACGCTCGCGGACCATATGCTCGACGGCGTTGCCGCCGCCCCCGCCGACGCCGATGACTTTAATCACCGCGTCGTTGGTTAATTCCATAGGTTCAAACATAATTTCTCTCCGTTATGTGCCTGTCGCCTGGAGATCATAAAATAGTGCTAGCATGATCCCCTTTTAGAAAAATTAAAACTCTTTTTTCAGCCAGCTGTTGATACGTTTAAACCAGTTGCCAACTGACGCACGTTTTTCAACATCCGCCTCACCGCTCAGATGAGACTCTTTTCCGTAGTGCAGCAGCCCCACCGCCGTTGAGTAGTAAGGCTCCTGCGCGTAATCCGTTAAGCCGGTAATGTTCAGCGGCTGACCGATGCGCACCTGCGTATGGAATACGCGTTGCGCGCAGGCGGCCAACCCTTCAATTTGCGCCGCGCCGCCGGTAAGCACAATACCTGCCGCCAGGTGATGCTTAACGCCCTGCTGGCGTAACTGCTCCTGCAGCTGCAGGATTTCATCGTTAACCAGGTTCAGCAGCTCGGTATAACGCGGCTCAATCACCTCAGCCAGGGTTTGACGCTGCAGGCTGCGCGGCGGACGTCCGCCCACGCTTGGCACTTCAACGTTCTCATCCTTGCCGACAATCGAGCCCAGCGCGCAACCGTGGCGAACTTTAATCGCTTCCGCATCGGTCGGCGGCGTGCCGAAGGCATAGGCGATATCGCTGGTCACCACGTTCCCCGCGTAAGGGATTACTTTGGTATGACGCAGCGCGCCACCGGTATAGACCGCGATATCCATGGTGCCGCCGCCAATATCGACCACGCAGACGCCCAGTTCGCGTTCATCTTCGGTCAGCACGGCAAAGCTTGATGCCAAACCGGCAAAAATCAATTGGTCAACTTTCAGGCCGCAACGTTCAACGGCCTTAACGATATTTTTCGCCATATCGTTGTGACAGGTGATCAAATGCACTTTTGCCTGCATGCGTACGCCCGACAGGCCAACCGGGTTTTTAATCCCTTCCTGGTAGTCGATTGCATACTCCTGCGGAATCACATGCAGGATGCGATGCTCATCACGCACGCGCACCGACTTAGCGGTATGCACCACGTTTTCAACATCTTCCTGCGTCACTTCCTCTTCAGAAATCGGAACCATCCCGATTTCGTTCTGACAACTGATATGTTTGCCGGATAAAGCAAGGTAAACGGAGGAGATCTGACAATCCGCCATCAGTTCCGCCTGATCGATGGCGCGCTGCACGCATTTCACCACCGATTCCAGATCGTTTACGCCGCCTTTATCCATACCGCGGGACGGACAACTGCCGACCCCAATAATATTGACCATGCCATCGGGCAGAATTTCCCCTACTAAAGCGGCGACCTTGGCGGTGCCTATCTCAAGTCCTACTACCAGTTTTCTGTCCGTCGCCTTGATCATTGTTGTTTAGCCTGTGCCTGATTCTGTTGCTGATTACTGTCCTGAGGCTCAATAAATGCCGGAGCCCAGCCAACGGCAGCGCCGGAGTCATAGCGCAAATCGACATAACTGACGCGTTTGTTCTCCGCGGCGGCCTGCTGCTGGAGCCTTGGCCAGAGTTCAATAAACCGCTTAAGACGCTTCATGTTATCGCTACGGCCCAGCTCAATACGTACATCGTCGCCAGTGACCAGCTGCCAGGAGTGACGAGCGGTCATTGATGCTGCTTTTACGCTAAACTTGCTGGCCGCCAACACCGCGTTCATTTGGCGATAGCCAGCCAGTACATCCTGCTCGTTCCCTTCGGGGCCATACAGCAACGGTAGCGTTTCTTTGCCGATATGGTTAGCCGGTACGCTAAAAGATTTGCCTTCCGCATCAACCATATGTAAATCATTCCACCGCGCTACCGGCACATACTCAACCAGATGAATCTTTAATTCGTCCGGCCATTGCTTGCGTACGCTGACCTGTTTAATCCACGGCAGACGTTCAATCTGCTGCTGTATCACATTTACATCTTGTGACATAAAAGTGCCGGGCGCCCCCAGCGACAAGATGGCCTGACGGATATCGTCGTTGGTGGTGTAATGGGTTTTTCCCGTCACCACCAGCCTGGAAAGCGGCAGGCGTGAAGCGTCATTCATCCACTTCAACACCACGAAGCCGCCCGCCAACATCGTGCCGAGCACCAACAGCAGAAACAAAATGCCTGCTAACCGAGAGCCATTGCTGCGACCGGTACGCGCTTTCGCTTTCTCTTGCGCGTCCCGACGTACGTTCAGAGCCGCCTGCGACATCTTAGTCGGCCAGCTCCAGAATACGCGCTACCAGCTGGGAGAAGCTCATTCCCGCCTGCTTCGCCGCCATAGGCACCAGACTGTGGCTGGTCATGCCTGGAGAGGTATTGACCTCCAGCAGATAAAAGGTGCCGTCGCCATCCATCATTACATCCACACGTCCCCAGCCGCTACAACCCAGGCTGCGCCAGGCATTTAACACCAGCGCCTGCAGTTCCGCCTCTTTCTCGACGCTTAAACCGCTTGGGCAGAAGTACTGAGTATCGTCAGAAATGTATTTCGCTTCATAGTCATAGAAGTCGCTGGCCGGCTGAATACGAATCGACGGCAAAATTTGCTCGCCAAGTATGCCGACCGTATATTCCGGACCGCTGATGAATTTTTCAATCAGCACGTCGTCGTCATGACGAAACGCTTCTTCCAGCGCCGCGGGCAGATCGGCCGGCTGATTAACGCGTGAAATGCCGACGCTGGAGCCTTCGCTGCTGGGTTTAACAAATAGCGGCATACCCAGTTGGGCGATACGCTGCACCAGCGCATCATCCATGCCCGCTTCCATCTGCTGGCGATTGATCCAGACATAGGGTGCAACCGGCAGTTCCGCGCCCTGCCACAGTAGCTTGGAGCGCCATTTGTCCATGGTGATTGCTGAAGCCATCACGCCGCTGCCGGTATAGGGGATCTGCAGGAAATCGAGCACGCCCTGTAACGTACCGTCTTCACCACCGCGACCGTGCAGGGCGATAAACACTTTCGTATAACCTTCTTCTTTCAACCGCATCACGGGGAAATCACGCGGATCAACGCCATATGCGTCAATGCCCGCCTCTTTCAGACCCGCAATAACCGCCTCGCCAGACATTAACGAGACGTCGCGTTCAGCGGAGGTACCACCCAGCAGTACCGCTACTTTATCAGCCATGATGTTCCTCTTCATTGGTCTGCGGTTTCAGTTTTTGGTCAGCCAGTCGACGAGCAATCTTACCGATATTGCCCGCGCCCTGAACCAGGATCAGATCGTTGCCGCTTAACGTCGGGGCAAGGAAATCGAGGATCGCATCGTGATCCGGCACCAGGATCGGATCCACCTTGCCGCGTCCGCGGATCGTCCGGCACAGCGAACGGCTGTCGGCGCCCGGGATCGGCGTCTCGCCGGCGGAATAGACATCCAGCATCAGCAGCACATCTACCTGCGACAGCACGTTGGCGAAATCATCATAAAGATCGCGCGTGCGTGTATAACGGTGCGGCTGGAAAATCATGACCAGTTTTTTATCCGGCCAGCCCGCCCGCGCCGCTTTGATAGTGGCGTCCACTTCGGTCGGATGGTGGCCGTAGTCGTCCACCAGCATGGCGGAGCCAACGGTGCCGTTTACCTGCTGCAGCGGAAACTCGCCGAGGAAATCGAAGCGACGGCCGGTGCCCTGGAAACTTTCCAGCGCGCTCAGGATCTCGTCATCGTCGATGCCCTCTTCCGTGGCGACCGCGACCGCCGCCGCCGCGTTTAAGGCGTTATGCCGCCCCGGGGCATTAAGCGTAACGCGCATCAGCGGTTTGTCATGACGCACCAGCGTAAAGTGGCCCTGCGCGCCGTGCTGCTCGTAATTTTCGATGCGCACGTCAGCATCTTCGCTAAAGCCGTAGGTGGTGATCTGGCGCCCTACGCGCGGAATCAGATCGCGGATTACCGCGTCATCTACGCAAAGCACCGCCCTGCCGTAAAACGGCAGGTTGTGCAGAAAGTTAATAAACGTCTGCTTCAGATTCTCAAAGTCGCCCTGATAGGTATCCATATGGTCGGCTTCGATATTGGTCACAATCGCCACCATCGGCTGCAGATGCAGGAAGGAGGCATCGCTCTCATCCGCTTCCGCGATCAGGTAACGGCTACTGCCCAGGCGCGCATGCGTTCCCGCCGCCTTAACTAAACCACCGTTGACGAAAGTAGGATCGAGCCCGCCCTCGGCATAGATGCTGGTTACCATCGCCGTGGTAGTCGTTTTGCCGTGCGTGCCGGCCACCGCAATCCCGTGGCGGAAACGCATCAGCTCGGCCAACATCTCCGCGCGGCGGATCACCGGAATACGCGCTTCACGCGCCGCGATAATCTCCGGGTTATCCTGAGTAATCGCGCTGGAGACTACCACCACACTGGCGTCGCTCACGTTCTCCGGGCGATGGTGAAAATAGATCGTGGCACCCAGCGCGGTCAGATGCTGCGTGACGGCGTTAGGCGCTAAATCGGATCCGCTAATCTGATAACCTTCATTGGCCAACACTTCGGCGATACCGCCCATGCCGGCACCGCCGATGCCGACAAAGTGAATGTGCCGGACGCGACGCATCTCGGGCACGATAGAACGCAGTTTCGCCAGTTGTTGAGTATTCATCGTTTCTTTTGCCTGTCGGTACCGCAGTACCTTCTCGTAATCCTGTTAGCGCGCTACGGCGCTGACTTCTGCCGCTACCCGTTCGGTGGCATCGGGAATCGCTACCTGACGCGCCTTTTGCGCCATTAGCATCAGCGTGGGTCGGTCCCACTGCTGTAACGTTTCCGCCACCGCATGCGCAGTAAACTGCGGCTGCTCAAAAATTTTGGCCGCGCCCGCTTTTTCCAGCGGAAGCGCATTCCAGTACTGCTGACGATCTTTATGCTGAAAGGGCACGAAAATAGCTGGCAGGCCCGCCGCCGCCACTTCGCTTACCGTCAGCGCGCCGGAGCGGCAGACCACCACATCGGCCCACGCATAGGCCGCCGCCATATCATCAATAAATTCGGTGATGTTATGCCGATGCTTGCCATCCGCTGCGGCATAGGCTGCCAGAACCTCGCTCTGCGCCCCCTTCCCGGTCTGATGCCATAACGTAATGCGATCGCCCATCAGCGCCGCCACCTGCGGCATCGTCTGGTTAAGCACGCGCGCGCCCTGACTGCCGCCGATAACCAAAACGCGTACCGGACCTTCACGGCCGGCCAAACGCTGTTCCGGGCTGCTAAGCGCCAGGACATCGGTACGCACCGGATTGCCCACCACGTCGGCGTGCGGAAACGCGCCAGGAAACGCCTGCATCACTTTGGTCGCCAGCTTCGCCAGCCATTTGTTGGTTAAGCCGGCAATACCGTTCTGTTCATGCAGCACCACCGGAATACCGCAGCTCCAGGCCGCCAGCCCGCCGGGACCAGAGACGTAGCCGCCCATGCCGAGCACCACGTCCGGTTTCCAGGCTTTCATAATGCTGCGCGCCTGCCGCCAGGCGTTGAAAATCCGCACCGGCGCGGCCAGCAGCGCCTTCACGCCTTTGCCGCGCAATCCGCTGATGCGGATAAAATCGATTTCGATACCGTGCTTCGGCACCAGATCGGCTTCCATACGATCGGCGGTTCCCAGCCAGCGTACCTGCCAGCCCTGCGCCATCAGATGATGCGCAACGGCCAGGCCCGGGAACACATGTCCGCCGGTACCGCCAGCCATTACCATCAACCGCTTTCCACTCATCGCGCACCTCGGGTAAACGCCTGCGCTTTGCTCAGACGCGTTTCATAATCTATGCGTAACAACAACACGATGGCCGTCGACATAATGATCAGACTAGAACCACCGTAACTAATTAACGGCAACGTCAGGCCCTTGGTCGGCAGCATGCCCGCCGCCGCGCCAACGTTAACCAGCGCCTGGAAGCTAAACCAGACGCCAATCGAGCAGGCCAAAAAGCCGGAAAAGCGCTGGTCGATTTCCAACGCGCGTCGGCCAATGGACATCGCCCGAAAAGCGACGAAGAATACCATTAACAGCGCTAAAACCACACCGATATAACCGAGTTCTTCCCCGATAATGGAGAAAATGAAGTCGGTATGCGCTTCCGGTAAATACTCCAGTTTTTGCACGGAGTTACCTAACCCCTGCCCCCAGAATTCGCCGCGGCCGAATGCCATCAGCGACTGGGTTAGCTGGTATCCGCTGCCGAACGGATCTTCCCACGGATCCCAGAACGAGGTCACACGGCGCATACGGTACGGTTCAGCAATAATCAGTAAGATCACTGCGAAGATGCCAGAGCCAATAATGGCCAAAAATTGCCACAGCTTGGCGCCGGCCAGAAACAACATCGCCAGCGTGGTAACAAACAGCACCACCACCGTTCCCAGGTCAGGCTGCGCCAGTAGCAGCACCGCCAGCACCACCATCACGCCCATCGGTTTACAAAAGCCCCAGAAGTTATTACGCACCTCTTCAACTTTGCGCACCAGATAGCTGGCGAGATAGCAAAACAGCGAAAGCTTGGAAAGCTCGGCCGGCTGAATACGCAGCGGCCCCAACGCAATCCAGCGCGATGCGCCGTTTACCGAGCTGCCGACCACCAACACAATCAACAGCATCAGTACCGAGGCCAGCAGCATCATATTGCTGTAACGCTGCCATATCTCCATCGGGATGCGCAGCGTCACCAGCGCCATGCCAAATGCCAGTAGCAAGTAAAATGCATCGCGCTTGGCGAAGAAGAACGGATCTTCCGACAGGCGCTGCCCTACCGGCATTGAGGCGGAGGTCACCATCACAAAGCCGATAATCGCCAGCCCGAAGGTGAGCCACAGCAGCGTACGATCGTACAGCACCATAGTGGCCGCATCGCTATTCTCGCGGCTGCCCATCACCCATTCGCGCAGGCGCGTTGCTACGCCGCCCGCCAGCCCTAAGCCTGGAATACGCATCAGCCCAGCTCCCGCGCCAGCTGGGCGAAGCGGTCGCCGCGCTGTTCAAAATTACGGAACTGATCGAGGCTGGCACAGGCGGGCGACAACAGAACGATATCGCCCGGCCGCACCTGCGGCGCGATGGCGCGCATCGCCTGTTCCAGCGTTTCGGTCTGGCTGGAGATTTCCGGGCGCAGCGCCGCCAGCGCCGCGCCGTCGCGGCCATAGCACCAGACGCGGATAGCGTCGCCCTGCAGGTAGCGCGTCAACGAAGAGAAATCAGCCGATTTGCCATCGCCGCCCAACAGCAGCCACAGCGTGCCCTGCGCCTGTAATCCGCTTAATGCGGCTTCGGTGCTGCCGACATTGGTCGCTTTCGAGTCGTTAATCCAGCGTACGCCGTTACGCTCATGCACCAGCTGAAAACGATGCGCCAGCCCGCGGAAGGTGGTTAAGGCTTTCAGACTGCTGGCGCGCGGAATGTTGACCGCGTCAGCCAGCGCCAGCGCCGCCAGCGCATTGGTATAGTTATGCAACCCGACCAGCGTCATCTCATCGGTATTCAATACTTTTTCGCCATGCACCCGCAGCCAGATGCTGCCCTGCTGACGATTAAGATGGTAGTCGCCGACGTCGATGCCGAAGCTGACGCAGCGTTTATCGGCGCCGCGTACCGGCATGGTGAGCGCATCGTCGGCATTCACCACGCAAACCGCCGCGTTTTCATAAATCCGCAGCTTGGCGGCGCGATACTGCTGCAGCCCCAACGGATAACGATCCATATGATCTTCACTAACGTTGAGGATGGTCGCCGCCGCTGCCTTCAGGCTGTGAGTTGTTTCCAGCTGAAAACTGGAGAGCTCCAGAACGTACAGCTGAGCCGGCTGCTGCAACAGGCTAAGCGCCGGCAGGCCGATATTGCCGCCCACGCCGACGGCCCAGCCTGCGGCACGCGCCATCTCGCCAACCAGGCTGGTGACGGTGCTTTTTCCGTTAGAGCCGGTAATCGCGACAATCGGTGCCTGCGCTTCACGGCAGAACAGCTCGATATCACCCACGATTTCGATGCCCGCCTCCGCCGCTTCCATCAGCAGCGGATGCGCAAGGGCCATGCCCGGACTGGCGACGATCAGATCTGCCGCCAGCAGCCAGTCGCCGTTTAGCGAACCCAGATGACGTTCCACGCTCTCCGGCAGCTTATCCAGGCCAGGCGGTGACTCACGGGTATCCATCACGCGCGGCGTTACGCCCTGCGCTAAAAAGAAATCAACACAGGAGAGCCCGGTCAGCCCCAGCCCGATAATGACAACTTTTCTACCCTGATAGTCAGCCATAGTTAACGCACCTTAAGGGTTGCCAGGCCAATCAGCACCAGCATCAGCGAAATGATCCAGAAACGCACGATCACGCGCGGCTCCGGCCAGCCTTTTAGTTCATAGTGGTGATGGATCGGCGCCATACGAAAAATACGCTGGCCACGCAGCTTAAAGGAGCCGACCTGCAGAATTACCGACAGCGTTTCCACGACAAACACGCCGCCCATGATCACCAGTAAGAACTCTTGACGCAGCAGCACCGCGATAGTGCCCAGCGCGCCGCCTAACGCCAGCGAGCCGACGTCGCCCATAAAGACCTGAGCCGGATAGGTGTTGAACCATAAGAAGCCCAGCCCGGCACCGACGATAGCGGTGCAGACAATCACCAGTTCGCCAGCGTGACGCAGATAAGGAATGTGCAGATAGCCGGCAAAGTTCATGTTGCCGGTCGCCCAGGCGACCAGCGCGAAACCTGCGGCCACGAAAACTGTCGGCATAATCGCCAGGCCGTCCAGGCCATCGGTCAGGTTAACCGCGTTGCTGGTGCCGACAATCACGAAGTAAGAGAGCAGGATATAGAGCAGCCCCAGCTGCGGCATCACATCTTTAAAGAACGGCACCACCAGCTGTGTCGCCGGGGTATCTTTGCCGATGGCGTACATGGTAAAGGCGACCGCCAGCGCGATCAGCGACTGCCAGAAATATTTCCAGCGGGCGATCAGGCCTTTCGTATCCTTACGCACCACCTTACGGTAGTCATCCACAAAGCCTACGATGCCATAACCGATCAGCACCGTGAGTACGCACCAGACGTAAGGGTTAGAAGGATAAGCCCACATCAATACCGAAATAGTGATGGAGGTCAGGATCATGATGCCGCCCATGGTTGGCGTGCCGCGCTTGCTGAAGTGCGACTCCGGACCTTCGCTACGCACTACCTGACCAATCTGTAATTTTTGCAGCCAGGCGATCAGGCGCGGCCCCATCCACAGAGAGATAAACAGCGCGGTCAGCAGGCTGACAATGGCGCGAAACGTCAAATATGAAAAGACGTTAAAGCCCGAATAAAAAGCGACCAAATGTTCGGCCAGCCAAACTAACATGTTCCTTTCTCCTGTAAGGTTTGTATTACCTGCTCCATGGCGGCGCTACGAGAACCTTTAACTAAAACAGTAATCACTTGATGCTCAGCAATCAGCGCCTGTAAGCGTGCGCTCAGCGCCGCTTTATCGCTGAAGTGTTCGCCGACGCTGCTGGCGTCGCTGATATGCTGGCTTAACGTGCCGACGCTCAGCACTTTATCGACGCCGGCCTGACGGGCGGCATCGCCGACCTGGCGGTGGCATTCAACCGCTTCCGCGCCCAGCTCCGCCATATCGCCGGTGACCATCACACGGTAGCCTGGCATCTCCGCCAGCACCTGCGCAGCGGCGGTCATCGATCCGACGTTGGCGTTGTAGCTATCGTCCAGCAAAAGCTTTTGCGGACCGAGCATAATCGGGAATAAACGTCCCGGTACCGCCTGTAGCGTCGCTAAGCCTTGCGCAATCGCCGCAAGCGGCGCGCCCACCGACAGCGCCAGCGCGCTGGCCGCCAGAGCATTAGCGACGTTGTGACGTCCCGGCAACGGCAGCCGTACCGCCACCTCGCCCTGCGGCGTATGCAAGGTAAAAACCGTTCCCTGCGAGGTGACCGTAACATCGGCGGCGGAAAAATCTGTGTCCGCCCCTTCAACTGCGGAAAAATGCCAGACGCGCTGCCCGGTTAACTGCGGCTGCCAGCGCGGCAGGTCATTGCTGTCGGCATTGATAATCGCCGTGCCGTTGGCCGGCAGGCCAAGGAAAATTTCACCTTTCGCTTTCGCCACGCCCGCCAGAGAGCCAAAGCCCTCCAGATGCGCAGCGGCGAGATTATTTACCAGCGCGCTTTCCGGACGTGTGATCCCGGTGGTCCAGGCAATCTCGCCCTGATGGTTGGCGCCCAGCTCAATCACCGCATACTGGTGCGCAGGGGTCAGCCGCAATAGCGTCAGCGGCACGCCGATATCATTGTTCAGGTTGCCGGCGGTGTAGAGAGTTTCGCCGCACTGACGTAGGATGGCGGCAGTCATCTCTTTCACCGAGGTTTTGCCGGAAGAGCCGGTCAGCGCCACCACGCGGGTATCGACCTGCTGGCGTACCCAGGCGGCCAGCTCTCCCAGCGCGATACGCGTATCGTCGACTACCACCTGCGGCACCTGAATTTGCAAGCGCTTACTCACTAATAATGCCGCCGCGCCGTTAGCCACCGCTTCGCTGGCAAAATCATGGGCATCGAAGCGCTCGCCTTTCAGGGCGATAAACAGGCAGCCTGCGGTAACCTTGCGGGTATCGGTGGTCACCTCGGCAATCTGTAGATCGCTGCCGATAAGCGTGCCGTTAGCAATTTGCGCCAACGTTTCCAGGGAAACAGGAATCATGCCACTACCCCCAGTAAACGTGCGACGGTAACGCGATCGGAATAGTCCAGACGGCGGTTGCCGACGATTTGATAATCTTCATGGCCTTTACCTGCAACCAGAACGATGTCCTGCGGCCCGGCCTGCATAATGCTGTTAGTGACTGCTTCTGCACGTCCCGCCATCACGCGCGCGCGCCCCGGATCGAGCAGGCCGGTGAGGATATCCTCAACGATTGCCGTCGGGTCTTCGCTACGGGGATTGTCATCAGTGATCACCACGATATCGGCAAACTGTTCGGCAATAGCGCCCATTAACGGACGCTTGCCTTTATCGCGATCGCCGCCGCAGCCAAACACACACCACAGCTGGCCTTTGCAATGCAGACGCGCCGCTTCCAGCGCTTTTTCCAGCGCATCCGGCGTATGGGCATAATCCACCACTACCGTTGGTTTGTTCGGCGCGCTAAAGACTTCCATGCGCCCACAAACGGGCTGCAGCTGACGGGCGCTGGCAATCAGCTGCGCCAGCGGGTAGCCCAACGCCAGCAGCGTTGCCAGCGCCAGCAGCAGATTGCTGACGTTAAACGCGCCCATCAGACGGCTTTCCAGCTCGCCATCGCCCCAGCTGGAGGAGAAGCGAATCGTTGCGCCGTTATCGTGATAATGCACCCCGGTCGCTTTCAGCCAGCGACCATGTTTGCCAGGCAGCACATTATCAGCCATGGTGACGGCAACGGCATCGGGCAGCCGCTCCAGCCAGCGCAGCCCGACCTCATCGTCGGCATTAATAATCGCTGCGCCGATCTGATGGTCAGAAAACAGCAGCCATTTAGCGGACTCATAGCGCGTCATATCGCCGTGATAATCCAGATGATCGCGGCTCAGGTTAGTAAACACCGCGGCAGCAAAAGGCAGTGCCGCCACGCGATGTTGCACCAGGCCATGTGAAGAGACTTCCATTGCCGCCACGGTCGCGCCCTGCTCCACCAGCGAGTGCAGGATATGTTGCACATCAACCGCCGAGCCGGTGGTGTTTTCAGTCGGGATCAGATCGCCGTATAGCCCGTTGCCGACGGTGCCCATTACCGCGCCGGTCTCGCCGAGTAGGTTGGCCCACTGCGCCAGCAGCTGTGTGGTAGTGGTTTTACCGTTGGTTCCGGTTACGCCGATTAAACGCAGCTGTTCGCCTGGCTGCTGATAAAAGCGCCCGGCCAGCGCCGACAGACGCTGCGGCAGCTGCGACAGATAAATTACCGGGACGCCGTGCATCTCGCGAATTTCGCCATCCTCCGCCTCGCCGGCAGCTTCAGCGATAACCGACGAAACGCCCTGTGCGATAGCCTGAGGAATAAAACGTCGCCCATCAACGTTATGGCCGGCTACAGCCACAAACAGATCGCCAGACGCCGCTGCACGGCTGTCCAGTGTCATTTCA
Source organism: Mixta hanseatica (assembly GCF_023517775.1). Classification (NCBI taxonomy): domain Bacteria; kingdom Pseudomonadati; phylum Pseudomonadota; class Gammaproteobacteria; order Enterobacterales; family Erwiniaceae; genus Mixta; species Mixta hanseatica. The sequence continues at coordinate 837,616 of NZ_CP082904.1, read as the reverse complement.
CGAAGCGGACGCTCCGGCGCGCCAGGCACCCACGGAGCCAGTAAGTCGCGCAAGTTACGATCTGTCACTTGATTCCTCTTTCTTGTTGTTGACCAGGTCATTTTTTTCACCGGTCGGCAACGCATCCGGCTCAATATTCATGGTGCGCAGAACCCCGCCCATGATGGCGCCAAATACCGGTGCCGACACCGCACCGCCATAATATTTACCCGCCTGCGGATCGTTAATCACCACCACCAGCGCGAAACGCGGATGGCTGGCAGGCGCCACGCCTGCGGTATAGGCGATATATTTATTCACGTAGCGGCCATCAGGGCCGACTTTTTTCGCGGTCCCGGTTTTAATGGCGATACGATAACCTTTGATCGCGGCCTTCACGCCGCCGCCGCCCGGCAGCGCCACGCTTTCCATCATATGCACCACGGTTTTCACCAGCGATTCAGGAAACGCGCGTTCGCCCGGTACCGGCGGGTCCACTTTGGTAATCGACAGTGGACGAGCGATGCCATAGCTGCCGATGGTGGCGTAAACGCGCGCCAGCTGGAGCGGCGTAACCATCAGCCCATAGCCGAATGAGAAGGTGGCCCTTTCAATATCGGACCACCTTTGTTTATGGGGATACAGGCCACTGCTTTCCCCGACCAACCCCAAATTGGTTGGTTTGCCCAATCCAAAGCGTGAATATGTTTCCACTAGTGCTGAGGAGGGCATCGCTAACGCCAGTTTTGATACCCCGACGTTACTCGACTTCTGCAGAACTCCGGTGAGGGTCAATTCGTTGTAGCGCGCCACGTCTTTAATTTCATGGCCGTTAACGCGATAAGGCAGCGTATTCAGCACGGTGTTTTCACGCACCACGCCGCGCTGCAGGGCGGTCATCACCACCATCGGCTTCACCGTCGAGCCGGGTTCGAAGATGTCGGTGATGGCGCGGTTGCGCATCACATCTTTTGGCGTATTGCTGAGATTATTGGGGTTATAGGCCGGGCTGTTGGCCATCGCCAGCACTTCGCCGGTGTTCACATCCACCAGCACCGCAGTGCCCGACTCCGCCTTGTTAAAGGCGACGGCGTTGTTCAGCTCGCGATAGACCAGCGCCTGCAGGCGCTCATCGATACTCAACGCCAGATTATGCGCCGCCTGGCTGTCTACCGAAGAGATATCTTCAATAACACGGCCAAAGCGATCTTTACGTACCGTTCTTTCGCCCGGCTGGCCGGTGAGCCAGCGATCGAAGCTTTTTTCAACCCCTTCAATACCCTGTCCATCGATATTGGTAAAACCAATCAGATGCGAGGTCACCTGCCCTGCCGGATAGTAGCGTCGGGACTCTTCGCGCAGATGGATGCCGGGCAGCTTGAGCTTTTTGATGTAGTCGCCAATCGCCGGGTTAACCTGACGCGCCAGATAGACAAAGCGGCCTTTAGGGTTGGCGTTCACGCGGTTAGCCAGCTGATCGAGCGGAATTGAGAGCGCGTCCGCCAGCGCTTTCCAGCGGCTGTCGAGCGTAATGCCGCCGCGATCGTTCAGTTCTTTGGGATCGGCCCAGATGGCGTTAACCGGTACGCTAACCGCCAGCGGCCTGCCGGCACGGTCGGTGATCATCCCACGCGCGGTGGGTATGGACTGGACGCGCAGAGAACGCATATCGCCTTCGCGCACCAGCCTGTCGGGATTGATTACCTGCAAATAAGCGACACGCAACAGTAGCCCGATCAACGCAAGGAAGATGCCGCCGCACAGCAACGCAAAACGCCAGCTGACAAAGCTGGCCTGATCTTCCTGTTTTTTCAACTTAAGCGCTTTGGTAGCGGATCTCATGGAGTCCGGGATTCCTTATTGCTGTACCACGATATTTTCCTGTGCCGGGTCGACATGCTGCATCTGCAATTTCTCCGTCGCCGTGCGCTCAACGCGGCTGTGATCGCCCAGCGCGTTCTCTTCCAGAATCAGATTGCGCCATTCAATATCCAGCGCGTCACGTTCCAGCACCAGCTGTTCGCGCTGCGCCGTTAGCAAACGCGTTTTATGCGCCGTCGTCACTACCAGCACCGCGGAGACCAACACGGCCACCAGCAGCAGCAACGGGATCTTGCCGTGCCGCAGCAGGTCGCCGCCAATAACGCCCGGCAGGCTATGCCGCTCATTTCCGATCATGATGCCGTACGCTCCGCAATACGCAGCACCGAGCTACGCGCGCGCGGGTTTTCTGCCACTTCCGCTTCGCCCGGCATCATTTTACCCAGCGCTTTTAACTGACGACCGCCCAGCTTCTGCAGCTGCGCTTCCGTCATCGGCAACCCGGCGGGCACCTGCGGCCCGCGGCTCTGTTCGCGCATAAAGCGTTTTACCAACCGATCTTCCAGCGAGTGGAAGCTGATAATCGACAGGCGTCCGCCCGGTGCCAACGCGCTCAGCGCGCCTTTTAACGCCAGTTCAATCTCTTCCAGCTCGCTGTTAACCCAAATGCGGATAGCCTGGAAACTGCGCGTGGCCGGATGCTTGAATTTGTCCTTTATCGGCGTCGCGGCGGCAATCACCTCCGCCAGCTCTTTGGTGCGCGTCATCGGCTGCAGACGATTACGTTCAACAATGGCGCGGGCGATACGCTTGGCGAAACGCTCTTCGCCATAGGTTTTCAGCACAAAAGCGATATCGTTCTCTTCCGCCTGCAGCAGCCATTCGGCGGCCGACAGCCCGCGCGTCGGATCCATACGCATATCCAGCGGCCCGTCACGCATAAAAGAAAAGCCGCGTTCGGCATCATCCAACTGCGGCGAAGAAACCCCTAAATCCAGTAAAATACCGCTGATTTTGCCGGTTAAGCCGCGCGCCTCAACGTAATCCGCCAGTGCCGAAAACGGACCGTGAATAATGTTAAAGCGCGGATCGTCAATCGCGGCGGCGGCGGCGATCGCCTGCGGATCGCGGTCAATGGCGTACAGTTTGCCCTGCTCACCCAGCTGAGAAAGGATCAGGCGTGAATGCCCGCCCCGACCGAAGGTGCCATCGATGTAAATGCCATCTTGTTTAATATTGAGCGCGTTGACAGCTTCATCCAACAGCACCGTGGTATGTATAAAATTATCCATAGTTATAACGACAAATCCTGCAACCGCTCTGAAAGCGGCTCCTGAGCGGCTTGCTCAGCGTCAATATCTTCCCTGACTTGTTGATACCAGGTCTGTTCATCCCACAGTTCAAACTTATTAAACTGTCCAACCAGCATCACTTCTTTTGTCAGACTGGCGTGCTGGCGGAGCGTACCGGCCAGCAACAAGCGCCCTGCGCTATCCATCTGACATTCGCTTGCATGTCCTAACAGCAACCGCTGCACGCGACGCTCTGCAGGGTTCATGCTGGATAAGCGAGATAATTTTTGTTCAATAATTTCCCACTGAGGTAAGGTATAAAGCAGCAGGCAAGGCTGATGGAGGTCAATGGTGCATACCATTTGGCCTTGCGACTCCTCAATCAGCGTTTCGCGATAACGCGTAGGCACGGCCAGCCGCCCTTTGCTATCGAGGTTGACTAAGGTGGCGCCACGAAACATGTCAGCAAATGCCCTCAGTTACCCTTTTTTGCCACTTTACCCCACTATTTCCCACGAAAGGAGTTTACGGAGCGGAGGAAATCATTGTCAAGCCACGCAATGGGCGAAGCGGAATTATTTCTTAAGGAATAAAAATGACAAAACTTAAGAATGAACTTAACCAGCAGGCTTATGAAAAAATAAACTAATGAATAGTGGTAAAAAAATCAGAGCGAAAATAAAAACGGGCAAAAAGAATACAATTTTTATTCGCTATCAGGCAGGGCGACAGTTTGCGACACAGGCGACATTTTAGGGACATTCTGATAAAGCTTATGCCCTGCGCCGGGAGCGCGGGCGGCGGCAACTCTGGTACAGCATAACAGAATAAAAAATCGTTCTGTGTGAAAAAGCCCTGCGCCGCTTTACTTTAATTTACTTAATATTGCTTCAGGGTCGGTTTGAAATAACCCTTTTCTTTATTACTGGCGATTTTAAAAGCAAAATTATTTAAAGATGTAAAAAAGGCAGCGACCGCTGCCTTTTACTATTTAGCATTAACCTTGAGTACGGCTTAATTTACCGCGACGTACCAGATTACGTCGGATTCGGGTTAAACCTGGTTTGGGTCTGCGCGGCTCATCCAGGCTTGCCAGCACTAATTCCAGTACGCGCTCCGCGACGTCGCGATGGCGCTGCGCCACAGCCAGAACCGGACACTCAAGGAAATCGAGCAGTTCGTGATCGCCGAAGGTGGCAATGGCCAAATCGGTGGGTAAACGTCCTTCGCGCTGCAGCGTCACATCCATTACGCCCTGTAACAGGCCGAATGAGGTGGTAAAGAGCGCATCGGGCATTGAATGATCTGCCAGATATTTTTCAAACAGCGCCGCAGCCGCGACGCGTTCAAAGCTATTGGCATAGATAAAATCAATAGGACGTGGATCGTCGCGCCAGGCTTCGCGAAACCCCATTTCACGCAGGAAGCTAACCGAAAGCTCAGGCAGCGCGCCCAGATAGAGCACGTTATTTATCGGCAGCTGACGCAATTCAGCGGCCAGCGCCTGCGCATCTTCCTGATCGGCACCGACGACGCTGGTGAAGTGTTCACGATCCAGCGCCCGGTCCAGCGCAATAATCGGCAGCGAGTGATTCGCCCAGCGTTGGTAGAAGGGATGTTCCGGCGGTAGCGAAGTGGATACGATAATGGCATCGACCTGACGCTGTAGCAGATGTTCAATACAGCGCATTTCATTGTCCGGCTGATCTTCCGAACAGGCGATAAGCAGCTGATAGCCGCGCTGACGCGCCTGACGTTCCAGATAGTTGGCAATACGCGTATAGCTGGTATTTTCCAGATCGGGAATAACCAGCCCGATCGAGCGTGTTCTGCCCGCTCTGAGTCCGGCGGCTACCGCATTTGGATGGTAATTATGCTCGCGCACCACGGCCATGACTTTTTCCACGGTTTTATCGCTGACACGATACTGCCTGGCCTTGCCATTGATGACATAGCTGGCGGTAGTACGCGACACGCCGGCAAGACGCGCTATTTCATCCAGTTTCACAATCACTCCACATCGGTAAATGCCATGGCGCAGGCCAATAGCCGCAGCATGGCTAAGGATTAGCTTTTTTTTACATCTAACCGCAGAAAGCGCCAGCGGGCAACCGCTTTTAATGGCAAAAATGAGGCATATCAGAAAATAAAAAAACCCGGCAGAACGCCGGGTTAGCAACAGAATGGATTATCACGCTGTATGTTTAACGCATAATACGATCGCCGCGTGAAACGCCCACCACGCCGGAACGCGCCACTTCGACAATTTCCGCTACGTCGCGTAACGTGCCAAGAAACGCATCCAGCTTATCACTGGTGCCAGCCAGCTGAACCGTATAAAGCGTAGGCGTCACGTCAACGATCTGCCCACGGAAGATCTCCGCGCTGCGCTTGACTTCCTCGCGTCCGTAGCCGCTGGCCTGAATTTTCACCAGCATAATTTCTCGCTCGATATGCGCGCCCTGTCCCAGCTCGGTCACGCGCAGCACATCCACCAGTTTATGCAGCTGTTTTTCAATCTGCTCCAGCGCCTTTTCATCGCCCACGGTCTGGATGGTCATGCGTGATAGAGTGGGATCGTCCGTCGGCGCCACCGTCAGGCTTTCGATATTGTAGCCGCGCTGGGAAAACAGCCCGACCACACGGGATAATGCGCCAGATTCGTTTTCCAGCAGAACCGATAAAATACGACGCATAATTAAGTCCTCTCCGTTTTGCTTAACCACATTTCATCCATACTGCCGCCGCGGATTTGCATTGGGTAAACGTGCTCGCTGCCGTCTACGTTGACATCCACAAAGGCCAGCCGTCCCTGGGCTACTGTTTCCAGCGCCAGCGCCAGTTTCTCTTCCAGCTCGGCCGGATGAGAAATCGAAATGCCCACGTGGCCATAAGCCTCCGCCAGCCGCACAAAATCGGGCAGTGATTCCATATAAGAGTGAGAGTGGCGGCCGGAGTAGATCATATCCTGCCACTGCTTAACCATTCCCAGGTAGCGGTTGTTCAGGTTAAGCACCAGAACCGGCAGGTTATACTGCAGGGCGGTGGAGAGTTCCTGAATATTCATCTGGATACTGCCGTCGCCGGTAACGCAAACCACCGTTTCCTGCGGCAGCGCCAGCTTCACACCAATCGCCGCGGGCAAACCGAAGCCCATGGTGCCGAGGCCGCCGGAATTGATCCAGCGGCGCGGGCGTTCAAAGGGATAGTAGAGCGCAGCAAACATCTGATGCTGGCCGACGTCAGAAGTTACGTACGCTTCGCCCCTGGTTAAACGCCACAGCGTTTCAATCGCCGCCTGCGGCTTGATTTTGTCACTGCTGCGGTCAAATTCCAGACATTTACGCGCGCGCCAGCCTTCGATGCTCTGCCACCAGTCGCGCAGGCTATCGAAATCCTGCTGCGTATCGCCCTCCGGCAGCTGCTCCAGCATCTGTTGCAGTACCTGACGCGCATCGCCGACTACCGGAATATCCGCCGCTACGGTCTTGGAAATTGACGCCGGATCGACATCAATATGCAGTACGGTGGCATTCGGACAATACTTCGCCAGGTTGTTGGTGGTGCGATCGTCAAAGCGTACGCCCACGGCAAAAATAACATCGGCGTTATGCATCGTCATATTGGCTTCATAGGTGCCGTGCATGCCCAGCATGCCCAGATTCTGACGATGCGTGCCTGGAAACGCGCCCAAACCCATTAATGAATTTGTGACCGGTAAATTCAGCTTTTCCGCCAGCGTTTGCAGCTCGGCATGACAGCCGGAAATAATGGCGCCGCCGCCGACATACATCACTGGTTTTTTCGCCGCCAGCAAGGCCTGAACCCCACGTTTAATTTGCCCTTTATGCCCCTGGGTAGTCGGGTTATAGGAACGCATGCTGACGCTTTCCGGCCAGACATAGGGCAGTTTATTGGCTGGGTTGAGGATATCTTTTGGCAGATCGATCACCACCGGACCAGGACGCCCGCTGGCGGCCAGCCAGAACGCCTTTTTAATGATGGTGGGGATCTCTTCCGTCTGCTTAACCAGAAAGCTGTGCTTTACGATAGGGCGTGAAATGCCCACCATGTCGCACTCCTGAAACGCGTCGTAGCCGATAAGCGAAGAAGGGACCTGGCCGGACAGCACCACCATCGGAATAGAATCCATATAGGCAGTCGCAATACCGGTGATGGCATTGGTTGCACCGGGACCGGAGGTGACCAGCACCACGCCGACATCCCCCGTCGCGCGCGCATAGCCATCGGCCATATGCACCGCGCCCTGTTCATGACGCACCAGCACATGATCGATGCCGCCTACGGTTTGTAGCGCGTCATAAATATCCAGCACTGCCCCGCCGGGGTAACCAAAAACATGTTTTACGCCCTGATCGATTAACGATCGGACCACCATCTCAGCTCCTGATAACATCTCCATTTTTGCCTCCCGGCTTTCAGTTTGCTCTCTACTCCGGCCGTTACCGACCATCACCGCGCAACGGGCCAGCGCCTGGCGATGGCTTTACGCAGAGTTAAACAGTGTGTTAATGCTCAAACCCTGAAATGCATTTTCAGGGGCAGGTACAGGGGGAATGAAGCCCTTGCAGATTTTTATCTTGGCTTTGGATAATTACCATAACCGCAGAATTCTTGTTGGGTAAACCCTAAACTTGTCGACGACGCCCCGGCGCTTTTCTTTATTCAGCTGTTAACCCGGCTGATTGGCAGAAAAAACGCTAAAACAGCGGCTTAATATCAGCGCATTATGCTACACATCGGTTTATTCATAGCAAAAACTTATCATTGTCAGTTTTTTTCTTACTACCGATTCGCTTAAAGAAAAAAGCTAAAAAATAGTGGCGGTAAGATATTCTGCCACAACTCTTGGCTTTGCTATTTTATCCGGTGGATTCGGTCTAACTTTGGCATAAAAATTTTCTCTTTTGCATTAATAACTCCTTATCATTCAGACACCTTTCGCACCATAAATAAATAAGCTATTGATTTAAAATGAATTAGATAGAAAAAGAGCCATTAAGTATCATATATTCTGTCGACCTGCCCCGCTGTGGCATTAATCTCTTTTTCATCAGCGCCTTTTATACAATTCGCCGTAACAGGCAGGGTTGACATCCCTGACGCAATCAAGTACCAATAAAAACAGCACAGAAATTTATGGAGCCTGATTCAATGATTTGTTCATTCCGCCTACTCGGACTACTACTAAACGCATATCAATTGCGCGGTAGTCGTGTGGGCGGAATCAGTCACTGATTCAGGCTTACAAAACGAAAAAACCCGCGCCGATGCGCGGGTTTTTTTATGCTCGTGACACAGGCGAACCGGTAAAAGCCAAACTGAAAGGAAAAATACGATGAGCCAACAAGTCATTATTTTCGATACCACTCTGCGTGATGGCGAGCAGGCATTGCAGGCCAGTCTGAGTGTTAAAGAAAAACTGCAGATTGCACTGGCGCTGGAACGTATGGGCGTTGACGTCATGGAAGTCGGCTTTCCGGTTTCATCCCCTGGTGACTTTGAATCCGTTCAGGCTATCGCCCGCACCATTAAAAACAGCCGCGTCTGTGGTCTGGCGCGCTGCGTTGAGAAAGATATCGATGCTGCATATGAAGCGCTGCGCGTGGCGGAGGCTTTCCGCATTCACACCTTCATCGCCACCTCGCCGATGCATATCGCCACCAAATTGCGTAGTACGCTGCCGGAAGTGATTGAGCGTGCGGTCTATATGGTCAAGCGCGCCCGCAATTACACCAATGACGTCGAGTTTTCCTGTGAAGATGGCGGCCGTACGCCGATTGATGACCTGTGCCGCGTGGTAGAAGCAGCGATTGATGCCGGCGCCACCACCATCAATATTCCTGACACCGTTGGCTACACCCTGCCGCATGAATACGCCCACATTATTGCTTCGCTGCGTGAGCGAGTGCCGAATATCGATAAAGCGATTTTGTCAGTTCACACCCATGACGATTTAGGCATGGCGGTTGGCAATTCTATTGCCGCGGTGATGGCTGGCGCGCGTCAGGTTGAAGGTACGCTGAACGGGCTGGGTGAACGCGCCGGTAACTGCGCATTGGAAGAAGTGATTATGGCGATTAAGACCCGCGCCGCCCTGATGAACGTCCACACCAATATTCATCACCACGAAATCTGGCGCACCAGCCAGACCGTCAGCCAGATTTGTAATATGCCTATCCCGGCGAATAAAGCGGTGATTGGCTCCAACGCCTTCGCCCACTCTTCCGGTATCCATCAGGATGGCGTGCTGAAAAATCGTGAAAACTACGAAATCATGACGCCGGAGTCGATCGGCCTGAATCAGGTACAGCTGAACCTGACTTCGCGCTCTGGCCGCGCCGCGGTAAAACACCGTATGGAAGAGATGGGTTATCAGGAAAGCGACTACAACCTGGATACGCTGTACGACGCGTTCCTGAAGCTGGCGGATAAAAAAGGCCAGGTATTTGACTATGACCTGGAAGCACTGGCCTTCATCAATAAACAAAACGAAGAGCCGGAATATTTTCAGCTGAAGGATTTCAACGTCCAGTCAGGCTCCGCCATTACCGCCACCGCCTCGGTGCATATGATCTGCGGCGGTGAGATCCAGTCAGAGGCTGCTACCGGTAACGGTCCGGTCGATGCCGTTTACCAGGCGATTAACCGTATTACCACCTTTGATACCGAGCTGGTGAAATATCAGCTCACCGCGAAAGGCCACGGCGAAAACGCGCTGGGTCAGGTGGATATCGTGGTCGACTACAACGGACGGAAATTCCATGGCGTGGGCCTGGCAACCGATATTGTTGAATCCTCGGTTAAAGCGATGGTTAACGCGTTAAACAATATCTGGCGCGCCAAACAGGTAGAACAGGAACTGCAGCGTAAATCGATTGAACAGAAGGAAACGGTATAACCATGACGCAAACTCATCATATCGCAGTATTGCCGGGCGACGGCATTGGTCCTGAAGTCATGATGCAGGCGGCCAAAGTACTGGAGGCGATCCGTCAGCGCTTCGGCATGCGCATCACTACCAGTGAATATGACGTGGGCGGCATTGCCATCGATCGTCATGGCGAACCGCTGCCGGCAGCGACGGTCGCCGGTTGCGAACAGGCGGACGCGATTCTGTTTGGATCGGTCGGTGGGCCGAAATGGGAACATCTGCCACCGGCTCAACAGCCGGAACGCGGCGCCCTGCTGCCGCTGCGCAAGCATTTCAAACTGTTCAGCAATTTGCGTCCGGCGAGCTTATATAAGGGTCTGGAAGCTTTTTGCCCGCTGCGTAGCGATATCGCCGCGCGCGGCTTCGATATCCTCTGCGTGCGTGAACTGACCGGCGGCATCTATTTCGGCCAGCCGAAAGGCCGTGAAGGCAGCGGTATGCATGAAAAAGCCTTTGATACCGAAGTTTATCATCGCTTCGAAATCGAACGCATCGCCCGTATCGCCTTCGAATCGGCGCGCAAGCGTCGCAGCAAAGTCACCTCGATCGATAAGGCGAACGTGCTGCAAACCTCGGTGATGTGGCGTGAAATCGTCAGTGAAGTGGCGAAGGATTACCCCGACGTACAGCTGAGCCATATGTATATCGATAATGCCACGATGCAGTTAATTAAAGATCCTGCGCAGTTCGATGTTCTGCTCTGCTCGAATCTGTTTGGCGATATCCTGTCTGACGAGTGCGCCATGATTACCGGTTCGATGGGTATGCTGCCTTCGGCCAGCCTGAACGAGCAGGGTTTCGGCCTGTACGAACCGGCTGGCGGCTCAGCTCCGGATATCGCCGGTAAAAATATCGCCAACCCAATTGCGCAAATCCTGTCGCTGGCGCTGCTGCTGCGCTATAGCCTGGATGCCGATGAGGCCGCTAACGCCATTGAACGCGCGATTAACCGCGCGCTGGAAGAAGGTTATCGTACCAGTGATTTGGCCGGTGACGGCCCGTCTGTCAGCACTGACGAAATGGGTTCGATTATTGCCCGCTTTATCGCCGAGGAAGTTTAAAAAAATGAGCAAAACATTATACCAGAAGCTGTTTGATGCCCATGTCGTGTATGAATCGCCCAACGAGACGCCCTTGCTGTATATCGATCGTCATCTGGTGCATGAAGTGACCTCTCCGCAAGCCTTCGATGGCCTGCGTGCACACGGCCGTAAGGTACGTCAGCCGTCGAAAACCTTCGCCACCATGGACCATAACGTTTCGACGCAAACTAAAGACATCAACGCCTCCGGCGAGATGGCGCGTATTCAGATGCAGGAGCTGATTAAGAACTGCGCCGAGTTCGGCGTGCAACTGTATGACCTGAACCACCCTTTCCAGGGCATCGTGCATGTTATCGGCCCGGAACAGGGTATGACGCTGCCGGGCATGACCATCGTCTGTGGCGATTCGCATACGGCGACCCACGGCGCGTTCGGCTCGCTGGCCTTTGGCATCGGCACTTCAGAAGTGGAGCACGTGCTGGCGACGCAGACGCTGAAGCAGGGCCGCGCCAAAACCATGAAAATTGAAGTCACCGGCCAGGCCGCGCCGGGTATTACGGCGAAAGATATCGTGCTGGCGATTATTGGTAAAACCGGTAGCGCGGGCGGTACCGGTTATGTCGTGGAATTCTGCGGCGCGGCGATTGAAGCGCTGAGCATGGAAGGCCGCATGACCTTATGTAATATGGCCATTGAGATGGGTGCGAAAGCGGGACTGGTCGCGCCCGACGATATCACCTTTAACTACCTGAAAGGTCGCCAGTTTGCGCCGCAGGGCGAACAGTGGGAGCAGGCCGTTAACTACTGGCGCACCCTGAAATCAGATCGCGACGCGCATTTCGATGCCGTGGTCACGCTGGATGCCGCCGAGATTGCACCGCAGGTCACCTGGGGCACTAACCCAGGACAGGTGATTGCCGTTAATCAGCAGATCCCCGATCCCGCCTCTTTCGCCGATCCGGTAGAACGTGCCTCGGCGGAAAAAGCGCTGGCCTATATGAATCTGCAGCCAGGCATTAAGTTGACCGACGTGAATATCGATAAAGTCTTTATCGGCTCCTGCACCAACTCACGGATTGAAGATTTGCGCGCCGCGGCTGAAATCGCCAAAGGGCGCAAAGTGGCGCCAGGCGTGGTAGCGATGGTAGTACCCGGCTCCGGGCCGGTAAAAGCGCAGGCGGAAGCGGAAGGCCTGGATAAGATTTTCCTTGAGGCGGGCTTTGAATGGCGTCTGCCGGGTTGCTCGATGTGCCTGGCAATGAATAACGATCGACTGAATCCCGGTGAGCGCTGCGCCTCCACCAGCAACCGTAACTTTGAAGGCCGTCAGGGCCGCGGCGGACGTACGCATCTGGTCAGCCCGGCGATGGCTGCCGCCGCTGCCGTAACCGGCCGCTTTGCTGATATCCGTGAACTGAACTGAGGAATCGATCGTGGCGAAAAAATTTACCCAACATACCGGCATTGTCGCCCCGCTGGACGCGGCTAACGTTGATACCGATGCGATTATCCCCAAGCAGTTTCTGCAAAAGGTGACGCGTACCGGCTTTGGTCAGCACCTGTTTCATGACTGGCGCTTTGAAGATGACGCCGGCACGCAGCCGAACCCCAATTTTGTGCTGAATAAACCGCAGTTCCACGGCGCAAGCATTTTACTGGCGCGGGAAAACTTCGGCTGCGGCTCGTCGCGTGAGCATGCGCCCTGGGCCTTAACCGATTTTGGTTTTCAGGTAGTGATCGCCCCCAGCTTTGCCGATATTTTTTATGGCAACAGCTTTAATAACCAGCTGCTGCCGGTACGCTTAAGCGAAGAGGAAGTGGATGAGCTGTTCCGCCTGGTGGCGGCCCAGCCGGGCATTCAGTTTACGGTTGATTTGACCAGCCAGACCGTTATCGCTGGCGATAAAACCTGGGCGTTTGAAATCGACAGTTTCCGTCGCCACTGCATGATTAACGGCCTTGACAGTATCGGCCTGACGCTGCAGCACAATGCGGCTATCGCCGATTACGAGCAGAAACAGCCCGCTTTCCTGCAATAACCATCACACGCCTTCCGGCGTTACTCGCCGGGAGGCTGCTGCTATACGTCGCGCACCCGCATCGCCAGCGCAAACGACAACGTCACCAGCCCCAACGCCAGCCAGTAAACCGTATAGTGCCCAAATGACTCCGCCAGCGTGCCCTGCAACAGCCCGGCCAGAATGGTGCCGGTTGAAATACTGTTAGTAAACAACGTGGTTGCCGCGCCTGGCCGTCCCGGCATTAAATCCTGAAACCAGAGCATGCCAATCCCGGCGATAATGCCGATAAACAGCGCGTTAAAAATTTGCAGCGCCATCAGCGCGGTACGCGACTGAAATAGCACCAGCCCCAGATAAAACAGCACGCCGGACGCGACGGCGATCAGCATAATGCGCCGCTTGCCGGTGCGTTTTACGAAATGCCCGGCCAGCAGCATAATCGGGATCTCCAGCCCGGCGGCGGTGCCCATCAGCAGTCCCGCCAGCCGCTCGGGCAGCCCCAGCACCGTGCTGATATAAAGCGGCATATCGATGATATACATGGTGTTGCAGGTCCACATCATCATGGATGCCACAAACAGCAGACGCACATCTTTGTTACGCCAGGCGCTAATCTGCGTCAGCAGCACTTCCGGTGACTGCTCCACGCGCGGCACCGAAGGCAGCGCAAACCCCACCAGCGCCAGACAGATCAGAAACAGGATCGCCGCTACCACAAACATGGTGGTGAAGCCATAATTCAGCGCCAGCGCGAAAGAGAGCGGCGGCCCAATCACCCACGCCAGCGACAGCTGGGCACGCATAACCGAACTGAACATCACCACTTCACGCGCCGAACGATCGGCATATTCACGCGCCAGGGCAAAAATTTGCGGCATGGAGACGCTGGCCAGCGAAGAGAGCAGCACGCCAAGAGTAATCAGCGTCAGGTAATGGCGGTTAAAGGCGAACAGCAGCGCATTGGCTAAGGCCATTGAACAGCAAAACAGGATCAGCTTACGGCGGTCGCCCTGGTTATCCGAGCGTTTTGCCAGCAGCAGGCTGACCACAATCCCCGCTACGGCGTTCACAGTATAAAACAGACCGACCCAAAAAGGCCGTACGCCCACCTCATGCGACAGAAACAAGCTCAGCGTCGGCGCCTGCAGCGCCCCGGCGATGCCCACCATAAAAGAGACCGCCATAAAAGCGAGATAAACCGGATTGAGACGGCGGCGGCGCGTCAGCAGAAATTTCATAACGTTTCCTGTACCTGGAAAAAGAGAACGGTAAGTACCCGCAAAAGAGACGCCGCAGGCAGACGTATAAGAGATGCATGATTGCGATTAGTTGTAGAAGAAAGCACAGGAAAACGAAAAAAGCCAGCAGCGTAAAGGCCTGCTGGCGGTGTAATTGCACTCTACTCAGATGAAATAGCGGGGACAGGGTTCCACACGATCTAACGCGCCCCGCCAGGATAAAAATGCGCCAACCGGAAAGGCTGCCTCCCGCACTTTTATCTGTCAGTATTATCGCCATAATAAGGGAACAGAAAAACTACCCAATCTTTTAACAGAGTTCCTCTTTTATGCCCTCATCGCGCCTGCAACATCACTTTATTCGCCTGTGGCAAAGCTGTAACGGCCAGTCGCAGGAAACCACGCTGCAGCAGCTGGCGCAGCAGATGCACTGCTCGCGTCGTCATATGCGTAACCTGTTGAATGCAATGCAGGAACAGAGCTGGCTATGCTGGCAGGCGGAAGCGGGACGTGGTAAACGCTCGCGGCTGCAGTTCTATGCCACCGGTCTGGCGCTGCAGCAGCAGCGGGCCGAAGAGCTGCTGGAACAGGATCGCATTGAGCAGCTGGTGCAGCTGGTCGGCGATAAAAATCAGGCGCGGCAAATGATTACCTCGCGGCTGGGGCGCAGCTTCCGCCAGGGCAAACATATCCTGCGTATCCTCTATTATCGTCCGCTGCTTAACCTGCTGCCCGGCTCGCCGTTGCGCCGTTCAGAAACCCATCTGGCGCGGCAGATTTTTAGCAGCCTGGTGCGGATAAATGAGGAAAACGGGGAACTGGAGCCGGATATCGCTCATCACTGGCAGTGTCTTTCCCCCCAACACTGGCGCTTTTTCCTGCGTCCGGCCATTCAGTTTCACCATGGTCGCGAACTGGATATGGCGGATGTGATTCAGAGCCTGCAGCGTCTGACGTCGCAGCCGCTTTTTTCACACCTCGCCGCTATTGAGTCGCCCACCGCCTGGACGCTGGATATTCACCTCAGCCAACCCGATCGCTGGCTGCCGTGGCTGCTGGGCAGCGCCAGCGCGGTGATCCTGCCGCGGGAGTGGCCAACCCTGCCAGACTATAGCCGCCAGCCGATCGGCACCGGTCCCTATTCGGTTATCCAGAACCAGCAGTCGCAGCTGACGATTCAGGCCTTTGATGACTACTTCGGCTATCGCGCCTTGATTGATGAAGTCAATATCTGGGTGCTGCCTGAAATCAGCGAAGAGCTGGTCTATTCCGGCGTGAAGCTGCAGGGCGGCAGCGAAGATGAAAAATCGGAAGAGAGTCGGCTGGAAGAAGGCTGTTACTTTTTACTGTTCGATCAGCGTTCAGAAAAAGGACGCGATCGGCAGATACGCCGCTGGGTCAGCACCTTGCTTAATCCGATCACGCTGTTGAATAACGCCAGCGCCGGCTATCAGCGCTATTGGTTCCCCGCCTGGGGATTGTTGCCGCGCTGGCATCACCGCCCGCAACAGCAGACGCTCACCAAACCGGCGGGGCTGACTGAGCTAACGCTAACCTGGTACAGCGATCATATTGAACATCAGGGCATCGCCAGGCTGCTGAAGCCGCTACTGGCGGCGCAGGGCGTGCGGCTGATTACTCAGGAGGTCGATTATGCCTGCTGGTATCACGGCACGGCGCAAAGCGATTTCTGGCTGGGTAGCGTTAACTTTACCCTGCCGCTGAAATTTTCCGTTTTTGCCCTGCTGCATGAGCTGCCGCTGTTGCATCACTGCATCGACATTGACTGGGAGGCCGATGCCGCGCGCTGGCGTCAACAGGATCTGTCACTGGCGGAGTGGTGTAAAAAGTTGATGGATAGCCATTCCCTACATCCGCTGTTTCATCACTGGCTGTTGCTGGAGGGGCAGCGCAGCATGCGCGGCGTGCGGATGAATACGCTCGGCTGGTTTGATTTTAAATCAGCGTGGTTTGCGCCGCCGGAAAGCTGACGCTTTCGTTAACCCAGCGAAAACACTACACTAACAGCCGTTCTCAACGGGGTGTGGAAAACGTGGCTGTTTTCCACTGAGAGAAACCCGTCGAACCTGATCCGGTTGATACCGGCGTAGGGATTTGAGATGCGGTATCCCCTCAGATCATGCGCCCTGTTATTTTTTCTCCTTAAGGAGCGCAACGTGTTGAAAAAAGTTTTGCCCGTTCTGCTGTTGCTGTCTGCCCCGGTTTTTGCCGCCAGGCCTGCCTTAACCGTTTATACCTATGACTCTTTCGCTGCGGAATGGGGCCCCGGCCCGGCGGTAAAGAAAGCGTTTGAAGCGCAATGCGGCTGCGAACTGAAGTTTGTGGCGCTGGAAGATGGCGTGTCGCTGCTGAATCGTCTGCGGATGGAAGGTAAAAATAGCAAGGCCGATGTGGTGCTGGGGCTGGATAACAATCTGTTGCAGGCGGCGGAACAGACCGGTCTGTTCGCGCCAAGCCAGGTCGATACCGCCAGCCTGACGCTGCCGGACGGCTGGCATAACAGGACATTTATTCCCTATGACTATGGCTACTTTGCTTTCGTCTACGATAAAAACAAGCTGAAAAATCCGCCGCAAAGCCTGAAGGAACTGGTTGAAAGCGAGCGCAAGTGGCGCGTGATTTATGAAGATCCGCGTACCAGCACGCCGGGGCTCGGTCTGCTGCTGTGGATGCAAAAGGTGTATGGCGACGCCGCGCCGCAGGCGTGGCAGAAGCTGGCGCAAAAAACCGTTACCGTCACCAAAGGATGGAGCGAAGCCTACGGCCTGTTCCTGAAAGGCGAAGGCGATCTGGTGCTGAGTTATACCACCTCTCCGGCTTATCATCTGATTGCTGAGAAGAAAGATCATTATGCCGCGGCAAACTTCGCTGAAGGACATTATCTGCAGGTTGAAGTGGCGGCGCAGCTGAAAAACAGCAGCCAGCCGCAGCTGGCGCAGCAGTTTATACAGTTTATGCTCAGTGAACCGTTCCAGCAGGCGATCCCCACCGGCAACTGGATGTATCCGGTGACGAAAACCGCTCTGCCTGAAGGTTTTAACGCTCTGCCGGTGCCGAAAACCGCGCTGGAATTCACCCCGCAACAGGTTGCGCAGCAGCGCGCTGAATGGATTAATACATGGCAACGCGCCGTCAGCCGCTAATCCCCGGCTGGCTATGGCCGGGCCTGCTGACCGCCGCGCTGCTGGTTGGCGTGGCGCTGCTGGCTTTTGGCGCGCTGTGGTTTAACGCGCCGGAAAACGACTGGCGCAGCCTGATGCAGGATAGCTATCTGCGCCATGTCATGGCTTTCTCATTCTGGCAGGCGATGCTTTCCGCGCTGTTGTCGGTTGCGCCGGCTGTTCCGCTGGCGCGCGCGCTCTGGCGTCGGCGCTTTCCCGGACGCCAACTGCTGTTGCGGCTGTGTGCGATGACGCTGGTGCTGCCGGTGCTGGTAGCGGTGTTCGGCCTGCTGAGCGTCTACGGTCGCGAAGGCTGGCTGGCGCAGATCTGCGCGCTGTTCGGCATCCAGTATGATTTTTCCCCGTATGGGTTGCAGGGTATTTTACTGGCGCATGTGTTCTTTAACCTGCCGCTGGCGACGCGTCTGCTGATTCAGGCACTGGAAAATATCCCCGGCGAGCAGCGTCAGCTGGCGGCCCAGCTGGGTATCGAAGGCTTCAACTTTTTCCGTCTGGTGGAGTGGCCCTGGCTGCGCCGCCAGATTTTACCGGCGGCGGCGCTGATTTTTATGCTCTGCTTCGCCAGCTTCGCCACCGTGCTGTCGCTGGGCGGCGGACCGCAGGCGACCACCATTGAACTGGCCATTTTCCAGGCGCTCAGCTACGACTACGATCCCGCGCGCGCCGCCCTGCTCTCTCTGTTGCAAATGATCTGTTGCCTTGGGTTGGTGATGCTAAGCCAGCGTTTGAGTAAAGCGCTGCCAACCGGCAACATCTCCCTGAACGGCTGGCGCGCCGCCAGCCCCAGTTTAGGCTCCCGACTGCGGGATGCGCTATTGATTATGCTGGCGTTGCTGATACTGCTGCCGCCGCTGCTGGCGGTAATGGTGGACGGCGCACGTCAGGGCTTTAGCGGCCTGCTACATCAGCCTGCGCTCTGGCAGGCGACCTGGACCTCGTTGCGCATCGCGCTGGCCGCCGGCCTGCTGGCAGTACTGTTGACAATGCTGCTGCTGTGGAGCAGCCGTGAGCTGCGTCAACGTCATCGCCTGCTGGCCGGACAGGCGTTAGAGATGAGCGGAATGCTGATCCTCGCCATGCCGGGCATCGTGCTGGCGACCGGCTTCTTTTTACTGCTTAACAGTACTGTCGGACTGCCGCAGCAGGCTGACGGCATCGTTGTTTTTACCAACGCGCTGATGGCGATCCCGTATGCGATGAAAGTGCTGGAAAACCCGATGTATGACCTTGCCGAACGTTATCATCGCCTCTGTTTATCGCTGGACATTCACGGCTGGCGACGGGTGCAGATGATTGAGCTGAAGGCGCTGAAGCGGCCGCTAGCTCAGGCGCTGGCCTTTGCCTGTGTACTTTCTATCGGCGATTTCGGCGTCGTCGCGCTGTTCGGTAGCGCCGATTTCCGCACGTTGCCCTTCTACCTTTATCAGCAGATTGGCGCCTATCGCAGCGCTGACGGCGCGGTAACGGCGCTGCTGCTGCTGCTGCTGTGCTTTGTTCTGTTCACCCTTATTGAAAAGCTACCGGGACGCCATGCTAACGCTGAATAATCTCACCTGGATCTATCAACATTTGCCGATGCGTTTCACCCTGTCGCTGCAGCCAGGCGAGCGCGTGGCGGTGCTGGGGCCCAGCGGCGCCGGTAAAAGCACCCTGCTCAGTCTGGTGGCCGGTTTTCTGACGCCGCACAGCGGCAGCATCCGGCTAAACGGCGCAGATCATAGCCACAGCGCCCCGGCGCAGCGCCCCATATCGATGCTGTTTCAGGATAACAACCTCTTTGCTCATCTGACCGTGGCGCAAAATATCGGGTTAGGGCTGCATCCGGGATTAAAGCTGACGGCAGCGCAGCGTCAACAGGTTGAGCAGATTGCCCGACGGGTAGGCCTGGAGGCCTGTCTCGATCGTTTACCGGGCGCGCTCTCCGGCGGACAGCGCCAGCGGGCCGCGCTGGCGCGCTGTCTGGTGCGTGAAAAACCGATTTTACTGCTGGATGAACCCTTTTCCGCGCTCGATCCGGCACTGCGTAAAGAGATGCTGGCGCTGGTGGATGAAGTTTGTCGCGAGCGCAATCTCACCTTACTGATGGTCTCGCACAGTCTGGAAGATGCCGCGCGGATTGCCGCCCGCAGCGTGCTGGTGGTGGACGGAAGGGTTTACTGGGACGGCGCAACCGATACATTATTACGCGGGGAAACCGAGGCGGCGGAAGTGCTGGGTATCCGCCACCAGCGTAAGGAGTAAATCGCGTTAGCACCCTGATGCCGCTCGGCGAAACCGTTAGCGCCGACGCAGCAAGCGCGCTTTAGCTAACCGTGCTAACCGACAAAAACCTGCCATAACAGCTGACGGAAAACCGGCATCATCGGATGAAACTGGATTGCCGTCAGGCTACCTGCGCCAAGAATAAAGCCAAGCGGTGCCAGCCAGCGCAGCCGCTGTAGCGGCAGCCAGCGTGTCGCCCAGTCACGCTGCTTGTCGGCACGCCACCAGCGCCAGCATAGCCATGCGCCCAGCCACACCAATAGCGCTACCGCCAGCAACAGCCAGGTAAAGCCGCCGCTCTGCGCATCCTTCGGCACGTCAATCGCTACCCCAGCCAGAATGCCTGGCAACAGATAGAGCGGCGGCCAGAAGATACAGCCAATCACGCTCGGCGGCAGAAACTTACGCACCGGCAGTTCCAGCATACCGGCCGCCATCGGAATAAGCGGGCGCGTCGGCCCGACAAAACGCCCGACCAAAATGGTGAACATACTGTGCTGATGTAGCGCATGCTCGGTTTTATCCAGCATTTTTTGATGTTTTTTCAGATAGTGCCAACGATGCAGCGGCCCCTGAAACTTCCAGCCGATGCCATAGGAGATCCAGTCGCCCAGCAGACAGCCGACCAACCCTGCCGCCCAGGCGGGATAGAGCCCTAGCTGACCGCCGCCGACCAGCGCGCCCAGGCTGGCCATCATTACCGTGCCGGGCAGCAGCAGCCCAACCAGCGCCAGCGACTCCAGAAAGGTCACCAGCGCTACGGCAAATAGCGCCCACTCAAGCGATTGGGTAATCAGTTGTTCCAGCCAGGCTTCCATAAGCATCCTCAGAATAATATTCGGCTGGATTGTCCTGAGCGGATGAGAAAGCGTCAAGCAATGATTTGTATGGGGATATTGACATGAATTGACAACGACTTTACCGCTGTCAACGAGGTGTAGCGCTCTGCCCTGTCACAGAAAATTGAACGGCGTAAGCCGTACGCCGGTGTAAGGGTTAACTTTCTCTGATACATCGGTAAGACGGTAGTGCTTTTGCATCTGGTCAGCCGTCAGGTCACCATATCGCATATCCGCAGCTGCCCTGTCATTCATTTTTCGCTGAGTGGAGAAAACAGTATATGGAAAGGCTAAAGCTGTCATTTATCGAGCTCCCTGCCAATATTGCTTTTATACAGCCGCATCTGGTGCGGTATCGTTAAAGACTCACTGATACCGCTGAAAACAGAAATATGATGCAAGACCTGTCCCGAATTACGTGCTCCCTGCCCATACTCAACGCGCCTCAGGCACTGGATAAATAACCATGATATACTGCCCTGCGTTTAACCAAGGGGGCTTCTGGTGAGCAACATCCGCACAGGCTTTTTGCTAACGCGCCACTGGCGCGATACGTCCAACGGCACCGAAATCGTGTTATGGCTGGCCACCGATCGCGGCCCGCAGCGTGTCGTGCTGCCGCCGCAGGAGTCCGTCGCCTTTTTACCCGCCGAATATCAGCAGCAGGCGCAACGGCTGCTGGCCAATGAGCGTCATTGGCGGTTAGCGCCGCTCGCGCTGAAAGATTTTCGCCAGCGTCCGGTGATGGGCCTTTACTGTTCTCAGTATCGTCAGCTACAACGGCTGGAAAAGCGGCTGCGCGAAAGCAATATTCCGCTGTATGAAGCAGATGTGCGTCCCCCGGATCGTTTCCTGATGGAGCGCTTTATAACAGCGCCGGTCCTGTTTAGCGGCGAACCCGCAGGCGTTGATCTAATTAACGCCCGCCTTAAACCGCATCCCGACTATCGCCCGCCCCTGAAGTGGGCCTCGCTTGATATTGAAACCACCCAGCACGGCGAACTTTACTGTATCGGTATTGAAGGCTGCGGCCAGCGCATTGTCTGGATGCTGGGACCGGAAAACGGCGATGCCAGCCAGCTTGATTTTGAGCTGCACTATGTCGCCAGCCGCCCGCAGCTGCTGGAAAAGCTGAACGCCTGGTTCGCCGAACAGGATCCGGATGTGCTGATTGGCTGGAATGTGGTGCAGTTCGATCTGCGCGTGCTGCAAAAACATGCCGACCGCTACGGCATTCCGCTGCGTCTGGGGCGTAATCAGCAACCGCTGGAGTGGCGCGAACACGGCTTTAAACCCGGCGTTTATTTCGCACAGGCGGCGGGCCGTCTGATTATCGACGGCATCGAGGCGCTGAAATCGGCCTTCTGGAACTTTGACTCCTTTAGCCTGGAATCGGTGGCGCAACAGCTACTGGGCGAAGGCAAGGCGATCAATAATCCCTGGCAGCGAATGGAAGAGATCAACCAGCGCTTCGCCAATGATAAGCCGGCGCTGGCGCGCTATAATCTGAAAGACTGCGAGCTGGTCACACGTATCTTTCAGAAAACCGAACTGATGCCCTTTTTACTGGAGCGTGCCAGCGTCAACGGGCTGGCGGCAGATCGCCATGGCGGCTCGGTAGCCGCCTTCAGCCAGCTCTATTTGCCGCGCATGCATCGCGCCGGGTTTGTCGCGCCGAATCTCGGCGAAATTGCGCCAGAAGCCAGCCCCGGCGGCTATGTTATGGATTCACGCCCCGGCCTGTATGATTCGGTGCTGGTGCTGGATTATAAAAGTCTCTATCCCTCTATTATTCGTACTTTCCTGATCGACCCGGTCGGGCTGATTGAAGGGCTGGCGCATCCGCAGGATGACGCCTCGGTGCCCGGTTTCCGTCACGCGCGCTTTTCCCGTCACAATCACTGTTTGCCGGCGATGGTGGAACAGATATGGCAGGGACGGGAAGAGGCGAAGCGCCAGGGCAATAAGCCCTTGTCGCAGGCGCTGAAGATTATTATGAACGCCTTTTACGGCGTGCTGGGCACCAGCGCCTGTCGCTTCTTCGATCCGCGTCTGGCCTCGTCGATTACCCTGCGCGGGCATGAAATTATGCAGCAGACGCGTCAGCTTATAGAGGCGCAGGGCTTTGAGGTGATTTATGGCGATACCGATTCTACCTTTGTCTGGCTAAAGTCCCCGCATGATAACGCCAGCGCTGACGCCATTGGCCGCCAGTTGGTGGAGCACGTCAATCAGTGGTGGCGCAGCCATTTACAGGCGGAATACCAGCTGGAAAGCGCGTTGGAGCTGGAATATGAAACGCATTTTGTCCGCTTTCTGATGCCGACCATTCGCGGCGCGGAACAGGGCAGCAAAAAGCGCTACGCGGGGCTGATTCGCGCAGGCGATCGGGAACGGATGGTATTTAAAGGGCTGGAAACCGTACGCACCGACTGGACGCCGTTGGCGCAGCAGTTTCAGCAGGAGCTGTATGGCCGCATTTTTCGCGGTCAGCCCTGGCAGGACTATATTCGCACTACGGTACGGCAGCTGCTGGACGGCGAGCTGGATGCGCAGCTGGTGTACAAAAAGCGCCTGCGGCGGCCGCTGTATGAATATGAACGAAACGTGCCGCCGCACGTGCGCGCCGCCCGCCTGGCGGATGAGCATAATCAAAAGCTGGGCCGGCCGTTGCAGTATCAAAAAGGAGGTTCTATCCGCTATGTGATCGCGACTTCCGGGCCGGAGCCGCTGGAGGCGCGCACCTCGCCGCTGGACTACGATCACTATCTGCTTAAGCAGCTACAGCCGGTGGCTGACGGGATATTACCCTTCGTGCAGGATGACTTTGCTACACTGATTACCGGGCAGCTGGGGCTTTTTTGACAGGTGACGAATCCATTACCTTCCAGTACCATAGCGCCCTTCCTGAACTTCACCGCTCCTGAGCACCAGCCAGACACCTTATTGCCTGGCCGCAACGCTATTGTCCGAGCGGGAGCATGACATTTGTTATTACGAGAATCGAGCTAAATATCTATGCCTTTTACACTTGGTCAACGCTGGATCAGCGACACGGAAAGCGAACTGGGACTGGGAACTGTGGTTGCACTGGATACCCGTATGGTTACCCTGCTTTTCCCTGCTACCGGTGAAAACCGACTCTATGCCCGAAATGATTCTCCCATTACCCGTGTGATCTTCAATCCCGGCGATACCGTGACCAGCCATGACGGCTGGCAGCTGGAAGTGGCCGAAGTGCGCAATGATAATGGCCTGGTAACCTATATCGGTACCCGTCTGGATACTCAGGAACCCGTAGAGCTGCGCGAAGTGCTGCTCGACAGTAAGCTGGTGTTCAGTAAGCCGCAGGACCGTCTGTTCGCCGGTCAGCTTGACCGTATGGATCGCTTTGCGCTGCGTTTTCGCGCGCGTCGCTATCAGAGCGAGCAGTATCGTTTGCCGATCAGCGGGCTGCGCGGCATGCGCACTAACCTGATCCCGCATCAGCTGCATATCGCCCACGATGTTGGCCGTCGCCATGCGCCGCGCGTACTGCTGGCGGATGAGGTTGGACTGGGCAAAACCATCGAAGCCGGGATGATTATTCATCAGCAGCTGCTGGCCGGCCGCGCCGATCGCGTGCTGATTGTGGTGCCGGAAACGCTGCAGCATCAGTGGCTGGTGGAGATGCTGCGTCGCTTTAATCTGCGTTTTTCGCTGTTTGACGATGCGCGCTATGCCGAAGCCCAACACGATAGCGATAACCCGTTCGATACCGAGCAGCTGGTGATCTGTTCGCTTGATTTTGTGCGTCGTAATAAGCAGCGTCTGGAACTGCTGGCTGATGCCGAGTGGGATCTGCTGGTAGTGGATGAAGCACACCATTTGGCCTGGAGCGAAGGCGAGCCGAGCCGTGAATATCAGGTTATTGAGCAGTTGGCGGAGCAGATCCCCGGCGTGCTGCTGTTGACGGCCACGCCTGAACAGCTGGGCATGGAGAGCCACTTCGCGCGTCTGCGTCTGCTGGATCCCGATCGTTTCCACGATTTTGAGCAGTTTGTCGCCGAGCAGCAAAATTACCGCCCGGTGGCCGATGCGGTGGCGATGCTGCTGGAAGATAAGGCGATCGGTAACGATGAGATGAACGCGCTGAGCGATCTTATCGGCGAGCAGGATATCGAGCCCTTATTACAGACCGCTAACGGTAAAGGCGAAGGCAAGCAGGCGGCGCGCGAAGAGCTGATCCGGATGCTGATGGATCGCCACGGCACCAGCCGCGTGCTGTTCCGTAATACCCGTAACGGGGTAAAAGGTTTCCCGCAGCGCGTACTGCATCAGATCCGTCTGCCGTTGCCGACGCAGTATCAGACGGCCATTAAAGTTTCCGGCATTATGGCGGCACGCAAGTCAGCCGAAGAGCGCGCGCACGATATGCTTTATCCGGAGCAGATTTATCAGGAGTTTGAAGGCGACAGCGGCACCTGGTGGAATTTCGATCCGCGCGTTGAATGGCTGATGGGCTATCTGACCAGCAACCGCGATGAGAAGGTGCTGGTGATCTGCGCCAAGGCGGCGACCGCGCTGCAGCTGGAGCAGGTACTGCGTGAACGTGAAGGTATTCGCGCCGCGGTGTTCCATGAGGGGCTGTCGCTGATCGATCGCGATCGCGCCGCGGCCTGGTTCGCCTCGCAAGAGGATGGCGCGCAGGTGCTGCTGTGCTCTGAGATTGGTTCAGAGGGCCGTAACTTCCAGTTCGCTAATCGTCTGGTAATGTTCGATTTGCCGTTTAACCCTGATTTGCTGGAGCAGCGTATTGGTCGTCTCGACCGTATCGGTCAGGCGCGCAATATTGAGATTATGGTGCCCTATCTGGAGAAAACCGCCCAGTCGGTGCTGGTGCGCTGGTATCACGAAGGGTTAAACGCTTTTGAGCAGACCTGTCCGACCGGCCGCACCCTGTACGATAGCGTGCATGAGCAGCTGATCGGTTATCTGGCCGCGCCGGAGAACAGCGAAGGTCTGGATGAGTTTATTCAGGCCAGCCGCAAGCAGCACGATGCGCTGCGTTCCCAATTGGAACAGGGCCGCGACCGTTTGCTGGAGCTGAATTCCAACGGTGGCGCGAAGGCCGAGGCGTTAGCCGATGAGATCCGCCTGCAGGATAACCATATCGAACTGGTGAATTTTGCGCTTAATTTGTTCGATATTGTTGGTATCAATCAGGAAGATCGCAGCGATAATCTGATTGTGCTGACGCCGTCCGATCATATGCTGGTGCCGGATTTTCCGGGGCTGCCGGAGGAAGGCTGTACCATTACTTTCGATCGCGCGCAGGCGCTGTCGCGTGAAGACGCGCAGTATGTGACCTGGGAGCATCCGATTATTCGCAACGGCCTGGATCTTATTCTGTCGGGCGATACCGGCAGCTGCGCCCTGTCGCTGCTGAAGAATAAGGCGCTGCCGGTCGGTACGCTGCTGATGGAGCTGATTTACGTGGTGGAGGCGCAGGCGCCGAAGCATCTGCAGCTGACACGGTTCCTGCCGCCAACGCCGATGCGTCTGCTGGTGGATCGTAAAGGCACTAATCTGGCCGATAAGGTAGAGTTTGAGAGCTTTAACCGACAGTTGAATGCGGTGAATCGTCATAATGGCAGTAAGCTGGTGAATGCGGTGCAGCAGGATGTGCATGCCATTCTTCAGCTGGCGGAGCCGCAGGCAGCGGAAGCGGCGCGTAAGCTGATTGATGCGGCGCGCGTGGAAGCCGACGAGAAGCTGAGCGCGGAATTGGAGCGTTTGCAGGCGTTGAAAGCGGTTAACCCGAATATCCGTGAGGATGAGATCGCCGCGCTGGAGAGCAATCGCAGCGAGGTATTGGCCAGCCTGAATGATGCCGGTTGGCGTCTGGATGCGCTGCGTCTGATTGTGGTTTCTCATCAATAAGCTAACCGGAGAACGTTCAGGCTATGGAACCCTATAACCCGCCGCTGGAACCCTGGCTGCATATCCTGTATCAGGACGATCACATTATGGTGGTCAATAAGCCGAGCGGGTTATTATCTGTGCCTGGGCGTCTTGAGGAGCATAAGGATAGCGTGATGACGCGCATTCAGCGCGATTTCCCGCTGGCTGAATCGGTGCATCGTCTGGATATGGCGACCAGCGGCGTGCTGGTGGTGGCGCTGAACAAGGCCGCCGAGCGCGAGCTGAAACGTCAGTTCCGCGAGCGCGAACCGGAGAAAAGCTATGTTGCCCGTATCTGGGGACATCCGCAGAAGGATGAAGGCCTGGTGGACTTGCCGCTGATTTGCGACTGGCCTAATCGTCCGATGCAGAAGGTGTGCTTTGAGACCGGCAAATCGGCGCAAACAGAGTATCAGGTGCTGGAGCGGGCGGCGGATAATAGCGCCCGCATTCAGCTGAAGCCGATTACCGGACGTTCGCATCAGCTGCGTGTGCATATGCAGGCGTTAGGTCACCCGATTTTAGGCGATCGTTTTTATGCGCACGAGGCGGCGTTGACGATGGCACCGCGTTTGCAGCTGCACGCAGAGTGGCTGACCATTACGCACCCTGCGTTTGGCAATAAGATGACGTTTCGCCAGCCCGCTGATTTCTGAGTTTTTTGGCGGGACGGTTAGCGGCGGGCGGCCGATGGGGCCGGCCCTCCCGCGACCAGCACCAACCGATTACAACCTGCCTCCACCTTCCCGTAAAGCTATTTGAAATTCCTTTCCTTGCGAATCAGATCCCAGGCGGCTTGAATCTCCTGCGCCTTCTGCTTCGCCATCTCCATCATCTCCGGCGGCAAACCTTTCGCCACCAGCTTATCGGGATGGTGCTCCGCCATTTGCTTACGCCAGGCGCGCTTAATCGTCATATAATCATCGGTGGGTTTTACGCCCAGTACCTTACAGGCCGCCTCCAGCGTGGGACCCTGCTGCGCGCCGTAACCCTGTCTACCCTGCCCGGCTCCGTTCCAGGAGTGATAGCCGCCGCCAAACTGCTGGCCGCCTTCCATCATGCGCAAAAACTGATCGAACTGCGTGCGGGAAATGCCTAACTCCTCCGCGATGACATACAGCACCTGGCGCTCGTTAGGATGCAGTGAGCCATCCGCAAAAGCGGCCTGAATCTGAATCTCTAAGAACATACGGATCAGATCAAAGCGTCCAAAACAGGCGCTGCGCAGCTCTCGAAGCTTACTGCGCAGGGGATAATTGCTCTGCTTGCCTTCACGAAACGCCTGCTGCGCCTGCGTGCGCGTCGCGCCGTGCAACTGCATGCGATCCATTTGCAGAGAGGCGATCTGAATATCCGCTTCGGTTACCCGTCCCTTCGACTTGGTAAGATGCCCCATCACCTGAAACGTCGTGCGGAAAAAAATGGTTTGCCGGGTCTGATTGTTGGAAAACCAGGCTTTTCCCTGCGTCGCACGGATTTTATCCACCAGGTGGCCAAGCACCAGACCAATCAGCAACCCATAAAAGCCCGCGCCGGATAACAATCCCAGCAGCAGACCAATTACTTTTCCCCAATAGCGCATATACTCCTCAATTCGCCATGCCGAAGGCTAAAAATTGCATTATCATACCTGTCATTTATCTCACTGCCTAACGGCAACGCGGACAGACAAGGATTAACACTGGCGCAACGCAGTTCAGTACGTTAGTCTCTGACCGTTTTGTCGGCATGATGCCAGTAATTACGGAATTATCGATACCGCGTATGAAAAAACGTATACCCACACTGCTGGCCACAATGATTGGCGCAGCGCTTTATAGTCAGCACGCCCTCGCCGACGATTTAATGTCGCAGTGTATGCTGGGCGTACCCAACTATACTCGTCCCGTGGTTCAGGGTGACGCCAACCAACTGCCGGTAACGATACATTCTGATAATGCGAAGGGTAACTATCCCGACGATGCGGTATTTACCGGCAAAGTGGATATTCAGCAGGGCAATAGCCGTCTGCAGTCCGACGAAGTTCAGCTGCATCAGCGCCAAAAGCCAGGCGAAACTACCCCGCTTCGCACCGTCGATGCGCTGGGTAATGTGCACTATGACGATAATCAGGTTATCCTGAAAGGGCCGAAAGCCTGGTCTAACCTGAACACCAAAGATACTAACGTCTGGAACGGCGATTATCAGATGGTCGGCCGTCAGGGACGCGGCAGCGCCGATCAGATGAAACTGCGCGGCAACAGCCGTTACACCATCCTGGAAAACGGCTCTTTTACCTCGTGCCTGCCGGGCAGCAATAGCTGGAGCGTGGTCGGCTCGGAGGTCATTCAGGATCGTGAAGAGCAAGTGGCGGAAATCTGGAACGCGCGCTTTAAACTCGGCGCGGTCCCGATTTTCTATAGCCCTTATCTGCAGCTGCCGATCGGCGACCGTCGCCGCTCCGGCTTCCTGATTCCGAACGCTAAATACAGCAATAATGATGGCTTCCAGTTTGCCCTGCCCTATTACTGGAACATCGCGCCGCAGATGGATGCCACCATTACGCCAAACTATCAGAGCAAGCGCGGCCTGCAGTGGCAGAACGAATTCCGCTATCTGACCACCGCCGGCGCCGGCCTGGTTGAATTTGACTACCTGCCGAGCGACGACGAATACAAACGTGACGAAGCGGCGCGCGGTAGCGACGATGGCGACTCTAACCGTTGGCTATTCTTCTGGCGCCACTCCGGCGTTTATCAGCAGCACTGGCGCTTTAACGCCAACTACACCAAAGTCAGCGATCCTTATTATTTCAACGATCTCGACTCAGAGTATTACTCCACGACCGATGGCTATGCCACGCAGAAATTCAGCATCGGCTATGCGGATACCAACTGGGACGCCACGCTCTCCAGTAAAGACTTCCAGATTTTTGATACTAACCGATCAAGAAACATCTACCGCGCGCAGCCGCAGTTTGACTTTAACTATTACAAGAATGATATCGGGCCGTTTGATACCCATCTCTATGCGCAGGCGGTGCAGTTCACCAACGTGAACGATAATCTGCCGGATGCGGTGCGTCTGCATCTGGAGCCGACCATCAACCTGCCGCTGGCCAACGACTGGGGCAGCCTGAATACCGAAGCGAAACTGCTGGCGACCCACTACCAGCAGAGCAATATCGATTATTATAATTCTCAGAATGGAAATAATCAGTTAAAAGAAGATGTTAACCGCGTCATGCCGCAGTTTAAAGTAGATGGTCGCATGGTGTTCGAGCGCAACATGAACTGGGCGGAAGGCTACACCCAGACGCTTGAACCGCGGGTGCAGTATCTTTATCTTCCCTATCGCGACCAGAGCCACATCCAGGCGTATGACTCGACGCTGCTGCAAACCGACTATACCGGCCTATTCCGCGATCGCACTTACAGCGGCCTGGATCGTATCGCGTCAGCCAACCAGGTGGCCAGCGGCCTGACCACACGTATTTATGATACCGATCTGGTTGAACGTTTTAACCTATCCGTGGGTCAAATCTACTCGTTTACCCCGTCGCGCACCGGACTGAACTCTACCAGCGACGAAGATGATACCGGCAGCCTGATCTGGGCCGGTGACACCTGGTGGCGCGTTAGCGACCGTTGGGGCGTTCGTGGCGGCGTTCAGTACGATACGCGTCTGGACAATATTGCGCAGGGCAACGCGGTAGTGGAATACCGTCGCGATGCTGACCGCATGGTGCAGCTGAACTACCGTTACAGCAGCCCGGAGTATGTGGCCAGCGCGCTGAACCGCAACATTACCAACAATCCGATTTACGAAAACGGTATTTCGCAGGTTGGGATGACGGCCAGTTGGCCAATTGCCGATTCATGGGCCGTAGTGGGCGCGTACTACTATGATACCAAGGAGAAAAAGGCAGCTGAGCAACTGGTGGGCTTGCAGTATAGTTCCTGCTGCTATGCCGTCCGCGTGGGTTACCAGCGCAAAATCAACGGCTGGGAAAACGACGACAGTAAGTATGAAAACCAAATCTCATTCAACATTGAGTTGCGTGGCCTGAGCCCGAACTACGGCCTGGGCACCAACCAAATGCTACGTCAGGGCATTCTGCCTTACCAGCGCGCTTTCTGATGTTGTAATGTTTGACAGGCAAACCCGCAGTGCGGAAAGAAAATGGAAAAAGTATGAAGAACTGGAGAATGCTGATACTGGGTGTGGCGCTGGCCGCTAACACCGCGATCGCAGCCCCGCAGGTAGTCGATAAAGTCGCCGCCGTGGTCAATAACGGCGTCGTTCTGGAAAGTGATGTTGATGGCATGATGCATTCGGTGAAAGCGCAGGCGCAGCAGGCTGGACAGCAGCTGCCTGATGACCGCACGCTGCGCCATCAAATTGTCGAACGTCTGGTAATGGATAATATTATCCTGCAGATGGGCAAGCAGATGAACGTTCAGATCTCCGATCAACAGCTGGACCAGGCGATCGGCAACATTGCCGCCCAGAACCGCATGTCGCTGGATCAGATGCGCAGCCGCCTGGCCTATGACGGCGTGAACTACAATGCTTACCGCGAGCAGATCCGCAAAGAGATGCAGATTGCGGAAGTGCGTAACAATGAAGTGCGTCGTCGCGTCACCATCCTGCCGCAGGAAGTGGATACGCTGGCGAAACAGGTCTCTGCGCAAAATACCCAGGGTACCGAACTGAATATCAGCCATATCCTGCTGCCGCTGCCGGAAAACCCAACGCAGCAACAGGTGGACGATCAGGAAAACCTGGCGAAACAGCTGATGGGCGAACTGAACAGCGGCGCTGACTTCGGTAAGCTGGCGGTCACCTACTCAGCCGATCCACAGGCTTTGCAGGGCGGCAACATGGGCTGGGGCAAAATCGAAGAGCTGCCGACCCT
The DNA here is from genome assembly GCF_023517775.1 of Mixta hanseatica. Classification (NCBI taxonomy): domain Bacteria; kingdom Pseudomonadati; phylum Pseudomonadota; class Gammaproteobacteria; order Enterobacterales; family Erwiniaceae; genus Mixta; species Mixta hanseatica. The sequence goes on along the minus strand of NZ_CP082904.1, from coordinate 806,123 downwards.
GTTTGCTCAGGCGCTGAGCACGGCGAAAAAAGGCGACATTGTCGGCCCTATCCGTTCCGGCGTGGGTTTTCATATCCTGAAAGTGAATGATCTGCGCGGTGAAAAACAGAATATCTCCGTAACCGAAGTGCATGCGCGCCATATTCTGCTGAAGCCGTCGCCAATTATGACCGATGACCAGGCACGTCAGAAACTGACGCAGATTGCCAACGACATTAAAAGCGGTAAAACCAGCTTTGCGGCGGCGGCCAAGCAGTTCTCTGACGATCCGGGATCGGCAAACCAGGGCGGCGATCTGGGCTGGAGCTCACCGGAGATCTTCGATCCAGCCTTCCGTGATGCGCTGCTGCGTCTGCATAAAGGCGAAACCAGCCAGCCGGTTCACTCCTCTTTTGGCTGGCATCTGATTCAACTGCTGGATACGCGTCAGGTTGATAAGACCGATGCGGCGCAGAAAGAGCGTGCTTACCGTCTGCTGTTTAACCGTAAGTTCGCTGAAGAAGCGCAAACCTGGATGCAGGAACAGCGCGCCAGCGCCTATGTGAAGATCCTGGATGCCAATGCTCAATAACACTCGCGTAGTCATCACGCCCGGCGAACCCGCCGGGATTGGTCCCGATGTTACGCTACAGCTGGCGCAGCGCGACTGGCCGGTTGAACTGGTGGTGTGCGCCTCGCCTCAGCTGTTGACGGAACGCGCGCAGCAGCTGGGTCTGCCGCTGACGCTGCGGCACTATCAGCCGGGTACGCCAGCGCAGCCGCAACAGGCCGGCACGCTGACCGTCCTGCCGGTTGAGCTGGCTGCGCCGGTCAACGCCGGCGAACTAACAGTAGCGAACAGCCACTACGTGCTGGAAACCCTTGCCCGCGCCTGCGACGGCTGCCTTAGCGGTGAATTTTCCGCGTTGATTACCGGCCCGGTACACAAAGGCGTGATTAACGATGCCGGTATCGCCTTCAGCGGCCATACCGAATTTTTTGCCGATCGCGCCGCCTGTGAGCGCGTAGTGATGATGTTGGCGACCGAAGAGCTGCGCGTGGCGCTGGCGACGACGCATCTGCCGCTCAAAGCGGTGGCCGATGCGATTACCGAAGCCAGCCTGCATGAAGTGATCACCATTCTGCATCAGGATTTACAGCGTAAATTCGGCATCAGCCAGCCGCATATTCTGGTATGCGGCCTGAATCCTCATGCTGGCGAAAGCGGACATATGGGCCGCGAAGAGATCGATACCATTATTCCGGCGCTGGATAAGCTGCGTCAGCAAGGCATGCAGCTTACCGGCCCGCTGCCGGCGGATACGCTGTTTCAGCCGAAATATCTCCAGCATGCCGATGCGGTTCTGGCGATGTATCACGATCAGGGCCTGCCGGTCCTGAAATATCAGGGCTTTGGCCGCGCGGTGAATATCACCCTTGGCCTGCCATTTATCCGCACCTCCGTTGACCATGGCACCGCGCTGGAACTGGCCGGACAGGGCAACGCCGATGCGGGAAGCTTCATCACGGCGCTTAATCTCGCCATTAATATGATCAAAGAAGTCAATGAATAATCGCGTCCACCAGGGTCATTTCGCCCGCAAACGTTTTGGGCAAAACTTCCTTAACGACTCCTACATTATCGACAGCATCGTTGCGGCCATCCATCCTCAGCGCGGCGAGGCGATGGTGGAAATCGGTCCCGGCCTTGGCGCCCTGACTGAACCCGTCGGCGAGCGCCTTGATGCGCTGACCGTTATCGAGCTGGATCGCGATCTGGCTGCGCGTCTGCAAACCCATCCTTTCCTCGGGCCTAAGCTAACCATTTTCCAGCAGGATGCCATGACCTTCGATTTTGCTCAGCTTGCTGCTGAGCGCGGTCAGCCGCTGCGCGTCTTCGGCAACCTGCCCTACAACATCTCTACGCCGTTGATGTTCCACCTTTTCAGCTATACTAGTGCGATCAAAGATATGCACTTTATGCTGCAAAAAGAGGTGGTCAACCGCCTGGTGGCTGGCCCTGACAGTAAAGCCTATGGACGTTTAAGCGTAATGGCGCAATATTATTGTCAGGTTATTCCGGTACTGGAAGTGCCGCCAGAATCCTTTACCCCGGCGCCGAAAGTGGATTCCGCCGTGGTACGTCTGGTTCCGCATGCGGTGCAGCCACATCCGGTTGAGGATGTTCGCGTGCTGAGCCGCATTACTACCGAAGCCTTCGGCAAGCGTCGCAAAACGCTGCGTAACAGCCTCGGACATCTGTTCAGCGCTGAGGTGATGGAAAATCTGGGCGTTGATGGCAGTCTGCGTGCGGAAAATGTTACCGTTGCGCAATATTGCCAGCTAGCCAACTGGTTATCTGCGCATCCCGAGTCGCAGGAGAACTAAACGCATGATTGATTCGTCCCGAGTTTGTGTTCAGGTACAGAGTTTTTACGTTGAATCGCAATCTGCCCCAGATGAAGATCGCTACGTGTTCGCCTATACCATTACCATCCGCAATTTGGGCCGTGAAAAAGTGCAGCTGCGTAGCCGCTACTGGTTAATAACCAACGGCAACGGACGCGAAACGGAAGTTCAGGGCGATGGCGTAATCGGCGAGCAGCCTCATATTATGCCGGGCGATGAATTCCAGTATACCAGCGGCGCGGTGTTGGAAACACCGATGGGCACCATGCAGGGACACTATGTAATGATTGACGAACGAGGCGAGCAGTTTCATGTCGATATACCCGTCTTTCGCCTCGCCGTGCCTTCGCGCATTCACTGATGAGAAACCCGGCTGCGGCCGGGTTTGCCGTTTCTTCTCCGGATAATTATTTCATGAGTACATATCTTATTGGCGATGTTCATGGCTGCTACGATGAACTGCATTCCCTGCTGCAACAGGTCGCCTTCGATGCTGAAAAAGATACGCTGTGGCTAACCGGCGATCTGGTGGCGCGCGGTCCCGGCTCGCTGGAAGTGCTGCGCTATGTGCGTTCACTGGGCAGCGCGGTACGCATGGTGCTGGGCAACCACGATCTGCATCTGCTGGCGGTATTCGCTGGCATCAGCCGCAATAAACCGAAAGATCGCATTACGCCGCTGCTGGAGGCGCCTGACGCGGATGAGCTGATCAACTGGCTACGTCGTCAGCCGCTGTTACAGGTGGATGAAGAGAAAAAGCTGGTGATGGCGCATGCCGGCATTACGCCGCAGTGGGATATTGAAACGGCAAAAATGTGCGCGCGGGAAGTAGAGTCCGTGCTCTCCAGCGACAGCTATCCGCTTTTTCTGAATGCGATGTATGGCGATATGCCGAACAACTGGACGCCTGAGCTTACCGGTCTGGCGCGTCTGCGCTTTAGCACCAATGCGCTGACGCGGATGCGCTACTGCTTTCCGAATGGACAGCTGGATATGATTTGCAAAGATGCGCCCGACTCTGCGCCGCCGCCGCTGAAACCCTGGTTCACCATCCCAGGACCGGTGGCGCGTGACTATACGATTATTTTTGGTCACTGGGCTTCGCTGGAAGGCAAAGGCACCCCGGAAGGCATTATCGGCCTGGATACCGGCTGCTGTTGGGGAGGCACGCTGACCATGCTGCGCTGGGAGGATCGTCAGCTGTTTATTCAGCCCTCTAACCGCCTGCAGGCCAGCGAAGGCGGTGAAACCACGCCGGCCGCGCTGCGATCTGATTCATAGCCGAGCCAGACGGCTCGGCATTTATTCTCAGGCCCCGACGATGCCGCCATCTTCGCGGGTGATCATAATCACCGACGAACGTGGTCGCGGGCTGTTATGCGGGAAGTGAGAGTCGCCCTCTTCGCCCGGATGCTGTACGTTAACAAACAGCGTACGGTAATCCGGCGTAAAGGTGATGCCCGTTAGCTCGCACGATTTCGGCCCCACCATAAAGCGGCGGATTTCGCCGCTGTTGGGATCGCCGACCAGCATCTGATTATTGCCCTGCCCCTGATAATCGCCTTCATTGCTGTATTTCCCATCGGTCAGGATCCACAAACGTCCGGCGCTATCAAAGCCCAGCCCGTCCGGGCTGTTAAAGGTATTGTCAGCGGTGATATTCGGCGTACCGCGCTGCACGCCTTGTGGATGCGCGATTGGGTTTCCGCACAGCACGAAAATATCCCAGCTAAACTGCTGCGCCGTGGCATCGCCCTGCTCATCCCAGCGAATGATCTGGCCGTAGATATTATCAGGACGCGGGTTGGCCGCATCCACCGGCATCTTCTCATTGCCGCGCTTGTTGTTGTTGGTCAGCGTACAGTAGGCGCGACCATCGTGCGGGTTGACGGCTATCCACTCTGGGCGATCCATGCGCGTCGCTTTAACCACATCCGCCGCCGCGCGGGCATTGATTAAAATATCCGCCTGATGCTGGAAACCCTTTTCCGCCGTCAGTCCATTTTCACCGTGGACCAGCGCCAGCCAGCGGCCCGTTCCCTTTAACGGCGTACCGCTTTTATCACCTTCGAACACCGCGACATAGAGCGTGCCCTCATCCAGCAGCGCTTTGTTCGCGGCAGGATTAGCGTGATCGACTTTGCCCGTCGAGACATATTTATAGATATATTCTCCCCGTTCATCGTCACCCATATAAACCACCAGCTCGCCGCTTTTTGCCACCGTCACCGCGGCGTTTTCATGTTTAAAGCGGCCCAGCGCGGTACGCTTTACCGGCATCGAATGTGGATCGAGCGGATCGATTTCCACAATCCAACCATGGCGGTTAAATTCATTGGGATTTTTCGCTACGTCAAAACGCTCATCAAAATCAGACCAGTTGCGCTCAGGCTCGCTGGCGTTCAGGGTGTAGCGCTTCTGCTGGGGCGTTGGGCTGAAGTCGGCGGCTTTGGTGCCGAAATAGGTATCAAAATTCTCTTCGCAGGTAAGATAGGTTCCCCAGGGCGTTTTGCCGTTCGCGCAGTTGCCAAAGGTGCCCAGCACCGTTTTCCCTTGCGGATCGGCTGCGGTTTGCAACGCTGCATGGCCTGCCGCCGGGCCGGAAAAATGCATCGGGGTATTGGCGGTGATGCGGCGGTTATAGCGTGACGGGCGCACCACGCGCCAGCGATTGTCTTCGCTACGCGCGACCTCCACGATCGATACGCCATGCCCGGCCTGCGATTTTTTTACATCTTCCAGGCTGATGGCTTTACTGCCGCCGTGCGGGAAAAGATACTGCTCATTCACATACTCATTATTGATGGCCATTACGCCGCGGTTCTCATCCAGCGCGAAAAAGCTCATGCCATCATTATTATCGCCAAACTGTTTTTCCTGATCGGCGGCGCTGTTGTTGCCCTGAGGATCAAACGCCGGCGCGCCATCAACCAACGGCTCGCCCCACGAGATAAGCACTTCGGCCCGGTAGCCCGGCGCGATAGCGATGTCATCAGCGGTAGAGGCAGGTATAGCCGTGAATCCCAGCAGCGGACTACCTTTTGGCGCCGTCTGCATATTAGCCAAAGCGGAAAAGCTGACGCCGCCGCCAAGAAAGCCCGCCAGCCCTAATGCACCAGTTCCGGCCAGCAGTTTACGACGCGCCGGGCTTGGCAGTGAGTCCATATTTAATTCAAGGATTTTGTCGCTCATATAGCATTGCTTCCCGTTATGGTTTCCCAGAGTGAAAGCAATGCTAGAGGGCAAAAATGACAGCCATGTTACAGCTGGCGGATAAGCGCGCTTTTAACGGACGTTATCAGCGACGCTCAAGAATTTCAAAGCAGTAGCTGTGGGAGTTCTTCTCATCGGCATCATGGAATTCGCTGAATACCGACTGCCATTCATCCGGCTCGTAGTCCGGGAAATGCGTATCACCTTCTACTTCCGCATCAATGTGCGTCAGGTAGATACGATCGGCGCGATCCAGCATCTGCTCATAAATACGGCCGCCGCCGATCACCATGATCTCTTCAACCTCGCCCGCCGCCGCTAAAGCCTCTTCCAGCGAGGTTACCCAAGTCACGCCATCGATATTTTTCCCTGGCTGACTGCTGACCACAATATTGTGACGTCCTGGCAGCGGGCGGCCAATCGATTCCCAGGTCAGGCGGCCCATAATTACTGGCTTATTCAATGTATTACGCTTAAACCACGCTAAGTCCGCAGGCAGATCCCACGGCATAGCGTTTTCCATCCCAATAACGCGATCGGCTGCTAAAGCCGCTATCAGGCTTATCATCATAGATTACTCAACAGGGTGTAAAATTGGCGCCATCATACGTAAAGGCGAAACTTTCGTCGATAGCCTGATTACTGGATTTACGTAAAGGTTTTTAAACCGTACCTGTTGGTTGCCAGAGCGACAGCGTCAAAGAGCTTTCACGCGCTGGCAATCATGCAGCGGCTCAAAAAGAAGAAAGCCTCGTCCACTATCCGCTAGCGAAAAAACCGTGCCGACCAGCCGCTTTTTATCACCGCTCGTAACGATAATTTCATTCACCTATTAATGACCCACCCAGCAATTTTTGTGCGGCATAGCCAGCAGCGACATATCTTCACTTGAATATTTCCTGAAATATCGATAATTTCAGGAAAGGTTAATTAATCATTCTCGCGTCTTCGTTGATTACCAGAATAAGCGTCAATTCCGGGGTTATTATTCACTTTTAAAAAAACAGGATAATACTTTGCCAGAAAAAATGATGTTCTAACACTAAAATAACAAACCGACTGGTATTATCTGGCCGGAGGCAGGCCGCTATATGAAACAATAGCAACGCGCAACATACTACGTGCCGCTTTACCTATACCAGTTCGATGATCAATAGAAACATAGCGGGCACAGGGAGCTGTATCAGGCCAATATGGGCAGGCAATATTTTTTCTTTAATAGTGGCATCTGCTGCTGGCTGCTGGCGCTGGCGGCCAGCTTTTTTTCGTTAACCTGGGCTGGGGTCTGCGGATCGCTGGCTGTCGGGTCATTTTTACTTTATGCCTTACAATGGAAAATCCTAACTATGTTTAAAAAACAAAATAAATCAGCAGAAATAACAGCAAAAAAAGAGGCTATTCTCTCAACGGCAATACTGGATAAAACCGCGCCTCATGAAGAACAGACCAGTAATACGGTAATTGCCCGTGATGTCTGCTTTGAAGGTAATCTCAAAGCAGTGGGCCAAATTTATATTTATGGCGAGGTGCAGGGAAATACTATTGCCAGCGACGGCGTAGTAAAGGTTATGCGCAGCGGGCTGGTTAACGGTAATATCACCTGCCAGGAACTTATTATTAACGGCACCGTTAAAGGTGAATGCAAAGCAGAATCGATAGATATCGGCGAGCATGCCAATATTAACGGCGCGCTCAACTACGTTACGCTATCGGTGAAAAAGGGCGCGGTGTTTGTCGGAAATGCCGAAACCACCAGGCTGCCTGAGCACGCCGTTAACGTGATTGGCATTGCTCCCGCGCCTGCCGTTTCCGGTAAGGCGTTGCCCAACCCACCGGAAAAAAGCAAAACCAGTCACGCCTGAACAGCTATGCGGCAGAGCGATTAGCGTAAAAAAACCTGAGCGCCAGTAATGACGTTCAGGTTTTAATCAGTTAATGGCGCTACGCCGAATAGCGGTTATCAGAAATCGTAACGCAGGCGTACCAGGTTCATATCACCCAGATCGTCGCTGCTGGAGGTGAAAACGTGTTCGTAATCGATACGGAAGCCGTACTCGAGCTGTAACGTCACGCCGACACCGTTGTCGATGCGCTGGTAATCGCGGCCACTGGTATATTCCAGACGATCGCCCATAACATAAGGCTGCACCGATTTCACCGCATAACGCTGCACCGGAATGGTGTAGCCGACAAAATATTCCACACCCCACGCTTCATTGGCGAAGTAGTTATCGACGCTGCGTTTCTTGCTTGGCGAGAAGTTCTGGTACCAGCCGCCGCCCAGCGCCAGCGTCCAGTTGTCCGGCTTCCAGCTCAGCGAGGTGCCGACGATATTCTGATCGTAGCCTTTGCTATCGCCGTTGCCCGGATTACGCATTTCAGCACGTGTGTAGTTCCATGCGGTGCCCCAGGTCAGATCCGGCGTCAAATGATAGTCCACGCCCAGCGAGCCGCCGCCCTGACGCTTGTAGCGCAGGCCGTTGCCCGGCAGGAACTCGGTATCTTCCAGCAGCCAGGAGGCATAAAGATCGGCGTCGCCGAAGCGGTTTTTATACTTCAGCTGTTTACGCGCGCGGTAGGTGCCGTCGTAATCGCCGTTGATGCCGATATTTGACGCCTGAGCCAGCATATCGTAATCCCAGATATCCGTTTTGGCGCCGACGACGTCATAGTAAACGCTGTTCTGCTGACCAAAGGTCAGCTGGCCCCAGCGCTGGCTTTTAAAACCGGTGTAAAGCTGGCGGCGCGAAGTATCGCGTGCGCCTTCGGCGTAGTGGTTATCCCAGTTGAACAGCGCCGGAATATTCACGCCCAGCTCATAATAGCCCAGCCAGCTGACATCTTCAGTCAGATAATATTCCGCACCGAAGCGGAAGCGCGTGCCGCCGTCAAAGCCGTTGCGCTTATAAGAGCTGCGATCGCTGTCGCCGGTGATATTGTTGAACTGCGGACGGATGCTGCCGCCCACCGCAAATTTCAGACGGCTTAACGCATCGTCCGGTTGCGCATCTTGTTTAATCAGCGTAATTTCCGCCTGGCTGGCGAAAGGCAGCGCAGCGAGCAGGCCGACGCCACAATAATATGCAATAACGCGCTTAGAAAAATTCATTCTTTATCCTTAAACATCCTGACAGACCCGGCGCGATAAGGTCCGTTACCCTCTCGCCAGTCAAAGTCCGCGTCCTTTACGGCACATAAATCGCGCCCATAAAAAAACGGCTCCCGGGAGAGCCGTTATCGGTTAAACCAGCAACTTATTTAGCATTAATTTGTGCGTGCATTTCCTGAACGGAAATCACTTTCTCCGTCGGGTCGGCGTTCAGCGCCATCGCGGTCGCGAAGCCGCCGTTCAGCGTGGTGTCGTAATGCACTTTATATTGCAGCGCGCTGCGACGAATAACGCGCGAATCTTCAATTGCCTGGCGTCCAGCCGTGGTATTGACGATATAGCTATATTCACCGTTTTTCAGGCGGTCCTGAATATGCGGACGCCCTTCATGCACTTTGTTCACCAGGCGCGGGTTAATGCCCGCTTCACCCAACACCACTGCGGTGCCGTGCGTCGCGTCCAGTTCGAAGCCGAACTTCAGCAGCTTGGCCGCCAGGTCGACGATGCGTTTTTTATCGCCTTCGCGCACCGAAAGCAGCGCACGTCCCTGCTTTTTCATGTTGGACTGCGCGCCCAGCATCGCCTTAGAGAACGCCTCGGCAAAGGTGCGGCCAACGCCCATCACTTCACCCGTTGAACGCATTTCCGGACCAAGGATCGGGTCTACGCCAGGGAACTTGTTAAACGGCAGCACCACTTCCTTCACAGAGTAGTAAGGCGGGATAACTTCTTCCGTTACGCCCTGCTCTGTCAGCGTTTTACCTGCCATGACGCGCGCGGCGACTTTCGCCAGCGGCACGCCGGTCGCTTTGGAAACGAAAGGCACGGTACGTGCGGCACGCGGGTTAACCTCAATCAGGTACACTTCGTTATCTTTCACCGCAAACTGTACGTTCATCAGGCCGCGTACGCAAAGTTCAAACGCCAGCTTTTCAACTTGCTGACGCATCACATCCTGAATACCCTTGTTCAGCGTATAGGCGGGCAGTGAACAGGCGGAGTCGCCAGAGTGCACCCCGGCCTGCTCAATATGTTCCATAATGCCGCCGATCAGCACGCGCTCACCGTCGCAAATCGCGTCCACGTCCACTTCCACCGCATCATCGAGGAAGCGGTCAAGCAGCACTGGCGCATCGTTGGATACCGAGACCGCGGTCTGGAAGTAGCGTTTCAGATCCTGCTCGTCATAAACGATTTCCATCGCCCGTCCGCCCAGCACATAGGAAGGACGCACTACCAGCGGATAACCGATCTCTACCGCTTTCTGTACCGCCTGCTCCAGCGCGGTCACCGTGGCGTTCGCCGGCTGCTTCAGGCCCAGGCGATCGACCGCCTGCTGGAAACGCTCGCGGTCTTCCGCCCGGTCGATAGCATCCGGGCTGGTGCCGATAACCGGTACGCCTGCGGCTTCCAGCGCACGCGCCAGCTTCAGCGGCGTCTGACCGCCATACTGCACGATAACGCCCTTCGGCTGTTCAAGACGCACGATTTCCAGCACATCTTCCAGCGTGACCGGCTCGAAGTAGAGGCGATCGGAGGTGTCGTAGTCGGTTGAAACGGTTTCCGGGTTGCAGTTGACCATGATGGTTTCATAACCATCTTCACGCAGCGCCAGCGCAGCATGAACGCAGCAGTAATCAAACTCGATGCCCTGGCCGATACGGTTTGGTCCACCGCCCAACACCATGATCTTCTCACGGTCCTGGTTCGGATTCGCCTCGCACTCCTCTTCATAAGTAGAGTACATATAGGCGGTATCGGTGGCAAACTCAGCGGCGCAGGTATCAACGCGCTTATAAACCGGATGCAGGTTGTATTGCTGGCGCAGCTTACGCACTTCCGCTTCGCTTACGCCAGCCAGATCCGCCAGGCGTGCATCGGCAAAGCCTTTGCGTTTAAGCGTTCGCAGGAAATCGGCATTCAGGCCGTTAATGCCTTCATGGGCCACCTGCTCTTCCAGACGCACCAGCTCTTCAATCTGTACCAGGAACCAGCGGTCAATATTGGTCAGGTTAAATACGCCGTCTACCGACAGGCCAGCGCGGAATGCATCGGCCACATACCAGATACGCTCGGCGCCTGCATCTTTTAGCTCGCGACGAATACGCGTTAGCGCATCGGCATCGTCCAAATGCACTTTCGGATCGAAGCCATTCACGCCCACTTCCAGTCCGCGCAGCGCCTTCTGCATAGACTCCTGTAACGTGCGGCCAATCGCCATCACTTCGCCGACCGATTTCATCTGCGTCGTCAGACGATCGTTGGCGCCGGCAAATTTTTCAAAGTTAAAGCGCGGGATCTTGGTCACGACGTAGTCGATTGAAGGCTCGAACGAGGCTGGCGTACGGCCGCCGGTAATGTCGTTCATCAGCTCATCCAGCGTGTAGCCTACCGCCAGCTTCGCCGCGACTTTAGCGATCGGGAAGCCGGTCGCTTTCGACGCCAGCGCCGAAGAGCGCGATACGCGCGGGTTCATTTCAATAATGATCAGACGGCCGTTTTTGGGGTTTACCGCAAACTGCACGTTAGAGCCGCCGGTTTCCACGCCGATTTCACGCAGCACCGCCATCGAGGCGTTACGCATGATTTGATACTCTTTATCGGTCAGCGTTTGCGCTGGCGCGACGGTGATCGAGTCGCCGGTATGGATGCCCATTGGGTCGAAGTTTTCGATAGAGCAGACGATGATGCAGTTGTCATTCTTATCGCGCACCACCTCCATCTCATACTCTTTCCAGCCAATCAGCGATTCATCAATCAGCAGCTCTTTGGTTGGTGAAAGATCCAGCCCGCGCTCGCAAATCTCTTCGAACTCTTCGCGGTTATAGGCGATACCGCCGCCGCTGCCGCCCATGGTAAAGGAAGGACGGATAATGCAGGGGAAACCGACATCCGCCGCAACCTGCAGCGCTTCTTCCATATTGTGCGCAATGCCGGAGCGTGCCGTTTCCAGGCCGATTTTCTTCATCGCCTTATCGAAACGTTGGCGGTCTTCCGCTTTATCAATCGCATCGGCCGTGGCACCAATCATGGTAACGCCGAACTCTTCCAGTACGCCCTGACGCTCCAGCTCCAGCGCGCAATTCAGCGCTGTCTGGCCACCCATGGTAGGCAGCACCGCATCCGGGCGCTCTTTCTCGATGATTTTACGCACCACTTCCCAGTGGATCGGCTCGATGTAGGTAGCATCCGCCATTTCCGGGTCGGTCATGATGGTTGCCGGGTTGGAGTTAACCAGAATGACGCGGTAACCTTCCTCGCGCAGCGCTTTACAGGCCTGCGCGCCGGAATAGTCGAACTCGCACGCCTGGCCGATAACAATCGGGCCAGCGCCCAGAATCAGGATGGATTTTAAGTCAGTACGTTTTGGCATTATCTCTGTTCCTTTCCTGAAATTTATTTCTGGCCGGCACGGGCCGCTTCAATCAGTTCGATAAAGTGATCGAACAGCGGCGCCGCGTCATGCGGGCCTGGGCTGGCTTCCGGATGTCCCTGGAAGCTAAACGCGGGTTTATCGGTGCGATGAATGCCCTGAACCGTCTGATCGAACAGTGAAACATGGGTAACGCGCAGATTGGCGGGCAAATCCTTCTCATCCACCGCAAAGCCGTGGTTTTGCGCAGTAATCATCACGGTGTCGTTATCAAGATCTTTTACCGGATGGTTGCCGCCGTGGTGACCCAGCTTCATTTTTACCGTTTTGGCTCCGCTGGCCAGCGCCAGCAACTGATGGCCGAGGCAGATGCCGAATACCGGGATTTCCGTTGCCAGAAAGCGCTGAATAGCGCGGATAGCGTAGTCGCATGGCTCCGGATCGCCCGGGCCGTTTGCCAGGAAAATGCCGTCCGGATTGAGCTTCAGCACCTCTTCTGCCGAGGTCTGCGCCGGCACTACCGTCAGGCGACAGCCGCGATCCACCAGCATACGTAAAATATTACGCTTCACGCCAAAATCGTAAGCGACCACATGGTAAGGCAGCTCTTCTGCGGATTTAGCCACAGGCAGTCCGCCGGTCAGTGTCCAGCTTCCCTGCGTCCAGCTGTAGGTTTCGCGGGTACAGACTTCCTTTGCCAGATCCATGCCTTTCAGCCCCGGAAAGGCCTGTGCTTTTTGCAGCGCCAGCTGCGCATCCGGCGTATCGCCAGCAATGATGCAGCCGTTTTGCGCGCCTTTTTCACGCAGCAGACGCGTGAGTTTGCGCGTATCGATATCGGCGATGGCCACGATATTGTTGCGTTTCAGGTAAGCAGACAGCCCTTCTTCATTGCGATAGTTGCTGGCGATCAGCGGCAAATCACGAATCACCAGGCCCTGCGCATGTACCTGCGAGGATTCTTCATCTGCGACATTGGTGCCGACATTACCGATATGGGGATAAGTGAGAGTGACAATCTGGCGGGAATAGGAAGGATCTGTGAGGATTTCTTGATAACCGGTCATTGAAGTATTGAAAACTACCTCTCCCACCGCCGATCCTGTCGCCCCAATGGCCCGACCGTGGAATTGGGTTCCGTCTTCCAGAACCAAAATCGCTGACTTATTCAAAACGTCCTCCAGGGAATAAACAGTCATAATATTTGCATATTAATTCATAACGCATGGCTGAATCAATGCAAAAACCGCTGCTACAGTCGATTTTTGGCAAATTGCGCGCATTCTAATGATCGACTTGAGGAATGTCTACCCAAAAGGCATTTTTTTATGTTTATTTCAGCCATCCTGAGGCAAAACCCTAAGATTAGCCCTAAAAAGCAGGCAATTCATGGCCAGAAAACCGATTGCCTGCTTAGACAGCTGCGAAAAATCATCTGACCGCTCTAAAAAGTAGACCAAATGGTCAAATTTCTTATTTCAGACACCACAGAAAGCATAAAATCATGTCAAAAAATGGATTTAACCATAAAATTAACATGTAATTGACATTTTAAATGGAATAAAAAAGGGCTGATAAATCAGCCCATAAAATTCAATCAGTTATAGAGAATAAAAATCAATTATACTTTAAATTATTTATAAATCATCAAGATTAAGCACGTTTCTCATATCATAAAGGCCCTCTTTTTTGGCGTTAACCCATACAGCAGCCTTAACCGCGCCTTTTGCAAATGTCATGCGACTGGAAGCCTTATGCGTTATCTCCAGACGCTCGCCAATATCTGCAAACATCGCAGTATGCTCGCCGACAATATCGCCGGCGCGAACGGTAGCAAATCCGATAGTTTGCGCGCTGCGCTCGCCGGTATGCCCTTCGCGTGCGTATACCGCATGTTCGTTAAGCGACCAGTCCATCGCATCAGCGATAGCTTCCCCCATCGCCAGCGCGGTACCCGATGGCGCATCAACTTTATGGCGATGGTGCGCTTCGATAATTTCGATATCCGCATAATCGCCCATAACTTTTGCCGTTTTTTCCAGCAGCTTTAGCATCAGATTAACGCCAATGCTGAAGTTAGCGGCGAAGACGATGGCAATCTCTTGCGCAGCCTGTTTAATTGCTGCTTTACCCGCTTCATCAAACCCAGTGGTGCCAATCACCATCCCTTTTTTATGGCGGCGGCAGAAATCCAGCCAGGTAAGCGTCGCTTCCGGGCGGGTAAAGTCGATCAAGATATCGAAATGATTCACTGCTGCTTCAAGGCTATCGCTCACGGTCACGCCAAGCTTACCGATGCCTGCCAACTCGCCAGCATCACTGCCTACCAGCGAGGAACCTTCCCGCGCCAGAGCGGCGCCAAGCGAGACGCCGTCAGTCTGCTCTATCGCCTGGATTAACTGTCGTCCCATTCGTCCTGGTGCGCCGATAATGGCTATGCGGATATCATTACTCATATTTATTCATTCCTGACTCAAGTCTGTGCATACAAAGCGCAATTAGGTTAAACAGCGGGTGCGGGACGCGCCACCATTAAATCAGATAATAAGAATTTTATGCCGCAGGCAAGGTATTATCAGAAAAGTAACTTATGCAGATTGATCAAAGGGAAAATGCGCCGTAAAGGGCTTACGGCGCGCGGAGCTAAACGCTTGACGGTTAACGATCACACCTCACAGAAAAGGTTATTCTACTGGAGTAACCGGTTCAGGAACCGGAGCAGGCTTGTTTTTGCCTTTGCTGATAGCGGACATAACGATGCCCATAATAGTCATCCCGCCTGATATCGCCGTGCCGACAATACCTGCCGTCATAGCGATAAAACCCAGCCCCAGAGTAGGCACGCCAAGAATGGCGCCGCCCACAATAACCGGAATGGTTAACGCCAGGCCAGCATAGCCCATGCCCAGCATGGCATCGGCAGAGATAGCCGCGCCGCTAACCGCTTGAATCTCAGTACGTTGTAATTCTCTCATTAGTAACTCCTTTTAACTTTATGATTAGGGCGTCGCACACAGTCCCACGCACTCTGGCTACTCAGCGAGTGGTTAACGTTGGAAGGGGAGCAACGGAAAAATGCTACTGCAAGCCCTAAGACAACTCAATGCAGCGGGAGGACATGAGTAAAATCTACGCCCGATCGGCTTCAGGATGGAAGGGCAAAGAGGAAAGCGCCCGGAACCTGACAGCATTCCGGGCGTAGCGATTAAACAATCTGACGGGTTTCGAGACGTAACTCTTTGGGCACTTCAAAAACAATATTTTCTTCGCGTCCGCTCAGTTCAGTCACCTCTTCGCCACCAAACTCACGTAGCCGCTGAATAACTTCCTGTACCAGAATATCCGGCGCGGAAGCGCCCGCGGTAACGCCAACGCACGCAATGCCCTGCAACCAGCTCTCCTGAATATCGGCGGCGGAGTCGATCAGCTGCGCACGCTTACCGGCACGCTGAGCCAGCTCTGCCAGCCGGTTGGAGTTGGATGAGTTTTTAGAGCCGACAACCAGAACCACATCCGCCTCGGCAGCCAGACTACGTACCGCTTCCTGACGATTAGTGGTAGCGTAGCAGATATCATCTTTGCGCGGCCCAACGATATTAGGGAAGCGCTGACGCAACGCATCGATCACTGCAGAGGTATCATCAACCGACAGCGTGGTTTGCGTCATAAAGCACAGGTTGTTTTCATTTTTCACCTGCAGCTTAAACACATCTTCCGGCGATTCCACCAGATACATACCGCCCTGTGCATTGCTGTATTGCCCCATGGTGCCTTCCACTTCCGGATGGCCCGCATGGCCGATCAGAATCGCTTCGGTTCCTTTGCGACTGGCGCGCGCCACTTCCATATGGACTTTGGTCACCAGCGGACAGGTGGCATCAAACAGCATGGTGAGCTGACGCGCTTTTGCCTCGGCGCGCACCGCCTGAGAAACCCCGTGCGCGGAGAAAATCAGGATCGCGCCATCCGGCACTTCGGTAATTTCTTCAATAAAAATCGCCCCACGCTCACGCAGGCTGTTCACCACGTAGCGGTTATGCACCACTTCATGACGCACATAAATCGGCGCGCCATACATTTCCAGCGCCCGCTCGACAATGCTGATGGCACGATCAACGCCAGCACAGAAGCCACGCGGGTTCGCTAACAAAATTCTCATGCGTCGCTCTCCAGAACCGGATTGATCTCCAGCACTTCAATATCGAAGTGAACCCTGTGGCCCGCTAAGGGATGATTGAAATCGACGGTAATCGAATCCCCGGCGATTTCACGGATCACGCCCGGCATTTCGCTGCCGTCCATACTGGTAAACAGCATAATGGCGCCAATTTCCGGCTCGCCCGCCTGCATAAAATCACGACGGGAAAAGTACTGAATCAGGTCGGGGATCACATTGCCGAAAGCGGCTTCCGGCTCCAGCGCAAACGCTTTTTTAGCGCCAGCCTGCAACCCAAGTAGCTCTTCCTCCAGCGGTGCCGACAGGCTGCCATCGCCCAGGCGAAACAGCGCCGGTTTGCCATTGGCGCGGGTTGATTCCGCCGTGGAGCCATCTTCCAGTTTCAGGATGAAGTGCAGCAGCACCGCGCTGTCGCGCTGTACAGAATCGGTCATGCCTTACCCTTTTGCTTCGCCTGTTTACCGGAGGGCGTGAAGAAGCCCTCCAACACGATCAGCGCGGCGCCGACGCAGATACCGCAATCGGCAATATTGAAGGTGGCGAAATGCCACCCGCCAATATAGAAGTCGATGAAATCGACCACGAAACCGTGCCAGGCGCGATCAAACAGGTTACCCAGCGCGCCGCCAATGATCAGCGCGTAGGCAATGTTGTTAATTTTTTGGCTGGCGGCGGTACGGTACATCATCACCAGCAGCGCCACCGCAATCGCGATGGCGATACCCGCAAAGAACCAGCGCTGCCAGCCGCCTTTATCCGCGAGGAAGCTAAAAGCCGCCCCGTAGTTATGGGCATAGAACAGGTTGAGATATGGCATCACCGGTATCGTTTCATGCAGCGCCATGTTGTTCATTACCCATAGCTTACTGGCCAAATCGATACCGATTACCACCACCACCAGCCAGAGCCAACGCAGTCCGGTTGCAAACAGAGATTTACGCATCAGGCAAACTTACGCTCTTCGCCGTTTCCGGCCACGTTAGTGACGCAGCGTCCGCAGATATCCGGGTGCGCGGCGTCCAGTCCAATATCGGTAGTGTAATGCCAGCAGCGCGGGCATTTCTCACCTTCCGCTTTGTGCAGGGCGATTTTCAGACCTTTTAACGCCTCGCTCTGCTGCGCCTCTTCCGGTGCCAGCGCATAATCCGCCACCTGCGCGCCCGAAGTCAGCAGCACAAAGCGCAGCTCATTGCCCAGAGCGGTGAGTTTCTCCGCCAGCGCGGCGTCGGCATACAGCGTGACCGTCGCCTCCAGCGAACCGCCGATACGTTTGTCGCTGCGCGCCTGCTCAATCACCTTATTCACTTCGCTGCGCACTTTCAGCAGTTCAGCCCAGTAAGCGTCATTCAGCGATTCGCCTTCATCCAGCCCAAACAGGCCGTCGTACCACTCTTCGGTGAAGACATACTGCGCGCGTTTGCCCGGCAGGTAGCCCCAGATTTCGTCAGCGGTAAAGGACATGATCGGCGCCATCCAGCGCACCAGCGCCTCGACGATATACCACAGCGCGCTCTGGCAGCTGCGGCGCGCCACGCTGTCGCTTTTCGCGGTGTACTGGCGATCTTTAATGATATCCAGATAGAAAGAGCCCATCTCGACCGAACAGAACTGCATCAGGCGCTGCACGACTTCATGGAAGTCATAGTTAGCGTAAGATTCAATAATGTCCGCCTGCGCCGCCTGCGCACGGCCCACCGCCCAGCGATCCAGCACCACCATCTCTTCCGGTTTCACCAGATCGGTTTCAGGATTGAAGCCGTTAAGGTTAGCCAGCAGGAAGCGTGCGGTGTTGCGGATACGACGATAGGCATCGGCAGAACGCTTCAGGATCTCATCGGATACCGCCATTTCGCCGGAGTAATCGGTCGAGGCGACCCACAGACGCAGAATATCGGCGCCCAGCTTGTTCATTACGTCCTGCGGGCTAACGGTGTTGCCCAGCGATTTGGACATCTTGCGGCCCTGACCATCTACGGTAAAGCCGTGCGTCAATACCTGACGGTAAGGCGCTTTGCCTTTCATCGCCGTAGAGATCATCAACGAGGACATAAACCAGCCGCGATGCTGATCCGAACCTTCCAGATACATATCGGCGCTGTGGCCGTGGAACTCCGGACGCACATCGACCACGGAAGCATGCGTTGAACCTGAATCGAACCAGACGTCGAGCGTATCCGGCACTTTCATGTAGTTGTCGGCGTCGTCGCCCATCAGATCGCGCGGATCGAGATCCCACCACGCCTGAATGCCATCCTGCTCTACGCGCTGCGCCACTTTTTCCATTAGCGCCAGCGTATCCGGATGCAGCTGTTCGGTTTCTTTATGCACGAACAGCGCCATCGGTACGCCCCAGGTGCGCTGACGCGAGATGCACCAGTCAGGACGGTTGGCGACCATCGACTCAATACGCGCCTGACCCCAGTCCGGGATCCACTGCACGCCTTTGATCTCTTTCAGCGACTGCGCGCGCAGCCCTTTCTGATCCATGCTGATAAACCACTGCGGCGTGGCGCGGAAGATAATCGGCGTTTTATGGCGCCAGCAGTGGGGATAGCTGTGCTGCATTTTTTCTACATGCAGCAGCGCGCCCTTTTCACGCAGCAGCTCAACGATCATATCGTTAGCTTTAAAAACGTTGACGCCGTCCAGCGACGGATATGTTCCCGGCAGATAAGTGCCGTCCGGACCGACCGGGTTGGCGGTTTCCAGGCCATATTTCTGACCGATCACATAGTCGTCCGGGCCGTGGCCGGGGGCGGTATGCACCGCACCGGTACCGGCATCCAGCGTAACGTGCTCGCCCAGCACCACCGGTACGTCAAAGGCAAGGAACGGATGCTGAAAACGCATCAGTTCCAGCGTCGCGCCGGTGGTGGCGCCCAGCACCGTCCACTCGCTGACGCCTGCGCGCTGCATGACGCTCTCAACCAGATCTTTCGCCAGAATCAACGCGCGTCCGTCGATCTGCACCAGCTGATATTCAAATTCAGGATGCAGTGAAATCGCGCGGTTGGCTGGCATGGTCCACGGCGTAGTCGTCCAGATAACCAGCGCAATCGGCCCTGTTACCTGGGCTGCGCCAAATTTCGCCGCCACCGCCGCCGCGTCAGTCGCGTTGAACATCACGTCGATAGAAGGCGAGGTTTTGTCGTAATACTCCACTTCCGCTTCCGCCAGCGCGGAACGGCAGTCCAGACACCAGTGCACCGGCTTAGCGCCTTTATGCAAATGACCGTTGCCGATGATTTTGCCCAGCGCACGGATAATATTGGCTTCGGTGTGGAAATCCATCGTCAGATAAGGACGATCCCAGTCACCCAGCACGCCCAGACGGATAAAGTCGTTTTTCTGGCCGGCAACCTGCTCCGCCGCATATTTACGGCAGGCTTCGCGGAACTCCGCGGCGCTGACCTTCTCGCCCGGCTTACCGATCATCTGCTCGACTTTATGTTCGATCGGCAGGCCGTGACAGTCCCAGCCCGGGACGTACGGCGAATCGAAGCCCGACAGACCTTTGGACTTGATAATAATATCTTTCAGAATCTTATTAACTGAGTGACCAATGTGGATGCTGCCGTTCGCATACGGAGGGCCATCGTGCAGGATAAAGGTTTTTTTCCCTTTTTTGGCGGCGCGGATGATGCCGTACAGGTTGTCATCAGTCCAGCGTTGCAGCATACCCGGTTCGCGTTTGGCGAGATCGCCACGCATCGGGAACCCCGTTTCCGGCAAATTCAGGGTAGATTTATAGTCACTCATCAGATTCTCGATTCCGTGTTTCGGTTGTTACACCGGTGTTTTAAGCCCAAAAAATTCGCGGGCAGTCACCACATCTTTAGCAATTTGCTCTTTAAGCGCATCCAGCGAGGGAAAACGCTGCTCATTACGTATTTTTTGGCGCAGCACGACGTCAATATGACGTCCGTACATATTCATTGATACATCCAGCAGATGCACTTCCAGCTGCTGACGCAGGCCGGCAACCGTTGGACGCGTACCGATATTCGCCACGCCCGGCAGCGGTTGTTCGCTCAGCCCATAGACGTCAACGGCGTAAACGCCTTTAACCGGCGATACTCTGCGCCGAAGCAGTACGTTAGCCGTGGGGAAACCGATGGTGCGGCCCAGCGCGTCACCATGCACGACGCGGCCAGAAAGCGCAAAGGGATGGCCCAATAGCGACTGCGCCAGCGCCAGGTCGTCATTCGCCAGCGCCTGGCGAATCGCCGTGCTGCTGATACGTTTACCGCCTTCACTGAAAGTCTGGGTGCTGATGACGTCAAAGCCATATTCCACGCCCGCTTTCTGTAATAACAGGAAATCCCCTTCGCGACCAGCGCCGAAACGGAAATCATCACCAACGGCGAGAAAGCGCACGCCAAGCTTATCAACCAGCAGATCGTTCACGAAGCTCTGCGCGCTAACGGCGGCGAAGCGGCGGTCGAAGCGCACGCACAGCACGGCATCAACGCCCGCCTGCGCCAGATATTTCAGTTTATCACGCAGACGCGTCAGGCGCGCCGGCGCTTTATCGGCCGCAAACAGCTCCAGCGGCTGCGGCTCGAACAGCATGACCACGACCGGCAGATTGCGCCGCCGGCCTTCTTCGCACAGGCGAGCCAGCAGCGCCTGATGGCCCCGATGCACCCCATCGAAATTGCCGATAGTCAGCACGCAGCCGCCAGGCTGCGTCCGGAGATTATGAATGCCGCGTATAAACTTCATGGCTGACTCAAGTTGGTGGAAATCGGCGGATTATACCTTGTACAACCGCCAAGGTTAACCCGTCAGGGCGCCTTTCCCGCTTTCCGGTGGCGATTTCTCTGCCGTCAGGGCCTGGCGCCGGGGATCACGCTTTTTTTCTTGCGAAATACTGTATTCAGCACGGGGAAACTGGTAGAATCTTGCGCCATCAATTACGTAACCGAGCGTTGTTTGTAAAACGGCGCTTATTTGCACAAATCCATTGACAAAATAAGGCGTAAAAGGCATAGTCCTCGGCCTTTGATTTGTCCGTATAGAACATATTTGGGAGTTGGACCTTGGCTAATATCAAATCAGCTAAGAAACGCGCCGTAACATCTGAGAAACGTCGCAAGCATAACGCAAGCCGTCGTTCCATGATGCGTACTTTCATCAAGAAAGTATACGCAGCAGTTGAAGCTGGCGATAAAGAAGCTGCACAGAAAGCATTTAACGAAATGCAACCGATCGTGGACCGTCAGGCTGCTAAAGGTCTGATCCACAAAAACAAAGCTGCACGTCATAAAGCTAACCTGACTGCACAGATCAACAAACTGGCTTAATCGCCGCTTGTTAATCAGCTTTGAAAGAACCGGCCAGTGGCCGGTTTTTTTTCGTCCTGATGTTATGAATCCCAAATCGCGCCGTAAGCGGCGATGCCCTGCGCTTCACACCCTTCCACTACATAATCGGTTAACGGCCGGTTAGCGATACAGATCACCGCCTCCGCATTAATCTCTTTGACCTTTTGACAGGCCAGCAGCAGCAGATCCGGCTTGCCGTGCGCATCGGTATCCCAAATCAATACGCCCGGATGCGCCGCAATAATTTCATTCACGAACGCTTCGCCATAGGTCACGACTGGATTACGCGTTGACCAGATCAGCTTACAGGGGCGCGGATTGTTTACCAGATGCGGCAGCAGCGGCCCAATTCCACTACCGGTAGCCACGTACACCACAGAGTTAAATATTTTGTTCATGCTGCCAACGCCCGGCGTGGGAATGCCTTTAAACCAGACGTGCGAAGGCGGATTATCAATAAAACGGGAGGTCCAGTCGCCGGCGCGTGAGATCAGCATGCGGCATCCCGGCCTGCCCACCAGCGGAATGTTGGCGAAAGCATGCCATTCCATTAGCGGATCCAGGCTGATGGCCAACGTCGAGCCGGGAAAGGGATCCCGCGGTAAAGCGAACTCAATAATCACCGCATGGGAAGAAGGCCGTGTGACGATGATGGGAACGCGCCGCAAACGCAGCCAGGGAAGGATAATGCTACCGGTGATAGCCAGCAGTCCCCAGAAGGCGAACGCGTGGCTAAGGTGATGCCAGCGCCACTCTCCATGATGACTGTCGCGCACGAACCATAAAACCTGCAGCCATGACAGTGCCAGCGAGCTCCAGCCCATATAACGGTGCATATGTTCAAACAGGTTATGGTAGCGCCGCCTAATCTGCGGCAGCGCCGTCAGGGAGATGGCGCACAGCATCAGCACCAGCAGCGTATTCACCGTCAACAACTGGTTTGATAGCCCGCCCTGCGCCTGCTGTTGATAAAAGGCAGCCAGGGTAAAAAGCAGCAGCCACAGACAGCTAAAGGTAGCGCAGCCGGAATGCAGCCCACCGAACTGGTAGACATTCGCCAGATGACGCCGCAGACGCAGCGGCCAGCGCACCGGAATGCGCCACGCCAGCTGAAACAGCCCGTTGATAAGATATTGCTGACGAATCAGTATGGTCACACAGAGATTAGCGATCACCATATTGCCGAAGTTACCTAAAGAAATATGGCTTTCATCCCACCAGCTGCCGCTGACTAAAGCCCAACTCATTATTGATAAGTTAACCATGCTGACCGTAATAAACAGCATTTGATAATGAGTAAGTACCGGAGAAGAAAATTGCTGTGTTAATCCCTGGTGAGGAACAGGTAATACCGACGCCGTTTTATTTTTTTCGTTCTGCATACTTCGCTCCTGAGATGACCTTATTCCGTCCGATGGATGGACGTCATATTCCACCGTCAGCGCGCCGGGGCAATATGGTCCTCAAGGTGGTGAGTTGACAGCGCGTAGCGTAAAGAAAGGTAAAATGGCAGTAAATGGAAAATGAAAAAATGAGACTTTTGCCTAATAGCCGTCTGCTGAAATAAATGCAGGGAATTCTTAGTTATTCTGATAATTGCTGGATCGGATAACCACGCTGGCTATTTCCGCCGGCGCGAAAAGCAGGGGGCCGCAAATAAAAGGCGCCTGAAAATAGATCCAGCTTATTTATACTTTTCTTATTACTCATTAAATAACGTAGTGAAATTGTGATTACAGATACGCTGCACGGCCGGGTGCTGAATCATCCGTTCAGCGAAGATAACGTAATACTCTTCTCTCACCTCCTCCAGCCGTCCCACCTCCTGAATAGCGCCATCCTGATAAATTTCCTGTCCGTAGCGCGTCGGTGCGACAAAAATAGCGTGGTTAGCGGCGCCAAACGCCTTCATCAGGGCGGCGTCATCAAATTCGCCGAGAATCTCCACCTGTAGCTCCTGGCTGCTAAGCCAGCGCTGTAGCTGACGTCCCAGCATGGAACGCCGGCCGGGGATAAGCAGCCGCCGCTCTTCCAGACAGGCGGGAAAAGGCTGCTGCGGTAGCGGCGGCGTACACCAAAAGCTGATGCCGCACTCGCCCAGCTTGACGGAAAACAGCCCTTCCTGCTGGGTAGAATCAACCGGGCAATCGGATAAAATCATATCCAGCTTGTGCTGACTCAGCTGCTCCAGCAGCATTTCATGGGTAGATTCAAAACAGCGCAGGTGAATGCGCTCATCATCCCGCACCGCCGTTGCCAGTACCTTGCTGACCAACCGCTTTGATAAGGCATCCGCTACGCCGACATCAAACAGCAGGTTCGATTCCTTGCGGTAGTTAACGATATCCATCATTTCCTGACTGAGCGTGAACATGCGATCGGCATAGCGGAAAACCAGCTGCCCCAGCTCCGTTGGTACTAATCCCCTGCCCTGGCGCCGGAACAGCTTGCCCTGTAATCGCTCCTCCAGCGCTTTGATCTGTCCGGTGATGGTTTGCGGCGTTAAGAAAAGCTTCTCCGCCGCGTTAACAATCGATCCCTGTTTACAGACGTGCCAAAAGTAGTAGAGATGGTTGTAGTTAAGATGAGACATACTCACGCCTTTTCCCGGCTGTGCGGCGGGCTTAACTTAACGCGCAGCAGTGAATACCCCACCACGGCCGACAATAGCGAACCGATTAAAATAGCCAGCTTGGCCAATACCATCAGTTCGGCGCTCAGGTCGCCATAGGCCAGCGAGGCGATGAAAATCGACATGGTAAAGCCGATCCCGCACAGTACGCCCACCGCTGCAATACTACTCAGGCTGGCGCCCTGCGGCAATTTCGCCACCCCCAGCCTGACGCTCAGCCAGCAAAACAGCGTAATGCCCAACGGCTTGCCGATAAACAGCCCAAGAATAATGCCCAGCGGCAGCAGTGAGAACAGCGCGTTGACAGAAACCCCATCCAGCGCCACGCCTGCGTTAGCGAACGCGAACAGCGGCAGAATCAGCCAGGTGACCCAGGGGTGAAGACCATGCTCCAGCGCTCTGGCCGGTGATTTTCCCTCTTTTTCAGCAAGCGGCACAAAGAAACCAATTACCACGCCCGCCAGCGTGGCATGCACACCCGATTTTAATACCGCCACCCACAGCACGACGCCCACCACGATATAGAGCGAAGTGCGGCGCACATTAAACAGATTCAACAGCGCCAGTACGATAATTGCCCCGGCGGCCACGCTCAGTGAGAGCAGCGACAGCCCATGGGTATAGAACAGCGCAATAATGACGATCGCGCCTAAGTCATCAATGATCGCCAGCGCCATAAGGAATATTTTCAGCGCCGGCGGCACGCGGCTGCCTAACAGCGCCAGTACGCCAAGCGCAAAGGCGATATCGGTAGCGGTAGGCACCGCCCAGCCGTTGCGGGTAATCTCATCCGCGCCGTTGAATAACAAGAAAATCAGCGCCGGAACCAGCATACCGCCAAGAGCGGCAATCAGGGGAAACACCGCCTTGTCACGGCTGGCCAGCGATCCGGCGATTAGCTCGCGCTTCACTTCCAGACCGATGGCTAAAAAGAACACCGCCATTAGCGCATCGTTAATCCACAGCAGCATATTTTTATTGATATGCAGATCGCCAAAGCGAAACTCTACCGGCATCGCCAGCAGCGAAGCGTATACCGGCTGGGTAGCGTCTATATTCGCCAATAGCATCGCCAGTATGGCCGCCACGATAAGCACAATACCGCCGGTCGCCTCATTAGCTAATAAGCGTTTAATCATCCTTCCATCCTCTTGCCAGAAATATTGCGTTAAGCCTAAGCATACTGAATTTAATGGTTCGGTAAAAACAGGTTATTTGGCGCAAATAGCTCGAAAAAAGCGAACTGTTATAGAAGATCCGCCGACTCAGCAACAATAATCACAGGAATGAAAGGGTTATCGCGCCGCGGGAAGAGGCAAAAGCGTGGGTAATTACTCGCCAGCGTGTAATGGCCGGACAGGACTGCATCAGGCAGAACGGTAAAAATAAAAAAACGCCCCTGAATGGGGCGTCTGGAGGAACGCGATTAACGCGTTAGATCATCAAAAAACTTCTTCACGCCGTCGAAAAAGCTTTTCGACCGCGGGCTGTTTTTCTCACCGCTGGGGCCGCCGAAGCTTTCTTCCAGCTCGCGCAGCAGTGATTTTTGTTTTTCGTTCAGGCTTACCGGCGTTTCCACCACCACGCGGCATAACAGGTCGCCCTGCGCGCCGCCACGGACCGATTTCACCCCTTTACCGCGCATACGGAACAGTTTACCGGTTTGGGTTTCCGCCGGAACCTTCAGCTTAACGCGTCCATCCAGCGTCGGCACTTCGATTTCGCCGCCCAGCGCCGCCATGGCAAAGTTAATCGGCACTTCGCAGTAAAGGTTATTGTCTTCACGCTCAAAGATCGGGTGTTTTTTCACCGACACCTGTACGTAAAGATCGCCCGCCGGCGCGCCATGCTCGCCCGCTTCGCCTTCGCCGCTGAGACGAATACGATCGCCGGTATCCACGCCCGCCGGGATTTTAACCGACAGCGTTTTTGATTTTTCTACGCGGCCATGTCCGTGACAGGCGTTGCAGGGATCTTTGATAATCGAGCCGCGCCCATGACAGCTCGGACACGCCTGCTGCACGGTGAAGAAGCCCTGACGCATCTGTACCTGACCTGCGCCATGACAGGTTGGACAGGTCTGCGGCTGCGTACCCGATTTAGCACCGCTACCATGACAAACATCACATTCCTGCAGCGTGGGAATACGGATCTCTTTGGTCACGCCGCGCACCGCTTCTTCCAGCGTCAGCTCCATGTTGTAGCGTAAATCGGCGCCACGGGCTGCGCGCTGCCGACGGCCGCCGCCAAAGATGTCGCCGAACACGTCGCCAAAGATATCGCTGAAGTCTGCGCCGCCGCCAAAGCCGCCGCCGCCGAAACCACCGCCCATGCCGCCCTGTTCAAAGGCCGCATGTCCGTACTGATCGTAGGCCGCGCGCTTCTGCGCATCGGTCAGAATTTCGTAAGCCTCTTTCACTTCTTTGAATTTGGCTTCGGCTTCCTGGTCGCCCGGATTGCGGTCAGGATGGTATTTCATTGCCAGGCGTTTATAGGCCTTTTTGATTTCACGCTCATCCGCAGACTTTGGGACGCCTAAAATCTCGTAGTAGTCTGTTTTCGCCATTGTTATCTTTCCTGCCCTTAACATGCATGCACGGGCGTGGAGAAACTCCTACGCCCGTGCTGGTTACCAGCGGTTGTCAGGGCAACCGCCGCGCCCGGTCAGGGGCAATTATTTTTTGTCTTTAACTTCTTCGAACTCAGCGTCGACCACGTCATCTTCTTTCTTCGCAGAAGCGTCGCCGGCGTCAGCTGGCTGGCCCTGCTGCTGAGCGAACTCCATCAGCTTGCCGGAAACTTCTACCAGCGCCTGGATTTTCGCTTCGATTTCCGCTTTGTCTTCGCCTTTCAGCGCGGTATTCAAATCGTTAAGTGCGGATTCGATCGGCGCTTTGTCGTCGGCAGAAAGTTTATCGCCGGCTTCGTCCAGCTGTTTACGGGTGCTGTGGGCAATCTGGTCACCCTGGTTACGCGCCTGTACCAGCTCTTCGAATTTACGGTCAGCTTCAGCGTTAGCTTCCGCATCGCGTACCATTTTCGCGATCTCTTCCTCGTTCAGACCAGAAGAAGCCTTGATGGTAATCTTCTGCTCTTTACCGGAGTTTTTATCTTTCGCCGATACGTGCAGGATACCGTCAGCATCGATATCGAAAGTCACTTCGATCTGCGGCATACCGCGCGGCGCCGGCTGGATACCATCCAGGTTAAACTGACCCAGCGATTTGTTATCCGCTGCGCGTTTACGCTCACCCTGCAGCACATGGATGGTTACCGCAGACTGGTTGTCTTCCGCAGTAGAGAACACCTGGCTGTGCTTGGTTGGGATAGTGGTGTTTTTGCTGATCAGCGCAGTCATCACGCCGCCCATGGTTTCGATACCCAGCGATAGCGGGGTCACGTCCAGCAGCAGGACGTCTTTCACGTCGCCCGCCAGCACGCCGCCCTGTACCGCAGCACCGACAGCGACCGCTTCATCAGGGTTAACGTCTTTACGCGGCTCTTTACCAAAGAACTCGGCAACTTTCGCCTGCACCATTGGCATACGCGTCTGACCACCCACCAGGATCACATCATTGATGTCGGATACTGACAGGCCAGCGTCCTGCAGAGCAACTTTCAGCGGCTCAATAGAACGGGCAACCAGATCTTCAACCAGCGACTCCAGTTTCGCACGGGTCACTTTGATGTTCAGGTGTTTCGGACCGGTCGCGTCAGCCGTGATGTACGGCAGGTTTACGTCGGTCTGCTGAGCGGAAGAGAGCTCGATTTTCGCTTTCTCCGCGGCTTCTTTCAGACGCTGCATCGCCAGCGGATCGTTGTGCAGATCGATGCCCTGATCTTTCTTGAATTCCGCTACCAGGTAGTTAATCAGACGGCTGTCGAAGTCTTCACCACCCAGGTGGGTATCACCGTTGGTAGCCAGCACTTCGAAGGTTTTTTCGCCGTCGACTTCATCGATTTCGATAATGGAGATATCGAAAGTACCACCACCCAGGTCATAAACCGCGATAGTACGGTTGCCCTGACCTTTGTCCAGGCCGTAAGCCAGTGCGGCAGCGGTCGGTTCGTTGATGATACGTTTTACTTCCAGACCTGCGATACGGCCTGCGTCTTTGGTTGCCTGACGCTGCGCATCGTTAAAGTAGGCCGGTACGGTGATAACCGCTTCAGTTACCGGTTCGCCCAGGTAATCTTCCGCCGTTTTCTTCATTTTTTTCAGCACTTCCGCAGAAATCTGCGGCGGCGCCATTTTCTGACCTCTTACGTCCAGCCATGCATCGCCATTGTCGGACTGCGTGATTTTGTAAGGCATGATTTTAATGTCACGCTGTACTTCTTCGTCCTGGAAACGACGACCAATCAGGCGCTTGATTGCAAACAGGGTGTTCTGCGGGTTAGTCACGGCCTGACGTTTAGCAGGCTGACCGACCAGCGTTTCACCATCCTGGGTATATGCAATAATTGACGGAGTGGTGCGATCGCCTTCGGCATTTTCCAGCACGCGTGCTTTGGTGCCATCCATAATCGCAACACATGAGTTGGTTGTACCGAGGTCAATACCAATAATCTTACCCATCTAAACGTCTCCCACTTAAAAACGGTCTCAATTAGGGTTGTGAATCAGTTAGTGCGGACGATTTGTTTATTTTCAACTGTCCGCCTGCGCGCTTTGCGCTTCACAACGCTGGATGACTTCAAAATGGGGCCGCTTCGCAGCGCATCAAGGGTTAAGTAAAAAAAAATTTTTGCGACCTGATGGCAACGGCGATTTTTTCGCCGCCCGTCAGGCGTTCACCTGCTGCAAAATAGCGTTACGCCGATCGGCCCAGCCCAGCCACAGCCCGGTCAGAATGCCAACCAGCGCCAGCGCCAGCACATACCAGGCGGCCGCCAGCGGCGAGAAGCGCATCAATAGCGTGACGCAAACGGGTGTTAGTCCGCCGAAGATGGCGTAGGCGAGATTGTATGAAAAAGAGATGCCGGTAAAGCGTATCGCCGCCGGAAAAGCGCGCACCATAACAAAAGGCACGATGCCGACCACGCCGACGCTGAGCCCCGCCAGCGCGTAAGTGATAAACAACGCCGTCGGCGAACGGGCGGCCTGAGTAAAGAAAACCCAGCTGCAAAGCGCCAGCAACAGACAGCCGATGGTTAACACTTTGGCCGCCCCCAGCCGATCCGCCAGCAGTCCGGCAATGATACAGCCCGCCAGCAGCATCACGGTTGCCACGCTATTGGCCTGTAGGGTGAGCGCCGCCGACAGCGCCGTCTGTTTTTGCAGCAGCGTCGGCGCCATCAGAATCACCACTACGATGCAGGCAGAGAGCAGCCAGGTCAGCAGCATGGAAATCAACACCGCGCGCTTGTGGTTTTGCAGCACGTTACGCAGCGGCAAGCCGTCAGCCAGGGTTTTACGCGCCTGCATCTGTTGGAAAACCGGCGTTTCATGCAGCCAGCGCCGCAAATACATTGCCAGCAGGCCGAATGCGCCGCCTAAAAAGAAAGGAATGCGCCAGCCGCCCGCCGCGATGGCCTCTGGCGAGAGCAGACTGTTAATCAGCGTAGCCACCAGCGATCCCAGCAGGATGCCGGCCGTTAGGCCTGCGGTTAAGGTGCCGCAGGCGAAGCCCACGCGCTTTTCAGGTACATGTTCCGCCACGAAGACCCAGGCGCCGGGCACTTCGCCGCCGATCGCCGCACCCTGTAAAATACGCAGCAGCAGCAAGAGCAGCGGAGCCGTCAGGCCGATGGCGTGATAATCGGGCAAGGCGCCCATCGCCAGCGTAGGTAAAGCCATCAGCAGAATGCTCAGGCTAAACATTTTCTTTCTGCCGACCCGATCGCCAAAGTGCGCCATAACAATGCCGCCCAGCGGACGCGCCAGATAACCGGCAGCAAAAATTGCAAAGGTTTGCAGCTGACGCAGCCAGTCAGGAATATCGGGTGGAAAGAACAGCTCGCCAATCACCGCAGCGAAAAAGACAAAGATGATAAAGTCGTAGAATTCCAGCGCGCCGCCGAGCGCAGCCAGCGACAGCGTTTTGTAATCCTGCCGGTTGAGCCGGCGAGCCTGTGATTTCATAAGTGTGTTCGCGCTTCCAGAGCTAAGAAAAAAATTGAACGTGACTTTGTAAAATTCACGTTACTATAGCGTCAACTTTTCTCTCCACACCAGAGGCGCTGGATCTTATTCCTGAGAAAGCCGTTTTTCAGGAGTTTGTATCACGGCGGGCGCTTTTTGGCCGAAATGCTGCTACCACCTGCGGGTTGGTCTCAATCCAGGGGCCTTCCAACAGCTGAATACAGTAAGGCACGCTGGCGAAAATCCCCGCGACCTGCACTTTCCCGTTTTCATCTTTTAACCCTTCCAGCGTCTCTTTAATCGATTTTGGCTGACCGGGCAGATTGAGGATCAGAGATTGTTTACGGATCACGCCAACCTGACGCGACAGAATGGCCGTCGGCACAAACTGCAGACTGATCTGCCGCATCTGCTCGCCAAAGCCCGGCATAAGCCGATCGGCCACCGCCAGCGTGGCGTCCGGCGTCACGTCGCGTCGTGCCGGGCCGGTGCCGCCGGTGGTTAATACCAGGTGACAAAAACGCTCATCGACCAGTTCACACAGCGTCTCTTCAATCAGTGGTTGTTCATCCGGCACCAGGCGCGTTTCAATAATAAAAGGCGTGGTCAACGCGGAGGAAAGCCAGGCTTCCAACGCCGGAATGCCCTGATCCTGATAAATGCCGTTGGCGGCGCGGTCTGAAACCGATATGAGTCCAATGCGTAACGTATTCATAGTGATATTCATGGCAGAGACTGTCGCAACGCGAGCAGTTGAGGTTTGGGATTAGCGGCAAGAATACTACAGGGCGGGAAAGGATGCCTAACGTGAGCTGCCGCAGCCTGTTTTTCGGCTGCGGCAGAAGGAAGATTACAGCAGTTCGGCAATCATTTTTTCCAGCTTGCCCTGGTCAACCGCAAAGTTACGGATGCCCTGCGCCAGCTTATCAACCGCCATCGGATCCTGGTTGTGCTGCCAGAGGAATTCCGCTTCGGTCATTTTGGCCGGACGCGCTTTCACTTCACCGCTGAAGGAGAGCTTACGCTCAACGGCGCCTTCGCTTTCCGCCAGCTCTTTCAGCAGCGACGGAGAGATCGTCAGGCGGTCGCAGCCCGCCAGTTCCAGAATTTCGCCCACGTTGCGGAAGCTGGCGCCCATGACCACGGTCTCATAGCCGTGCTGCTTGTAGTACTCATAGATTTCGCTAACGGAAACCACGCCCGGATCTTCGTGCGGCGCATACTCTTTCTTGTCGGTGTTGGCTTTATACCAGTCGAGGATACGGCCAACAAACGGAGAGATCAGGTAAACGCCCGCTTCGGCACAGGCGCGCGCCTGAGCAAAGGAGAACAGCAGGGTCAGGTTACAGTTGATGCCCTCTTTTTCCAGCTGTTCCGCCGCGCGAATGCCCTGCCAGGTGGAAGCCAGTTTGATCAGGATGCGATCGTTGCTGATACCGGCGTCGTTATACAGCTTAATCAGGCTGCGCGCTTTCGCGATGCTGGCTTCGGTATCGTAAGAAAGACGTGCGTCCACTTCGGTAGAGATACGGCCCGGGATCAGCTTCAGAATTTCCAGACCAATATTGACCGCCAGCTTGTCAGAAGCGTACTGAATTTGTTCTTCTTTGTTGCTGCTCTGCTGACGCGCCCAGACGATCGCTTCGTCGATCAGCTTGCGGTATTCAGGGATCTGCGCGGCGTTAAGAATCAGAGAAGGGTTAGTTGTAGCGTCCTGCGGCTGGTACAGCTTCATCGCGGCGATGTCGCCGGTATCGGCAACCACGGTGGTCAGCTGACGTAAAGAAGTAAGTTTGTCCGTCATGATGGGTTCTCTTGATATGTAACTGTCAGGGGTAAAATCTGTTGCGATAATATCATGCACATTCCGGGGTGCAATGCGCTGATGGTGCGAATTAAAACAGGCCAGGCCAATAGTAATGATTTGCCTGGCCTGTGCGCTTTTTTGCTAAAATCGGCGGCCCGAATAGAGAAAAGATTGAAAAACTGCGGGTTACGCTAAGGAAATATCGATGTTAATGGTTATCTCGCCGGCCAAAACGCTGGACTACACCACGCCGCTGGCGACGCTTCGCTATACGCAACCCGCACTGTTGGAAAAGTCACAGCAGCTGATCGCGGTGGCCCGCGATCTGTCGCCCGCGCAAATTGCCTCGCTGATGAGCATCAGCGATAAGCTGGCCCTGTTAAATGCGCAGCGCTTCAACGACTGGCAGCCCGATTTCACGCCGGAAAACGCGCGCCAGGCAATCTTGGCCTTTAAGGGCGACGTCTATACCGGCCTGCAGGCGGAGAACTTCAGCGAAGCGGATTTTGACTTCGCTCAGCAGCATTTACGCATGCTGTCAGGTCTGTATGGCCTGCTGCGGCCGCTCGATTTGATGCAGCCTTATCGTCTGGAAATGGGCACCAAACTGGCTAATCCGGCCGGCAACGATCTCTATAGTTTCTGGGGCGAGACCCTCACCGAGGCGTTGAACCAGGCACTGGCCGCCCAGGGCGACGATCTGCTGATTAACCTGGCGTCAGATGAATATTTTAAAGCGGTACAGCCGAAAAAGCTGAACGGGCGTCTGATCAAACCGGTTTTCCTCGACGAGAAAAACGGCAAATTCAAAATCATTAGCTTCTATGCCAAAAAGGCGCGTGGCCTGATGTGCCGCTACATCATTGAAAATCGTCTGCAGGAAGCGGAACAGCTGAAGCAGTTCAACCTTGACGGCTATTTCTATGATGAAGAGAGCAGCCGCGGCAGCGAACTGGTGTTTAAGCGCCACGAACAGGCCTGATCGACAGGCAATAAAGAGCCGCCTGCCGGTGAAGGGAACCCCGTAGGCTTGTCAGCCACAGGGGTTACGCCATCGTCAGCAGGCGGCTTTGTTATGGCTTAGCCTCAGAACTGGGTAAGAAATACCCGTAGTTCCGCAAAGTCCGGCTTCATCTTATGCGACAGCAGCGGCAGCTCGGCGCGCTCCGCCAGCTCAGCCGGCAGCGGCAGCGTCTGCTGCAGGATCTCTTCCACGCTCTCTTTAAATTTCGCCGGATGCGCAGTGCCAAGGAACAGACCAAACTCGCCTGGCTGTAGCTGATCGCGCAACATCCGGTAAGCGATGGCGGCATGCGGCTCAGAGATATAGCCCAGCTGCGCCAGCTCGCGTACCGTGCTGCGGGTGGTTTCATCATCAACGGCGCCAAAGCCCAGTTCGTTTAAACGCCAGGTTTTACGGCGGAACAGCTCTTCCACGCGCGGCCAGTTATTCGGCTGGCTGACATCCATCGCGTTAGAAAGCGTCGCGACGGTAGTGTTTGGCTGCCAGGCGCCGCTGGAAAGGAAACGCGGCACGGTATCGTTCTGGTTGGTAGCGGCGATAAAGCGTTTCACCGGCAGCCCCAACGATTTCGCCAGCAGGCCCGCCGTCAGATCGCCAAAGTTGCCGCTGGGCACGGAAATCACCAGCTGGTTGCGTTTTTCCTGTGGCAGCTGCGCCACGGCCTCAAAGTAATAACAGATCTGCGCCAGCAGACGGCTGATATTGATCGAGTTCGCAGAGTTCAGACCAATGGCCTTTTTCAGCGCCTCATCGTCAAACGCCTGTTTCACCAACGCCTGGCAGGCGTCGAAATCGCCGTCGATGGCGATGGTGTGGATATTGCCACCCAGCGTACAGAATAGCTTCTCCTGCAATGGACTGATTTTGCCCTGCGGATAGAGGATCACCACGCGCACGTTTTCCATGCCGTAAAACGCATGGGCCACCGCCGCGCCGGTATCGCCAGAAGTGGCGGTCAGGATAGTGATCTCTTCGTCCGCGCCGCTGATATAAGAGAGCATCTGCGCCATAAAGCGGCCGCCGAAATCTTTAAAGGCTAATGTCGGGCCGTGAAACAGTTCCAGGCAGGCGATATCTTCCGTTACCGGCGCGACCGGCGCAGGAAACGCAAAGGCCGCCTTTACGCGCTCCGCCAGCTGATGCGGCGCAATTTCATCGCCGATATAAGCAGAGAGAATTTTGCTGCTACGGGTAACAAAATCCATCTCCAGCATGGCATCAATATCGGTCAGCTCAAATTCGGGCAGCTCCAGCGGGAAAAACAGCCCCTGCTGCGAACCCAACCCCTGCTTCACCGCCTGCGCAAAGCTTACCTGTTCGTTGTGGTCCTTAAGATTATAGAGTTTCATAGGTTATCCCAGTTTTCGTGCGCCCGCCGTGTCGGCACGGCAAATATGGACGAAGCCTTCATCATTTTGCAGATAGTTTTGCTGCAGCCAGTCCGCCATGCGCTGCGCCGTATCCTGATTATCACAAACGGCAAACAGCGTCGGGCCAGACCCGGAAATACCACAGGCCAGCGCGCCAATATCCTGCGCCGCCTGGCGCGCCGCGGCAAAGCCCGGCAGAAGTTTAGTACGGTAAGGCTCGGCGATAACATCGCGCATCAGCTTCGCCGCCAGTTGTGGCTGAGCGGTATGGCAGGCGTGAATAAAGCCCGCCAGGTAACGCCCGTGCTTAATACAATCCTCTTTGCGGTACTGCGCTGGCAGAATCGCCCGCGCCTCGGCAGTAGAGACTTTAATTCCCGGATAGGCCATCACCCATAGCCACTCATCAAAACAGGGAACCGCCTGGCTGATGATGCCGTTTTCTTCCAGCATCAGCTGCAGGCCGCCCAGAAAACAGGGCGCGACGTTATCATAATGTACGCTGCCGGAGATGCGCCCTTCCAGCTCGCCCATCAGCGTCAGCAGCTGCGTATCGTCCAGCGGACGGCCGCAGAATTCATTCATCGCCATCAGCCCCGCCACCACGGAACAGGCGCTGGAGCCCAGCCCGGAGCCGATGGGCATGTTTTTTTCCAGCGTCATGCGCACCGGAACGGTTTTCCCTGTCGCTTCGCAAAAGCGTTGCCAGCACTGGTAAACGATATTTTCCTGCGGATCGGCGGGCAGTTTGCTGACAAAGCGCCCCTGGTTAACCAGGCTGAACGTATCGGCCGCTTCAACGGTAACGCAGTCGCCCAGCAGGGCACCATCCACCGGCGACACCGCCGCGCCCAGGACATCAAAGCCGACGCTAACGTTGCCTATTGAGGCCGGTGCATAAATTTTTACCATGTTTAAACTCCTAACTTCCATGACAGGGTGCGCAACAAATCAGCAAATACGCCGGCGGCAGTCACATCATTACCGGCGCCGTAACCACGCAGCACCAGCGGAATCGGCTGGTAGTAGCGACTGTAAAAGGCCAGCGCATTCTCGCCGTTTTTCACTTTATATAATGGGTCGTTGCCATCTACCGCATCGATCTTCACGCGGCAGCGGCCGCCTTCTTCTATCGCGCCGACAAAACGCAGCACCTTGCCGGCTTCGCGCGCCTGAGCAACCCGATCGGCAAACCTATTATCCAGCTCAGGCAGACGCTGCATAAAGGTTTCAACGTCAGCGATGGCGGTAAACGCATCCGGCAGCATCGCCTCAATTTCAATATCGCTCAACTCCAGTTGATAGCCCGCCTCACGCGCCAGAATCAGCAGCTTGCGCGCCACATCCATCCCGGAAAGATCGTCGCGCGGGTCCGGCTCGGTAAAGCCCATTTCACGCGCCAGCTTTGTCGCGTCGGAAAGCGACATGCCCTCGTCCAGCTTACCGAAGATAAAGGAGAGCGATCCGGAAAGAATACCGGAGAAGCTGATTAACTCGTCGCCCGCATTCATCAGGTTTTGCAGGTTTTCGATCACCGGCAGGCCCGCGCCAACGTTGGTATCGTACAGGAACTTGCGGCGTGATTTCGCCGCCGCCGCGCGCAGCTGCTGATAGTAATTCCAGGAGGAGGTGTTAGCCTTTTTATTCGGCGTGACGACATGGAAGCCATCCGCCAGGAAATCCGCATACTGGTCGGCAACCGCCTGGCTTGAGGTACAGTCGACAATCACCGGGTTCAGCAGGTGATACTCTTTTACCAGACGCAGCAGGCGATCCAGCTTAAAGGGTTCATTTGCCTCAGCCAGCGCGCTTTGCCAGTTGCTGAGATCGATACCGTGCACGTTAGTTAATAACGCTTTGGAGTTCGCAATTCCGCAGACGCGCAGGTCGATATGCTTGTTCTTTAACCACGCCTGCTGACGATGCAGCTGTTCCAGCAACGCGCTGCCGACGCCGCCGACGCCGACAACAAACACTTCAATCACCTGATCGGTGTTGAACAGCATCTGGTGTACCACGCGCACCGCGGTAGTGACCGTATCGTTATCGACCACCACGGAGATAGAGCGCTCAGACGAACCCTGAGCTATCGCCACGATGTTGATATTGGCTCGCGCCAGCGCCGCGAAGAATTTCGCTGAAATGCCGCGCTGGGTGCGCATATTGTCGCCAACCACCGAGACAATCGCCAGTTGCTCCATCACATCCAGCGGCTCCAGCAAACCATCTTTCAATTCCAGATAGAACTCATCCTCCAGTACCCGTCGGGCACGCGCCTGCTCGCTTTGCGGCACGCAGAAACTGATGCTGTATTCTGAAGAGGATTGCGTAATCAGCACCACAGAGATGCCCGCACGCGACATGGCGGCAAACACGCGCGCCGCCATCCCGATCATGCCTTTCATGCCCGGGCCGGAGACGTTAAACATCGCCATATTATTCAGGTTAGTGATGCCCTTTACCGGGTTAGCGTCATCGCTGGCATCGCCGCCAATCAGGGTGCCGGGCGCCTGCGGATTGGCGGTATTTTTGATCAGACAGGGAATCTGGAACTGAGCGATAGGGGCAATGGTGCGGGGATGCAGGACTTTGGCGCCGAAGTAGGAAAGCTCCATCGCCTCCTGATACGACATCGACTTCAACAGTCGCGCGTCCGGCACCTGACGCGGATCGCAGGTATATACGCCATCGACATCCGTCCAGATCTCGCAACAGTCGGCGCGCAGGCAGGCGGCCAGCACCGCCGCGGAATAGTCAGAGCCATTACGGCCTAGCACGACCAGCTCGCCGCGCTCATTACCGGCGGTAAAACCGGCCATTAGAATCATGCTATCGGCAGGAATATGGCTGGCGGCGATGCGGCGCGTAGACTCAGCGATATCTACCGTGGACTCAAGGTAATGACCATGCGCCAGCAGCATGCTGACCGGATCGATAATGCTGACGCGATGGCCGCGCGCCTGTAGCAGCGCCTCCATAATCGCGATAGAAAGCTTTTCGCCCCGGCAGATAATCGTCGCGTTAACGCTGTCCGGGCACTGGCCCAGCAGGCTGATACCGTGCAGCATCTGTTTCAACTGGGCAAACTCATTATCCACCAGCGCCTGCAGCCGGTCATAAGCAAAGCCTGGCTGCGCCGCCTGCAATCCCTGCAGCAGCGCCGCAAAAATCTGTTCTGCATCGCTGATATTCGGCAAAGCATCCTGACCGCTGATGGTTTTCTCAATCATCGCCACCAGATGGTTAGTGATTTTGGCCGGGGCGGAAAGCACGGTCGCAACCTGTCCCTGCTTCGCGTTGCTTTCAAGTATGTCGGCAACCCGCAGAAAGCGTTCCGCGTTTGCCACTGATGTTCCGCCGAATTTCAGCACTCGCATGGTTAAGGATCTCCTGAATTTAAGCCGAAAAAAAAGCCCGCACTTATCAGGTGCGGGCTTTTTCTCTTTTTCCTGTATGCGTCAGCCCGCACCGTTACCTGTGGTAATGGTGGTAGTAATAATGGTGATGTTCAGGCTGTTTGTACGCATGTCGATTTTGTCTGTCTGTTTCCGTGTCTGTCTGCTTTTCAGAAGTAAAGCAATCGCCTGATGAAGTCAATGGATTTATCGTCGCGGGAAAACCGTCACAACCACAGCGGAAACGTCAAATTCCGCCGCGCCCGGAGAAATGTGTCACGCCCTTTTCTCAGGCTGGCATCATTAACCAGTTTTGTATAATCGAGCCAAATTTTCTACTGGAGATTTTTTTCAATGTCATGCAGTAGTCGGTGCAGCATGGCGCTATCGCGCTGCTCCAGCAGGCCGATACGCTGCTGTAGCCAGTCCGCCAGCTTTTCATCATCGGCGACATTCAGCCGTTCCAGCAGCGCTGATAAACGCTGACGCAGCGCATCAAGCTGCTGGCTATCCGCCGCCGCCGCCGCGGTCGCGGCAACTTGCCTTAACGAAGCCAGCTGATAGCAATACACCATGACCGCCTGCCCCAGATTCAACGAAGGATAATCATTGGCCATAGGAATGCCGGTTAGTAAATCGACCTGCTCTAATTCTTCATTGGTTAAGCCGCTATCTTCCCGGCCAAAAACCAGCGCCATGCTGCTGACCCATTGCTGCTTTTCGCGCAAAATTGTTTCTACCTGTTGCGGCGTTGCGTAATAACGGAATTTAGCCCGACTGCGGGCGGTAGTGGCAACGGAAAAATCGATATCCGCCAGCGCAGCGGAAAGAGATGAATAGTGTTGAATATTATCAATGATATCTCCCGCTCCGTGCGCCACGATGCGCGTCGCCGGCTCGCGCCAGGCTTCGCTTTCAACAATACGCAATTCAGAAAATCCCATAGTTTTCATAGCGCGCGCGGCCGCACCGATATTTTCGGGGCGAGCGGGGGAAACCAGAACAATTGGAAAACGCATATAAATCCTGAAGATAAATTTACGGACAGCGCTACTGTGACACGACAACATGTTAAATAACAGTATCAATCACATAACAAATAATTAACTTATAAATTTTTGCTGGCA
The DNA here is from genome assembly GCF_023517775.1 of Mixta hanseatica. Classification (NCBI taxonomy): domain Bacteria; kingdom Pseudomonadati; phylum Pseudomonadota; class Gammaproteobacteria; order Enterobacterales; family Erwiniaceae; genus Mixta; species Mixta hanseatica. The sequence goes on along the minus strand of NZ_CP082904.1, from coordinate 767,096 downwards.
AAATCTCAGATTTAACGGCTTTAAACTGGTTAATTAATCAAAACATTAATAACAAAGAAATATCATAAATAAGATCTTATAAATCAAAATTGTATTTTAATAATTAACTTAGTAAACTTTTCGCTTCTATCGGTTGGCATAAGCTCGGGTTAAGACCCGATAATTGTGAGCTAAGCTAGCATTCTGATGAGCATTTTTCACAAAAGTGTTAACGTGCTACACTTGATTTGATATAAGTCAACGAAGCGTTGTTTTAATGCTTATCGGTTGTACTCTGTGCTGTTATGTTGCTGTTAATGCAGCTAGGATAACGGCCATATGGCACCGCCGGGGCATGCAGGATTCATCCTTACTGGCTGAGCTGACAATGTTGTTGACGTTGATGGATGGTGCATCAAGAACATAATTCTGTACTTCAGTTAATCCGGGCAAACACACTTTTCCTTAGGGCGTTAACGGCAGTACATCCTGTTTCCGATTTTGTTGGCAAATTTTAGGTAGCGAACTCATGCAGATCCCGCATATTCTTATCGTTGAAGATGAACTAGTCACGCGTAACACTCTTAAGAGCATTTTCGAAGCCGAAGGCTATGAAGTGTTCGAAGCGACGGATGGCGCAGAGATGCATCAGGTATTGACCGACAACGATATTAATCTGGTGATTATGGATATCAATTTGCCAGGTAAAAATGGTCTGTTGCTGGCGCGTGAGCTGCGCGAACAGGCAAACGTTGCCCTGATGTTTTTAACCGGGCGCGACAATGAAGTTGATAAAATTCTGGGTCTGGAAATTGGCGCGGACGATTACATCACCAAGCCTTTCAATCCGCGTGAATTAACCATTCGCGCCCGTAACCTGCTTTCACGCACCATGAATCTTTCTGCGACCAGCGAAGAGCGTAAGCAGGTAGAAAGCTATAAATTCAATGGCTGGGAGCTGGATATCAATAGCCGCTCGCTGATCAGCCCGAATGGTGAGCAGTACAAACTGCCGCGCAGTGAATTTCGCGCCATGCTGCACTTCTGCGAAAACCCAGGCAAGATTCAAACCCGCGGCGACTTGCTGAAAAAGATGACCGGTCGTGAACTAAAACCACACGACCGTACGGTTGACGTCACTATCCGTCGTATTCGTAAACACTTCGAATCCACGCCGGATACCCCGGAAATCATCGCCACGATCCATGGCGAAGGTTACCGCTTCTGCGGCGACCTGCAGGAATAATCCACTAAAAACGGCGAGGCGACTCGCCGTTTTTTCGTTTAGTGCCCCCACGGCATAACCGGCACCGCACTCAGCGCGTTTTTAGGCGATCCTTCCACCACCTTGTCCGAATACGACAGATAAATCAGTGTGTTCCGCTTTTGATCGTAGAAACGCACTACCTGCAACTTTTTAAACAGCAATGAGGTGCGCTTGCGGAAGACCGTTTCGCCCTGCGCTTTTCCCTGCGCGATACGCTCGCTTAAGGTCACCGGTCCCACCTGCTGACAGGAAATCGCTGAGTCAGAGGTATCTTCTGCCAATCCCAGCCCGCCCTTAATCCCGCCGGTTTTAGCACGGCTAACGTAGCAGGTCACATTTTTGACGTCCGGATCGTCAAACGCTTCAACCACAATTTTATGGTCCGGCCCAAACATTTTAAATACCGTATCCACCGAGCCGATCTCTTCGGCAGCGACGCCAGCGGAGAATAAAGTTGCCATTGTAATTATTAACAATTTTTTTATTATCATGTCGTTACCATTGTATATTATTAAGTTGATTAGCTATTCTGCCAGGCCCTGTTAAACATAAACGCAGTTAATTTTATCGCTCTCCATCTGCATGGGTATAGCACAATCTAACAAGTAAAACCTTCAGCGTTTTTTGGGCATTTAGTGCTATGATCCCGCGACTTTGCGTTGCCTGCGCCCATCTAAGTACAAGAGGATGTTTTATGGACCAAGCTGGTATCATTCGCGATTTGCTTGTTTGGCTGGAGAGCCATCTCGATCAGCCCCTGTCATTGGATAATGTGGCGGCAAAGGCAGGTTACTCCAAGTGGCATCTGCAAAGAATGTTTAAAGAGGTTACCAGCCATGCGATTGGCGCCTATATCCGCGCCCGCCGTCTGTCAAAAGCTGCCGTAGCGCTGCGCCTTACCAGCCGTCCGATTCTGGATATCGCTTTACAGTACCGTTTCGACTCGCAGCAGACGTTTACCCGCGCCTTTAAAAAACAGTTCAATCAAACGCCAGCTTACTATCGTCGTGCTTCTGAGTGGAACGCGTATGGCCTGCGTCCGCCGATTCGCCTGGATAATTCCACCTTGCCGCAGGCGCAATTCGTCACGCTGCCGGAAACCGTGCTGGTGGGACAAACGCAAAGCTATACCTGTACGCTGGAGCAAATCTCTCGCTATCGCGATGAAATGCGCATTCACTTCTGGCAGCAATTCCTGCTGGAAACCGATACGGTTCCGCCGGTGCTGTATGGGCTGCATCAGGTGCGTCCAAGCCAGGAAAAAGATGACGAGCAGGAGATCCTCTATACCACTGCCGTGCCGTCCGATCAGCTGGCCCAGACCATGCAGTCAACCCAGACCGTGCTGCTGGAAGGCGGCGATTATGTCCAGTTCACTTATCAAGGCCCGCGCAGCCAGCTACAGGATTTTATCCTGATGCTGTATGGCACCTGTATGCCGACGCTGCAGCTGACGCGCCGCCACGGGCAGGATATTGAGCGTTTTTATACCCACGGCGGCAAGAAGCGTCCCGAGCCGCCCACCGAGATCCGCTGCGAATATTTGATTCCTATCCGCCGCACCGACAGCTGATAATTTTAGGGCCCGCACTGCGGGCCCGTCTGTTTAGCGCTGTAGCTCATCCAGCGCAGGCAGATCAAGATGCGAAATATCGCCTGCGGTTTCCACAACCCAGCCGGTGGCCAGCCAGGCGCTTTGCTGATGATCGACGCGAGAAAGCGAACAGTTACGCAGCCGCAAGCGCCGCTCCGCATGAGCAGGCAACCCGAGTAGCGTGCCAATCAGCACTCCCAGCGCCATTCCGTGACTGACCAATAGCGGGCGGCTTCCCGCGGGCAGATCAAGACAGGCATTTAACGCCTGATGCATCCGCGCCGCCAGTTCCGCCATGCTTTCGCCTTCGGGTATACGACCATTTTCCGTGCCGTTGACTAACGTACGCCGCCAGCCCTCTTCTTCCTCGCTTAGCGTATCGATCGGACGCTGCTCCAGCACGCCCATATTCAACTCGCGTAAGCGCGGCTCCAGCGTAACGCTACAGCCGCAGGCGTCGGCGATAATTTCCGCCGTACGCCGCGTGCGTCCTAAGTCGCTGCTGATAACGTGCGTAATGCCCAGCGATTTTACCCGCTCACCAACCTGCCGAGCCTGCTGCTCTCCTTTTTCAGTCAGTGCGCTATCCGACTGTCCCTGAATGCGCCTGGCCGCGTTCCAAACCGTTTCCCCGTGGCGAACAAGATAGACCTGTAACATGCTTTTTCCGTTATACTGCGTCAAAATTGCGTAGAAGGTTCAGGTAATTATGTACCATGTTGTCGCTGCTACCACCAATCCGGCCAAAATTAGTGCCATCTCTCAGGCCTTTCATGATGTCTTCGGCGCAGGATCCTGCCACATTGAGGGCGTTGCGGTCGACAGCGGCGTCGCCGCTCAACCGCTAACAAATGCAGAAACGCGAACTGGCGCACGTCAGCGGGTGATGAATGCACGTCAGGTCAGACCGGAAGCGGACTTTTGGGTCGCGATTGAAGCGGGCATTGAAGGCAACGACGCTTTTGCCTGGATGGTGGTGGAAAATCATCAGCTGCGCGGCGAATCCCGCTCGGCCAGTTTCACTTTGCCGGCGCCCATCATGGCGGGCATCCATGCCGGGCACGAATTGGGCGAAGAGATGACGCGCCTGACCGGCATCGAAAACATCAAGCATAAAGGCGGCGCGATTGGCGTGTTTACCCAGGGGTTGCTGACGCGTAGCAGCGTCTACTATCAGGCGTTAGTTCTGGCGCTGTGCCCTTTCCATAATGCTATCTATCAGCAGCCTACCTCAACGCAATAACCGCTATTTTTCGATCGACAGCTGCGCGTCCAGCCACGCTTTCAACGCGGGCGGCGCGGCGCGCAGGCTGTTAGAACCGCGCGTAATGGTGGCGATGCCGACGCCGAGATCGTTTTTCAATTCCCGCTGGCTCATCTCGCCACGCAGCAGCTCCTCAATGATGCGCAGACGCGTACCAAAGGCCTCGCGTTCGTCAGGGGTCATCATCAGTTGCAGCAGCGGCAGCTGTAACCCTTGCCGGAACGCCTCTTCCAGCAGGCTAACGAAACGTAGCCAGTTTTCATCCTGCGCATCTTCAGTTATCGGGATCGGGGAATGTGGACTCATGAAATTCTTCCGTACTCATTGGCGAGTACGGAAGAGTAGCATATTCAGTAGCGCCGCTGCCACTCGCTGTCAGACAGGATATTATCCGGCTTACCGAGGAAATAACGATAATAAGCGTCATAAGCCAGCACGTTTTTCACATAGCCGCGTGTTTCTGAAAAAGGAATGGTTTCAATAAACGCGACCGCATCCAACTGGCCGTTACTGATGCGCTGCCAGGTACGCACCCTTCCCGGCCCGGCGTTGTAGGCGGCGGAAGAGAAGATGCGGTTCTGGTCAAACTGCTGATAAACATATTCCAGATACTGGGTGCCGATCTGAATATTGGTTTGCGGATCCAGCAGTTGGCTGCTGTTAACGTAGCCCGGGATGCTGTACATCTTCACCGTATGGCTGGCGGTGGCGGGCATGACCTGCATTAAACCCGCAGCGCCGACCGGCGAACGCGCTTTAGGATTCCAGGCGCTTTCCTGCCGGGCAATCGCCATGGCGTAGCCTGGCGGTATAGCTTTATCGCGCGTGGATTGGGCGAATTGTTCCTGCCACGCCAGCGGGAAACGCTCGGTGAGATTATTCCACAGCTTACCGGTTATCGTCGCCTGCACGCTCAGATCCCACCAGCCGTGATTCAGCGCGTAGCGCGCCAGCATTTGCTGTTGCGAAGCGGTTTTGCTGGCGACCAGCCGGCTCCACTCCGTGCGCGCAAGGTTATCCATTCCCCAGTACATCAGCTCACGCACGCGGGCGATTTCCGGCCCGTTATCGATGCTGCTGTCCGGGCGCGGCGCTTCATCCACCCGCAACGGATATTTCTCACCCAAACGCTGGGCGGCCACCATCGGATAGAAGCCGCGCTCCTGCATTAACTTACGCAGGATCTCTTGTGCTTCCTCTTTGCGTCCGCGCTCCAGCAGCAGATCGGCCTGCCAGTACTGCCACTCATCTTTCTGTTTCGCGTCAGGATCGAGCCGCGCAATCCAGGTATTTAATCCGCGGCGATCGTTATTGCTTAAGGCCAGACGGATACGCCGTTCAAGCAGCGCGGTCGAGGCGCTATTCATCACAACGCTATCACGCCAGCGCGCCTGCTCGCTGGTCACATCCCTGCTCATCAGCTGCCAGGCGACAGCTTCCTTCATCTCCTGGATTTCCTGCTCGCTCATCTGCTGTAAGCGTGCCAGCCCGGGGATCATTGCGCGCGCGTTTTCCACATCGGCACGCGCCAGTCGAGCCAGCGCCAATGAGGTCGCCTGTCGGGTAAAATTGGTTGGCCCCACACCGCGGGCGAAGGCTTCCACCGTGGCGGGATCGTTTTGCAGCGCGACGATGGCATCCGCCATGGTTTGATAGTTAGCGGGCAGCTGTTTCGCCAGGAAATTAACCAGGCTGGTATTGCCCGCCACCATCGCCAGACGGATACGCTCCAGCGTGGTAATCGGCGTTTGTTCGCCCGCCGCCTGCCAGACAGAAAAGAGCCTGTCACAGCCGCTCGGTAATGAGCTGCCGCGTAGCCAGATTGACTTGGCGCCTTCCCAGGCGACCTGCTGCTGTCCGGTGGCCCATTTGGCGTAATACCAGTTACAGCGGGCGGCGACAGGCTGCGGCTCCTGCGGACTAAACGCCAACAGACCACGCCAGTCTTCGCGCCGCGCCAGCTCGTTAACAAAGCGTGACGACAGCGTGCGCACCGGCGGCAAAGTAGGATAACGTTGAATAAAGGCGTTAACCGCCAGACCGGTTTCCTGATTAAGATGCTGCGACAGCTGGCGATATTCCAGATAAGGATAAAGCGGATAATCTTTCAGCGTGGGCATCAGCTGTGCCACCACGTCCATCTGATTATTATCCCATGCCTGTTTAATTTGCTGGTAGCGGCTGCGCTGTTCATCCAGCGAATCAGCCAGTACGCCGCCGCTAACGGCAAGCAGACAGAAACCAGCCAACCAGTAACGCCCTCTCTCCTTCCTGTGAGTCACCACACGCTCTCCTCTTACTGTTATGCGATCCGGCCCTATGGCCTGGCTCTCTTCATGCTAACCAGGCGGTTGGCGTCGTGCCACGTTCTTCACAAAATTTACTTTCTGGTCGCCGATCACAGTCGCCGCCCGGCGACGGCTGACGCTCCACTTTTTTAGCGTTAACATAAGGGAAACAGGCAAACAGGGAACGCGATAATGGAAACCCGGCGCGACGAGCGCATCAATAAACTGGCGCAGGCGATCAAGCGCATCGATAAAATTCATTTGAAAGAGGCGGCGCGGCTGTTGGGCGTTTCAGAGATGACCATTCGCCGCGATCTTAATGAGCAGTCTTCGTGTCTGGTGTTGCTCGGCGGCTATATCGTGAACGATCCCAAAAGCGCGCACGGGCACTATTTTGTTTCCGATCAGCAGGCGCATAACGTAAATAAAAAACGTCAGCTGGCGCAGCTGGCGGCCAGCCTGATTAATCCCAACGATACGGTATTCTTCGACTGCGGCACCACTATGCCGTGGGTGATCGATGCAATTGATGAAGGCTTGCCTTTTACCGCCGTCTGCTGCGCAATCAATACCTTCCTGGCGCTTAAAGAAAAAAGCGCCTGTCGCGTTATCCTCAGCGGCGGCGAATTTCATCCTGATAATGCGGTGTTTTCTCCGCACGGCAACGTCTCTCTTCTTGATGAAATCTGCCCTACGCTGGCCTTTATTTCCGCCGCAGGTATCGACTCGCAGCAGGGCGCCACCTGCTACAACTTCAATGAGCTGCCGATGAAGCAGCGCGCGATGGCGCGGGCGCAGCGTAAGGTTTTGCTGGCGGACAGCAGCAAATTTAATAAGGTTCTGCCCGCGCGCATCGGCGCGCTGGATCGGTTTGACCTGCTGATCAGCGACAGCGCGCCGCCGGAGGCGCTGGCGCAGCACCTGCAACAGCAGGCGGTGACACTGCTGCTGCCCTGAAAAGATCTTACTGCCCGGCCAACGCACAATCGCCTGGATGATGGCTGTGATTAAGCAGGGAAAAACGCTAAACTTGCAGTTCTGAGCGGGCGATGTGCCCCGATTACCACACAGACCATAAGAGGCTCATTTCACGTGGCTCAATTCGTCTACAGCATGCATCGCGTCGGAAAAGTTGTTCCGCCGAAGCGTCATATTCTTAAGAACATCTCTCTGAGCTTTTTCCCGGGCGCAAAAATCGGCGTGCTGGGTTTAAACGGCGCGGGTAAATCTACGCTGCTGCGCATCATGGCGGGCATCGATAAAGATATCGAAGGCGAGGCGCGTCCGCAGCCTGGCATTAAAATCGGCTATCTGCCGCAGGAGCCGCAGCTTAACCCGGAACATACCGTACGTGAATCGGTAGAAGAAGCGGTAGCTGAAGTGGTTGGCGCGCTGAAGCGTCTTGACGAGGTGTACGCGCTGTATGCCGAACCGGAAGCTGATTTTGACAAGCTGGCCGCTGAACAGGGCAAGCTGGAAGAGATCATTCAGGCGCACGACGGTCATAACCTGAACGTGCAGCTGGAGCGCGCCGCTGATGCGCTGCGTTTGCCGGACTGGGAAGCGAAAATCGCCAATCTCTCCGGTGGTGAGCGTCGCCGCGTCGCGCTGTGCCGTCTGCTGCTGGAAAAACCGGACATGCTGCTGCTGGACGAACCGACCAACCACCTGGATGCCGAATCCGTCGCCTGGCTGGAGCGCTTCCTGCACGATTTTGAAGGTACCGTTGTGGCGATCACCCACGACCGTTACTTCCTTGATAACGTTGCCGGCTGGATTCTGGAGCTGGACCGTGGCGAAGGCATCCCGTGGGAAGGCAACTACTCTTCCTGGCTGGAGCAGAAAGATCAGCGTCTGGCGCAGGAAGCCTCTCAGGAAGCGGCGCGCCGTAAATCTATTGAGAAAGAGCTGGAGTGGGTGCGTCAGGGCGCGAAAGGCCGTCAGTCGAAGGGCAAAGCGCGTCTGGCACGCTTTGAAGAGCTGAACAGCACTGAATACCAGAAACGTAACGAAACCAATGAACTCTTTATTCCACCGGGTCCGCGCCTGGGCGATAAAGTGGTGGAAGTGAGCAACCTGCGTAAATCTTACGGCGACCGACTGCTGATTGACGATCTCACTTTCTCGGTGCCGAAAGGCGCGATTGTCGGGATTATCGGCCCGAACGGCGCGGGTAAATCCACGCTGTTTCGTATGATGTCCGGCCAGGAGCAGCCGGACAGCGGCAGCATTACGCTGGGCGATACTGTGAAGCTGGCGTCGGTCGATCAGTTCCGTGACAGCATGGATAATGCCAAAACCGTCTGGGAAGAAGTTTCCGGCGGGCTGGATATCATGAAGATCGGCAATACCGAAATGCCAAGCCGTGCCTATGTTGGCCGCTTTAACTTCAAGGGCGTCGATCAGGGCAAACGCGTTGGCGAGCTTTCTGGCGGCGAGCGTGGTCGTCTGCATCTGGCGAAGCTGCTGCAGGTTGGCGGCAACATGCTGCTGCTCGATGAACCGACCAACGACCTGGATATCGAAACCCTGCGCGCGTTGGAAAACGCCCTGCTGGAATTCCCGGGCTGCGCGATGGTGATCTCGCATGACCGTTGGTTCCTTGACCGAATCGCCACCCATATCCTCGACTATCAGGGCGAAGGTAAGGTGGAATTCTTTGAAGGCAACTTTACCGAATACGAAGAGTACAAGAAGCGTACCCTCGGCGCGGAAGCGCTGGAGCCAAAACGCATCAAGTACAAGCGTATGGCGAAGTAAAAGCGAAAGCGGCCTGCGGGCCGCTTTTTTTATCAGCGATAAAACTCACGAAACACCGCGCTTTGCTGGGCGAATTCGATAAAGCGCGCCAGCGCCGGAGAATTCAGCTTGCGACCCGGCCAGACCAGCCACAGCTCATTCCCTTCCGTTTCCCATTCCGGCAGCACCTGCACCAGCTCGCCCCTGGCGATCGCGGTTTCCGTCATAAAACGCGGCAGCAGCGTAATGCCCGCATCGCTGCAGGCGCATTCACGCGCATAGAGCAGATTGTCCGTTAAATGCATCGAAGGCAGCAGCCAGCGATAATGCTCTTCACCGCGACGCAGCAGCCACTCCGCCCATGCGCGATGGGCAATGCAGCGATGCGTTGCCAACTGTTGCGGGTGGGTAATCGCCGGATTGTTATCCAGATAGTTCGCTGAGGCAACCAGCAGCCGCGGGCACAGGCCGACGCGTCGGCCGATTAATGATGAATCCTGCGGCTTGCCGGTGCGCAACGCCACGTCGAATCCCTCCTGCACCAGATCGCGCATATCATCAGAGACCGATACCTCCAGCGTCACGTCCGGATAGCGTTGCTGAAACTCGGCGTTGCAGCGTGCCAGCAGCGTCGCACCGATACCGGCCGGACTGGTGATGCGCAAGCGCCCGCTGGGATTATCGCGCAGACGCTCAATGGCCAGATCCGCCCGCTCGCTGGCCTGCATCATCTCCTGACAATGGATAAGATAACGCTCGCCAGCAAAAGTCAGATTGAGCTGGCGCGTAGTGCGATTAAGCAGACGCAAACCTATCGCCTGCTCCAGCTGGCTGATGCGCTGACTGACGCTCGATTTTGGCAGGCCGGCGCGCTGAGCGGCGGCGGTAAAACTGCCGCTTTCCGCAACCAGCGCAAATAACGCCATATCCTGTAAGCGTTTTAACGCCATTGTTCACCTGTAACGAACACTGTATGAGTTATTGTCCATCTTATCACCTTGCGCTCAGCCCACTACACTTACTCCACTCACTAAGGAGGAAACAGATGAATATGCGTGCTATTGCCGTAAACCCAGAAAACCCGCAGCAGTTTATTGAGATCCAGCCGGAAAAACCGACGCCGGGCGAATACGATCTGCTGGTCGAAGTAAAAGCCGTATCGATTAATCCGGTCGATACTAAAGTCCATAAAGGCGTACAGCAAAGCGGTCTGCAACAGCCACGCATTCTGGGTTGGGATGCCAGCGCAGTAGTGATCGAGGCAGGCAGCAAGGTCACGCAGTTTACGCCAGGGGATGAAGTTTACTACGCGGGCGATATTACACGTCCGGGCAGCAACAGCACTTACCAGCTGGTAGATACGCGCATTGTCGGCCGTAAACCGCGCTCTCTTGACTGGGGCGCGGCGGCAGCGATCCCGCTAACAGCGTTAACCGCGTGGGAAGGTCTGTTCGAGCGTCTGCGTATTCAGGAAGCGACAGAAGAACAAACGCTGCTGATTATCGGCGGCGCCGGCGGCGTGGGATCGCTGGCGATTCCTTTTACCAAATTGCACAGCAAAGTGCGCGTGATTGCGACCGCCTCACGCCCGGACTCGGTGCAATGGTGTCAGGATCGCGGAGCGGATGTGGTAATCAACTATAAAAATATGCCGGAGGAGCTGGCACAGCACGGCATCAACCAGGTGGATTACATTTTCTGCCTTAACGATACCGATGGCCACTGGGAAACCATTGGCAAGCTGATTGCGCCGCAGGGCCAAATCTGCACTATCGTAGAGAATGCGCATCCGCTGGATATGGAGCAGTTAAAGCTGAAAAGCGCCGCGCTGCACTGGGAGTTTATGTTTACCCGCAGCATGTACCAAACGCCGGATATGGCGCGCCAGGGAGAGATCCTTAACCAGGTGGCCGAGCTGCTGGATAACGGCAAGGTAAACTCCACGCTGAACGAAACCTTACATGGCTTAAGCGTAGAAACCTTAACCCAGGCGCATGCGCGCGTGCTGGAAGGCCATATGCGAGGCAAAGTGGTGATTGTTTACTAATAACTGTCTGCGTAATAAAAACGCCCCGCAATCGGGGCGTTTTCCGGCCTTGAAGCACCGCTATTCTTAAACGACACCACTAATTGCTTTCCTTACCTTATTTATTCCCTGTTCCCACTTGCCATACTTATATCGCAATATTTACTCTTTAAATAACGTTAACGGTTAATCTTTTAATGACGATGAGTTAAAAAACAACGATCTACCCGGGTTATCCGTGGACTACAAATAATTTTCGATAAAAATAAATAGGCCATTGCTGTGTGCTATTTTTTATTACCCGCAGGCGGCCGTTTACGTTAGAAATCCAATAAATCTTTCGAAATATCGCGCAGCCATTTATGAGAAGTGCAATTATGGTAGCGCGGATGCCAGGCTTGAATAATGCGCACTTTTGGCAGCACGAAATCTGGCTTAAAGAAATCGACTTCAATATTCATACGCTGTAAGACATCAACAACATACATCGGAACAATGCCAAGACTACCGGTCTGAATAATGTTTTCAATTATGGGCAGATAACCTGCGCTGATACCATGAATTTTACGTTTATAGCCACGTTCGCGGTACAGACTCTCCATCTCTTCCTTAAGCCTGTTTTTAGGCACGATAAGGATAAACTCTTTGAGGCTTTTCAGCGACTTCTCCATCAGGAAAACCGGGTGGTCACGAGTAGCGATGAATACGCAATCGCTGTGGCCGATGGTGCGTATTTTCACCTCCGGACTGAGACTTTTGTCCTCACCGATATAGAGATCGATATCTTCGCTACGTAACACGCAGGAGGCCGCATTATCATAGTTAAAATTGAAGATATGGTTGCTGTTCTCCTGGATGCTTTTCTTCATCAGCTTATAGCTGAGCTTGGACATCAGGATATCGTTGGTGACGATGTTAAAGGAACGCGGCAGCTCTTTGCCGTTCAGCTCAATATTTTGATGCAGTACGTGTTGGATATTATCCAGCAGCTCCCTGAGTTGGGGTTTAAGACGCACGGCCAGCGGCGTGAGTTCCAGGCTCATCCCGGAACGCACCAGCAGCTGGTCCTGAAAGGTATCTCTGATCTTATTTAACGATTTACTGATGGCGGGCGGCGTAACATTTAGTTTATCCGCCGTTTTGCTTACGCTTTTTTCGTTAAGCAAAGTATCCAGGATGGGCAGCAGGTTTAGATCCATTCTTACCAGATGATTAATGTCTTTATGCATATTTTACACTCCCTTGATTTTTCCCGGCTATCGCCGCGCCACAATATAAACATCGCGGGACAATTCTGCCTTGAAAGTAATGTACATGATGCCGTTTCGCATAAAATGACCGAATAAAAGCCGTGAAACCAGAACGTTATTAACAACTCCCATTAAAGTAAGAAAAATAAATACACTGTTACAAGTCAGATAAGATAGATATATAGTTAACAATACATTTACCGCCACTTCATGTAAGGAAAAGAAAAATTAATATATACGCTCAACCTTAGTTAATGAAACCCAGACAATATATAAGCCATGTCTCAAGTTCACCTCGCCATGTCGCCTCCTGGTTTTAGGTTAGTCAATGACGTAATTAAAACCCGTGCAATCTCGTATAAAAATAACCATTCCAAAACAATGAGTTGAAAAAAAATAGGCTAAAAGAATTATATTAAAGTTACCGAATCACGGCATCTTTTAAAACAACCATTAAATTAATATCCCGAGCTCGACCCGCCGGTTAAATAATTAAGCTGATTCACTTAAGGGGTAATAGCAATGAGAACAATCCGAATAAAAAAGGCTGATAGCATTATATATCCATCAGCCGACGGGCCTTTTTACTTTCCGTTTTCCAGCATATTTCTTACCAGTTCAACACAGCGTAAAAACCGTTGATCGTAGCTATCTTCTGTAACATGCTCATATTTTATTTGGTTTTCATTTAACATGCTTATTAACAAATCTTGAAACTCGCGTCGATCGACAGAGCTACCCAGGCTGCGCAGGCCATCGGCGACCCAGGGGACATTGTTTTCCAGTAGAATCACTAAGTCGAAACGGTACTCATCAATTAACGCCTGAACGAACGGATGCTCCCGCCCTTCATACTTTTTACAAAAGGCTTGGGTAGTGACAAAATCCGTATCAATAAAGGCGACCTTATTGGCATACTTCACCGCAAAATCTATATATTGCGCCTGTCCCAGGGCGATTTTGTCATAATCGGAATACTGCAACGCCATCTCATCGCCGCCCAGATGAGAGAAAACGTAATCCCGCCCATACTCCCAGGCGCTGGAGGTATTAAAAATATTAGCCAGCTTATTCACCAATACCGATTTACCGCTTGATTCGCCGCCGAGGATCGCTACGGTACGCACAAAGAACGGCTTCACTTCGGTGGGAATATATTCCCAGTAACGAAACGGATTCTGACGGATTTGCGCTCCGCTGATATTCATAAAAGAGCGCTGCGGATCGATAACAATCGTCTCAATCCCCAGATGTTCCCGATACTGCGGCGCATCCAGCTCTTCGCTGGTATAGACGCAGCCCGGCTCGATCCCCTTTTCCGCCATGAAGGCGGTAATGCCCTGGCTCCAGACATCCCAGCCGTGCGGATAAGGTTCCATGCCTTCTTCGTTAAAAGCGTGTATGCGGATATTTTTTTGATACTTAAAGGTCTGTAATAGCCAGCGCAGGCGATCGCTGATGGTGGGCTGCTGCGACATGGCGCTGTTTTCAAACAGCTGACGATCGCGCGGCTCATCGTGGCCCATAATGATATGCAGCTCATCCACCTGACTACAGGCGCGCTGAATCAGATAAATATGACCGGTATGCAGAGGATAGAACTTGCCGAATACCACACCGACGGTTTTCTCACGGCGGGGAAAGTCCAGCCCGAGGAAGCGATGCAGCGCCTCCAGTTTTTGCGCGCTGGGGCTTTTAATTTTGGCATTGAGCAGCTGGCTCAGGTAGCCTTTCGTCATTCCGCTGGCGTCCGCGACCTGCTGTAGCGTATGTCCCTGCTGGCGAATGGCGGTTTTCAGATATTCAAATGATGACATAATGCCTCCTGCAAAAAGGGGTGGGCACTGGCCCACCCCAACGACAGGTTAACCTGCGCTAAAATTATAACTCATCCAGAATCGCCAGCGCGTCAGCCAGCTTTTTCACCGGGTAAACCTTCATATTTTCCGGCGTTTTTTTCGGCGCGTTGGCCGCTGGAACAATCGCGCGCCGGAAGCCATGCTTGGCCGCTTCGGAAATCCGTTCCTGACCGCTTGGCACCGGGCGAATCTCGCCCGCCAGCCCGACCTCGCCGAAAATCACCAGATCGTTAGGCAATGGGCGATCGCGCAGGCTGGAGACCATCGCCAGCATTAAGGCCAGATCGGCGCTGGTTTCGGTGACCTTTACTCCGCCGACGACGTTCACAAACACATCCTGGTCCGCCATCTGCAATCCGCCGTGGCGATGCAGCACCGCCAGCAAAATCGCCAGACGGTTCTGTTCCAGCCCCACCGCAACGCGGCGTGGATTAGACATCATCGAATGGTCCACCAGCGCCTGGATCTCTACCAGTAGCGGCCGCGTGCCTTCCCACACCACCATCACCGAACTCCCGGCGGTAATTTCATCGCCGCGCGACAGGAAAATCGCCGAAGGATTGCTGACTTCGCGCATCCCCTGCTCGGTCATGGCGAATACGCCCAGCTCGTTCACCGCGCCGAAGCGGTTTTTATGGCTGCGCAGCGTGCGGAAACGGGAATCGGCATCGCCATCCAGCAACACCGAACAGTCGATGCAGTGCTCCAGCACTTTCGGCCCGGCCAGCGAGCCATCTTTGGTCACGTGGCCGACCATCACAATCGCGACGCCGCGCGTTTTGGCAAAGCGCGTTAGATAAGCGGCGGTTTCACGCACCTGCGCCACGCTCCCCGGCGAAGACTGAATATCCGCCATATGCATCACCTGGATGGAGTCGATCACCATCAGCTTCGGCTGTTCCTGTTCGGCGATCATACAGATTTGCTCGATGCTGGTTTCCGATAGCATGTTCAGGTTATCGGTCGGCAAGCCCAGACGATGCGCGCGCATCGCCACCTGCTGCAATGACTCTTCGCCGGTGACATACAGCGTTTTCATATCCGCTGCCAGTTTGCACAGCGTTTGTAGCAGCAGCGTACTTTTCCCGGCGCCGGGATTGCCACCGATCAAAATGGCGCTGCCGGGAACCACACCGCCGCCCAGCACACGGTCAAACTCTTTAAAGCCGGTTGAGAAGCGCGGCAACGCCTCCAGGCTGATTTCTGACAGCTTCTGGACGCGACTGGCGCCGGCGGTACCGGCGTAGCCAGCCAGGCGCTCATTGCGCGCCACCGTCGGCGAGGCCGCCAGCCGCACTTCTGTAATGGTATTCCAGGCGTGACAGGCGCTACATTGCCCCTGCCAACGCGGATAGTCTGCGCCACATTCGTTGCAGACAAAGGCACGTTTTACCGCTTTGGCCAACTCAATTCCTCAATTATCGCGTCTCGTGATGCAGGCTGCCGCTGAGGATGCAAAATACGCCCATCAGGTCGGCATGCCGAATCGTCACTTCAGTTTGTTCATTCACTTTCGGCTTAGCGTGATAGGCGATACCTAACCCGGAAGCCTTAATCATCAGCAGATCGTTGGCGCCATCGCCAATTGCTACCGTTTGCTCAGCCGGTATATCGAAGCGCTGCGCCAGTTTCGCCAGCGTATCCGCTTTATATTGCGCATCCACCACCGGCCCGATGACTTCGCCGGTAAATTTACCGTCACGGATTTCCAGCTCGTTGGCGGCAATGGCGGCCAGATGCAGCCGGTCGCGCAGATATTCAGCAAAGTAAGTAAAGCCGCCGGAGGCGATGGCGACCTGCCAGCCCAACGCCTGCAGCTTCTGCACCAGGGTGCTTAAGCCCGGCATCAACGGTAGCGTATCGCGCACCTGCTTCAGGATATTGGCATCGGCGCCTTTCAGCGTCGCGACGCGCTGGCGCAGGCTGGCGGTAAAATCCAGCTCGCCGCGCATGGCGCGTTCGGTCACTTCCGCCACCTGCTCGCCGCATCCCGCCAGACGCGCGATCTCGTCAATGCATTCAATCTGGATCGCGGTGGAATCCATATCCATCACCAGCAGGCCCGGCGCTTTCAGATAGGGAATTTTACCCAGCGGCGCCACATCCAGACCCAGTTCGTGCGCCAGACGCGTCGCGCGCGGCGTCAGCGAGCCCGCCAGGCGGATCACCTGATAATCATCCACGCTCCAGGCGCTGACAATTACCATCGCTGCGCCCAGCTGATGCTGATAGGCCGTCAGCGAAGCTTTATTCAGCTGATGCCCGTACAGCAGCCAGCCGGTACGCCCGGCGCGATAATCCAGCGGCATCACTTCGTCACCGCTCAGTGAAAGAGGCAAGCCCGGCCAGAGAGAAACATCGGAAGGCAGGTCGCACCAGGTCAAACGATTAGGCATTACAGCTCCTGTCGGAAAGATGATCGGCTGCCGCCATCAAAGGACGTTCTGTTTGACATCCGTGCCGGGCCACAGCCTGTAGAGAAAACCTCGCAAGAGGCTACCCTGTCAGCCGCGCTTCTGGCAACATAAAGTCGCAAAAACAGACGACCGTTTGTTGATTACGTTTTAAGGTTGCCCATGGCTAAATCCAGGCTCAAATTTCGTCTGCA
Source organism: Mixta hanseatica (assembly GCF_023517775.1). Taxonomy (NCBI): domain Bacteria; kingdom Pseudomonadati; phylum Pseudomonadota; class Gammaproteobacteria; order Enterobacterales; family Erwiniaceae; genus Mixta; species Mixta hanseatica. The sequence continues at coordinate 750,222 of NZ_CP082904.1, read as the reverse complement.
CCGCACGGTGATCGTGCTGATCTGTCTGACGCTGCTGGTGGTACTGATGCAGGGCGCGTCCTGGTTCAGTCTGGGCCACCAGATGGCGCGCTCCGAACAGGTAGAAGACCTGGCGCGCACGCTGACGCGTCAGGTGGCGTTTACCCTCACCCCGCTGATGGACAGTCAGGACGATAACCGCACGCAAATTGCTGCTATTCTCAAACAGATGACGGTAAACAGCCGCATCCTCGACGCCTCAGTGTATGACAGCGAAGGTTCGCTGGTGGCGCGCAGCGGTGAAAGCATCAGCGTACGCGATCGTCTGGCGCTGGATGGCAAGCGCGCGGGCAGCTATTTTAATCATCAGCTGGTGCAGCCGCTGGAAAACAGCGACGGCCCGCAGGGTTTTTTACGCGTCACGTTGGATACCCATGTGCTGGTGACCGAAGCGAAGCAGGTGGATAACACCACCAATATCCTGCGCCTGATGATGCTACTGGCGCTGGCCATCGGGATTATCCTGACCCGTACACTGCTGCGCGATCGCCGCACCCGCTGGCAACAGTCCCCTTTCTTGCTCACCGCCAGCACGCCGGTTAAAGAGGATGACGACGAGCCGGAAGAGACCGCAGCGGAAGCGAAAAAAAGCTGATGCGCCAGTTAGCCAGCGGTTGGCGAGGCGCGAAAGACACCGTCAGATAACCGGCGCAGGCGGGCTGAAGGGAATAACCGGACGAGGCGGCCTCGTCCGGTAAAGGCGTTAGGCTTTGTCGCCCAGCAGCACCGATTCCAGCGCGATTTTCACCATATCACTGAAAGTGGTCTGACGTTCTGCCGCCGTGGTTTGCTCATGCGTACGGATATGGTCAGAAACGGTACAGATGGTTAACGCTTTTGCGCCGAACTCTGCCGCCACGCCATAGATGCCCGCCGCTTCCATTTCCACGCCGAGAATGCCATATTTTTCCATCACGTCGAACATTTGCGGGTCCGGCGTATAGAACAGATCGGCAGAGAAAATATTGCCCACACGCGCGTCGATGCCCAGCGCCTTCGCCGCGTCTGCCGCATTACGCACCATGTCAAAGTCAGCAATCGCCGCAAAATCGTGATCCTTGAAGCGCATACGGTTCACTTTAGAATCGGTGCAGGCGCCCATGCCGATCACCACGTCACGCAGTTTTACGTCGGCACGTACTGCGCCGCAGGAACCCACGCGGATGATTTTTTTCACGCCGAATTCGGTGATCAGCTCTTTTGTGTAGATGGAGCAGGATGGAATCCCCATGCCGTGGCCCATCACGGAAATGCGGCGACCTTTATAGGTGCCGGTATAACCCAGCATGCCGCGCACGTTATTCACTTCCACCGCGTCTTCCAGGAAGGTTTCTGCGATATGTTTAGCGCGCAGCGGATCGCCCGGCATTAATACCACGTCCGCGAAATCACCCATCTCAGCATTAATATGAGGCGTAGCCATAGTCGTTATTCCTTGAAAAAATGAAATACGCCAGCAAAAGCTGGCGTTAAATTAAAGCCGCGTATTACAGCATGCTTTTGCCATATTCCATATCGGAAAGGCCGAAGTATTTCGCTACCGTCTGCCCGATATCGGCAAAGGTATCGCGCCCACCAAGAAAGCCCGGTTTCACGCCTGGACCGTAGATCATCACCGGGATATGTTCACGGGTATGATCGGTGCCGTGCCAGGTTGGATCGCAGCCGTGATCGGCGGTGAGGATCAGGATATCGCCCTCTTTCACCAACGCCATCAGCTCCGGCAGGCGGCGGTCAAACAGCTCCAGGCCGCCAGCATAGCCAGCCACGTCGCGACGATGGCCCCAGGCGGAGTCAAAGTCGACAAAGTTAGTGAAGACGATGGCGTTATCCGGCGCCTGCGCCATCTCTTTCACAGTGGCATCGAACAGCGCGTCGAGGCCGGTCGCTTTTACCTTTTTGGTAATACCGACGTGCGCGTAAATATCGGCGATTTTACCCACCGAAATTACCTCGCCCTGTTTCTCGTCCACCAGCTTTTTCAGGATGGTTGGCGACGGCGGTTCAACGGCCAGATCGTGACGGTTGCCGGTACGCTCGAAGTTGCCGGCCTTATCGCCGACGAACGGACGCGCAATCACGCGGCCAATATTGTACTCGCCCTTATCCAGCTCTTCACGGGCGATTTCACACAGATCGTACAGGCGCTGCAGGCCGAAGGTCTCTTCATGACAGGCGATCTGGAAAACCGAGTCGGCGGAGGTATAGAAAATCGGCTTGCCGGTTTTCATATGCTCTTCGCCCAGCTTATCGAGGATCACCGTGCCGGAAGAGTGGCAGTTGCCGAGATAGCCCGGCAGCCCGGCGCGCTCCACCAGTTTGTCCAGTAACGCCTGCGGGAAGCTGTTTTCGGTGTCGCTGAAATAACCCCAGTCAAACAGTACCGGCACGCCGGCGATTTCCCAGTGACCTGACGGCGTATCTTTACCGGAAGAGAGCTCCTGGGCGTAAGCGTAAGCGCCAATGATCTCCGCCTGCGGATCCAGGCCCGGCGGGAAGGTGCCGGTAGAGGCTTCTGCCGCTTTCCCCAGCCCTAATGCCGTCAGGTTTGGCAGATGCAGCGGCCCCTTGCGTCCTTTATCCGCCTCGCCGTTAAAGCAGGCCTGCGCGATATGACCCAGCGTGTCTGAGCCTTTATCACCATATTTTTCAGCGTCTTTACTGGCACCGATCCCGAAGGAGTCCAGCACCATGATAAATGCACGTTTCATGTCACTCTCCTGCGCTTACGCGCGATGAGAAAAATAAAAAAGCGATCAGAACAGTATGACGTCTATCCCGGTCATACTTCAAGCCGCAGGCGCTCAGGTTGCGCTCGCTGTTCAGGGCTACTGGCTGATTCTGCGATAGATAACCGGCGTGGCGGCCGGTTGGTTATCGCTAAGCTTAATTGCCGCTTTTACCGCCTGCGCCGCTTCCTGCCAGCTGGCTTCGCTGGCGGCATGGATCACCGCCAGCGGACGTTGCGCATCCACATAGTCGCCCAGCTGTACCATTTCATTAAGACCCACGCTGTAATCGATGCTGTCGCTGGCGCGACGACGACCGCCGCCCAATGCCACCACCGCCATACCCAGAGCGCGCGTATCCATTTCGTTGACGATGCCGGGCGCATCGGCGTAAACCGCTTTGCTGAGCATCGGGGCCGGCAGGTAGCTGTCCATTTTTTCAATAAAGTCAGCCGGGCCTTTTTGCGCCGCGACCATGCGTGCGAACACCTCGGCGGCGCTGCCGTTATCCAGCACTTTTTGCAGCTGCTGGCGGGCTGAGGCATCGTTCTGCGCCAGGCCGCCGGAAATTAGCATTTCGCTGCATAGCGCCATCGTCACTTCCAACAGTCGCGGATTACGGTAGCTGCCGGTGAGGAACTGCACCGCTTCGCGCACTTCCAGCGCGTTGCCAGCGCTGGAAGCCAGCACCTGATTCATATCAGTCAGCAGCGCGGTGGTTTTACAGCCGGCGCCGTTGGCTACGCCCACGATCGCCTGCGCCAGCTGCTCTGACAATTCAAAGGTTGGCATAAAGGCGCCGGATCCTACCTTTACGTCCATTACCAGCGCATCCAGCCCTTCGGCCAACTTTTTCGCCAGAATCGAGGCAGTGATCAGCGGAATTGAATCGACCGTGGCGGTAATGTCGCGCGTGGCATAGAAACGCTTATCCGCCGGTGCCAGCGAATTAGTTTGGCCGATAATCGCGACGCCGGTCTGCTTAATGATCTCCCTGAAGCGACTGTCGCTGGGGAAAATATCAAAGCCCGGGATCGCCTCCAGCTTATCCAGCGTGCCGCCGGTATGACCCAAGCCGCGCCCGGAGATCATCGGCACATAGCCGCCGCAGGCCGCGACCATCGGCCCCAGCATCAGTGAGGTAACATCGCCCACGCCGCCGGTAGAGTGCTTATCCACCACCGGACCGTTTAAATCTAATGACTTCCACGACAGCACCGCGCCGGAATCACGCATCGCCATGGTCAGCGCCACCCGTTCCGGCAGCGTCATATCATGGAAAAAAATCGTCATCGCCAGCGCGGCGATTTGTCCTTCAGATACGCTGTTATCACGCACGCCGTTAATAAAGAAGCGGATCTCTTCTTCACTCAGCGCGTGGCCATCACGTTTTTTTCGAATAATTTCTTGTGGTAGAAACAAGGCAACCCCCTGTTTAACGGATCAATAAATCAGGCCTGGTGTCCCGATCCAACGGTGCGGAAGTGTTATTTTTAGCGGACGCCGGGCGTCCGCCAGGATGAAAGGAAAATTAGTAGCTGCTGGTGCTGCGCGCGCTGTCATAACCGGCCGCATTCAGCAGGCTTGCCAGCAGGCTGGAGGCGCCGAAGCGGAAATGACGCGCATCCGCCCAGTCGCTGCCCAGAATACTATCGGCCAGCTGCAGATAGAGCGCCGCGTCTTCCGCGGTACGCACGCCGCCGGCAGGCTTAAAGCCAACGCGATCTTTCACGCCTTTATCACGAATCACTTCCATCATGATTTTCGCTACCTCTGGCGTGGCGTTGACCGGCACTTTACCGGTTGAGGTTTTGATAAAGTCCGCGCCGGCGTCGATTGCGATTTCAGAAGCCTGACGAATCAACGCTTCTTCTTTCAGTTCGCCGGTTTCAATGATCACCTTCAGCAGCACATTGGCCGCCGCGCAGGCTTCTTTACACGCTTTAACCAGCTTAAAACCGGTTTCGGTATCGCCAGCCATCAGGGTACGGTATGGAAACACCACATCCACTTCATCTGCGCCGTAGGCAATGGCCGCACGGGTTTCCGCCAGCGCAATATCAATATCATCGTTACCGTGCGGGAAATTGGTCACGGTCGCGATACGAATATCGGGCGTGCCCTGTTCGCGCAGCGTTTTACGGGCGATGGGAATAAAACGGGGATAGATGCAGATAGCGGCGGTGTTGCCTGCCGGGGATTTCGCCTGCTGACACAGCGCGATCACTTTCGCATCGGTGTCATTATCATTAAGCGTGGTTAAATCCATCAGTTTTAGCGCACGCAGCGCGGCAGCGGTTACATCAGTCATAATGCTCTCCAGAAAGATTCAGTGAGCTTCCGCCAGTGGAAGACTCAACACGAGGTCTTGGTTCCTTGAAGAGGGTTGAGATCCATCTCACCTTGCCAGCGATGCTGATTCGCTTTGATGTTACGATCTTAACACCACGGGCAAACTCTTTGTTGTGCGTAAGCTCACATTTAATTAAGAAACGCTATCATCAAGTTTACATTTGATGTGACGTTCATCGCATTAAAAGCGCCACAGCCGCAGCCGGATCCGCTTTATAGCCACTATCATAACGCAGAAGGGCAAATGTGAGAATTATCACATTTGCCCTTTACCTGTTCTTAAGATCCCGCCTGCGCCAGTGCGTTTAACCCAGCCGAAACAGCCGTTCACTGTTGGCGGCCAGCGCTGCGGCGATCGCTTCCGGCGTTTCCGAACGCAGCTCGCACAGCGTTTGCCATACCTTAACTACCTGCTCCGGCCGATTGGGCTGGCCCTGAAAGCCGTTCAGTGGCATATCAGGCGCATCGGTTTCCAGCAGCAGCGCGTCAAGAGGAAGCTGGGCGATGGTATTACGCGTTTTGCTGGCGCGAGGATAAGTAATAGTGCCGCCGACGCCGATAGCATAACCGGCAGCAATAAACGCCTGCGCCTGCTGCAGGCTGCCGGCAAAACCATGCACCACGCCGCGACGCGGCACCTCAATACGTCGCAGATGCTGCGCCAGCTTGTCATGAGTGCGGCGTGAATGCAGGATCACCGGCAGATCGTATTGCCGCGCCAGCCGCAGCTGCGCATCCAGAAAATATTGCTGCCGATCAAACTGAGGATCCTCCATATAGAGATCCAGCCCGATCTCGCCGATCGCCACCAGCTTCGCGGGCCGCTGCATCAGATGCTGCTCCAGCAGTTCCAGTGCCGCATCGTTGTGCTGATAAATAACAATGGGATGCAACCCCAGCGCGGCATACAGCGGCATATGTTGTTGGGCCAGCTGTAGCACGGCAGCAAAGCGCATGGCATCTACCGACGGCACGATAATTTTTTCCACGCCTGCCTGCACGGCGCGCGCTACGCTCTCCCTCTCGTTGCCGCTAAACGGAGGAAAATCAAAATGACAGTGGGTATCGATAAATCTCACGCCCGCGCTCCTTAATAAAACATCGCTTTATTCTGCGTTATTTTATGCATTGCTGCACCAAAGGCGGCCTGATGCTTTCTTGCATTGTAAAATGATTGGCTAACACAGCGGTATTGAGTGGTGAGGGAGCAGCATCAGGAAATGTAAGTCTGGTCGTGCAGAAAAGAGAGAATGAAAAAGTGAGGGAGACGATAAGCTGGCGCAGCGCTACAGAGTAAAGCGGGCCAGCTTATAACAGATTAGGGTAAGCGTTTTTCGCCGGTGGCATCATGCTGCTCACGGCCATAATCTTCCTGCAAAATACCGGAGAGCCAGTCATTGTTTCCTGACATCCAGGCGTCGTCGTTATCAAACCACTCCGCCCACATTAGCGCCATCTGGCCTTTCCATTGTTTCCATTTGCCTGCAACGATGTCGCTGTTCATGACTGGCCTCCGCTAAATTCACTGAATCTGTCTGTTTAGCTGGTTACCTAGGGTCGACGACGACCGGTAAACAGGCTGACGAGGAACAGAATAATACCTACCACGAAGACAATCTTAGCTGCCCATGCGGCTGTACCAGCCAGACCGCCGAAGCCTAATGCCGCCGCGATCAATGCGATTACCAGAAAGATAATACCCCAACGAAACATAAGCCTCTCCTTTACCATAGTGAAAATCGAACTGCTTAGCTCAGCGAATTCATGGAAAGTCACCCATGAACTTTATTTTTTTAACGGGTTTACTGTGCGGCACGGCAGCCAGGCTGACCGTGCCACTAAAACATTAAGGTTTAACCGTCAGGTCATTCTTAACGCTTTTCACGCCTTCAATAGCTTTGGCGATACTTTCCGCACGTTCTGACTGTGCTTCTTTTTCTACCGTACCGGAAAGCTGGACCACGCCATTAGTGGTTTCAACTTTGACATTACGGGACGGTACAATGTCATCCGCTAATAGCTTAGCTTTGATTTCGCTGGTTGTAGCGGCATCGCCCGCATAACCGCTAACTGACTGTTTTTCGCTGTCTTTAACGTGTAGTTTGTCGCTGACGGATTTTACGCCCTCAACTTTCTTCACCAGCGCCACGGCTTTTTCAGCCTGATCCTGCGAAGAAACGAAGCCGCTCAGGGTAACCACACCCTTCTGCGTTTCTACTGAGATATCCGTACTTTTAATCGTTTCGTCATCCACCAGGGCAGCTTTCGCTTTGGCGGTGATGGCGCTGTCATCCATAAAACCATCGACTTTTTTCATAGAACTATCGATTTTGGACCCTGCACTATCCGCAGTATTCTGCGTTTTCTGCGACATGGATTCATCTGCCAGGGCAGAACCGCTTAGCAGCGCAGAACCCACCATCACAGCCATCAGAGTCTTAGTAATCTTAGTCTTGTTCATCGATATTTTCCTTCTTATCCGTTATTCCACTTACAACCGTAAGCGTAGCGGCAACAAACCACGGTGCCGCTTAAATGGATGCCGGGAGACTTTCGCCGCCACTTTCTGCATCCGACAAACTAAGCATAGACAAGGATCGCCATTCGTCCCGCTTTTCTGGTTAAAAAACAGGTAAGAAGACGTTTTTAAGGTTTTTTTAAGAGGAGTCTGTAGCGAGGAAAGGACAATTTGCTCTGGTACTAATAAGGCATCGCGATGGCGCGTAAGGCCGTCGCGATGCCTGAACGAAGCGGATTAATGTTCGCGCGTTTTGCGGAACACCACTTCTGGATAACGCTCTTGCGTTAGATTAAGGTTAACCATGGTTGGCGCGATGTAAGTCAGATTGTCGCCGCCGTCCAGCGCCAGGTTAATTTCATTCTTACGCTGGAACTCGTCGAATTTCTTCACATCGTCGTATTCAACCCAGCGCGCGGTAGAGACGTTAACCGATTCGTAAATCGCTTCCACGTTGTACTCGCTTTTCAGGCGCGCCACGACCACGTCAAACTGCAGCACCCCTACGGCGCCAACGATCAGATCGTTATTGGAGATCGGACGGAACACCTGAACCGCACCCTCTTCCGATAGCTGCACCAGCCCTTTCAACAGCTGTTTCTGCTTTAGCGGATCGCGCAGACGAATACGACGGAACAGCTCCGGCGCGAAGTTCGGAATACCGGTGAACTTCATATTTTCGCCCTGGGTGAAGGTATCGCCAATCTGAATGGTGCCGTGGTTATGCAGGCCGATGATGTCGCCAGGGAAGGCTTCTTCAACGTGCGCCCGGTCGCCCGCCATAAAGGTCAGCGCATCAGAAATCACCACATCTTTGCCGGTACGCACCTGACGCAGCTTCATACCCTTTTCATACTTACCGGAGACCACACGCATAAAGGCGACGCGGTCGCGGTGTTTCGGGTCCATGTTGGCCTGAATTTTAAACACGAAGCCGGAGAATTTCTCTTCGCTGGCTTCAACGCTACGCGTATCGCTCTGACGCGGCATCGGCGCCGGCGCCCAGGAAACCAGGCCATCCAGCATATGATCAACGCCGAAGTTGCCCAGCGCGGTGCCGAAGAAGACCGGCGTCAGTTCGCCCTGCAGGAAAGCCTCCTGCTCAAATTCGTGCGAAGCGCCCTGCACCAGCTCCAGCTCGTCACGCAGCTGCGCCGCAAGATCCTCGCCCACCGCGCTGTCCAGCTCGGGATTATTCAGGCCTTTCACCACGCGCACGTCCTGAATAGTATGGCCTTTACCGGTCTGATACAGATAGGTCTCATCGTTATAGAGATGATAAACGCCTTTGAACAGCTTACCGCAGCCGATCGGCCAGGTGATTGGCGCGCAGGCGATCTTCAGCTCGTTCTCGACCTCATCCAGCAGCTCCATCGGATCGCGGATATCGCGGTCCAGCTTGTTCATAAAGGTTAGGATCGGCGTATCGCGCAGACGGGTCACTTCCATCAGTTTACGGGTACGATCCTCAACGCCTTTCGCGGCGTCGATCACCATCAGACAGCAGTCAACGGCAGTCAGGGTACGATAGGTATCTTCAGAGAAGTCTTCGTGCCCTGGGGTATCCAGCAGGTTGACCAGGCTATCGCGGTAAGGGAACTGCATCACCGAGGTGGTGATAGAGATCCCGCGCTGTTTCTCCATTTCCATCCAGTCCGATTTAGCGTGCTGGTTCGAGCCGCGGCCTTTTACCGTACCGGCCGTCTGGATCGCCTGTCCGAACAGCAGAACTTTTTCGGTAATGGTGGTTTTACCGGCATCAGGGTGAGAGATGATAGCGAAGGTACGACGACGCGACACTTCTTGCAAAAATGGGGTATTAGACATCGGAGTTCTTCTGTTGATGCCGTGACGCGGCGTTATGGCAGGCGTCACAGCCGTTAATTCATGAGAGCCTGCGACATTGCCAGGCCCGGAACCAGGAACCTTGCAGCGCACCTGAAACCTACGTGACGTAAGCCGGGTAAATGCTGCAAAAAGACATGATGGTCTACATTGGATCCAGCCCCGTGTAACAATGTTGAAAAGTCAGGCAATGAGGCCGCATAGCTTACCTTAAGTACATAAAAAAAGCAGGCCGAAATCGCGCGTTTTCCGCAGCGGCGCGCAAAGCGGTAATTTACTCCAGGGCATCCCGGTCAGCCTGCAAATTACTGAGCTGAATCAGCGTGACCAGGCCGTTGCTGATGCGTACTGAGAGCAGGTTATCGCCCTGCTGCCAGCTAAGCCAGCTTTCCCCGTTGCGCTCATCCGCTTCGCCGGGGCCGTACTTACGCTCAACCTCATCTATCGTCATGCCGACGTGCGCGCCGCGATGCGTCGCCAGCGAAGGGTTTAGCAGGGTGATCTCACTCAGATAGTTATCGTCAGGGCTGTGCTGTTTTTGCTGCCAGTTTTCATTGCTGGCCACCAGCGTTAGCGCATCGTAATGGTGCTGAGAATAACGGTAGGCGGCCTCCGGCTTATCTTCCTGCGGCTGCAGGCGCTCCGGCGGCAGGCTCATCATAATGTCTTCATTCCACACCTGCCCCAGCGTCAGGGGAACGCCATTGACCTGTACGGAAAAATCGTCTGCCGTCAGCGCCGCCGCCGCTGGTTGTTCACTGTTTTCCAGCGGATAAAAATCATCAGGCTCGACGCCGGCATCGGTTTGTAACGCTCCGTCCGCGCGGTTGGCTTTAATAAAAAAGAGGTGCGGCGAGGTTTCCGGATCGCCGCCGCAGGCCGGATGGTTACGATTTTCACGCACGTCTACCAGATAGTTTTCCGGGTCGTCGCTGTTATCGACAAAACTCATGCTCAGGCATTCCGTCGAGAGCGGCGTAAGCTGATGCTGACGGATCGCCTGCAGAGCCGCGCTGATAACCGCATCCTGCTTTACCTCTTCGCCCTCTGCGGACGCGGGCGGCGCTGCCGGTTCCGACGGCTGCGCCCCAGCGGATGAGGGTTTTATTTCTGTGACGGTCGGTTCTGATGGTGGTATTCCAGGCGCTGTTGGCTGTGCCTGCGCGTTAGCGGCGGTGGGCATCGTCGAAAACTGTTCGGCTGGCGGCGTCAGGATCGCCCCGTTAATATCCGGCAGATCGGCAGCCAGCGCATAGCCGCCTGTCACCGCCGTTGTTATCAGCAGACGTATTAAAAAAGAAACAAACATAGCTGTGCTCGTCAGAGTCAAGGCGCAAGCCGCGCAGAAAGAGGATTATCTTTGTTATCGGCCCGCCAGGAGCCAGCTGGAATTTAACACCGATGGGCAGGAAAGAGTCAAAGAAGATTGGCGCTATCAGGCGCTTTTTAGCTTAGTTGCCCGTCTTTCGCATAGATTCATTGTCCTCAGGGCAGGCATCCTCTATCTTGGTGAGTTAGTTCACTATCAGGAAGGCATCCCATGAACGACAAGAAAATGATTTCCATCGATCAGTTTAATGCGAATGAGCGAGCCGTTATAGATGAAACGTTCAGGGGACTGGTGCAGAAATATAAACTTCGTACCGGTAAGGAGCCAGACGGTAAAAAAGAGAAAGAATTTACCGCCGAAGCCAGACAAATGGTCATGACCATCAAGCAAAACAATGAGAAAGAAAAAGCGCTGGCGGCTAAAAAACCGGTGCGTAAAAAGAAACCTTCTTCGCTAGCCGAAAGTGAAGTGGCTGATTTCAGCTGGTCAGCCTCGATAAAGCGCGGCAAGCGATAACACCTTGGGTATTGATTGTTTATGGTTGTGATACAGGGAAAAGAGTATGCAGAACCGCCTTACCATTAAAGATATCGCACGCTTAAGCGGCGTGGGTAAATCGACCGTGTCGCGGGTACTGAACAACGAAAGCGGCGTTAGCGAACGTACGCGCGAACGCGTGGCCGCCGTAATGAATCAACACGGTTTTGCGCCTTCCCGTTCTGCGCGCGCTATGCGCGGTCAAAGTGATAAGGTGGTGGCGATTATTGTAACTCGCCTTGACTCCCTGTCAGAGAACCTCGCCGTTCAGACCATGCTGCCCACCTTTTATGAGCAGGGTTACGATCCGATCATGATGGAGAGCCAGTTCTCGCCGCAGCTGGTGGCTGAACATCTGGGGATGCTGCAACGCCGTAATATTGATGGCGTGGTGCTGTTTGGTTTTACCGGCATTGAGGAAGAAACGCTGGCGCCGTGGCGATCTTCCCTTGTGCTGCTGGCGCGCGATGCCGCCGGCTTCGCTTCCGTCTGTTACGACGAAGAAGGCGCGATCGTTACCCTGATGCAGCGCCTGTTTGAGCGCGGGCATCGACATATCAGCTACCTCGGCGTACCGCATAGCGATGTTACCTCCGGTCAGCGCCGTCACGACGCCTATCTGGCGTTTTGCCGCCAGCATCAGCTCTCTGCCGTGGCCGCACTGCCCGGCTTGAGTATGAAGCAAGGCTATGAACAGGTCGCCAGTGTCCTGACTTCGCAAACCACGGCGCTGCTCTGCGCTACGGATACGTTAGCGCTGGGAGCAAGTAAGTACTTACAGGAGCAGCGCATTGAGGGCTTACAGCTGGCCAGCGTGGGCAATACACCGCTGATGAAGTTTCTGCATCCCGAAATTATTAGCGTCGATCCGGGCTATGCCGAATCAGGCCGACAGGCGGCCATGCAGCTAATAGCGCAGATCAACGGCCGTAGCGATCCGCGTCAAATCGTCATCCCTGCTCCTCTCTCCTGACCACTCAGAGCTGAATTATTGTGATCATCAACTGATTTCGGGAACGTTCCCGTTCTTCCCGCTGCGCTTAAAGAGTAGGCTTGTGTGCAGGTCATTCCCTCCCCGCAGCCATGAGGCTTCATGATGAGCAAAGTAAAACAATCTGATATCGACCAGCTGATCGTGCTGGTTGGCGGGCGCGATAATATCGCTACCGTCAGCCATTGCATTACCCGTTTACGCTTTGTGTTAAACGATCCCGCCAAAGCCAGCCCCAAAGCCATTGAAGAACTTTCGATGGTAAAAGGCTGCTTCACCAATGCCGGGCAGTTTCAGGTGGTGATCGGCACCGACGTTGGCGATTACTACAAGGCATTACTGGCTACTACCGGTCATTCTCGGGCGGATAAAGAACAAGCGAAAAAAGCGGCGCGCCAGAACATGAAATGCCATGAACAGCTGATTTCCCATTTCGCTGAGATTTTCTTCCCGCTACTGCCGGCGCTGATCAGCGGAGGCTTGATTCTTGGCTTTCGTAACGTTATTGGCGATGTGCCACTCAGCGATGGCAAAACGCTGGCCCAGCTCTATCCGGCGCTGCAGAGTATCTATGATTTCCTGTGGTTAATTGGCGAAGCAATTTTCTTCTACCTGCCGGTAGGCGTTTGCTGGTCAGCAGTACGTAAAATGGGCGGCACGCCTGTGCTGGGTATCGTCCTTGGCATCACGCTAGTCTCGCCACAATTAATGAACGCTTACTTACTGGGCCAGCAGGTACCGGAAGTATGGAATTTCGGCCTGTTTACCATTGCCAAAGTAGGCTATCAGGCGCAGGTGATCCCGGCCTTACTGGCAGGCCTGACACTGGGCTTTATTGAGATCCAGTTAAAACGCATCGTGCCGAGCTATCTCTATCTGGTGGTAGTACCGGTCTGTTCGCTGATCCTCGCGGTGTTTCTCGCTCACGCCTTTATTGGCCCGTTGGGACGTATGATTGGCGACGGCGTTGCCTTTGCGGTACGTCACCTGATGACTGGCAGCTTCGCACCGATTGGTGCCGCGCTGTTTGGTTTCTTCTATGCGCCGCTGGTGATCACCGGCGTGCATCAGACCACGCTTGCCATTGATATGCAGATGATCCAGAGCCTGGGCGGTACACCTCTTTGGCCAGTGATTGCGCTATCGAATATCGCCCAGGCCTCGGCGGTCACCGGCATTATTATTGTCAGCCGCAAGCATAACGAACGTGAGATCTCGGTGCCGGCGGCGATTTCAGCCTACCTCGGCGTGACCGAACCGGCGATGTACGGCATCAATCTGAAATACCGCTTTCCTATGCTGTGCGCGATGATCGGCTCGGGACTGGCAGGGCTGTTGTGCGGGCTGAACGGCGTAGTAGCGAACGGCATCGGCGTCGGCGGCTTACCGGGCATTCTTTCTATCCAGCCCACTTTCTGGCAGGTGTTCTCTATGGCAATGGCGGTGGCGATTGTTATTCCGATGGCGCTGACCACGGTGATTTATCAGCGTAAGTTCCATCAGGGCACGTTACAGATTGTGTGACTTTTTCAGGGCGCAGTTGCGCCCTCTTTGCATTTGCAGGAATCAATTATGAGTACAGTTCCACACTGGTGGCAGAACGGCGTTATCTACCAAATTTATCCCAAAAGCTTTCAGGACACGACCGGTCGCGGCACCGGCGATCTGCGCGGCATCATTTCACGTCTCGATTATCTGCAAACGCTGGGGATAGATGCCATCTGGCTGACGCCGTTCTATATCTCCCCACAGGTGGATAACGGCTACGATGTGGCGAACTATACCGCCATCGACCCGGCCTACGGCACGCAGAACGATTTCGAAGAGCTGGTGGAACAGGCGCATGCGCGCAACATGCGTATCGTGCTGGATATGGTGTTTAACCACACCTCCACCCAGCATGCCTGGTTTCGGGAAGCGCTAAATAAGGAAAGCCCGTACCGTGATTTCTATATCTGGCGTGACGGCACGCCACAGAGGCTGCCGAATAACTGGCAATCTAAATTTGGCGGCAACGCCTGGCGCTGGCACGCTGAAAGCGGGCAATACTATTTGCATCTGTTTGCGCCGGAGCAGGCGGATCTTAACTGGGAAAATCCTGAGGTACGCCGCGAGCTGAAAAAAGTCTGTGAGTTCTGGGCCGATCGGGGCGTGGATGGTCTGCGCCTCGACGTGATTAACCTGATCTCTAAAGATCAGGACTTCCCCAGCGATATGCACGGTGATGGTCGCCGTTTCTATACTGACGGGCCGCGCATACATGAGTATTTGCAGGAGATGAGCCGCGACGTCTTTACTCCGCGCGGCCTGATGACCGTGGGCGAGATGTCTTCCACATCGTTAGCGAACTGCCAACAATACGCCGCACTGGATGGGCGCGAGCTGTCGATGACCTTTAACTTTCATCATCTGAAGGTGGATTACCCCGGCGGCGAGAAGTGGACGCTGGCAAAACCTGACTACATTGCGCTGAAGGCGCTGTTCCGTCACTGGCAAAATGGCATGCACAACGTGGCATGGAATGCGCTGTTCTGGTGTAACCACGATCAGCCGCGCATCGTATCGCGTTTTGGCGATGAGGGAGCATATCGGGTTCCGGCGGCCAAGATGCTGGCGATGGTGCTGCACGGCATGCAGGGCACGCCGTACATCTATCAGGGCGAAGAGCTCGGTATGACCAACCCGCATTTCAACCGCATTACCGATTATCGTGATGTGGAAAGCCACAACATGTTTGCCGCTCTGCGAGCGCAAGGACGGGATGCCGACGAGCTGCTGGCGATTCTGGCCAGCAAGTCGCGTGATAACAGCCGCACGCCGATGCAGTGGGATGCCTCGCCTAACGCTGGCTTTACCGATGGCGAGCCGTGGATTGGGCTGGCCGATAACGCGACGGAAATTAATGTTGAAGCCGCGCTTAATGATCCGGACTCGGTATTTTATACCTATCAGCAGCTGATCGCCTTACGCAAAACCCTGCCGGTATTAACCTGGGGCGATTATCAGGATCTGTTACCAGACCATCCAGCCGTATGGTGCTATCGTCGTCAGTGGCAAGGGAAAACGCTGCTGGTGGTAGCGAATCTAAGCCGCGAGTGCCAGCCGTGGCAGTGGGATAACGCTGACGATGAGTGGCAAATGCTGATGAGCAACTATGCCGAAACCGCCGCTAGCCCTAACGCCATGACGCTGCGCCCGTTCGAAGCGGTCTGGTGGCATTGCCACGCTGATGAAAACAGGCTGCGGTAAGTGGATGAGTCAGGCAGTGGAGATCGTAGAGAAAACAGGCAAGGAAGCCGTTCCATACGAAGCGTGTGGTCACTGCTTTTCCCTGCGGCTGCCCGTTCAGCAGCCGGTTGCCGTCCCAGATAAAGTGCGTCACGCCAGAGGCGTCCTGCTTCCAGCTGCGCCGTCCGAATGCATCGTAGCCGTAGCGGGTTCGCTGTTCCGTACCGTTGCGCCGGGTCACCGCCGCTTCCAGCTGATGCTCCGCGTTCCAGCGGAAACGCTGCACGGTATGGTGGCCGGCGCGTTTCTCCGTGACGTTGCCGTGCGCGTCATAGTCCCAGCGGCAGTCACCAAGTATTCGCAGACGGTTATCTGTCAGCGGCGGCGCATTCTTCTGAGCCAGTCGGCATAACGTGAGATACACCTGCAATGCGGCGATAACAGCACATTAATGCTCAATAATTTCGGTAACAGACATTTTTTATCGGAAAAGCTTTGCTGAGCTTTAACAGACCCATCCTAACATTGCGGATAAGGTGATCTTTCCGAATTTTCACTAACTATTTAACCGAAATAAGAGGTAATCGTATAATTTTCCTGCTATAAATTCAGCATGTTCACTTTTCACTATTAAATTAAAGAAATAATATTGATCATATAAACCCGTAATCATAGGATCGGAGAACATAAAAA
The DNA here is from genome assembly GCF_023517775.1 of Mixta hanseatica. Classification (NCBI taxonomy): domain Bacteria; kingdom Pseudomonadati; phylum Pseudomonadota; class Gammaproteobacteria; order Enterobacterales; family Erwiniaceae; genus Mixta; species Mixta hanseatica. The sequence goes on along the minus strand of NZ_CP082904.1, from coordinate 733,960 downwards.
ATTCCACATAAGCAGAATATAATTTATTGATATAATTGGATATTTCCTCAAAATCAAGTTGGTAGTTTGTTATATCATAGAAAACATTAATACATTCATTGCTAACTCTATTTAGCTCTATAAAAGGAGCATGAATTTTCTCACATTGTTTCCAATGGTCATCCTTCCCTTTATCATTTTTATAAATAAATTTCATAGTTAATCTTTTATTTTAAAATGAGTGACATGGGTCATCTTACCCGCTTTATCTATTTTTTCCATGTAGTGAACATTTACGACATTAATTTTTTGTTCCACTTTTGACCAACCCTTTTCTTTAAAATGAGGGTCACCAATTTGATCAGGCTTAATTATTTCTATTCCATTCTCTGGATGTTTCTTTACATGATCCATTGCGAATTCTTCATTTTTATTTCTTACTTTAGTTCTTCCTGTTGACTTTGATTTTACTTTTTTAGGTTTTCGTGAAAACGAACACTTACGTAACCCCAGCGGATTAGGCGCATACTGGTACAGGTTTATCCCGCCCTGCAGCCCGATCGGATCATAGGGACGATCCTGATGCAGTCGCACTTTTTAGCGCACTTTTAGCCCCGGGCACGCTACCGCCATGCTGTGACGTCCCTGTCTGCCTGCCTCGCATCATAGCAGCGGCGACAGCCGCTGCCATTAGTCGTTTGCTGTTGAACCGGGGTTTATCGCGGTGGGAGCCGCACGGGGCGGAGATGGCGAGATAGTGATCGAGACGGGGATTGATGTCTGATCGTTGCACTAAACAGCAGGTAAAAAATAGCCGGAAGGATCGTCGCGATCGTTTCCGGCTTAGATCAATCCAATTCAGCGGATCAGGCGCATACTGGTACAGGTTTATCCCGCCGGCCAGCCCTATCGGCTCAGGTCGCACGATCTAACCTGAGTTTGGATCGTACCGTCAGTTTTGTATATAAATTACAATAAACATTGCTTCATAGTTCATATGACTACCGCTACACTATGATAGATTCACCTATCTGAATATTTTATAATCTAATCATTAGGTTAAGAATATGATATCCAAACCCCAGCGCCATCTTAAGATCGGCTACCGGTCAAAGCAGGGCGATACTAGTACGCCAGCACTCAAGCTGAAGGAGGCCGGATTCAGCACCGGCATCACGGTGAAAATTTCAGAAGAGTGCCTGACGCTTATCGTCGACAGCAGATAAAAAAATAAGCGAGGAAGATCTGGATTTTTCGGTAATGACTCCAACTTATTGATAGTGTTTTATGTTCAGATAATGCCCGATGACTTTGTCATGCAGCTCCACCGATTTTGAGAACGACAGCGACTTCCGTCCCAGCCGTGCCAGGTGCTGCCTCAGATTCAGGTTATGCCGCTCAATTCGCTGCGTATATCGCTTGCTGATTACGTGCAGCTTTCCCTTCAGGCGGGATTCATACAGCGGCCAGCCATCCGTCATCCATATCACCACGTCAAAGGGTGACAGCAGGCTCATAAGACGCCCCAGCGTCGCCATAGTGCGTTCACCGAATACGTGCGCAACAACCGTCTTCCGGAGCCTGTCATACGCGTAAAACAGCCAGCGCTGGCGCGATTTAGCCCCGACATAGCCCCACTGTTCGTCCATTTCCGCGCAGACGATGACGTCACTGCCCGGCTGTATGCGCGAGGTTACCGACTGCGGCCTGAGTTTTTTAAGTGACGTAAAATCGTGTTGAGGCCAACGCCCATAATGCGGGCAGTTGCCCGGCATCCAACGCCATTCATGGCCATATCAATGATTTTCTGGTGCGTACCGGGTTGAGAAGCGGTGTAAGTGAACTGCAGTTGCCATGTTTTACGGCAGTGAGAGCAGAGATAGCGCTGATGTCCGGCGGTGCTTTTGCCGTTACGCACCACCCCGTCAGTAGCTGAACAGGAGGGACAGCTGATAGAAACAGAAGCCACTGGAGCACCTCAAAAACACCATCATACACTAAATCAGTAAGTTGGCAGCATCACCAGCTTTGCGGATTAATCAACCAGACGCCGGCGCGATCGACTTTTATTTTCTGCTCGCGCGATGTTCCCTGATTGGTCACGGTAAACCTGTATTCACCCGGCGGCAGCTGTAGCGAGGCAAAACCGCTAGGCGATGGCACCAGCGCCTGCTGATTGCCGTTTAACGCGACATCATCGCCCAGCCGCAGTTTGATATAAATCTGCGCGATCGGTTCCGGCGGCGGCGCTTCCGGCTGCTCAGCAGACTGCGGCTTGCTGGCCGCTGACGTTTGCGTTGCCGCGCTGTTAGCAGCAGTTTGCAGCGGCGCGCTCGCGGCGGCTGGCGCCTGCTCGCTCTGCGACTGTACGGCAGCGGTGTCTGGCGTAGCATCGCCGTTACCGGCAAGCATAGCGCCGACGGCAATACCCACCAGCACGCCCGCAGCAGCTAACCCCGGCCACATATAGCGCTTCAGCGGCGATACGGTCGCCGGCGCTTCCGCTTCCGGCTCAACCGGCACCAGCATGGTGCCCGGCCCTTCGATATTTACGTTGAGAATATCGTTCAGATCGGAAACTGACAGTTCCATAAGCGCGGCGAAGGCATCGATCGACTGCGGACGATCTTCCGGCTTCAGCGACAGCGCTTTATCGATAGCGTGCAGCAGCGGCAGCGAGAAACCGGCCGGGCGCTGTTCCGCCAGCGGCTGATAGTTATCCTCAATGCTGCGCACCACGCTCACTGGCGGCGGCGCGCCGGTAATCAGAGTATGTAGTACCGCGCCCAGCGCATAGATATCCGTCCAGGGGCCCTGCTCGCTTTCATTGTTGTCGCTGTACTGCTCAATCGGCGCAAAGCCGGGACGCAGCATGGTTTCGGTCTCGTCAGAGAGATTGCCGATGGTCTGACGCGCCGAACCGAAGTCGAGCAGAACCGGCATCATATTTTCCTGGATCTGAATGTTATCCAGTGAAATATCGCGATGCAGATAGCCTTCCTGATGAATGGTGTTGATGGCGCCGAACAGCGGCGGCAGCAAGCGACGAATCCAGGTTTCATTCACCAGATCGGGGCGCTCGGCGGCCAGGCGCGACAGCGTGGTGCCGCTGTAAAATACCGTTCCCATATAGGCGGTATCGTTCTGCACCCAGAAACGCAACACGTGCAGCAGGTTCGGATGGTTAAAACGCGCCAGCAGCCGGGCTTCCTGAATAAAGCTGTTCAGACCGGCATGAAACGTTTTGCTAAAGCGTTCGCTGCGCAATACCAGGTTGAGATCGTCGCTGCGTACCGCCAGCGAAGCAGGCATAAACTCTTTGATTGCGATAGTGCGCTCAAGCTGGTGATCCCAGGCTCGATAAACGATGCCGAAACCGCCGCCGCCAATTACTTCCCTTATTTCAAACTCATTAAAACGGTACCCAATCGGCAATGCGTTGGGCACCGTCCGGTTGTTATCGTGTTCTGCCATGATGGACAACTCTCTGATAGCTAAAGCTTACGCCTCAAACTGACACTGAAACTCACCCAGGTCAAAACTGACGCGCAGGTGACGGTAGCGCTGATCATGCGCGCTGGCCGTGAGCAGTATCTGGCTCATTTGCGGCAGCAGCGTATTGGTCAGGATGGCATCGACCATGCGTCCGCCCGATTCCACTTCGGTGCAACGCTGGACAATCTGGCCGATCACGCTCTCATCGATTTGCGAGATGATCCCGTGATTTTCTTCAAGACGACGCTGGATGCGTTTTAGCTGCAGGCGAACAATCTCGGCCAGCATTGTATCGCTTAACGGATAGTAAGGCACAACCAGCAAACGACCAAGCAGAGCCGGTGGAAAGACTTCCAGCAGCGGTGCGCGCAGCGCGGTGGAAAGCGCTTCCGGCTCTGGCATCAGCTCGGGATCGGCGCACATAGCGCTAATTAGCTGGGTGCCGACGTTAGAGGTCAGAATAATGATGGTATTGCGGAAATCGATATGACGCCCTTCGCCATCCTCCATCCAGCCTTTATCAAACACCTGGAAAAAGATCTCATGCACATCCGGATGCGCTTTTTCAATTTCATCCAACAGCACCACGCTGTAAGGACGCCGCCTTACCGCTTCCGTTAACACGCCGCCTTCACCGTAGCCGACATAGCCCGGAGGCGCGCCTTTCAGTGTGGAGACAGTATGCGCTTCCTGGAACTCGCTCATATTGATGGTGATGATGTTCTGCTCGCCGCCGTACAGGGATTCAGCCAGCGCCAGCGCGGTTTCGGTTTTCCCCACGCCGGAAGGGCCGCATAGTATAAATACGCCGACCGGCTTATTCGGATCGTCCAGCCGCGCACGCGAGGTGCGGACGCGTTTAGCGATCAGCTCCAGGCCGTGATGCTGTCCAATCACGCGCTCGCTGAGCGTATCGGCCAGATTCAGCACCGCGTCGATCTCATTTTTCACCATCCGTCCCAGCGGGATGCCGGTCCAGTCGGAAACCACCGCCGCCACTACGTTGGCATCAACCGCCGCGAATAGCAGAGGCGCGTCGCCCTGCAGCGCGCTGAGCGCCTGTTGTTGCTCCGCCAGCTGCTGTTGCAGCGCCGCAACATCGTCCACCTGCTCGCCGTACAGCTGCGCGCGTAGAGCGATAATCGTTTCCACCCGTTCACGCTCCTGCTGCCAGCGCGCCGTCAGCGCATCGCGTTCCTGATTCAGCGTCTCCAGCTCTGCGTCCAGCTGCGCGATCCGCTCGCTAGCGCCGGATGAAAGCCGTGCTTCACGCTCGGCAATTTCGCGCTCAATTTCCAGCGCGGCGATACGGTGCAGACAATCTTCCAGCTGCGGCGGCTGCGCGCCCTGGCTGACGGCTACGCGAGCGCAGGCGGTATCCAGCAGCGCCACTGCCTTATCCGGCAGCTGACGCGCCGGGATATAGCGATGAGAAAGCTTCACCGCCGCGCTGACCGCCTCATCCAGCAATAACACATGATGATGTTTTTCCAGCATGCTGACGGTGCTGCGCAGCATCAGCAGCGCTTTTTCTTCGTCAGGCTCATGCACCTGCACCGTCTGGAAACGACGGGTCAGCGCCGGATCTTTCTCAATATATTTTTTGTATTCTGCCCAGGTGGTCGCGCCGATAGTACGCAGTTGACCGCGCGCCAGCGCCGGTTTTAACAGGTTGGCGGCATCGCCAGTGCCCTGCTGCCCACCAGCGCCCACCAGCGTATGAATTTCGTCAATAAACAACACAATCGGCGTTGGGCTGGACTGCACTTCATTAATCAGCGCCTGCAGACGCGCCTCAAATTCGCCTTTCATACCGGCCCCCGCCTGCAGCATGCCCATATCCAGCAGCCAAAGCTGAACATCACGCAGTGGCGGCGGCACGTCACCTGCGGCAATACGCAACGCCAGCCCTTCTACCACCGCTGTTTTACCCACGCCCGCTTCGCCGGTCAGTAACGGATTGTTTTGCCGACGGCGCATCAGAATATCCACCATCTGACGGATCTCTTCATCGCGACCGGCGACCGGATCGATTTTGCCTTCGCGCGCTCGCGCCGTCAGATCCTGGGCATACTGCGCCAGCGTGCCTTGCTGCTGTGGCGCAGCCAGCGTCGCTTCCGGCTGCGCGGCGGTCTGCTGCGCCTCTTTACTGTTAGCGAAAATAGCGTCGAACTGGTCCATCAGCAGATCGGCGCTCAGGCGGCTGAACTGCGGCGAAATGCTTTTCAGCACGTTGGCGAGGTTAAAGGTTTTTAGCATGCCGATCAGCAAGTGACCGCCGCGAATCCGGCTTACGCCGAATTTCAGCGAGCCGTAAACCCAGGCGCGTTCGACGGCGCTGTCGATATGCTCTGAGAGATCAGAAACCGCACTGGCTCCGCGCGGCAGGCGATCCAACGCGGCGACGATATCGCGTGTTAACGCCTCTTCATCAAGGGAGAAATAGCGGATCAGCTGCTGCAGATCGCCATCCTGATGCTGCATCAGCTGATGCAGCCAGTGAACCAGTTCAACATAGGGGTTGCCGCGCAGCTTACAAAAGGCCGTCGCGCTCTCCAGCGAAGTAAATAATAGCGTGTCCAGTTTGCCGAACAGTACGGCGCGGCTGATTTCTGACATGATGATCTCTGACGGATAAGTTAAGTGTGGAAAAAGGCTTGATTTGAAATTAACGAATTAAATAATGTTTCAGTCTACTTTTTAATTGGCATGATGATATTGATGATATCCATAGCAGCGTATTAATTAAGGGCGAACTCAACCATCATCTCCTTTATTTTTATGCTCTTTTACGGGCAACATAAGCCCATAAACTATCGCAAAAAAAAGTGCGCTTAGCCTCCACCAAAATGGATCTCTTGGCATTAAACCAAAAAAGAAAAAACGGCATCCATGCCATAACAAAATATAATATATTGTAAAGCGCCAGCAACTAACACGCCGATAAACACCAGAACAACGAGTACCGTATTTAACCCGACCTGCTTTTTTTTCAAAAAAAAGAAAATTACGGCTAATACAGTAGATAAAATTATATGCAGCCAGTTAAGCCATATTCCTGGCTGTGTAAGCGATACCTCATTATACATTATTCATCACCGCCATGCTGCTGAATATAGATGCCAGCTAATGTTGCACCATCAACATAAGCTTCAGTAAATAACGCTGTTTTACCCATGCGCTATCAACGGTGCCCCATAAGCTGCACATGCCATTCCCAGAGTAGCCTTACAAATGCCAAACCCCGCAAAAACCTGCAAACCTCCGCCAATAAAACCTGCCTGTTTCAGTATCAAATTAGTTATGGCATATTTGTTCTCTTTTTTATTGCAGCATAATACATCACTTTTTCATTCATTAGGCGGAAGTGCTGCTCTTCAAGAAAACGCTTTTCTTGTTTAAGAATACCTAATGCTCCAGCAGCGGCAAGACACCCTGACCGCACTTCATGCAATAAATAATCCGTTAAATTCCTTATTTAATTAAGGAAGGCTTGCCTTGCACCGTCCATAGAGAAATATGACAAGCTTAATTGGTAAGCATACTCTTTTAGATCAGAACATGCCTTTTCCACTAAGGTTATTTCTTTTCGCATTATTCGAATTCCTTTTCAGTTAGTTTACTTTGTACTTATATCCTTACCCCTCCGGGCTAAAGGTTAAATCGCCGCGCGGCTGGGGAATCGGCTGTTTACCGAGCCAGGCGCTGTAACCGAGACGTCCTTCGCTGCCGAGTATCGTGCCCGGCACCTCATCGCTTGCCAGCAGCAGACGAACCTCCCAGACATATTCAATGCCCAGATACTGGCGTACCCAGTCGCGCAACTCTTCCGCATGCCTCTCGCCGGGTAAGAACTGCTGATAACGCGCCAGCGTGAGCGGGCCGATTTCGATACGCAGCTTATGCTGCACATCACGCACCGCCACGCCTAAAAAAGAGGACTCGCCCAGCCGCGACATCTGACGCCCAGCGCCAAGGCGGGCGCGCTCGCGTTTATCCAGCGCCAGCCACTGCGGCAGATTTTGTTCGATGCGCACCGGCACACCAAAGTAATGCCGCAAAATTTTTTCCAGCCCTTCCGCATCACGCGTGTGGCGGCTAAGGTGGCCCGCCAGCATCAGGCGGGCATGCTCACTCAGGCTGCCCTGCTTGCGCTGCGCGGGCTGTCCCATCCCGATCAGACTGGCCAGATAACAGTCAAAACGCTGTCCGTCGGGACGATCGAGCGATACCGTGGGCTGCGCATCGGCCCAGGCGCGATAAAACAGCAGCGTCAGACGGTGATGAAACAGATCGGCAAAGGCGGTCAGGCTGGGATCCTGATGATGATGCAGCCGCTCACGCGCATGCTCCGTCATGTGGATCGGCAAGGGACCGTTAGGTCCGAACAGACCAAAGCTCAGAATCGACACATCAAGCAGTTCGCTATCTTTACGTGCGCTAACCGCTGAAAGCGTGGAAGGCGCAAAGGCCAGCGAAGGAGACTGACCGATACGCAGCGGCTCATGACGCGGCAGCGGCGCGCGTCCCAGCGGATATTTTTCACCGCCCTGCGCATCGATGCGCCGCAGCATCTGAAACAGGTCGTAGCGCCACGGCGCCTGCATCAGCCCGTGCCAAAAACCTTCCGGCAGGCGTTGTAAGATACGCACCGGCTGTTTCATATCAATGCCCTTTTGCCCATGCGCGGCGGCCAGTACCCCACCTCGCCGCGCTGTTGGCTGTTCAGGGTCATTTCGGTAAAACTATTGCTGGCGACCAGGCGTGAAAAAAGCCGCTCCAGCACGCTGCCGAACAGCCATGGGCTGCTGCCGGAAAACGCCTGCTCATCGACCGTCAGTTCAATGCCGATGCCGCGCGCAAAAACAATCGGCCCCGGTTCCGGCACCCGCCGATTCACCGGCCGCAGCTGACAATGACGAATCCCTTCGATCTGGCGCGCCACCGGCGCTTCCGCCAGGTTGGCATACAGCGCCAGCATCTGTCGCAGCGCGGCCGCCCCTTCGCCATCATCGCTGTCCATCAGGCTGAGATAGTTCATCTGCAAATGGCTGATGAGGCGCCAGGCCGCCAGCCCTTCCGCCAGCGGCTCACGCGGCGGCGTCGGCCCTTTGCGCATAGTTAACCCGGCGGCAGGCACCGAATCAGGCAACTTAAAACCCTGCTGATCCTGTTGCAGCAGCATCAGCGGCAAATCACGGCTGGTGCACAGCACCTCGGCAGTGACGTAGCGCAGATCGTCACGCCAGGGCGTGTGCTGTTCATCCACCAGCGAGAGGAAAACCTCTGAGCCGACATAGCCGGTACGCGCGCCGTAACGCTGTGCATGTTCGGATAAGGTGCGCTGTTCGCGGCGCAGGGAAAAGTAGGCGCCGTAGTCGCCGCTGTCGTGGCTGTAGGTACTCCAGAAGGGACGAAAAACTTGCTCTTCACGCTGTCCTTCCAGCGTGCCGTACAGTTTCTGCACTGAGTAAACTTCATAATCCAGCGGACGAATATTATCCACCACCAGATGGTATTCATGGCTGCTTTCGCTCAGCTTTTGCCGCTCGGCCACGCGCGGGAACAGGTTAATGACCGGCGTGCAGTGCAGCGCCAGATGACTGCTGTCGACCACGCGCTCCAGCGCGGCGTCCGCTTTATCCAGCAGCAGTACAATATCAAATTCACGCTCGCCGTTAGCCTGCGCCAGCAGCGGGCGCAGCTGGCTGATGCTGATAAACTGGAAGCGTGCCGGGAAGGCAAAGTATTCCTGCAACAGGCGATAACCGTCAAAATTGCGCAGGTCGTCCGGCAGCAGCGCCTGATCCGACGCGAACCCCTCCTGGGTTAAGGCATCCTCTTGCAGTACATGACGAAATGGCGTTTTGCCGGTGGTCTGACAGAAGATACCGACCGTATGCTGCATCAACAATTCCAGCAGCTTTAGCGCCTCAATATCAGGGCCGCTGAGGAAAAATTCCAGCCGGTCGAAATCCATATGATCGAGCGTGGTGGTGCTTTCACAGCTCAGGCGAATACGCAGCGCGCTGACCGCGCCGCGCTGGCTCAGCCCCATTTGCCCCAGCGGAATATCCGCCGGCACGCCGCCCAACTCCACCTGCCTGATATTCAGCGGCAGCAGCGTCACGTCATGGGCCGTGGTGTAGCTACAGGTGACACCGTTTTTCTTCAGCAGCTGGCTGTCCATCATGGTGCCGCGCGGCACCAGGAAGCCGCGGTTAATATCGCCTTTTTTGCTGTCAGGATGCAGCTCGGCGATCGCCATTGACGGCGTAGGCGCCAGATAGCCGGGGGCAATCATCTCCAGTAAACGCTGCGAAAAGCGCGGGAACTCCGCATCCATTTTGAGTTGCACGCGCGAAGTCAGAAAGGCGAAGCCCTCCATCATGCGCTCAACGTAGGGATCGGCGACATCGATGCCGCGCATGCCCAGACGTCCGGCCACTTTTGGATAACGCTCCGCAAACTCCGCGCCCATTTCACGCAGGTACGCCAGTTCACGGTTGTAGTATTCGAGCAGTTTACTGTCCATGCTTAACCTACATCTTTTAGCTCAAAATAGCCGTTTTCCAGATCCACATCGGTGCGGAACAGAAATTCCAGCGGATAAGGCACGCACCACAGGCGTCCTTTGATTTCAATCGACAACACGTTATGCAGATTGAGCGAGCGGGTATTGGAGATACAGCTTACCTGCAGGCCCTGCGGCAAAATGCGCGGCTCAAAGTTAATGATCGCTTCGGTCAGCTTGCGCTGTATATCGTGCCATTCAATATCGGACATCCGCTGCCCGGCCAGCGGCGAGACGCCAAAATTCAACACCGAGCGGCGAACCTGACTAAAAGGCGTCAGGTCATGCTGGGCTTCGTTATTAATGGTATTGAACAGCCATTGCAGGTCGCGCAGCACGTGCCGTCTTAAGGTGCTGTGAGAGATCAACCGCTGGTTAGCCGTTTCCTGGCTTTTACCCGGCTCGTTATCCATCAGGCGATCCAGCAATGAAGGCTGAAGCTTATCGCGCACGTTCAGGTTCGATTGATCCTTACGGAAGCGATAGCCGCTGTGCAGCAGCTCAGCGCCGTCGGCGGAACGCGAGTTACTCATCGGCCAGATCGCTGGCAACGAAGGTCAGCGTCTCCAGCGTCAGCAGGGAAAACTCAGCGCTGTCGTTCAGCCACACCTTCTGGCCGTGGCCGATATAGTGCTGCTGCGCCTCATCCAGCGGCTGCCATTCGGTCAGACGCGCCAGGCGCAGATCGTCCTGCGCATCGGGCGCAAACGGATAACGCACCGGCACCTGACAGACCTGCTCAGAGCCATCCACCAGCCGCACCAGCGTATGACGCCAAACCAGATCGGTCACGCTGGCGGGCGCCTGAAAGCGCATCTCGGCAATGGCGCTAAACGGCACCCAGAAATAGTTGCCGTTCACCAGCAGCTCGCACACCGGGCCGAGTCGGCTGTCGCCATCAATCAGCCAGGCGAAAGGCTGCGCCTGCTCGCTGTCCTGCACCAGCGCGCTGCCGGGGTTCAGCGCGGCGGCTTCCAGCGCGGCATTGCGTAGGTCATCCGCCTGCGCCCGCTCGCCCTGTAACTCCGCACGCAGCGCGGCAAACAGGGTTTCTGCCCAGCCATAAGCGTTGCCCGGCAGACGCGGCCGATCCTGCCCGGTAAACACCGCCGCACGCTGCAGTTCTCCCCTGATCGCCTGCTCCAGCAGCATAACGGTCGGCTGCGCCTGCGGTTTTAACGCCGCCCAGGATTTCAGCTGAGTTTGCGCCCGCGTCCAGTTGCCCGTCAGGCAAAGCAGCTGAACGAAAGCCGCACGCAGATCGGCATCGGCCGGGGCCGCTTTGATTTGCGCTTCAACGCGCGCCAGCGCGTCATCCAGCGCGCCGCCCGCCAGCAGTTGTTGTAAAGAGTGCATAGCGCTTCCTTTTTGCGAGTTATTTGATGGTGCGCCAGGCGCCTGCCGCCGGATCTTTCAGCTGCGGGTGCAGCGCGTCTACCAGCTGAATAGTTAACGACGCATCGCTGAGATAAGGCGCCCAGACTTTACGGACTTCGCTCAGGCGCGCCTTTAATGCGCTTTCATCACCGGCTTCTGCCTGGCTCATCTGTACCGCTACGATGCCGCTGGCCTGCCAGCCGTTAAAGTCGTTCGACCACGGCAGGATCAGCCAGCTCTGAGGAGAGCGTTCATCTGCCAGCACCATGCGTTCGTTATTGACGGTGGTCATTTGCAGGCCGCGCTTGTCGCTTTTCGCTGTCAGGCCCAGAACCGGGAAACCCTGCAAAAAGGTGACGGCGATATTTTTCGCGGCGCCATGACCGACGCGCGTCATCTGCGCCTGCCCACTCAGCCAGCCATCTTGCGCGCATTTCACGCCCTCTTTCGTTGGGACAAACAGCGCGCTGGTGCGATCGCTGTCGTTCCACCAGGTGCGGAAATGACAGCCATCAAGCAGACTGAACTGCAGCCACGGCGTGGTATCCGCCGGAGGAGAGAGAGACTCCGGGGCAGGCGCCGTTGCCGCCGCACTCTCTGTAGCAGCCGGTTCCGGCGGCGTGATGTTAACTTTCCAGTTACTCGCCTTTTCAGCGCTGCCTTTTGCCAGCGGGGTTCCGTTAACATCTTCCATATGCCAGTTAAGCGTGGTCAGTTTGGTGCACTGTTTGTTTTGTATCAGCGTGCCGACCTGCGGCAGAAACTCTTCCAGCACCGCTGGCGTTTTATCGCCTTTGGCGACGATACGCAGCGATAGCTGACGCGCGCACCAGTCGGTGGGCTCCTGGCTTTTGACGTTATCGATCCATACGTCCAGTTTTTTAGAACGTGAAGAGGCAAGATTGTAATTATCCGCCCAGGCACTGAAGGCGATCAGCAGCGTTAACGCGCCGGTTAACCAGTATTTCATATCGTTCCCTTGAGAATGAGTTAATCGCGAAGCGGAATGAACTGCGCCGCTTCAGAAAGAGAATGCAGCAGTGTGGTATCCTGCGGCGAACCGACCCACACCGCCATGGCGCTGTAATTGTCCTGTTCGCCCTCTGACTGCTCTTCGCTGTTTTTCAGCGCCTGGTGCATCAGCGTCAGCCACTCTTCCGGCGTGTTGACCATATGCAACGCCTGCTGCATCTGCTGCTGCGATACGCCATGCCAGAAACCATCCGTACACAGCAGAAACGCATCGCCATCTTCAATCGGCACCACATCGCTGTAGCTGGCATCGCGCCCTTCGTCGCCCATGCCCAGCGCAAAATAGAGCAGGTTACTGTTGATGCCTTCCGTCTGGTGACCGGCATCTTTCATCTGCTGGATCAGGCTGTGGTCGGTGGTGACGTGATAGAGATAGCCGCGTCGGAACAGATAGAGGCGGCTATCGCCCGCGTGCGCCCAGTAAGCCAGCTGATAATCACGATCGATGAACAAACTGACTAACGTCGTGCCCATTCGGCTGTAGTCGCGCTCGGTTTTTTGCTGCTGGCGGATCGCCCGGTTAGCATTATTAATGTACTGGCGAATTTGCTGCGCATTCAGATGCGCGGCGCCGTCGAACTGGTCGATAATGGTGTTGCGCGCCAGACTGGCGGCCAACTCGCCGCCGGGAAAACCGGCGACGCCGTCACAGACCACAAAGCAGGCGGAACGCTCTCCTACGATGTCGCCCGTCTGATCCTGATTGCTCGCGCGAGCGCCCTGATTCGACATTGAGGCAATGGTGATATTCATCATTCGTCCGAGGCGGTCTGTGAGTCTTTATACTGGTTAACTTCCATATCGTAAGCGTGCAGGAAGGCTTCGCCGAACAGCGTATGGAAGTCATCTTCAATTTCACCGGCCGTTTCGTTATAGCGGCGGTTAAAGTGTTCCCACAGCGCCGCTTTACGGCTGCCGGGCAGCGAAAGACGCGAGGTGACGCCTTCCTGACGCGCTTCCTCTTCCAGCTGCTGCGGATTAAAGGATTGCAGCATCGCAGCGATAATCGCGCGGATCCCAGCAATCATTCCCAACTGATGCGCCTGCAAATCGACCAGCGCATCGCGCACTGCCTGCTTCGGCGGCATAAAGCCTGGCATGCGGCTGCCGAACATCTGCATCAACACGGTTTTACCGGACGGCAGCAGTTTGAACGGGTTATTGGCGTCATCCAGAATAACAGTCATATCCGCTTTTACGCCGCGTTTCAGAATGGATCGCGACGACAGCAGCGCAACCGTGCCCTGCGAGAACATGCCAAGCATCTGCCCCAGCTGTTGCATATTTTCCCGATCGAAATGCGGCGTCGGCTGCATATCATTCAGGCCCATGCCATCCAGCAGCGCCTGTAGCAACTCGCCCTGCAACGCTTCCCCGCCGGATGAAGCGTTAGATTGTTGGCTACTGCTATTGCTGGCGACCGGATCAATACGTAAGCGTCCTTTCGGCGGCGGCGTCACGCTGCGCTGAACCGCCTGCGGCGTAGGTAAGGTGATGCCGCCGTAATCCGGTACGTTCGGCTGCGGCGGCGCCTGATCAAACAGCGGTGAAGATTCAATGCTATTTGGCTTATCCGCTGGCAGATCGGCGAAAAGCGGTGAAGCGCTGAGGGCATCATCGTCAGCTTTTACTGCATCGTTAAAATCGGCATCGCGCGCGGCAGGCGGCTCATCAGCCAACAGCGGCGAAACGCTAAAATCATTCTGCGGCGCGTCAGGTTTAGCCGCGGCAGGCGGCTCATTAGCAAACAACGGGGATCGACTAAGATCGTCCGCATTACCAAACAGATCCTGCTTATTAGAGGATGCCGGCGGCGTTTCAGACGAAGCCTTCTGCTGTGCGGCGGATGGTTCATTGTCCAGATGCGCCAGCGGCACGGCGCCGCTCATCATCAGGCCCAGCGGATCGTCGCTGTTAAGCTGCGCAGGCGTTGATTTGCCGCCGCCAAACAGCGCCAGCGGATCAAGCTCATCGGCTTTCGCTGGCGGCTGTAGCGCTTTTTCCACCGAGGGCTGCACCAGAGTGGTTGGCGTGTGGTCATTAAAGATGCTGTCTGATTTAAACAGTTCATCCTGACTGAACAGCGCCTCAGGCGCCTGGCTGCGGCGATCAAGGTTCAGCGGCTCGCTGGTTTTAAACTGCGCCAGCGGATCTTCCGGGTTGCGGTTTTCCGTTGGCTCAGCGGCAAGCGGATCGGAAGCGATCGCTGGCGCGGCTGGCTTGATCCGGCTGGTGGAGATGCTGTCAGCAATAGAAAACTCTTTTGCCAGGCTATCCCAGATTTCGCTGGGGATCGCCGCCGTGCCTTCTGCCGCTTTTGCCGGTTGAGCGGGCTGGGCAGGCTGGATCACCGGCGCGGGCTGTACCGGACGCGCAACCGGCGCGACGGCCTGCGGCACAGGTTGAGCTGCGGCATTCAGATCGTTAACCAGCAGACGATACTCATCAATACCCAGGATATCGCCATCCTGTAGCTCAACCTGACGGCCCCGCTCCAGCGGAATATCATTCAGTTCAACGCGCGTCACGTTGCCACGGTTGGTGATACGGCATTCGCCATCAGCGGTAATATGCACAATCGCCTGCAGGCGAGAGATGGTGCGGTCATTATCGGGCAGCACCAGATTGTTATCGACGCCGCGGCCGATAGTGCCGCCGGGCGGTAAAAAGTCACAGCTGCTCTGCGGCGGCTGATGTCCCGGTTTATTCGTTATAATCGTAAAGCGCATAACGGTTTCCTGCGTTTGAGATATTCGGCATACAAACCGCGCGGGTCTCGGTGAAACCGGCGGGGTTTATACGAAGAAGTTAAATAAGCAATAATTCAATCGGTCAATGGCTGATATTGATTGGATATCTGGAATAAAGTTCATTGTAAATAAAGGAATCAGGCTCGTCTGTAAGGCAAATATAAACAGCGCTGACGAGCCGTTTTTCCTGACGGATGCTTATTTAGCGCTTTCCACCAGATCAGTTACGCGCGTCACCATTTGTTGCTTAATACACCTTTGCTCGCCCTTACAGGCGTTCCTTTCAATAAGCCATCGCTGCTGCTCACTTTTTAGTGCTGCTAATTTAGCTGTAACATCAACACCGGTGTTCTTAATTTGATGTACTGCCATTTGCCAGGCATCATTAACGCTGTGATCCCAACTGGCTAAATCAAAAGATGCACAAATAGCCTTTTCAGTTGTGGTTACCGCTTTTTGGCAATTAAAAGAAGGCGCTGCAGGCGCATCGGCTGGCAGTTTTTGTAAGGCAAGTAATGTATTATCGTCCCAATTAGTCAGGATTGTTTGTTTGTCCAGCTTTACCAACCAGTTATCAGTAGCTTCGCCTTTAGGCCCAAGCATGCCTTTCCCGCATTGGACAAAGACTGGAGTTACCTTATCAGTACCCTGCAATTCTAACGAATAATTATTTGATAGATCTTTACTGCTCTCTGCTCCGATTGTCGAGGCCAGAAGCTTATTTAATGTGATTTCAGTCTGCGCCTTTAATACAGGCTGCTCACAGCCTTGATTAAGTAACGGTTCGCCAGTGATGTTATTTGCGGTAAAAGACAATGTACGGCCAACCAGTGTCGGGTCATTCATTAAAATAGACGGCCGCATTGTTTGTTGCGTATTAACACAAACCCGTTTTATCTGCCATTTACCAGCCAATGGCTCAACGTTATTATGCTCGGCAGCTGCTGTGAAGCTATAAAACAGAGCGCTCACTAACAGGGACTGTGTAAATAACCGTTTTAACTGGACAATCATAAATAAACTTCTCTCAAGAAACTAAAAGAAGGGCTATATATCCGCCTATGGCATACCTTTCAGGGGTATTACTAGCAATCTATATCTTAGTTAGCTGCTATCAATAAGTTGTATAATTTCGAGCAGAGAGTCCCTTAGTTACGTTATATCCCTCAATCTAACTTTTTTTTCAAAAAAAGTGCCCTTGTTTGTTTTTTTGTAAAATAAAATGCGCTGCATAACGTTCTTGCTGGGAATTAGCGCTTTTGACTTTGACTGCCACATCATACTCACCAGGCTGCCATTTTACCTCGTCCCAGAAAATACATTCGCCAGGTTTTATTTCCAGGTAACTGGTGGTATTGGTGGAAAAGTTTACTGTTTCCCATGAATTACCGTTGCGCAATGAAATATAGGGAGTGCCAACTTTAAAAATATTGTTATGACTATTTTCTTCAGGGACAGTAAAACATAACTTCCCTTGTTCAACTCTTACTGACAAAGGGTGATAAAATGGTCGTTCCAGATGACACCCCGAAAGAAATATTGCGAGCCCTAAGTACAATACTTTGATGTTCATATGAAAGCCTTTTTATCGCCAGGCTTTATTAAAATTTACTTCAAGCATATTATAATTTTTACTTTTACATTCTCTGAGCGTAGCCAAAAAACTCAGAATTAAAACTCATAAACTTTTACTTATTGTTGTTATAATAACTTCAGCTACCTTAGCCATCATCTTTTCCTTTATATTGCTTAACGATGCTTTCCAGTTCAGCACTATGATAAACATCGATACATTTAGCTAATATCATTGACTCGCCGGACTGGCTGGAATAGGTTTTTGCAAGAAATTCGTCCACCAGCTTTCTTACTGCACTATGAGCAGCTAAAGAGTAATCGCCAAACTCCAGATAACCACGTGCCGCAGCGGAAGCATCATCTTTAACTTCCTTACTATTATAACCTTTAGCAACACAGACGCTTAAAGCATAGTTTTTTATGTATTGTTCAGAACTGTATTCTGGTTTTGCATTAACCTGAGATGAAAAAAATAAAACTGTTGCAACGGCAATAATGCCAACTATTTTAAAATCCATATTGATGCCTCATTAGCTAAAGGGAAGTAGCAATGATCGGAACAAGTATTACCATTCCAGAGGGTTGCATGCCCACTTGCATCACTCCACCCGTTAACGTTAAAAATCAACACTCCATTTAGTCCTTTAAAATCATGAACTGTTGGGTTTACGACCGTTTTATCAGGTTGGCCATAAACTTCATACATATAGTTTTAAGGAACCGAACGTGAGCGTTAAACAATGGATTAATAATTTTATTGCAGTCAGTCAATACAATAAAATTATTTCATTAAAGACAGGTACCCTTGTTTGTTTTTTTGTAAAATAAAATGCACTGCATAACGTTCCTGCTGGGAATCAGCGCTTTTGACTTTGACT
Source organism: Mixta hanseatica (assembly GCF_023517775.1). Taxonomy (NCBI): domain Bacteria; kingdom Pseudomonadati; phylum Pseudomonadota; class Gammaproteobacteria; order Enterobacterales; family Erwiniaceae; genus Mixta; species Mixta hanseatica. The sequence continues at coordinate 716,300 of NZ_CP082904.1, read as the reverse complement.
GCCACATCATACTCACCAGGCTGCCATTTTACCTCATCCCAGAAAATACATTCACCAGGTTTTATTTCCAGGTCACTGGTGGTATTGGAGGCAAAGTTTACTGTTTCCCATGAATTACCGTTTCGCCATGAAATATAGGGCGCACCAACCTTAATGAGATTATTAGAACTATCTTTCCCAGGCACCGAAAAACATAACTTCTCTTGCTCAATTTTTAACAACAACGGATGGTAAAACGGCCGTTCCAGATGGCAAGCGGTAAGCATGATTACGAGTGCCAGACCAAGGATTTTAATTTTCATATAAAAGCCCTCTTATCGTCAGGTTTTATTAAAAAAAGTTCTAGTGCATTAGCATATTTTTCTTTTATATCTGGCCCTATAATTCCAGTAAATGTAGATATAGCTTTAAACTCGCTTAATCCCAAATAGATCAAACAAAAATAATCGGAGACAATTGATGCCTGCTGCTCCATATTAAAATCGGAAAGTTTTTTATCGGGTGGTAAAGAGTAATTATAAGAAGCTATCCAACTAAATGCTCCTCGCATCCTTACATTCATACCAATTTGGTGCTGTAATACATGGGTCATTTCATGTATAAACCAGTGTTGTATTCTTCCGGGTTCTGCTGAAAAATCATCTTTATAATGAGGTTCTCTAAAATACAAGCTTCCATTAGGCGTCATTGCAACATCTCTCGATTGCATGCCAAAAGGCAGGTAACTCCCGTTATATACCTTCACTCTTTCATATCTTATACCCTCTTTAAATACTTTTTTTGCAAGAAGAATCTCTCCGGTAGTTAAGCGCCTTGAATTCCCTTCTTTTATTATCGACATGTTCATGTTCTTTATGAAGTTTAAACGATATAAATGCCCATTCCTAAACTGGAATGGGCGACAAAAAATATTACGCTTCTTTGTTTTCTTTGATGTTCCAGCCAGCGCTGCTTTCTGCGCCTTTACCGCCAGAAGAAGTCTGCTCCCAGTACTGCTGTTTAACTTTCGCAGCCTGGAATGCATAGGTCACGCCTACGGTATCGCCGTTGTCGCTGCCGTTGTACTGGACGGAAGTTACCAGCACATCTTCCAGCGTGATTTTGGTGTACTCAATCTGCTGGCCGCCCGCTTTACATACGGACAGTTCAACTTTGGTCAGGTGCTTACCGCCGGCGCAATGCTTCAGGATAGCGGTAGTGGACTTGTCGATCAGCGCGTTAACGTGCAGATCGCTAAAGTTCACTTTACCCGCGCCGCCACCGCCGCCAACAGCCATGTTGCCAGGCTGGGTTGCGCCCCAGGAGAAAGAAGTGATGTCGGTCCAGCCTTTGTGGTTGGAGTCCTGAGACTCACCGGTTACACCGTCAACCTTCAGGAACATATCAATAGCCATAATTATCTACTCTTTATTGGTTAAAGTTGCTTTCGATAAAGCAGTGATATGGCAAACAGGAAAGCATGGGGCTGAATAAAACAGTCCATATTTTACCTCTGCCTCGTTTCTGCCTGTTCTCAGCGAAAACAGACAAATATTAATTAGGTTTAATATTTATTACAGGAAGCATTCAGTGGTTAAATATTATCTACAGAGCGCTAGACACTGAACAAGCTCTTACTTTAGAATTACTTTCTCTTCCAACCTCTAAACTACTAAAAGATAATTGAATGAAAAAAATTATCGCATTGGTTTTCGCAATCATTTTTATAGTTATTGGTATTTATACTTTGATCGATATTATTCGTTCTGTTTGGTACGTACTCGTTTATGAGTCTATTACCACCAGCGCATCTGGCATACTGTTTGGTAAGTTTTTATTCCTTGTGATAATTTTTATAGGTTATTTATTCACACTAAAGCTTTATAAAAAATCAAAGAAGTAGCTTAATTTTTTCTACAAAATAGCATATGGCGATAGATGCACAGATTAATATCAATAATATCAACTTTCAATAGGAAAGAAAAAAACAAGACCACTGGAAATAAAATATGTTCAGTACTCATAAAATTCAATTCATAAAGTAGTTGGTCACGCTATTAGCATAAACTATGGCCAATAAAGTCGTCCCTGACCTTAAAACCTAAAATGCAGGCAATAACGAATACGCTTAAATTATTTCAAAAAAACACTTATTCGTAAGGCATGCTTTTTAACTGCGCGATTCTCTCGCGATCGATACGAGCGGTGCACTGGTCAACTAAGGAAGCATACACAGCAGTGTTTTCATCAGCCATAAACGCTTCCAGTTTGCATTGATTATCGCGATATTTTAACCAGCCGCGCTGGGAATCCAACAGGATGGTATTGTATTGCGTCAGCAGCTCTTTATGGGTGGTGTAAGCTTTCGCAATTCGCTGTTTCGCGCTGGCATACTCGCTGTTTAGCTCGCTCTCGGCGCTGCTTTTTTCTTTAGCCCAGCAGCTATTGATTTCAGCATCGCTTTGCGCTGCGCTACAGTTATCTTCCGCATAAGCGTAGCTACAGGTCAGGAGCAGCACACTTGTTATAGCTAAAACATTCTTCTTTATTACCAACCTCACCTGCCTCTCCTTAAATAATTCGCACGCTGGCGTCCGGCTTCGTAGCCTCTCATTGTCGGGCTGCCTTCAATATAGTTGATAAGCTCATCTATATTGTTTTTCATCCCCGCCTTCATGGGCGCTTCACCTTTGGTGAATCCCTGATAAACAAAGTCAATCATGATTTCTCTGATCGGCTTTGACAGATTCTCCCAGCTTACACGTTCAGGATAAGGACGCGTCCATGATTCATAATTGGATTTCGCCGAGGTCACGTATGCAGGATAAATAATTTCAAAAAGACGAATCTGCATCGCATGGCTGACGGTGCCGATAGCATCCCGGTTATTCTGCACAAAAAGACGCGCCGCCTCTCCTTTTTTACCCGCGCCTTCGGCGATTAAGCCGGCCTGGACATCAGGTACGCCAGAACGGATAAGATCGTTATAAACGGTCGCCTGAGTACGGTTACCCAGGTCATAACCGCGTCCAAGGGTCACGCCGGAGGCCGCATTACCGGGCCAGTGAATGCGTCGGCTGAAGTTCCTGTTGTTAGGAATATCATTGCCTTCCGCATCAAAGGTAACCTGACCAGCAGATACGGTTAACAGGCCCGCAATCGGATGCTCATCAACCGGACGCGGTGGCGGAGCCGTCGGCGTCGGTGCGCCGGATAATCTGCGCCAGGTCGCGCCATGCGGATCGATCAGTCCATCGGGACGGCGCATAAAGCCCATCTGAAACATTCTGATAGCCTGCACCGTTTTACTGCCGCACAGCCCGTCATCAGCCAGCTGAGGAAAACCATGCTTCTTAAGCTGCTGTTGAACCTGTTTTACATCGCTTTGTTGGTTACGCCCTTTCCAGCCAACGCTACCTGAAAGATTCATTTCTTCCTTTTCCTGAACTTACCTACATTATTTTTATTTGGATGAAAAACCCGTAACATGATGAAGCCCTTCACCTCCAGCGGTTAACAGCAATTCAAGTTTAAACATCGGGCGTGCCGTCACGCCCGACTGATTTATTTACGCATCATTAGTTTTCAGTGACGGCAGTTTGGAGACCAGGCGCAGCGATACGGTCAGACCTTCCAGTTGATAATGCGGACGCAGGAAGAACTTGGCGGCGTAGTAGCCCGGATTATCTTCAATCTCTTCCACCAGCACTTCGGCTGAAGCCAGCGGCTTGCGGGATTTGGTTTCCTGCGAGGAGTTGGCCGGATCGCCATCCACGTAGTTCATTACCCAGTCGTTCAGCCAACGCTCCATCTCTTCACGCTCGCGGAAAGAACCAATCTTGTCGCGCACGATGCACTTCAGATAATGCGCGAAGCGGCAGCAGGCGAACAGATAAGGCAGGCGGGCCGCAAGACGGGCGTTCGCCGTGGCGTCCGCGTCATGGTATTCCGCCGGTTTCTGCAAAGATTGCGCGCCGATAAAGGCAGCGAAGTCAGAGTTTTTGCGATGTACCAGCGGCATAAAACCGTTTTTCGCCAGCTCGGCTTCACGACGATCGCTGATGGCGATTTCGGTCGGGCATTTCATATCCACGCCGCCGTCGTCGCTGGGGAAAGTATGACACGGCAGATTTTCCACCGCGCCGCCAGACTCTACGCCGCGAATAGAAGTACACCAGCCAAACTCTTTAAACGAGCGGTTGATATTAGCGGCCATCGCATAAGCGGCGTTGGTCCAGGTGTAGTTAGCGTGGCTGGCGCCGTCGGTCTCTTCTTCGAAATCAAAGCTGTCGACCGGATTGGTACGAATGCCATACGGCAGACGCGCCAGGAAGCGCGGCATCACCAGGCCCAGGTAGCGCGCATCTTCCGATTCACGCAGGCTGCGCCAGGCGGCATATTCACTGTTCTGGAAGATTTTGGTCAGATCGCGCGGGTTAGCCAGCTCCTGCCAGGATTCCATCTGCATCACGCTCGGCGCGGTGCCGGCGATAAACGGACAGTGCGCCGCCGCGCCGATGCGCGCCATTTCGCTCAGCAGCTCCACGTCCTGCGGGCTGTGATCGAAGTAGTAATCGCCTACCAGGCAGCCAAACGGCTCGCCGCCGAACTGACCATACTCTTCTTCATAGATTTTCTTGAAGATCGGGCTTTGATCCCAGCCCACGCCTTTATAACGCTTCAGCGTGCGGCCCAGCTCCTGCTTTGAGATGCTCATAAAACGGATTTTCAGCATCTCATCAGTTTCGGTGTTATTCACCAGGTAGCTCAGACCGCGCCACGCACCCTCCAGCTTCTGAAACTCTTCGTGGTGAATAATTTGGTTAACCTGATGCGACAGCTTTTCATCGATTTCCGCAATCAACGCCTGGATGGTGCGGTAAGCGTCGTTAGAAACGGTCACGCTGTTTTCCAGCGCCTGCTGCGCCAGGGTTTTTACCGCGCTTTCCACCGCGGCGCGCGCCTGATCGCTTTTCGGGCGAAACTCTTTATTCAGCAGCGCGCTGAATTCATCCTGATCCCAGGTTTGCTGTGCCTGCTGTAACGGTTGTTGTGATGGATTGCTCATCGTTATTCCTCATCACCTTTAACGGTTTCTTCAGTTTTCGGCAGATGCCCCAGCGATTTCAGCAGCGTGGGATCCTGCAGAATTTTGGCGATCAGCTCTTCCGCGCCGTTTTTGCCGTCCATATAGGTCAGCAGATTAGAAAGCTGAGTACGCGCTTCCAGCAGTTTGTTCAGCGGCTCGACCTTACGCGCTACCGCGTCCGGCGAGAAATCTTCCATGCTTTCAAAGGTCAGCTCGACATTCAGACGGCCTTCATCGGTCAGCGTGTTATCTACCTGAAACGCGACACGCGGCTTCAGCGCTTTCATGCGCTCGTCAAAGTTATCGATATCGATTTCCAGGAATTTACGCTCATCAATGCCCGGCTGCGGATCAACCGGTTTACCGACCAGGTCCGCCATGACGCCCATAACAAACGGCAGCTGGATTTTGCGCTCTGCGCCATAGATTTCGACGTCGTATTCGATTTGTACGCGCGGCGCGCGGTTACGGGCGATAAATTTCTGCCCACTGGATTTAGATGCCATGAGGTTCTCCATCGGATATGCGCGGTAAAGTCAGCAGCGGGCACGCTGCCATATAAGAGGTTTGCTGCTTAATCGCGGCGACCAAAAATGTTTTCAAGTTGGTGCACGCCATCGGGTGCCAGATCGCGAATGATGGCCATAAAGTCGAGTTCGATAACGCGCTGAACACGATCGATCATCAGCGGAGCCGGATGGCTGGGTTCGTAGCGGGAAAAGTATTGCTTCACCTTTTCCAGCATTAGCTGCGCCTCGGCGCGTGAGGTAATTTCGCTGTTGCGCCAGTCAGTGTGCGCTCGCGCCGGGGCGGCGGGCGCTGGATTATCAGCGGCAGACGGCGCGGCATCATCGCTATTACCCGGCATCAGCGCGGTTACATCGGTGGCCTGACAGGATTGCACCACCAGGCTCACCATTTTTTGCAGCTGTTCCATCTCCGGGACGCCGCTTTCACCCAGATGTTCCGCCAGCGTTTCCCGGATAGTTTGTAAACGCTCACTTATTTGCTGGATGGCCTCAATACCGGGCTGATCGCCCCGAGCCAGCTCATCATTCAGTCGTGAACGTCCGCCCGGATAATCGGCCACTTCGGTTTTGCTGCCATCCAGCAGCGAGCAGGCGTCACGCAGCGAAATCTGATCGGCGGCGGTACGCAACAGCGGAGCCTGACGCAGCGCGGCAGTCAGCGCCGATTTATCGCCCAGCGCCGCCAGCGCGTTAATACGATAAAAGGGATCGCGCTCACCATACTCTTCCAGTAGTGGATAAAGTGGCTCCCAGTAAAGTAACAGCGCCTGTTGAATCAGCTTCAGGCCATTCGCATAGCCCGGCAGCCCTTTCATGTGCGTCCACGCGTGAGTAAGTGCTAACATTACGCGTAGATCTTTGGTGCGCCCCAGCAGGCTGGTCGCCAGCTTTTCTACTTTGTTCCAGTCGGCTGGCTCTGCAGGAATGATGGTGTCGCCAAACTGCTGCTCCGCCTTCCCTTCGCTCGCCTGGTTCATCGCCATATAATCAGCGTCATATTCCAGATTTTCGCCGCACGGTTTTTCACTGCTTACCGGAGCGAGTAAAGCATCGATATTCATCGCTATTCTCAAGTCGGAAAATTATTCAAACATGGGCGGATAGAGCCCGTGTCGGCCTGGTCGGGCGCCGCCTGCCGGATCGAACAGCAGCGAAAACAGCTGACCGGTAAAATTGCCGCTGTGCAGGTGGGTATAAAGCGGATAGTTGTCTGCCTGATTAGTCCACCAGAAGCTGGTATAGCGTTGCGGATCAAAACAGTCCGCTACCTGTTTCCAGCTGAGATTGGTGACGGTATCGCCGTAACCAATTACATCTAAAATATCGGAGTGCGCCTGTTCAGCGGGATCCTGCGGCGCAGGGATCGTCAGCAGCGCCTGATCCAGCTGTTCGGCGGAATAGCCGTTATGCACCGCGTGCATCAGGGTGCGCCCCAGCTGCTGATACCATTCGCCCGCCATTGCCAGCCGCCCCGTCGACCATTCGGCTGGCGTAAAGCTGCACTGGGCACAAATGGGATACTGACGGCCCACGCTGTCGCGCGCGGGCAACAAACATCCCATCTGCACCAGCTGACTGCCGAGCATGGGCGGCACCACAAAGTTCCATACCGGCGCTTTCGCGAAGCGGTGCGGTTCGCCGGGGCGCAGCTCTTCATTTTTTTGCCAGTTCAGCAGCCCCACCTGAAACCAGTGGGTCCACTGACGGGCTATCGCTTCGGGAAAACGGCGCTGCAAAAAGTCACCGGCGCTGGGCAATTTTCCGTACCAGCCGATCGCAGGAGAGTGGCTCATTATCATTTCCTTGCGGTTATGGGCACGCGAAGCCGGGAAGCTGGAACGGGTTACGAATACTGTTCGGCGTAAATTCCAGGGTAACGCGATGACCATCAATATTGAAAGTGGCCTGACGGCTAAGGCTGTTGCTGCCCAAGGTCAGCTGCGCACGATCGAAAAAGCGGTTAAGCGCCCAGGCGCCGTTAGTAATCAGCGTAGAAGTGGTGCCATCCACCAGCCCCAGTTGCATCCGCACCTGTCGCGTGCCGCCGTTGCCGGGCCAGTTCATGAGCTGTACCGCCTGCGGACCATGGCTATAGCGCAACAGCTGCCCATCCACATCCAGCGTCAGGTTAAGAATATCGTTATCCATGCGTACCGTACGGATGGTGACGCGGAACGATGGCGTGGTAGCGCCATTGGCGAAGAAAGCGTCGCGGATGCTCTGCGCCTGCTGGAAAGGACGCAGCAGCGCTTCGCCGCCGGGCAGGCTTTTACCATCAATGCCCGGCATAAAGCGCCAGCTTGAACGCGTGGTATCCACTTTTGTCGCCAGGTTATCGCGGAAGAAGCTATCCATTAAACCGCTGCCTGGTGCAAACATGCGCGCCAGATCGTCGGGCGTCACTTCACTGCGGCCCGAACGCGCCAGAGGATAACGACCAGCAATCGCCTGGCGACAGAAACTGCCGACCTCAACGTTAATCCGCTTGCGGACATTTTCCATATCGCGACGTTGCGCATCGCTGCTGGCGCCTACGGCCATATTGGTAAACATATTTTGCAGCGATCCCGGCAATCTGCCGGCGCTCGCCTGCAAATGTCCGATCGCTTCGCCCGGCGGCGGCGGCATACCGCTGTTGGCCGCATCCTGCACCGCGGTTAAATAGCGATAAAGCTCATCGATCTGCTTAAGAAAATCATCAAAGGCAATGGTTTTTCCGCCCTGCTCCAGCGGCTGGGCCAGTTCGATAACTGACGCATAATGTTCGGTGACGCGCTGCTCCGGCGTCTGCTGCTGGGCTGCGGCGCCCTGAGCGGGCTGGCGTGAACGGAATAACGCCTCCAGCGTGCGGGTCGCGCTATTGCCTTTTTTATCCGCCTGCTGCGCATCTTTTTCCGCCGGAAGGCGCTCCAGCATCAGCATATGGCTGAGGTTGATAACCAGCTTACGCAACGGCGAACTGCTGCTGGAGAGCAATCGCGCGCTGTTAATGCGCTGCGACAGGTCGGCGCTGTTGTTGAGCTGGATATCGGTCAGCAGGCCATCCCATTGATGCATAAAATCGCGCATATAGAGCTGACGGACGGCGTTATCGGTTTGCGCTTTGTCTTCATCCGTCATCGCGCCGCCTAACACCCAGACATCATCCTGATGCAGCGCCGTAGTGACGGCAGCAATGTTTTTGTCGAAATGGTTCCAGTATCCGTCCGGCGTATAGAGACCGGGGATGCCTTCGCTAATTGACTTGCCACTCTTGCGAGTAAACACTAACTCACTTTGCGGCCCGCCCAGGTCAGTGAGTGAAACCGAAGGCAGCGTTTCATCCTGTTCGAGCAGACGTCTGAGACGGCCATAAACGCGACCGGACAACGGCATCTGATTAATCAGCGCCTGCTCGCGCTTTACCAGCGCATCATCCCGGGCGTAAGGCGACGCCTGAATTTGCGTTTCCAGCAGCTGCGCCAGATGACGATCCAACTGACCGATCTGCGCCTGGGTAACGTTTTGCGGCAGGTTGCGCCGCACATTCAGCATCACCCACGCATGCAGAAATTTGCCGTCATAGTGCTGCGGCTGATAGAGCATCTGATACGCTTTTAACGCTTCATAGCTGTAGTCCGCATCGCTGCCGTTATCATTACGCAGCCAGCCGGTAATCAGCTGGGCGACCTGCGGCAACAGCAGCTGCTTTAACGATTTCTGATACAGCGTCTGGCTGGCGTCGCTGACCTCGACGCCGCGATAAAGCCCCATCCGGCGCGTGACCGGCGGATCGTTCAAATCGAAATCTTTGCTTTCCGGCAGCGCCAGCACGCTATCGAGGAACGGCAGCAGCGCAAAGAGATCGCTTTCGCCGCTGGCCTGCAGATTTTTACTTTGCGCCTCAACGGTCGGCACTTTCGCCTGCACTTCCTGCAAATAGCTTTTATTGTTGCCGTAGCTGGTGAACCACAGCAGCGAAACCACTACCAACAGCGCCAGCAGCGCGGCATAACCAGACCACAGGAAGGCGCGGTTGCGCAGCTCCCACCAGCGGTTGCTGCCGGCCAGCCCCGCTTCCTGAAATATTACGTTGGTCAGCAAATCCTTCAGGAAAAAGCTCTGCCCTTTGGCTGCCGGAATCGGCGCTTCTTTCTGTACGCTATCCCAGGCGCCGCTGATGCCGCCCTGCCCATCCACCTGCGGCAGATGCAGCGCGCGGCTCAGCTCGCCCATCACGCGATCGAAAGGCAGGCCTTCCTGCGTGCCGCTGGCGAAATAGATGCCGCGCGGTGAAAACTGGGTTTCAAAATTAGAACGGGCGAAAACGGTATTAAGATATTCGGCCAGCAGCGGACGCAGCGCGGCGAACTCCTGCGGGAACAGATAACTTTCCGCCCGCGCCTGCGGATCGCTTTCCATAATCAGCGTATCCGCCAGACCAGCGTCAAGACGCTGTTGCAGCAGCGCATATTCCTGCGTAAAGGCGCTGGCTAAGTCAAAATCAGCCTGCTTTGCACGGTCCCAGGGAAAGGTAAAGCCCCAGATTTGTTCGCGCTGCGCTTTATCCAGCTTAGAAAACCAGGCGCGAAACCCTTTTAACAGATCCGCTTTGGTTACCAGCACATACACCGGAAAGCGAATGCCCAACTGCTCATGCAGTTCCATCAGACGCTGACGCAGATTGATCGCCTGCTGCTGCGAAGCCTCCGCCGACTGAGTTAACAGATCGGAGACGCTGATGGTGACGATTACGCCGTTAATCGGCTGGCGGCCACGATATTTACGCAGCAGATCGACAAACTTTTGCCATTCGCTGGCGTCCTGCGCCTGCTGGCTTTCCTGGGTGGTGTAACGGCCTGCGGTATCCAGCAGCACCGCTTCATTAGTAAACCACCAGTCGCAGTTGCGGGTACCGCCGATACCCCGCAGCGCGGTTTTGCCAAAACGATCCGCCAGCGGGAACTGCAGCCCGGAATTGACCAGCGCCGTGGTTTTGCCGGCCCCCGGCGCGCCGATAATCACATACCAGGGAAGCTGATAAAGATACTGACGGCTAAAGCGCTGCGCCCAGAAAGGATTGCGCCGGCCCGCTCGATTGAAATGCGCTTTTTTTAACAGCTGTGACGCTTCGTCAAAGCGCTCGGCCAGCACCTGTTCTTCGTTGGTCAGGCGTTTGCGGTCGCTGCCGTCAGGCTGCTCGCCGCTGCTCAGGCCGCCCATCAGCTTGCGGTTGATCCAGGCGTTGTAGAGGCGCGGCGCCAGGTTGCCGATCCCCCATACCAGCCAGAGCAGGCCGATACTGATTAAGCGGTTCTGTTCTGATTCCAGCGGGCGTGAGTCAACAATGGAAAAAACCGGGCCTATCACCCAGATAATAAAAGAGAGCGCGGTAATGCCGACAAAGCCCCACATCAACCGGCTGGTTATAATGGAAAACAAAATATTCAGCATCTGTTAGTTCCCTTGCTGCAGTCCATTCAGCTCCGCCCGCGTATTGTCAGGCGAAACTAACAGGATGATTTCCACCCGGCGATTACGGGCGCGGTTCTCAGCCGTGGTGTTCGGCACCAGCGGATTCGTTTCGCCGCGGCCTTCCGCCCTGGCGCGCGCGGGTTGCGACAGATGTTTTTGCAGCATCTCCTGCACCGACTGCGCACGCGCTAATGACAGCTCATAGTTAGAAGCGAAGCGCGCACTGCGGATCGGCACGTTGTCGCTGTAGCCGATGACCAGAATCTTGCCGCTTACGTTATCCATCGCCTGCGCCACGCGGTCGATGACCTCTTCATAGCGGCCGCGCACGGCGGTGGAGCCGGAGGCAAACAGGCCATCTCCTTTCAGGGTCACCACGCTTTGATCCGCTTCGTCACGCACCGCCACCAGCCCCTGTTCGATTTCCGGGCGCAGGAAGGCGCGCAGGTTGAGCACCGCAGGCGCACGCGGCGCAGGGTTGTGAATAGTGATTTCCGGCAGCGGCGTTTGATACACCGAGGCCAGCACCGGGCTGGTAACGTCGCCCAACCGCCAGTTAAGCATGATGTAGAGCAAACAGGCGAGAAAGCCCGCCAGCGCCGCGCAGGCCCACAGCGGCACCACCGGGCGCCACATTTTGCGCAACACCGGCCGATCTTCCGGATGCGGCGACAGCGGCGCCGGATAGCCGCCGCGTACGCCGCGGATCATCTGCAGCAGGCGCTGTTTGATGGTCTCCAGCTGCGAACGGCCATTGTCCAGCACGCGGTAGCGCCCTTCAAAACCCAGCAACAGGCAGTAGTTAATCAGCTCCAGCAGGAAGATATGCTCACGCGGATTCTGCGACAGCTTCGCCAGCAGCTGAAAAAACTTCTCACCGCCCCAGGTTTCGTTATGAAAGGTGACCAGCAGCCCGTTGCCGGGCCAGACGCCGCGGCTTCCCCATGGCGTAAGCGCCGCAGCCTCGTCCAGTGCGGTGCACAGGCAATAGCGCGCCCCAACGATAACCTCATAGGGCAGCCCGGCGCGCTGACTGTTTTTTTCAAAATGCCGCACCTGATCGATCAACCGCTGACGCAGCGCGGCCGGATCATCATGGGTTACGGAGTGACGGATCTGGGGAATCGCATTAAGCAAAGGGTTCGCGGCGGCTAGCAGCGGGTTATTGCTGCTCGCGCCGGAAAAAGCGGCATCGCTGCCGGTGAAATGTCGTTCCTGCATGGTGAGCGCTCATTATTCGTTTCAGACGGACTGGCTGCGAATAGCCCAGAACTCCATATCCAGACCGGGAAACTCGCCGGCCAGATGAAGCGCAAACGCGCCCGATCTTTCCATCTCTTTCCAGAGTTCGCCGCCCTTCTCCAGCTCAAAGTAGCTGTAACCAGCGTGCCAGGGGATTTGCGGCGGCGCGGTCGGCATGGCGCGCAGCATCATGCCCGGCAGCTGCAGCTGCACCAGATCGCGAATTTTCGTCACCGGCGCGATTTTCATTTGCGCCGGGAAGTGGGTTTGCAGCGCCTCGCCCGGCACGTTGGCGCGTACCGCGAGCACGAAACCAAATTCGCGCACCATAGAGGCTTCCGGCACCGTCGCCACGTTCAGGCCATGCGAGCGTTCGGTCAGCGGCAGCTGGATCGCGCTTTCTTCCATCACCAGCGACAGTCCCTGACGCAGCATCAGCATCAGTTTGCTAAAGCTGCGGGCGATATCGTCGTGATCGTAAACCGGCAGCGAAACATCCGGCGAGCGCTGCGGCATCCAGCTTGCCAGCTCGCAGGCAAACCCCAGCCAGTGACCGAACAGCTGTTCCGGATGCAGCAACGGTAAATTTTTTAGGTGGGAGACCAAACCAAGCTGCTGATTCACCCGCGCCAGCAGCATAAAATCAACCATTTCTGCGGTATTAAACCGCCCTGGCTGCTGCAAATGCTGGCCGATTTGCTGGCTGCGCTGCGCCAGCAATCCGTGCATATCATTCAAATAATCAAAAAGCTGGGGATGGTTAATCGCATTGAGCATCGGGGGGATATAGCCAGTGTCCAGCCGTAGCTGCCTGTCGTTGCGCTTTTCAAGCACGCGCGCCACGCCAATCGCCGTCCACTCCGCGGTCAGCTCGCTTTCCAGCATCAGCTTCAAACGCAGTTTGCCGAACTGCACCGCCGCCGGGCCGATGGAGATGGCGTTAAAGTCGTCGACTTCACGCTCAAAGCTGAGATAACGCGCCAGTGAGTCTGCCGCTTCGCTGAAGATGACTTCGTCACGTCCGCCGCGCCGCGCCGGTAAGGCCAGCACCACGTTGACATTGCTTTGGTTATCAGCGATTTCCAGCGGCGCAGGCGCCTGGCGCGCATCCAGGAAGGAGAAGTGGGTGCCGTCCGGCAGCAGACCGCTAGCGGCACTAAGGGCAATTTTGCCCTGGCGCAGCATCGCTTCGTCAAACTCCAGATCGGTGAAGCCCCACAGATAAGGACGCTGTGTGGCCCCCCAGTCGCGCAGGGTGCTTTGCAGGTAGCTTTCCGACTGCTGAAAGTGATGCGGGCGCAGGAACATGCCTTCGCTCCAGACCACCTTTTCTGCTTTGTTCATAATGGCTTTCCGTTATTCAGGCGTTGACTCTGCTTTGCCCGCAAGCTGTACGCCGCTATTGTCAGCAACGATCCTGGCCTGCAACGCATCCGCTTCCCGGTACCAGCCGTGGCTCGACTCGCTCTCGTCCGCATTGGGCAGCGGCAGAGAGAGACGCCATTTCTTACCGTTGAGCGATTGGTACTCGGCCATAATGCCGATATAGCGCGCATCCGGCGTGCGTTGACCGCTAAGGGTTTTATTTAGCTGGCCTGGCAACAGGAAAAACTGCTCGCTATTGAGCAGATTGTTACCCAGTACGGTTTGCGCGCTATTTTGCAGCGAATAAAAATCCGCTGACATAAAGTCGGCATCCGATTTCAATAACAGCACTCTGAACTTCAGCGGTGCCGAGTCATTGATGGGTGGGTGCGCCTGAAATAACAGACTGTAACGGGAGGGATCGCTGCGTGTGGATGACATACAGCCTGCCAGCAAGGTAAGCGCCGCCAGGAAAAGCGCCTGAACACTCAGGCGCAAAAAAGAACGCGTTTTCATAATGGGTTACCCATTAGAAATTATTAATCGATAATCCAGGTGCCGCTGTTGCTGTTCTGGCAGGCTTTACTGTCGCCGTCGACCGCAACGCAGGTTTTTTTCTTCGCGGGCGTGGTGCGTATGCGCTTGCGACGCTGATCCGCCTTGATGGTGTCGTCATACAGCTCGCTTTTCACTACGGCGCGCAGCGGCACGTAGCCGATCAGCTGATCCTGATCTTTTTCCGCGATGGCGAACCAGTTATTTTCCACGCTGCCCAGCACGATATAGGGCTGCGCATTTTCCAGCTGACGCACCAGCTTGCCGCCGAAATCGGGACGGCTCATCACCGAGGCGTTATACAACGCGCGATATTCTTCGTTAATCGGCGTGAAGGTTTTCGGCGGAGTAATGGCATGGCGATAAGTCAAGGTAACGCCATCAACGGTGCTGGACACTATCGTGTCGTCATTGACCGGCGGCGGCGACTTACAACCCGCAACGCCTAATACAAAAAGCAGACCTAATGCGATTCGAATTTTCACCATGATCCTCATGAAATTATCTCAAGTAATTAACAAAACGGGAGTAAGCCGCAGGTCACCAGCAACGACGCAGCGAAAAATTCGTCAGGAACGAATTTGAACAGCCGCAGGCTGCCCTTGGTGAAAGACAAGGATGTCTCTCATTAATCCCCAGAGCTTACTGTAGTAAGTGACCGGGGTGAACGAGTCATGCCAACGTCTCTGTAGCCTGAAGTATGACGGGTATGGTTGCCGCTGGCCGTACCAGCTGAAAGCACAGACACAGCTCAGTCGGAGCCAGAACCATAATTTACACGTTATTTGGGCGATACAAGTCTGTTACATGGCGACAAATGCTCGATTTGCGCAACGTAGCATAAAGACGGGTTACCGGAAATGCGGCTGATACTACCCTGTCGGTGAGGATTTGATGAATATTCCTCAACCATTATTGCTACTCCCTGTTGGCATTCCTGGTATTCTCTGGTGAAAAGTTCTGAAAGGCCAAGCTAAACGCGCGTGGTATTGCATGCATGTAGTAATGCTGCCCACGATCTGCGGCCTGCATCAGATAATAAGAAAAGTGTCTAAAATTCAGCCGAAAAGCTGAGGGTGGATTCAGCCATCGCTACCGCACGAGGTTGCAAAGCAAGCCCCGAAGCTGGTGTTTTTATCTATTTAAGCTGTTCTGTTTCGCGCAAGTTTACATAGTCTTTGCGATAATTCAACGAGCGCGTAGCAAAGGGTTTTATATTAGTAAAGCTTAATGAAAAAATTTAAAGTAAATTCTGAATATTCTTATCACTTTCTATAGGAATATTCCTACAAAATATCAGAAAAGTTTTACTTATCTCGCAAAAAAAAGCCATTTCGCGCAAAAAAGCAGCATATTTAGGCCAAAATTTTTTCCTTCTTTGGCCCTGTTTTTAATGTTTTACTCTTCGCTAAACCGGTTCCAGCAACCATAATTAGTGATTAATATTGCAATAAGTTAAATCAGCAATAAAAAAGGCGACACAAAGGTCGCCTTGATAGATTTTCAAACTAAAAATAGAGAGAATTAAAACTTAAGAAAATAAGATAGATTGCAGCTCATGCAGCGAGCTTACCTGCCAGTCTGGCTTGATCGCTTCAGGTTTTTCTCTGCCGTCCGCATTCAGCCAGCAGGTTTTTAAACCGGCATTGATGCCGCCCAAAATATCTGAATCAGGATTATCACCTACCATCAGTACCCGTTCAGGCGCTGGCCTTCCCATCTTCTCCAGCGCATAGTTAAAAATCGCTGGATGCGGTTTGGCATGGCCAACCTGCTCGGAAATCACCAGCAGATCGAAGTAATCCCGAAAACCGGTACGCTGCAGACGCACCTGTTGCAGAGCGGTAAAGCCATTGGTGATGATGCCCATCTTCACCTTGCCCTTCAGCGCGTTAATCAGATTTACCGCGCCTTCCAACGGCACGCACACTTCCGCCATCGCGCTAAGAAAGCCGCTGTTTAACGTATCCGGTGTGACATTCAGCTTTTCCGCCCAGCCGTTAAAACGCTGGTGCTGCAGCTGCAGCGCAGTAATGGCGCCGTTCTGATATTCCACCCACAGTGGTTTATTGACCGACTGATATTCGTGATAGTCATCAGTAGTGAAATCAACGTTGTAATCTTTAAACAGCCGTTGCAGGCCCGCAAAAGCATCAAAGTGAAACAGCGTGTCGTCAGCGTCAAAAAGGATCCAGTCCCAGTTTTGTAGCATAGCTTTCTCCTGTTACGGCCGTCAGAGGATTTGCGGCGTTCGGCCTTTACAGGCTGAGCGCCATAATCAGAGCATCTTCCCGACCGTGCGTTGCCGGATAATAATTTCGGCGCACCGAAACTTCATTAAAACCGGTCTGTTCATAAAGCGCGATCGCCGCATGATTGGAGGCGCGCACCTCCAGCCAGAGGGTAAAAATATCGCGCTGCTGCAACTGTTCAATTAGATGATGCAGCAGCGCCTTGCCCAGCCCCTGTCGTTGATAAGCCGGATCGACGGCAATATTGAATAGCGTCGCTTCGTCCAGTACCCATTGGGTAATGGCGAAGGCCGCCATCTGGCCGTCAACGTCAAGCCGGTAGTTTAGGTAACGTTCGCCCTGATTGCTGGTAAAGGTCGCTTCCGTCCAGGGGAAAGCGTGGCTGCGTCGCTCAATGGCGAGCGCCAGCGGAAGGTCATGCGGAGTGAGTAAAGAAATCGACGTCATATTCACAAATCTGCCGCCAGAGCGCGCGTTTCGCCTCGGCGTCAAAATAGAGCGCCTCAAGCGGCGGCGTGGAAAGTTGTGGACCCTGCTGCGCAACCGGCGCCTCGGTTCCCAGGCGCCAGCTGGCGCAGGAACGATCTTCAGGCAGCATAGCAAGCTGATCCGGCGTTACGCTGACTACCTGCTGTGGCGTAATCGCCAGCGCGCGCAGCACATCGCCAACCAAAGGGTCCTCAGTTGTGGGAGGAATATCCGCCACGATCAGCAGGCGCGTATCCGCCGGCAGCGTTATCGCGATCTCACCCTGTAACGCGCGCGGACGCCGCAGCTTATACTGCGTAATGCCCATTTGCTGTAGTAGCCAGTCACGTCTGGATGACATAGAAATTCCCGTTACGCCCTTATAATGCGCCGCTATGCTAGCAAACCCATCGAACATGCGCCAACAAACCACTATACTCTGCGCTCTGATTTCTGAGGAGCTATCTGATGTCTGCTTTTACCCCGGCGAGTGAAGTGATCCTGCGCCATAGTGATGAATGGCAAGACCGCCGCGTGCTGTTTGCCGGCGATTTGCAGGATGACCTGCCCGCCCAGCTGGAAACCCAGCTGAGCCGCGTCCATACGCAATATTATCATCACTGGCAATCATTAAGCCGCAGCATGGGCGATCGTGCGCAGTTTGGCCTGGTAGCCACGGCAGAAGCGATAGCAGAGTGCGATACCCTGATCTATTACTGGCCGAAAAACAAGCCGGAAGCCCAGTTTCAGCTGCAAAATCTGCTGTCGCTGCTGCCGGTGGGCAGCGATATTTTTGTTATTGGCGAAAACCGCAGCGGCGTGCGCAGCGCCGAAGGTATGCTGGCTGCCTGGGCGACGCTGGACAAGATCGACAGCGCGCGCCGTTGCGGTCTGTATCATGGTCGCCTGACACAGCAGCCCGCGTTTGATGCGGAAAGTTTCTGGGATGAATACAGACTGGATGATTGCGTGATTAAAACGCTGCCGGGTGTATTCAGCCGCGACGGGCTGGATGGTGGCAGCGCCCTGCTGCTCTCAACCTTTACCCCGCATACCAAAGGGAAAGTGCTGGATATCGGCTGCGGCGCCGGGGTGCTGGCAACGCTGCTGGCGCGTCATTCGCCAAAGGTACGCCTGTGGCTGACCGATGTGGATGCCGCCGCGCTGGCCGCCAGTAAAGCGACGCTGGCCGCCAACCAGATCGAAGGCGAGGTATTTGCCAGCAACGTTTATTCTGACGTGACCGGCCGTTATGACATGATCATCTCGAACCCGCCGTTCCATGAAGGGATGCAGACCAGCCTTGATGCGGCGCGTACGCTGATTCGCGGTGCGGCTCAGCACCTTAACAGCGGCGGCGAGCTACGGCTGGTGGCTAACGCCTTTCTGCCCTACCCGCAGGTGCTGGACGAAACCTTTGGCCATCATGAAGTGCTGGCGCAAACGGGTCGTTTTAAGGTCTACCGCGCCGTCTGGGGACGCGATGCCCGCGCCATTAAGGCTGCTAACCGCGACAAATAAAGCCTTACCTCCCGGGGATCTGCTGCTTTTTACAGCGATCGCAACAGAGCCGATAAATATCTGTTGACGTCCCCGGGAAAAATCTCCAGAATTCGCCTCCGTGGTTGCAGTGCTGTAAAGCATTGCCGGAATGCGAAGGTGGCGGAATTGGTAGACGCGCTAGCTTCAGGTGTTAGTGTCTTAACGGACGTGAGGGTTCAAGTCCCTCTCTTCGCACCAAAGACCACAAAAATTCATATCGCACAGCATCTGCGCGAAGGTGGCGGAATTGGTAGACGCGCTAGCTTCAGGTGTTAGTGTCTTAACGGACGTGAGGGTTCAAGTCCCTCTCTTCGCACCAAATGCGGTGATATGAAGACAATGTTATGCGAAGGTGGCGGAATTGGTAGACGCGCTAGCTTCAGGTGTTAGTGTCTTAACGGACGTGAGGGTTCAAGTCCCTCTCTTCGCACCAATATTGTCACGCTTCTGTTATTTCTCTCTGTTTCCCCCGATTTGACTCTGCCGTTATCCGGCGATCACATTTTCTCCCGGTTTCACAGCCCGATTTTTTCCTGCTTTATTGTCTGAAAAGCGGCCGTTCTTTGCCGGATAATCCTGTCGCGGAAAAGCGATGCGATGATCAGTTCACCCGCTGCCGGACGGCTATCCTTAACCCCCCGACAAACGCTTTGCCTGCGTTACAGCGCGCCTGCATTCACCGATACCGCGGCCAACGCGCCGGCGAGCGCGATACAGGAAGGCAGCAAGATATAGCGTCGTAGCCGATGATGCACCAGCATCACTACGGTCATTAGCAGCGCCGTCAATAACAACCAACGCCACTGGCCGAATGACAGGTTCATGGATGCCACTAACGGCATCAGCGCGCCAGGCAACAACACACTCCACGCGCTTTGCAGGCGCTCTCCCATTATCCAGCTCACGCCCCATAATCCGCAGGCCGCCATAATTGCCATCAGCATATCCGTCACCACTAAATGATAATGATTACCAGTATCATATGGTAGCTTTTATCATTTTGCACGTTTCCTTTGTAGAAACTTTAGACACGAAGATGACAGACCAGTTAGAAAGTGATAGATTGCCAGGATTAATCTAATCCAGATACCAATAATAACTGCTCAATACCCTTTCCAGAGTAAATATTTTTACTATGGCAATGGCGCTTTGATATTTCAGGGCTGTTCCGAGTGTATAAAAATGAAATTACAAACTTATGAAGAATTGCTGCACAGCAAATATCGCCTGTCGTTAATGCTTTTTCTTTTTTTAAACATGGCGACATCACTTTTTTTTATGTTACCGATAAATAAAGGAGAAAATCTTTCATTCTCTTTACCGGCAACGCTGATAGTTATCATAAGTTTATTGCAATTAACCTTCTGGATCCTGAAGCCTGCCACCAGATGGCCGATATTATCGTTGACCGCTTTTATTATCGGCGTGCTGTGGTCATGGCTGATTGCGAATAAAAGCCAGCTGGTTTTTTATTTTGACGGCAGCTTCCTGCTGGTCAGCCTGATGGCGGTTTTCTTTATCAGCGCCATCTCGCTAAATGAACATCTGCTGGCGTTTTGCCTGCACATTGCCCCGCCCTCGCTTACCGTTATGCTGCTCGACCGCGGCCAGCATCCGCTAACGCTGCTGTTTACCATCGCACTGCCACTGCTCGGCTTTACGCTCCAGAGCCTGATGCAGCGCCGCAGCGACCATTTTACGCGACGCCTCTTGTTCCAGCTGTACGAAGAAAAGCAGACCTGGAGCGACCTGAGTATGCTCGATCCGCTTACCGGGCTCTATAACCGGCGCGGTTTGAAGAACCGGCTGGAAAACCTGCTGGAGAACCATGCCGGCAGCCATTTCGTGATGCTGCTCGATATCGATAATTTTAAATCTTATAACGATAACTACGGGCATGCGATGGGCGATCAGGCGCTGACGCGCGTCTCTGCGGCGATTCGTGATGCGGTGCGCTCGCGGGATGTAGTCACCCGTTACGGCGGCGAAGAGTTTCTGGTGCTGATGACTAACGTTAATCGTTCGATTGCCATGAAGCTGGCTGAACGTATTCGTCAACATGTGCTGGACCTGGAAATTCCCCATCGTTTTAACCATCGCGTCTCTACGCATGTCACTATTAGCGCCGGTATTGCTCCGATAATCGAAGAAGATTTTGAACAGGCGCTGGCCAACGCCGATCGGGCTTTATATGTGGCGAAAAACCGCGGCAGAAATACCATTCTTTCCTGGGAAGAACTTTGCGAAGCTAATCTGCGTTCAGCGCCGGCGGATATAGCCTGATGTTTAAGGATGCATTTATATAAAAGGATTATTTAGCCGGGATAAATCTTTCTCCTTAATACAAATTAAAGTAATTCAAATAGTTTCTTCTCTGCAGGCCTGGTTTAAATAAAAAATCCATCGGCAACGGCGAGAATAACGCTATTTATTTTTTGCTGGAATTTTTATACGCCGGTTGTCTATAGCGCAGGATGTTTTTCTGCCTTTGACTAAAACCTGACGTTTTATCAGGTTATAGCCGATAAATCTCCCGTAACGTTAATACGACGACTTACTGCATTCTCCCACTTGCTAGCGCATTCCTTCCTGGATACAATCAAGAACGATTATCATTTGTTTTCTTATCTCCATTTCGGCAGTCGATTACACAGGAAGCCCTATGGCCATTGTTACGCGTCAGGCTTATGAGTATGGTTCGTCTCCAGTCATCTTTATGCAGAGTGATAGTTCGCTGAGCACTGTGCTGCATAGTCTGTTTAGCGAACATCGCTCGTGGTTCCTTGAATTTATCACGCTTAACGACGCCGCCCCTGACGATACGCTTATCCAGCCTGAATGGTCACAGAGCACGCACTTTAATCGCCTGCTGGCGCGCTACAGCGATGAAATCTATCGTGAGCATGCTGATATGCTGCGTGAGGCAAAGCCGCTACAGTCGCTCTGGGCGCAGTGGTATTTTGGCCTGATTGTGCCGCCGATGATGCTGGCGCTGGTAATGGAGAAGCGCGCGCTCGACTGCTCGCTGGAACATTTTCATCTGCAGTTCCATGAAAGCGGTCGTCCGGCTAAATTCTGGATCGACGTGCAGGAGGACGAAGATGCGCGCTATCTGAATGCGCATCAGCGTATCGATCGTCTTATCCAGCGGCATTTAATCCCGGCGGTACAGGGCATTGAACAGCATGGCGATATCAACGCCAAACTTATCTGGAATAATACCGGCTACCTGATGCACTGGTTTTTAGGCGAGATGAAAAGCTGGGTAGATGAAGCCACGCTGCTGACGCTGGAACATGCGCTGTTTTTCTCGCGTCATTTATTGGACGGCAGCGATAACCCGCTTTACCGTACCGTTATCCCGCGCGACGGCGCGATGCAGCGTCGCAGCTGCTGTCAGCGCTACCGGCTGCCCGCGGTGGAACGTTGCGGCGACTGTACCCTGAAGCCCGTCTGATCCCCTCTTCTGACGGCAAAAAGTCATCAACCCTTTTTTTGTAAGGCGGCGCTTTCCCGCCGCCTGTCGTTTACAGATCCCCTCGGTTATGGCAGCTTTATCACCCCGTTTTATTGTAAAGAGCAACGCAACATGAGCCTGGAGTCTGTACGGCAGTATTTTGCCGAGCGTGCCCCTGAAATCCCGATTATTGAACTTAGTCAAAGCACGGCAACCGTGGCTCTTGCCGCTAAAGCGCACGGCGTCGCGCCGGGGCAGATAGCGAAGACCCTGTCGTTAAAGGTAAAGAATCGGGTGATCCTGATCGTGACCGGCGGCGATCTGCGTCTGGATAATCGCAAGCTAAAAGAAACGCTGGGGGCAAAGGCGCGCATGTTAACCACCGATGAGGTGCTGAACTGGACCGGCCATCCGCCCGGCGGCGTCTGCCCCTTTGGCCTTGAGCATCCGCTGCCAGTCTATTGCGATATTTCTCTGCGGCGCTTTGCCGAAGTATTGCCGGCAGCAGGCGCGACTCATAGCGCGCTACGTATCTCGCCGGATAAAATGGCGGAGCTTACCGAGGCCGAATGGGTCGACGTTTGCCAAAATCCCGCTGATTTAACCTAAAAAAATGATTTCTGTATTGGCAATTCGCCTACAATTACGCCGTTATCTTGTTCAGGATCTTCTGTGTCGCTGATTTATGTTGCCATCGCCCGCAGCCGTTTCCCGGCGTGGCTGGCGCTGCTGGCTATGCTGCTGCTGTTTATCGCCCCGGTGATTTCTAAATCGCTGATGGCTCAGCATGGCTATGCCTCGCCAATGATGGCGCATATGTCAGCAATGGCGATGGATGCGGAAGATGAAAGGCATGACCATGGCTGCGCAGCAGAGGTCGCCAGGCAACACAGCCCGCCGACCGCCAGCCACGCTCATCACTCGTCGCCCCCTACGGCGGCGCAGCCAGGCGCCGCGCCTCATTCCGCTTCCGCTGCCTCTCATTCCCGGCACTATCATATGTCGATGATGGACGACAGCGCCTGTGGCTACTGCGTACTGCTGATTCATCTGCCGCTGGACTCCGTGCGCCTGCCGCAGCTCTGGACGCTGCTACAGGCGGCCGTGCCAGTCGCTCCTCTCCAGCTACAGCCTTTTGTCGCCAGCTGGATCCCCATTTGGTTCCGACCGCGCGGGCCGCCGGTTAACGGGTTTTCACTCGTTTAACCCAACGCTTTCTCTACAGCCCGCCAACGGGCAAAGGAACCATTATGTCGGAAAAAATCGTGCCGACGGCCTCGGCACAGATTGAAAAAACGCAAAGCGCGCAGGCGTTTCTGCAGCTTATGCGTCGTTTACACTTCACCATCGGTCTGTTTATCGGCCCGTTTATCTTTGCCGCCGCGCTCACCGGCACGCTCTATGTATTAACGCCGCAGCTTGAAAATTACCTGTATGCGCAACAGCTGACGACCGATGCGCCCGGCCCCGTACAGCCGCTATCAAAACAGATCGATGCGGCGCTGGCCTACGCGGGCAGCGATGCGAAAATCGCCGCCGTGCGCCCGGCACCGAGCGATACCGAGACCACACGCGTGATGTTTCGCTTCGCCGACAGCGCGCCATCAGAAACGCGCGCTCTGTTTATCGATCCGAAAACGCTGGCGGTACGCGGCGATCTCACCGTCTACGGCACCAGTGGGATTTTGCCGCTGCGCACCACGCTGGATTATCTCCATCGCAGCCTGCTGCTGGGTGATATTGGGCGTAACTACAGCGAGCTGGCCGCCAGCTGGATGTGGGTCGCCGCGCTGGGCGGCACGCTGCTATGGGCGGTACAGCGCACGCCGCGTCGCAGCAAAACAACAGGCGCCTCGCGTACGCAACGCCTGCTGCGTCTGCGTAGCTGGCACAGCCTGCTGGGCCTTGCGCTGCTGCTCGGGCTGCTGTTTTTCTCCGCCACCGGCCTCACCTGGTCGCGCTGGGCCGGCGATAATATCAATGCCCTGCGCGCCCATTATGGCTGGCTGACCCCGGCGGTGAATACGCAGCTTGCCAGCAACGCGCCGCCGATGATGATGGATGAACATGCGGAGCATCATGGGCATATGATGCATCATGCGCCGGATGCGCCGTTAAGCGCCGCCCAGTTTGACGGCGTGCTGGCTGCCGCGCGCGCCAACGGTATTGACGCGGCGAAGCTGGAAATTCGCCCTTCTTATCAGGCGGACAGAGCGTGGATCGTGGGTGAGATCGATCGCCGCTGGCCCACCCAGGTGGATGCCGTGGCGGTGGATCCCCATACCTGGCGCGTTACGGATAAAATTGAATTCGCCAACTTTGGCCTGCTGGCGAAGTTAACGCGCTGGGGCGTGGATGCGCATATGGGCATTCTGTTCGGCGTGGCGAATCAGCTGGTGCTGGCACTGTTCGGCCTGGCGCTGTGCGTGCTGATTGTGCTTGGCTACCGTCTGTGGTGGCAGCGTCGTCCCGCTCAGCCGCAACATCATCCGGCGGATACGCTGATGCAGGCGTGGCGGCGTATGAGCCTCAGCCTACGCTTTATCCTGTCGGTGGTGCTGATAGCTCTGGCTTTTAGCCTGCCGCTGATGGGCATCAGCCTGCTGCTGTTTTTATTGCTGGATGCCTGGCGCTGGTATCGCGCGCAGCGGGCATAGCGCTGTTGCAGGCTGGCTTCCGGCCAGCCTGTTTTCCATTTCGTGCCTGCGATGACCGCCAGGCCAGTAGCGTGTTTAACGCCCGTGCTGCAAATTGAAGGTGAAGATTATTTGGTCATGACCCATGAAATGGCGAGCGTACGTATTCAGGAATGCTATGGTTTATCACCGCGCCTTTCTGGAAAGCCGGGGCGGACGCCATTGCACGACGCCCGCCAGGGTTGTCTTACTGCGGCGCTGGTTTAACGAAACACATCAACCGCCTCCACCAGCCGATGCGCCTGATTTTTCATCCGTGCCGAGGCCTGCGCGCCCTCTTCCACCAGTGAAGCGTTGTGATGCGTGATGCGATCCAGTTCCTCAACCGCCTTGCCGACTTCGCTCAGGCCGGTGCCTTGCTCACGCGTAGCGGTGCTAATTTGCTGCAGCAGCTCTGTCACGTTCTGCACTTTTTCCACGATATCGACGATGGTTTCACCCGCCTGATGCACCTGCCCGGTGCCCGACTGGACTTTCAGCGCGCTGACGGCGATCAAATCGCGGATCTCGCTGGCGGCGTTGGCGCTACGCTTCGCCAGATTGCGCACCTCTCCGGCCACTACCGCAAAGCCTTTGCCCTGTTCGCCGGCGCGCGCCGCCTCAACCGCCGCGTTCAGCGCCAGGATATTGGTCTGGAAAGCGATGCTGTCAATCAGGCCGGTAATTGAGGCTATCTGTTGCGAACTTTGCGCAATTTCGTCCATGGTGCCGACCACCTGCTTCATCACTTCTCCGCCCTGTACCGCCGCCTGGCTGGCGGTCATTGAGTAGTTATTCGCCTGACCGGTGCTTTCCGCATTGCTGTTAACCGTGGTGGTCATCTGATTCATGGTCGCAGCGGTTTGCTGCACGCTGGCCGCCGTCTGTTCGGTATGGCTGGCGATTTTTTCATTGCCCTGCGCCAGTTCATCGCTGGCCTGATGCACGCTCATCACCTGATCGCGTACATCTTTAACCAGCCAGCGGAACATCAGGCCAAGCTGCCCAACCGCCCGCAACGTCATGCCCACTTCATCAACACGGTCAAGATGATCAACCTGCTGTGAAGCGCCCGTCGCCACGTCCAGCGCCTGGCGACACACTTTTTCCAGCGGCCTGGAGATCTGCCATTCCAGCCAGCCGCAGGTGATTAACGCCATCAGCAGCGCCAGTCCGCCAAAGGCGGCCAGCGCGCCGCCCTGCAGGCCGACGGCCAGCGCGCTGAGCGCCATGCTCAGCCAGCAAAACGCCACGCCGCTGCGAATCCGCCAGCGCAGCGGCATTGTTTTCAACCATGAGAGCGGGCTTAAGGCGCCGCTACGTATCAGCAGCCCCTGACGCAGCCGCCAGCCGCGCAGTTTACCGTTGCGCATCTGCTGATAAAGTTGTTCTGCCGCCGCGACTTCCTGCTCGCTCGGCTTAATACGCACCGACATATGACCGGTAATAGTACCGTTACGGATCACCGGCACTACGTTTGCCCGCACCCAGTAATGGTCACCATTTTTACAGCGGTTTTTCACCAGCCCGGTCCAGGGCAAGCCTTGTTTCAGCGTCGCCCACATATCCGCAAAGGCCGCCTTCGGCATATCGGGGTGGCGCACCAGATTATGCGGCTGCCCGTGAATTTCATCACGCTCATAGCCGCTGACGTCGACAAAATCCTGATTAGCATAGGTAATATAACTTTGCGCATCAGTGGTGGTCATCAGCGTGGTGTCGTCATCAAGCTGCCAGGCCTGTTGCGTAACGTGCGATTGGGTAGTCATATGACAAGCCTTGTCCTGTATGTTTACGATCTAATCATTTTTCGCAGGGAATTCACCCGCACTCATCGGCAAAAACCCACAAAAACTTTAGAAGAAATACACATTCAGTCGCGGCAAACCGCAGGCTTATTGCGTCGCGCCTGCCTGAAAACGCTGACGCAGCCAGCGGCTCAGTTCAGTCACCGCACGCGGCACGCGCGCCGCCCACGGACGCACAACCCAAACATGGCGGGCAAACGCGCCCTGGATACGCCACTGCGGCAAAATCTGCCGTAGCCGGCCTTCTCCCAGCGCCTGACGCGCGCTGAAATCCGGTAGCATCGCGATCCCCAGCCCATCCAGCGCCGCATCACGGATCGATTCGCTGTTATTAGTAGCAAACGGGCCGCTGACATTTACCACGGTTTCCTGCTGCGGCTGCGCCGGATCGCTAAAGCGCCAGCGCGGCGGTTCGGTGCCGCGCGGATAATAAAGGCAGTCATGCTGACTCAGCTCCTGCGGATGCTGCGGCTCGCCGTGCGCTGCCAGCCAGGCGGGAGAGGCCACCAGCAGCGTATGCGTTTCACATAAAAGCTGGGCGACATGGGTTTCCGGCAGCGCGTTGCTGTGGCGGATCGCCAGATCGAATCCTTCGCTGGCCAGCGACACCAGCCGATCGGTCACCTCCAGCTGGATACGCAGCTGCGGATGCAGGCGTAGAAAATCACGAATATGCGGCTGCAGCTGTTGACGGGCGAAAGCCACCGGCGCGGTGATGCGCACCAGCCCGCGCAGCGGCCCGCTGCTGTCGCGCACAGC
This sequence comes from Mixta hanseatica, assembly GCF_023517775.1. Taxonomy (NCBI): domain Bacteria; kingdom Pseudomonadati; phylum Pseudomonadota; class Gammaproteobacteria; order Enterobacterales; family Erwiniaceae; genus Mixta; species Mixta hanseatica. The sequence continues at coordinate 689,125 of NZ_CP082904.1, read as the reverse complement.
GTAGAAACTCTGTTCGATTTCCGCAAAGGGCGCCCGCAGCTCCTGCACCAGCTTTTCTCCCGCCTCGGTCAGCCGTACGCTGCGCGTGGTGCGCTGCACCAGCGGGACGCCCGCCAGCATCTCCAGCTGTTTAATTTTCTGGCTCATCGCCGCTTTGCTTACTTCAAGCCGCTCCGCCGCGCGCGTAAAGCTACCCTGTTCCGCCAGCACCGTCAGCCAGTGCAAATGCAGCCAGAGCGCATCAGTTTTAATGGTCATAGGGATTGTTCAAAATAGTAAACAATGCGTTTAACTATAACGCTTTTTTATCTTTGCAAGGGAGTGCAGGATAGTGATCAACCCACACGATTGGAGAAAACTATGCCCTTACTGCAATTCGATCTGATTGAAGGACGCTCAGAGTCGGAACTGAAAACTTTGCTGGATGCTGCGCACCGCGCGGTTTTAACCGCTTTTGGCGTACCGCCGCGCGATCGCTACCAGATTGTTCATGAGAACAAAAGATTTCAGATGGTGTTTGAAGATACCGGCCTGGGCCTGACGCGCAGCGATAATTTAGTGATGGTGCGCGTCTACACCAGCCCGCGCAGCAGCGAGCAAAAGCAGCATTTTATGGCCGAACTGGCGCGTGAGCTGGAAAGCAGCAGCGGCGTACGCGGCAATGATTTGATGATCAGCTTTATCACCAATGACAAAGGCGACTGGAGCTTTGCTAACGGCGTGGCGCAGTATCTGACCGGCGAGCTGTAACGGCAGCGCGTATTTACAGCATATTCACGATCCGGCTCACAGTTACGTATTTTAAGCCGCTGTTTTTTTGCCCTCTTCCCGCGTCGCGAAAATAATTGCAGGAGCAAGCAGTTAACGCTGAGCCTGTTCACTCCGTGACGGGTAGAGGAGAAAAGAATGCGGAAACAGGAAGTGGTGGTGAAGCGTAGCCGACAGGAAAAGCTCGCTGCGCTGCGCCAGCGCAATCGCGCCCCGGTGTTGATTGTCGGTGGCGGCATTAACGGTATCAGCACCTTTCGCGAGCTGGCGTTGCAGGGCGTGCCGGTGGTGCTGATTGAAAAAGATGACTGGTGTCAGGCAGCCAGCGGCGCGCTGTCGCGCATGATCCACGGCGGCCTGCGCTACCTGGAGACGGGCGAATTCGATCTGGTGAAAGAGTCGGTGCAGGAGCGTGACCGACTACTGAAAAACGCCCCGCACTATGTTTCTCCGCTACGCACCACGGTACCGATCGACAGCTGGGGCGGCGGCCTGATTAACGCCAGCAAGCGTTTTCTGCGCCTGGGTGAAAAGCCGACCCGCCGTGGCGCGCTGCTGATAAAAACCGGCCTCGCGCTGTACGACCTCTATACGCGCCAGCAGGGCAGCATGCCGCGCCATCGCCTGAACAATACCGCCGAGACCCGCGCTCGCTGGCCCGGCTTTGCCGTCTGGGTGAAATACAGCGCCACTTATTATGATGCGTGGATCAAAGCGCCGGAGCGGCTGGGCGTCGAGCTGGTATTGGATGCGGAGCAGAGCAACAGCGAGGCGCTGGCGCTTAACTACGTCAGCCTGGTGGCAAGCGACGGCGAGCGGGTTACGCTGCGCGATAACCTGACCAATACGCTATTTACCCTTGAACCACACGCGATCGTGAATGCGACCGGCGCCTGGATCGATCAGATCAACCAGCAGCTGGCCCCCGCCGATCCGCGCAAGCTGATCGGCGGCACTAAAGGATCGCATCTGATCATCGACAGCCCGGCGCTGCTGGCCGAGCTGCGAGATGAAATGGTCTATTACGAAAACCAGGACGGCCGCGTCTGCATTATGTTTCCCTGGTACGGCAAAGTGCTGGTGGGATCCACCGATATCCGGGTCGACGATCCGGAGAATATCGCCTGCACGCCGGAAGAACAGCGCTATATCCTGGAGTCGCTGCACTTTGTTTTCCCGCATATCAACGTCGGCGCCGAAGATGTGCTCTATACCTTCGCCGGCGTGCGTCCGCTGCCCGCCAGCGATACGGAAGTCAGCGGCCGTATTACGCGCAACCACTCGCTGGTCTATTTTCCGCCGGATGCCAGCCGCGATTTTTCCATCCTGAATCTGGTCGGCGGCAAGTGGACCACCTTCCGCCGCTTCGGGGAACAGGCGGCGGATCGGGTGTTGAAGCTGTTGGGCGAAAAACGCCGACGCAGCACCGTAGATATGGCGATCGGCGGCGGCCGTAATTTCCCCTGCCGCGAACGTCTGCCGGTGTGGATCCACGAGCTTAGCGACAAATATCAGCTGACGGAAGCGCGCGTGGCTCAGCTGGTGGATCGCTACGGCACCCGCGCCGAGCTGCTGTTGCGCCTGATCACCGCTGAGGATGAGCAGCCATTGCAGCATCATGCCGGCTACAGCGACGCCGAGCTGCGCTGGCTGATGCAAGAAGAACAAGTGGTGATGCTGGAAGACTTGTTGCTGCGCCGCACCGCGCTGGGCATCTCCGGACAGCTGACGCCGCCGCTGATGGCGGAAATCGCCCATCTGATGGCTGAGGAAATGCAGTGGAGCGATGCCCACCGCCAGCAGCAGCTGGAGATGACGCTCTCACGACTGGCGCGCCTGCACGGCGTTTCCGGGCTACGTTTAGCCTGTCAATCTCAACCCGCAGGAGAAATGCATGTCGGTTAGCGATAAAGTGCGGCTGAAACGCCTGTTTAAGCAGGGAAAATGTCTGGATGTCGCTATCGACCACGGCATTGCCAACGAGCCCGACTTCCTTGTCGGTCTGGAAGATATTTCCGGCGTGATGTGCAGCCTGATCGCCGCGCAGCCTGACGCTATTCAGGTTAACTACGGTCAGGCCGACCTGCTACAGCAGGCCGCCGCGCCGAAGCCGGCGCTGGTGCTGCGTACCGATGTCGGCAACGCTTACAATGCCGCGCGTCATCGGGAGATGTGGGCCGTGCTGCATAACCCGGAAGAGCCGATTCTGGCGGCGCTGCAGATGGACGCGGCGGCGGTAGTGGTGAATCTGTATCAAATTCCGGATGAGCCAGGCATCTTTCGTCAATGCGTGGAAAACATTGGCCGCCTGCGTCACGCCTGCGATAAATACGCCATGCCGCTAATGATAGAGCCGCTGGTAATGGCGGCGCAGGGTCAGGGGCCCGCCTATGGCTCGCTGGGAGACGTACGGCAGATCGTTCCGCTGGTGCGACTGGCGCGCGAACTGGGCGCCGATATTATCAAGGCCGATCCCACGGAAAACGTTGAGGAGTTTCATCGCGTGGTAGAGGCCGCGCGCTGCCCAACGCTGGTACGCGGCGGCGGCAAAGGCGAGCTGGGCGCGGTACTGGAAAAAAGCGCGACGCTGATGGCCCAGGGCGCCGCGGGCATGGTTTATGGCCGCAATGTGTATCAGCACGATAACCCAACGCGCGTGGTTAAGGCGCTGATGGCGATTATCCATCAGGGCGCCAGCGGCGCGGAAGCACTGGAGATCTACCACCAGTCCTGACCTTAATCCGGCGCTTAAGCAGTGCGCCATCGCATCGCCAGACGGAAAGCTTTCCGCCCGTAAACGCGAGGTATTTCGATGAGCCATTGCTTACTCGGCATTGATGCCGGCAATACCATGATCAAAGCCGTGCTGTTCGACAGCAGCGGCCAGGTGCTGTCGGTAGCGGGCTGCGCCGGCGAAACCCACCGGTCGCAGCCGGGCTATGCGGAACGTCCGCTCACCGACGTTTGGCACGGCGTGCAGCAGGCAGTGCGCGACTGTCTGACGCAGGCGGGCGATGCGGCGCGGCGGGTGATCGCCGTTGGCGCGGCCGGACACGGCAACGGTCTCTACGCGCTGGATAAACATCAGCAGCCGCTGCTGGGCATTCAGTCGATTGATATGCGCGCCACAGGCCTGGTCAGCGAACTGGAGCAGCAAGGCAACGCCGCGCTGATCTGGCAATGCGCGCTGCAAAAGCCCTGGCCGGCCGCCACGCCGGTGCTGCTGCGCTGGCTGAAACAGCACGACCCGGCGCGTTACGCCCGCCTCGGTCACGTGCTGTGCGCCAAAGACGCTATTAATCATTTCCTGTGCGGCGCCATCAGCGCCGACTATTCAGACGCCGCTGGCGCCGGGCTGATCGACTATGCGCAGCGCGGCTACAGCGCGTCGCTCATGGCGCTATATGGCCTGGAAGAGGCGCTGCCGTTGCTGCCGCCGCTGCACGAATCCTGCGCGGTGGTCGGCCTGGTTACGCCGCAGGCCGCCCGCTTAACCGGGCTGCCGGTCGGCATTCCGGTAGTAGCGGGCATTTTTGACGTGGTGGCGAGCGCAGTCGGTTCAGGCGTGGTCAACTGCGGCGAAGCCTCAATTGTCGCCGGCACCTGGAGCATTAATCAGGTGGTGGTAGATAAGCCGGACTATCCGCGCCCGGTATTTATGAATTCGATTATTGAGCGCGATCGCTTTATGGCGATTGAAGCCAGTGCCACTTCTGCCGCCAATCTGGACTGGTTTGTGCGCGAGTTTGATGATGGGCGCGGCGGCCAGGGCGCGGTGCGCAGCAGCGATCTGGTGGCGCAGGTGCAGCCCGATATGCAGCTGCCGCTGTATCATCCCTATCTCTATTCCGGACGCAAAGCGGGCCCGGCCAGAGCTGGTTTTTACGGGCTTGGCGGCTGGCACACCCGTGCTGATATGCTGTTTGCGCTGTTCGAAGGCGTTACCTTTGCGCATCGCGCGCATATCGATCGGCTGCACGCTGCCGGTATCCCGTTCAGCCAGGCTACGCTTTCCGGCGGCGCAGCGCGTAGCGCCGTCTGGCCACAGATGTTCGCCGATGTGTTGGGCATTCCCATTCGTGTCGCCACCTGTATGGAAACCGGCGCGCTGGGCGCGGCGATATGTGCCGGCGTCGGCGTTGGGCTCTGGCCAAACCTGGCCGCGGGCGTGACCCAGGCGGTGCAGCTTAATCCTGGTGTGCTGCTGCCGGATGAGGCACGTCACGCTTTCCACTCAAAGCGTTATCAGATGTTTAAAAAGCTGGAATTGGCGATGGATGACCTCTGGCATGAGGTGGCGCCCGATATCTGAATTTTCGCACCAGGCACGGTTGTTGTGACGTCGTGTATTGCAGCGATGTGACAGTCAGGATAGATTGAAAAAATTCTGTAACATCCCAGCTAACTTAACGCGAGTCTGGCGCTTTCCTGCCGCCCGTTTCCGCATGAGGAAATTCCGTTGTCTGAACTTTTTTCAGTCATTCTGTTTGTGGCATCGATTGTCATTTACGCTTACAAGGCCGGGCGAAACACCTTTTGGTATCTTTCTTTGTTGCTGGTTTTAGGTCTGTTTATCATCCTCAACGCCACGCTTTACGCCAGCAACTATTTTACCGGGGAAGGCATTAACGATGCGGTGATCTATACGCTTACCAACAGCCTGACCGGCGCGGGCGTCAGTAAATATGTGCTGCCCGGCATCGGGCTGGTGCTGGCGCTGTTTCTGGTCTTCTGTCTGCTCTCCTGGCTGTTGCGGCGACGCGGTGACCGGCCGCACCACTTCGGCTATAGTCTGCTGGCGTTGCTGCTGGCGCTCGCCTCGATTAAAACTACTCCAGCCTTTCAGCAGGTTAGCGATTTAATCGTCTCTCAGACGCGCAGCGGCGAATCTGACTTTGCGCAGTGGTATCACGAGCCGCAAAAGCAGATCGCGAAGCCCACGCTTAACCTGGTCTATATCTATGGCGAAAGTCTGGAACGCACTTACTTTGATGAACAGGCTTTTCCGAAACTGGCGCCGGAGCTAAGCCGCCTGAAACGGCAGCAGGCACTCGATTTCGCGCAGACCGAGCAGCTGCCCGGCACTGAATATACCATTGCCGGTATGGTTGCTTCGCAGTGCGGTATTCCGCTGTTCGCGCCTTTTGAGGGCAACGCCTCGGCCTCGCTTTCCAGCTTTTTCCCACAAAATACCTGCCTTGGCGATATCCTGAAAAATTCCGGCTATCAAACCTGGTTTATGCAGGGCGCAGACCTGCGCTTTGCCGGTAAAGATACCTTCCTGAAATCGCACGGCATCGAGCATCTTTACGGCCTGCAGGAGTTAAAAGATCAGGTGGCCGACCCCGCCTATCGCAACAACTGGGGCTTTTATGACGATACGGTAATGGATGAGGTATGGCAGAAGTTTGAACAGCTGTCGCAGCAGAAACAGCCGTTTGCGTTGTTTACCCTGACGGTAGATACCCATCATCCTGACGGATTCATATCACGCAGCTGTCAGCATAAAAGCTACAGCTATGAAGGCAAACCCAACCAGTCTTTCAGCGCCGTCGCCTGTAGTCAGGAGCATGTCGCCCGTCTGATCGATCGTATTCTGGCGTCGCCGTGGGCGAAAAATACCCTGATCGTGGTCTCTTCCGATCATCTGGCGATGAATAACACCGCATGGAAATATCTCAACGCCCATCAGCGCGATAATCTGTTTATGATTATTCGCGGCGACCGCGCGCAGCCGCAGCTGCTGACCATGAAGCGCAGTTCGCTGGATAACGGCGCAACGGTGCTGGATCTGCTGGGCGGCGATAAAGCCATTGGCCTTGGCCGCAGTTCGCTGTCGGATCGCTCGCTGTCGGAGCAGTTCGAGATGAAGAAAAAGGTGCTGGAATGGAAGGCGGATGTGATCCAGCTATGGGGCTTCCCAAAGCATATCGAGCGCTTTAGCGTCGATCAGCAGAAAAACAGCATCAGCTTCTCTGGTGCGCACTTTAGCCTGCCGCTGTTGCTGAAAATCGGCAAGGATAAAGTCGAACCGCTGCCGGAAGGCGAATATGCCGCGCCGCTGCGCTATCAGCTGGCCGATTTCGCCGCCGGGGATAAATTTGTCTGGGTGGATCGCTGCTTTAAGATGGCGCGTCTGTGGCAGCCTGCGCTGGCGATTTCCACCGATCTCTGTGTGGCGCAGGGGCAGCTGGGCGCGCAGCCGCAGGTTCAGCATATCGATAAGGCGAACTGGGAAAGCGCGGTCACCATCCCGCAACAGCCGCTGGATCAGCAGCGCTGGCGGCAAAACGTCGCCGCATTGAAAGTCGCCGACCATGACATTCGCTATCAGGCCGACAGCTTTAAATTTGACGTGCCGGGCGCGCCGCTGGCGGTAAAAGATTTCAGCGGCATTTCCCGGCCTGAAGCGTGGGGGCGCTGGTCTAACGCCAACCTGGCGCCAGCGGTGACGATTGAGTATGCCCAGCCGCTGCCGCCGCGTTTTGACATAGTGATCCGGGCGAAAGCGTTCGGCCCGAATGCCCAGCGCCCGATCCCGGTGCGCGTGGGCAGCCAACAGCAAATGCTTACCCTGAGCCACGAAGTCAGCACGGTAACGCTGCATTTCACTAATCCTGAAGGCAGCCGCCAGCTGGTGTTTACCCCGCCGGAGCCGCAGCTCTCCAACGAAGGGAATATTATCGGCCAGGATCCACGCAAGCTGGGGATCGGTCTGGTGGAAATTAACGTGGTGCCGGGCCAGTAGATCCGCGCCGAATATAGCGTGTGGCGAACTCCGGCATCGCGCCGGGGTCTTCGCCGCGAATCTGAGCGATAATACGGCGCGCCGCCTCGCAGCCCATTTCATAGACCGGCTGCGCAATCACCGACAGCGGCGGCGAAACGATCTCCGTCCACGGAAAGTTATCGTACATCACAAACGAAAGATCCTGCGGAATGCGCAGGTTGCGCAGATGGAACTCACGCAGCAGCGCCTGGGCAATCAGACTATCGGAGGCGATCACCGCCGTAGGCGGCGCGGCGTCGTCAAATAGCTCGCCAACGATACGCGCCACCGCCGCATCATCCAGCGCGTTGGGCTTAATCAGCGCCGGGTCGAAAGGCACACCCGCCACGCTGAAGGCGCGCTCCATTCCGCCGATACGCTGGGCAACCGGCGTCAGGCCCATATCCTCCGGGCGGCGATAGGGTTCGCTGGAGTTCATGCTGGTCACGTAGGCGATGCGCCGGTGTCCTGCTTCCAGCAGCTCCTGCGTCGCCTGCTGCGCCGAGCGGGTAAAATCGACGCCGATCACCTCAACCGCCAGATGATAAACCGCGCGGTCAAACAGCGTCAGCGCCCGCCCTTCCGTCAACACCTGAGTTAAATGGGCGTTATCGTCGGCCGCAGAACTGCTGGGCGCGACGATAATCCCATCCACCCGCTTTTCCAGCATCACGCGCACCGCCTCCTGCTCAATGCTTAGCTGCTCATCGCTGTTGCTAAGGATCACATGATAGCCGGCCTGACGCGCCACGTCCGAGATCCCGCGTAACGCCAGGCCGAAATGCGGGTTTTCAATATCCCCGACAATCACTCCCAGCGTGTTCGAGCGGCCGGTATTCATGCTGCGCGCCAACTCATTGGGGCGGTAGCCGAGCCGTTCCGCCGCCGCCAGCACCCGCGTCATCACCTCATCGCTGACGGAGCCGTAGCCGCCCAGCGCCCTGGCCGCCTGCGCCTTTGATACCTTCGCCTCACGCGCTACATCAGCAGCGGTTGGCGCTCTCCGCAAATTTGTGCTTGTCATAATTAATTCGAATCACAGGTTGAAGGATCGATCATTGACGGCTCTGAAAGGCTGTGCTTAATATCACTGTAACTGATTTGAGACCGGTCTCACAAGCGGACTTATCCCTTATCAGCACCTGCATTGAGACCGGACTCATACTAATTAATCGTCCCCGGTTTCAATAGTCGTTGATGTTTAGACAACAAAAACGGACTGCTTATGAAATCGCACAACATCCTGTTCAGAATGGCCGTTGCGCTCATCGCCTCGGCTTCAATCGTCACTCTCTCTGTCCCGGCCAGCGCGGCGGACAACAATCCCTATGGACTGATCGAACCGGGTCATATGCGCGTTGCCAGCCTGGGCGATGCAAAACCCTACACCTTTACCGACGCCGCAGGCAATTTTACCGGCTTCGATATTGAGTTTTTTACGAATGTCGCCCACCGCCTGGGCGTGAAACAGGTCGACTTTATCGGTCAGGATTTCTCCGGCATTTTGCCGGCGGTGGCTAACGGTCAGTATGACGCCGGCGTGGCGGCGATCGGCATTACGCCGGAACGCGCCAAAACCGTAGATTTTACCACTGGTTACCTGGCCGGCTATCTGTCGGTGCTGACGCGCAGCGATACCGGCATAAAAGGCGTCGAGACGCTGGCGAAACGGCGCATGGGCGTGGTGCAGGGCACGCTGCAGGAAAGCTATGCGGCTAAGCATTTTCTACAAACCGATCTGGTGCGCTTCCCTGATAACAATGCCGCCATCTCCTCACTGAATAACGGCACACTGGATGCTGTCTTCCTCGACTACGAGGCGGCTAAAAGCTATGCCGACCGCTTTAAACTGGTTCACGCGGCAGATATTCCCTCCTTTGATGCGCCTGCCGGCATCGCAATCGCTAAACAGAAACCGCAGCTAAAAGCCGCGCTGGATAAAGCCATCAAAGAGGCCATGCAGGACGGCACCTGGAAACGCCTCTATGAGAAGTGGTTCCCGGGTTCGCCGATGCCGAAACAGTACCTGCCAGCCGCGCAGTAATACCGCCTGCTCAGAGAATAGCCCGATCCACCGGGCGGGGCGCTTGCGTCCCCGCCCCTAAAAAAGCGAGTGCTTACTATGGACCTGTTCGAGATTCTGTCGCGTACCTTCTTTGATTTTCCCTCAATGCTGGCGGTTTTTCCCCAGCTGCTGGGCACGGGTTTAATCAATACGTTGATCATCTCCCTTGCCGCCACTCTGTTGGGCACCACCTTCGGCCTGATGCTGGCGCTGATGGCGATCTCCCCTTCGCGCTGGTTGCGCTTGCCGTCGCGTATCTATACCGATCTGTTTCGCGGCCTGCCGTCGATCTTAACCATCCTGCTGATCGGCCAGGGCCTGGCGCGCTTCAGCTATCAGCTGTTTGGCCCTACACCCTATCCGCTTGGTATTTTTGCCCTCAGCCTGATCGCCAGTGCCTATATGGGTGAGATTTTCCGCTCCGGCATTCAGAGTGTGGAAAAAGGCCAGCTGGAAGCGTGCCGCGCGCTGGGCATGAGCTACGCGCGGGCGATGGCGCTGATCATTATTCCGCAGGGCATCCGCCGCGTGCTGCCTGCGGTGGTGAACCAGTTTATCTCCATTATTAAAGACTCTTCGCTGGTCTACCTGCTGGGCCTGATGGTGGGGCAGCGCGAGCTGTTCCGCGTGGGTCAGGATGCCGCCGTCCTCACCGGTAACCTGTCGCCGCTAATGCTGGCGGGTCTGTTCTATCTGGTGATCACCGTGCCGATGACCCACCTGGTCAATGTCATCGATGATCGCTACCGCAACGGCCGCCGCCGCGCCAGTGCGCCGCAAAGTGGCCTGAAAGAAGTTGATGAAGTGCAGCAGCAGAGCGGAAAAGCGCTGGCGGCTGAACGCCCTGCCCCTCTCACCCGCCATCGGGAGCAACAGTATGCTGAATAATGCCTTAGCCGCCGACCACCAACAGGAAGCGGCCTTTCACGGCGCCAGCCTTGAGCTGCGTAATTTGACATTGGCCTATGGCGATATTGAGGTGCTGCGCAATGTCTCGCTACAGATCCCGGCGGGCACCACCACCTGCATTATCGGCCCGTCCGGCTCCGGTAAATCGACGCTGCTGCGCGGCATCAACCGGCTACATGAGCCGAAAGCGGGCGATGTACTGCTCTCCGGCCGCTCGGTACTGAAGGATAAGCCGGACGCGCTGCGCCTGCGCATCGGAATGGTATTCCAGCATTTCAACCTGTTCCCCGACCACTCCGCGCTGCAAAACGTGGCGCTGGCACCGTGGAAAATCAAAAAGCTGCCGAAACAGCAGGCGATGGCGATCGCCCGCCTGCGGCTGGATGAGGTGGGATTAACGCAGCGCGCCGATCACCGTCCGCGCGATCTTTCCGGCGGTCAGCAGCAGCGCGTCGCCATTGCCCGTGCGCTGGCGATGGACCCGGAAGTGATGTTGTTTGACGAGGCGACTTCGGCGCTCGATCCAGAACTGGTGAAAGGGGTGCTCAACCTGATGGCAGACCTGTGCCAGCGCGGCATGACCATGGTGGTGGTCACCCATGAAATGGGCTTTGCGCGCAAAGTAGCCGATCAGGTGGTGTTTATGGATGAAGGAGAGATCGTAGAAACCGGCACGCCGGAAGCGATCTTCGAACGTCCGCAGTCGGCGCGTCTGCGTCGCTTTTTATCGGAGGTGCTGTAATGGCGCTGCTGCAAGGAAAAATCCGCACGGCGGTGGTGGGGTTCGGCATTTCCGGCCAGGTCTTTCATGCGCCGCTGATCGCCGCCGATGCGCATTTTACGCTGAACGCGATCGTTACCGGTGATGCTGAACGCCAGGCGCAGGCCCGGCAACGCTACCCCCAGGCGCGCCTGGTAGAGAGCTGGGATCAGCTGTTACAGCAGATAGACGCGGGTGATATCGAGCTGGATCTGCTGGTGCTGGGCACGCCGCCGCAGGGGCATCGCGCCCAGGCGGAGGCCGCCATCGCGCGCGGACTGCATCTGGTCATTGATAAGCCTTTTGTTGCGCACAGCCGGGACGGCGAGGCGCTGATCGCCGCCGCTCAGGCTGCTGGTACGCTGCTGACGGTGTTTCAAAACCGCCGCTGGGATGGCGATTTCCTGACGATAAAAAAACTGCTGAGCCAGGGCGCGCTGGGCGATATTCGCAGCTTTGAATCACGTTTTGAATGGTGGCGGCCGCAGGGCTTCGGCAACTGGCGCGACCACGCCGCTATCGCGCAAGGTGGCGGCCTGCTGCTGGATCTGGGCAGTCACCTGATCGATCAGGCGCTTCAGCTTTTTGGCCCGGTCGCCGACAGCTACGCTGAACTGACGCGCCATACGCAACCTGCGCTTTCCGATGCCGACGAAGATAGTTTTGTTTCGCTGCTGCACGTTAGCGGCGTGCGCACGCACCTGTGGATGAACGGGCTGGCGGCGCGTCAGGGGCCGCGTTTTCACCTGCTGGGCAGCCGGGCGGGCTTCAGCAAATGGGGCCTGGATAATCAGGAACCGGCGCTGGCCGCGGGCATAACGCCACTTGATGCCGCCTGGGGAGAGGAAGAATCGAGCCGCTGGGGCACGCTGACTCAGGATCATCAGGATCGCATCATTAAGACCGAGCGCGGCGACTATCCCGCCTTTTATCGTCTGCTGGCGAATGCGCTGCTGGAAGGCGCGCCATCGCCAGTAGAAGCCGCTGATGCGCTGGCGACGCTGCGCCTGATTGAAGATCTCCATAACCGTTACGCCGTCCGCAACGCCTGAAACGGACAGCCTGTTTTCTTACCTGAATAAGGATTAACGCTATGTCACTGGAAAATAATCAGAAATCTGTTGTGGTGATCGGCGGCGGCGCGATTGGCGTCTCCAGCGCGGTGCATTTGCTGCGCCAGGGCGCGCAGGTGACGCTGGTTACCGAAGCGGCGCTGGGTTCCGGCGCCTCAGGACGCTCGCTCTCCTGGCTCAATTCCGCCGGCGAACGCGCCCATGAATATCATATGCTGCGAATGACGGGTATCGATCGCTACCGTACGCTGTTTGCCCGCCATCCCGATCTGCCCTGGCTGCGCTTTGACGGCGGTCTGTACTGGGCGGCGGATGACGATCGCGGCACACAGGCGCGTCACGCTTATGAAAAAGCGCACGGCTATGATTCCGCGCTGGTCAGCCCGAAAAACATCGCGGATTTTACGCTGAATATCGCGCCGCAGGCGCTGGCCGACAGTGCTATTTACAATGCCGGCGAAGGCTGGGTTAGCCTGCCGCATCTGATCGGCTGGCTGATGGAAGAGTTTCATCAGCGCGGCGGCAAGCTGATTGAGCATGCCGGTAAGGTCGCGGTGAAAACCGATGCCGACGGACGCGCCAGCGGCGTCAGCACCGCGCGCGCCGGTGAGCTGGCGGCGGATAACGTGCTGGTCGCCTGCGGGCCGCAAACGCCGGATGTGGTTGCACCGCTTGGTGTCACTATCCCCAACGGCTCGCCGGTCTCGATGCTGGTGCTCACCGACCCTGTCGATACGCCAATTGATGTAGTGATGAATACGCCACGCGCCGCCGTGCGGCCTAACCCGGGCAATACGCTGGCGGTGGATCATGACTGGTATGAAGAACATATTTCTGTTGTTGGCGATGGCGAATACCGTATACCGGAGCCGGTGGTACAGGAGCTGCTGGATGAGGCCAGCAAACTGATCGCCGGTCAGCCGGCGCTGCGAGCCAGCGGCTGGAAAATAGGTTTGAAGCCGATCCCGGGCGATGGCAATCCGGTATTTGGCGAGCTGCAAAAGGTACCGGGCTGCTTTGTCGCCTTTACCCACTCCGGCGCGACGCTGGCGCTGATTGCCGGTGAGCTGCTGGCGGAAGAGATCGTCAGTGGCGAGCCGCACCCCATGCTCGCTACCTTCCGCGCCGAACGCTTTAGCCAGGCTTAAATCACCGGTTAAAGCTGACCCGACACAAGATGCTCTCTGTTAAAGGTTAAAACAGGAGAGATTACTGGCCAGCATTGCTGCTGGCCGGTAATCGATTAATGGAAGAAAATATCGCCTGATTTGGCTTTAATGATTTTGCCGTCGGCATTGGAAATCAGCACATAGTTGCCGCCCATATAGGTCCAGTGACTGCCGGCATCCGGCGCAGGCAGGTGACGTTTTTGCCATTCGGTAATTTCATAGCTCTTCGCCCGATATTTTTCCGGCACCTGAGAGCCCACCGTGTAGCGCTGCGCATCGCTAAAGAATTCGGTCACTTCATACGGCTCTTTCGGTTGCTGCTGAGCCGCATCTGGCGCCGCCGGGTCAACCTGCGGGCGGGTTTGCGTCGGGTCCTGCGGCACCGCTGATTCTGGCGCGCCCTGAGTTTGCATCTGCGTTGGGTCCTGCTGAGCCGGCGTCTGTGGCACGCCCTGCGCTGGGTTCTGCTGGGCTGGCGTTTGCGGCACGGTTTCCGCCGGCGCAGCCTGCTGCTCGCCTTCCGCCTGGGCAACAGAAGTGAATGCCAGCGCGCCGATCAATGCGCCCGAAAATAAAATTTTAGTGGTGTTACGCATAGTTTCTCCTGATTTCCCTGCCCTGCTGTTGCGGGCGCTTATTCTTAGTGACAACAAATTAACCCTGGTTACGCCAGCAGGCACAACTTTTATTGTGAACTTTGTTGTCAAAGGTCGACCAGGCTCCGGCTTCAGGCGGCGTTGCCTGTTCGGAACAACGTTTGCACCCAGAGGATCTGACTGGCCTGCACGGCTGGTTACTCAGCGGCAGGAGCGGGCGGGATATCATGTCGGATGGCGGTTTACTCAGCGGCAGGAACCGGCGGGAAAACAATGCCGGGCGGCGGTTTACTCAGCGGCAGGCTATCGGCGAGCATCAAATCAGAAAACGTGACGTACAGGCACAGGCTCCGCTTGCGTGCTCAGCTAATCGTACAACCAGCGGCCCGCTTTGGCTGATTCAATAAACATACGTATGGTGAGGGCGGATTTATCCAAATTTTGATTTTTGCGCTTAAAAAACGAGATTTCCCAAGGATAGTAGTTTCGCAGTGAAAAATTTTCTGGGCTTACATTAAAATGTTGAAAATAAGCCTCTGTCATATCGACAACATCGTCCCATTCATGCAGGCTCTGTAATGGCTCATCTTCATCGATAACAACCTTTTTCAAAAGCAACGTTGTTACCACCGGCAATTTTTTTTCAATAAACTGGCGGACATCTTTTTCCAACGTGTTGTTCACCATACTTTATCCTCTGGCCTTGCTAACAAGTTGTAACAATGAAGGGTTCTGTGAGTGATCATTGTAATATCAGTGACTAAAAAAACCCAGCCAAGGACAGGGACAGAACGTCCAACAAATGCGCCCAAATTATTAGTCCATTTGATCTTCAAGCCTCGCATAGTAAATGATTTCTTTGTTAATGTAGGTAAGACATTTCTTTTGAATTGATAGCTTAGATGTTTGCGAAAAAATAGTGATGCAGGAGATGTTCCACGCGTTGCCGTGATCGGTTTCCCAGGTATTTCAATACTATTGTCACCAGGGATTATGCCCGCAACACCAAAAACATCACTAACACCCAGCTGTTTTCTGTTTCCTCAAGCAAAATCCAGAAAATCAATTCATAGTTAGTTAGATTAGGTAACCCGTTATAAAAATACGTTCCGTTAAGTTCTTCTGTGGTATCCATTTCACGCTACCCCTGTAATCCCGCAACAATCCAGACGCTTAATATAACGTTCCCGACCCCTAATTATGAATTGAAGTTTTATATTTTTGATACATACCAAAATTTATTTATAGCAAACAAGTCCCTCTGGCAAGGACCGCTAATAACCCTTCCGCATTAATCACTTATTTAATTGCGGCGGGCGAGCGCCTCACCCGCCGCTTCTCAACTTTTACGTGAGCAGCAAACAATATAATTCATATGTTTTCGCTGAGCGTGGAAATAGCGCAGCATACTTAGAAAACGCTGCCGATTTTCCCGATTTTTCATTCCGTTAAAAATAATCTTCCCGGTTCTTAACAGGCCTTCGTCTTTAATCATGCCGCGTGGCGACATCAGCGTCATTTTACCGTTATGGGTTTGTACCTGGCTAAAGCCACTCTGCCGAAACAGCTGCTGCCAGTGCGCTTTACTCATTGGACTAACGTTAGATTTTATTACCTGCTGCAGCTGGCTATCCGCACTAACCGGCAGCGGCCCGTGCGTTAACATAATATCGTGCGTTAACAGGCAGCCGCCGGGTTTTAATACGCGATAATATTCCTGTACCAGACGCTGTTTCGCTTTATCCGCATACATGGTGAGCATGGCTTCATTAATCACTACGTCAAAGCTGTTATCAGGAAAAGGAAGATGGTGCGCATTGGCTTCGCTAAGCTGAATACGCTCGCTAAGTCCGGCGCCAGCGACATTGTCACGCGCCTTGCTCAGCGCCTGCTTATCCATATCGACAGCGTGAACATGGCAGCCGAAACGGGAAACCAGCTCGATCGCCGTCGTGCCCATATTACAGGCAATCTCCAGCACCCGGCTTTGTTCATTCAGCCCCGCCTGCGCAATCAGCCATTCGGTCGCCTCAGCGCCGCCGGGACGCAGCCGGGTTTTGCCCAGGCTGGCCAGAAAAGTGTGCCCTGCTTTATTACTGTCAGACATGGTTATTTCACCCATAAAAAAAGATGCATCTATTATGCACCTTTTACCGGGCGAAGTTAAACCAGAAGCCGCCCTCTCCGGTACAGGAGAGGGCAGCGGGCATTAATAATCAAACTGGCGGTAATAGCGGCGGATGTTGAGATCGTGGCCGGTATAGTGCTCGAAATGCGCCGCCAGACGATCCACCAGCAGCGTTGAGGCTACGCAGGGGGCGACAATCCAGCGGAAGGCATCATCTATCCCGGTCAGGCGATAATCACGCGGATCGATCACCACCACATGGTCGCTGATCTTACGGGCAAACGCCTCAACCCGATCGTCCAGCGTTCGACATTTGCCCTCGCCTTTCACCAGGAACAGCGGCACCTCTTTCTCCAGCAGTTCCAGCGTGCCGTGGAAAAACTCCGCCGAACTGACCGATTTGGTGCGCTTCCACTGCATCTCTTCCAGGATACACATCGAGAAAAGATAGACTTCGCCCCACATCTCCGCGCCGCCGATCCACATCATATAGTCACGGTCATGATAGTGACGGGCAATCTCATCGGCACGCGGATCGAAATCACGCTTGGCCTGCAGCAGATTCTCCGGTAACAGCTCCAGCTGGCTGGCGAAACGGTCATAATCGGCAAATTCGCCATTCAACGCCACCAGACGGAAGAACAGCCAGTACAGCAGCATATATTCATATTCCACACCATTTTTATGGCGCATCGGAATATGCCAGCTGGCATTGCTGGCCAGCGGCGAATCTTCATTTTTAGTAATGGCGACAACGCGAATACCCTGCGCCTTACACCATTGCGCAATCGCCACCGATTCTTTGGTATCGCCCGATTTAGAAAGCGTAATCACCACCGAATCTTTATTTAATTTTTTGTTGCCCTTATTAATTAATTCTGCGGCCTGTTCGGTATAAACCGGCAGCGAAGTACACTCTTTCGCGAACTCATTTATTGCCATCATAGGTGCCAGCGAGCCGCCTACCGAGGCAAAAAATAGATTGCTGTAACCGGCCTGATGAATATTTTCCGCTACCTGTTCGGCGATTTTACGCGCAGCGATGATCTCACGAGCACTGGTCAGGTACTCGTCCTGATTAAAACCCAACATATTTTTTCTCCTGAGGAATTAAATTTTGCTTTTCAGCACCTGGTCGAAATCGTCAAATATCCGCACGCTTAAATTAATGCCTTTTAGCGTAGCTACCCGATAAGCCATGATTTGTACCGGCACGATTAATAACAGCGGTGCCAGTAGCGGATCGATCGCGGCATTCAGCCCCAGCTGGTTATCGCTGCTTTCGCCCTGCGCGCTGAGGGTAAAGGCCGCTTTAACATGCGGTCGCATATAGTCGCGCAGCGCGGCAAGGCGCGGATGCGGCGCATCCTCAATAAACAGCATCACATGCGCGTTATTTGCCTCCAGATAAGGGCCGTGCATATAGGCTTCCAGCTCAAAGCCGCTCGACGGACAGCGCACCGTCTCAGTGAACTTGGTCTCGAACTCTTGCGCCACGCCTACCAGCCCACCGTAGCCGACAGCGACATAGCGCGGCGCGGCGGCGAGCACCGCCTGATGTTGGCTAATAAACGCATCGGTGCGGCGTATTACCTCCGGCAGCCGCTGCGTCAGATCGCGCAGTGCGCTTAGCGTGTTGTCGCGATCGCTGGCATCCAGCCTTCCCTGCGCTTCACCGGCCAGCATGGCGATCAGCAGCAAGTTCAATACCGTGGCGCTAAAGCCCAGGGTCACAAAGCCGACCGGCTCAATGCCGCAGTTAATATCCAGCACCGCATCGGCCTCACGCGCCAGCGGACTGTTGCTGTCAGCGGTCAGGCAGTAGACCTTGCGCCCCGCCGCCTGCGCCTTGCGCTGCGCCACCAGCGTGGAGTGGCTTTTGCCGCTCTGCGACAGCGCGATCACCCAGTCGGTAGCCTCATCAAACCGCTCATAATGGGTAAAGGGATACGGTTCCTTGATCTCGACCTGAATATTCGCCCACTGGCTGAAGGCGAAAGCGGCGCACTGGGCAGCATTCAGCGACGATCCGGTAGCCAGAATCAGCAGGCGTCGCAGCGGTTTTTGCGCCAGCAGCTGCGCTACCGGAGCCAGCTTGTGCGGATATTCCTGCAGAATACGCGCCAGCACCTCCGGTTCGCGTTCGATACAGTTCATCATCGTGACCGACATCGTTATCTCCTCAGAACAGACCAATCCATGAACCCAGGATGCCGACTACCGCCATCCCGCCAATAATCGCCAGCGGCTGTACCTTTTTGCCCAGCAGCCAGTAGACAATGCCGAAACTCACCAGCGGCAGCAGGCAGGGCATGATGTCGTTAATAATCTCCTGCACCTGCGTTTTCGCTTCGCCCGCGCCAAAAGTGATGGGAATAGTGATATCAATCATCGAGGCGGTCATCGCGCCTACCACCATCAGGCCGATAATCGAGGCGCCGTAGGTCACGCTTTCCATCATTCCACTTTGCTGGATGCGCTGTAGTACGCCGGTGCCCAACACGTAGCCCCAGCGGGTAAACAGCCAGCGCACCAGGATATGCGGTACGTTAAAGATCAGCACAAACAGGATCGGCCCGAGGATATTGCCCTTCAGCGCCAGACTGGTGCCGATGCCGGTGGCGATCAGCCGCAGCGTGCCCCAGAAAAAGGAGTCGCCCAGCCCGGCCAGCGGCCCCATCAGCGACGCTTTAACGTTATCGATCGAGGCGCTATCCAGGCCGCCGTCGTTGCGGTTCTTCTCTTCCATCGCGGCGGTGATGCCGAGGATCAGCGTGACGATATGCGGCGTGGTATTAAAGAACACCAGATGGCGCTTTAGCGCGCTCACCAGATCCTCATGGCGCGTATAGAGCTTTTTCAGCACCGGCATCATCGCGTAGACGAAGGCCAGGTTCATCTGCCGTTCATAGTTCCAGGAGAACTCCATCTGGAACGAGCGCCAGAAGACACGGCGCAGGTCGCGCGGCGTAATCTGCGGCTGCGGCTGCTGCGGGTTATCAGAAATCATCTTCGTCATCGTTCACTCCTTCTGCCGTTGAGGCGCGCTGGACCGGCTGCTGCGTCATATTGACCATTACCACCGCGACAATCGCCCCGAGAATGGCGATGCCGGTTACCGGAATCTTGAGATAGGCCATCAGCACAAAGCCGAGGAAAAAGTAAGGCGCCACCTTTTTATTAATCAGCAGCCGCGCCAGCATGGCGAAACCGAGCGCCGGGATCATGCCGGTGGCGACGCTCAGCCCGTGCTTAATAAACTCCGGAATGGCGTCGAGCAGGCTTTTTACCGCGCCGCTGCCCACCAGGAAGGAGACGGTGACAATGGTCGCCAGCATCAGCGACAGGCCAAAGCCCGCCAGCAGGTGCATACGCTCAATGCCGCCGGTATTGCCCTGCTCCGCATAGGCATCTGCCTTATGGCTGAGCGTGGGAATAAACAGTCCGAGATAAATGTTTTTCAATACCAGCGTCAGCGTGGCGATCGGCAGGCCGAGCAGCAGCGCCGTTTCAGTGCCCGCGCCGGAGGTAATGGCGAAAGCGACGCCAAGAATGCCGCCGGTCACCACATCGGGCGGAATCGAGGCGCCCACCGAGAAAGAGCCGATAAACGCCAGCTCCAGCGTCGCGCCCATCATCACGCCGGTTTGCACATCGCCCAGCACCAGCCCGGTCAGCAGGCCGGTGACGATCGGCCTGGAGAGCAGCGAGGTGCCTAAGGCATATTCAGACTGAGCGATAAACGCCACCAGCCCCAGCAATAATGCTTCTGTCATCATCGCTCCCCGCGCTACAGCGCTTCGCTAAACAGCTGTTTGCGATCGCCCGGCACCTGACGGATCTCGATCTCTTTGCCCGCCTGCGTCAATTCCTCCAGCAGCGAGATCTCTTCCGGCAGCACGTTGATCGCCTTAGAAATATTACGGCTGCCCTCTTTGGCTTTAATGCCGCCGAGGTTAATGCTGGTGATGTCCGGCACCGCCGTCGCCAGCCGCCAGGCGTCGGTCACCGACTCCACCACGATAAACAGCTTATATTTATCGGTGACACCGCTTTTGATCGCTTCGATGGCGTCGTCGATGTTTTTGATTACCAGCTTTACCGCTGGCGGTTTGGCGAGCTTGATGGTGGTTTTACGCAACTCATCGTTGGGCACATCGTCATTGGCGATCAGAATGCAGTCGGCGCCGATGTACTGCGTCCA
Source organism: Mixta hanseatica (assembly GCF_023517775.1). NCBI lineage: Bacteria > Pseudomonadati > Pseudomonadota > Gammaproteobacteria > Enterobacterales > Erwiniaceae > Mixta > Mixta hanseatica. The sequence continues at coordinate 668,684 of NZ_CP082904.1, read as the reverse complement.
GGAAAAAGCGACCTGGCCGTGTAACAGTCGATGATCGACCCGTAAGAGCTTTATCATTGTTATCCTCCTCGCTCAGAAATCTTTATCCGCGCAGCTGGCGCTGCTGATGGTCTGATTGCAGTACTGCATGCCCTCGCGAGCGTTAGTCAGTGCCTCGTTTATCAGCTGGATCGCCGGCTCGTTGGGCGGCGCGATCAGCATCTCAATCACCAGCGGCAGATTTAATCCCGCCAGCAGGTGAAAATCGGGCCGATGCAGATAGCGAATAAATTCGTTATTCACGCTGCCAGCGAAAATATCGGTGATGACGATCAGCTCATCCTGCGGCGTAAAGGCGGCCATCAGGCTATCGACCTGGCGGGTTAAATCGTCGTTTTCATCCACATAGGCGCACAGCGCGTGCAAATGCGGCTGCTCACCCAGAATTAACTCAACGGATTGACGAATGCCGGCGGCAAACGAGCCGTGGCTGGCAAAAATGTAGTGACGTTTCATCCTGACCTCATCAAGCGGTTCCACGCGTTAATAAGAGCAAGCGGCGTGCCAGATATAGTGGCGCGCCGCGCGGCACAGGGTTAAACAAGACTAAAACTCTTGATCTGACGGGATAAATTCGGTTTCTCGATGCAGAATATCGTGGATGTAATGCAGCTCGGCATCGGGGATTTTGACACTGTAGCTGGCCTCAATGACACTAAACGCCTCGCGCAGCGCGTTAAGCGCCTGCGACGGACGCTGCGGCCCGCTGTAGCGCTGAATCGCCGCCTGGCGGATAAGCCGCTCAATCAAACAGCTGATATGAATATAGAGCGCTACCTTGCGATCGTTGGTCAGCGCCAGCCCGGCAAGATGCTCATAACGCAGTAAAAATTGCTCGACCTGATTGATCACTTTGCCGGTATCCAGAATAGTCACCGACTCAATCACCCGGCGCAGCGAGAAGTTTTTCACCAGCTGGTTATTGATCTCTTCGACCTGATCGGCGCTGGTCAGCGTGCCGAATAACGCCCTCAGCGTGGCGCTGCCCGCGCCGGCGATCAGCGATTCCAGCGAAATCCACGGCACCGGCAGATGCGGATCGAGAGTGCCGACCACCGCCATCACCTCATAGCGCGCCAGCAGCGGTTCACGCTTCAGCGGATCGATCAGGCTGTCGTAATCGCAGGCGACCATCTCTATCGCCAGCGTCTCTGGGATACTGGCCTTTAGCAGTGCGCTCAGGTTATTGGCCGCGCCCAGACCGGTGGCGCAGGTGGTAATGATTGCGCGCGGCTTATCCTGTACCGGCCAGATCAGTTGATGCTCAACCGGCAGATCGTCCGCCACTTCGCTGACAATCGCTTCGGGCAAATCACCGCGTAGAATGCGCTCGCCGACATACAGCGCCATGCGCGTCGAGACGTTATTAATAATTGCCACCGGCGTGGTGATATGGCGATTAAAATGTTGATAGATGGCGTTAAGCGATCCCATATCCACCAGAATGACCAGCCCGGAAGCCAGCGCGTTGCGCTCGATATAGCGCATTACCTCGCTGGCGATGACGTCCGGCGTGACGTCCAGCGGCATATCGAAAGATTCAAACAGATTGTTTTTCAGCAGACGGTTCGCCACGTTGGCGATGCTGCTGGCGGTAGCGTAGCCGTGCGCCAGAATCACCGCCCGCGTGACCTGTTTTTGGCTCAGTACGCCGCTTTTCTGTAGCCAGAGGATCAACAGCAGCGCATCGATACGCTGTGGATGCAGATCAAGCTTGTGGGTTACCGCTGCCAGCACCTCATGACAAAAGCGACAGAGCAGCGGATAGCGCTGCTCCAGGCACTGTGAAAGCTGGCGGATCAATTCCGCATTCAGGCGCGCGGGCGTTTCGCTGGCGCGATGCAGCAGATAATGGCTCAGGGCGTAAATGCAGTTGCCGTTAAACTGCAGGCTGAAACGCTTTTCCAGCCGGTAGAACTCTTCCCGCACCTGGCTGCTGGTCAGCAGCAGCATCGAGGATTCCTGCTGGTTGCGATGGGTAAAGATAAGCTGGTCGAACAGGCGTTCAATCTCATTGCCCATGCGCTTTTCCATCTCTTCCCATGCCAGCTCTCCGCTGCGCCAGTTTTCAAACAGCGCCAGCACGCCAAGCTGCGCATCCTGAATCAGCAGCCGCGCGCTATCCTGCTGACGCAGCAGCCAGGGCAGGGCTACGGACTGGTCGATCACCAGCGGTTCCGCCTGCGTCTCTTCGATAGCCGGCAACTGCGCCATCACCGTTTCCGGCAGATCGTGCAGGGTAACCTCTATCGTCTCGCGGCTCATTTGCCGCGCCCAGGCGGTGGCGACGCTGTATTTCACCGCGTTTTTCATTTCACCTACGTTGCCGCGCCAGATATGGTTGCCCAGCGCGCCGATCAGCCGCGGACTAAGGCGTAAACGTCCACCGACCTTTTGCGCCTCACGCCAGAAAAACTGCATCATCAGCGCCTGCTTTTCTTGCGGGCTGCGGCTCGCCAGATCGGGCAGCATCACCTGGATTGGAATGCGACGGATAAAGGTGGTCAGAAAAGTGCTGTGCACCTCTTCGGTGGTGGCGAAAATCAGCCGAGTCTCTACCCGCTGTCCCTGCGCGGTTTCGCCCAGCCGGTAGATTTCACCGCGATCGAGCCAGGTAAACAGCTTCTCCTGCCCTTCCGGAGGCAGGCGATGAACCTCATCCAGAAACAGAACGCCGCCGTGCGCCGCCTCAAACGCGCCGGGCCTGTCATGCGCTGCGCCGGTAAAGGCGCCTTTGACATAGCCGAACAGGTTGGCGGTTAGCAGCTCCGGGTTGCTGGCGTACTGGGCGCAGTTAACGTTGATAAAGGGCGCATCGGGCGCGATCACCTGCTGAGCGATAGCATATTCATGCAGCAACTGCGCCATATAGCTTTTGCCGGTGCCGCTGTCGCCGGTAATCAGCAGCGGTAGCCCGCCGTCGGGATAAAACAGCGCGGTTTTAAGTTGTTCAATAGGTTTTTTCAGGCTGCCGTCATGACCGATCAACAGGGCGAAGTGATCGGCCTCTGGCGCAGGCTCGCCCTCTTCCGCCAGCAGTTCGGCGATGCTGGCGTATTCGCTACGCGACAGCGGAAAGAACTGTTGCTCAAAGCTGGCCTTATGCAGAAAGCAGACCGGGCGGCCGTTGATTTTTATCAGCTCGCCCTGCGCTACCAGCTGATTGAGATAGTGGCTGGCGGTGTTGCGCTGCATCGCGAATCGCTGTGCCAGCCAGGCGGCGGTAAACACTTCACTGACATGTTGCGGATCAAAAAAATCGGTCTGATTAATTAAGAAGTTCAGTAATTTATCTTTACGCATCATCATATCCCTGGTTTACAACTCAGGGCTATGATGCCGTGAACTCAGCTGATGCAACCGCAACCGCGCCAGGGAATTGTTGTTTTGTGGCATGCCGCACAGATTGTTTTTCTGCACGCTTTTGCCTGTCGGTGAGCCGCACTCATACTTTACTGCGCCAGCCTATCCCGTGGTTTTCGCCATAAAAACGACAGAGTAGATTATCCTGCCCCACCGTAATTTCAGTAAAGTCAGTAATGCACGCGAGGCTTTTATCTGTTCTATTATTTACTGCAATACAGTTCATTCCCGCAGCTAATGCTGAGGTAATCCCGTTATTTGAATCCTCAAACACCAGAGAAAAAGCCGGTTCGATATTAAGCCTTTCAATAGCTGTTCGATAAGGCAAAGGATCGGGTTTCCCCCGGCTGACTTCATTCCTTGTAATAATGCAGTCAAAAACATTTAGCTGATGCTGTTGCAATACTGTGTTCACTTTTCCAGGCCAGCTGCTGGTTACCAGTCCTAATCTAACCTCACTCTTTTCCAGCTGCGAAATAAACCGGCGCACACCTTTGATTAAAGCATAGCTGGCCGCTTCTTCACGCCGGTCAACTTTCCGATGAAAAGCCTTACGTACTGCTTCCGGCTGGTCAGGTAAAATATGCTCTAGTGTAAAAGTATGAGAGGCGCCAATGATATAGTTATCAATATCACGCTGCGAAAGCTTATAGCCGTACTCTTCAGCGGTCTTCGTCCATGCATCGATAATCGTCTGGTTGGAATCAATAATAACGCCATCTAAATCGAACAGGACAGCTTTAATTTCTTTAATTTCCCATTGAGGCATCATCTTTCCTTGTCACTAAAAATGTGTCATTAAAATTAATAGCATTAATAATTCCGTTGCGAAGTACGCTCAACGCCTCATGAGGCGTATTGATTATCGGCTCTTCATGACGATTAAAAGAGGTGTTAACCAAACAAGGCTGACCAGTTAAGGAATACCACCTGTTTAATAATTGATACATAAAAGGATCTTGCTCTGTATCTACTATCTGCGGCCTTGCTGAACCATCAATATGGACTACCGCAGGGCATTGCAATAACATTACTGGTTTACAGTTATAGGTAATCGTCATAAATTCAGCCGCTTTATCAGCAGGCGACCAATTTATCAGAGAGATATCAGCCAGATTTTTAGCAATCACCGGGGCAAAAGGCATAAATTCGGTTCTTTTTAGCTTTTGATTTAACCATAAATTAACATCTTTTTTATTTGCATGATAAATAATGCTGCGGTTGCATAATGCTCTGGAACCGAACTCCATCTTTCCACGGAAAAAAGCCATTACGTTGTTATTTTTAAGGCAATCAATTACCGCTTGCTGCATATTATCAGGAGTTTTGATAATGAGATCCTGCTGTTGCTGCAAGATCGAGGCTATCTCATCATTTGTATATTCCGTTCCCAGCGCCATAGTATCCATCCGGATACGCAGGCGGTTTTCTCTCCATTGAGCCGTTACGGCAGCCGCCAGTGGCAGACCTTCATCGCCCATACAGGGCAGAATAAATAAATTTGCAATACCTAAATTTTCTTTTAGTTTTTGATTTAAACGCACGTTACCGAAAACGCCACCTGCGAGGCATATATTTTTTACCTTATGATATTTTACATAGGGTTGTATCAGTTCTGTCAGGATTGTTTCCATATGCTTTTGGGCTGCCGCTGCGATATCCTGAGGAGAATATTTATTAATTTCATTAACCAGCGTTGGCGAATAGCCATGATAAGAAGGTGAATAATAATCACCACAGTTAGCTACCAGACGATGATATTTAATATCTATCATTTTTTTCATTAAAGGCAGCGCATGCTCTGGGTTACCATACGCAGACAACCCCGTTATTTTCCCTTCATGCCGGTTAGCTTTAAATCCGAGTAGATGCGTTATCCTGCCGTAAAAATAGCCCAGGCTATCAATCGTTTTTTCTCTGTGCAATACAGTTTCTTTTCCTTCGTTAATATAACGAATAGACAGAGAAATAAAATCACCACGACCATCACAGGTTACGACTAATGCCTGTTCAAAAGGCGAGCAAAGCCAGGCACCCCAGGCATGCGTATCATGATGATCTATATAACGAACCTTGTTTTGTAAATGATTATCCCAAATAAATCTGTCAAACTCTTCTCGTTTCTCTTTGTCATTATTAATTTCATCAGCAATTCTTTTTTGCAAAATATCAATATTATCAAAGTTATATATACATTCATTAATCACCCTTTCAACATACAAATTAAGGCAGTGGTTTTCATTAAAACCTGCCTTCCAACCATAAGCAATGATATCAACATCATTTATAGTTTTATTCGCTGCAGAAAGAACGAAACCTATCGACTGGGTGGGCCACGTTTTATGCGCTTTAATACGGGTAAATCTCTCCTCATGTACTGCAGCTATTATTTCTGACCCCCGTATTATACAGGCTCCAGCTGTATCATTATTGGTGATACCTAAAATCAACATAGTATAATCCTCTGATCAAGTGATTTACCCTTCAGCGATTGCTGAAACTTCCGGAGTGCTTTTGTACTGTCCTCCGCGTAGATATGAACAGGAGGAATATAAAAGTCCTGCTGCAGAAGCTTACGAATTATTTCACCGGCTTCAAATTCTTCCAGCGATTGTGGCACTACGACGTCTTTATGAATTAAAAAAATGAATAACTTATTCATGAGGCCTCCGGTAAGTTGGGCTGGTCATATATCAGTTGCATCGATTACTTGTTACCTGCATTAACCTATTAAAATCGCAACACCTCAAAAAATATAATGATATTTTTTTTGCTTGTGATAAGTTGCTGGAATGGATACGCAATTACTACGCGCTTTTTTAATGCTGATTGAAACCGGCAATTATCATGAAGCGGCGAAACGACTCTTTATTACCCAGCCTGCTCTGACGAAACAGATTCAGGCGCTTGAGTATCAGCTGAATCTTCCCCTTTTTATGCGCGGTCGTCATGGCAGCCAGCTTACGCCTGCGGGAAAACAGCTCATGCCGCATATTCAGGCAGTGATTAAACAGGTTGAAGAGCTTCGCCAACAGGCACATGACATAAGTATCGGCAAAGCGGGAAGCTTAGCGATTGGGTTTGGCATCTCCAGTATTCGCATTGCCCCGGAGCTGGTGGCGCATTTTCGTCGCCGCTACCCACAGATTAATGTCAACCTGGAGGATATTTCTTCAACACAGCAGGCCGAAGGGTTGCTTGCGGGCCACTTACAGCTGGCTTTTATGCGGCTCCCGGTCGAGCCGCCGTTAGCCTGTATAAGCCTTAGTACAGAAAAGCTGACCATTGCGGTGTCGGGCAGAGAAAAAGATGGGTTAGTCGGTAAACTACAGCAAGAGAGTGATTACCACCTGCTGGCCGAACTCCCGATGCTCCAGCTGACGCCGGAACGCGGCCCCGGGCTTAACCAGCAAATATCGCGTTTCCTGGCGTTTAATCATGTGAATACCAATGTCATCCAGCACTCACGCGATATACAAACGCTGCTGGCGCTGGTAGCTACTGGCATCGGCATTGCCCTGGTTCCTGAAAGCGCTACCCATATCGCCCCGCATGACATCGAATTTATTCCTCTGTCCGGCCCCTACGCATCATGGGAGGTGGGGCTGGTGTGGAACCCAGCCTGGGAAGATCCCGTGAGGGAGCGGTTTATTGAAGTGGTAAAAAGTAACAGGCGCTTATAAGGAACCCTTGTCATCTTTGCACCACTTAACAGACTGACCCCCTAAGCGATAAGGATGACCCGATGATTACATTACCTGGGGCGCTAAGCCCTTCCCAACCCCTGACACCGCCTGATCTGAGCGGCCTCTCTGACAAACTGCCGTTAGGGAATAATGGCGCGTTCTCGCCTTCCGGCGGCATGACCTCGATTGATTTTGGTCAAAACGGCAGTAGCGGTACCGATCTCAATGCGCTGTTTGGGCAGAATGGCGATGCCGCGCAGGAGACGTTAAATAATGAAATCGCCCAGACGCTGGCCCAGCTCATCAGCGCGCTGCTCACCTCGCTGATGCCGCTGCTGCAACAGCTTACCGGTCAGCAAAATCAGCAGCAGAGCGGACAACCGACCTCTGGCGGCGGTGGCGGAATACCACAGAACCTGGCTGCGGGCGGCGACCCGACGCAGCTGAGCGGCGGTAGCGGCGCCGGACAAAGCGCGCCGGCGCCTGCCAGCGCACCGGTCGGAGAGATGGCCAACACCAGCGGTCAAAGCGGCGCCCCAGCGGGTACGGCAGCCACCGGCGGCAGCGGTCAGAGCGTGACGCAATCGGGCGGCAGCGGGCTGCATCTGCCGGAAGCATTGAAGCCATATGAAGGCGCTATTCAAAATGCGGCAGCGAAAACCGGCGTGCCGGGCGAAGTGCTGGCGGCGCAAATCTGGCAAGAGTCGCGCGGCAGCCTTGGCGCCAGTACGGTTAACGGCGGCAACGGGCTACAGGACAGCGGCCTGATGCAGGTAAACAGCAACACCTTTGCCGATCTGCAACGTAAAAATCCCGATCTGTTAGGACCGAACGCCAACGCTAATAATCCACAGGATAACATCATGGCCGGCGCGCTCTATATGAAAGAGCAGCTCAATGATTTTGGCGGCAATATGGGTGCGGCGCTGCGCGCCTATAATTCCGGCCCGCTTAACGTTAACGTGAATAACTTAAATGATATCTCCAAAACTGGCACCGGCGATGCCACCTACGTCGATAAGGTAATGAACTTCGCTTCAATTATCAGCAGCGGCCAGGGCCAACTGCCAGCCTGATAAAAAAGTCCCTGCACCTGAGTGCAGGGACTTAAACCAGAGCTCGTCGCTTATAAAAAAGGCGATGGCGCGCAGATCGGATAAAAGGGGGATGGCTCCCCCTTCGTTAACGTACAGCGAAATTATTTCACTCCGTTATTGGAACCGCCGCCCAACAGTGACATTAACGCGTTCAGTCCGGTCATTTGCAGCGCCGAGTTCAGTAAGTTGCTCAGCATGTTGCCACCACCGGACTGGGCATTGGCCTGGCCGCCAGCAGATTGACCACCGGATTGACCGCCTGCGCTGTTACCGCCGCCCTGCTGCATGCCGGTCAGCTGCTGCATCATCTGCATCATCTGCTGCATCATTTGTTGCAGCTGCTGGATCATGCCGTTGACGCCGCCCTGATTACCCTGCGCCGCCTGGCTGCCGCCGGACGGCGCGCCCGCCTGCTGCTGTGGTGCCTGGCTACTTTCGCCGCCTTTCAGCATCTGCTGCAGGCCCAACAGCATCAGCAGCTGCTGGAGCATCTGCGCAATACCGCCGCCTTTACCAGCAGAAGAGAGCAGCCCGCCGTTCTGTCCGCCCGGCTGCTGCGCAAGCAAGTTTTGCCCGCCTGCCGCGCCGCCGGCACCGCCCGTAGCGCCGGGGCCGCCCAGTGCGCCTGGCCCCAACAGGCTCAGCGCGCCCGAGCCAGCATTCAGGCCGAAGTCGAGCATATTGCCGCCGAGCTTGCCGCCTTTGCCGTTTTTGCCATCAACGCCCTGGCCACTAAGATTCGGGCCGTTGGTGCCGTTCGGGCCGTTACCGGTGCCGTTGGTGCTGTTAGCCGTGGTATTAGTACGCGGGCCGTTTGGCCCGATGTCCTGACGCCCTTTCCCCGTCAAATCTGGCGGTGGCATGGTTGTTCTGCCCGCGCCGCCGCCCAGTCCGCCTAATTTGAATCCCATACATCCTCCGCTTAAACGTTACGTTTATGAATGAATTGAGCATCCCAGGCCGCCCTGTACTTACATACTGCTGACATTTGTAACGGCATGGCAGGCTCTGGCTCGCTTTGTAAGTGGCAAGGCAGGGAAAGGAGTTCCATCGAATGCCATAAGAGATGTGCACCAGACCACAGACATAAAAATTTCATCTGACAGCCTTGATGGAAAAGGGATAGCTGCAAGCGGCACGGCTAAAGGGATGAGCCGGCGCGCTGTCAGGAAATCCCTACAGCGCTGTTGTAAATCCCTACGTGTTTATCAGCGCAGACTGATAGCTGTCGGCGATCGTTATAGCGGAAAGTAAGGAAACCGAATGCTTTTGTAATTTTTTATGAACCGAATGCCATAAAAAAAACTTCACAATTTACGGTAGGTTATCGACGTACCACTACACGCAGCAACATTTTATGTCGAGTCACTGGAGACATTATGGTTAAAGCAATTACTACCAGCACGCGCTGCACCGCGCATGAGAGCCGGCGCACCGGCCATGCTGAGATCTCCTCTCTGCATCCCGCAACGCTAACGTCCTGCAGCTTTCCGGCAGCGGATATCCATGCTCATTTGCACAAACTGATTGAGACCATTGCTCCGCTGCATGTGGATGTGCTGCTGGAAGGCGAAACCGGTACCGGCAAAGATACGCTGGCGCGGCGGATTTATGAGCGCTCCGGCTGCCGCGGCCCGCTGGTGCCGGTCAACTGTGGCGCAATTCCGGAAACCCTGGCGGAAAGCGAGCTGTTTGGCGTGGTCTCCGGCGCCTATACCGGCGCCAGCCATTCACGCCCCGGCTATATTGAGGCCGCCAACAACGGCATCCTGTTTTTGGATGAGATCGACAGCATGCCGCTTACCGTACAGGCCAAGCTGCTGCGTATGCTGGAGTCGCGCGCCATTGAGCGGCTCGGCAGCACCCGCTGCATCCCGCTGACGCTGCGCGTGATCGCTGCCGCCCAGACGCCGCTGGAACAGCTGGTGGCCGAGGGACGTTTTCGCCGCGACCTCTATTTCCGTTTAAATACCATTACGCTCTCTACGCCCACCGTGCGTTCGCGCCCTGAACTGATTATCCCGCTGTTTCGTCAGTTCATTCAGGATGCTGCGCAGCGCCTGAATCAGCCGCTGCCGCCGCGCCAGCCAGGCCTGGACGAAGCGCTGCTGCTGCACAGCTGGCCGGGTAATATCCGCGAGTTAAAAGCGGCGGCGGAGCGTTTTGTGCTGGGGCTGCCGGTGCTGTGCCAGCAGACGATCCCGCAGGCGGAATCGATCATGTTAAAAGAGCGCCTGCGCCGCATTGAGCGCAGCCTGATTGATGAGTGTTTGCATCGCCACGGCAACCGCATTGATGATGTGGTTCATGAGTTGGGCATCCCGCGCCGCACCCTTTACCACCGACTGAAACAGCTGAAGCTCAGCGCCTGATCCCTGCCCGCCGTCAGCTGACGGCGGTTTTCTTCCTGGCAAAAAAAATTCTGCTTTTTATGGAACCCGCCCGACGCGCTCGCCACTTAATGAGCGAAACCATTGCAGTACACCTTCAACCTTAATGAGGAAATAATCATGGGCGTAACATCAGGTCTGTCTAACATGATCACCGGCGGCGCAGGTTCACTGAGCCAGCTTTCAGGCGCGATGGGCGGTGCTGATTTTATGATGGAAATGCAGGGCGTGAAAAATGAGATGCAGCAAAACCAGGTTGCAAAGGCCAAGATGGATGCAGAGTACCAGCGCATCAACGGTATCGCTGACAGCCAGGCCCAGGCCGGGTCAGCCGCCGCTCAGGTGAAGATCTCCTACTAAGCAGCGCGGGCGGGGAGGAGAACGTCACGCTCCTCCCTCTCTTTCCTTTAGCAGAAGAGCCGAACCGATGAAAGTCAATAATACCTCCCCTTCCCTGACCACCTCCGTGACGTTAGAAGCGGACGACGCCTCTCCAGAGGTGAATAAGTCGGATGCGCAATGGTTCAGCGCGGCGCTGAATGCGCCGGAGTCTTCCACGGAGGCGGGCGGCACGCCCGATATTATCAGCAGCCTGACCGGCGCCATCAGCCGCAATCAGCAGGCGCAGCAGAGCGCGTTTCGCGATCTGGAAGTGGCTTCGCGTTCCACCAACTCACTGGACTTTAGCGCCGCCAACGCCGCGCTGTCGGACTATTATGTGCAGAGCCTGATGAACGCCAAAATCATCGCCAAGGGCGTGCAGAGCCTGGATAAATTAACCAACCTACAGTAAACCCTATGCGACCTTTTCTGGTAAAAGCCCTGCTGGTCGGCTGTCTGGCCCTGCTGCTGAGCGGCTGCGGCGACGACACCGTGCTAAACAGCAATCTGGCTGAAAACGATGCCAACGATATTGTTGCCGAACTCAACCGCTACCATATTCCCGCCAGCAAGCGTGTGGATAAGGCCGGCGTCTCGGTGCTGGTGGCGCCGGAAAATATTGAGCGCTCGGTCAATATCCTTGAGGCCGCCGGGCTGCCGCGCAAGGCGCGTACCAATCTGGGCGAGGTATTCCAGAAAAGCGGCGTCATCTCCAGCCCGATGGAGGAGCGGGCACGCTATATCTATGCGCTGTCGCAAGAGGTGGAGTCCACGCTGGCGCAGATCGACGGGGTGGTGGTGGCGCGCGTTCATGTGGTGTTACCGGAGCGTATTGCCCCCGGCGAGCCGGTCCAGCCCGCCTCCGCCTCGGTGTTTATCAAATATCATGACTCCCTCGATCCTGACAGTATTGAGCCACGTATTCGCCGCCTGGTTGCCACCAGTATCCCCGGCCTGGTCGGGCGCGACGACCGCGATCTGGCGATCGTGTTTGTCCCAGCCAAAGTGTATGAGGATCGGGTTGAGACGGTGAAAATGGGGCCGTTTACCCTCTCCCCCGGCCAGTTTTCACTGGTAAAAGGCGTGCTGAGCGTGGCGGGGATCCTGCTGCTGCTGATTGTGGGTGTGATGGTGCTGCGCTCCGGTAAAAAAGGCGCGCGTACGGCGGTCGCCAACCCAGGGAAACCGTCATGAATGAGCAATGGCTGGCATGGTGGCACAGCGGCTACTGGCAAACAGCGCATGAGAGCTGGCGTCAGGATAGCTGGTTTGCGCTGCCGGAAGCGCAGCGTCTGGCGCTGGCGCGTATGCGCGCGGCCGCCATCGGTCGCCAGTGGGGTGTAGAACCCTCGCCACTTGCGCCGCCCCAGCCGCTATTACTGAACCTGTTAGCGCTCTCCCCATCACAAAAAATGCGGCTGCTGGCGCTAACCGGCGCGATTTGCGGCGCAGAGACCGGGCTATCCGGCGAAGAGAAGATCTGGTGTCGGCGGCTGGCCAAAGGCATTCGCCCGGAAAGCTGGCTGCCGGAAGCATTCCATGCACACTCGCTGGCGCTATTGCAGGCGCTCTGGCCAGCATGCTGGACGCGCCTGCGTATGACATTTCCACGCGATGCCGCACTTGCCTGTCCGACCGTGCCGCTCGATTTGCCCCCCCGCCGATTGCAGCCGCTCTGGGAGGCCGCGCTGTGGCGTTGCCAGTGCGGGGAGAAAGATGATGTGGCAGCTTAGACAGCTTACCTGTTTCACGCCGCCGGAGCCGCAGCAGGCGCTGCTTAGCCGTGAGGCGCTAGCGCAGCAGCAGCAGGCGCAGCAGATCATCATGGCAGCAGAGCAGCAGGCGCAAATGCTGCTGGACGACGCCCATCAGCAGGCGCAGCAGATCCTTCAGCAGGCGCAGGCGGAATCCGCTGCATTATTAGAGCAAGAACAGACGCAGTTCTGGCAGCAGGCGCAAACGCTGTTCGATGACTGGCACCAACAGCGTGAAACGCAGCAGCAGCAGGTGGTGACGTTGGCCAGCCAGCTACTGGCGCAGGCGCTGGCGCACTGTCTGGCGGAGGTGCCGCCGACGGAACGTCTGCAGGCGCTGCTGACCCAGTTAATGAACCGCTCGCCGTCAGAGACGCAGGCGACGCTTTACTGCGCCCCTTGCCAGCAATCGCCGCTGGCCGCCTGGCTAAGCGCGCGCCCCGCGCTGCGCTGGCAGCTTACGCCCGATGAGCAGTTGGAGAGGGACGCGCTGCGGCTGGTGACCGCGCAGGGCGAGCTGCATATCAGCTGGCAGGCGCTCTGTGAGTCGCTGAGCGGCGGATAATTTTTTATGACGTACGGAACCCAACGGAAACTGGCGCCACTCAAGAGGGAACCTTAAACCAGAGGAGTCTGACCATGCCTTCCGGAGATTTGCTGCAGCGCCGCTTATCCACCCAGTCCAGTCGTACCCATAACGAGACCTTTCAGTTTGCCAAAGAGATGTCTGGTCAACCATTCAATCTCAGCGATATGTACGCCTTTCAAAACCAGCTGTTGGATATGTCCAATGCCAGCTGGGCCAGCTCGCAATATACCCAGTTTAAGTTCGGCATCCGTAAAGCGATTATCGATGCCATTAACTGATGCGCGTTAACTGACGGCAGCTGCGGCTGCCGCTAACAGGCTTTTCCGTTTGAATGATTGTCAGAATAAAGGAGTAAGGTGTGATCACCCTGCCCGCTGTTAAACCGCTGCTGCGCTGGACAGCCGCCCTGCTATTGCTATGCACCGGCGCCCTGCACGCCAGCACCCCGGAAGCCTGGAAAAATGGCGCCTACGCCTATTCCGCCGATAACACGCCGCTCAGCATTATCCTTGAAGACTTCACCAACAGCTTCGGCGTAGATATCAATCTTGGTTCGCTGCCTGACAGCAATGTTACCGGCCGCCTGCGTGCCGTCAGCCCGGAGGCCTTTCTTAACCGGCTGGCGCTGGAATACCGCTTTCAGTGGTTTGTTTACAACAATACCCTTTACGTTAGCCCGCTGGCGGCGCAGACCTCGCGTCGTCTGGAAATTTCGCCTGATGCCGCGCCCGATATCAAGCAGGCGCTGAAAGGCGTCGGCCTGCTGGAGCCGCGTTTTGGCTGGGGCGAGCTGCCCGACGAGGGTGTGGTACTGGTCACCGGCCCGCCGGAATATGTCAATCTGATCGCCGACTTCGCGAAAAAGTCCGATACGCCGAAAGAAGATAAAGAACCCAAAGAGATGATGGCGTTTCCGCTGAAATATGCCTCCGTCGCCGATCGTAATATTCGCTATCGCGACCAGACGCTGTTGGTACCCGGCGTGGCGACTATGCTCAACGAGCTGCTGGGCCAAAGCGGCGGCGACAGCGCTAAAGGCATGAGCAGCGGTCAGGGCGGCGATAACAGCATAGAAGAGATGCGCATGCAATCGCAGAACATTCTTAGCCAGCTGGTAGGGCGCAGTACGCATCAGGATCACGATTCCAGCGGCGGCCCGGCGAGCGTGATGGCCGGACGCGTTTCCGCCGACGTGCGCAACAACGCCCTGCTGGTGCGCGACGATCCGAAATATCGCAGCGCCTATCAGTCGCTGATCGCTACCATCGACGTGCCGCAAAAGCTGATCGAGATCGATGCGCTGATTGTGGATATCGACCGCAACGAGCTGGCGCGTCTTTCTACCAGCTGGGCCGGCCAGTTCGGCAACGTCAGCGGCGGTTCCACGCTGCTTTCCGGTCCCAGCACGCTGTTTGTCACTGACTTCCGGCGCTTCTTCGCCGATATTCAGGCGCTGGAAGGCGAAGGTACCGCCTCGATTATCGCCAATCCTTCCATCATGACGCTGGAAAACCAGCCGGCGGTGATCGATTTCAGCGATACCGCCTTTATCCGCGCCATTGGCGAGCGGGTGGCGGATATTCAGGCGGTAACCGCCGGCACCAGCCTGCGCGTAACGCCGCGCGCCATCGGTAGCGCTAAATCGTCGGTGCAGCTGATTGTGGACGTAGAGGATGGCAAGCTGGATAAAAACGATGATGGCGAAGCCGAAGGCACCAGCAACGGCGTGATCAGCACCCAGGCGCTGGTACAGGAGCGGCGTTCATTGGTAATGGGCGGCTTTCATACCAAGCAGAGCGGCGATCGCGAACGGCGCATTCCGATCCTTGGCAGCATCCCGCTGATCGGCAAGCTGTTCACCTCAACCCAACATGAAACTTCGCAGCGCGAACGGCTATTTATTATCACTCCCCATCTGGTAGGCGATCAGGTAGATCCTTCCCGCTATATCGCCGAGGAAAACCGTAGCCAGTTGAATGATGCGATGGGCGACGTGAACCGCCGCCACAAATATACCGATATGAAAAATCTGGTGGAAACGGCGCTGCGCGATCTGGCTGAAAACCGCCTGCCCACCGGCTTTTCGACCGGCGGCAGCGGCCAGACGCTGAGCGCGCTCTGTCGTCTGCCGACCGGCCTGTTTAATGATTACCGCCGTCATCAGTGGTATCGCAGCAGCTCGGTGCAGCTCACCGTGGGCGTGATCACCAATAACAGCAACGTAACCCAGCGCTTTGACGAAGCGGCATGCCGCAACGATCGCACGCTGGCGGTAGCCGTCTGGCCGCGATCGCAGTTGCGTCCTGGCGAATCGGCCGAAGTCTATGTGGCGTTTGAACCGGGCGCCGTTACCCGCCCAAGCCGTGTTTCATTGCTCTCTACCACCGCCACCGGCAGCCGCCTGCTACCTTAAGGATCGCTATGTTACCGAAAGTGAAAGTCATGATTATCGCTCTGCGCAAACTGTTTGTTACCGGCCTGTTTGGCCTGCTGCTGAACGCCTGCGCACCGAAAGCGCCGCCCGGCTGTCAGGAGATGAGCTGCCGTCCGCAGTCGGATCTGCAACACCTGACCATCTGGTGGCAGCCGGAACTGCGCAACGGCCCTTACGATTACACCCAGGTACAGGTTCATCCCTGAAAACGCTAACAGGAGTAATGCATGGCTTTCCCTCCCGTTATTGCCGGTGTCGCGACCGTCGCGCGCGCGGCCAGTCATGTCGGAGCGCGCGCCGCCCAGCCCGCCGTCACCCAGGGTGCGGCGCGCGCCACCCAGCGTAGCAGCGGTAACCTGTTACAGGGTAGCGCCCGTGCGCCCACCTCCGTTCAACAGCAGGCGGGCGCAGTCTCTCTGCGGCGCCGCCATTCGCAGCCCGAGACGAGGCGCGCCGGTCAGAATGCAGAAAATAACCCGGCGCTGCGTCGTCGTCATTCTACCGGCGAGAAAGAGGCACTGCCGGTCGATAACTGGCCGCTGAACAAACCGCCTGCGCGTCGCCATTCCACTCATGGCGTACCGACGGCAACGCCGCGCCCCGCCGCGCCGGCCCGCCGCCATACCCTTGACGGCGCGGACGCCGGTACGCAAAAACCAACCCTTCCTGAACGCCGACATTCTGTCGATGGCGCACCCACCGCTGCTGATAAATCTGCCGCGCCTGCCCGCCGCCATTCGCTTGACGCTACGCCGCAGTCAGCGGTCAAACCGCCACGCCATAACGCTATCTCGTCAGACTCGTTGACCGACTGGAGCAGCAATATGCTGCAGCTGATCGATCTGGTGGCGGAGCGCCATGCCAATGCGCTCAGCGCAGGTGAAAAAACCAAACTGGAGACGAAACAGGCCCAGCGCCAACGCCTGGAACAGGATTCGGCCGAAGTCCGCCAGCCCGCCTCAGCTTCGCCACCATCTCCGCCGCCAGGCGGGTCGGGAGCACCGTCTGCCAGCGCATCCGCTCCGCTGCCCGCCGCGCCGGGAACGCAGCTAAACAGCCTCTCGTTAAACGCTGGCCGCCTGAATATTAACGCCTCAGAAGCGCTACAGCCGCTACTGGAGCAAACGCTGGGGAAAGCCGATCAGCGTTATCGCTGGCACGCCAGCGGCGGCGAACATCATCATGTGCTGCTCGATCAGCGCGGCCGCCTGCTTAACCTGCAGGATTCGCCGCTGGCCTTTACCGCCGTGGCGCACAGCAAGCCCGCAGAGCCCGGGCAACAGCCGCGGCTGGATAACGCCGGTCAGCGCATTGTTCTGCATCGTAATGGCGCCGCTCAGAGCCGTCCTTTGCCCGATCGGGCCGTACATTCAATGCTTACCGGTATTTACAGCCATCAAGGCGCCGACGGCGCGCAAAGCGAGCATTTGCGGCTGCATGAAAATCGCCTGCATCGCTTTGATGAAGCCCGTCAACGCTGGGAACCGATGCATGGCGTTGATGAAAAAACCTTCGATAAGCTCAGCCGCCAGGGCAACAATCAGCTGTATGCCATTCAGGGCGACAAGCGCCTGCATAACCTGAGCCAGCAGCAAAAAAGCCTGATGTTTAACGATAAGATCGCCGCCTTTAGCGCTGACGCGCAGGGCGCGCTGGCGGTCGTGCTGAAAGATAAAGAGACGCATGAGCAACAGCTGCAACTGATGCGGGGTATCAACGCGCCCGACTGGCAAAGCCCGACGCTGAAGATGAAGCAGAGCGTGAACGGCCAGCCGAGCGACTTTCAGCTCAGCAGCATCGCGCTACACAACAATCAGATCCTGGCTATCGATACCAACGGTAAGCTGTTCAGCGCCCCTCGTCCCGCCAAAGGCGCCAGCGAAGTAAATTTTACGCAGGATAATCGTCACCAGGCGATGGTGGATGCCTTTGGCGAAGGCGCGCAGATCACCGCGCTGCACAGCAACGGCCAGGGGCAGCTACAGGCGGTGGTAAAAGACCGTCTGGATAATGAACACAGCTGTCAGTTGGATAGCCACGGCGGCGTCACGCCGGGCTGGAACCTCAGTGAAAGCATGGTGATGGATTATCAAAAGGGGCTGCGCCGCAGCGAACCGCTGCCGCACGCTATTGTCGATGCCGGGCGCCTGGGCAAGCTGGCGCTGATAGATGGCAAAGTCCATTTTTACGATGCGGTTTCACGCCGTTGGGAACCCACCTCTGAAAAGGCCGATCGTCTTATCCGCGGTAACGAGGGTCTGCCGTTAAAAGTGGAAAACGGTGAGGTCAAGCCGCTGAAAATCAACCAGGCAGGCAACAAAACTTCTTATCATAACAACCTGTTTCAGCTCACTCAGGTGAAAAACAGTATCAAAGCGGATCTGGCGCTGCACGGTCTCGGTAAAGAGAGCAAAACGCAAACCATCGCCTCGCTGGGGAATGGTCGGCTGCTGGCGCTGGATGAAAGCGGCGAGATGCGCCTGCACCAAATTACCTCCGGTTTACGACGCGATCGTCAGCCGCCGCAAAGCATCACTAAAGCGGGCCTGCCTCCTACCCAGGGGTTAACGGGCGAGGCAGCCAAACAGGCGCAGCTCAAAGATATGGCGGTGAACGAACACAATAAGCTGTTTGGCCTGACCGGCGGCGGCGCGCTGTTTATGCTGGATATCAAAGACTGGCAGGGCAATAACGGTGGCGGATGGCAGCCGGTGACGCACCTGCCCGCAAACCTCGGCACGCTGACCAGCCTGCATACCGATGGTCAGGGACGTCTGATGGCGGCGGACGCGCAAGGCAACGCCGCGCGGCTGGAGGCTGGCGCCTGGCAGCCGATGGATCGTCAGCAGGCGCTAAGCGAACAGCAAAATAATCGCTCTGCCGAAACCTTTGGCCGCCTGGACAACGCGGGTAAATCGGGCCGTATTCCTGGCACTAACGTCACTTATAAACGCGAAATCGACCTGTTCGGCAGCAGCGGCAACGATACCTTTAAGGTAAACAGCCCGTTTAAAAAACGTATGGAGGCCTTTGTACTGCGCACCTCCGGCGGCGGCTGGCCGCGTCCGTTGAAAAACCTCGGCAATGAAATTAAGCACGGCCTGCACGGGCGCGAAGGGCTTAGCCCGCTATATCAGGCGCAAAATGATATCGCGATGAAGATCACTGCTCAGCACAACGCGCGCACTCAGCCTGAAGCACCGCTGGAGCAGCGCCTGGCCCGGATGAATATGAAAAGCAGCGATCCCGAACTCTACCAGGAGATTACTGATTTTGCGGAAGAGCTGGGCCACAGCCTGATGCTGCAAAGCCGGGCGGTAGGACAACACTACGGCGTGCTGGATGATAAAAACCAGTTGAATACCAATCCGAAAAAGTTAAAGAACACCCATAACGGCCATTTTAATACAGCGCGCCACCGCGATCCTCAAATGGTCAATACGCTGCATCAGTTGATTAATAACAACCCTTCCGCGCACACGACACCAGCGCTGCAGGTGATTAACGGCATGCGCGCCAACCGCCTAACCCTCGATCATTTAAAACACAATAGCGACAAGCCGGTACGCGATAGCAGCGACGAGCTGGGCCTGGTGAAATCGCGTCTGTTTCTGGATGCGATGACCCAGCAGCATTTACACAGCGCGCTGAATATTTACCAGCGTAGCCTGCACATGCGCGACGATCCGGCCACGGCGCGCGCGGCCCTGCAGACGCGCATCCGCAAACTGCGCGATCAAGAGTGGGCCGGCGATCCGGTGAAAAAACTGACTGACCAGGGCTTTGCCAGTATTCATCAGGTAGAGGCGAACTATGACGCCATCAAGAAAATGACCAATGCGTTTGCCAAACCGCATCATGGCCTTAACTTAACCGCGCGCACGGTATTTAACGCCCAGAGCCAAACACAGCTGATAGAGAGCCTGGAGAAAGAGCTGAAATCATTGAATAACGGCGAGAGCCTGACCTTTAACAGCAACTACGGCGCCTTTGCCTCCAGCGTCGTTCTGCCGGGTTCTCAGATTATGCACGTAGCGGGCGGACGCGCTAATACCGATCGCGGCTACAGCCTGGCGTTTAACCGCGGCGAAGAGGGACTAACGGTTACCGTCGGACGTAACGGCGCTGGCGGCATTACGCCCTTTACGGCCGTCGGCCATAATATGCTTACCGGCCATGTAGATCCTAATGATGTGAAATTCGGTAAAGACGGCAGTCATACCGCCTCACCCGTCGTCAGGCTGGGCGCAGCCGCCTCGCTGAATCTGCAGCGCCAGTCGCAAAACAGCGTCACCTTTAGCCTGGCCGACAACGAACTGAACGCCTTTCTCAACCGCCTGGCCAGCGACCAGCTCGATCCGCTGGAACTGCTGGATAAAGGCAATGAACACAAAGTAAAAAACGGTTCCACCTGGACCGTCAGCCTGGATACCAGCGCCGTCGCGCAGGCCAGCATCGGGCTGCCGATGACCAATAATAATGAAAAAAATCACCCAACTTCGGCGCGCTTTGGCGGCGGCGTGGCGGCTAACCTTAACGTGGCGTCCGCCTCGCGCGAGCGCAACAATAACGGTAACGCCAGCAGCAACAAACAGACCAGCAGTACCAACCGCGTACGTTTCTTTAACCAGGGCGCGGCGGAAGCACGCTTTATGTCGCCGAGCGGAGTGGTGAACCGCACTGACCAGGCGCGACAGCCGATTATGGCAGTCACTGGCGCGGGCGTGCGCTTCAGCTTTGATAACCGCACCAAACAGGCGTTAAGCCTGGAGCTGACGCAGCCGCACCGCCTGGCCGGAACGCATCTTGATAAACTGACGGAAAGCCTGAACAAAGCCTTTACCGATCGCGCTACGGCGCAGTTAATCGACTCGCTTAAAGATCCCGCCGCCGACAGCGGAAAAACGGCGAAAACCCATGATGAGAAGCTTGATGCGCTGCTGAATCATTTTGCACAGCATGAGGCGCAGGGCAAGGTGATCAACAATGCTCAGTACGGCGCCATCCGCGAACTGGTGAAACTGCGCCAGCAGCGGGAAGCGCTAAACCTTCACGTTCCGCTGCCGGGCGGCGCGGAAACACAATCCACCTATAACAATCTCGCCAAAATAGACAGCAACGGGCTGCTGCACTGGATTGGCGACATGCTGAACCATGAGACCGAATCAAACCATGAACTTAGCAACGCCAACCGTATTCGCAGCATGATGCAACAGGATGCGCATCTGAGCGGGCTGATTCAACAGATGCAGCTTTCTCCTGATACGCAGGCGGTGGTGACGCTGGAGCCGAAAGATGAGGTGAAAGAGCAGCTGAATACGGACTGGCTTGCCGGGCGTATCAGCCGTGGCGAGCTTGAGGCGCGCCTGAAAACGCGCAGCAATATGCGCATCAAATCGGTCGCCTTTACCGAAAGCAAGAGCAAGAGCGATGGCGTTTCCACGCCGCAGTTTTTGCTGGGCGGCGGCAGCAACGTCTCCGTCGCGAAAAGCCGCAATCTCGGCAAAATCAGCTTCAGCTATGGACGCGATCAGCAAAGTCCGCTGGCCTGGACGCTGGAAGGCGAGCTGGCTAAACGCAGTACCGAACAGCTGGCGCCGTCGCTACAGGCCGCGCAGCAGGACGGTCGGGTAGTGAAAAGTTAACGGAGTCGATAATGGATAGCCTCTATTTACAGCGCCTGCTGGAACAGTATGGCCGTACGTTGAATACCGAACTGACGCTGGATAACGGCGTGTGTGTCTTGCTTGATGCGCAACAGCAGGAGCTGGTCACCCTTGAATCGCCGCCGGGTGAAAATCTGCTGCTGCACTGTCAGATTATGCCACCGCAGGAAATGAGCGACGATCCCGCGCTGTGGCGTTCGCTGCTGGCCATGAATTTTGAAATGGATGCGATGCGCGGCTGCTGGTTGGCGCTGGATACCGAGGTCGCGCTGCGGCTGTGCAGCCAGCACCCGTTGAAGCATCTGGATGCGCCGCATTTCACTCAGCTGGTTAATAACTTTATCGATCAGGGACGTCAGGTGCGCGAGTTTATGCCTGGGCTGCTGGCACGACTGGCCGAAACGGCGGAAGTTTAAGTACGATACCAGAAGCCATCCTCACCTATGTCTTACGCTGCCCGGTTCTGGTCCCACCGGGCTGCTTTTCTCCTTTTGACGTTGCTCCACCGACTGTCCCAGCATTTTTTCCCGCTCCTCCCGGATAAATAAAGGCGCACCCTCATCAAATATCATCAGGATTACACTATTATCTTCTCTGGCGATAACCCGTGCGGAACGCTCATTATCCGGGGAGTACCAGATTTTCCTGGAGAAATGATCCCTTGCTGGATAGTAGCCAAGAGAAACAAGATAGCGCTCCAGCATTTGCGTATCCTGCGAGCCATAAAACTCAATGGTGGCGACGCCGGGTGAGCTACCATCATGCGCACGAATTCCAATTATATAATCGTTAGTAAGTCTTGGCGCCTGCTTAATTTCATTGGGCGTCAGAAACTGATATTTAAGCCACTCTTTTTCCTTATAATTAGTCTCCAGCGTCATTAGCTTTATCGCTATAAAAAAGAAGACCACCGGTAATAAAAGCAGCAGCAACCCCACCACACACCCGATATTTTTAAGTTTATTATCCATTATTCAAATTCAGGGCTTTGTTTAATAATAATGTTAGCATGCGCACCGTTATTCGTAATAACTTTCACAATACCATTGTGAAAATCGGAAAAAGGTTCTATTTCCATCATAAACTTAGGCAGCGCCCCATAAACCGGCATTGCATGCGGATTTTTTGCCGGGTCAGGAAACAGCAGCGGCTTAAACAGTTTGTTTTTATACTGTCCGACCGGCCCATAATGATCCCAACGCCTTAGCGCTTCCTGTTTGCTCACCAGCTGTAGCCAGGGAAAATAGTTCATCGGCCTGACGACGCGATAAAACCCCAACAGGTCGGAAACCAGATCTTCCGCGCTGAAGCCGCTGTCGATAAACCAGCCAAACGGCGGTGAAGCTTGCATATCCTCAAACTTAACGGCGGTTGTCATTATCATTGCCAGAGCAATACTATGCTGCTGCTCCAGGGTTCTGCCTCTTTTTATCTGCCAGCGGACATGCATCCCTGCGCCAAGGCGTTTTTGGCTATCTAAATACATACTTTGAGCGTAGGTTAGCGTATAATTTCCTTTTGAACTACATTCCCCTTTATGCATATTATTAAGTAGATTTTTAATATCTGTTCCCTGTGCATGCCCCAGATCTATCCAGCCCAAGACTTCTGAGTAAACCAGCCCTCTGTCGGAATAGAAAGCCTCTTTCCCATCAAGAATACTCCAGCGATCGCTCATATTTTTCCTCCATGAAAATAATAAAGACGCGTCTACGCTAGCAGGGCGGCATTGCAAAAAAAAGTGAGGAGTGCAATTCTCCGACAGAAATTAGCATTATTTTGACATGGATTAAATTTCATCAACAAATAGAGAGGAATTGAAAGATTACGAATAAGCTTTATTTATTACACAATAAAGTAAAAAATAAGATTAATAGCTGTCTATTTAAATAACTGTCAAACACAGAAATAGAATTATTTAAATTATGCTCTATCTATTTCGCCAGGCCGTGCCTCAGAGCATCCTGTCCCTGAGGCGCCGTAACGAATAGTGAACTGACGCTGGATAACGGCGTGTATGTCTTGCTTGATGCGCAACAGCAGGAGCTGGTCACCCTTGAATCGCCGCCGGGCGAAAATCTGCTGCTGCACTGCCAGATTATGCCACCGCAGAAATGAGCGACGATCCCGCGCTGTGGCGTTCGCTGCTGGCACGACTGGCCGAAACGGCGGAAGTTTAAGTACGATACCAGAAGCCAGCCTCACCTATGTCT
Source organism: Mixta hanseatica (assembly GCF_023517775.1). Lineage (NCBI taxonomy): Bacteria > Pseudomonadati > Pseudomonadota > Gammaproteobacteria > Enterobacterales > Erwiniaceae > Mixta > Mixta hanseatica. The sequence continues at coordinate 645,072 of NZ_CP082904.1, read as the reverse complement.
TACGCTGCCCGGTTCTGGTCCCACCGGGCTGCTTTTCTCCTTTTGACGTTGCTCCACCGACTGTCCCAGCGCTTTTTCCCGCTCTTCCCGGACAAATAAAGGCGCACCCTCATCAAATATCATCAGGATTACACTATTATCTTCTCTGGCGATAACCCGTGCGGAACGCTCATTATCCGGGGAGTACCAGGTTTTCCTGGAGAAATGATCCCTTGCTGGATAGTAGCCAAGAGAAACAAGATAGCGCTCCAGCATTTGCGTATCCTGCGAGCCATAAAACTCAATCGTTTCTACCCTTGCCGCACTGCCATCCCGCGCAGTAATTGTAATTCTATAATCGTTAGTGACTCTTGGTGCCTGCTTAAGTTCATCGGGCGTCAGAAATTGATACTTAAACCATTCATTTTCTGTGTAGCAGGTTTCGAGCGCCATGAGTTTTATTGTTATAAAACAGAACAAACCCGGTAATAAAAGCAGCAGCAACCCCACCACACACCCGATATTTTTAAGTTTATTATCCATTATTCAAATTCAGGGCTTTGTTTAATAATAATGTTAGCATGCGCACCGTTATTCGTAATAACTTTCACAATACCATTGTGAAAATCGGAAAAAGGTTCTATTTCCATCATAAACTTAGGCAGCGCCCCATAAACCGGCATTGCATGCGGATTTTTTGCCGGGTCAGGAAACAGCAGCGGCTTAAACAGTTTGTTTTTATACTGTCCGCCCGGCCCATAATGATCCCAACGCCTTAGCGCTTCCTGTTTGCTCACCAGCTGTAGCCAGGGAAAATAGTTCATCGGCCTGACGACGCGATAAAACCCCAACAGGTCGGAAACCAGATCTTCCGCGCTGTTTTCCCTCCATGACGCATCTACGCTAGCAGGGCGGCATTGCAAAAAAAAGTAAGGAGTGCAATTCTTCGACAGAAATTAGCCTTATTTTGACATGGATTAAATTTCATCAACAAATAGAGATGAGTTGAAAGATTACGAATAAGCTTTATTTATTACACAATAAAGTAAAAAATAAGATTAATAGCTGTCTATTTAAATAACTGTCAAACACAGAAATAGAATTATTTAAATTATGCTCTATCTATTTCGCCAGGCCGTGCCTCAGAGCATCCTGTCCCTGAGGCGACGTAACCAATACCAATTGATCGTGGATTAGCGCTCTTGGCCTTTGCGCTCTTCGGCGGAGTTTCTGGCGGGAAATTTCGAGCCTGTTTTTAACATCAGGATAATCTACAGGTGCAACCCAAGGGATTTTGGATATTTCTGGTTATTTCATAATAGTGACAAAAAGTAAGCCGTTACTCTTCTTCTAGTTCAATCACTTCATCCAGATAATGATCCTCCAGCTCGCGCAGCAGACGATAAACCTGCGCGACCGCTTTTAAAGTTTCGCGTGGGATCCATTCGCCTTCCGCCGTGGTGCGATAAAGCGTGCGCGCCAGCCAGATGTAACGGATCACCGGAATTTTCGCGCGCTGCGCCTGCTCGATTAAATGGTGGGCATCGTCATCGCTGGCCTTAAACAGCAGGCGCGGCAGCGGGGTTTCACCGGGTCGATAGTAAAGCCCTACGGCGAAGTGGGTCGGGTTAACCAACAGCACGTCCGCCTCTTCCACCGCTATCTGACGCGGCGCTTTCGGTTCTTCGTTCAGGATCTCATGCGCCACCTGGCGGCGATGCCCTTTCATATGCGGATCGCCTTCGCTCTGCTTAAATTCGTTGCGGATATCTTCATGGCTCATGCGCTGCTGCTTCAGGTAAAAATACTTCTGCAGGCCAAAGTCCAGCGCGCTCAGCGCCAGCAGGACCAACAGTACCTGGCGCGCCGCCTTGATAAATAGCATTAGCACGCCGTGCCAGAAGGTGTTGAGATCGGTCTGCGCCAGCCGCGCCAGATTGCCGATTTCCGGTTCCAGCGCCAGCCACAGCACTACGCCGATAACGCCCGCTTTGATAATGCTGGTCAGTAGCTGAGTAAACTGACGCGCAGAAAACATATTTTTGAAGTGATTAACCGGGTTAAGGCTGTCCAGCTTGGGCATCATCGCCTCAACGGCAAACAGCGGGCCGAACTGTAGCCAGCCGCCCACGATACGCAGCACGATCGCAATCGCGCCGATAATGGCGGAAAACAGCAGCAGCACCAGCAGCGAGTCAGTTACCACTTCTTCCATCGCATGACCAAAGGGCTGGCCGATACGCGTCAGCGGCAGCATAATCATCGCCTCCATCCGCTGCATGCCGCTCTCCACCAGCGCGAAAATCGCCTCGAGGATACCAATCGAAATCAGCAATTTGGGAATATCCTGGCTCTGGCTAACCTGCCCTTTCTTGCGCGACTCCTGAAGTTTTTGCGGGGTAGCATCTTCGGTTTTTTCACTCATGCCCCGCTCCCTTAGCAGCAAACAGATGGGGGAAAACCGCGCTCAGATCGCGCAGCTCAAACAGGCGCTCGCCGGCCAGATGATTAAGCAGCGGCAGGTATAAAACAAAAAACAGCAGCCCCAGCAAACATTTCAGCGGGATCGCCAGCACCGTGGCCTGAATCTGCGGGCTGTAAATACTGATAATGCCCACCGCGAAATCCAGCAACAGCAACAGTCCCACCAGCGGCCCGGCATACAGTACCATCGTGACAAAGGTCTCTTTTAACAGGCCCAGCCAGACTTCCCAGCCCTGCGCGCTTAGCGGCGGCAGCCACGTCAGCGGCGGCCAGATGCGGTAACTGTCCCACAGCAGCTGCGTAATCGCGCCCAGCCCTGGCCCGACCATCAGCAGCAAAATAATGGTCTGCTTCATCAGATAGCCTAACGGCGTGGCATCCGGCCCCAGCTGCGGGTTGATCTGTCCGCCCATCAGCGCGCCGCGCTGGTTATCGAACAGCGCGCCGACCGATTCATACATCCAGAACGGCAGCCCCAGAATCAGGCCAATCAGCGTGCCGAGGATCAGTTCTTTGATGGCGATGGCCGCCAGAGCCGGCAGCGACAGGGAGGCGCTGAGCATATCCTGGTACAGCACCGGCGCGATAAACAGCGCCAGCGCCACCACAATGGCGGTACGCAGCGTGCCTTTAATCACGGAAAAAGAGAAAATCGGCGTCAGCAACAGACAGGGAAAAATGCGCGTCATGCCCAGCAACAGCGCCAGCAGCGCGTTAAACAGCTGATCCAGCGCATCGCTCCACAGCATCAGCTGCCCACCCGTGACATCATGGCGAAGGCATTCTGCGTTAGCTGGATCAGCTCAACGCCCACCCAGCGCCCGGTCATCGCCAGCGTAATGCCCACCGCCACCAGCTTCAGGCAAAACGGCAGCGTCTGGTCCTGCAGTTGCATCGCCGCCTGCACTAGCGAAATCACCATGCCCACCAGTACCGCCACAATCAGCGGCGGCGCGGAAAGCAGGACCACCAACAGCATCGCCTGGCGGAAAAAAGTCAGTATCTCCATCGCCGCCTCACAGATAGCTGTAGAACAGGCCGTCCAGCAGCCGCGTCCAGCCGCTGACCAGCACAAACAACAGGATTTTTAGCGGCAGCGAGACCGTCATCGGCGATACCATCTGCATTCCTAACGCCAGCAATACGTTCGAGACGATCAGGTCCACTACCAGAAAAGGGATAAATATCAAAAAGCCGATTTTGAAGCCGTTTTGCAGCTCTGACAGCACAAAGGCGGGGATAATCAGCAGCGGACTTTGCGGCGTAATGCTCTGCGCCATCTCTTTCGGCCACATGCGCGCGCCGTTCTCCTGCAGATGCACCAAAATGTCCGGATCGGTATTGCGTGACATAAAGGTTCTTAGCGGCTCGGCGCCGTTGCCGAAGGTATACTCCAGCCGCTCCATACTGCTGAAGTCGAGCGGCATCGCCTTGATACGCTGACTGGAATCATTAAATACCGGGGCCATAACAAACAGCGTGGCGGCCAGCGCGATACCGTACAGCGCCATATTGGGCGGCACCTGCTGCACGCCCATGGCGTTACGCGTCAGCATCAGCACCATGGAAATCTTCAGGAAACAGGTACAGATGATCATCAACATCGGCACCAGCGACAGCACGCCAAGGAACAGCGCCAGCATCATCGGGTTAAGCGACTGCATCTCCATCACGGCGTTATCCGCCGTGACCGAGGGGATTAATACTGCCTGGTAGCATATGGGTGATCTGCAAGCCCAGCCGCCCCTCCACATCCACCAGCTCGCCCTTCGCCAGCGGAAAATCGCCGTGACACAGCAGCGCTTCGCCCGGCTGCACGTTATCCACCATCACCGTGCTGCCGGCGCTCAGGTGCTGTAGCTCTCCCAGCGTCAAACGCAGCTGGCCGCAGCGCACCGTTAACGCCAGCGACAATCCATCCAGCGCGGGCGCAGGCTCGCTCTGCCACGCCTCGTCGGGCGGCGTAGCCGGGGCCATATCATCGTTATCGTAGGGAAAAGTCACAGGCGCGATCTCCAAATCAGAAAGAGTAAAAAAGGCACGATCCGCCTCGCCGTTCAGCGCGCCGGTCAGGCGTACGCCAGCCAGTTGCAGCGCCCCTTCTCCATACGGAGAAAATGCGGCGCGCGTCGGCAGCAGCACATCTTCCGGCTGTAGCTGACGCAGCTGCGCAGCGCTCAACGTCAGCGCGCCAAGGGTCAGCGGAAAGCTCAGCGGCAGCTGAGGCGGCAGCGCCGCCGCCTGCGGCAGCCAGCCCACCTTATCCAGCAGGCGGTTCAGCGTGGCAATCGATGCCATCAACATGCTTTCTGAGTGGAATTCGCCAAGCCTGAGTTCCAGGCGCAGCGTAAATGGTGCATCGTTTTCCTCACCGGCCGGCGCCAGATCGCCCAATAGCGCCTGCAATTCCGCGCTCAGCCCCTGATTAAATAGCGGCCAGTACCAGGGCGTGACGGCCACCTCGGCGTGCGGTAACGCCGGGCAATCAGCGATCAGCGCCAGCGCCGCCTCCGCATCGCTTAACTGCAAAATCCCGCTGCTACAGCGCAGCGCCAGCCATTCTCCCTGCGGCTGCGGATCGGCCGTGAGAAAAAGCGCCAGCTGGCCCGCCTCGCCCGCTACACGATAGTGAAAGCGCAGCCCGCTCCCGATACGCCGACGCAGCTGCGCCTCATCCATTTCCCGACGCGGCAGAGAGAGTTTCATGCCGCCCCCCGCTGCTCAAAGCGCAGACGCACCCGGCTAGCCAGCCGACGGCGCAGCGCCTGGCGACAGCGTTCCTGATGCGCTTCCAGCGTGTTCAGCGCCGCCGGGGAAAAGCGCAGCGCAATATCCCAACCGCCTGCGGGCAGGTGCTGCAAGCGCGCATCCACTTCGCCAAGACGCGGCAGCAGTAGCGTCATCGCCACCGGCCCATCCGGCTGACGATCGGTTATGCGTCCCAGTTCTGCCTCCAGCGGCTGCCAGAGCGCCATCGGCGTAGCGACCGGCGCGCTGTGCGTAGGCGGCGGCGCATGACGCGGCTGCGTATGCAACTCCACGCCACCGCTGCTAAACAGAGGCGTCGTCGGAGCATTATCCAGCAGCGCGCTGAATAACATGCTGTCCGGGCTGGCGGATGGCGACTCATCGCTGCGTTTCGCCGCGCTGCTTTGTGTATGGCCCTGGCTGCGCTCGCTGCGAGATTTATCCGCGCCGCGCGACAGCGGCTTCGTCTGCGGTGTCTGTTCCGGCTGCGGCTTCGGGCGGGCGGGCGCGTTGCGCGCAGCTTCACGCGCCTGCGGGCGTGGCTCGCGCTGTTGCGGCTCCGGGCGCGGCTTCGGTTCAGGGCGCGGCCTGGTGGTCATGGCGCGATCGGCAAAAGGATTCATGATGGCACCTCATTTTCCTGCATCAGCATCTCCAGCTTTTCCAGTTCCCGCTGACGCTGCTGAGTTTCCATACGCGCCGCCGCCAGCTGCTCGCTTTGCATGGCGCACTGCGCGGCGCTGTCACGCACCGCCAGGCGTTGATGCTGCACCGCCTCGGCGGCTTTACCCTCTTTTTGCAGACCGCGCTGCAGCTGCGAGAGTGGCTGATGTCCCAAATAAGCGGCGTCGAAGCCGGCGCGCAGCGTCTGATAATCGCTTTGCCGCTGCGTCAGCTGCTGGCTGGCGGCCTTTTCCTCCGCCCGCAGACGCTCCAGCTGTTGTTCATGCTGACGCTGCTGGCGCTCGCTGCGGCGCAGGCGCTGACGGCGAATCGGCAGCAGCAGAGCAAATGCGTCGCGCAGGCCGGCGGCGGGATCTTCCGTTGCCGGTTCTTCAATGGGATTAATTCTCTGGCGCATGTTGGCTTACCTCTGAAAGATGGTGCAGCGTCGTCTCCCAGCCGCTGGGCTCGCGCGTGGCCTGACGCAGATAGCCGTTAATCACCGGCTGCGCTTCTACCGCCGCATCGGTCATCGCGTCGTGGCCGGGCTGGTATTCCCCAAGGCGGATCAACATTTCCACCTGCTGCCAGGCCGCCATCATGCGGCGCAGCTGCGTCGCATCGCGCATCTGCTCGCGGGTTACCACGTTGCTCATGGTGCGACTGAGACTGGTCAGCACATCGATCGCCGGATAATGGCCACGTTCCGCCAGGCGGCGCGACAGCACGATATGACCGTCGATCAGCGATCGCACTTCGTCGGCCACCGGATCGTTCATCGAGTCAGCTTCTATCAGCACCGAATAGAGCGCGGTAATCGCCCCTTTCTCCGTCTGTCCGGCGCGCTCCAGCAGACCTGGCAGTAGGGTATAGACCGACGGCGGCAGGCCGCCGCGTCCCGGCGGCTCGCCCAGCGCCAGACCGATTTCACGCTGGGCGCGGGCAAAGCGGGTCAGGGAATCGAGGATCAGCAGCACGCTTTTACCCTGCTCGCGAAAAGCTTCGGCAATGGCGGTGGCGGTAAAGGCAGCGCGGGCGCGCTCCATGCTGCTGCGATCTGAGGTGGAGCAGATCAGCACCGTACGGCTGCGCAACTCCTCATCCAGCTCATGATCGAGGAACTCTCGCAGCTCACGTCCACGCTCGCCGATCAGCCCAAAAACAATCGCATCGCAGGGGGCGTTACGCGCCAGCTCCGCCAGCAGCGTGGTTTTGCCGCAGCCCGCGCCGGCAAACACGCCCACGCGCTGGCCGACGCCGATGGTCAGCATGCCGTCGATAGCGCGCACGCCGGTCGGCAAGGGATCAGAGATGCGCGGGCGGGCGGTGGGCGGCGGCGCGTCGCCCAGCACCGGAATGGTCTGTTCCGCTTCGCCCGGCAGCGCAAACGCGCCAACGCCCTGCCCGTCTATCGGCCGGCCAAAGCCGTCCAGCACGCAGCCCAGCAGCGCATCGGAAACGCAAATACTGTGCGGCAAATAGAGCGGCGTTACCCGTGCGCCCTGGGCGATGCCGTCCAGCGGGCCCAGCGCCGACAGCAGCGTATGCTGCGGGTTAAAGCCCACCACTTCCGCCATTACGCTCTCTTCCGCATCGCGCTCAATACGGCAGAGATCGCCGATGCGCGCGCGCGGCAGGCTGCATTCCAGCAGAATGCCGCTGATGCCGGTAATGCGACCATATATGCTGACCGCATTGGGCTGACGCAGCCGCTGCTGCTGCTGGCTAAACCAGCTATCAAGATCCTGACTCATTACCATTTCACCGTAATAGGATCGTGCCCGCTAAATTCGATTCGATCGTCAGTGATCGACACCAGCCGCAGATCGCCAATCTGATCGCCAATAAATAAACGATCGCCTTCATCGGTCACGATATTGGCGCGTGACCCGGTGGCGATCTGCACAATACGAAACGGCAGCTTTTTCTCCAGCGGCCGCACCGCGCTGGTTACCGGCGCAGCGGCGCTGTAGCGTGCGTAGAAGCGGGTCATCATGCGGTTAAAAACGGTGATTTGCGGTTTGGTCAGGGTGCCGCTCAGCAGCAGACGATCGCCCTGACGGGTGATTTTTACGCTGTTGGCGAGATCGCGCTCGCGCAGCATGATTTGCAGCGGCGCGCGCAGATCCTCCACCGTTCCCCAGGCGGGACGCGTGCTTTCGCCGGCGGTCGGCTGGGCGACCGTCGGCTGTAATATCCAGCTCACCACGGTAAAGCTGAACAGCAACAGTAGAGCGAACATCACGCCACGCATCCAGCGCGGCGTACCGCTCGCCACTGCCTCTTCCGCCACGGCGGCGGCAGGCGTAAAGGCGCTGGCAGGCAGCGCGGCCGCTTCATGCCACGGCGTGCTGGCCTGCGCCACGCACAGCCAAACGCCCGCCAGCGCAAAGGGTTCTTCCAGCGTCACCGGCTGGCCGTCGCTGGCCTGCTCCGTTTCCGCCAGCCACCAGCTATCCTCGCGGCGATGCAGCCAGCGCTCGCTGCCGGCCAGGCTCTCATCACTGAGCAGCAGATCGGCCTGCGTCGATGCGCCAATCTGCCAGCATTCGCCGCTGAGCGGCAGCGCGGCTCCGCAGTGCAGCCCCGACAGTACGCGCAGTTCAAACATTATTCTCCCTCCCAGGTGGTGAGTGAATAAAAGAGAGCATCCGCTTCCAGACGCCCCAGCACATGCACCGCCAGCGCCGGTTCCAGCTCAGCAAACGAAAGCACCGGAACCTGATGGAAGGATTCGGCGATCAGCGCGCGCAGCGGGCCGCGCAGGTCCTGCGCCGCCAGCAGCACCGCCCGTTGTTCGTTGCCGGTGGTGAAGGCGTGCCGCATTTGCTGATGCACTGCCTGGATCTGTTCCTGGCTCAGAGCGAAGAAAAGATCGTTTTGCGTCTGACGCAGGCTGTCGCGCAGTCCCTCTTCCAGTTCCGGCGCCAGCAGCCAGGCGTGGATGCCGTCCGCCTGGCTGTATTGATAGCAAAGGTGGGTTTTCAGCGTAATGCGCACCTGCTCGGTTAGCAGAAACACATCGCGCTCATGCTGGCCATGCTCGATTAACGCTTCGGCGATGGCGCGCACTGAACGTAGCGGGATACGCTCTGCCACCAGCTTTTGCAGCACGCTGGAGAAGCGCGCCAATGGCATCACGCGCTGTAGCTCCTGTGCCAGCTCCGGCTGTTCGCTCTCCAGCCAGCCCATCAGCGCGCGGGTTTCCTGCAGGCCGATAAAGTGCGGGCTGCTGGCGTGAATGGCGTTTTCCATCCGTTTCAGCAGCAGTTCGGCGGCGCTCCAGCGCGTTACCTCTTCATTTTCCAATAGCGGATGATCGGGCGGCAGCCAGAGATAATCGCTTTCCTGACGCGTAGCCTGGCCCAACGCGGGTTGTGGCGCGGGCAGCGCTGCCGCCTGCGCGGCCTCATCCCCGGCCGTTTCCGGCAGCGCCGGCGGTTCATCGCTTTGCGCCAGCTGGCGCTGCTCTTCTTCGCTCAGGCTCTGCAGCCAGCGCGCCTCTACGGCGAGGCAGGCGGTATTAAAGGTGCCCACCACTTTGGGGATCTCATAGACTGAAAAGCGGAACTCATCCGCGCTCAGTTTGTCGCTGAATTCAATATCAAACGCTGGCAGGGTAAAGCCAAAGTTGTAGACGATGCGGTTGCGCAGACGACGGATCTCCTGTACCAGATCGAGGGTTTCCGCCTTGCCGCGACAGTCGGTGGGGAACTGGATTAAATAAGGCCGCGTCGGGTTGAACTGGCGCAGATCCTCCCGGCCATTCAGCTCTGGCGGGATCACTTCGTTTTCGATCTGCGGCTGCGCCAGCCGCAGCGTATGTCGCGCGCGCCACACCTGAAAGCCGCCGCTGCTCAGGGTAATCAGCGCCAACAGGGTAAACACCATGCCCGGCATCCCCGGCACCAGCGCAAAGCCCAGCATTCCCATTGAGGCGAGGATCCACGCTTTCGGCTGACTGGTAAGCTGTTCGGCGATTTCGCGGCCGATATTGGGCGCCTCAATGTTGTCGTTGTCTGAGGAAACGCGGGTAATGATCATCCCGGCGGTCAACGAGATCAGCAGCGCCGGGATCTGAGCAATCAGTCCGTCGCCAATCGTCAGGATCGAGAAAACGTGCATCGCCTCGCCCGCCGACATCCCCACCTGCAACACCCCAATGCTGATGCCACCGATCAGATTGATAAACAGGATCACCAGCGCGGCGATGGCGTCGCCCTTCACGAATTTCATCGCGCCGTCCATCGCCCCGAACAGCTGGCTCTCTTTCGCCAGATCGCTACGGCGCGCTTTGGCCTGATGCACATCGATCAACCCGGCGCGTAGATCGCTGTCGATCGACATCTGTTTGCCGGGCATCGCGTCGAGGGTAAAGCGCGCCGCCACCTCCGCCACGCGCTCCGATCCTTTGGTGATCACCAGAAAGTTCACTACCGTCAGGATCAAAAACATCACCATGCCCACCGCCAGGTTGCCGCCGACCACGAAGCTGCCGAACGCCTCCACGATATGGCCTGCATCCTGCTGGATCAGGATCTGGCGCGTTACGGAAATCGACAGCGCCAGACGAAACATGGTGGTTAACAGCAGCACCGCCGGGAAGGTGGAAAACGCCAGCGGCTTCGGCAGATACATCGCCAGTACGATCAGCAGCGAGGAAAGGCAGATATTCAGCGCAATCAGCGTATCGATCAGCGCCAGCGGCAGCGGAATAATCAGTATAAATACCAGCGCCATGGCGAAGGCGGCGCCGACAATCTCTGAGCGCTGCATGGCGCTGATGGCGATTTTATTCAGGATTAAAAATAAGCCGTTCATCTTACGTCTCTCTGGCCTGGCGCTCAGGCGCCGCGCGCCTGTTTACGTTCATTATTCAACAGCGTGCTACTGTGGCTTGCCAGCAGCGCCAGGGTAGTTTTGCGTCCATCTTTGACTTTCCACAGCGCCAGCGGCAGGCTGCGTACCAGCGGCAGTAGCGCATTAAAAAACATCGACAGCTGGCGGGTGTTGGCGTGCGCCACTATCTCGTCGCCTAACTGCTGTAAATCCTGTTGCCAGGCGCCGTGTTGGCTGAGATGCAGCAGGCGACGCGTCAGATCTACCGCGCTGACGGCATGCAGCGTCATTTTGCCCGCCATGCGATTCAGCAGTTTCTGGCTCTCTTCCAGCGTATGCCTCACCTGACGCGCTTCCGCCAGGCCGATCTGAATATGGCGCAGCGCGCCGGTGCTGATGGAGGAAGCCAGCGCGGCGATGTCATCCGCCAACGCCCGCTGTAAGGTGCGCAGGCCAGAGGTAAACTGCTGCGGTTCGGTATGCGCCAGCAGCAGATCAACCATGGCGATTGCTGACTGCTGATGAACGATGCTGTCGTAATAGAGATTGCGCAGCGTCTGGCGCTGCTGCGGATGCGCGCTAAATTCCGCGAAAGCGGCGGCGGTGTTCAGACCGGCCCGCAGGCGCTCGCCGTGTTGAGTTTGCAGCGTCTGCAAATGGTTGTTGATAGTGTGGCAAAGTTCATCGTCGCCCTGCTCGCGCGCTTCGCGCTCCATTACGCGCAGCAGCAGATCGCAACGAGCCGGATCGTTATCCAGCTGTGCCAGCAGCTCATCGGTATCCGCCGGCGGCTTACGCTTGAGCGCATCGCGCAGCTGGCTGAGATGCGCATCCCGCCGCGCCTGGTCACCGGAATCAAGCATCGCGTAAAGTTTATGCAGTTGGACCTTGCCCAGGTTTTGCCGGTGGCGCAGATGCTGCTGCTGCGTGCGGCGCTGCTCGGCCTTTTTCTGGCTTTCAGCACGCTCGGAGAACATCAGCCCCACTTCTTCTTTCATATCGTTGGCGCTGGCGGCAGCCGTGTTTTCCGCCGCCCGGCTGGCGTTTTTCTCCGGGCCGCTGTCGGCCGCTTTCATCAGGGCTTTAAAAGGGTGTGGCATCAGCGGCAGCGTTGGGGTCTTCAGCATCGCCCGTTCCTCATCAGGTTGACCCCGGTTATGTGGCGCTTCTGCGTGTCGGGTTCCCTGAAAAAGGAAATAAAAAATTCTCACCGCGCCGAAATAATTAAGTCAGGAAACTTGTGTAAAAAATGGCACAGTAAATAAAACCCTTTTTGCCGTTTTTTTCTCAGAAATATCCTGGTTGGTTAATCCACAAATAATAAAAACAAGCTGTTAGTTGATTTATTTCTCCTGGCACAGCGCTTGCTATAGCCAATGCGTTCCCGTAGCCAATTCCCCTGGAGAAAATAATATGATCAAGGTCACAGCTAACCAGCCAATTACCGTTCCTGCCGTTGCTATCGACTGGACGGACGTTTTTAAAAAAAATAATAAGAAATTACTGAATTTCATCCGTAAGCGCGTGGCGAATCATGAAGACGTAGAAGATATTGCGCAGATGACCTGCCTTGAGGTACTGCGCAACGGTCATAAATTTATCGGCGCTTCGCGGCCGGAAACCTGGATGTTTGGTATCGCGATTAATCTGATTCGTAATTATTATAAAAGCCAGCAGGGACGCTTTTTATTTGATACGCTGAACGATGATATTCTTACCGATATGCATTACGACAGCGATCCGAGCGATATCACGGAAAATGAACGCGTTTTAGGCGCTACGCTGGCCTCGATCGAAACGTTGCCGGAGGATCTGAAAACGATGCTATCCATTCTGGTCGGCCATGACGGCAGCTATCAGGATGTCGCGCAACAGCTTAATATTCCGGTAGGGACCGTACGCTCGCGACTTTCCCGCGCCAGAGAAGCGTTAAAAAACCGCGTTTATGCCTGAGATTATTCTGACATCGCGCGGATAAGGTCAATCTGGTGGGAAAGTTTATTCTGTTGGCACGGCGCTATAATTTTAGAACGCTGATAAATGATGTCAGAAAATGGAGATCGCATTATTGCAGAATTATTCTCATTGCCTTAATCCCGCGCTGACGCCGCCTGATAGTCTTTCATCTATCGCGCTGGATCGTATTCATGATGCGATTTATTTAGTGGATCGCAATCTGCGCATAAAATATGTCAACGAGAAGGCGTGTAAATTAATGGGATATTCCCCGCACGCCTTAATGCGGCTTAGTTTCGCCGTTATCGATCATGAATTGCAGGATGATGACGTCACCGCGCTATGGTGGAAATTGACCATGCGCCCGGAGGGCATCACCTTTACCTCACAGCATACGCCGAGCCGGGGAGAACCGATTTCCGTTCAGGTGAGCTCCAGCCATTATCTGCATGGCGGCGAAGCGCATGCGCTGTGCGTGGTGCGCGACGTGCGCGAGCTAAAACAGAAAGAGGCGGTGCAGCTGCTGCGCGAGAAGCAGTTCCGCGCGCTGGTAGAAAACTCGCCGGATATGATCGCCCGCTTCGATCTGACACTGCGCTGCGTTTACGTCAATCCGCCGGTGCTGAAATGGTTTGAAGGGCACGAGCAGGAGATCTATCGTCGGCAGCTAACCGAAGCGGTGCCGCATAACGAGACCGGCATGGCGCTGCTGCGACTGGTATCGCAAAGCATGGCGAGCGGCAGCGAGGCGGAAGGCGAGCTAACGCTGACCCAGGGCAGCCGCCGACGTATTCTGCACGTACGCAGCGTGCCGGAATTTGATCTGCACGGCGAGCTGGAAAGCGTGTTGACGGTTGGACGCGATATTACCGGCATCCGCCTGGCGGAAGAGGAGCTGCGTGAAGCGCATCAGCAGTTGCGCCTGCTGGCGCGTAATCAGGAGGCGCAGCGCGAGGCGGAGCGCAAACACCTCGCCCATGAGATCCATGATGAACTGGGGCAGCATTTGACCTCGCTGCGCGTCGGCCTGTCGCTGATCCGCATGCAGTCGCCGCAGGCGGGCGAAGCGGTGCATCAGCAGGTAGATAACCTGATGCAGCTGGTCGACAGCACCATCCAGGTCGTGCGCGATGTCTCTACCCGCCTACGCCCGAATATGCTCAACCTTGGCCTGGTGCCGGCGCTGGAGTGGCTGCGCGATGAGTTTAACAAGCACAACACCACCCGCTGTATTTTTATCCCGCCACAGCAGAAAGCGCTGCGCCTGAGCGATGAGTGCGTGACCGCCGCCTTTCGTGTGGTGCAGGAGTCGCTGACCAACGTGCAGCGCCATGCCAAAGCCAGCAGCGTTTATATCTTTGTGAAGCAGGATGGCGATAAACTGCGGATTGATGTAGTGGATAACGGCAAGGGCTTTGATATGCAGCATGTGCGGCCTAACGCCTGGGGGCTGCCGGGCATGGTGGAACGGGCGGCGATGCTGAACGGCGAGGTGTGTATCGACAGCCGTCCCGGCGAAGGCACGCGCGTACAGTTGAGTTTTCCGCACCGCGCGCGCGGCCTTTCCCGCGCCCTGTTTAACAAGATTGATAAGTGAGCGACCCATGACGCAAGCCATACGCCTGATGATTGCTGACGACCACGCCATTATGCGTGAGGGGCTGAAGCAGATTTTCCTGCTGGATGACGGCATTAACGTGGTCGGCGAGGCGGCAGACGGCGGCCAGGTGCTGGAACGGCTGCGCGAAGGCGGCATCGATCTGCTGCTGCTGGATATTTCCATGCCCGGCATCAGCGGCGAGGATCTGATTAACCGCATTACCCTACAATATCCGGCGCTGCGCATTCTGGTGCTGAGCATGTATAACGAGCCGCAAATCGCCCGCCGGGTGCTCTACTGCGGCGCGCTGGGCTATATCACCAAGGATAAAAACCCGGAGGCGCTGCTGAGCGCGATTCGCCAGGTGGCGCGTGGCGCGCGCTATATCGATCACGAGCTGGCGCAGGAGATTATTTTTTCCCAGTATCAGAGCGGCGATCGTCCGCCGCATGAAAACCTGACGATGCGCGAACGGCAGATCATGATTATGCTGGCGCACGGCGAATCGATAAACGCCATTGCCGACGCGCTGGTGATCAGTAATAAAACCGTCAGCACCTATAAGTCACGGCTGATGAAAAAAATGAAATTCACCACCAACGCCGATATCGTGAAATACGCGATTAGCCATCATCTGGTGCAGTAGCATGGGGCATAGATATCAACGAGCGTACGCGCCCACCATGCTACTGATAGCTGGTGGTATACCCGTTGCAAAGAGAAAGCACCTTGCCAGCGACGGGCTAAAACTTTAGCGTTATGATAAGCGAAACTGATTAAAGACCTGCCAGGGTCAGAAAAGCATAAGGCAAGGATGAAAAGTATGAGTGCAGCAAAAGCCGGACAATGGCTACGCTACTGGCGCAATTCACTGGCAGACGCTGAAAGCGGCAGTGGCGCAATGACCCATAAGGCGCTGAGCGAATACCAAAAAGTACCGGCAGAAATAATCGGGCAAGGCTACCTGGACAAAGAAAGTGACGTCCTGAACCTGCTGTTTAAAGACGTTCCTGATGAGAAACAATTTATCAAGCTCACGCTGCGCCCTGCGGCTTATCGGGTTAAGCAGGAACATGAGCACAGCAAAAGTAGTTCTTCCGGTTTCCCTGAGACAATAACGCCAGTCATCTGCCCTGTCTGGCTTAGCCGCGAGGGACATTTTCTGCCTGCCGGCAAGCCACAAATCCCGCGTGATCTTCTCTCTCCTCAGTATGACGATAAGTTTACGTTGGCCTCCGTTCAGGATCTTGACCGTTTTCTGGATCAGCAAACGATACAAATTTATAGCGAGCAGGAAGCCAGTGCGCTCTTCAGCAAGCAACCCGACTTCGATAAAGAAACGTCTCCCTGGGGTCTTTATCTTGCTTCGGCCCGTGAGCTGTTCAAGCTCTGCGACAGAGAACGGCTTAAAGCGCGCTATACCAACCAGAACGGTGGCTATCTTAAAAAAATCGAGGATGCTATCAGCGGAAGCTACCAGATTTTAAAACTTTACGACTGGCTGGCTGAGTGCAAAGCGTCGCTGCCGCTGGCGGAAAGCTACGCGCTTGAAAACAACACGCAGCATTCTCCTTGCGTCAATGCGCTGACGCAGCTGGTGACCCGCGCAGGGCATTCCAATTCACGTTTTCCTCTTGCCGCTGCCCAGCGCGATGCGTTGGCCCAGGTTATGACCATGCAGCCCGGCGAGCTGCTGGCCGTTAACGGCCCACCCGGCACGGGTAAAACTACCTTTGTCCTCTCTGTTGTTGCCTCGCTATGGGTAGAGGCCGCATGGAAAGAAACCCAACCGCCATTGATTATCGCCGCCTCAACTAATAATCAGGCCGTAACCAATATTATCGAGGCCTTTGGCAAAGACTTTGAAGAGAATAATGATCCGTTAAGCGGCCGTTGGCTGCCAGAAATGAAAAGCTACGGGGGATATTTCCCTGCCCCCAGCCTGGAAGGCGAAGCAGCAAAGCATTATCACACTCCCTCCTTTTATAAGCTGCTGGAAAATGAAGACTACGTAGACCGCGCGGAAAGTGCCTTTTTGACCCGTGCGCAAGCGGTTTTGCAAGACACGGGCCTGACAACGGTAAAACAAGTTAAACAACGGATTTGGAAGGAAATTAATGCCTGCTATCAATTGATGGCCGAGCTTGAAGTGAGCTGGCAAAATTTTGATACGCTGCAACTCAAGCGTCAGCAGATGGAACCTGAAAAGAGGCGGGCCGCTTTACAAGCTGAGCTATTAACTCTTAAGCAAGATCTTACCGGCGTTGAAGATAGCCTTACTGGCTGGCTGAAATTCTGTGCAGATGAATCACTGCTGTTGAGCTTACTGGATGTCGTCCCTGCCGTAGCGAACAAACGCAGGGCTAAGCGTAAGCAATTTATCAAAAATAACTTTTCCTCTCTGGCCTGTACGCTGGCTGATGATTGCTCCGCTGAAAGGCTGGAATCCAGACTGGAAGATTGGCTTAAAAAGCAACGGAAGAATATCGAATATTTGGAGCAACAGCTGGGTCAAATAGCGACTTTACAGAAGCAGTATCAGCTGGCGGAAGAGGAGTGGCTACAGCTAAGCGCGCCTTTTAGAAATAAGAAAACAGCAACGGCTTCTTTGGATGAAATTGACCGCGCGCTGGATATTTCTTTACGCTTTCGCCTGTTTCAACTGGCGGTACATTATTGGGAGGCGCGCTGGCTCCTGGACTATCAAGAGCACGACCGCGAGATGCTGATTAAAAACCGCAACGGCAATGATGCGCAGGGTCTGAAGGCGGTGCGTGCCCGCTGGGCGCGTCGCATGTGCCTGACGCCCTGTATTGTTTCAACGCTTTATTCTCTGCCTGGATATATGACCTATAAGGTCTTTGAGAGCGAAGGCGTTTTTAATAATGAATATCTGATCAATGAGATCGATCTGCTGATCATTGATGAAGCGGGACAGGTGGCGCCAGACGTTGCTGCTGCCTCTTTTGCGTTGGCCAGGCGTGCGCTGGTGATCGGTGATGTGCATCAAATTCAGCCCGTTAGCAGCCAGTCGCCGGTGATTGATATCGGCAATCTGATGCAGCATCAGCTATTAGCTAACGCCGCTGACTACAATGAGCTTTGCCAACAGGGTCGTTCCGTTGTTGAAGGTTCAGTAATGCAGATTGCTCAGCAAGCCAGCCGTTATCACTATCTGCCGGAAGCAGAAGCAGGTATGTTTTTGAGAGAGCATCGACGCTGTTATGACGAACTCATCTCTTTCTGTAATGAGCTGTGCTACCACGGCTTGCTGGAGCCTAAACGTGGAAGCGTCGATGCCGCAGAAAAGCGGCCGCCTTTTCCGGCGTTAGGCTATCTGCATATAGACGGTCTGGCCGAATCTCCTCCTGCCGGCAGTCGCATTAACCGTCTTGAAGCCAATACCATTGCCGACTGGCTGGCAGATAAGCGCGCTGAGCTGGAAGCGTTTTATGGCGCTAAGCTGGAAAATATTGTCGGCGTTGTCACGCCGTTTAAAGCGCAGGAGCGACTCATCGCTGAAGCCTGTAAAAGCCGTGGTATTGATGTCGGACGCACCGAGGGGAAAATGACTGTTGGAACAGTGCATGCACTTCAAGGGGCTGAACGCAAAATCGTTCTTTTCTCTGCGGTTTATTCACGCCACAGTAATGGCAGATTTATCGATAAAGACAGTTCAATGTTAAATGTCGCCGTTTCACGCGCCAAAGATAGCTTTCTTGTTTTTGGCGATATGGAGGCTATTGATGCCTCTCCACGCGGAACGCCCCGACATTTACTTGGCGAATATTTAGCCAGGCGCACCGACAGCGAGCTAATTTTTTCCGTAGGCGCACGTCCTGACTTGCTATTAAGCTGCCGCGAGCCGCGGGTGATTAATAATGCGGAAGCGCATGATGCATGCCTGACCGAAATCCTACAGCTGGCGCAGCAACGGGTAGTCATTGTCTCGCCTTGGGTCTCACTTTTCAGGCTCAGGGAAAGTGGGATATTGAGCACCATGCAACAGGCCGTGAGGCGCGACATTAGCGTCGAACTCTACACGGACTATCGCTTTAATACGTTCACAAACAATCGTTTTGATGAAGAGAAAAATACCCAGTTCAGCGCTTGCTGTACGGAGCTGACAGCACATGGCATCGCCGTGCGCGTGGTTAACAAAGTGCATAGTAAGCTGCTGATGGCAGATAATAATTTTATCTGTATCGGTTCTTATAACTGGGCTAGCGCACAGCGTCAGGGAGAGTATAAAAATTTCGAAACATCAGTACTGTATAGCGGCGAGCTGAAAGATGAGATTCATATTCAACTGGCTTCTTTACAGGAGCGTATTCGCAGCGATTTTTCTGCTGAAATGACTTAGGGAAATAAACCACGGGCTGTAGCGGTTTAATAAAGCAACCGGTAACGCCTTCCGAAGCGGGAGGCGTTACCAGGAAGGATAAAGCGCTTACTTTATCTCTACCGTTAACTCCGGCGCACCGAAGCTAATCAGCTCAGCGTGCGATGCTTCAAAATAGCGCTGCCAGAATGTTTCAAGCTGCTGCATTATTTTGCCGGAGCGGTAGTTATTTTTTGCGGCGGTATCGATAAGCCCTGCTCCCGCCACGTAAACTTTCGCCCCGTTAAAATCAGCGATCAGGTTCTGTTCCGTCACTTTCGCCATCTCTTTTTCAGCAGCGATCGCGCGGATACGGTTATTGCTGTAAAAACTGACGAAGTCGCTGTTCTCCAGCATATCCGATACCAGCAACACCGATTTATCGCGGGCTGGATCGCTTTTCAAATCTTCAGCAATGCGTTTCAGGCTGCCAAAAATTTCACTTTTGGCCACGTTATCGCTGTCGGCGGCAAAGCTGGCGGCCATTAGCTTACCGATTCCCTGGCTGAAATACTGTTTCTGCTGCAGCAAACAGGCATCGAGTTTTTTCAGGCTCTCCATGCCCATGTTGTTACGCGCCTTCTGATCGGTAAACAGCGCTTCCAGCTTGCCGTCATAGACCCGCTTCAGATAGTTATCCTGAAGCAGCGCAGAGAACTGATACAGCACGACACGATCGCCCGGCTGCACGTAGCGGAGTACGTGCTGCCAGACTGACTCTTTCAGGGACAACGGCACCTTAACGGTTTGATCGATGATGATGACCAGTTCGCGCCCGCTGTCATTAGGACGTACGGCATCCTGCTTCAGAAAGTGATAACAGCTGGGAATATCATTTCGCTCGGCCGCCTGCGTTACGCACGCCATCCCCAGCAACATTAGCGCAAGCCAGCTTCTCATGCTTCCCCCTTCGCCCTTGTCCGGTTAAGCAATTGTTGAACGCGCTGGCGTTTCATTAAGGTTTCCAGTGCGAATCCCTGATCTTCGGCAATCAGTGCCAGTTCTTCTTCGTCCAATCCGGTTAACTCTCCCAGTGCCTCAAGACGCTCTTTTTCATTCTGCCGGGCGTCGTGCTGAACCGGAGGTTCCGGCAACGGTGTCGGCGCGGCGGGCACCGGCACCGACTCTGGCATCTGCGCAGCTACCATGGGCGTTGGTTGAGCAACCGGCGCAGGGGCTGCACTGGGTTGCGCCTGATTGCTACCCTTGATGCTGCTTTCATTTAATTCGCGCTCGGCACGGGCCTTGCCGAGGATTTTCCCACTGATGTAGTCATCAAAGGTCAGCAGTTCATTAAGCTGTTGGCTCTGGCTACTGGTGCGCTTCATTAACATACGGTTTTGTAACGCGCTCAGCTTTTCCTGCGCATCACGCTCGACGCGCTCGCGGCGCGCGCTGTGCCAGGCAGTAAATTCTTCCGAACCACTGAAATTACCGACATACTTCGCCGCCATTTTCGATTCAATACCGGCAAAAGAGCGATAGATGCCGATAAGAATACCAATTAGCTGTACCCCGACAAAAATCACGGAAAGGATGATAAACGTCAGCTTAGAGGCAAATACACGGTTATGGTTGATCTCTTCTGCTGCCTGGCTGTCAGCTTTAGCATTATCCGCCACGGCCGCATCAGGCAGTTCGAAAGGCGAACTTTGCGTATCGCTCATCTGGCTAAAGGGCGAGCCATTCACCGTCTGCGTATCGATGGCATCTATAGTGGCCGCACGAACAAAATAGGCGCCGACCGCAAAGAAAATAATCAGCGCCAGCGCAATAACTGTCGCCCAGTATTGCGGCTTGGCCTCAACGTTGGTGTTAACGCGATTACGCATCTGGATGTAATTGGGCTGATCGTCATCAACGTCACTGGTTTCGAGCGAGACATTATTAGCTTTAGCTAACCCTTTCGCATTGCCATCATGACGCGCATCGTTATACCAGTAGCGGATCTTTTTCAGCAGCGTATTTTTATGCAGTTCTGCGCCCATTAAATGGGTGGCCGGCACCAGCACCACACCGATTAAGACTGAGATAACAATCGCGGAAAACTCAGCCTGATTAGCAGAGATGTTATTCGCGATAAAGGGCGACAGCACCAGCGCAAAAATAAACGCCTCAAGCAATACTAACGCCACGCTACAGAACCACAAAAGCGGACCGGTCGGCTTGCGCCCGCGCTCATCCACCTTGTTCAGGTAATTCACGCATTGATGATAGAAGTTAGCGCTGTGATTAAAAGACTCATAATAGCGCCAGTACTTAGCGCAAAGCATTTTCTCGGCGGGATACCAGGCTTTGCCATCCGACTCTGTGCGGCGAGGCTCATTGCTGCGTGAAAGACGGGCAATAAGACCGATTACAGGAAAACCGCTGAAGAAATTAAGAAAGAAATAGCTGACCTGATTCCACCAGCGAATAAAAACGACGATTAAGATCGCCAGGGCCAGTAGCGGCCAAAAAATATAGCGATAGAGGGAGATCGCCTCGGCGATAGTCTGGAAAAGTTCCATTCTTTGTTTCCTTGATTAGCTACGGGTCGGGCTGTAATTCGCCACCCAGGCATTGCTGTGACTGGTATAAAAAAGCTGGCCCTGCTGCGCTTTAGTGGCATTTTTCGGCACCAGCAGATCGATACAGGAGAGAGGCTGCTGTTTTTCGGATGGCAGATAAACCCGATAAAGAATGCTGTCTTCGCCTTCCCATGCGTTAGCGACGGCGCTTATCGGCGCATCAGCCTTACGGTTGTCGCTGCTTTGGTAGTTGCGGGTAATATACACATTCGGGTTCGCCACCACGGCGGCATTATCTTTCAGCACTTTTACCGGCGAAAGCGTGACCAGATGGTTATTAACCAGCCCAGCCCATGCACGGCCATTCATTCCGTTGAAATATTCCCGCGTCTGATGATCGTCGAGCGCTTTTCCACTGGCCAGATTTTTCGCCGCGCCAGCTACACGTGCGTTATCAGTCAGGCAGCTTCCCGTTACGCCGCTGGCGTTGGCCTGCGAAATTAGCGAAAACCCGCTGCTGCGCGGCTTAAGATTCGCCGCCAAAGGAAGCGTGGAGGCGCTGACTGCCTGGCCGCCAAAATCTACCCAGTTTTTATTATTTTCCGACACGGTTGATACGGTTGCTGTCTCCTGGCTCTGCGCTGCCGGCGTGCTGGACGGCTCTTTTTTAGCGCTGCGGATCTCTACAGAACGACGTTTTGCGGGTGCTGGCGCGGAGGTGCTTTTAGCCTGCTGCGAAGCGGCGGGCTGGGTGCCATAGCGTAAATAGGCCAGGTTGTTGCCTTCCTGCTCTACGCGCTGACGAAGCAAGGTTTCATTTGCCAGACCAACGATCTCTACCCTGCGGTTCGCCGCTCGTCCGTCGTACGTGGTGTTATCGGCTAAAGGACGAGACGAGCCCGCGCCCTGAAAATAGAGCTTCTGCGGATTGAGGCCAGCCTGCTGCAGAATGCGACCGACATTTTGCGCCCGCTGCTCTGACAGCTTTTGGTTCCAGCTGGCGCTTCCGGTGGCGTCGGTGTGGCCGACAATCAACACTACGCCGTTTTGGTCGCCCTCTTTCATAACGGCAGCGATCTTTCTGACCTGACGCAGTCCGCTGGCGGAAAGCTGAGCGCTGTTAGTATCAAACATGCCGCTGTCTTCAACCTGGGCCACCAGCCCTACGGTTTCTGTACCGCTTTTCTGCTGCGCCTGCAGCGGCTGGCTTCTAATCGCGATATGTTCTTCTGCCGCGATTTGGGCCAATGCTTTCTCGCGACTTTGCCAGACGTTACCAGCCATACAGCCGGCGATACCGCCGATTAATCCGCCGGCTACGGCTTTAGTGGCATCCTTAGTAACGAGATAAGTTATCCCCCCGCCTAATGCCGCCCCGCCAATACAGCCGATGGCCGTGCCATAATTTTCGCCAGCCTGATGCAGACTGGCGCAGCTTGAAGTCAACATAACAACAGCTGTTAGCGACCCCACTTTTCTGAGATGACGGCGTTTCACGTTCTCTCCTTAGTCCTTGTCCATGCCTGAAAATAAAAAATGTTTAATTAAGGGCGTGCCAATATGTTTTTTATATAACGCGTAAATTCCCTGGCGAATATCGTTATCTTCGCTGCGCAGGGTTACGCAGGGCTATAAGCTAACCCACCGGCTAAATAAAACAGATGACAATACCTTTGACGCACTTAAACCAAATTATCAGCAGATTATTATTATTTTTTGGCTCACATAACAGGAAATGCGGCGAGATAACAGAAAGAGCTATTAGAAACCATCCTGCATATTTAGCCGGTTAACTGCAGAAAACCTTATGGATTTTTAAGCGCGCCTATTATTATCGGGCACCTAAAAATTGTCCAGAATTTATGTCTGTTTGTTAAAAAGGCGTTGCCAAAAAGATATTGTTGGCGGTTTGCTTATGACGGAAAAATTTACCCGTAGCGGCGGCGTTATCATCGATAGAATGATAAAAAAGGCCGCATTTGCGACCTCGTTAACATTATGACGTGATCTAACGCCGCTGGGGTACCATTGACCTGTTGGTTATCGAACACCGCGGCGAAAGCGCATCCGTGTTTGGCGCTACAGACTACGCCCGATTTCACAGTGGCTTAGCATCCGCCAGTTCGACGGCAGCGCGCGTAGCGCACCGGTGACCTGCACCGTGCCGCGCTGACGAATATCCGCGCTGGAGGCGCCTACCTGAATTTCAAACTCGCCCGGCTCCACCACGCGCTCCCCTTCCCGGCTGGTAAAATTGAGCATATCCACCGGCAGGAAAAAGGTCAGACGCGCCGTTTCGCCCGGCGCCAGCCTGACGCGCTGAAACGCCTTCAGCTCCTGTATCGGTCTGACCATTGAAGCAACCTTATCGCGCACATACAGCTGCACCACCTCGCTGCCTGCACGCTGACCGCTGTTGGTAATATCAAGCGCGACCTCGATTTCGCCGTCGATAGCCACCTTAGCATGCCTGAAGCTGAGCGGGCCGTAGCTGAACGCCGTCCAGCTTTTACCGTAACCGAAGGGATAGCGCGCACCAAAGTGGAACGCAAAAGGCGTGCCGCCGCTTTTCAGCTTGTGGTTATAGTAATAGGGCATCGCGCCGGCGCTTTTCGGCACCGACAACACCAGCCGTCCTTCCGGCTCGGCGCGCCCGGTTAGCACATCGGCCAGCGCCGGACCGCCCTCCTGCCCTGGCGCCCAGGCCATCAGCAAGGCCGCGACGCGATCCTCCAGCCCGCCGAGGTGATAAGGACGCCCCCCGGTCATCACCACCACCACCGGTTTACCGGTTGCCACCAGCGCTTCCAGCAGCTGTTGCTGCACGCCCGGCAGCGAGAGGCTTTCTGCATCCGAGCCTTCCCCTACCGTGCCGCTCTGGAACAGTCCAGCCAGATCGCCCACGCAGGCGATAATCACTTCGCTCTGTTCCGCCACCGCTACCGCCTGCGGGATCAGCGACAGATCTTGCGATACCGGCGATTGCTGCATCGGTTTTCCCGCGCTGTCGCCAGGGAAAACCGGCGCGCCCGCCATACGCTGTTCAATGATATAACAGCCGCGGGCATAGCTAACCCGATCCTCACCCAGCGCAGCGCGTAGCGCCTGCAACGGCGTTACGACCTGCGACGCCTGGTCAAGCATATCGCTGATAATCAGATGCACTGGAAAGCTATAGCCGCTCAGCAGCGCCAGCGGATCGTCCGCCGTCGGCCCGATCACTGCCACGCGCTGCGCTGGCTTCAGCGGCAGTACGCCGTTATTTTCCAGCAGGGTGATGGAACGCGTCGCCACTTCGCGCGCTAGCCGCCGCGCCTCCTGGCTTTGCAGGTTGATGCGGCTTTCATCGGCGTAAGGCTGCTCAAACAGCCCCAGGCGAAACTTCTCGGTCAGCAGGCGCCCCACAATCTCATCTACCTTGCGCATCTCGATCAGACCGCGCTCCACCGCTTGCGCCAGATGCTGCGCGCAGTCATCTTTCGGCAGTTCGATATCCAGTCCGGCGTTAAAGGCCAGCGCCGCCGATTCTGCCGCATCGTGCGTGACGCCGTGGTGCTGATGCAGCAGGCTGACGCCGCCATAATCGGCCACCACGATACCGTCGAAGCCCCAGCGTTCACGCAGCAGCGTCGTCAGCAGAAAGGCATCGCTGTGAGAAGGCTGATTATCAATATCATGGTAGGCGGGCATCACCGAACCGGCGTTGGCCAGCTTAACGGCCATCTCAAACGGTAGCAGGAAAGTATCATTCAGCTCGCAAAAACCGAGATGTACCGGCGCATGGTTACGTCCACCTTCGCTAAAAGAGTGGCCGACATAGTGCTTCAGCGTCGCCAGCAGATCGCGCTGTTTCCCCTGCAATCCCTTCACAAAATGGGTAGCCATCACGCCGACCAGCCAGGGATCTTCGCCAAAAGTCTCTTCGGTGCGGCCCCAGCGCACATCGCGCGAGACATCCAGCACCGGCGCCAGCCCCTGACGGCAGCCGGTGGATCGCGCCTCTTCGCCGATCGCCGCCGCCACCTGCTCAACCAGCTGCGGATCCCAGGCGGAGGCGTAGTTCAGCGGAGAAGGAAACAGCGTCGCGCCTTTGCACAGCAGACCCACCAGGCACTCTTCATGGAACAGCGCCGGAATACCCAGCCGTGTCTCCTCTACCAGCGTTTTTTGCAGACGATTAGCGGCCCTGACACCTTCCTGCGCATCCACCACATGAGTGCCCAGCGGCCGGGTGATCTGCCCGATGCCGCGCTGCAGCCGCGCATTAAGGTCGTTCAGCTGACCCGCGCCCGAGAAGCTATCGCTCAGATCGCTGCGCTCGCGATGCGCACCGTCGGGTGACAGGATCAGCCAGAAGGCATGCATCTGGGCGAATTTCTCTTCCGGCGTCATGCGCGCCAGCAAGTCGGCAACGCGCTCGGCAATGGGGCGCTGTGGATCCTGATAAATAGCGGTCATAGATTACTCCTGAATTGCGGAAACCAGAGGGGGAAGCTCTTCACGCTGCTGACGCTTGCGCGCCAGTGCGCTGGCGATCTCGGCCACTGTGCGGCTGTTAAGCTTGTAGATACATAGCAGCAGCGCCATCGCCAAAAATAGCGCCGAAGGGATAAGGGTGAATAAGGCGTTAATGGTGGTCAGCACGGCTGGCGACTGCTGCGCCTGGTTGGGCAGATAGTCCACCAGCGCAAGGATCCAGCCCACCATTGCCCCGCCCAGCGCCAGGCCGAATTTGATGGCGAATAGCGCGGTGGAAAACACCAGCCCGTCCAGCCGTCGTCCGCTGCGCTGCTCTTCATAATCCACCACGTCGGAAAACATGGCCCACTGCAGCGGCGTGGTCAGGTTCTGGATAAAGCTGAAAATGATGTTAATGCCGAATATCCACCAGATGGCGGTTGTCGGTAAAAAGAAAATCAGCGAGCCGAGAATAACAAAGCTGACGATTGTCCACTGGTAGGCGCGCACCCGATCGAATTTGCCCAGCAGCCGCTCGGATAACAGGGCGCCCAGCAGCGCGGCGGCCATACCGGAAACAATAAAGGCGAATACTAACTCCGGGCGTAACAGCAGATATTTCACGTAATACATAGTCGCGGAACCGCGAGTGACCACCGCCGTCAGCAGCAAAATATTGAAGAAGAAAATAATGCGCCACTGGCTGTTGCGCGCCAGGGTTTTCAAATCGCTGAGCATTGAGCGGCTGTTTTCAGCGGCGGAATAGTAGCGCTCGCGGGTCATGGCGAAGCAGCAGAAAAACAGCACTACGCCCAGCAGGCCCATCAGGCTCATGGCATAGAAATAGCCTTTTTGCGCGTTGCCCTCGCCCAGCCAGTTAACCAGCGGCAGTGCAATCACCGTCACGATTAATCCACCGATAAACGAGAGGCCGAAGCGCCAGGATTGCAGCGAATGGCGCTCACGCGGATCGAGCGTCAGCGCGCCCGGCATCGCGCAGTAAGGCACGTTAATTGCTGAATAGACCAGGCTCAGCAAGGTGTAGGTGAAGCAGGCATAAAGAATTTTCGCCGTCGGCCCGGCATCCGGCACGTAGAAGGTGATCAGGCAGCAGACGCCGAACGGCACCGCAAACCACAGCAGCCAGGGACGAAAACGCCCGTGGCGCGTGCGGGTACGATCCACCAGCGCGCCGATGCAGGGATCGACAAAAGCATCCAGCGCGCGAACCAGCAAAAACATAGTGCCCATAATGGCCGCTGGCAGGCCATAGACATCGGTATAGAAATAAGCGAGAAACAGCGTCGCCGTTTGCCAGACCAGCGCGCTGGCCATATCACCAAGCCCATAGCCAATTTTCTCTTTTTTACCCAGCACGGAACAGGTTGTCATTGTTGCTCCCCTTTTACCCGCCATCTGCATTTAATGGAAAACGCTCTTTTGCTGCCTGTTAATGTTGTAAAAGGGCGGCGGAATAACAATTGCAAAAATTAACGGCGAATTTATGTTTTTACGTTTTTTGGAATAAGTGTGATGGATAGCAAATAAGCGTCCGCCTGAGTCAGGTACGCGCAGCCCCTGTCCGATGGCTATCGCAAGACAGCGATCGGCTGATAGTAGCCATCTTGATGCTGGCGAATATTTATCATCGGGACGAGAGCTATTGAAATCCTGTAGAAGGATGCTCTAAATCTTTGTCCATGTTTTGCGTCTTCAGATATAGCAGAACCGCTGCCGGCAATTGTTGTTTAAATTCAGTATATAGACCGGCCTGTTCGGCGCTCCGGTTACGTGAGAAGTTAATTTAAAAAAAAGATCATATGCTGTTTAGATCAAGAGCCTCGATAATAATGATGACCACTATGATAATGAAAAATCAGAAACAGATCCCTTCCTCTTTCTATACTTAAATAAATCATATTTTTCTACCGCCATTATAAAAAAACAGATGTAAATTATTTGCATCTTTTTAAGTTATTTTTTATTTTACTTATTCAGATCAGGTGCGGAGATCTCTTTTATCAATTATGTGATCGACCTCTATTTTTACATAAGGAAAAAATTGTTGAATTACCTGACCAGTAAGGACTACTTTACTGGCCAGATAAATTAACTATCCTTGTAAGGAGAAATATTATGAAAGAAAATAACGAACTCTGCGCTCCTGTTATTGAAGAAGGCGAAGAGCTGAAAGACAATGATATTTCTGTATTCATTGAAGGTGCGGATGAGGAATTTCTCATTGATCTGATGGTTCGCCGCTGTTAAATTTTCATCATTTTAAAAGCGTACAAAGATAACTTAAATCGTAAGAAATTTTTGTACGCTATCCGTCAGGAGGAATAGCATTGAAGACCATAGCGCTTGATTCCTACCCTAAATTGGGTGAGATAAATTTTGATTATTCATCCAGTCAAATTTATTCATTATGCGCACTTCCCTTACTGGAACCGGAATATTTTCCTCTTCCTGAATATAAATCTTTACATCATGGTGAAATCAGTTATAAAGATGCAACTAAAATACAGGTGGAATTAAGTTGCCCCCAATTCTTTCATAATAAGCAACCCGTTATTGCTGAACATTACTTGAATAGATTTATTTTTTAAAAAAATATCACCCTCTGCTGAAATTTTCCCTATTAAACTTTGTAAAAATAAAAACAAAAAAGAACAGCTTATTATTTATTGCACAATGTCCCATTGAGCCATTAGAAATACTGCTGCGCAGCATATTATTTACCCCAAAGCTATCACCAGAATCCAGTGAAGCAGCTGGAGAATATAGTCTATATCAGAAAGAAAATTTCTGGCTGGCAGTAGGGAAAAACGATGCTATAAAAAACGAGAATAAACTTCTTCGTTTTGTCATTATTAGGGATCCATTGGACAATTATTATTTGAGCAAAACAGGTTACTTACAGCAAACTGCAGATACCGCAACTCCGTGTATGAAAGAGGCTCCTGCAGGTTATCACTCGGTTTTACGTCGTTCTTCTTTACATAGTTATTTATTATTTAAAAACCGGCTAGCGTTAAATGATAATTTAAAAATAAGGCAGTCGCTATGCGCCCTTTTTCATAAAGAGTTACACGCAGTAACGCACTCGATCAGATGGGAAAAAAACATTAAGGATTTATGCTGTATTGTTTCCCTCCCCCCGGATATTGATCTGTTGATAAATTATTTTAAAAATACCCATCTTACTATCAGTTATAATGATTTCCATCCAAACGCGACTATTATTTACACGCTTGGTCACGTTCTTGATAAATACAATATAAAATACAAAATATTAGAAGATAACTATTATCATCCAACATTAAAAAGTGACATAAGCCTGTTAATTATTAATGGATTTATTTCTGGTGAATGGGAGCAATACTATAATTTTCTTTTCTCACCTGTGATTACGGCAAATATCAGGATTGTTAAAAATTTATTGAACACACTCAACGCTGATAATGCGTTCATTGAAAAGAAAAAGTGGTTTGCAGAAAATATATTGCCACTTGCTCTTTTTTTATCTGGGTGAGATCCCTTCGTATCATTTCAGTAAAACAGAAAATGAGGCTCAGAACGGATTGTGATTTAAAAGTGATAGATGGTGATTGTTTTTTGACAACAGAAGAGTTACGCATCAATTTAGGAAAAATAGCAGAGCCGCTAATATTAAACTTAAAGCATGCCAGAGAAAGTCATGTTGATTTAAAAAAATGATGGGATGTGAGTTGTTTTCACAACTACAAAACAACGGGTTAGTAATATATGATGAAAATCATCCTGCCAATCCCCTTGAAAATTCCCAATATAAGTGGTTCTCGTACTTAACAGATGGAAATATTAAGTGGGATGAATATAAGGATTTAAATATTGCAATTTTAGGATGCGGCGGTATTGGTTCTCTGGCATGTCAATCGCTTGCGGCGTCTGGAATTGAAAATTTTCTCTTGTTAGACTTTGATAAAATAGAAGAAGATAATTTAAATCGCCAGTTTACTTATCATCGTGCCGATATTGGTAAATTAAAAATTGAGAAATTAAAAAAATTATTACACACCGACTATAAAACCAACAAGATAAAAGCGTTTAATCAAAATATACAAAGCGTCGACACGTTATTAGCTCTTTGCAATAATGCAAATTTACTATTGTGTTGTGCTGATACTCCGGCACATTCTATCCATTTAATCTGCTCTGATTTTAGTATTAAAACCGGCATTCCCGTTTTATACGGTGCGGTTGGATTCATGAATGGTACTATTGGTCCACTTTTGTTGGGGGCTGATGCAGCCATGAAGTATAAAAAAGCTTGTCAGCTCGTCCATCCGCTTATTGTAAATAAATACTGGGCATTAAGCTTCCCTTCCAACGGCGCGACAAACGCGATTATTGCCAATATGATAGCTCTGGAGGTAATGAAATTCTTCATCGCTCGAAAGCGATGCAACGTCATTAACAGATGTTTAAATTTTAATTTTCCAGTGCTGGAAACCACAATGGGGTATATTATAAAATGAAACTAAACTCCAACCTGAATTTTTTTTGGATTTATTATTCAGCCATGTCATTATTGAATAGTGATGTTAAAAGAGGGGTTTTTATTATCTATATCCTTAGCATCGGCATAAATAATACGGAGACAGGATTTTTACAAACTTCACTATTTATTGCTATGATGATGGGCGAGCTACCCTCTGGTTTTTTAGCTGATAAGTATGGTCGTAAATTGGCTCTTATTTGCAGTTTTATTTTTATGATACTGTATGGTTTAGGATATCTATTATTCAGTACCTTTACGCCTTTTTTGATTATGTTTATTCTTAACGGCCTAGCTTTTAGCCTTCAATCAGGTTCCGATCAGGCATTACTCTATGATTATTTAAAAGCAAATGGATCTGAAAAGAGTTTTATAAAGATAAACTCCCGTGAAAAAGCAATAAGTGCGCTTGCTATTTCTGCCTCTATGGCCTTAGGTGGTTGGTTAAAAGATGAGACCTCCTGGCAGTTTTTATTTCTGGTGTTTATTTTTACAAAAGTTGTTGGACTACTGCTTACATGCTTTCTCACTGAAGCTAAACCAAGCGAAATTTCTTTAGATCAACGTGACGATATCTCCCTCACAGAAAAAAATTCTGTTCGGCATTTTTTCCTGTCGAAAAAAGGCCTAAGCCTTCTGCCTCTGTTTTTGGGCTTTGCGATCTATGAGGCGGTGCTAACCCCCACTTATATTTATGGGCAAGCTTTACTTAATACCGCTGATTTTTCGCTTTCAGCTATCGGCCTCGCCTATGCTGCCATTGAATTAACGAATGCAGCACTCTATGATTTTTCGGATTTTATCTCTAAAAAAATCAAGTTTACCCACCTGGTAATTATCACCTGGTTGATTCTGTCAGCCTCAATATTTTTATTACCTGTATCAGGTGATTTTATGATTTTTATGTTTTATTCAACACTTTGTCTGCCCTCATTTGTCGATATGATATATATGGATTATGTTAATAATCATTATCCCTCACTCATCCGTGCCTCTTGTATTTCTGTAAATAGCTTTCTTAGTTCTGCTTTGATTAGCTTATCGTATGTAACATACGGTTTCTTTATTGAAAAGGAGGGTATCAGCTTAATTTTCCAATGTTCATCAATATTAGTTTTGGCTGCTTTACCTTTGGCTTTATACGGCCTTTTTCAGCTGAATTCAGACGGGAACCAACAAAAAAAACCGACATTATCACAATAGCGCTAGATGCGGATCATTGCCTGCCACTAATTAATTTAAATTCAAGCAGTTGCTGACGATCTCCTTCTTATACTACCAGAACGACATTTGTCATCTGTACACAGGACGATGGCGCATCGTGTAAGATCAAACCCAAAGCTACTTTTCAGAAAATAACATCGTGGAAAACGGGGCCGCTAATGGCCCCGTTGGTTATAGCTTAAAAGTTCCAGCTGAAGCCTGCGTTGACGCTGTTATCCTGATGGTTTTCCGATAACAGGCCGCTGTAGCCCAGCGACAGATGAGAGTTACTGTTTAACGCCACCTCGGCGCTGGCTTTGATCACGGCGCCGTCGCGCGAAGCGGAGACGCTGTTCACTACAAACGGCGTGTTGCTGCCGTTGAATTTCAACCCGGTTCCGCGATCCAGTTCGCCGTACTGGTGCTGCCAGCCCAGTTCACCGCGCAGCGCGACGGCGGTGCCGCCGTTAACCTCCCATTGCAGATCGGAACGCAGTCCCAGCGTAGAGAGCGTCGCATCGGTGTGCTGCTTGTCGCCATGCAGCGCCGCCGCGCCGCCCTGCTCGGCGATACGGTTGTTCTGGAAGTTAACATAAGAGAGGTTGGCGAACGGTTCGAGATTAACCAGCCCGACCGGGATGCTGTAACCCGCTTCGGCGAAAAACTGTTCGGTACGCGCGCTGTACTGCGCGTTAGCCCGGTCGTACTGGCTGCCGTAGCTGACGGATCGCGAGGTATCGAAACGATGCCAGGTGTAGCCAGCGCCGGCACGCAGCGCCAGCGCGCCATACTGTTTGCCGCCGTAGACGCCCAGATGGTAGTTATCGCTGTCCGCGTTAGCGCCGTAGCCGCCGTCCAGCGAGGTGCGGGTGTAGCCCGTCGCCACGCCCATGCGCGCATCGTTCTCCCAGGCGGAATCCAGCCCCAGCAGCACGCCGTAGGTGGAAGCCTGATAGCCGGTGGCGCTGGCATCGCCGGAAGCGTGATCCCACGCGCCCAGCAGTTTCGCCCATGCGCCGCCCTCATCCGCTTTGATATCGCTTGATCCCGCCAGCCCTTCCGCCTGGCGCAGGCGATCGTTGAGCGTATCGCGCAGATAGCGGCTGTCGTTGACCTGTGCCGAGGCGATATCGGCATGAACCTGGCCGGAGAGCTGACGGAACGCCTGACGCGCTTCAGCCGCCGACCCGCTCAGCAACAGGCTTTCATAGACCGGATTGCCAGCGCCCAACGCTTCCGCCGCCTGCGCGACCGCGCGCTCGTTGGCGGTTTCCGCCACGCTGGCGAAGGTGGCGTCGTTACGTCCTACGGCCAGCGTGAGCTGGTTCGCCTGGTAGTTGAACGAGGCGCCTAAAAATGCGTAGCTCGGCAGCAGGCTATCGAACTGACCGTTAATGCCCTGTTCTGCCGTCAGGATGCTGTAGCGTCCCGTCAGGGTTTGTATTTCACTTTGGCTAAGCAGGTTGTTGCTGTTTTCCAGCGAGAGGGTAACTTCGCCGCCGTTAATGGCGATAGCGCCGGTGCTGGCGATGCGGTCGCTACGTCCTTCCGGCGCCACTTCTACCGCATAGCGCGATCCCAGTTCAAAGGTCACGTCGCCGTTGACGTTGAGCGTGCCGATAGAGTTGCCTGGCGCGACGGTACCGCCGCTGGCGACGGTTAACGCGCCGATGCTGCCCGATCCGCCCAGTACGCCGCGTTGCTGTACCGTGACGTCAGAGGTGAGCGATCCGTTAACCGCCAGCAGACCGGCGTTAATCAGCGTCGGCCCGGTGTAGGTGTTAGCGCCGGTGAGCCAGAGCGAGCCTGCGCCCTCTTTGGTCAGGCCGCCGTGGCCGGAGATGTCGTTAGACCAGATGTCGAAACCGCACTGCACGTCATTACAGAGACGTTTATAAGCGGTGTCGGCATCCACGGTGGCGCCGATGCCGGGAATGTTAGCGACAAACTGTGTCGGACCATAGGCGACGCCTTGCGGATCCGGCACGCGCAGCGCTGCGGGGATATCTTCTACGGTGTAGAACATGCCCGGTCCGTTAATCGCTTTGCCGAGATCTATCATTCCCCAGCCGTAGAGTTCATCAATGCCCGCTTCGCCCATATCGATGGCGGTGGTTTTTAGCACCTGCGCGATCTGCGCGCCGGTCATATAGGGGAAGCGTTCCATTAATACCGCCGCGCTGCCTGATACGTGCGGTGAAGCCATAGAGGTGCCGCTGTAGTTGGCGTAGCCGGTGGTGAGGTTGTCGAGACTGGTGCCTTCGATTACCGAGCTGTAAACGCGCGTGCCAGGCGCAGAGACGCAGAAGCTGGCGGTATAGCCGCAGCGGGAGGAGAAGCTGCTTAAGGTGTAAGGCACGCTGTTTGCGGATGCCGCATCGCGCGCGACGCTGGCGACGGTGAGCCAGGTTGGTGTGATGTCCGGCACGAAGTAAGCCAGGCCGGCGATAGCATCAGGGTTGTTGAGGTTGTCGTCGTTACCGGCGGAGAAGATGGTGATGATGCCGCTGCGTGCGTCGTCAATCGCGCCCTGGTAGGCGCCGCCGGGTACGGTGCCGAGGATGGTTTTGATTTGATCAAACTGTTTTTGCGCATCGTTAACGGTGAAGTGCGGATAAGCTGGATTGCTACCGCCCAGGGCGAATTTATCGGTGATGCCGATCCCCCAGCTGTTGTTGATGATGCGTACGCCGCTTTTCCTGAGCGCGTCCCAGCCCGCTTTATAGACTGCGCCATCGTTCCCGAGGATGATGCCATCCTCCGGGCCGGGGTCGCCGTTTTCCGCGCTGACGATCTGCGCGCCCCAGGCGACGCCGTGCATGACTCCGCCGTCGCGACTGCCTGCGGCGATACCGGCGACGTGGGTGCCGTGCGATCCCAGTTCACCACCGGAATCCAGACTTGGCGTGCCGTTATAATCGAAGGTATCACCCGCTTTTACCGGGATGTAGGGGTCGGTGTAGGCACGTATGCCATGGGTTGCAAGGTTGATGACTTTGTTGCTGCCGACAAATTCCGGATGTTTGGCATAGACCGACTGATCGAAGATACCTATTTTGATGCCTTTGCCGCTGTAGCCTGCGGCATAGGCTTTGTCGGCATTGATGGCGCCCAGGCCCCATTCAGCGTTGTATTCGCTGCTGCGCCAGCTGGCCGGATCGCCGGCAACGCCTTGTTCGATATAGTTGTTCGCCGCCGCCTGGCCCACCGATCCCAGGCATACCGCTACCGCCAGCGCGCTTAAACGCACACGTTTACTTCCCATCTCAGGCCCTATTGCAGGCTGAGGCACCGCCAACCTTCTGCTTTTATTTGCCATTGCAGATCCGTCCATTATTGGTTTTCAGATAAGGATTTTTAAAAAATTCAATTTGAAAAAATGAAGCACCGCGCTGAGCGAGCCGGTGTGAATATCAGGTTTGGCAGAAAAGCTTTATTTCTGCCAGTAACAAAAGGAAATATACAGACGTAAAAAGGTGACTTTCCTCATATTATTTTCATATATTTTACGCTTTGGTTTATTGCTTTAATTCGGAATGAATAATCAAGTGCTTATTTATAGCGTTTAGGTGGGAATGTTCTTAAAGAATTAGATTTGTGCTAATCAACGGGTTTAATTACTTAGCGTGCGTTATTTATTTCAGGTTAATGGGATGGGCTTTACCGATGGGGTAATGACTCCAACTTATTGATAGTGTTTTATGTTCAGATAATGCCCGATGACTTTGTCATGCAGCTCCACCGATTTTGAGAACGACAGCGACTTCCGTCCCAGCCGTGCCAGGTGCTGCCTCAGATTCAGGTTATGCCGCTCAATTCGCTGCGTATATCGCTTGCTGATTACGTGCAGCTTTCCCTTCAGGCGGGATTCATACAGCGGCCAGCCATCCGTCATCCATATCACCACGTCAAAGGGTGACAGCAGGCTCATAAGACGCCCCAGCGTCGCCATAGTGCGTTCACCGAATACGTGCGCAACAACCGTCTTCCGGAGCCTGTCATACGCGTAAAACAGCCAGCGCTGGCGCGATTTAGCCCCGACATAGCCCCACTGTTCGTCCATTTCCGCGCAGACGATGACGTCACTGCCCGGCTGTATGCGCGAGGTTACCGACTGCGGCCTGAGTTTTTTAAGTGACGTAAAATCGTGTTGAGGCCAACGCCCATAATGCGGGCAGTTGCCCGGCATCCAACGCCATTCATGGCCATATCAATGATTTTCTGGTGCGTACCGGGTTGAGAAGCGGTGTAAGTGAACTGCAGTTGCCATGTTTTACGGCAGTGAGAGCAGAGATAGCGCTGATGTCCGGCGGTGCTTTTGCCGTTACGCACCACCCCGTCAGTAGCTGAACAGGAGGGACAGCTGATAGAAACAGAAGCCACTGGAGCACCTCAAAAACACCATCATACACTAAATCAGTAAGTTGGCAGCATCACCCATTACTTCTAGAAAAAATAGCCAACCAGTCCCCCCTATAAGGCAGGACAAGTGGTTTTAATTTTACATGTATGATAAACAACTCATGCGCCATTACCTCGATTGTTCTTCGCATAGTCAAACGGCGTAATCCCCTTCTCCCGGTTCGCATCCAGAAAATCCGCCCACCACTGCAACATCAGCTTGCGCTCATCCAGATGTTCCGCTTTATGGATATACGCCGCCCGTACCGAATTGCGTTCCATATGGCTCATCTGCCGCTCCACCGCATCCTTCGACCATAGCCCTGACTCAATTAACGAACTACAGGCCATTGTGCGGAAACCGTGACCGCAAACCTCAACTTTGGTGTCATAGCCCATCACCCGCAATGCACTGTTCACCGTGTTCTCACTCATAGGCTTACGCGGATCGTGATCGCCAATGAAAATCAACTTGTGTTCCCCACAAAACTGTTTTATCTGCTTTAGGATCGCCAGCGCCTGCTTTGAAAGCGGCACTAGATGAGGTGTACGCATCTTTGATCCCCGCTGAGAATGTTTCACGCCGGGAATAGGCTCTCGCTCGGGCGGGATGGTCCACATTGACGTTTCAAAATCGATCTCTGACCAGCGAGCAAAACGCAGCTCACTGGAACGAATAAAGATAAGCAGAGTGAGTTCCGTTGCCCAACGGGTTAGCGGCCTACCGGTATAGCCGTCTATTTTCTCAAGTAACTCAGGGATGCGCTTTAATTCCAGCGCCGGGCGATGTTGTCGATTACCAGATGCGACGGCTCCAGCCATCTCCTGCGCTGGGTTATAATCAATCAGCCCGCTTTGCACTGCATAACGCATGATAGCCGTCGTGCGCTGTTGAAGGCGGGAAGCCACCTCAAGACGTCCAGATGTCTCTACGGCTTTAATAGGAGTTAACAGATCGCGGGTACCCAGTTCAGCAATATTGCGAGTACCAATTGCCGGGAAGATATTGTCCTCCAGGCTCTTTTTTACGCGATTAGCATGATCTTCTGACCACTTCTGATTGGTATTGAGCCACTCTCTGGCAACCTTCTCGAAAGTAATAATCTCTTTCGCCTGCTCTTCTTTCACAGCACGTTTATGCTCACGAGGATCGATACCAGCAGCTACCAGCTTTCTGGCTTCTTCCCTTTTCTTCCTGGCATCCGCCAGTGAAATTTCAGGATAGACACCGAACGCCATCAAATGCTGTTTACCGCCAAAACGGAAACGAAATCGCCAATACTTGGAACCGTTAGGTTTTACAAGTAAGAACATGCCGTCACCGTCAACAAGTGAATACTCTTTCTCCTCAGGTTTCGCAGAACGAACTTTAGTATCCGTTAGGGCCATAATGGTCCTCCTTCCATTGGTATTTCGTGAGTATACAAGCAATATCGAATCGGCAAATATACTCATTAGTATACTCACAAGCTTGTTGATGTGGGTTGAGTTAGGTTGACTTCAGTTGAGGAGAAAATCGTGGAAAGCCTTGTGTGGCGCGGATTTCAGACATAAAAAAAGACCTCAGTTGAGGTCCATTTACATGCTTTTGGTGCCGAAGGCCGGACTCGAACCGGCACGTATTTCTACGGTTGATTTTGAATCAACTGCGTCTACCGATTTCGCCACTCCGGCACGGAAGGGATGCGGAAAACGTTGTGGATTATACCCTTACCTGTCACCTGCGCAACCTCAATTGTCTGTACTGTGCGCTAAGTGTCGAAAATTTCACCTCAAACTACAGACAATTCTCATTCAATGCCTTTCAGGCCGCGAATGGCGCGCGTTTCGGAACTCTGGCCACGGTGGGCAGTCCCAACTAGCTGATAGCGGGCGCGCCGTGGTTGACGCGCCAAATGAATCGAGGTTGGCAATGAAAACAACATTACGGCGCCTGGCGCTAACAACGGGTATGCTCTCTCTTATGGCAACGGGAACGGCGCTGGCGGCCAGCTGGCAGGATCAGCTGAATAATGCGGCAACGCAGCTCAGCCAGCAGAACAACACCAATACGCAGAGCACTGCCAGTCAAAATGGTCTGTCGCTCTCTTCCCTCTCCGGGCTGCTGAACGGCGGCGATAAGGCGGTCAGCAGTACCAGCATGACCAATGCCGCCGGGGTGATGGAATATTGCGTGAAGAATAATGTGATTAAAAACAACGCCAACAGCATCAAGGATCAGGTGCTGAGCAAGCTGGGCCTGCAAAACACCACGCAACAGACGCAGCAGACCGATTATCAGCAGGGACTGATGGGCTTGTTGAATACCGGCAGCGGTCAGCAGCTTAACCTGAAAAGCCTGAGCAATACGCCGATGGGCGAGAAGCTGAAAACCAAAGCCTGCGACGTAGTACTGAAACAGGGTAAAAACTTCATCTCCTGATGCATCCCTTCTGCGCGCCCTGCCTGGCGGGGCGTGAAGTCTCCCTTCCCTAGTTCTGCGTAATCGTAAACGTCATCGCCGCCTGCACCGTGCCGGGCGTCACTTGCTTGCCAAGCGACATATAGGCCGCCAACAGCGGAATGGCGATCTGGCGTTCGCCGTCGTGGTGATAGCTGCGCGGCGTATCGAAATAGAGCGGGCTGCCGTCGCGATAGGTAATCTTAATCGCTACGCCGCTGGCCGCGCCGGGCGCGCTATCAATCGGCACCATGCCCGGCTCCGGCGATGGCGTGCTGCTGGCGGAGGAAAAAGAGACGTTCACCGGCAGATCGCCCTGACACAGCAGTTCAATATCAAACGCCGTGGGTGCCACGCTGCTGCCGTAGCCGCTAAAGGCGCTGCGGCTGATGGCGCCCAGCTGCACCGTCTGGCTGGGCGTTTTGGCATAGCAGCTTTTTATCCGCACCTCGCCGGAGACCACCTGTAGGCTTAGCACATTGGTCAGGTTGCCACTGCTGTCCGGCAGCGAGAAACGCGCCACCTCACCGCCGGGAAAGCTGCCGGGCGTGATATCGCCGGTGCGGTAAAACATCAGCTGGATATCAGAACCGGGCACCGGGGCATCGCCTGTCGGCGTCAGCGTGGCGGTCTGCGGTACAAAGCGATCGGAGAAGTGATAGTCGGTGATTTTTACCCCTACGCCCGGTACGCCGGTATCATAGACTCCCGGCATTGTCGTGCTCGGCCGGCTCCATCCGCCGGCCATGCTGGAGTGATACGGAACGCTGCCGTCGCAGCGCTGCGCCATCCATCCCGCCACGCTGATGATCTTACTATCCAGCAGGCTGCCCGGCGGCAGGTTAGGATCGACAAACAAATCAGACAGCGCAATCCGCTGCGTTTTGGGCGCGCCGATATCGCAGCTCGCCGCCCAACCGCTGATAGCGGTTATTGCGCCCGCGAGAACCACCAGCGCGTTCGTTAGCTTAGTCATATCATTTTCCTCTTCGCGCCGTTTACTGGCAGGTGGCCTGTAGCTGCGTCACGATATCGTTGCGTGCCGCTGGCAGAGTAAAATCAGCGCGGCACTGGCTGTCGGCGCGGCTGCTCCAGCTCGCCTGCAGCGTTACCTGCTCCGCCAGTCCGCTTAGCCATACCTCGCCGTTATCACCCACGATGCTGCTGTAATCCCCCTGCTCATCGGCCAGCGTCACCGTTGCGCCAAAGGGTACCGGCAGGCCGTTACGCCGGAGCAAAGTGATCAACGCGCGCTGGCCGACTCTGCCGCTGAAATCTGCGCGCGCCACCGCGCCGCGTGTCGGCACTACCTGCTGGCTGATCTGCTGCAGCTCCACCGTATCCGACAGTGACAGCGGATCGAGCATAATCTCGCTGACGCGATAAGCGCGCAGCCAGGGCACTAGCGTATAGCCGCGAAAGTCGGTGCTGACGCCGGTCTGGTTAAGTACGGATGCATCGGCGATGCCCGGCGCTTTGACCAGCGCTACCGTCTCGCCCAGCGGCTGACTAAGGGTAATGCCATCCCGATGCGCCACCAGCGCGCCGCTCAGGCCATAGCTCAGGCGACGGGTATGACGATCCCACGCGTAGCCCGCATCCGCTTCGCCGTAACCGCCGCGATAATCGATCTCAGCGCTGCCGCCGCTGCCTTCGTTGCGGCTGGTGTAGCCCTGGCGCAGGCTCCAGCTGAGGTTATTATCGGTCAGCGCGGTGCCGCTCAGCCCGGCCGAGTGGCTGGTGCTGCCGTGGCGGGCGCTGTTCATCTGATAGCTGGCCCAGGCATGGCCCGTCCAGCGGTTGAGCGGCACGCTAAGCGATAACGCCAGCACCTGATCCTCGCGTGCGCTTTTATCGCGCCAGGCAGGTTTAAAGATGTTGCGGTTATAGCTATAGTTCAGGCTGACGCTGATGCCCTGCCAGCTGTTGTTGTAGCCGAGGTTCAGGGAGCGCGTCTGATGTTGATCGTCCCAGTACTGTTCATGAATCGCGCTGAGCGTGAGCGCCCCCGCCTGCCGCCACAGGTTCTGCGTCAACGTTAGCTCGGCGCGCTGGCGTCTTTGCTCCCACTGCCACAGGCGATCGCGCGCGTGGCTCTCCAGCACATCGTTCAGGCTGTAAAAGCCGCTGGTGGCATAGCGATAGCCCGCCAGCGCCACGCTGGTGCCGATGTTAATAAAGTTTTTGCCGTAACGCAGCCGCCAGGCGTGCCCCCGGGAACGCTGCTGATGAGCAGGCTGGCTATACGCCAGCGTGGCATCCAGCGAGAGCGCGCCCAGCGCGCCAAGGTTTTTACCGATGCCCGCCACCAGCGAGCGATAGTTCTCCGCCTGCTGCGTGCCGCCATACAGGGTAAACGCCTGCGGCAGGCCGATA
The DNA here is from genome assembly GCF_023517775.1 of Mixta hanseatica. Lineage (NCBI taxonomy): Bacteria > Pseudomonadati > Pseudomonadota > Gammaproteobacteria > Enterobacterales > Erwiniaceae > Mixta > Mixta hanseatica. Next base: position 604,494 of record NZ_CP082904.1, on the reverse strand, counting down.
ATGCCGGTCGCCTGGAAAAAGAGGTCGCCGTCGTGGCGGTTGCCGTAGCCACGATATTCGCCGCCGGTGAGGCTGTATTTGATATGTCCTTCACGCTGTAATACCGGAACCGAGGCGAACGGCACTACCAGCTGTTGTTCGCTGCCGTCCGCTTCATTAATGGTTACGGTAAGATCGCCGCTGCCGCCGGTAGGATAGATATCCGCAATCGTGAAGGCGCCGGGCGCCACGTAGGTCTGATAGATAATCTGGCCGTTCTGATACACGTTCACCTGCGCATGGCTGCGGGCAATGCCGCGCACCACCGGCGCATAGCCTTGCAGGCTGTCCGGCAGCATATCCTCATCCGATGCCAGCTGTATGCCGCGAAAGTTAATGCTGTCATACATATCGCTGGGTGAGCTGCTTTCGCCCAGCGTCAGCTGCGCCTGCAGCGGCACGATCTCGCGCTGCGCATAAGTATACAGGTTGTTCCAGTCGCCCTGACGCTGTCGGCTGCGCGACCAGGTGCTGTAGTTGCGCACCCGCCACGGCCCGATGTTGATGCCGGGGCGCAGGCTTAAAAACTGGTTATCGTCGTTCTGGCGATGCGCCTCCAGCGCCTTGCTGTGTGCGCCGCTGAAGCGATAGTTAAGCAGCAGCGCGTTGATGCCGTTATCCCATCGCTCCGGCGGCACTGTCTCACGCGCCTGATACTGCAATGCCGCCTGCGGTATGCTTAGCAGCAGGCGCTGGGCATTCATATCCAGCCGCGCGGCGGCATCGTTGATCTGGCTTAAATCGGCGCAGTCATCGCTCTGCTGCAGTTCAGGATAGCGCGCAACGTTCACACCGTAGCGCGCCAGATCCTCTACGCTCAGGCAAGGCATGAGATCCTCGCCGTCCTGACGAAAGGTAACGTCGCGCGTCTCCTGCGGCTGCTGATTCAGCAGGATCTCAACCCGATAGGTGCCGGGCAACAGCGAGCTGTGTTCAAAAGCGGAGAGATCGACCGCTTCATTATTCAGTCCGTGGCGCTCCAGCAGCGCGGGATTAAAGGTGACGGCATAGCCGTGGTGTACCTGTATAACCGCCGTGATAAGGCACAGCAATAATAAGTGGCGTACTTTTCCCTCCGCCATAGGCTTTTCCTTAATGGTAAAATCGCGTTTTTACTGGCCTTGTGTTGAATAAGTCGCCGTAAAAGGTGGGGTAATCGCGCCGTAATCATTGATCAGGCGCCAGCTTACTTTTCCTGAGCGCGCCAGTTGAGGTAAGGCATACTCTTTAACGGCAAACGGCGCGACCCACTGCGCATCCGCAATCGCTTTGCCATTAACCTCTATTGAATGAAAATTCATGTAATAAGGCGTTGGGTTGGATACCTGCAGTTTCCCCGACAGCCAGCGCCAGCGAAGTTGGTTCATCTCAGCCAGGGAAACGGTTTTTTGCAGGCCGGCAGGGCGCCAGATCAATTTAATCTGCGTTTTGATCGCAATCTGTAAGATATTCTCTTCATCTGCCGCATTCGGGATCGATTTGATATTGGCCCAGAACAGGCTTTCGCGATCCGGCGGTAACGGCGCGCCGGTATAGATCAGGCGTAAAACGTTTTTTTGCTGGCCGTCCAGGCGGAAAAGCGGCGGCGAGAAGATAAAGGGCGCTTTATTATTATCCGGACTTTCAACCCACGACTGAATTAACCAGATGCTGTCATCCGGATTGGTGACGCTAATCGTGGTCTCTTTTTTCGCGCCGTGGAAAATAATGCGCGTGCCGCCGACAATAACGCCCGCTGTTGCCGTGCTATTCACCAGCATTAACATTAATAGCAGGCTAAACATCCTTTTATACATTCCGGCTTTCCCTGCAGAAAGCAATGGGCCACGATCTGGCCCATTGCAGGATGGATTAATTATAATTCATGGTAAAAGTGGCGACGGCATTCGCCGGGCCCGGCGAGACGGTGGCGGCCGTAGCGATATAGCTGGCATAAAACTTCAGGTTGTTAGCCACCTTCTCTTGCAACTCATAGGGATTCGAGGCGGTAAACAGCGGCAGCTTGGTCATGTTCTGATCGTAAATCTGAATGCCGACGCCTTCCGCAGCGCCCGCGCCGCCTGCATTGAGCGCCAGTACATCCTGATCGCCATCATAGGTCGGACCATCAAACTTCACGCGCGCATTAACCGCAGGACAATCGGTCAGGGTCAGCGTAAATTGGGTGGTTGAAGCCACAGAACCTTTGCCGGTAAAGCTGCTTTTATTCACCGATCCCATCGGTACTATCAGGCTATTACCATTGTCGCCCAGTGAAACCACACAGGTATTATCAATAATTTCACCATTGAAATTCACCGTTCCGTCGTAGGCCAGCGTAGAAGCCGAGGCAAACAGCAGCGCCATGCCTAATGAGATTTTATTAAGACGTTTCATAGATATCCTTATGAGCTAATTTAAATGTGACCGACCTGAATGTCCGGGATGGGCATTCGTTCTTTATTCCCCGGTGCAGTCATGAAAGAAAATAATTCCCATACCGATAGCTAAAGAACTATCGACAGGCATCACGGAAATACAGAAAGACTGAGTTATAAAACATCATCCAGGTTATTAATTTGTTAGCTGACACCGCATCCGCTGTAGTCATATTAATTAAAGAATTAACGACAGCAGGTGAATTGCGCTGCAACAGCAAAACTACAAGAAAAACCGAAAATGAAAAGTGAAGAATGAATAATTCAGGAAAGCGAAATGAAAGTTCACAATATAAGAAAACAACAGGTCGACACCATGATGAACAAACAGTTAAACCTGATTAAAATCAAAAAATTAAACCAAAGTGAATAGGTAATTAAAAAATGAAAAGCTTGAATGATATGAAAAATAAGATTATGCATCCTTTTAATTCGCGCTCTCTTTGGTAAGAAGTTTGAATGAAAAACAGCGTTATGCTAGCTTCATTCTCTATTCGCCCGTTGCGTGTCTTCACTTATGGATTAGGTTACTGAGGGATTAACCATGTTCTACTGCATTAATAATAACGTTATCTTCGATCCATTAAAACATACTTTAACCTCAAGTAAATTCTATCCGGAAAAGGATACTAAGCTTAATCAGCCTACCAGCCGCTGTTTATCATTATTAATTGAGAGAAAGGGATGCGTTATTACTCAGGAGGATTTTATGAATGAAGTCTGGCGAAAACATGGTATGGAAGTGACAGTCAATACGCTTTATCAAAATATCTCTATTCTGCGCAAAACATTAAAACGTGTCGGTATTGATGAAAACATTATTATCACCGTACCGAAAAAAGGCATTACCCTTTCCGCGCAGGTTGAAAAGCTGTCGGACAAAACCTTTCTCCCCTCTTCACCGCCTTTACCCCTGACGCAGCAGGAAGAGAGTCTGTTAAACAGAAAAGGCAGTCTTAGCCAATTTCTGGTGCTGTGGCTGCTACTACTGGTGACGCTGTTTGCTTTATGGCTGGCGTTTAACTAGCAGGCACGATTTTCTTAACGCGCTACGCTATGCTGGTAGCATGCAGAAAATAAACGAACTTAAACGAGCCAAGCGCCTGGCGCTTTCACTGCTGCTGACCGCTGCAGCTACCTTTATCGCTACGCTGTTTATGCCGCCCTGGCCAGGAGTTAGCGCCCTGAAAGCGATAGCGGAAGCCGCTATGGTGGGGGCGCTGGCAGACTGGTTTGCCGTGGTGGCGCTGTTTCGGCGCGTGCCGGTGCCCTTTATCTCGCGGCATACGGCCATTATTCCCCGTAATAAAGATCGCATCGGCGAAAATCTGGGCCGCTTTGTGCAGGAAAAATTCCTTGATGCGGACTCGCTGCTGGCGCTGATCCGTCGGCACGATCCGGCGCAGCTGATCGGTAATTGGCTCAGCGCGCCGGATAATGCGCAACGGCTGGGCCAGCATCTGCTGCAGCTAATGCGCGGCTTCCTCGATCTGACTGACGATACGCGTATTCAGGGTTTTATCCGGCGCGCCGTGCATAAGGCGATCGATAAAGTTGACCTGACGCAGTCAAGCGCCTTGCTACTGGAAAGCCTGACCAAAAACAATCGCCATCAGGCGCTGCTGGATGCCGCCATTGAACAGCTGCTGCGCCTGATTAACCGGGAAAGCACGCGCGAGTTTATCGCCATGCAAATCGTGCGTTGGCTGAAGCGCGAGCATCCGATTAAAGCGAAAGTGCTGCCCACCGAATGGCTGGGCGAACACAGCGCCGAGCTGGTCTCCAGCGCGGTGAACTCTTTGCTGGATGATGTCAGTCAGGATCAGGGACATGAGCTGCGCATGGGCTTTAACCGCGCCGTCGAGAAGCTGATTATCCGACTGAAAAGCGATCCGGATATGGCGGAACGGGCGGAAACCATTAAAGGTTATCTGAAGGAAGATGAAGAGCTGAATCGCTATATCGGCGAGCTGTGGAGCGATTTACGCGAATGGCTAAAAGCGGATCTGAATGCAGAAGATTCTCGCGTACAGCAGCGTGTGGCGGAAGCGGGCTTATGGCTGGGCGAAACGCTGGTAAATGACAGTGCGCTGCGTAGTTCGCTGAATCAGCATATGGAACAGGCGGCTCGCACGGTTGCGCCCGATTTTGCCGCTTTCCTGACACGCCATATCAGCGACACGGTAAAAAGCTGGGATGCGCGTGAAATGTCGCAACAGATCGAGTTGAATATCGGTAAGGATTTACAGTTTATTCGTATCAACGGGACGTTGGTGGGAGGCTTTATTGGACTGCTGCTGTGGTTGATAACGCAGCTGCCCGCGCTGTGGCATATGCTCAGCGCGGGCCAGGGACAGTAATTACTTCTTCAGGCCGGTCAGGCGATCTTTTTCCAGATCGCTGTCGGTCGCGGTGAGGTTATCTTTCTCCAGGCCGGTAGTGGTGCCGGTCAGATTATCTTTACCCACCCCGGTGGTGGTGCCGGTCAGGTTATCTTTTGCCAGGCCGGTTGCGCCGGTCTGTTCCACTTCCACTTCCTGACGACGCACGGTATCTTTCACCGTTTCGACACGCTCAGAGGTTTCGTTACGTACGCCCACCTCTTCTTTAATACGTGCGGTTTTGCTTACCGTCGGTACTTCGTGTGACTCTTCCACTTCGATAGTTTTATCGGACCAGTCGACGTCGCTCAGATAAGCGGGCTCGTCAACTGCGGTGCGGAATACGTCTGCATGCTGTTCAAACAGCGATACGTCTTCAGCCACTTCATCTTCTACGGTATAACGACGCAGACGTACTACGCCATCGCTTACCTGACGTTTGCCAATAGCGACTTCTTCTTCCGCCAGTTTCAGGGCTTCACGGTCATCGCTGCCGGTCAGCGCGGCGCCCGTGGTGCCGGCAATGCCGGTTGCCGCTGTGCCAGTCGCCCCGGTGCCGGTACCTGTCACTACGCCGCTGGTGCCGGTATCCGTTACGCCGCCAGTGTGGGCATCATTAACCAGGTCAGTGGCGCCGGTTTTACCTGCTGTGGTGCTTTTATCACCCAGCGTACCCGGTACACCTGAGGTCGGGTTGTTGTTGCCAGTGACGCCGCTGGCGCCGGCAGTAAAGCCTGCAGAAGTAGTACGACCGGTAAGATCGTTGGTTTCACCCAGGTGTTCACGATTGGCGCCGGTAGTGTCAGCAGTGCCAGAACGGTTATATGAAGCCGAGTAATCGGTTGAATATTGATCCAGCAACGCTTCAACGCGGTCTGCATCTTCTTTTGGTGCGCGTACGGTCAGCAGCACGCCGCCGCCCTGAATCGCTTTGTTATATTCGGTCGCGTAATCATCATCAACGTCATCGCCAAACAGGCGCTGCCAGAAGCTTGGATGACGGATCTCTTTACCTTCTACGCGTAATCTTTCACCTGAAATAATATCAATATGATTTTCCGCGATACCTTCGGCAATTAGTTTCTCTTTAGCCACTTCCGCCTGCTGTACCTGATTAAAAGCAGTTACGATTTTTTCGTGTGCCATATAATAGTCTCCTCGTGCTTAGGTTAACGGTTAAGTATCTTCCTTGTTGATCTCTATCTCCTGGCTACGCAAAGTCACTTTCTGCTGAAAATGTTCATTTTTTTTCAGCTTGTGAATATGAACTTCTTCTTTCAATACATAGTGCCGGATAATTTCTACCTGCTCTTCAATTACCGGGACAATTAACACATCGCCTTCCTGACGAACCTGCGGGAAATAGCCTTCTTTCACCGGTTCATTTTTTTCGACATGTTCTATCTCAACTTCTTCATGCCAGAGCTCCGCTTCTAACAGCTTCTCTGCCGTTGTGGTCGAGCGGCTAATACGGACGCGACGGTCGACCACGCGCTGCGTGCTAACCTCCGCCTGCTCTTCTGCCAGCGGAATGGCTTCATGCTGTTCCGTTACTGGTTGGCCCGGCGCAATTTTCTTCGTCATGACTCTTCCTCCGCAAATGGCGCCGTTTCAGAATCTGCAATCATTATCGAACGTTTCCGATAACTTACCGTAATAGTTATAAAGCATAGACCAAACGGGAGTTTATGTAATAATCCCCTGCTGCAAATTGTTAAGAAATATAAATTCCGTTGACAATGAATAAGTAAACGGCCCTGATTAATGCCGCTGCGCCCGACCTCGCGGCTTATTTGCTTTTTATGCCAGGCAGGAAAAATTAACCTCTTTAGCTAACCTGTTCTAATCAAACGCTATTTATCAAGTCTGAAGGCGTAATAGAAATTAATTCCGGGAATTACATTTATCGAACCAAGTCCGAAATAAATTACGCCCGATAAAATTCAGATATTTCGCAATGAATAGGATTTGCAAATATAAAAATCCATGATCTTAAATCAGCTTTATAAAAATAATGGGGTTATAAAGCATAAGAAAGCATAAGAAAGCATAAGAAAGCATAGAGAAGCAGGAAGCAGGAAGCAGGAAGCAGGAAGCAGGAAGCAGGAAGCAGGAAGCAGGAAGCAGGAAGCAGGAAGCAGCGTAAATCGGCGGGAACAGCCAGACAAGCAAAAGAAAGCGGCCTCTGGGCCGGTGCGGCAGTGACCTGCCGCACCCCGAAGCTTAGCGTCGCTTCATCAGCATCCAGACGCTGATCGCGAAGAAGGCGGCGCTGGGCAGCACCGCGCCCAGAATCGGTGGTAAGCCATAAACCAGGCTGAGCGGACCAAAAATCTGATCCAGCACGTAGAACAGAAAGCCGAAGCTAATACCGGTCACTACGCGCACGCCCATCGATACGCTACGTAGCGGACCAAAGATAAAAGACAGCGCCATCAACATCATTACCGCCACCGACAGCGGCTGGAAAATCTTGCCCCACATATTGAGCCGGTAGCGCCCCGATTCCTGGCCGCTCTGCATCAGATATTTAGAGTAGTTATACAGCCCGCGAATCGACAGCGCATCCGGGTCCAGCGCCACCACGCCCAGCTTGTCTGGCGTCAGGTTGGTTTTCCACTGGCCATTGATGCTCTGCTTGCCGGTAATCTGTTTAGCATCGGTCAGGTCAGATTCATCAACCTGCCCCAAATTCCAACGGCGGTTCTCTTTATCCCAGATGGCGGTAGCGGCATAGCGCACGCTCTGCAGCCGTCGCTGATCATTGAAGTTATAAATGCTGATGCCATCAAGTTCATTGTTGCCCTTGATGCGCTCTATATAGATAAAGCTATCGCCATCTTTTGCCCACAGGCCAGTATGGGTAGAGAGCAGTGAGCCGCCAAGCAGCTGCTGAGCACGGAAGTTGCGCGCCATCTGCTCGCCCTGCGGCGCCACAAACTCGCCAATCGCCATGGTTAACAGCACCAGCGGAATCGCGGTTTTCATGACCGACAGGGCGATCTGCAGACGGGTAAATCCGGACGCCTGCATCACCACCAGCTCACTGCGCTGCGCCAGCGTGCCCAGGCCCAGCAGCGCGCCGAGCAACGCCGCCATCGGGAAGAAAATCTCAATATCCTTCGGCACGCTAAGTAAGGTGTAATAGCCCGCATCCAGCGCGGTATAGGCGCCCTGCCCGGTTTTACGCAGCTGATCGACGAACTTAATAATGCCGGAAAGCGATACCAGCATAAAAAGCGTCATCATAATGGTGTTAAAGATAGTTTTACCGATATAGCGGTCTAATACGCCAAACATCAGAATGAGCCTCCACGCGTAAAGCGGGCGCGCAGACGCCGCATCGGCACCGTATCCCACACGTTCAGAACAATCGCCAACGCCAGATAGCTCAGGTTAACCACCCACATCCAGATCGCCGGATCAAGTCGTCCTTTGGCGCCGTTTGATTTCAGCGAGCTCTGCAACAAGAAGAAGATTAAATAGAGCAGCATCGCCGGCAGCATCGACAGTACGCGGCCCTGACGCGGATTGACCACGCTCAGCGGCACCACCATCAATGCCATCGCCAACACGGCGAAGATCAGGGTTAACCGCCAGTGCAGCTCAGAGCGGAACTCCGGCGACGCATTACCGAACAGATCCTTAAACTCTGCCTGTTCGGCATCGTTCGGATCGAGCGTGGCGGTTTTGTAGCCGACAATCGCCTGATAGTTAGTGAAGTCGGTGATACGGAAATCACGCAGCAGCGCGGTACCCTCAAAGCGGGTACCTTTATCCAGCGTCACCACCTGCGAGCCGTCCGGACGCTGCTCCATATGGCCGCTGTCCGCCATCACTACCGACGGACGCGCATTGCCTTTCGGACGCAGCTGCGCCAGGAAAACGTGACCGAACTGATTGCCCTTCACATCTTCAATAAACAGAACGCTGTTGCCGTCGCTGGATTGCTGGAATTGCCCCGCCGCCAGCGCCGCAGCGCCGGGGTTAGCTTTCGCATTCTGCGTCACTTCGCTTTGATAGCGCGATGACCAGGGGCCAAGCCAGATGACGTTAACCGCCGCCACCGCCGCCGTGAGCAGCATCAGCGCCATCGCCGCCTTGACCAGCACCGCCTTGCTTAAGCCGCAGGCGTGCATCACGGTAATCTCGCTTTCGGTGTACAGCCGTCCCAGCGTCATCAAAATAGCCAGGAACAGACTGAGCGGCAGTATAAGCTGCGCCATTTCCGGCACGCCGAGCCCTAACAGAGTGAGTACTAAGTTTGTCGGGATCTCACCATCCACGGCAGCGCCCAGGATCCTGACTAGCTTCTGACAGAAGAAGATCAACAGCAGGATAAAGAGAATTGCCAGCTGGCTTTTGAGCGTTTCCCGAACCAGATATCTAATGATTATCACGCTTCGTATGCCTGTGAAAACTTGTCTTTTTGCTGGAAAATCGATAGTTTCAACGCTTATTCGCCATTTTTCATCATCAATGGCCGTTGTCATAGATCTATTGTATGACACAAGCGTTCAGGTGACGTAAAAAATAACAATGTCACTGAAACACAAACTGACGTCTCGGTTACTCAGAACGTCGTACGCAACGGCGTAAGCGTTACGAAGCGGTACATTCTAGCCGCAGCCAGCGCCGTTGTCTTTAAGATTCAGGAGAGTGCATGGAGTTCAGTGTAAAAAGCGGTAGCCCGGAGAAACAGCGTAGTGCCTGTATCGTCGTGGGCGTCTTCGAGCCGCGCCGTCTGTCGCCGATCGCCGAACAGCTGGATAAGATCAGCGACGGCTATATCAGCGCCCTGCTGCGCCGCGGCGAGCTGGAAGGTAAAGTGGGCCAAACGCTGCTGCTGCATCATGTGCCGAATATCCTTTCCGAGCGGATTTTGCTCATTGGCTGTGGAAAAGAACGTGAACTGGACGAGCGCCAGTATAAGCAGGTCATTCAAAAAACCATTAATACGCTGAATGATACTGGTTCAATGGAAGCGGTCTGCTTTTTGACTGAACTGCATGTTAAAGGGCGCAACACCTACTGGAAAGTACGCCAGGCGGTGGAAACGGCGAAAGAGACCCTCTACAGCTTCGATCAGTTGAAAAGCAATAAAGTCGAACCGCGTCGTCCGCTGCGTAAAATGGTGTTTAACGTCCCGACGCGTCGCGAACTGACCAGCGGCGAGCGCGCCATTCAGCACGGTTTAGCGATCGCCGCAGGCATTAAAGCGGCAAAAGATCTGGGCAATATGCCGCCGAACATCTGTAACGCGGCCTATCTGGCCTCTCAGGCGCGTCAGCTGGCGGACGCCTACAGCAAAAACATCACTACGCGCGTGATTGGCGAGCAGCAGATGAAAGAGCTGGGCATGAACGCCTATCTGGCGGTCGGCCAGGGTTCGCAAAATGAGTCGCTGATGTCAGTGATTGAATATAAAGGCAGCCCGGACCCGGAAAGCAAACCTATCGTGCTGGTGGGCAAAGGGCTGACCTTTGATTCCGGTGGTATTTCAATCAAACCTGCCGAAGGCATGGATGAGATGAAATATGATATGTGCGGCGCGGCTTCCGTGTATGGCGTTATGCGCATGGTAGCGGAGCTGAGCCTGCCGCTGAATGTGGTCGGCGTGCTGGCCGGCTGTGAAAACATGCCGGGCGGCCGCGCGTTCCGTCCGGGCGACGTGCTGACCACCATGTCCGGCCAGACGGTAGAAGTACTGAATACCGATGCCGAAGGCCGTCTGGTGCTGTGCGACGCGCTGACCTACGTTGAGCGTTTCGATCCGGAAGTGGTGATTGACGTGGCTACGCTGACCGGCGCCTGCGTGATTGCGCTCGGCCATCATATCAGCGGCCTGCTGTCGAACCACAATCCGCTGGCGCACGAGCTGATCGGCGCGTCTGAGCAGGCGGGCGACCGCGCCTGGCGTCTGCCGATGGCGGATGAGTATCAGGAGCAGCTGGAATCCAATTTCGCTGATATGGCGAATATCGGCGGTCGCCCGGGCGGCGCGATTACCGCAGCCTGCTTCCTGGCCCGCTTTGCGCGCAAATATAACTGGGCGCACCTGGATATCGCCGGCACCGCCTGGCGCTCCGGTAAAGCCAAAGGCGCCACCGGCCGTCCGGTTGCCCTGCTGTCGCAGTTCCTGTTGAACCGCGCCGGGCTGAACGGCGACGATTAAGCCCTTCGCCAGACGAAAAATCCCTGGCTTAATCCCAGGGATTTTTTTTGCCTGACGGCCCGCCATCGATCTCGAAAAAAGCTTAAAGCTACATCTTGCCCTGACAGCTTATCTTTAATATCGCCCGGTCGGCACCGTTTAGCGCATTAGCGACCATACAGCTTCCGTTTCCGCCTTTCATCATTAACAGGGTGACCTGTAGCTGTAAAAGACTGGCTCTCCTGTCGGTAAGAATAATATCGCCATTTTTTAAAATAAGATTGGTGACGCTGCTTTGCGCGGTGATTTTTATGTAGCCGTGACAATTAATATCAAACGCATTCTGGCTTCTTTTCTGGTCCAGCGAAATCATTCTAATATCCCAGCGCTCACCATGATCATCTTCCCACCAGGGAATGCTTTCACATATATCGACGAATATGCCCTGATGCAGAAATGCGGAAACCGAATCGATATAGTGATTCAACCATAACAGGGAAGCATTGCCGTTTATGATCTGATGAAAATTAGCGAGGCTACGTTCCAGATTGCCCGGCGCACTGACAGGCCTTCCCTCAATGTAATATTCCATCCTTGGCAAATCTTTCTGCATTGCTTCAAGCATTTTACCCCTGCTGAAGCTTGAGGTGTTACTGACGATATTATGATTAACCACCCGTAGAAAATGCTTATTAAATTCAGCGTTAAGCAACGCGGTAAGCGTTTTATCGCCCTGATATAACAACGGGCCAGCCTGTTGCGTATGGCTGCCTGACGTGGATGGTGTAGCGCCGTTTTTTTTCCAGCGTGAGAACATAGCGGTAAATCCCTTTATCTTACGGTGCCGATTCCAATCGCCACACGCTAATAACATTACAGAAGAATTCATTAAAATCAGAGTAATATGGTTCAATATCATTAGCCTTTTAACCATTAACACACTGATTTATTGATCTATTTTTAGCAAGCGGCACTGTATCATTCAGCGTATAACACAGCAAGCCAGCGTCCTGTCTGGCCGTTGTGATATTTTCTTTTTTCTCTGCCTACCGGGATAATGCCAGGCGCAGGGTTCCCGACGCACTCCCGCCGGGAACAGGCAAATTCCGACAGAGTTATGGTAAAGTGCTTTTCTTCCCGCCGCCGGGCGCGGAAGGGGAATTTTCTGTCACGCATAAAGAATCCAGACCATGAAAAACGCAACGTTCTATCTTCTGGAGCAGGTTCCGGGCCAAGGCGCCGCAGCGGATGGTCTGAGCGCCATTGAGCGGCTTACCTGCGACCTTGCTGCCGAACACTGGCGTAAAGGCCAGCGAATTTTGATCGCCTGTGAGGATGAACAGCAGGCGATTCGCCTGGATGAGGCGCTGTGGCAGCGCCCCGCCAACGCCTTCGTCCCGCATAATCTGGCCGGAGAAGGCCCGAAATATGGCGCGCCGGTCGAGCTGGCCTGGCCGCAGCGGCGGGGCAATGCGCCGCGCGATCTGCTGATCAGCCTGCTGCCGCAGTTTGCAGATTTTGCCACCGCTTTCCATGAAGTGATAGACTTTGTCCCGAGCGAAGAATCTTTGAAACAGCAGGCGCGTGAACGCTATAAAGCCTATCGCAGCGTCGGCTTCCACTTGAATACGGCAACCCCGCCACAGCCGCAAACGACATAGCAGAAATGGAAAAGACATATAATCCGCAAGAGATCGAACAGCCGCTTTACGAGCATTGGGAAAAGCAGGGCTACTTTAAACCGAATGGCGATACCAGCCAGGAAAGCTTCTGCATCATGATCCCGCCGCCGAACGTTACCGGTAGCTTGCATATGGGTCATGCCTTCCAACAAACCATTATGGATACTATGGTGCGTTATCAGCGCATGCAGGGCAAAAATACCCTGTGGCAGGTCGGTACCGACCATGCGGGTATCGCCACGCAGATGGTTGTAGAGCGCAAAATTGCCGCTGAAGAGGGAAAAACACGTCAGGATTATGGCCGCGATGCCTTTATCGACAAGGTGTGGCAGTGGAAAGCAGAATCTGGCGGCACCATCACCAATCAGATGCGCCGTCTGGGTAACTCCGTAGACTGGGAGCGTGAGCGCTTCACTATGGATGAAGGCCTTTCGAATGCGGTGAAAGAGGTGTTTGTTCGCCTGTATAAAGAGAACCTGATTTACCGTGGCAAACGCCTGGTCAACTGGGATCCGAAGCTGCGCACCGCGATCTCCGATCTGGAAGTGGAAAACCGTGAAACCAAAGGTTCCATGTGGCATATCCGCTATCCGCTGGCGGACGGCGCTAAAACCGCTGACGGTAAAGATTACCTGGTGGTCGCTACGACTCGTCCGGAAACCCTGCTGGGCGATACCGGCGTGGCGGTTAACCCATCCGATCCGCGTTATAAAGATTTGATCGGCAAATATGTCGTGCTGCCGCTGGTGGATCGTCGCATCCCAATTGTGGGCGATGAACATGCCGATATGGAAAAAGGCACCGGCTGCGTGAAGATCACCCCGGCGCACGATTTCAACGACTATGAAGTTGGCCGTCGTCATAAGCTGCCGATGATCAACATTCTGACCTTTGATGGCGATATCCGCGAGAGCGCTCAGGTTTACGATACCAACGGTGAAGAAACTGACGTGTACGGCACTGCCCTGCCGCAGCAGTTCCAGAATCTGGAACGTTTCGCCGCGCGTAAAGCGATCGTCGCCGCCGTTGACGCGCTGGGCCTGCTGGAAGAGGTCAAAGCGCACGACCTGACCGTACCTTACGGCGATCGTGGCGGTGTGGTTATCGAGCCGATGCTGACCGATCAGTGGTACGTCCGTACCGCGCCGCTGGCGAAAGTGGCGGTGGAAGCGGTAGAGAACGGCGATATCCAGTTTGTGCCGAAGCAGTACGAAAACATGTACTTCTCCTGGATGCGCGATATTCAGGACTGGTGTATTTCGCGCCAGCTGTGGTGGGGTCACCGTATTCCTGCCTGGTATGATGCGCAGGGCAACGTCTACGTTGGCCGCAATGAAGATGAAGTGCGTGCGGAAAATCAGCTTGATGAAGCCGTTGAGCTGCATCAGGACGATGATGTGCTGGATACCTGGTTCTCTTCCGGCCTGTGGACCTTCTCTACCCTTGGCTGGCCGGAGAATACCGAAGCGCTGCGTACCTTCCATCCGACCAGCGTACTGGTCAGCGGCTTCGATATCATTTTCTTCTGGATTGCGCGCATGATCATGCTGACCATGCACTTTATGAAGGATGAAAACGGTAAGCCGCAGGTGCCGTTTAAAACCGTCTATATGACCGGTTTGATCCGCGATGAAGAAGGCCAGAAGATGTCGAAATCGAAAGGTAACGTCATCGATCCGCTGGACATGGTGGACGGCATTTCTTTGGAAGCGCTGCTGGAAAAACGTACCGGCAACATGATGCAGCCGCAGCTGGCGGAAAAAATCCGCAAGCGCACCGAGAAACAGTTCCCGAACGGCATCGAGCCGGCGGGCACCGATGCACTGCGCTTTACGCTGGCGGCACTGGCCTCGACCGGTCGCGATATCAACTGGGATATGAAGCGTCTGGAAGGCTACCGCAACTTCTGTAATAAGCTGTGGAACGCCAGCCGCTTTGTGCTGATGAACACCGAAGAGAAAGACTGCGGACAGAACGGCGGCGAAATGGTGCTGTCGCTGGCCGATCGCTGGATTCTGGCGGAGTTCAACAACACGGTGAAAGCCTGGCGTGAAGCGCTGGACAGCTATCGCTTCGATATCGCCGCGAACATCCTGTATGAATTCACCTGGAACCAGTTCTGCGACTGGTATCTGGAGCTGACCAAACCAGTGATGCATAACGGTTCAGAAGCGGAGCTGCGCGGTACGCGTCATACGCTGGTTACCGTGCTGGAGGCGCTGCTGCGCCTGGCGCATCCGATCATTCCGTTTATCACCGAAACCATCTGGCAGCGCGTAAAAGCGCTGAAAGGCATCAGCGACGATACCATCATGCTGCAGCCTTTCCCGATCTATGACGCGCTTCAGGCGGACGATGCGGCGCTGGCCGATACGGAATGGCTGAAGCAGGCGATTGTGGCGGTGCGTAATATCCGTGCCGAGATGAATATCTCTCCGGGTAAACCGCTGGAACTGCTGCTGCGCGGCGCCAGCGCCGACGCTCAGCGTCGCGTTAGCGAAAACCGTAACTTCCTGCAGGCGATGGCGCGTTTAAGCGACATTACCGTGCTGGCGCAGGGTGACAAAGGCCCGCTTTCCGTCACCAAGCTGGTGGATGGCGCTGAGCTGCTGATCCCGATGGCCGGTCTGGTTGATAAGGAAGCGGAGCTGGATCGTCTGGCGAAAGAGCTGGCGAAGCTGGAAGCCGAGATGGAAAAAATCAACGCTCGCCTTTCCAACGAATCTTTCGTTGCCCGTGCGCCGGAAGCGGTGGTGGCGAAAGAGCGCGATCGTATGGCTGAACTGGAACAGGGTAAAGCCAAGCTGATCGAACAGCAGGGCGTTATCGCCGCGCTGTAATCGGCCAACGTGCTAAAACAACCGTGGCAGGGCAACCTGACCACGGTTGTTTTATGCTATCGCTTATCGACATTGCATCAGCTGGCAAGCGGTGCTATTACACTCTTTTTCCTTTTCTTAAGCTGAGTCAGACGTATGAATATCGCTCCAGACACTTCGCTACGCGTTCGCCCTATTTGTGCAGCAGATAATCCGCATATTGCGCAGGTCATTCGTACCGTATCCGCGGAGTTCGGCCTGACCGCTGATAAAGGCTATACCGTTTCCGATCCTAATCTGGACCGACTGTTTGAACTATACAGCGAGGCCAGGAGCGCCTACTGGGTGATTGAGCTGGAAGGTAATATTGTTGGCGGCGGCGGCATCGCGCCGTTGCAGTGCAGCGCGCCGGATATTTGCGAACTGCAAAAGATGTATTTTCTGCCACAGCTGCGCGGCCGGGGCATGGCGTACCGTTTGGCGCTGCAGGCGCTGGATTTCGCCCGCGAACAGGGCTTTAAGCGTTGTTATCTGGAAACCACCGCCAGCCTGACGCAGGCGATTCGTCTGTATGAAAAGCTGGGTTTTCAGCATATTGACGGGCCGCTCGGCTGCACCGGCCATGACGACTGCGAAGTCAGGATGTTAAAGGCGCTGTAAGCGCCTTTTTACTGTGTCTTTATAATATTCCCTTGATGATTTACCTTGAATTCTAACCGGTACTTTTTTTGATTGAGGATATAAATTAATGTGTAGCTTCCATCCTTTTCCAAACTGCTAACAACACACGTATCCGGGTAAAATCGCTGTATGTTATCTTCTGTTGAAATTGGTTTTTTATACTGATTAACAGAAGAGCTTAACAGATAGTAAGATAATATTTCACCTGGTTGTGCATTAATGCAAATTGAGTTTAAAGTAATCGCGGCATTGCCAGGTAAATTGAATTGTAATTTATCACCCGATCCGCACGAGACTAACATGAGTAAGAAAAGCAATATAATTTTTTTCATATCGGAAAGCCAACTAATATTTTCCTGTATTTTTCAACAAGATTGTTATAGTCCTCATCACGATCATAGTCCTGGTATTTAATAATATAGGGGTAATTGTTAAATCCGTGCCATGTAAGCAACCAGTAATCAGCAACGATCGAGGCTTGCTGTTCCATTGAGTAATCGTCCAATCGTTTTTTGTTCAACCTGTAATTATAATCAGCTGCCCATGAGAACAGGCCACGCATTATAACATTCATCCCCTTTTGTTTTTGCCAGACATGCATCATTTCATGCATAAAAAGGTGTTGTAGATCGACAGAGCTATAAGCATAATCATCCAGGTATACATTAGTTTCGAACCATATCTCACCTGTTGGCGTCATTGCCGTATTGTTTTCTTGCATGCCAAAAGGCAGAAAACTTCCGTGGTGTATCCAGACCTTATTATATTGAATTGACTGACCATACAATTGTTGTGATAAGTTAATTTCGCCTGGCGTCATTAAGCGTAAACCACCTCTTTTCATCCCCAATCAGGCCTCCTTGCTTACGGTTCATAAATCATACTCTCGTTTTCAAGGTAGTTGTCAATAAAAAAGTGAACTCTCTATAACCTATTAAACCCAGATTTACCACGATTCTTATGCATCTCAAATAAAATGAGTTGTCATTATTAAAATATTTATAATTGCATTGCGTTAATTATTAGCTAAGATAGCTGTAATTTTTACAGAAACGATAAAAATAATATCTGGATGCTTTTATTTAATTGTATTAACGACCTCATTATTGACGCATGAATAATGCTTTGATAAAAAACACACAAGGAGAACGTAGTACATTAGGGAATGAACAATATGGACACGACAGAAGAGTTAAATGGAACCTATTTTTATCATGAATTAGTGAACATCTCTGCCGGAGAACTTTTTTCTGCATCCTTATAGATAACATTAATGAACAATTCGGTATAGAAGATCTTATTGCAGTCAGTTGTGTCATTTTTGGCTTGCCGTTGCTAAAAACAAGAGTTAAGCCTGGCGCGGCAACTAAAGGCACATCTATTGCCTCACGGGCTTCTCGTCGATATTTGGATGTACATCTTCCCTTTAGATTATCTACATTAACTAATAAGAGCATTCAGTTACTTAAGCCAATGTGGGTCAATAATCTCGGCGCTTTCGTCGGACGTACCATCCCCGTAGTAGGATAGACCTTGCTGGCAAGCGATTTTGCTAAGATTATATTTAAAACGGTAGCAAACTATAATCGGATTGCGCGAGGTGATGATAAAATATGGTAACGGATGAAGCGGTTTTGTCGTTCTTTAGAGAACAGCTTCCTGTACTGGGGTTATTGCCCATGCAAAGTAATATGCTGAGCATCGATGATATTCTTCAGGAATATACCGAACCAGAAGATTTACTGCCGGCAATAAGAAAATATGAACAAGTCTTCGGCGTGGATATCTCATCAATGAATATCGACAACTACTATCCCTGGAAAGTCAGTTGGTTTTTCCGCAGATGGTTTATGAAAAAACCGATAGAACAAACCAGCCACCCCCTTACGGTCAGGATGTTTGCTGAATCTGCAAAAGCAGGTCGATGGCTATATTATTGAATAATTAATAAGAGTTTAATTCACAATGCTTGTGCGTACTTGACCAGTTACGCAATATAGCTATAGAGTCGAAAAATGTTCGCCTTAACGTTATTTTATAGCAGCTTCTGCTTTTTCAATATCGCTTATCTCTCTTATTTCAAAGAAGAACAATATATCGATGGCGATGAAATCAAAACACTATGCGATGCTTACAAAACATTTGTTGTTGATGATATTCGCTCATTCACCGCTCCGTTAACGCTTCTGCTCATCGCGCCACTACTCTGGCTTTGCTGGCGTAAAAGCAACGTACGCTTTATTTACCGCTGTTCACCCTGCTGTTAATCGCTTTTTGGTACTGGCGTTTTTTTGGACGGTTGCATGGCTGTTAATCAGCCGTAATGGCTTATGGCTATTCCTGCACCGAATAGCCATCGCTAACGACATCATGCCTACGCCGGGACGCCGCTGTGAAAGCGTAGCTCGCTATCCGGTTCCTGAATCAATCGCGCTTCGGCCTCGCCGATTTGACGCACCCTGCCGGCAATATCAAATGGCGCGATGCGCGCCGCCAGCGCCAGATAATCCTGATAGTGACGCGCCTCGGAACGCAGCAGCGAGACGTAAAACTTCGCCAGCTCCTCGTCCAGCCAGGGCGCCAGACTGGCGAACCGCTCACAGGAACGCGCTTCAATGTAAGCGCCGCAAATCAGCTTATCCACCAGCGTTTCCGGCTCGTGGGTAATGACCTCACGCAGCAGACCTTTAGCATAACGGCTGGCGGTGATCTTTTTATAAGCGATGCCGCGCGCCTGCATAATCTCCCATACCTGATAAAAATGGTGCAGCTCTTCTTTAATCAGCAGCATCATCTTATCCAGCAGCTCATCGCCCCACGGGATCTCGTTACGGGCGATAATGCGCTTCGACAGATTTTTATGCGCTTCAATAAACCCGCTGTCGTGATCTTCACGATGTACAAAGGCTTCATAAGGTTTTAGCCAGCTAAGAATCGCTTCGCCGCTGGGCTTATCGGCAACATATTTGCGAATCAGCCAGGTGGCCGTCTGCGCCGCTTTTAGTTCACATACCATATGGTCTGTGAGCAACAGAGAGAGGTTTTCCGGTTTGCGCGCCTCGTCGATCCACGCCTGTGGCGTGCGGCAATGAAGAAACTGGTGAATGGGAGCAAGAAGATCGGCGTAATTCATACTATCGCTACGGTTAAAAGGCGCGCCGCCTGAACGGCACGCCGGATCAAGAGTTAAAGCGGCAGGCGATTAATGACGGATGCCGTCATCGTCTTCGTCAATGTAATCACCCTCTTCTTCATCTTCCGCATCCGGATCTTCGAAGTAGGTGCCCCAGCCGTCATAATCGACATTATGTTTACCGGCCAGGTTAACCAGCTGCTCAACCTGCGCATCGATCAGTTCAGGGTTAAGCGCCAGTTCGCTCAGGATATCAACGCACATCACGGTTGAGCCATCTTCCAGCTCCAGCTCTTCCGGTTCAGTCACTTCATAACCTAGCTTAAAAGCGTCTACCGCCGCTTTTTCCAGCGCCTCAAAGCTGTCACAGGAAAGATGATGCTCAATGGTATAGAGCGCATCAGGATCGCTGCCATCTTCCAGCAGCTCTTCGATAATCGCTCGCGTCTCTTCGCGCTGCTCTTCCAGCAATTCTTCATATGCCATGATGGGTTCCTCTGTTTTGGCAGACAATGTGATTATTTTCCCACACTGCACTCCGCGCCACTACACAAAAGCAAAAGTTTCTTGCGCGCAGGGTTGAAAATGAATATTCATACGGTTAAATTGAATTTTAATTCATTCTAAAAGAGACAAGGAGCGCTGTATGAGTCAGTTTTATCAACGCCATTTCCTCAGGCTGCTCGATTTTACCCCCGCTGAAATTAATGCCTTGCTGGCCCTCGCCGCTGAATTAAAAATCGCGAAAAAAAATGGTGAGGAAGTGCCGCACCTGCAGGGAAAAAATATCGCGCTCATCTTCGAAAAAGAGTCGACCCGTACCCGATGCTCTTTCGAAGTTGCCGCGTTTGATCAAGGCGCGCGCGTGACCTATCTGGGCCCCAGCGGCAGTCAGATTGGCCATAAGGAATCGATTAAGGATACCGCGCGCGTGCTGGGCCGTATGTATGACGGTATTCAGTATCGTGGCCACGGTCAGCAGATTGTGGAAACCCTTGCCGACTATGCGGGCGTGCCGGTGTGGAACGGCCTGACCGATGAATTCCACCCAACTCAGCTGCTGGCCGATCTGCTCACTATGCAGGAGCATCTGCCGGAGAAATCGTTACGATCGATGGTGCTGGCCTATACCGGCGATGCACGCAATAACATGGGCAACAGCCTGATGGAAGCCGCAGCGCTGATGGGCATCGACCTGCGGCTGGTCGCACCGAAGAGCTGCTGGCCAGAGGAGCAACTGGTTAAGCAATGCCGCGAGGCGGCGAAGCAGAACGGCGGCAAAATTACCCTGACGGAAGATATTGCCGAAGGCGTGAAACAGGCGGACTTTATCTATACCGATGTTTGGGTATCGATGGGCGAAGCCAAAGAGCGCTGGCAGGAGCGTATCGCTCTGCTGCGTGATTATCAGGTGAATAGAGCGATGCTGCAGCTTACCGGCAACGCCAACGTTAAATTTCTCCACTGCCTGCCCGCGCTGCATGACGATCAAACCACGCTGGGGAAACAGATGGCCGAGCAGTACCAGCTGCATGACGGCATGGAAGTGACCAACGAGGTGTTTGAATCGCAGAACAGCATCGTTTTCGATCAGGCGGAAAACCGGCTGCATACCATTAAAGCGGTGATGGTCGCCACGCTGGCGAAACCCGCTAATTTAGCGTAACGCAAACGGTTACCCGGCGTGCGGTTTTTACTTGAAGCCGTCCACTGAATGCGTATAATGCGCCACAATTTGTCGGGAGGACGCATGCAACTGAGCCATCAAATAGCTATCGCTCAATCACGCCTGAATGCAGGCGGCGCGCCTGTTTCCTTCCGTCAGCGACCGATCGTAAAAAAGCCCCTCATTGCAGGGGCTTTTTTTTCGTCCTTAATCCGGCACGCCTAAAGGAGAGTGACGCATGAATCCGCTGTATCACAAGCATATTATTTCGATTAACGATCTCAGCCGTGAGGAGCTGGAGCTGGTGTTGCACGCGGCGGCCAGCCTGAAGGCGAATCCGCAGCCGGAGCTGCTAAAGCACAAGGTGATCGCCAGCTGTTTCTTTGAAGCTTCTACGCGCACCCGCCTCTCCTTTGAGACGGCGATTCAGCGTCTGGGCGCGTCGGTGGTGGGGTTTTCCGACAGCAGCAATACCTCGCTGGGTAAAAAGGGCGAAACGCTGGCCGATACCATTTCGGTTATCAGCACCTATGTCGATGCGATTGTGATGCGTCATCCGCAGGAGGGCGCGGCCCGTCTGGCCACCGAATTCTCCGGCGCCATTCCGGTGCTGAACGCAGGCGACGGCGCGAATCAGCATCCCACACAGACGCTGCTTGATCTGTTTACCATCCAGGAAACGCAAAGCCGCCTGAGCAATTTGAACGTGGCGATGGTCGGCGATCTGAAATATGGCCGCACCGTACACTCCCTGACCCAGGCGCTGGCCAAGTTCGACGGCAACCGCTTCTTCTTTATCGCGCCGGAAGCGCTGGCGATGCCCGCCTATATTACCGATATGCTGGATGAGAAAGGCATCGCCTGGAGCCATCACGCCAGTATCGAAGAGGTGGTACCGCAGGTGGATATTCTTTATATGACGCGCGTGCAGAAAGAGCGCCTCGATCC
Source organism: Mixta hanseatica (assembly GCF_023517775.1). Lineage (NCBI taxonomy): Bacteria > Pseudomonadati > Pseudomonadota > Gammaproteobacteria > Enterobacterales > Erwiniaceae > Mixta > Mixta hanseatica. The sequence continues at coordinate 582,574 of NZ_CP082904.1, read as the reverse complement.
GTCTGAATACGCCAACGTGAAGGCGCAATTTGTGCTGCGCGCCGCCGATTTGCAGGGTGCGCGCGACAATATGAAGGTGCTGCATCCCCTGCCGCGCGTAGATGAGATCGCCACCGATGTGGATAAAACGCCTTACGCCTGGTATTTCCAGCAGGCCGGCAACGGCATTTATGCGCGTCAGGCGCTTCTGGCATTAGTGCTTAACAGCGATCCGGTTCTGTAAGGAGGAAACAGTATGACGCAAGATAAATTACAGGTTGAGGCGATCAAACGCGGCACGGTGATCGATCATATCCCGGCGCAGGTGGGCTTTAAACTTTTAACGCTGTTCCGCCTGACGGAAACCGATCAGCGCATTACTATCGGGCTAAATCTGCCCTCCGGCGCGCTGGGCCGCAAGGACCTGATTAAAATTGAAAACACTTTTCTCACCGACGATCAGATCAACCAGCTGGCGGTCTATGCCCCGCACGCTACCGTTAACCGTATCGATGATTATGAAGTGGTGGCGAAAATCGTTCCCACGCTGCCGGAGCGCATTGATCGCGTGCTGACCTGCCCGAACGGCAACTGCATCAGCCGCACAGAGCCGGTTTACTCCAGCTTTGCCGTGCGGAAACGCGCGGAAAACGTGCAGCTGAAGTGCAAATACTGCGAAAAAGAATTTGCGCATCAGGTGGTGCTGGCGAACTGGTAATCAATTTGCGTCTCCCTATAATGGAAGCGATATGGCGGGCAGGCCGTCCGCCTGGCACCCACCCATCAGGAGAATCTATGTCACGCGAAATCAACACGGAAAATGCCCCTGCCGCTATCGGTCCCTATGTTCAGGGCGTCGATTTGGGGAGTATGATCATCACATCTGGTCAGATCCCGGTCGATCCTAAAACCGGCGCGGTCGCGGATGACATTGCTGCGCAGGCGCGTCAGTCGCTGGAAAATGTGCAGGCTATCGTAGAAGCGGCCGGCCTGAAGGTAGGCGACATTGTGAAAACCACGGTGTTTGTGAAAGACCTTAACGACTTCGCTACCGTTAACGCCACCTATGAAGCATTTTTCAGCGAGCACAGCGCGCCTTTCCCTGCTCGCTCCTGCGTGGAAGTGGCTCGTCTGCCGAAAGATGTGAAAATTGAAATCGAAGCGATTGCCGTACGTCGCTAGTTAACATAATAAAAGCCGCGTCTCGCTGAACGCGGCTTTTTAGCACCGGTATCCCGACTGGCCTCTTTTACTGGCGTAAAGCAGGCCTTGCCTGGCTTGCTCATCCGCGCAAGCCGTTAACGTTGGCCTTTCGCTTTTGCGCGTATGCGCCGCTGCGCCAGTACTGCTAAGCTACTTTAATTCACTTAGCGCAACGCCTTTTTTATGCTGAGTAAACGCAGCCGGATGTCACGAGGCTGGCGTTAGCCCGGCCAGCCTGTCGCGTGGTGAAATCGGCGGCGGCGGAAAATTTTTGCAACATCCCTGTAGAGAGTTTTACCAGGCTGCATGAAGCGTGCGGATCAGCCGCTACTTTATGAAGCAACAGCCTTTTTCCACTCCTGAGAGGGCAAAAAAAACGCTTTTTCAGCGGATTCCTCAGCGTCCGGCGTGTCGTAATCGTAAGGAGTAGCTAACCTTACTGAGTGTGAAAAAGTAGACTTTTCGATAAAACGGGCGGCGGTTTTCGCCCCGATAAGCAATCAGGATTGAGCAATGAATAAAACTCCACCATGGTGGCAGAACGGCGTCATTTATCAAATCTATCCCAAGAGCTTTCAGGATACGACCGGTAGTGGCACAGGCGACCTGGCCGGTGTGATTCAGCGTCTGGACTACCTGAAACAGCTGGGTGTCGATGCGCTCTGGCTGACACCTTTTTATATTTCACCGCAGGTTGATAACGGCTACGACGTGGCGAACTACACCGCCATCGATCCCGCTTACGGCACGATGAGCGATTTCGACCATTTGGTCGAGCAGGCGCATAAACGCGGGCTGCGCGTTATCCTTGATATGGTGTTTAACCACTCTTCTACACAGCACCACTGGTTTCATGAGTCGCTGAACCCGGAAAGCCCCTATCGCGATTACTATATCTGGCGCGATGGCACGCCAACCGAACCGCCCAATAACTGGAAATCCAAGTTTGGCGGCTCCGCATGGCGCTGGCACCCAGAGAGTAATCAGTACTATATGCACCTGTGGGCGCCGGAGCAGGCCGACCTGAACTGGGAAAACGACAATGTGCGCGCCGAGCTGAAGCAGATTGTTAACTTCTGGGCCGATCGCGGTATTGATGGGTTGCGCCTTGACGTGGTTAACCTGGTCTCTAAGCATCAGGATTTTCCCGACGATCCTGACGGCGACGGCCTGCGTCTGTATACCGACGGTCCGCGCATTCATGAATATATGCGCGAGATGAGCCGTGACGTGTTTCGCCCGCGCGAGCTGGTGACCGTCGGCGAAATGTCTTCCGCCACGCTGGAGCACTGCCAGCAGTACGGTTCGCTGGCGGGCGATGAGCTGTCGATGGTGTTTAGCTTTGACCATGTCGAGGTGGATTTCTGGAACGGACAGAAGTGGACGCTGACCCCGCTGGATCTGGTGGCGCAGAAGAAAATCTTTACCCACTGGCAGCAGGGTATGCACAATCGCGGCTGGAACGCCCTGTTCTGGTGTAACCACGATCAGCCGCGCGTGGTGTCGCGCTGGGGCGACGATGGTGAATACCGCGTTCAGTCAGCGAAGATGCTGGCGATGGTGCTGCACGGCATGCAGGGCACGCCTTATATTTTCCAGGGTGAAGAGTTGGGCATGACTAACCCCGGCTTTACCCGCATTATCGACTATCGCGATATTGAAAGTCATAACATGTATGCCGAGCTGCGTGCGCAGGGCCGCGACAGCGAAAACCTGCTGGCAATTCTGGCCAGTAAATCGCGTGACAATGGCCGTACGCCGATGCAGTGGGATGCCAGCGAGAACGCCGGCTTTACCACCGGCACCCCGTGGATCGGCATGAGCCGGAATTATGAAACCATCAATGCCGAAGCGGCCATCGCTGACCCGGACTCGATCTTTTACACTTACAAGCAACTTATCCAGCTACGTAAGCGCTATTTGATCCTGACCTGGGGCGATTATCTCGATCTGTTGCCGAGCCATCCTTATCTCTGGTGTTATCAACGTCAGTATGAAGGTGAAACGCTGGTGGTGATGGCGAACTTCAGTCGCGAGGCGCAGACCTGGCATCCTGACGCATCGTTCGGCAGCGGCTGGGAAGTACTGATGAGCAACTATCCGGACCCGAAAAACGAGCCGGGCGAAATGATGCTGCGTCCGTGGGAAGCGGTTTGGTGGTATCAGAAGAAAAATCATTAAGTTAAACCGCTGCGCGTCATTTGCGCGCAGCGGACTCTGCGTTTCTACCCACCCTACTCCTTTTTTATCACCGCCGTTTAACTTTTCAACCGCCTCTGGCAATCCTTGTTCTGCATCAAGAAAAAGGCGCTTAAATAAGACGAAAACACCATATATAGGCTCTATCATTCATAACCAGTCCTACATATAGTAATGGCTTCAAGGGAGAACGGTGGTGACAACGACGGTAGTAAAACGAGACGGCTGTCAGGTAGCCTTTGATCAACAGCGCATCGCTGAGGCGATTCGCGCCGCAGCCCGGGCCGCTCAGATTGAAGATGAGGCATACTGCTTAGCGGTCGCCCAACAGGTTAGCGAACAAATAACCAGCCGCGAACGCGTCGATATTCATGAGATTCAGCAGGCCGTAGAAGACTTACTGATGGCGGGCCGCTATCCGCAGCTGGCGCGTCAGTATATTGAATATCGCCACGATCGCGACCTGGCGCGTGAGCAACGCGGCAAGCTCAGCAAGGCGATTCGTGGGCTGGTAGAGCAAAGCGATCCCGCCCTGCTGCATGAGAACGCCAATAAAGACAGCAAGGTTATCCCAACCCAGCGTGACCTGCTGGCGGGCATCGTAGCCAAACATTATGCCCAGCAGTATATGTTGCCGCGTGATGTGGTACGCGCCCACCAGCGCGGCGAGATCCACTATCACGATCTCGATTACGCGCCCTTCTTCCCTATGTTTAACTGCATGCTGATCGATTTAAAAGGCATGCTCACCAACGGCTTTAAAATGGGCAACGCCGAGATAGAGCCGCCCAAATCGATTGCAACCGCCACGGCGGTGACGGCACAGATTATCGCCCAGGTCGCCAGCCATATTTATGGCGGCACCACCATTAACCGCATCGATGAGATCCTCGCGCCCTTTGTAGAAGTGAGCTATGAAAAACATCTGGCGGTGGCGCGTGAATGGCAGATAGCCGAAAGCGAACGTTACGCTCGTGAACGCACTGAGAAAGAGTGCTACGACGCCTTTCAGTCGCTGGAATATGAGGTAAATACGCTGCACACCGCCAACGGGCAGACGCCGTTCGTCACCTTTGGCTTTGGCCTAGGCACCAGCTGGGCGGCGCGTCTGATCCAGCAATCTATTCTGCGCAACAGGATCGCCGGCCTCGGCAAAAATCGTAAAACCGCCGTGTTCCCTAAACTGGTGTTTGCGATTCGTGAAGGGCTTAATCGTCGTCCGGGCGATGCCAATTACGATATCAAACAGCTGGCGCTGGAGTGCGCCAGCAAGCGCATGTATCCCGATATTCTTAATTACGATCGCGTGGTTGAGGTAACCGGCTCGTTTAAAACCCCGATGGGCTGCCGCAGTTTCCTTGGCGTCTTCGAAGAAAATGGCGAGCAGATCCACGACGGCCGCAACAACCTCGGCGTTATCAGCATCAACCTGCCGCGTATCGGTCTGGAGGCGCGCGGGGACGAAACGCGCTTCTGGCAGCTGCTTGATGAGCGTTTAGCCATTGCGAAGAAAGCGCTGATGACGCGCATCGCCCGCCTGGAACAGACCAAAGCGCGCGTGGCCCCGATCCTGTATATGGAAGGCGCCTGCGGCGTGCGGCTTAACGCTGACGATAACGTGGCGGAGATTTTCAAAAACGGCCGCGCCTCTATTTCCCTCGGCTATATCGGCCTGCACGAGACCATTAACGCCCTGAGCGGCGGCGAGACGCACCTGTATGACAGCGAAGCGCTGCGTGCGAAAGCGGTGGCGATCGTGACGCGTCTGCGTGAAGCGGTCGATGCCTGGAAAGAGGAAACCGGTTACGGCTTCAGCCTCTACAGCACCCCCAGCGAAAACCTCTGCGATCGCTTCTGCCGTCTTGATGCCGCCGAGTTTGGCCAGGTGAAAGGCGTCACCGATAAAGGCTACTACACCAACAGTTTCCACCTGGACGTAGAGAAGAAAGTTAACCCGTACGATAAGCTCGATTTTGAAGCCGTTTATCCGGCTATCGCTAACGGCGGCTTTATCTGTTACGGCGAATACCCTAACCTGCAGCACAACCTGAAAGCGCTGGAAGATGTCTGGGATTACAGCTACAACCATGTCCCCTATTACGGCACCAATACGCCGATTGATGAGTGCTATGAGTGCGGCTTTACCGGCGAGTTTGACTGTACCAGCAAAGGATTCACCTGCCCGGCCTGCGGTAACCACGATCCGGCCAGAGTCTCGGTTACGCGTCGCGTATGCGGCTATCTGGGCAGCCCGGACGCCCGCCCCTTTAACGCTGGTAAGCAGGAAGAGGTGAAACGTCGGGTAAAACATCTGTGAATATCCACCAGTACTATCCCATTGATGTGGTGAACGGGCCTGGCACGCGCTGTACGCTGTTTGTCGCTGGCTGTGAACATGCCTGTCCCGGCTGCTATAACCAGCGTACCTGGCGGCTTAATTCCGGCATCCCTTTTACCATCGACATGGAAGAAAAGCTGATAGGCGATCTGAACGATCGCCGTATTCCACGGCAGGGGTTATCCCTTTCCGGCGGCGATCCGCTACATCCGGCCAACGTGCCCGATGTACTGCGTCTGGTGCGCCGCGTACGCCGTGACTGCCCCGGTAAAGATATCTGGCTGTGGACCGGATATACGCTGGCGGAGCTTAGCGCCGCCCAGCAGCAGGTGGCGGCTGAGCTGGATGTGCTGGTGGACGGCAAATTTATCCGTGAATTAAAAGATCCTGCTCTGGTCTGGCGCGGGAGCAGCAATCAGGTTATTCACTATCTGCGCTAAATAGCGCCCATGCCCCGACCAACCTTTATGGCTGGCGGCGTGATGCGTCATGTCGGGAAATGGCGGCCGATTCAATAATGGTGACGTCGTTGTAGCCAGGCGAAAACGCCGCGCGCATCATCGCGCCAGCAACCTCTTTCGCCGTTACCGCCCGCCAGTTGCCCGGCAACAGTTTAAACAAGGGCGCTAAAAACGCTTCGCCCGGACGCGGTTGTTGACGATCGCCCAGCAGCAGCGAGGGACGAATCAGCGTCAGGCGCGGCCAGCCCTGCTGTTGCAGCGCCCGTTCCATTTCCCCTTTGACCCGATGATAGAAAAAAGGCGAGCTGACTTTAGCACCATGCGCGCTAACCGCCAGCATATGTTTGGCACCAAGCCGCTGCCCTGCAATCGCGCTATCCACTACCAGCGTGTAATCAACATGAATGAAAGCCGCCTTACTGCCCGCCTGTTTACGCGTGGTGCCCAGACAGCAAAAGACCATATCGATCGGCTGCTGCAGCGGGCGCAGCACATCTGTCAGATCGGCCTCCACTGGATTGATCACTTTATTCATCGGCGCCAGCGCGCGTCGGGTGGGCGCAATAATTTCAGTTACGCGCGGTTCGGCAATCAATAGCCGCAACAGATGGCTTCCTACCAGACCGCTGGCTCCGGTTAACAGTATTCGGCTCATCGTCTCTCCTGTCTGGCGGCCGGCGGGCTGCGCTATGAGTTTTAACTGACTGTTATCCATGAGATTAGCAGAGAAAGCGCCGCAGATGATTTGATTTTTCAGCATACTCAACCAGACTTAACCGGGTAGTACCACATAAACAGGAGGATAAAGATGAGCAAGAAAATAGCGGTGTTGATTACCGATGAATTTGAAGACTCTGAATTTACCTCCCCTGCAGAAGCCTATACCAAAGCGGGCCATGAAGTTGTGACCATCGAGATGGAAGCCGGTAAAACGGTAACGGGTAAGCAGGGAAAGGCACAGGTAAAAATAGATAAAGATATTGACCACGTCAGCCCGGCGGAATTTGATGCGCTGTTGCTGCCGGGAGGACATTCGCCAGATTCGCTGCGTGGCGACGATCGCTTCGTTAGCTTTACCAAAGAATTTGTCGCCAGCGGAAAACCCATCTTCGCCATCTGCCATGGCCCACAGCTGTTAATCAGCGCCAATGGCGTGCGCGGACGCAAAATGACCTGCGTGAAGGCCATCGCCATTGATTTGAAAAATGCCGGCGCCGACTTTTATGATAAAGAGGTGGTTGTCGATAACGACAAGCTGGTAACCAGCCGTACGCCAGAAGATTTGCCCGCCTTTAATCAGGAATCGCTGCGCATTCTTAACAACCTTTAATTGCGCTTCCCTGCTGTGCGGCGGCCTGCCGCACAGTTTTCCTCAGAGGAGCCGTTAAAAAGCTTGGCCGCCGTTACCGACTCTTTTCTTGATTACGCAGCCAGTGATTTTTGTTACCGAAGCCTAACGTGTTGTCGGTCATCTTGATCTCATCAAGCCGGATCTCCCACAGCGGCGCTGATACCGCTCGCGCCACGGGAAAACGCTGGCAATAAGCAGCGCGCGCACGCTGCTCTTGTTCGTCCTGCAGTAAATGCGCCTTGCCAAGATACTGGATGCCCTTAATGAGCATCACCGTTTTGGTCTGCCCGCTTACCGTGCCCGCTACCTGCGGCTGCTGCGCCATCATGGCGCCATGACGCGTGTCGGCCTCCGTCATGATCCAGAACGCCATACCCGCTTCATCAAACACATAAAAACAGTTAGCACACCAAAATGCCTCGCCGTCACGACAGCAAACAGACAGCACATGCTGCTTTTTTAAATAGCGAATTATCGCGCTAAGGTCAGACACGCTTGCTCCCGTAATAAAAAAACGGCTTTCCATCACTCATCGCAACCGTTGCCGTTACAATGCGCTACCCGCAACGGAGATGATTAAGATGAGTGAACTCGCCCCCGCCGCCTGGCAGCTTTATATTGTGCGTACCGCTGCCGGCTCGCTTTATACCGGCATCAGCAATAACGTACCGCGTCGCTTTCAGCAACACCAGAAAGGCACTGGCGCTAAAGCGCTGCGTGGCAAAGGCCCGCTGCAACTGCTGCTGACCTGCGAGGCGGGCGATCGCGCGATGGCATCCCGTCTGGAATATCAGGTGAAACAGCTGTCACGGCAGGAGAAACTTAGGCTGGTAGCCAGCCAGCCGGTTTCGCTGGTGCGCTGGCTTAGCGATCGTTCAGGGTAAAGTGGGTGGAATAAGCCACTTCACCGCTTACATCGACAAACGCGTCATCTGCCAGCTTGTAGACCTGAAAGGCGGCTTCCGTTCCCGGCCACGCACAATGCAGCTGGTGGCGCGCCGCCGGCTCAAAACCATAACGGCCGAACCAGGCGGGATCGCCCAGCACCACTACCGCCGCGTAGCCAAATTCGTTCAGCGTATCCAGCCCTTCAAAAAGCAGCTGTTTACCGATGCCCTGCCGACGCACGCTCTCATCTACGGCCAGCGGCGCCAGCCCCACCCAGTTGCGATCTTCGCCCTGCAAGGTGACCGGACTGAAAGCGGCATAGCCCAGCACCTGCCCTTCTTCATCGGTGGCCACCACGCCCAGCGTTAGCTGCCCATCTTCCCGTAGCCGTTGCACCAGATCCGCCTCAGCGCCGGTGGGAAAACAGCGGCGCAGCAGGCTATCGATACCGGCCGCATCCACCCCTATTTCTGTACGAATTAACATGAAACACCTGCGCGATCTCCTGGAGATTTCGCGTCCTCGTTCAGGCCGGCCTCGACAAAGTCAGCCAGCTGCATTAATCCAATGCGCAGCGGCGCTGGCATGTTTTCCAGTTCGATCGCATCCATCAGATTTTTAACCTCCAGCCCGAGCTCAGTGTCGCCTTCGATCACCAGCCGCCGCTGGAAAAAAAGCGTATCCGGATCCACTTTACGTGCGGCGATCAGCAGTAGATCGTTGGCACTGCCACGGAACCAGACATCGGCCTCATCACGGTTGCTAATCTGCAGCCGATCGTCCTGCAATGTAACGGTCCAGCGCAGCGCAATATCATGAATATCAATACCCAGCCAACGCCCTTCCAGAAAGTCTAACTCACCTTCCGCCAGTGCATGGCTAAATTGCATATTCAGTAACTGCTGCAGCAAGATTTTTTTCAGAGAAAACGGCGTGAACTGCACCGGCAGACGCAGCAGACGCGGCCCACGATTAACACACTGAGCGCGAAGCATATTTAACACGGTCTTCACTCCTTTAAATAAATAAGTGTTATTTTGCCACAGCACCACTTTTCCCGGGCTGGCTGGATCAATAAATCACGCTGCCAGATGAACAATTCAGCAACACTAATCCGATCAATACGCCATTCGCTGCCTTAAATCAAAATTTCTCACGCTGAGCTTGTCTACACTCGTCGCAAGTATTCATTGCCTACAGGATATCTCATGGAACTCCTTTGCCCGGCGGGTAATTTGCCCGCACTGAAGGCAGCGATCGAGAATGGAGCAGATGCAGTTTACATCGGGTTGAAAGATGACACTAACGCGCGTCATTTCGCTGGCCTGAATTTTACCGATGAACGCCTGAAAGAGGCGGCGCGCGTGGTGCATCAGCACCGGCGCAAACTGCATGTCGCCATCAATACTTTTGCCCAGCCGGCAGGCTTTACCCGTTGGCAAAACGCGATTGATATGGCGGTGGATAACGGCGCCGATGCCCTGATTATCGCCGATCTGGCGATGCTGGAGTATGCCGCCGAACGCTATCCTCACGTTGAGCGTCATGTCTCCGTGCAGGCCTCCGCTACCAATCTGGAAGCTATCCGCTTTTATCATCAGCATTTCGATGTCGCTCGGGTGGTATTGCCACGCGTGCTCTCGATCCATCAGGTGCGTCAGCTGGCGCGTAACACCCCGGTTCCGCTGGAAGTTTTCGCCTTCGGCAGCCTGTGCATTATGGCGGAAGGACGCTGCTATCTCTCTTCATGGATGACGGGCGAATCCCCTAATACCGTCGGCGCCTGCTCGCCCGCTCGCTTTGTGCGCTGGCAGCAAACCTCCGCCGGGCTGGAATCACGTCTGAATGAGGTACTGATCGACCGCTACGAAGCACATGAAAATGCCGGCTACCCCACTTTATGCAAGGGGCGCTATCAGGTGGATGGGCAGCGTTATCACGTGCTGGAAGAGCCTACCAGCCTGAATACCCTTGAGCTGTTACCTGATCTGCTAGCCGCGAACATCGCCTCGGTAAAAATCGAAGGCCGCCAGCGTAGCCCGGCCTATGTGGCGCAGGTGGCGCGCATCTGGCGTCAGGCTATCGATCGTTGTAAAGCGGAGCCGGGCGCCTTTGCCGTTCAGGAAAACTGGATGACGGAATTAGGGGCGCTGGCGGAAGGAACGCAGACCACCCTCGGCGCTTACCACCGCAAATGGCAATAAGGAAAGATGATGAAATACGCTTTAGGGCCGGTTTTGTGGTACTGGCCGACGGATACACTGGGTGATTTTTATCAGGACGCTGCGCAGAGCAGCGCAGATATTATCTATTTGGGCGAGTCGGTATGCAGCAAACGCCGCGCGACCCGTTTTAACCAATGGATGGAGTTTGCCCGCCTGCTGGCGCAAAGCGGTAAACAGGTGGTGTTCAGTACGCTGGCGCTGGTGCAGTCCGCATCGGAATTACAGGAAATTAAACGCTACGTTGATAACGGCGAGTTTTTGATTGAAGCCAACGACCTGGGCACGGTGAATATGGCGGCGGAGCAGAAGCTTCCCTTTGTGGTCGGCCATGCGCTTAACTGTTATAACGCCGTTACGCTGCGCATGCTGCTGCGGCTTGGCATGACGCGCTGGTGTATGCCGGTTGAGCTGTCGCGCGACTGGCTGATCGGCATACAGCAGCAGTGTGATGAACTGGGCATTCACGGCAAGTTCGAAACCGAAGTGCTGGCCTATGGCCACCTGCCGCTGGCGTTATCAGCCCGCTGCTTTACCGCCCGCTCAGAAGATAAGCCTAAAGACGAATGCGAGACCTGCTGTATTAAGTATCCGCAAGGGCGGCGCGTTCTTTCGCAGGAGGATCAGCAGGTTTTCGTGCTAAACGGCATTCAGACTATGAGCGGCTACTGTTATAACCTGGGTAACGATCTGATCGGTATGCATGGACTGGTCGATGTGGTGCGCCTGTCGCCAGAAAATAAACAGACGCTGGCGCTCATCGATCGCTTCCGCGCGAATGAAGAGGGCCAGTCTCCGCTAATGATGGCGCAGCGCAATGATTGTAACGGCTACTGGCGCAAGCTGGCGGGTATGGCGTTACAATCCTGAACCACCCAGTAATACTGAAAAATAGCGCAGCGCATCTGCCGCTGCGCCCTTGCTTTCCGTGCCCTCGCCGCTTTGCTCTCAGGGCATATTCTGGCTACTCTGCTAAAAGTGCAATACGGTAAAGTGCATGCATGTTTTTCTACAAGGCTGACGCTTTCGGCCTGTAGCCAACAAAGTGAGCAGATATGTCTGAGAAAAAAAATGTACCTCTGTCAGTACTCGATCTGGCGCCGATTCCACAAGGAGCCTCAGCAAGTGATGCATTCCACGCCTCGCTAGCGCTGGCTCAGCAGGCAGAAGAGTTAGGCTTTCATCGCTACTGGCTGGCGGAACACCACAATATGACCGGCATCGCCAGCGCCGCCACCTCTGTGCTGATCGGCTATCTGGCGGCAAATACTAAAACGCTGCGCCTCGGCTCCGGCGGCATTATGTTGCCTAACCATGCGCCGCTGGTGATTGCTGAACAGTTCGGCACGCTGGAATCGCTCTATCCGGGCCGCATCGATCTGGGGCTGGGCCGCGCGCCGGGTTCCGATCAGCGCACCATGATGGCGTTGCGTCGCCATCAAAGTTCTCATCTGGTCGATAGCTTCCCGGACGATGTGGAAACGCTAATCGCCTGGTTTGACGCGGATAAACAGGCTAACTTGCCGGTGCAGCCGGTGCCGGGCCTGGGCACGAAAATCCCGGTCTGGCTGTTGGGCTCCAGCCTTTATAGCGCGCAGCTGGCGGCGAAGCTGGGGCTGCCGTTTGCTTTCGCCTCTCATTTTGCGCCCGACCTGCTGTTCCAGGCGCTGCATATGTATCGTGAGAATTTCCAGCCCTCCGCGCGTCTGGATAAGCCTTACGCGATGGTCTGCATTAATATCGTCGCGGCGGATAGCGAACGGGAAGCCCGCTTCCTGTTTACCTCTATGCAGCAGCAGTTTATTAATCTGCGGCGGGGCCAGCCTGGCCCGCTGCCAGCGCCGGTAGAGAATATGGATAGCCTCTGGACGCCTTCTGAGCAATATGGCGTGCAACAGGCGTTAAGCATGTCGCTGGTAGGGGATGTGAGTAAAGTGCAACATGGGCTGGCGGCGTTAATCCGCGAAACCCAGGCGGATGAAATCATGGTTAACGGCCAGATTTTCGATCGCCAGGCGCGTCTGCGCTCGTTTGAACTGGCGATGCAGGCCGCGCAATCACTGTAAGCATTGCCAAATCGCACGCATAAAAAAACCAGCCTGACGGCTGGTTTTTTTTATTTCACGCTTAGCGATTAGTAATCGCGACGGCGTACTGCGCCGGTACCGGTGCTCTCTTCACGACGCGGACCACGGCTTGCTCCGTCACGGTTGCCGTTACCACGAGCGCCGCCTTCACGACGCTCGCTGAAACGACGGCCGCCTTCACGACCCGCGCCGCCTTCACGACGTTCGCCGCCGAAGCCACCGCGACCACCAGGACGACGCTCACCGCCACGCTCAGAACGCTCACGCGGCTGCGCGTCACCCATCAGCTGCATATTCATCGGTTTATTCAGAATACGCGTGCGGGTGAAGTGCTGCAGGATCTCACCCGGCATGCCTTTCGGCAGCTCGATAGTAGAGTGAGAAGCAAACAGCTTGATGTTACCGATGTAACGGCTGCTGATATCGCCTTCGTTAGCGATAGCGCCAACGATATGACGAACTTCAACACCATCATCACGGCCCACTTCAATACGGTACAGCTCCATATCGCCTACGTCACGACGCTCACGACGCGGACGATCGCCATCACGGCTGTCGCGGCTATCGCGTGCATCACGCGGGCTACGACGATCGTCACGCTCGCGGAACTCACGACGCTGCGGACGCGGTGCTTCCGGCGGTAGAATCAGCGGGCGTTCGCCCTGCGCCATTTTCAGCAGCGCGGCAGCCAGCGTTTCCATCTCCAGATCGCTTTCCGGCGACAGCTTGCTCAGCAGAGCACGGTACTGATCCAGGTCGCTGCTTTCCAGCTGCTGCTGTACTTTCGCGGCGAATTTTTCCAGACGACGCGCGCTCAGCAGTTCGCCGTTCGGCAGTTCAACTTCCGGGATCGTCAGCTTCATGGTGCGCTCGATGTTGCGCAGCAGGCGACGTTCGCGGTTTTCTACGAACAGCAGCGCACGGCCAGCGCGACCGGCACGACCGGTACGGCCGATACGGTGAACGTAAGACTCTGAATCCATCGGGATATCATAGTTTACGACCAGGCTGATACGCTCAACGTCCAGACCACGTGCCGCAACGTCGGTGGCGATCAGGATATCCAGACGACCATCTTTCAGACGTTCCAGCGTCTGCTCACGCAGCGCCTGGTTCATATCGCCGTTCAACGCAGCACTGCTGTAGCCGCTACGCTCCAGCGCTTCAGCAACTTCCAGCGTGGCGTTTTTAGTACGGACGAAAATAATCGCCGCATCAAAATCTTCAGCTTCCAGGAAGCGCACCAGCGCATCCGTTTTACGGCCCCAGACGGTCCAGTAGCTCTGGCTGATGTCAGGACGCGTAGTGATGCTGCTCTGGATACGCACTTCCTGCGGATCCTTCATAAAGCGACGCGTAATACGGCGAATCGCTTCCGGCATGGTAGCAGAGAACAGAGCGGTCTGATGACCTTCCGGGATCTGCGCCATGATGGTTTCTACATCTTCGATAAAGCCCATGCGCAGCATTTCATCTGCTTCGTCCAGCACCAGGCCTCGCAGGTTAGAGAGATCCAGCGTACCGCGTTTCAGGTGATCCAGCAGACGACCCGGCGTACCGACGACGATCTGTGGGCCCTGGCGCAGCGCACGCAGCTGCACGTCATAACGTTGGCCACCGTACAGCGCCAGGACGTTAACGCCATGCATATGTTTAGAAAATTCGTTGCACGCTTCTGCAACCTGCACCGCCAGCTCACGCGTCGGCGCCAGCACCAGAATCTGCGGTGCTTTTAGTTCAGGGTCGAGGGTATTCAGCAGCGGTAAAGAGAACGCTGCGGTTTTACCACTACCGGTTTGCGCCATACCCAGTACATCGCGGCCTTCCAGCAGATGTGGGATACAGGCGGCCTGAATGGGTGACGGCTTCTCATAGCCCAGGTCATTCAGTGCTTTAAGGATGAATTCGTTAAGACCCAGATCGGAAAAAGTGGTTTGGATATCAGTCATGTAGTACAAGTGCCTCTTAGATTACGGCGGCCAGTCTACATAACTCGTCCTGAAAATATGCAATCATTTTCATTGAAAAATGTGAACCGGCTCAAATTAGATGTTTTGACGAACAAAAAAGCCGTCACCCCGGAAGGTGATGACATTTTTTACAAAAAATGGACTCAGGTGTTCGTCAGCTATTGCTGGTCAGATTCTGTTAAATCGTCTTGTGTCTGGCCTAACAGCGCCAGTTCCAACAATGCGTATCGGTGCTCAACAAAGTTATGTACGTTGTTAGCAACCGCCAGTTTGAACAACGCTTCCGCGCTGTCCTTCTCCCCCAGACTTAGGTAGTACTTACCTAAATAGAAGTTGGTTTCACTGAGATGTTCAGCGAGCGAGGTGTTATCCGTTGCGTCCGCCTTGAGACGTTCCATCAGTGTTTTTTCACTAATGTCGCCAAGGTAGAACTCGACAATATTCCATCCCCATTGATCGCGGTCCGCCTTATCGTAACGCTGTTTCAGCGCTACTTTCGCCTTATCGGCGTCTATCTCTTGTTCATCGAGATAAAGCCACAGGCTGCGGAAAGGATCGTTAGGATCGTCTTGATAAAACGCCAGCAGATCATCTTGCGCTAACTTGTATCGTCCGCCGTAATAGAGGGCGATACCACGGTTTAAATGCGCATAATTGTAAGTTGGATCAAGCTCAAGTACAGAATCGAACGCTTCATAGGCGGCATCAAAGTTGCCCGCCTGCGTTAAGTATATACCTAAATAATTAAATACTTCAGGCATATCTGGTCTTATAGACAACGCTTGCGAAAAATCGTTCCGCGCTAATGCCCTCAGACCTAAGCTATCATACAACACTCCGCGCTCATATAATAGCTGTGCACGCTCATCATCGGTCAATGCGCGACTGGCAAGAATTTGTTCCATGCGCGCCAGGATGACTTCCTGTTGCAGAGTTGGCTGTAGCGGAACCGCCAGCACATCGCTCTTACGCCAATTTGAGTTGCTGCATCCTGCCAGCGTAATAGCTGTCGCAACGAAACACCAGCGCAAAAAAGGCTTCATTTCCCACTCCCGAATACCAACATTGGGATGCACGTCCTGTCATCCGCCTGCCATGCACAAGGATTCCCGCCCTCGCAACGAAACAGCTCTCCCCACGGGGAGGAGAGCTCAATGTCGAACGCGCTTTTACTCTGCTTCAGGGTTAACGGCTGCAGTTTCTGCCTGCGGCTGCTGCTCTGAGGCTTCTTTGATGCTCAGACGCACGCGGCCCTGACGGTCCACTTCCAGTACCTTAACCGGTACTTCCTGGCCCATCTGCAGGTAGTCGGTCACTTTCTCAACGCGCTTGTCAGCGATTTGAGAAATATGAACCAGACCTTCTTTGCCGCCGCCAATCGCGACGAAGGCGCCGAAGTCGACGATACGCGTCACTTTACCGTTGTAGATGCGGCCCACTTCGATTTCTGCCGTAATCTCTTCGATACGACGGATAGCATGCTTCGCTTTATCACCGTCGGTCGCTGCAATTTTCACCGTACCGTCATCTTCGATTTCGATAGTGGTGCCGGTTTCTTCTGTCAGCGCACGGATCACGGAACCGCCTTTACCGATCACGTCCTTGATCTTGTCCGGATTGATCTTGATGGTGTGAATACGCGGTGCGAACTCAGAGATATCGCCACGCGGCGTGCTGATCGCCTGCTCCATCACGCCCAGAATGTGCAGACGCGCACCTTTGGCCTGATTCAGCGCAACCTGCATGATTTCGCGGGTGATACCTTCGATTTTAATATCCATCTGCAGCGCGGTGATACCTTCACGGCTACCAGCAACTTTAAAGTCCATATCGCCCAGGTGATCTTCATCGCCAAGGATATCGGACAGCACCACGTAACGATCGCCTTCCTTCACCAGACCCATCGCGATACCGGCTACGGCCGCTTTAATCGGCACGCCAGCATCCATCAGCGCCAGAGAGGCGCCACAGACGGAAGCCATAGAGGAAGAACCGTTAGATTCGGTAATTTCAGATACTACGCGCACGGTATACGGGAATTCATCCAGCTTAGGCATAACTGCCAGCACGCCGCGTTTCGCCAGACGACCATGACCGATTTCACGACGCTTCGGTGAACCTACCATTCCAGTTTCGCCTACGGAGTACGGAGGGAAGTTGTAATGGAACAGGAAATTATCGGTACGCTCGCCCATCAGCTCGTCAAGGCTCTGCGCGTCGCGAGCGGTACCCAGCGTCGCGGCAACCAGCGCCTGCGTTTCGCCACGGGTAAACAGGGCGGAACCGTGAGTACGCGGCAGCACGCCGGTACGAACGTCCAGGCCACGGATCATATCTTTTTCACGACCGTCGATACGCGGCTCGCCGTTCAGAACGCGGCTACGCACCACGTTTTTCTCGATGTGGTGCAGGATGTCGCTGATTTCACCCTCATCCAGGGTTTCATCTTCCGCCAGCAGAGCGGCAACGGTTTCTGATTTGATCAGATCAACCTGCGCATAGCGCTGTTGCTTTTCAGTGATGCGGTAAGCATCGCTCAGGCGGGCTTCAGCCAGCGCAGCGATACGCGCGTTAAGCGCTTCATTGACGGCTTCAGGCTGCCAGTCCCAACGCGGTTTGCCCGCTTCAGCAACCAGCGCGTTGATGTTGTCAATCACGACCTGCTGCTGTTCATGGCCGAAAACGACCGCGCCCAGCATCTGTTCTTCGGTCAGGATATCCGCTTCGGATTCCACCATCAGTACCGCGCCCTGCGTACCGGCTACTACCAGATCCAGACGAGACTGTTTGATCTCATCGGAGGTTGGGTTCAGCACGTACTGATCGTTGATGTAGCCAACGCGCGCAGCGCCGATCGGGCCGTTGAACGGCATACCGGAGAGGCTCAGCGCGGCAGAGGCGCCAATCATCGCGACGATATCCGGGTTAACCTGCGGGTTTACCGATACTACGGTAGCGATAACCTGCACTTCGTTTACGAAGCCTTCCGGAAACAGCGGACGAACCGGGCGGTCAATCAGACGCGCAATCAGGGTTTCGCCTTCGCTTGGGCGGCCTTCGCGACGGAAGAAGCTTCCCGGGATACGACCAGCAGCGTAGGTACGCTCCTGATAGTTTACGGTCAGCGGAAAGAAGTCCTGACCTGGTTTAGCTTTTTTCTGGCCAACAACGGTAACAAATACAGCAGTATCATCCATGCTAACCATAACGGCAGCAGTGGCCTGACGAGCCATCATACCGGTCTCAAGCGTTACGGTATGCTGACCATACTGGAATTTACGTATAATCGGATTTAGCAAAATAACTTCCTTTACGTCTAAACAGGCACGAACAGCTTGCCTGCTGTGGGTTTTAAACCTTTATTGCATCCTCGCGACTAATGACAATCCTTATACCTGTCGGGCATAAAGTCTCTCATTAGCCGCGCGAACCTCTGCAAATAAAGATCACATACTGCAACAATACAATAGATTGCGCTGGATTGCTGCCGATTGCTTGAAAAAAGGGGCCCGGAGGCCCCCTTTTTTACGAAACTTGCACCATACCGTTCTGCTGGCGTAACCGCCATAAAACAGTACGTTAAGACTTAGCGACGCAGGCCCAGGCTTTCGATCAGGCTGGTGTAGCGAGCAACATCTTTACGCTTCAGGTAATCCAGCAGCTTACGACGCTGAGAAACCATGCGCAGCAGACCGCGACGGCTGTGGTGGTCTTTTTTATGCTCAGAGAAGTGACCCTGCAGGTGATTGATCTGAGCAGTCAGCAGTGCAACCTGAACTTCGGTTGAGCCGCTGTCGTTAGCGCCACGACCGTATTTAGCAACGATCTCTGCTTTAGCTTCGGTACTTAGAGACATAATGAACTCCAGTTAAATGATAAATTTCAGGGTGCCAATCTCTAATTCAGCGACCCCATGTAAAGCCGCGTTATTCTACTCTCAGGCTGAGATGAGTGCAAATAGCTCAGGCAGAATATTCCACGACCAAACGGCGCGGCGCCACGCGGCCATCGTCCGCCATTTCCGCCATGCCGATAAACTTACGCGCTTCACCGACGGTAACGCGCACCAGGCCGCTACGCGGCGCGCCTGACGCCTGCACCGGCTGCCCTTGCTGAAAATAGCCGGCGGCTATCTCGCTCAGGTTAACTTCCGGATAATCGGATGCCGGGCTATCCATCGGCATTAGCAAAGCATCCAGCTGCGCCTGTGCTTCTTCGCTCAGATCGCCGGGCTCGCCCTGTAAGGCGGAGAGCTGCTCAAGCGTGATCATCTTTTCAATTGGATAACGCGCCACCTGCAGACGACGCAGCATAATCACATGCGCGCCGCAGCCCAGCTTTTCGCCCAAATCATCGATGATGGTACGAATGTAGGTGCCTTTCGAGCAGTGGATTTCCAGCTCCAGCTCATTATCCTGCCAGCGAATAAACTGCAGTTCATGCACGATAATCGCGCGAGCTTCACGCGGCACTTCAACGCCCTGACGCGCATATTCATACAGCGGACGCCCCTGATATTTCAGGGCGGAGTACATGGAAGGCACCTGCTGCGTTTCGCCGCGAAAGCTTTCCAGCGCCGCATCCAGCTGCGCCTGGCTGAAGGTCACGGCGCGTTCGCTGATCACCTGACCATCGGCATCCGAGGTATCGGTGCGCTGCCCCAGACGGGCGATCACCCGATAGCGTTTATCCGCATCCAGCAGATACTGCGAGAACTTGGTTGCTTCTCCCAGGCAGATCGGCAGCATGCCGGTCGCTAACGGATCCAGCGCGCCGGTGTGGCCTGCTTTATTCGCCCGGAAGATACGCTTCACTTTTTGCAACGCATCGTTGGAAGAGAGCCCCTGAGGCTTATCAAGCAGCAGCACACCATGAATATCGCGGCCGCGACGACGAGGACGACTCATTACTCCTCCTCGCCGCCTTCGTCCGCCGGACCCCGACGCTGCGCATCTTTTTTCACTACGTTGGTGACCAGGTTGGACATCCGCATCCCTTCTACCAACGAGTTGTCGTAAAAGAAGGTCAGCTCAGGCACGATACGCAGACGCATCGCCTTGCCGAGCAGCGAACGGATGTAGCCAGACGCATCCTGCAGCGCTTTGATGCCGCCCTTAATGGAATCCGCATCGTCATCATTCAGAAAGGTTACAAACACTTTGGCATAGGCCAGATCGCGTGAAACGTCGACACCGGACACGGTCACCATCATACCCACGCGCGGATCTTTAATCTCCCGCTGGATGATCATGGCGATCTCTTTTTGCAGTTCCTGTGCGACACGCTGTGGGCGACCAAATTCTTTCGCCATAATTATTTCTCCTGATAATGGCTGAGCCCCGACCATGAAATGGCGGGGCTCAGTCCGGGGAAGCGCTCGGCTTCCCAAATGCCACTTGCGATGCGATCGTTATTCGATGGTACGCTGGATTTCGATCACTTCGAAGACTTCGATCATATCGCCGGTGCGAACGTCGTTGTAGTTCTTAACGCCGATACCACACTCCATGCCGTTACGCACTTCGTTGACGTCATCTTTAAAGCGACGCAGGGATTCCAGCTCGCCTTCATAGATAACCACGTTGTCACGCAGTACACGGATTGGGTTATGACGTTTAACCACGCCTTCGGTAACCATACAACCAGCAATCGCGCCAAACTTCGGCGATTTGAACACGTCGCGCACCTCGGCGAGGCCGATGATCTGCTGTTTGTATTCCGGCGCCAGCATACCGCTCATCGCTGCCTTCACTTCATCGATCAGATTATAGATGACCGAGTAGTAACGCAGATCCAGGCTTTCCGCTTCGATAACGCGGCGCGCTGAAGCGTCGGCACGGACGTTAAAGCCCAGGATGATCGCGTTGGAAGCTGCAGCCAGCGTTGCGTCGGTTTCGGTGATACCGCCCACGCCTGAACCCACAATCTTCACTTTCACTTCATCAGTAGAAAGTTTCAGCAGGGAGTCGGAAATCGCTTCGACAGAACCCTGTACGTCCGCTTTCAGTACGATGTTCAGCTCGGACACGTCGCCTTCGGTCATGTTGGCAAACATGTTTTCCAGCTTAGATTTCTGCTGACGCGCCAGTTTGACTTCGCGGAATTTGCCCTGACGATACAGCGCCACTTCACGCGCTTTTTTCTCGTCACGCACCACGGTCGCTTCATCGCCCGCAGCCGGAACGCCGGACAGACCCAGGATTTCCACTGGAATAGACGGACCCGCTTCGGTCACTTCGTGGCCCATCTCGTCACGCATCGCACGCACACGGCCATATTCAAAGCCGCACAGTACGATATCGCCTTTACGCAGCGTACCTTCACGTACCAGAACGGTAGCAACCGGGCCGCGACCTTTATCCAGGAAGGATTCGATCACCACGCCGCTCGCCATGCCGGCGCGCACTGCGTTCAGCTCCAGCACTTCAGACTGCAGCAGAATCGCGTTCAGCAGGTCGTCAACGCCGGTACCTGCTTTCGCAGAAACGTTAACGAACATGTTCTCGCCGCCCCACTCTTCCGGAATGATACCGTACTGAGTCAGTTCGTTTTTCACGCGATCCGGATCGGCGTCAGGCTTATCAATTTTGTTGACGGCAACCACTACCGGCACGCCAGCGGCTTTCGCATGCTGTACGGCCTCAACGGTCTGCGGCATTACGCCATCGTCCGCTGCGACTACCAGTACCACGATATCCGTCGCCTGCGCACCACGTGCACGCATTGCGGTAAACGCGGCGTGGCCCGGGGTGTCCAGGAAGGTGATCATGCCATTGTCGGTTTCAACATGGTAAGCACCGATGTGCTGGGTAATGCCGCCCGCTTCGCCAGAGGCGATTTTGGTGGAGCGAATGTAGTCCAGCAGCGAGGTTTTACCATGGTCAACGTGACCCATGATGGTCACCACTGGCGCGCGAGATTCCGCGGCAGCGCCGGTGTCACGATCGCTCATTACCGCTTCTTCCAGCTCGTTCTCGCGGCGCAGGATCACTTTGTGTCCCATCTCTTCCGCGACCAGCTGAGCGGTTTCCTGATCGATAACCTGGTTGATGGTGGCCATCGCGCCCATTTTCATCATCGCTTTGATGACCTGGGAGCCTTTCACCGCCATTTTGTTAGCCAGTTCCGCCACGGTGATGGTTTCACCAATGATGACGTCACGGTTAACGGCCTGCGCCGGACGGTTAAAGCCCTGCTGCAGCGTGCTGCCTTTACGATGCTTGCCGCCTTTGCCGCCGCGAATGGCCGCACGGGCTTCTTCACGATCGGTTTTAGCTTCTGCATGTTTGTTGCCCTTACGCGGGCGCGGCGCTTTAGCGGTGGTGCGAGTACGGCTACGACCCCCTTCTACTTCGCGGTCGTTTTCGTCTTCAGCCTGGCGGGCATGTTGAGAAGTGGTAACGTGATAGTCAGCGTCATCGCTCTCGGTTGGTTTTACTTCCCAGTCGCCTGCTTTCTGCTCTGCCAGTTTGCGTGCTTCTTCAGCGACACGGCGCGCATCTTCTTCCAGCTTGCGGCGGGCTTCTTCTTCCACTTTACGCTTCAGCTCTGCGGCTTCGGCTTCGCGGCGGGCTTTATCAGACTGTCCGGCCCGGGTCATTTCGTCGGTTTGTTGGTTCGTCACTTTCTCACTTTCCGCTGCTTCGCGTTTAGCCTTTTCCACGGCTTCACGTTTGGCTTGCTCTTCGGCTTCACGCTTCGCTTTTTCCGCTGCTTCGCGCGTGGCTTTCTCTTCCGCCTCACGACGAGCCTGTTCTTCCGCTTCACGCTGCGCCTGCGCTTCTGCTTCAGCCTTAGCTTTTTCAGCCTCAGCATCCTCTGTTACATAGGTGCGCTTTTTGCGGACTTCGATTTGCACCGACTTACTTTTACCCCCGGTGCCAGGAATATTCAAGGTGCTACGCGTTTTACGCTGCAGCGTTAACTTACCTGACGGGCTGCCATTATCGCGGTTCAGGTGCGTCAGTAAGGTTTCTTTTTCTTGCTGGGTTACAGAGTCATTTTCAGACTTACGGATCCCTGCATCAGCAAACTGCTGTACCAGGCGTTCCACCGAGGTCTGTATCTCTGCGGCCAGCGATTTTACGGTTACATCTGTCATGCTGTTCCTTCCTGTTATTACGCGTCATCGCCGAACCAGCAGATATTACGCGCCGCCATAATCAGGGCGCCGGCCTTCTCGTCGTCCAGGCCTTCAATATCTGTCAGATCGTCAACACCCTGCTCGGCCAGATCTTCCAGCGTGCAAACACCTCTTGCCGCCAGCTTATTGGCCAGGTCGCGATCCATACCTTCAAGGTTTAGCAGATCGTCAGCAGGTACGCCGTTGCCAAGGCTCTCCGCCTTTTCCAGCGCCAGGGTCGTTAACGCATTTTTCGCACGTTCGCGTAGTGCTTCTACAGTCGCTTCATCCAGGCCGTCGATTTCCAGCAGCTCATTCATTGGCACATAGGCCAACTCTTCCAGAGAAGAGAAACCTTCCTCGACCAGCACGGTGGCGAACTCTTCGTCGATGTCCAGGTGTTTAGTAAAGACACCAATAGCAGCATGCGCTTCTGCCTGATGCTTCGCCTGCAGATCATCGACCGTCATTACGTTCAGCACCCAACCGCTCAGTTGCGAAGCCAAACGTACGTTTTGGCCGTTACGGCCAATCGCCTGTGCCAGATTTCCAGCTTCTACGGCGATATCCATGGTGTGATTATCTTCATCAACCACGATTGAAGCGACATCGGCAGGCGCCATGGCGTTGATCACGAACTGCGCCGGATTATCATCCCACAGCACGATATCGATACGCTCGCCGCCCAGCTCGCTGGATACGGCCTGAACGCGCGCGCCGCGCATACCTACGCAGGCGCCAACAGGATCGATACGCTTATCGTTGGTTTTCACCGCGATTTTAGCGCGTGAACCCGGATCGCGTGCCGCCGCTTTAATTTCAATCACTTCTTCGCCGATTTCCGGCACTTCAATACGGAACAGCTCAACCAGCATTTCCGGTTTAGAACGGCTGACGAACAGCTGCGCGCCGCGCGCTTCCGGACGCACCGCATAGAGTACGCCGCGGATACGGTCGCCGGGACGGAAGTTTTCACGCGGCAACATATCTTCACGCAGGATAACCGCTTCAGCGTTGTTACCCAGGTCCAGCGTAATGTTATCGCGGTTAACTTTCTTCACCACGCCGGTGATGATTTCGCCTTCCTGCTCGCGGAACTGATCGACCACCATTGCGCGCTCTGCTTCACGTACTTTCTGTACGATAACCTGCTTGGCGGTCTGCGTGGTGATGCGGTCAAATTTTACCGACTCGATCTGGTCTTCGACAAAGTCGCCCAGATTGATGGTTTCATCTTCATAACGGGCGGCTTCCAGCGTAATTTCGCGCGTCGGCTGCGTGACCTCTTCTACGGCCTGCCAACGGCGGAACGTATCAAAGTCGCCGCTTTTACGATCGATGCTAACGCGAACATCAATCTCCTGCTCATATTTTTTCTTGGTTGCAGTGGCCAGTGCGCTCTCCAGCGCCTCGAAGATTTTCTCACGCGGCAGGGCTTTTTCGTTAGAAACGGCTTCTACAACAGCTAAGATCTCTTTATTCATCCTGGTTAGCCTCAATCCGGACTTTTAAAAGTGGGGGACCAGGTTCGCTTTCTGAATATTGCTCAGCGCGAACACTTCATCTTTACCCTCGACGGTTACCGTAATCATTTCACCTTCGACGGCTTTAATGATGCCCTGCCATTTGCGGCGGTTCTGGACGGCCATACGCAGCACCAGGCTGACTTCCTCACCGGTGAATCGTACATAGTGTTCAGCAGTAAATAGTGGGCGCTCAAGGCCCGGCGAGGAAACTTCCAGGTTGTAAGGCACGGTGATGGGATCTTCTACGTCCATGACTGCGCTTACCTGGTGGCTGACATCAGCACAATCATCAACATTGATGCCATCTTCACTATCAATATAGATGCGCAACGTCGAAGTGCGACCACGAATGAACTCGATACCGACCAGTTCGTAGCCAAGCGCTTCTACCGGTGCTGAAATCATCTCTGTTAATTTCTGCTCTAATGTGGACAAGCCCACCCCCAAGACATAAAAAAAGGGCATATAGCCCAGTATTGCGATTCCTGATAACAAAAAACCCCGATAAATCGGGGCTTAATGCGACTGGACCCTGTATGCCGCGACTGCGGCTCGGCACACCATCCAAAGAATTTTTTTCAAAATTGGCTGCGGATGCGTCCGAAGATGCATACAGTATATTTGAAAAATAACTCTAAGGGAAAGTGGTTGCGGGGGCCGGATTTGAACCGACGACCTTCGGGTTATGAGCCCGACGAGCTACCAGGCTGCTCCACCCCGCGTCCGAAAACGTGGCGAATATTACGCCAATCTTGCACAAAATGCAAGTAAAACTGAGATTTGGTACCGAGGACGGGACTTGAACCCGTAAGCCCAATCGGGCACTACCACCTCAAGGTAGCGTGTCTACCAATTCCACCACCTCGGCACTTTAAGACCGCGACCTTATCCTGAGTCGCGTCGAAAGCTTGATACTTATTGCGGGATATCGCTGCCCGGCGCTGCCGGTTTAGCAGGTGCAGTCTGAGACTGTGCCGGCTGAGTCAGGTTTTCCCACTCGCTTCCCTTGGCTGTTTTATTGCTGTTCAGGTTACCCAGAATCAGGCTGATAACGAAGAACAGGGTCGCCAACACTGCAGTCATACGGGTCATGAAGTTACCAGAACCTGCAGATCCAAACAGCGTGCCGGAAGCGCCTGCACCAAAGGAGGCTCCCATATCAGCGCCTTTACCCTGCTGCAGCATGATCAGACCAACAAGGCCAATTGCTACTAACAGAAAAACGACTAACAGAGCTTCGTACATAATCAACCTGTTTCCTTGCGCGGTCACCGCACATCAAAAGCTTCAAACCAATTGACGGGATAATCGTTATTACCCATCAGAAGCGGGTGTGAATACTAACCAAAGGCTCAGGCATCTGCAAGCGCAATTTTTCCCCGCAACGCCGATTGCGGAAAAAAGCGCCATCATGCTGTTTTTTACGCCGAAACTACCCGTTCCCGCCTCAGAGCAAAACCGCTTTGTCCGCGACGGGAATCAGCATCAATAGCGGAAGGGAGAGGCCGTTAACCGCAGGCCTGCCCCTTTCCGTTTATGGTCATCAGGCCGTTTTTACCGCATCGGCGATACGATGCGCCAGCGCGGTAACCTGCGCCTCGTCTTCGCCTTCCACCATCACGCGGATAAGCGGCTCAGTGCCGGATTTACGCAACAGAACGCGGCCACGCCCCGCTAACGCTTTTTCGACCTCAGCCGTCACGGCTTTTACTTCAGCGCTTTCCAGCGGGTCCGTCTCGCCGCTAAAGCGTACGTTAACCAGAATCTGCGGCAGCAGCTTCATGCCGCTGCACAGGTCGTGTAACGTCATATGGTTACGCGCCATAGCGGTAAGTACTTGCAAACCTGCAACAATGCCGTCGCCGGTGGTTGTTTTGTCCAGCAGAATGACATGTCCGGAGTTTTCTGCGCCCAGACGCCAGCCTTTTTCCTGCAGTTTTTCCAGCACGTAGCGATCGCCGACTTTGGCGCGCGCAAAAGGAATGCCCAGCTGTTTTAATGCCAGCTCAAGCCCCATATTGCTCATCAACGTGCCCACTACCCCGCCGCGCAGCTGTCCCTGACGCAGGCCTTCACGCGCAATAATATACAGGATCTGATCGCCATCGACCTTATTACCCAGATGGTCAACCATCATCACGCGGTCGCCGTCGCCGTCGAATGCCAGCCCAACATCGGCCTTGGTTTCCAGCACGCGTTGTTGTAAGGCGCGCACGTCGGTCGCGCCGCACTCTTTGTTGATATTCATGCCGTCAGGCTGCACGCCCAGCGAAATAACCGTTGCGCCCAGCTCGCGCAATACGTTAGGCGCGATGTGATAGGTGGCGCCATTGGCGCAGTCGACCACCACTTTCAGGCCGTTCAGATTCAATTCGCTGGGGAAAGTGCCTTTGCAAAACTCAATATAACGACCGGCGGCGTCCACAATACGGCTCGCACGGCCCAGCTGAGCGGATTCCACGCAGGTTAACGGTTTTTCCATTTCCTGCTCGATCGCTTCCTCTACCTCATCCGGCAGTTTAGTCCCTTCGGAAGAGAAGAATTTGATGCCGTTATCTTCAAACGGGTTATGCGATGCGGAGATCACGATACCGGCTTCAGCGCGGAAGGTGCGGGTTAGATAAGCGATGGCCGGCGTAGGCATCGGGCCGGTGAAGGCGGCGGAAAGCCCGGCGGCGGCCAGCCCCGCTTCTAGCGCCGACTCCAGCATATAGCCGGAAATGCGCGTATCTTTACCGATGATGATTTTTTTCGATCCGTGGCGCGCCAGCACCTTTCCAGCGGCCCAGCCCAGCTTCAATACAAAATCAGGCGTAATAGGCATTTCGCCGACCTTGCCACGAATGCCGTCGGTGCCAAAATATTTACGATTACTCATAGCGTTATTATTCCTTCGCTGAACGTGTGGCTTCCACGACGCGCATTGCCTCTACGGTCTCTTTGACATCGTGCGCGCGTATAATCTGCGCGCCCTGCATTGCCGCAATCACCGCACAGGCCAGGCTACCGGTTAAACGCTGAGAAGGCCCTACGTTTAGCAGCTGCCCAATCATCGATTTGCGCGACATACCTACCAGTAGCGGCAGACCAAAATGATGGAAATCGGCCAGATGCGCCAGAAGCTGATAATTGTGGCTGAGATTCTTACCGAATCCGAAGCCCGGGTCGAGTAGCAGCTGCGATTTTTTAATCCCTACGGCTTCACAACGCGCAATATTATCAACAAAAAAATCGTTAACTTCCTGCAGCAGGTTAGCGTAGTGCGGCGCAGCCTGCATGGTGCCCGGCTCGCCCTGCATATGCATCAGACACACCGGCAGGCCGGTTTCTGCGGCGGCCTCAAGCGCGCCAGGCGACTGTAACGAGCGAATGTCATTAATAATGTGAGCGCCCACTCGCGCTGACTCACGAATCACTTCAGGCTTCGAGGTATCAACGGAAATCCATACTTCAAAGCGCTGAGCTATCGCTTCAACCACCGGTATCACCCGTTCCAGTTCTTCTTGCGTGCTTACTTCATCCGCGCCCGGTCGGGTTGATTCGCCGCCAATATCAATAATTGTCGCGCCGGCGTTTACCATCTCATTGGCATGCGTTAACGCTGCCACCAGCGTGTTATGCTGACCACCATCGGAGAAAGAGTCAGGAGTGACGTTAAGAATACCCATAACATGGGGATGGGACAGATCCAGTAGGGAATCCCTGGCGTACAACTTCATCTTTATTTCTCCTTGCGGCGTTTGCTCATGTGATAGATGTAAAAAACCCCGGACCAGCCGGGGTTTTTAGTCTACTGTCTGCGCTTATTTATTAAACTGCTCAGACATGGTGTTACCTGGGTTCGGCGTACGCGGCTCATCAACCGGACGCGGCGCCTTCGGCGAACCGTTATTATCCGAATGACCGGAAGAGCCTGGATCTTCCCAACCCGCTGGCGGACGCACTTCACGGCGGGCCATCAGGTCGTCGATTTGCGGCGCATCGATGGTTTCATACTTCATCAATGCGTCTTTCATCGCGTGCAGAATATCCATGTTCTCGTTGAGGATGCGACGGGCACGCTGATAGTTATTATCAATCAGCAGCTTCACTTCCTGGTCGATCAAACGCGCCGTTTCATCGGACATATGCTTGGCTTTAGCAACGGAACGTCCAAGGAAAACTTCACCCTCTTCTTCCGCATACAGCAACGGACCCAATTTTTCAGAGAAGCCCCACTGCGTTACCATGTTACGCGCCAGGTTCGTCGCGACTTTGATGTCGTTGGAAGCACCGGTGGAAACATGTTCCGAACCGTAGATAATCTCTTCAGCCAGACGGCCGCCGTACAGGGTAGAGATCTGGCTTTCCAGTTTCTGACGGCTGGCGCTAATCGCATCGCCTTCCGGCAGGAAGAAGGTTACCCCAAGCGCACGTCCACGCGGAATAATCGTCACTTTATGCACCGGATCGTGTTCCGGCACCAGACGACCAATAATGGCGTGGCCCGCTTCGTGGTAGGCGGTAGATTCTTTCTGCGCTTCCGTCATTACCATGGAGCGACGTTCCGCACCCATCATAATTTTGTCTTTCGCTTTTTCGAATTCCACCATCGAGACCACGCGCTTGTTACCGCGAGCGGCAAACAGAGCGGCTTCGTTCACCAGGTTAGCCAGATCGGCACCGGAGAAGCCCGGCGTACCACGAGCAATAATGGCAGCATCGATATCAGTCGCCAACGGCACGCGACGCATATGCACTTTCAGAATTTGCTCACGACCACGGACATCCGGCAGACCAACTACAACCTGACGGTCGAAGCGGCCCGGACGCAGCAACGCCGGATCAAGCACGTCTGGACGGTTAGTTGCGGCAATAACGATGATACCTTCATTGCCTTCAAAGCCATCCATCTCCACCAGCATTTGGTTCAGGGTCTGCTCACGCTCATCGTGACCGCCGCCTAAACCGGCGCCACGTTGACGGCCTACCGCATCGATCTCATCGATAAAGATAATGCACGGTGCCGCTTTCTTCGCCTGCTCAAACATATCACGCACGCGAGAAGCACCCACACCGACAAACATCTCTACGAAGTCGGAACCGGAGATAGTAAAGAAAGGCACCTTAGCTTCACCAGCGATCGCTTTCGCCAGCAGCGTTTTACCGGTACCCGGCGGGCCCACCATCAAGACGCCTTTCGGAATTTTACCGCCCAGTTTCTGGAAGCGGCTGGGTTCGCGAAGGTATTCCACCAGCTCGCCCACTTCCTCTTTCGCTTCATCGCAGCCTGCGACATCTGCAAAGGTGGTTTTGATCTGATCTTCCGTCAGCATGCGGGCTTTGCTTTTACCAAAGGACATCGCGCCTTTGCCGCCTCCGCCCTGCATCTGGCGCATAAAGAAGATCCAGACGCCAATCAGCAGCAGCATCGGGAACCATGAGATGAAGATAGAAGCCAGCAGGCTCGGCTCTTCCGGCGGTTCACCGACAACTTTTACATTTTTAGTCAACAGGTTATCGAGTAACTTGGGATCGTTGACGGGAATGTAGGTCGTATATCGATTACTGTCTTTTTTGGTAACGTTGATTTCACGCCCGTTAATACGCGCCTCGCGGACCTGATCCTGGTTCACTTCCGACAGGAAGGTTGAATAATCAACCCTACGGCCATTCGACTCGCTGGGCCCAAAGCTCTGGAAAACAGACATCAGCACAACTGCGATGACCAACCAGAGAATCAGGTTTTTCGCCATGTCACTCAAGGGATTAACCTCTTATTACAACTGTGTTAACAGACAGCGTAGGGTACTATAGTTTGCGCCCTGTCGCTACAATGTACACTTCGCGTGAACGTGAACGCGAAGCGTCCGGCTTACGAATTTTCACTTTCGTAAACAGGGAGCGAATTTCCCGCAGGTATTCATCGAAGCCATCTCCCTGAAATACTTTCACTACAAAACTGCCACCTGGTGCCAGTACATCGCGACACATTTCCAGTGCCAGCTCAACTAAATACATCGACCGGGGAATATCAACGGCTGGCGTGCCGCTCATATTGGGCGCCATATCGGACATGACAACCTGGACTTTCTCTTCTCCGACGCGTTCCAGTAGCGCTTTCACTACTGATTCTTCACGAAAATCGCCCTGAAGGAAATCGACACCAACGATAGGATCCATCGGCAAAATGTCACAGGCAATAATACGTCCCTTTGAGCCAATCTGAGTAGCGACATATTGCGACCAACCGCCGGGCGCCGCACCCAGATCGACCACGGTCATTCCAGGCTTGAACAGCTTATCGCCCTGCTGTATTTCATCAAGTTTAAACCAGGCGCGCGAACGCAACCCCTTTTTCTGTGCCTGTTGCACATATTTATCGCTAAAGTGTTCCTGAAGCCAGCGGCTGGAACTGGCCGAACGCTTTTTACCTGTCATACTTTTTCCAACTATTCTTCATCGTAGCGATAAATAACCAAACATAATGATGTCCTGTTTGGTGATATACCAGAGATGGCGGTAGAATGTACCGTTTTCAATCCCAATGTAAGTAAAAATATACGATGAATCTGAGTACCAAACAAAAACAGCACCTAAAAGGTCTGGCCCATCCGCTGAAACCCGTTGTTATGCTGGGTAACCACGGCCTGACTGAAGGCGTGCTGGCCGAAATCGAGCAGGCGCTTGCGCATCACGAACTGATTAAGGTGAAGATCGCTACCGAAGATCGGGAAACGAAAAACCTGATGGTAGAAGCCATTGTTCGTGAAACGGGAGCCTGCAACGTGCAGGTTATCGGCAAGACGCTGGTGCTGTACCGACCGTCAGAAGAACGTAAAATCTCCCTGCCGCGCTAATCGGTCGCGCTGATGATACGCGCCATAAAGCGGGTTGCATGAACCGGGCATCGCAGCGACTTTCTGCAAGCTTACCCTGGTAAGTGGCTGGGATATCCCGCCCACATGCAGCCTGAAGTATGACGAATAGCGTCAGCCGGAAGAAGTTGCCATGCTCCTGCACAGGATAAAAGGCCGCGGTGCGGCCTTTTTCCTTTCTTTACATTCATGCGATGCGTCAGAAGCGATTAGAGATATTCTACTTTCAGAATTTCATACTCGACGTCGCCGCCGGGCGTTTTAATCACCACCACGTCATCCACTTCTTTACCAATCAACCCGCGCGCCATCGGCGAATTTACGGAAATCAGGTTCTGCTTAAAGTCCGCCTCGTCATCGCCAACGATACGATAGGTCGACTCTTCATCAGTATCAATATTGAGCACGGATACCGTCGCGCCAAAAATCACCCGGCCATTGTTAGGGATTTTAGTCACATCGATCACCTGCGCATTAGAGAGCTTGGCTTCGATCTCCTGAATACGCCCTTCACAAAAGCCCTGTTCTTCACGTGCGGCGTGATACTCGGCGTTCTCTTTCAGATCGCCATGCTCACGCGCTTCCGCTATTGAGGCAATAATACGGGGGCGTCTGACGGTCTTCAGCTCTTCCAGTTCTTCACGCAGCTTCTCTGCGCCCCTTAACGTCATCGGAATCTGATTCATTTTAATACCTCGTCATCGGTCCTGTTTGCTTGTTGTCGTCCTGACCATTGGGTCGTCGGCCTGACGCGTTGTGCAACGCTACCGGCTGATTCGCAAACAAAAGAAACCTGACCCGGAGCAGGCTCCAGGTCAGGATTCGGGTTTGCATTTTGATACGTATTTTAACCCAGAGTTCCCTATGGGTCATCGTTTACTTTCTACTGCGATGCACCGTAGTATGACGGCTTCACCCGTCAGTTACCGCGAGATTATGCGATTTTTACGACTTGTTACCGGACTAACCTGTGCGTTTATGCTGCAAGCTCAGGCAGCACCTGTGGAAGAATACACACAATATTTACCGGATGGCGCAAACCTGGCGCTGATGGCACAAAAAGTGGGTTCATCAACGCCGCTGGTCGATTATCACAGTAAACAAATGGCTTTGCCAGCCAGCACCATGAAAGTAGTGACGGCGCTCGCAGCACTGCTGGAGTTGGGCCCGGACTTCCGCTTTCGTACCACGCTGGAAACCCAGGGCAAAGTGGATAACGGCACGCTGCAGGGCGACCTGATCGCCCGCTTTGGCGGCGATCCGACATTATCGCGTCAGGATCTGCGTAATATGGTCAGCGCACTGACTAAACAGGGCATTACTCATATTCAGGGCAACCTGGTGATTGATACCTCGGTTTTCGCCAGCCACGACAAGGCGCCCGGCTGGCCATGGAACGACAACACCCAGTGCTTTAGCGCGCCACCAGCCGCCGCGATTGTCGATAAAAACTGCTTTTCCGTTTCGCTCTATAGCGCCGATCGTCCCGACGATAACGCCTTTATTCGCGTCGCGACATACTATCCGGTGACCATGTTCAGCCAGGTGCGTACCCTGGCGAAAGGCTCGCCCGCTGCGCCCTACTGTGAGCTGGATGTGGTGCCGGGAGAGCTGAACCGCTTTACGCTGACCGGCTGTATGACACAGCGCAGCGAACCGTTGCCGCTGGCCTTCGCTATTCAGGATGGCGCCGCATGGTCCGGCGCTATTTTAAAAGCGATGCTGCAGGATGCCGGGATTGATTACACTGGGCACCTGGTGCGTCAAACGCGCGTGACCGAACCTGGCACCCTGCTGGCAGAGACACAGTCCGCGCCGCTGCATGATTTGCTGAAAATCATGCTGAAAAAATCGGACAACATGATTGCCGATACGGTTTTCCGCACCATTGGCGGTCACTATTTTAACGTTCCTGGCACCTGGCGCGCGGGTTCGGATGCAGTGCGTCGCATTCTGCGTCAAAAGGCGAATATCGATCTCGGCAACAGCATTCAGGTGGACGGTTCCGGCCTGTCGCGTCACGATCTGATCTCGCCGGCGACCATGATGCAGGTGCTGCAATACATCGCTCAGAACGACCAACAGCTGAACTTTATCTCAATGCTGCCGCTGGCCGGCTACGATGGCACCCTGCGCTATCGCGGCGGTCTGCATGAGGCGGGCGTGGATGGCAAAGTTTCCGCCAAAACCGGTTCGCTCTCTGGGGTGTATAATCTGGCAGGCTTTATTACTACCGCCAGCGGTCAGCGCGTGGCTTTTGTGCAGTTTCTCTCCGGCTATGCCGTACCGCCTGAAGATAAGAAGATACGTCGGGTGCCGCTGGTACGTTTTGAAAGCCGGCTATACAAGGACATCTACCAGAATAACTGAGGCGCATGAAAATTCTCATTGTGGAAGATGATGTGCTGTTGCAGGAAGGTATCGCCCTCGCGCTTAGCAGCGAGGGCTACGCCATTGATTGTGCTGCTACGGCGGCGCAGGCGGATGGCCTGCTGCATAGCGGGCAATACAGTTTAGCGGTGCTGGATCTTGGCCTGCCGGATGCGGACGGTGCCGATCTGCTGCGCCGCTGGCGGCGGCAGAATATCGATCTGCCGGTGTTGATTCTGACGGCGCGCGATGCGCTGGAAGATCGGGTAAGCGGGCTGGATGCCGGCGCCGATGATTATCTGGTTAAGCCTTTTGCGCTGGCCGAGCTAAAAGCGCGCGTACGGGCGCTGATTAGGCGCTATCAAGGGCACAGCGATAATCAGATACGCCATGGCGATCTGGCGCTTAACCTCTCCTCGTTACAGGTCTCGGTGGATAATCAGCCAATAGAGGTGACGCCTAAAGAGTTCGCGCTTCTCTCACGCCTATTGATGCGCATTGGGCAAACGGTGCATCGTGAGACGCTACAGCAGGATATCTACAGCTGGCAGGATGATAATGGCTCCAATGCGCTGGAGGTGCATATCCATAATCTGCGCCGCAAGCTGGGTAAAGATCGTATCAAAACGGTGCGCGGCGTCGGCTATCGGCTGGAAGAGCGCCTATGAACAGTATGCGTCGGCGTTTATTGATCATGCTGGCGCTTATTCTGCTGACCTGCCAGCTGATGAGCGCCATCTGGTTATGGCACGAAAGTCGTGAGCAGATCGGTTTTCTGGTTAACGAAACGCTAACGGCGAAATCACGTAATCAGCATGTTGAAAACGAAATCCGCGAGGCGATAGCGTCTCTTCTGCTGCCGTCGCTGGTGATGGTCGGCTTTACGCTGGTGCTCTCTTTCTGGGCGATTAGCTGGGTTATTCGTCCGCTTAATGCTTTACAGAACAGTCTGGCTGAGCGCTCCGCCGATAATCTGTCGCCGCTGCCGGTCTATTCAGAGATGGAAGAAGTTGTGGCGGTGACCCGCGCGATCAATCAGCTACTTGCCCGCCTTAATCAAACGCTTCAGCAGGAACGGCTCTTTACGGCCGATGCGGCGCACGAGCTACGCACGCCGCTGGCAGGGCTGCGCCTGCATCTGGAACTGATGGCGCAGCAGGAAATTAAACAGGCGCCGATGCTGGTCGCGCGTATCGATCAGCTAATGCACGTTATCGAGCAACTGCTGATGCTGTCGCGTGCCGGGCAGGCACTGGCCAGCGGCCATTATCAGACGCTGAGCTGGCAGCGCGATATCTTTCTTCCTTTACAGGCTGAAATGGCTGAATTGCTGAAACAGCGTCAACAGACGCTGGAGTGGACGCCACAGGATATGACGGTACAGGGCGATGCGGTATTGCTGCGTCTGCTGGTGCGTAACCTGCTGGAAAATGCTTCCCGCTATAGCCCGCAGCGTTCGCGGGTGACGCTGCAGCTACAGGCGCAGGAGAAGGGCAGCCTGCTGGTGGTGTGCGATGAAGGCCCCGGCATTGATGAAAAGACCGCAGATGCGCTGACGCAGGCATTTCATCGCGGCGATCGGCGCTACGGCGGTAGCGGTCTGGGTTTAAATATCGTGCTGCGGATTTTGCAGCTGCACGGCGGGAAGTTGCAGTTAAGTAATCGCCAGGATCGCTCCGGTCTGAAAGCGCAATGCTGGTTGCCCGCTACCCTGAACTCGGGCGGCGGGCAACCGATCAGAAGTGAGTATTCAGACTGAGATACCAGGTACGACCCGCTTCATTATAGGTGTTGGCACCTGCGCCATACATATAAGAGCCGGTCGCGGCATTGCCGGTAGTTTGCGCATTCCCTGCACGGAAGTGACGTTTATCCAGCAGGTTATCCACGCCGAGCGTGACGCTGATATATTTATTCACGTCCATCGTCCCGCTAAGGCCGAGCACTGAATAAGGACTTACCTCATCCAGCTCGCTGCCGGTCACCGTTTCCCCTTTGTAATTGTACTTCTTCGGCGTCTGTCTGCCGTACCAGGTGAAAGAGGTCTGCAACGACAGGTTCTGCGTCGCCTGCCAGCTCAGTATTGAGTTCAGCGTATACTGCGGAATGATCGATAAGCGATCGCCGGTCTCTTTGTTTTTGCTCTGCAGCATCCAGGTCAGATTGTTATTCCAGCTTACCGTATCGCTGAGCGGAAGATTCACCGTACCTTCCAGCCCCTCTACCACCGCTTTCGGCACGTTTTCCCACTTATACACATCGGTAGCGCCGTTGGTTGAAGTGGTGCTGGGCAGGTAGCCCGACTCAATTTTGTTACGGTAATCGTTACGGAACCAGGTCAGACCCAGCTGATAGTCATCGCGCTTCCACTCCAGACCCACTTCTTTGTTGATGCTGGTCTCCGCCTTAAGATCGTCGTTGCCGATCAGATAACAGCCGCCGCTACTGGCCGGGCAGCCCTGCCCACGGCTGTACAAGACGTAGTTAGGGTTGGTCTGATAGAGGCTTGGCGCCTTATAAGCGCGGGCGATGCCCAGTTTAAGCGTGACCTCATCGCCCAGCATTTGCGAAAGGTTAAGCGAAGGACTCCAGTTATTGCCGACGATAGAGTGGTGATCGAAGCGCAACCCCGGCACCAGCATGGTGCTGTCGGTTAGCTCAAGGTTATCTTCCGCAAACAGCGAGAAAATCTCCGCCTGGGTATAGGGGCTGCGGGTGCCGTCAGAGATGCCGTCAATAGCGCCGCCGGTCAGCGCCTGTTTGGTGGAGCTGGGATCTTTCATCCGCTGCTGATTCCACTCGGTCCCTAAGGTGGCGGTTTGATTGATCCATAATTCAAACGGCACGCTGATTTCGCTGTGCAGCAGCACATCGTTCAGTTCAATGGTCGAGAAGCTGTCACTGGCGAAAATCCCTTCCGTACCGCCAGCCAGACCTTCATTCAGACGCGAGTTACGGGTATTTTCATATTGCGCGAAACTTTTGGTGCTGATGCCGTTATCCCATGCGCCGGTCCAGGTAACGGCGAAATTCTGCCGATAAAGCCGGTTGGTTTCTTTGCCGTAATATTTGTCCACCAGCGCATTGGTATTGGTGTTTTGCGTGTCTCCGGCATACAGGTTGCCCTGACGACTGTAGCCCGCCTCAAATTCCAGCGCCTGCATCGGCGCAAAAGCCCAGCGCAGCAACGCATTGAGATCCTTGCTCTCTACCCCTTCCCGCCCAGCGGGTACTGTATCGGCATAGGTGCCGGTACGTAAGGATTGATGTCCTTCATTGATAAACTGGGTATCTGCCTGGGTTTTACTCAGGCCACCGTACAGGCGAAAGCTAAGATTGTCAGCAAGCGGGCCGTTCAGGCTAAAGTTAGTGCGTCGGGTACCGCCCTCTTCCTTATGCTGCGGCACGTTATAATAGGTATTCCATGAGCCGTGCCAGCCGTCGCTCTCTTTTTTGGTGATGATATTCACTACGCCGCCGGCGGCGCCGTTACCGTAACGCGCCGCTGCCGGCCCACGGAGCACATCGATATGCTCGATCATTTCCGCCGGCACCCAGTTGCTGTCGCCACGGGTATCACGTTCGCCGCGCCAGCCCAGGCGTACGGCGTTGCGGCTGGTTACCGGCCTGCCATCCACCATAATTAACGTGTTTTCCGGCCCCATCCCGCGGAGATCAATCTGTCGATTATTGCCGCGTTGGCCGCTGGTAGAGTTGCCGGTGAGATTAACGCCCGGCATCGTACGGATAACTTCTGATACATCGCGTGCTGGCGGATGCTTTTTGATCCGTTCAGCCGAAATGGTCGAGACGCCCGGCGCCTGTAAGGTTTGCTGCTGTGCCGTAACCACCAGCGTGCCATCTTCTGCGCCGTTTTCCGTTGAAATTTCTGCCGCCACGCTGTTGACGCTTAATACTCCGCTGGCCAGCGTGAGCGGCACCAGAAGCTGATAAGCTATAGAATGTGCTTTTTTCATTTTATTTCCGTTATAAATGCCAGGTTATACGCCCTGTTAACAAGCTGAAACAGATTATTGAAAATGAAAATGATTATCAATATTGTTATCAATTAACTTTTGCGGTTTACCATTAAGGAAACGCGTAGTGAAGATAGGTAGCGACGCCTGGTGGCAGGCAAAAATGCAGGCTGGTGTGCCAGAAATCGCGGAGGCACAGGGAGAACGCTGCCGGACCGTTTTTTACTGGCGCGATCCCGAGGGCGATGAACATCGCTCCACGACACGGCGCGTCTGGCTCAATATTGCCGGTATCACCGATCATCATCGTCAGCAACGCCCTTTTTCGCTCCAGCGCGTTGCCGACACCGATATCTGGCAAGGCGAGGTTAGGCTTAGCAGCGGTTGGCGAGGCAGTTACTGCCTGATCCCCAGTCAGGATGATAGTGATTTCCCGGCCGATAATCTGGCTGCCGACAAACTGCGCAGCTGGTGGAAAACCCATTTGCCGGCAGCTATCGCCGATCCGCTGAATCCGCTACGCAGCTGGCGCAATGGCCGTGGGCATGCGGTTTCACCACTGCATATGCCCGCCGCGCCGCCGCAGCCTGCATGGCAGACACTGGATCGCAATCCTGCCGCTCCTGCCCCGCAGCTGGTGACCCGCTTATGGTACAGTTCGCGCCTTGCCAACCGGCGTTCAGTCTGGCTACTCACAACGGGAAAAGAGCGCGCCGCGTCCCGTCCGTTGGCTATTTTGCTGGACGGTCAATTTTGGGCGAACGGTATGCCTCTCGCCGCGCCGCTGGAGTGGTTAACGCAGCGCGGCGCGTTGCCGCCAGCCTGTTATCTTTTTATCGATGCTATCGGCACGGCACAGCGCAGCCAGGAGCTAACCTGTAACCCTGAGTTCTGGCTGGCGCTGCAGGAAGAGCTGCTGCCACAAGTAAGTGAGTGGTTGCCATCATGGGATCAAAGATTACCCACGCTGGTCGCCGGTCAGAGCTATGGCGGACTGTCCGCGCTCTATGCTGCCCTGCGCTGGCCGCACGCTTTTAACGGCGCCGTTAGCCTGTCAGGCTCTTTCTGGTGGCCCGACCGCCATACCGCCAGCAGTGGCGGCTGGCTGGGGGAACAGCTTAGAGAGGGTTTAGGCGCGGATCATCCACAGCGGCTCTGGCTTGAAGCTGGCTTACATGAAAAGATCATTCTGCAATCAAACCGCACGCTGCTGCCGCTGCTACAGGCTTCCGGCCACGCTGTTCACTATCGTGAATTCGAAGGCGGTCATGATGCGCTCTGCTGGCGCGGCGGCCTTACGGATGGCCTGCAGGCGCTGTGGGCTGCGCTTTGCTAAACAGCTGACCGATACGCGTTAGCAAGTGCCCGGCGCTATAATAATCGAGCCGGAAGCTATCCTCGCCCAGGGCGATAACACGCCGTTGCTGTACCGCCTGCGCGCCTGCCAGCAGCGGTTCATGCATTAACGCAGCGGCATCTTTATCATCAGCGGCAAACAGCAGAAAGGTTTTGCCGGTTAAGCCATTAACCAGCGTTTCGCCGCTTAGCTGTACCTTGTCACGCCGTTTCTGCAATGCCATCAGATCAAAGCCGCCAGGTAAGGGAACGGCCAGAGTAAAGCCAAGTTGCTGTAGCAGCTGCCCTTGGGCGGAAGCGTGGGTCCACAGGTTAATTGTAGGCCCGTGACGGTTATAAACGAAAGCGGATACTGGCTGCGGCGGCAGCGTAATCGTTGTACGCAGCTGCTGTAAGCGTCGATCAAAATCGGCGATGCGCTGCTCCGCCAGGGCTTCATGGCCCGTGGCCTGGCCTAGATCCTTCATCACCTGCTGCCAGCTTTTATCGTCATAGTTCACCACCAGCGTAGGCGCGATCGCCGCCAGCTGCGGATAGAGCGCCAGCGCCGAATCATTCCCGGTCGCGCTGACGACGATCAGGTCGGGCTGGGCGGCGGCAATCATTTCAACCGTCGGTTCGCCGTTATACAGCCGCTGGACGTGGCGTTGACGCGCAATCTCCCCCCACTGGCGGAAAAAACCCTGTTGGTCAGTGAAACGTTTACCGGGCATGGCGGCGGCGCTGGCGATAACCGGCGCATCAATCGCCAGCAAAGAGCCGGTCAGGGTAACGCTGGTTGAGACAATACGCCGGGGCGGCGGCTGCAGGGTAAGCGTTTGTTTACCGCTGGTTAACTGGCGTGGCCAGCCGTCAGGCTCGGCCAAAGCGGATAACGCGCTGGCGGATAAAACTATCAGCAGGCTCAACAGGGAACAAAGGCGACGATAAGACATGATCTATCCCAACGAGAAATTGAGAGATAATGATAATCATTTTCTTTACCGTTGCGCTACTGCTGGCTGCCCAAGAGGGTGAAACAGCAAAAAAAAAGCCCGGCATTAAGCCGGGCTGTGGTGATTGAGCATGATTAGTGCTGATAGATGATTTCAACGCCTTCGTCGTCATCTTCATCCCAGTCGTCGTCCCACTCTTCATCCACTTCTTCATCTGCCTGTTCCAGCGCTTCACGGTGGTAATCGTCCCACATGAATTCCGCTTTCTCAGGTTTCTTCTCTTCCTCTTCCGCCTCTTTCGGATTGGCGTTCAGGAAGGACATCACATCCCAGCACAGCGCGTTAACGCCGGTCTGGCTGGCGGCAGAGATAAGGTAATATTTCTCTTCCCAGCCAAGCGCTTCTACAATCGCTTTCGCGCGCGTTTCTGCTTCTTCTTTACTCAACAAATCGACTTTGTTGAATACCAGCCAGCGCGGCTTGTTATACAGTTTTTCGCTGTATTTCTGCAGCTCGCCAAGAATAATGCGCGCGTTTTCTACCGGATCGGATTCATCAATCGGCGCCAGATCGATCAGGTGCAGCAGCACGCGGCAGCGCTCGAGGTGCTTCAGGAAGCGAATGCCCAGGCCCGCGCCGTCCGCAGCGCCTTCAATCAGGCCGGGAATGTCCGCGACCACAAAGCTCTGTTCGTTATCCATACGCACCACGCCCAGGCTTGGCACCAGGGTGGTAAAGGGATAATCGGCCACTTTCGGCTTGGCGGCGGAAACCGCACGAATAAAGGTGGACTTACCCGCATTCGGCAGGCCCAGCATGCCCACATCGGCCAGCAGCATCAGCTCCAGCTGCAGATCGCGTTTCTCGCCCGGCGTGCCCATGGTTTTCTGACGCGGTGTACGGTTAACGGAAGATTTAAAGCGGGTGTTGCCCAGCCCGTGCCAGCCGCCTTTCGCCACCATCAGCTTTTGCTCATGACGCGTCAGGTCGCCCAGCGTCTCTCCGGTGCCCTGATCGATAACGCGCGTGCCGACCGGCACTTTAATCACGATATCTTTACCGCGTTTACCGGTACAGTCACGGCTTTGCCCGTTCTGCCCGCGCTCGGCGCGGAAAGATTTTTCAAAGCGGTAGTCGATCAGCGTGTTCAGGTTCTCATCGGCCAGCAGATAAACATCGCCACCGTCGCCACCGTCGCCGCCATCCGGGCCACCTTTCGGAATGTATTTCTCGCGGCGGAAGCTGACGCAACCATTACCGCCGTCACCTGCAACGACCAGAATCGTCGCTTCATCAACAAACTTCATTTACCTTCTCCGTAAATCATTCACCTGGCGACCGGACAAGCCGGTGCGGCTTTATTCCGCCGAGGCCATAAGCGATGACCTGTTGCGGAAAGAACTGTACGTAAATTGTACAGCAAATCAGGCAAGCCTAAAATGTAAAAAGCCCCGCAATATTCTGCGGGGCTTTCATTCTCTGGCAGGCAGATTAACCAGCCTGCAGCACGACAACCTTACTCAGCAACGATGCTGACGTATTTACGGTTGTTCGGGCCTTTAACTTCGAATTTCACTTTACCGTCTGCAGTTGCAAACAGAGTGTGGTCACGGCCAAGACCAACGTTGGTGCCTGCGTGGAACTTGGTGCCACGCTGACGAACGATGATGTTGCCAGCCAGTACAGATTCACCGCCGAAACGTTTTACGCCCAGGCGCTGTGCATTAGAGTCGCGACCGTTACGTGTTGAGCCGCCAGCCTTTTTGTGTGCCATTTGTCAGATCTCCTCTCAGGCGCTGATGCCAGTGATTTTCACATCAGTGAACCACTGACGATGGCCCTGCTGCTTACGATGGTGTTTACGACGACGAAACTTAACGATTTTAATTTTCTCGCCACGACCATGAGCAACAACTTCTGCTTTGATCACGCCACCTGAAACCAGCGGTGCGCCGATTGTAACGTCGTCACCATTTGCAATCATCAGAACCTGATCGAACTCAATAGTTTCGCCGGTTGCGATGTCCAGCTTTTCCAGGCGAACGGTTTGACCTTCGCTTACTCGGTGTTGTTTACCACCACTTTGGAAAACCGCGTACATATAAAACTCCGCTTCTGCGCTTACCTTCTTCAATTGTCAGGCGGCGCGATAAATATTCACAATAGGGCGCGAATTCTACGCAAAAATCCCTGCGTTGACAAGAGGACATAGCAAAGGATTGCAGAAAAAAAACGCAGCGCCATACTCAGGATTCAAGAGCCTCGTTTTTCAAGTACAATCTGTAATACATTACGTGGCACAGACATGGGCAAAGTCGCTTAACATGGCGCTGAACAGAGCAATAGCTGAACAGACTGATGAATTTAGAACAAATTAATGAATTAACCGCACAAGACATGGCGGCCGTCAACGAGACCATCCTCTCACAGCTGAATTCAGATGTTTCGCTCATCAATCAGTTGGGTTACTACATTATCAGCGGCGGCGGCAAGCGTATTCGTCCAATGATTGCCATTCTTGCGGCGCGCGCGCTCGGCTATGAAGATAAACAGCACGTGACGATTGCCGCGCTGATTGAATTTATTCATACCGCGACGCTGCTGCATGACGACGTGGTGGATGAATCGGATATGCGACGTGGGAAAGCCACCGCCAACGCAGCGTTCGGTAATGCCGCCAGCGTGCTGGTGGGCGATTTTATCTATACCCGCGCCTTTCAAATGATGACCAGCCTCGGCTCGCTGCGCATCCTGGCGCTGATGTCGGAAGCGGTTAACGTGATCGCCGAAGGCGAAGTGCTGCAGTTGATGAACTGCAACGATCCGGATATCACCGAAGAAAGCTATATGCGGGTGATTTACAGCAAAACGGCGCGACTGTTCGAAGCGGCGGCGCAATCATCCGGGATTCTGGCGGGCGCCACCGAAGCCCAGGAGCAAGGTTTGCAAGATTATGGCCGCTATCTGGGCACCGCGTTTCAGCTGATCGACGATCTGCTGGATTACAGCGCCGATGGGCAAACCTTGGGGAAAAATGTCGGCGACGATCTCAGCGAAGGCAAGCCTACCCTGCCGCTGCTGCATGCCATGCGCCACGGCAACCCTCAGCAGACAGCGATGATCCGCGAGGCGATTGAACAGGGTAATGGCCGTCATCTGCTGGAGCCGGTGCTGGAAGCGATGCGTCAGTGCGGCTCGCTGGAGTGGACACGCGCCCGGGCTGAACAGGAAGCGGATAAAGCTATCGCCGCTCTGCAGTCGCTGCCTGAAACACCCTGGCGCAGCGCGCTGGAAGCGCTTGCTCATATGGCAGTACAGCGCGATTCCTGATCGTTACGGGGGCGCCAGGTCAGGGCTCCCGCTCTCTTTTTTCCTTCCCGTTTGCAATTTCTTATCAAGCTTTTGCGAAGAGAAACACATTTCTCTCGCGCCATCTGGAATTTACTGGAAATAAGTGGATTCATTTTGCTATAAAAAAATACCCACTGGCAAGATGGAGCTTGAATAACAAATATAAATATACTCTTTCCCCTGATTCATTTACCGTGAAGTTTCTTAAAAGCTCCAAAATCTTTCGTAACGCGAAATTAGCATAGGGAGAAGTGCGCTATGAGTAATGTGAATAAGACCAGGCAGGACTGGCATACTGCGGATATTATCGCGGCCCTGCATAAAAGGGGAACCTCTCTTGCCGCCGTATCGCGTAAGGCGGGGCTGAGTTCATCAACGCTGGCTAACGCCCTTAATCGTCCATGGCCAAAAGGAGAATGGCTCATTGCTGAGGCGATCGCGGTTCATCCTGCCGAGATCTGGCCCAGCCGCTATTACGATCCCAGAACCAATAAGCTGATCGACCGTAAAAAGCTGATTCGTTCGCGATCCTGATCCCGCTTAAGAAAAAAAACAGCCCCCGCCAGCGGGAGCTGTTTTTAACCAACCTGGCGGATTAAAACGCCGCGCCGTAACGAAATTTATTCGCCCTTCACACGCTCAATCTTCGCGCCCATCGCGATCAGCTTATCTTCGATATGCTCATAGCCGCGATCGATATGATAAATACGGTCGACCATTGTCGTCCCTTCAGCAATACAGCCAGCCAGCACCAGACTGGCGGAAGCGCGTAAATCCGTCGCCATCACCTGGGCCCCTGACAGCTTCTCTACGCCGTAGCAAATCGCCGTATTGCTTTCAATTTCCGCATGCGCGCCCATACGAA
The DNA here is from genome assembly GCF_023517775.1 of Mixta hanseatica. Classification (NCBI taxonomy): domain Bacteria; kingdom Pseudomonadati; phylum Pseudomonadota; class Gammaproteobacteria; order Enterobacterales; family Erwiniaceae; genus Mixta; species Mixta hanseatica. The sequence continues at coordinate 538,517 of NZ_CP082904.1, read as the reverse complement.
TCAGCTCCGGGATATGCATAAAGCGGTTTTCGAAGATGGTTTCGGTAATCACGCCGGTGCCTTCAGCCACCAGGTTTAACAGCGTAAACTGCGCCTGCATATCAGTAGGGAAACCCGGGTGCGGCGCGGTGCGCACGTTAACCGCTTTCGGACGTTTACCGTGCATATCAAGGCTGATCCAGTCTTCGCCCGTTTCGATTTCCGCCCCGGCTTCACGCAGTTTCGCCAGTACCGCATCCAGCGTATCCGGCTGCGTATTATGACAAACCACTTTGCCGCCGGAGATCGCGGCGGCCACCAGGAAGGTACCTGTTTCAATACGATCCGGCAGGACACGATAAACGCCGCCGCCCAGGCGCTCAACGCCCTCAATTGTAATGCGATCGCTGCCTGCGCCGCTGATTTTTGCGCCCAGCGTGTTGAGGAAGTTAGCGGTATCGACGATCTCCGGCTCGCGCGCGGCGTTTTCAATTACCGTCGTACCGGTGGCCAGCGTCGCCGCTGACATGATGGTTACCGTTGCGCCAACGCTGACTTTGTCCATCACAATGTGCGCGCCTTTCAGCCGCCCATTCACCGAGGCCTTAACGTAGCCCTCTTCCAGTTTGATTTCCGCACCCAGCTGCTCCAGCCCGGTGATATGCAAATCAACCGGCCGCGCGCCGATAGCGCAGCCGCCAGGCAGAGAAACCTGCCCCTGGCCGAAACGCGCAACCAGCGGACCGAGCGCCCAGATAGAGGCGCGCATGGTTTTCACCAGTTCATAGGGCGCGCAGTAAATATTGACCTGACTGGCATCGAGATGTACCGAGCCATTGCGCTCCGCTTTCACCCCAAGCTGACTGAGCAGCTTCATGGTGGTATCAATGTCCTTCAGCTTCGGGACATTCTGAATCTCTACCGGCTCTTCAGCCAGCAGAGCGGCGAACAGGATCGGCAGAGCGGCGTTTTTAGCGCCGGAGATGGTGACTTCACCGCTTAGCCGGGTAGGACCCTGTACACGAAATTTATCCATTGCAACTGCTCTCTGTTGTCAGAACTTAAAAGGCCATCGAGTCGCGGGCTATTAGCCGCCTCAACAGCTTAAAAACCGTTTAGCTTCCGATCCCGTTCCCACTCTTCAGGCGTGTAGGTTTTGATGGAGACCGCGTGAATACGGTTATCAGCGATATATTCCATCAGCGGCGCATAAACCGTTTGCTGTTTTTTCACCCGGCTTAGCTCAGCGAAGAGTTCGCCGACGGCGATCACCTGAAAATGGCTGCCGTCGCCGCTGACATGTACTTCTTTTAACGGCAGTGCGCTCATGAGCACTGTCTGGATTTCACTATTTTCCATGATTTTTTTACATTCGGTTGATGATAAACAGGCTGTCATATTAGTTGAAAGCGCATTTATCTTAAACAAACAAAAAGCCCCTGACTGTGCAGGGGCATTGACAGCGATCCCGCGCGATCAGGCGGGATCGCCAGTAGAAACAATAATCTGCTGTAAATTATACAGCGTAATCAGAGAGTGCAATTTATCCGTGATGCCGCTGAAAACGGGGCTGGCGCCCTGCTGTAGCGCTATCTGGCGCAAATGCACCAGCAGCGCCAGCCCGGCTGAGTCCACGCGTTGCAGCCCGGAAACATCGATAACCGCAATATCGTGCATTGCGGTTTCACGCTGTTGCCACAGGCTGAGCAGCGTTTCCCGATCGAGCTCACCGCGAAGGTAAAGCGTTTTCGCCTCCACCTGCCAGCTCAGGAGATCAGCCATTATTTTTCTGATCCAGGGTAATAGGCTGCGCTGCAGAACTTTTCAGTAGCTGAGTTAAGCCGTCGATGCCTTTAGTGCGCAGCGTATCACTCCACTCATTCTGTTTGGTGGTAATCATGCTGATCCCTTCAGCGATCATGTCATACGCCTGCCATTCGCCGGTACGGCTGTTTTTACGCCACTGGAAATCCAGACGAACCGGAGGACGTCCGTTGGGATCGATAATGCTGACGCGGATAGCCACAATCTTCGCATCGCCCAGCGGCTGTTCCGGGGCGATTTGATAAGTCTGGCCATGATACAGCGCCAGCGCCTGGCCGTAAGCCTGCGCCAGATAGTCGCCAAACGCGTTGAAATAGGCATCGCGCTGCGCTGGCGTCGCCTCACGATAGTAGCGGCCCAGCACCAGCGCGCCAGCATATTTAATCTGTACATACGGCAGCAGCTCCTGACGCACGATGTCGCGCAAATAGTTAGGATCCTGCTTGATTTTCGGCTGCTCATTTTTCAGGCGGGTAAAGGTTTTTGCCGCCGCCTCATTCATCAGCTTATAAGGGTTGCTTTGGTCTGCCGCATTTGCCGCCAGCGGCGCGATAACCAGCATAGCGACCATCAATAAACGTTTAAACATACGTAAAGCCTCTTAAGGTTGTTGCGGATTAGCGGAAGTAGGCGCTGCAGGCGCATTTTGCTCCTGCTCAGCGTTTTTACTGCTATCGCCGCTTTTGTATAAGAACTGACCAATCAGATCCTCCAGCACCAGCGCGGATTTCGTATCCTGGAGCGTATCGCCATCCTTCAGGATCGCCGTTCCCATATCAGGATCGTCAAAACCCACATTTAGCGCCAGGTACTGCTCTCCCAGCAGCCCTTGAGTACGAATCGCCAGCGAGCTGGTATCGGGAAGATGGTTATATCTGTCTTCAATTTCCATGGTGACGCGCGGCGACAGCGTTTTCTCATCCAGTGAAATATCCGTAACGCGACCGATCACTACCCCGCCGATTTTAACCGGAGAGCTGGCCTTCAACCCGCCGATATTGTCAAAGGTCGCATAGAGCTTCCAGGTCGGCTCGGTGCCCAGTGATTTCACATCTGCGACGCGCAGACAGAGAAACAGAATGGCGACCAGCGCCAACAGCATGAATGCCCCTACGCCAATTTCACTTTTTTTAGTTTGCATTGCCTTAGTTCCCAAACATCAGTGCCGTCAGCACAAAATCTAACCCGAGTACTGCCAGTGAGGAGTGTACTACCGTACGCGTGGTGGCTCGGCTGATCCCTTCCGAAGTCGGAATCGCGTCATAACCGTTAAACAACGCGATCCAGGTGACCGTAATGGCAAACACCGCGCTCTTGATCAGACAGTTGATAATATCGGTGCGAAAATCTACTGCATTCTGCATCGCCGACCAGAAAAATCCGGGATCGATGCCTTTCCAGCTAACGCCGACCAGCGCGCCGCCCCAAATACCGACGGCGGTAAAAATCAGCGCCAGCAGCGGCATGCTGATAAAGCCCGCCCAGAAACGCGGCGAGATCACCCGACGCAGCGGATCGACCGCCATCATTTCCATACTGGAAAGCTGCTCTGTGGCTTTCATCAGGCCAATCTCTGCGGTTAACGCCGATCCAGCGCGTCCGGCAAACAGCAGTGCCGTTACCACCGGCCCCAGCTCACGCAGCAGCGACAGCGCCACCAGCATGCCGAGGCTGGTTTCGGCGCCATAAGTGGTGAGCACCAGGAAACCCTGCAGCCCCAGCACCATGCCGATAAACAGGCCAGAAACCAGAATGATCAGTAAGGACATCACCCCTACGCTGTAGAGCTGCTTAATCAGCAGCGGGGCGTGTTTGCGAAATTGCGGTTTACCGGCCAGCGCGTGAAACAGCATCAGACCAGCACGGCCAAACGAGGCACAGGTTTGGATCCCCTGGCGACCCAGGAGTGCCAGCGCATGTAAAAACATCAGTTTATTGACTCCCTGAACCGGTGAGGTCGGCAAAATAGTCGCCAGCCGGATAGCGGAAAGGCACCGGTCCATCAGCGATTCCATCGATGAACTGGCGTACGCGCGCGTCAGGATTATCCTGTAGCGCTTGCGTTGTTCCCTGCGCAATGATTTTTTGCCCTGCAACAATATAGGCGTAATCGGCGATGCTCAAGACCTCAGGCACATCATGTGAAACCACGATGCAGGTCATGCCCAGCGAATGATTCAGCTCGTCTATCAGCTTTACCAGTACCCCCATGGTAATGGGATCCTGGCCGACAAAAGGCTCATCGAACATGATCAGATCCGGCTCCAGTGCAATCGCGCGGGCCAGCGCGGCGCGGCGCGCCATCCCGCCTGACAATTCTGAAGGCATTAATTTCGCCGCACCGCGCAGGCCGACCGCCTCCAGCTTCATCATCACCGTGCTGTGCAACAGCGGCGCGGGCAGCCGGGTATGCTCCCGCAGCGGCCAGGCGACATTCTCATATACGTTCAGATCGGTAAACAGCGCCCCGGACTGAAATAGCATGCTCATCCGCTTGCGCGTTTCGTACAGGCGCGAGCGCGAAAGCTTGGGAATATTTTCGCCGTCAAACCAGATATCGCCGGCATCAGGCTGCAGCTGACCGCCAATAAGACGCAGCAAGGTGGTTTTACCGATACCGGAAGGCCCCATGATGGCGGTGACTTTCCCTTTTGGCACCGTTAACGAGATATTGTCGAAAATGGTGCGATTGCCGCGGCTAAAGCTGACGCCGTGAACCTCGACCAGATTCGTGGATGGCTGGTGCATTGATACCTCTGTTATCCATTTTAGGCGATGCAAATTATTTATGTTAATCGCCTCCAACTAACATTAGCCGCAAGTTTTGCAGAAATAGGATGCTTCGTCGTGGCGAAAACCGGCATAAGTTTTACTTTTTGCTCGCAGACGGTCAAAATCATCGCCATTCTTTATATCGCCTGCAAAATGACGAGTCTGGCAAACCGACGAGTATAACCGATCCAAGGATTTTTCATGCTTTTAGCCGCTGCACTGTTAGTTATCGGTTTAGTTTTACTGGTCTATGGAGCCGATCGTTTAGTGTTTAGTGCCGCCATTCTCTGTCGTTCGCTGGGCGTTCCCCCCCTGGTCATCGGTATGACCATTGTGGGTATCGGTACCTCGCTGCCGGAGCTGATTGTCTCCTTTACTGCCGCCGCCCACGGGCAGATGGATATGGCGGTCGGCACCGCGATGGGCTCTAACATTACCAATATCTTGCTGATTCTCGGCGGCGCGGCGCTGCTGCATCCCCTCACGGTACATTCCAATCTGGTGCGGCGCGAGCTGCCGTTAATGCTGCTGGTCACCTTGCTGGGCGGTATCATCCTGTGCGATGGCCAGCTAAGCCGTGTTGACGGCATTGCGCTGCTGGCGTTTGCCCTGCTCTACCTGCTATTTATTATTCGCATTGCCCGTCGCGCCGAACGGGATAACAGCGATACGCTCACGCGGGAACAGCTGGCTGAACTGCCGCGTGACGATTCAGGCAATACGGTGTCCTTTCTGTGGCTGGCGGTTGCGCTGATTATTCTGCCGATGTCGACCCGCATGGTGATCGATAACGCCACGGTGATTGCCGATTACTTTGGCGTCAGCGAACTGGTGATTGGATTAACCATTATCTCTGTCGGCACCAGCCTGCCGGAGCTGGCGACCGTGATCGCGGGCGCATTAAAAGGGGAAGATGACATCGCCATTGGCAACCTTATCGGCTCTAACATTTATAATCTGGCTATTGTCCTCGGGCTGCCGGCGCTGATTCAGCCCGGCGAGTTCGATAGCGCCGCTTTTGAGCGCGACTATTGGGTAATGCTGGGCGTCAGCGCCCTGTTTATGCTTATTTGCCTACAGCGCAGCCGCCGTATTGGTCGTCGCGCCGGGGCTATTTTATTGGCCGGCTTTATCGCCTGGGTAGCGGTGCTCTACCTGCAGCCATTTAGTCTCAACGGATAAAGGACTGAATATCAATGACTCACATCATGCTCGAGCCCGGATTTGATTTCCAACAGGCCGGTAAAGAAGTGCTGGATATTGAACGTCAGGGGCTGGAACAGCTCGATCAATATATTAATGATGATTTTACCCGCGCCTGCGAAATGATGTTCTATTGCCAGGGAAAAGTCGTGGTGATGGGGATGGGAAAATCGGGGCATATCGGCAAGAAAATGGCGGCGACTTTCGCCAGTACCGGCACGCCCGCCTTTTTTGTTCATCCCGCCGAAGCCAGCCATGGCGATCTGGGCATGGTCAGCACCAGTGACATTGTGATCGCCATTTCCAATTCCGGCGAATCGAACGAAATCCTGGCGCTGATCCCGGTGCTGAAGCGGCTTAAAGTGGCGCTGATTTGCATTACCAGCCGCCCGGAAAGCAGCATGGCGCGTGCAGCGGATATTCACCTGTGTGTTAAAGTGCCGCATGAGGCTTGTCCGCTCGGCCTGGCGCCAACCTCCAGCACCACGGCGACGCTGGTGATGGGCGATGCGCTGGCGGTTGCCCTGCTTAAGGCGCGCGGCTTTACTGCCGAAGACTTTGCCCTTTCTCACCCTGGCGGCGCGCTGGGCCGCAAGCTGTTACTGCGCGTCAGTGATATTATGCACAGCGGCGATGAGATCCCCCATGTGACCCAGGAAGCGTCGCTGCGCGATGCGCTGCTGGAAATTACGCGTAAAAACCTGGGCATGACGGCGATTGTGGACGATCTGATGCATATCAAGGGGATTTTCACCGACGGCGATTTACGCCGCGTTTTTGATATGGGCATCGATTTTCAAAACGCTTCCATTGCCAGCGTGATGACGCCGGGCGGCATTCGCGTACGGCCCAACATGCTGGCGGTTGACGCCCTGAACCTGATGCAAAGTAAGCATATCACTGCCGTGATGGTGGCCGACGGCGACCAGCTGATCGGTATTGTACATATGCATGACATGCTGCGCGCTGGCGTAGTATAAACCGGATGGAAATAAGAATGACGCAAGCAACAGACGTCGTGGAGACCTGCTACGGCGCGGTCAGCCAGGACGTAATGACACGCGCCGGCGAGATTCGCCTGTTAATCTGCGACGTGGACGGCGTAATGTCCGACGGCCTGATTTATATGGGCAACAGCGGCGAAGAGCTGAAAGCGTTTAACGTGCGTGACGGTTATGGCATTCGCTGCCTGCTGACCTCGGATATCGAGGTCGCGATTATTACTGGCCGCCGGGCTAAGCTGCTGGAAGACCGTTGCCAGACGCTGGGCATTACACATCTTTACCAGGGGCAGTCCGATAAGCTTTTGGCCTTCCGGGAACTCCTGGATAAACTGTCGCTAACCCCGAATCAGGTTGCCTACGTCGGCGACGATTTAATTGACTGGCCGGTAATGGCCAATGTTGGCTTAAGCGTTGCGGTGGCCGATGCGCATCCGTTGCTGCTGGGGCGCGCTCACTATGTAACCCGCATCGCCGGTGGGCGCGGCGCGGTACGCGAAGTCTGCGATCTTATTTTGATCGCCCAGGATAAGTTTGATGATGCCAAAGGGCAATCGGTATGAGTAAAACCAGGCGTTGGATAACGCTACTGTTGGCGTTAATTGCCATTATCTTGATCGGCTGGACGCTGGCCGGCAACGATGACGATCAGGGTCAGGTGGAAACAAACGGTCAGGAACCAACCTACACCAGCGCGAATTCCAGTACCGTGGTCTATAACCCTACCGGCAGCCTGAGCTACAAGCTGGTGTCCGATAAGGTGACCTACTTTTCTACCGATGAGATCAGCTGGTTCGATAATCCGCTGATGACCACCTACGACGAAAATAAGGTTCCAGCCTGGTCAGTACGCGCCGATAAAGCCAAACTGACAAAAGATCGCATGCTTTATCTCTACGGTCACGTTGAAGTCAACAGTCTGGCTAAAGATGCCCAGCTCGAGCGGATCAAGACCGATAATGCGCAGGTTAACCTGGTTACGCAGGATGTGATGTCCAACGACCAGGTCACTCTTTATGGCCGCAGCTTTAATTCCACTGGTATGAAGATGCGCGGTAATTTACGGACGAAAACGGCCGAGCTGATTGAAAAGGTCAAAACAAATTATGAAATCAATGAACAACCACAGCCTTAAACTCCTGCTGATCGGCTCTTTGCTGGCCACCAGCCTGCCGGCCCTGGCGTTAACCGGCGACTCTGAAAAGCCGGTTAATATCAATTCGGCCAATCAGGCGCTGGATATGCAGGGCAATGTCGCGACCTTCACCGGCAACGTTATCGTGACCCAGGGCTCGATTAAAATCACCGCCGATAAAGTGGTCGTGACGCGTCCCGGCGGCGACAGTAAAAAGACCGTTGTTGACGCCTACGGCAATCCGGCCACCTTTTATCAGCTGCAGGACGATGGCAAACCAGTAAAAGGCCACGCGGCGAAAATGCACTATGAACTGGCGAAAGATTTCGTCGAGCTCACCGGCAACGCCTATATTGAGCAGCTGGACAGCAATGTTAAAGGCGATCGCATTACCTATCTGGTCAAAGAGCAGAAAATGCAGGCCTGGAGCGAAGGCGATAATAAGCGCGTCACCACGGTGCTGGTGCCTTCGCAGTTGCAGGACAAACCCGCTTCATCTACTAGCCAACAGAAGAGCCGCTGATTCCTATGGCAACACTAATCGCTGAAAATCTGGCAAAAGCCTACAAAGGCCGCCGCGTGGTGGAAGATGTCAGCCTGCAGGTTAAATCAGGCGAGATCGTCGGCCTGCTTGGTCCGAACGGCGCCGGCAAAACCACAACGTTTTATATGGTGGTGGGAATTGTGCCGCGTGATGCGGGCCGCATTGTGATTGATGACGAAGATATCAGTATTCTGCCGCTGCACGCCCGCGCCAGACGCGGTATCGGCTACCTGCCGCAGGAGGCATCCATCTTTCGTCGTCTGAGCGTGTATGACAACCTGATGGCGGTGCTGCAGATACGTGAAGATCTCACCACCGAGCAGCGTGAAGACCGCGCCAAAGAGCTGATGGAGGAGTTCCATATTGAGCATCTGCGCGACAGCCTCGGCCAGGCGCTGTCAGGCGGTGAACGCCGCCGCGTTGAAATTGCGCGCGCGCTGGCGGCCAACCCCAAGTTTATTCTGCTGGATGAGCCGTTCGCCGGGGTTGACCCTATTTCAGTTATTGATATCAAAAAAATCATCGAGCATCTGCGCGACAGCGGGCTCGGCGTGCTGATTACTGACCATAACGTGCGTGAAACCCTTGCCGTCTGCGAACGCGCTTATATCGTCAGCCAGGGCCGTTTAATCGCCCACGGCACCCCGGAAGCGATCCTGGCCGATGAGCAGGTAAAACGTGTCTATTTGGGTGAAGAGTTCAGACTCTGATATGGTGTCAGTTATGACGGTGTTTTATCAGGAATCTTTATTCTGAATATGAAGCAAGGTTTGCAACTCAGGCTCAGTCAACAGCTTGCGATGACTCCGCAGCTACAGCAGGCAATTCGTTTGCTGCAGCTTTCTACGCTGGAACTTCAACAGGAGATACAGCTGGCGCTGGAGAGTAATCCGTTGCTTGAGCAGACCGATATCCACGAGGAAGTCGACTCACGCGACTATGTCGAAAGCGAAGCGCTCGACACACGTGAGGCGTTGGAACAAAAGGATATGCCGGAAGAGTTGCCGCTTGATGCAACCTGGGATGAGATCTATACCGCCGGTACGCCTTCCGGCACCGGTAATGATTACCGCGATGACGAACTACCGGTTTATCAGGGCGAAACTACCCAGACCTTGCAGGATTACCTGATGTGGCAGGTAGAGCTAACGCCGTTTAGCGATACCGACCGCGCCATCGCCACCTCTATCGTCGACGCCATTGATGACACCGGTTATCTTACCGTTACGCTTGATGAGATCCGCGATAGCATCGGCGATGAAGATGTGGCGCTGGATGAGGTCGAAGCAGTACTCAAACGAGTGCAACGTTTCGATCCGGTTGGCGTTGGTGCCCGTAACCTGCGCGACTGCCTACTGGTCCAGCTTTCTCAATTCGCGCGTGATACGCCCTTTTTGGCTGAAGCGCAGCTGATTGTCGATCAGTACCTCGATCTGCTGGCGAACCATGATTTCCGCAGCCTGATGCGGGTGACGCGCCTGAAAGAGGATGTGTTAAAAACCGCGCTGGCGCTGATTCAGTCGCTCGATCCGCGGCCGGGCCAGTCGGTGAACACCCGCGAGCCGGAATATGTCATTCCTGATGTGCTGGTGCGCAAAACCGCCAACCGCTGGACCGTGGAGTTAAACGGCGACAGCGTGCCGCGCCTGCAGATTAATCAGCAATACGCCGCGCTGGGTAGCTCTGCGCGTAGCGACAGCGATAGCCAGTTTATTCGTACCAATTTACAGGATGCGAAGTGGCTGATTAAAAGCCTGGAAAGCCGCAACGATACGCTATTGAAAGTAACGCGCTGTATCGTTGAGCAGCAGCAGGCTTTTTTTGAGCAGGGCGAAGAATTTATGCGCCCGATGGTGCTGGCGGATATCGCTCAGGCCGTTGATATGCATGAATCCACCATTTCCCGCGTTACCACCCAAAAATATCTGCACAGCCCACGCGGCATTTTCGAACTGAAATACTTTTTCTCCAGCCATGTGAATACCGAGGGCGGCGGCGAGGCCTCCTCAACCGCTATTCGCGCGTTGGTGAAAAAGCTGATCTCGGCGGAAAACCCCGCCAAACCACTGAGCGACAGTAAGCTCACTACCCTGTTGTCTGAACAAGGCATTATGGTGGCACGCCGTACCGTCGCGAAGTATCGCGAGTCTTTATCCATCCCGCCATCAAATCAGCGTAAACAATTGGTTTGATCATCACTGAGAAGGAAGACGCTATGCAACTCAATATTACCGGGCAACACGTTGAAATCACGACCGCGTTACGTGAGTTTGTGAACACCAAATTTGCCAAACTGGCGCAATATTCCGACCGGATAACCCAGGTTCGTATTGTGCTAAAGGTAGAAAGAGTGCAGCAGATAGCGGAGGCGACGCTGCATGTTAGCGGCGGCGAACTGCACGCAACGTCTGAAGCAGATGATATGTACGCGGCGATTGATAGTTTAATCGATAAGCTGGCGCGCCAGCTAACCAAGCATAAAGACAAGTTAAAACAACACTAACCTTCACGCGGCTGAAGGAAAAACAGGCCGTCAGGTTGCCGGATGCGGTAACATGACAGACCGGGGGCGAGCTTTTTCGCCCCGTTTTTCCATTCATGCCGGCTGGCGAAGCGTTGCCGCTTTTCTTTCTCGTCGCAAGACGCGTAAAGTAGCGCGATGTGTCAGTAAATGTGAACACGCAAGTGAAACTATGATGAACAACGAACTCTCACTGGAACTCAGCTCTGTACTTAGCCTTGACTGTACCCGCAGCGGCGTACACTGCCAGAGTAAAAAGCGGGCACTGGAAATCATCAGTGAACTGGCTGCTAAACAGCTTAACCTGCCCCATCAGACGGTTTTTGAAGCCATTCTGACGCGCGAACGCATGGGCAGTACCGGTATCGGTAACGGTATTGCTATTCCTCACGGCAAGCTGGAAGAGGATACGCTGCGCGCCGTGGGCGTTTTTATCCGCCTCGATCAGCCTATCGCCTTTGATGCGATTGATAACCAGCCGGTTGATATCCTGTTTGCCTTGCTGGTGCCGGCGGATCAATGTAAAACACATCTACATACCCTTTCACTGGTAGCCAAGCGACTGGCCGACAAAACCGTTTGCCGTCGTCTGCGGGCTGCGCAAAGCGATGAAGATTTGTATGACATCATCACTGCGACGCCAGAAGAAAATCACTAATTAGTCAGCTTGCACTTTTGCCCGTACCGGGGTCTCCCCGGTGATCGCGGGTTGAATGGGGAGATAACTTAATGGTGCTGATGATCGTCAGCGGTCGTTCAGGCTCAGGGAAATCCGTCGCGTTACGCGCGCTGGAAGATATGGGGTTTTACTGTGTAGACAACCTGCCGGTAACGTTACTGCCCGATCTGGCAAGCTCGCTGGCCGAGCGCAATATTTCTGCCGCAGTCAGCATTGATGTGCGCAATATGCCGGAATCGCCGGATGTCCTGGAAAAAGCCTTAACCAGCCTGCCCAGCAGCTTTTCGCCTCAGCTGCTGTTCCTGGACGCCGATCGAAATACGCTTATCCGCCGCTATAGTGATACCCGCCGCCTGCATCCGCTTTCCAGTAAAAACCTGTCGCTGGAAAGCGCCATTGATGAAGAGAACGATCTTTTAGAGCCGTTACGCTCACGCGCCGATCTGATTGTTGATACTTCCGAAATGTCCGTGCATGAACTGGCGGAAATGCTGCGTACCCGTCTGCTTGGCAAACGCGAGCGCGAACTGACAATGGTGTTTGAATCGTTCGGCTATAAGCACGGTATCCCTATTGATGCCGACTATGTTTTTGACGTGCGTTTTTTGCCGAACCCGCATTGGGATCCCAAACTGCGTCCAATGACCGGCCTCGATCGTCCCGTTGCCGCCTTCCTCGATCGTCATACCGAAGTACATAACTTTATCTACCAGACGCGCAGTTACCTGGAACTGTGGCTACCGATGCTGGAAACCAATAATCGCAGCTACTTAACCGTCGCCATTGGCTGTACCGGCGGGAAACACCGTTCCGTTTATATTGCCGAACAGTTAGCTGATTACTTCCGCTCACGCGGTAAAAATGTTCAGTCCCGTCATCGTACGCTGGAAAAACGTAAATCATGACCGTCAGACAAACCGTTGAAATCAAAAATAAGCTGGGCATGCATGCGCGCCCAGCGATGAAGCTGTTTGAACTGGTACAGAGTTTTGACGCTGAAGTGCTGCTGCGCAATGAGGCCGGCACCGAAGCTGAAGCCAGCAGCGTTATTGCGCTGTTGATGCTTGATTCGGCCAAAGGCGGCCATATTGAAATCGAAGCCAGCGGCCCACAGGAGCAGCAGGCGCTGGCAGCGGTGATAGAGCTATTTGAAGCAGGCTTCGACGAAGAGTAGGCATCGCTACAGGTTATGCTGTTGAATAAAGCCGACGCCGCCCAGCTGGCTCATCTGGCGCATAATCCACGCCTGACGTTGTCGTACATAGCCGGAGGGCGCAGCGACGCGAAAGCGCAGCGGATTCGGCAGCACGGCAGCCAGCAACGCCGCTTCTGACATCGTCAGCCGACTGGCGGGCTTATGAAAATACTTCTGCGACGCGGCTTCTACGCCGAATATTCCATCGCCGAATTCAGCGATATTCAGATAGACCGTCAGAATACGTCTTTTACTCCATACCCCTTCCAATCCCAGCGTTAATCCTGCCTCCAGCCCTTTACGCACCCAGCTGCGTCCATCCCACAGAAACAGATTCTTAGCCGTTTGTTGCGACAGCGTGGAAGCACCGCGCAGCCGCCCATTTTGCTTATCCAGTACGGATTCGATCGCTTCGACATCAAAACCCCAGTGAGACGGGAATTTCTGGTCTTCTGCGGCAATCACCGCCAGCGGCATCCATGGAGAGATGTCATCTCTGGCGACCCAATCAGAATGCGCCACCCAGGAGAAATTGCCCGTCAGCCATGCCGAAACCTGACGCTCTGCCATCACAGCGGAAAAGGGCACCGGCAAAAAGGCAAAAAGCGCAATGCCAGCCAGCCAGATACCCCCGATCGCTATCACGATACGCGCCAGCCAGCGCCGCGTCATGCTTAGGAAGCCTCCTTTATTTTTCTTCATTTGCTTTCTTCCATCACTGGTTTTATCACTTATTAATCACGGTTGTTATTGCCTGCAACTGCCTGTTGCCCAGAGGAGAAAAAAACGGCTTAAAACCGACTTTTCCTGGTTACATTTCCTGATTCATAAATTCTGAATTTGTAAAATCCCACTTACATCAAAGGTTTCCGTTGCTTAGGAATCGGTTCCAAAGTTTAACCTGCTTGCTACTTTCTTACCTGTTACCCTAAAAAAGCGCCAGTGAACCATAAAGCAAAACTTTCAATTAACTTATATGTAGGGTGATAAACCATCAACCAAAACAACAAAAAGGCAAAATTAACTGAAGTAAACTGCGGGTTACTCGCCGCTCCGACTCTCCTTTTACGCTTTGTTCTTTTACCCTGACAGTCCTTTTGCCCTTTCTCGCCGCCGGTCTGCAAATTAACCGGCTAAAACATAAGTCTGCTCTTTCTTATCGCCTGTTTTTTACGCTAGCCGCATTAAAATAAAACATTTAAATACAATTAGTTAATGGGTGTAAAAGCCATGCCTGCGTTGCGATAGCGGCTAAAACTTCACAACCTCATCAGAGCAGGGTAAACATAAAAGAATTTTGTAATGAAATCCTTTACAAAAGCTTAAATTGACGCCAATATAGGGTCTCAGTTAATTCCTTGCTTGACTGTGTCAGTAAATTAATGTTTTCTGTATACGAACGCTGGCGCACATCACAGATTTTAATGAATCATTTAACAGAGTCGTTGAGATTTGCTAAGGTGTGTCAAAGCGTTAACCAATACCATGCTTGTGCCGCTTGTTAACTCTTCCAAGAAATGGCCTGAGCAAACCTTTTCCCTGGTGTTGGCGCAGTATTCGCGCACCCCGGCACAAGCCGGGGTCATTTTTTTCAGTGTCCTACTTTCTGTTGTTCAACCCATTCACGCAGTACGGCCACATCTTGTCGCCACTCTTGTTTAAGTTCGTCAATCCATTCCTGAACGTTATCCCACCAGGCAGGCAACTCCGGACTTTGGATCTGTTTCGCTAACTGCTGCAGATGTTGTAAGCCCACCGAGCCTGCGGCGCCTTTGATTTTATGCCCCTCTTCCGCAATGCCTTTTTGATCGCGCGCCATCATGTTGGAATCCAGCACCGCCAGATAGCCCGGCATCAGCTGCTCGAACATATCCAGACTGCGGGTAATCAATGAAGGGCCAACCAGCTCGTTATATTGCTCCAGCATCGGCAGATCGAGTAACGCCAGTTTTTTGTCGTCCAGCTGCGTATGCGCTTCGCTCAGATCGCTTTCCTGATAATCCCAGAACTTTTTAATCATCGCGGTTAACGCCGGCACCGCCAGCGGTTTGCTGAGTACGTCATCCATACCGGCATCCAGATACTCTTTTTTGTCTTTCAGTACATTGGCCGTCAGGGCCACCAACGGTGGCAAGGTCTGCCCGCTGAAGCGCTGATGAATGGCGCGCGCCACATCCAGACCGGTCATATCCGGCAGCTGAATATCCAGCAACACCAGATCAAACTCATCAGGATCGAACATATCCAGCGCCGCCTGTCCGGTCATGGCCACTTCCACGCTATTTCCCAGCTTCTCTAATACGGAACGCGCGACAATAACGTTAAGCTCAATATCCTCAACCAGCAGCACGTGCAGCGCAGGCAGCGGCATCTCATCAGCCGGCATTTCATCCTGCACCTCTTCCGCGATTTGCGGCGCGCTCAGCGTCACCGTAAAGCATGCCCCTTCGCCCGGCTGACTGCGCACGGTGATATCGCCGCCCATCGCCTGGGCTAAACGGCGTGATACCGCCAGGCCGATGCCGGTGCCGGTAGCGGGTTTGCCGCCATGCTGATCTTTAACCTGATAGTACATGGCAAAGATTTTATCCTGCTCATCAAGCGGAATCCCCATCCCGGAATCCTCTACTTCAAAGCGCAGTTTTTCTGCCTCATAGGCAACCCGGACGGTAATGGCGCCCTGTTGCGTAAACTTCACCGCGTTACCGATCAGGTTCCATAAAATCTGACGCAGGCGCGTACCGTCGGCGATGATTTTATGCGGCAGCGGCAGTTGAGGCTGCAGCACGAATTTGAGACCTTTCGGCTGAGCCAGCAGGCCGGAGAGGTTCTCCAGGTCCGCGAGAAAACCGGTAAAGTCGAGCGGCTGATTATCAAGCTGTACCTTACGCCGCTCGATCTTATCCATTTCAATGACATCATTGAAAATATTACCCAGCGTTATCGCTGAGACATGGATAGTTTTGAGATATTTCAGCTGTTCCTGATTCAGTTCGGTATCCAGCAGAATGCGGCTAAGCCCAACGATACCGTTAAGCGGCGTACGCAGCTCATGGCTGATAGTTGAGATAAAGGTCGTCTTCTCACGGCTGGCATTCTCCAGCGCGTCCTGATAGCGCTTACGCTCGGTAATATCGCGGCCAAAGCCCATCAGGCCGCTGCGTTTGCCCACGCGATCGTAGTAAGGCACCTTACGAATTTCAAAGCAGGCTTTGCGGCCATCGGGATATTGCAGCCACTGCTCATAAGTCAGAGAAACGTTATGGCGGAAAACTTTCTCATCCGTTTCCAGCACCTTGGTTGCCGCTTCTTCATCGTAGACATCTTTTGGCGTCAGGCCGATCAGCTGCTTTTCACTTTTTCCGGTCAGCAGTTCCATTGCCCGGTTACAGCCGGAAAATTGCTGATCGATATTGCGGTAAAACACCAGATCCGGCGAAGCGTCCAGGAAAGAGCGCAGGAAAGAGGATTGCTGTTCCAGTTCGATTTGAGCCTGCTCACGACGCGCCATCTCTTCTTTTAGCTTGTCAACTACCAGCAAACGCGCCTCTTCCGCTTTGATACGGTCGGCGATCTCCTGGTTAAGCTGGCTGATGGTCTCCTTCATCTGCTGGTTTAGCTCCAGATCGCGGTTGCGCATCTCCTCCAGCTTATCTACCAGCCGTGAAAGCCGCTGTCGCGACTCTTCCAGCTGCTCCACCACCACCGACAGAAAGTAGACGGCCCACGGAGTAATCAGCAGCCCAAAGAAAACAGAGCGGACCATATCAATACTTTCAACATGACCGCGCAGCAGCATGGTGACCGCCATCTGCACCACCATCGCCAGCACCACCAGCGCCGAGGCTAACAGCAGAGAAAAGCGAATCAGTCCCAGCTTTACCATTAAATCGACATAATATTGCGCCAACAGGCGAATTTGTTTCATATCAGCTTCCTTCCGGGTCTCTTGGGCCATCATACCCCACTTTATCGCCAGCGGGACGTGACAAGCTCAAACTCGCCCTGAACAGATAAATCGCCGCGTCTGCACTATTAAAGTGCAAATAAACCTGTTTTTCCTGGAAAGGAAGGTTAGCGGGTTAAAAACATTGACTATTTTCTTAAGTCGCATACATTGGAAGGCCCTGTTCGTTACAGGCCTCTTAACACATATCTGATGCTTTTCAAGGCAATGCCGGCGCAATGTCTTTGACTTCCTTTTACCTCATCGAATAATCATTCAAATTAAGCAGCTTTTTAGTCATTATTCGCTTGATTAATTTTACTTATAACTCGTCGCCGATTAAGACAAAAAAAGCGACATAAGCAAAACAGATGCATCCTGCCTTTCAACACCATTTAGCAGCAGATAATACTGCGATACTCGCCAGCACCAGCATGGTGCAGGGATTTGGCCGCTGCACTATAGTGAGACAGCTCACATTCTTTCAGCTAACGGCGTAGGGCCGCCCAACACAAAATAACCCACAAAAACCTTTTTAAACAAAAAGTTAAGCAAGCAAAGCGTGAAAAAGCATAAGTAAGAACGCTATTTGACCTCTTTACGCTTTCCCGATAAGTTGGAAATCCGCTGGAAGCTTTTCGGATGAGTGTTCCACTCATCATATTTATGCAGTAATTGAGATTCCCTCTGAAACAAGTCCGCAATACTTGTGACACCGATGCCTGAGGCTATGAATGGGAGCATGCGACATGTGCGCGTATGAAGCGCAATCCTGCCGCCAGCCCTTTCTACGCCCGACGTCGGCAACGGGAATCCGCAGAGCCTGGGGAGGTTCACTGAAATGTTGTACGATAAATCCCTTGAAAAGGATAACTGTGGTTTCGGCCTGATCGCTCATATTGAAGGCGAACCCAGCCATAAAGTAGTACGCACCGCAATTCACGCCCTGGCTCGTATGCAGCACCGCGGCGCAATTCTCGCGGATGGCAAAACCGGTGACGGCTGCGGCCTGCTATTACAAAAACCCGATCGTTTTTTCCGTATCGTTGCCCAGGAACAGAACTGGCGTTTAGCCAAAAATTACGCGGTCGGCATGCTGTTCCTGAGCCAGGACGATGAGCAAGCGCGTGCCAGCCGTCGCATTGTCGAAGAAGAAGTGCTGCGCGAAACCTTATCGATCGTCGGCTGGCGTGACGTGCCGACCAACCAGGACGTGCTGGGCGAGATCGCCCTGTCCTCTCTGCCGCGCATTGAGCAAATTTTTATTAACGCCCCGGCCGGCTGGCGTCCGCGTGATATGGAACGCCGTCTCTATATGGCGCGCCGTCGTATTGAAAAGCGTATTGAAGCGCTGGGCGATAAAGAGTTCTATATCTGCAGCTTCTCCAATCAGGTCAATATTTATAAAGGTCTCTGTATGCCGGCCGATCTGCCGCGCTTTTACCTTGACCTGGCGGACCTGCGTCTGGAATCGGCCATTTGCCTGTTCCATCAGCGCTTCTCCACCAATACCGTACCGCGTTGGCCGCTGGCTCAGCCGTTCCGCTATATGGCGCACAACGGTGAGATCAATACCATTGCCGGCAACCGTCAGTGGGCGCGCGCGCGCGCCTATAAATTCCAGACGCCGCTAATCCCTGATTTGCAGGATGCCTCCCCGTTCGTTAACGAGACCGGCTCCGATTCCAGCTCAATGGATAATATGCTGGAGCTGTTCCTGAATGGCGGGATGGATCTGATCCGTGCGATGCGCCTGCTGGTGCCGCCGGCCTGGCAAAACAATCCGAATATGGATCCCGAGCTGCGCGCCTTCTTTGACTTCAACTCTATGCATATGGAGCCGTGGGACGGCCCGGCAGGCATCGTCATGTCTGACGGCCGCTATGCCGCCTGTAACCTCGACCGTAACGGTCTGCGTCCGGCACGCTATGTGATTACCAAAGATAAGCTGATCACCTGCGCCTCTGAAGTGGGCATCTGGGATTACCAGCCGGATGAAGTGCTGGAAAAAGGCCGCGTCGGACCGGGCGAGCTGATGGTTATCGATACGCGTGCCGGTCGTATTCTGCATTCCGCCGAGACCGATAACGATCTGAAGAGCCGCCATCCCTATCAGTCATGGATGGAGAAGAACGTTAAGCGCCTGGTGCCGTTCGAAGAGTTGCCTGACGATCAGGTTGGCAGCCGTGAACTGGATGACACCACCCTGGCCACTTATCAGAAGCAGTTCGGCTACAGCAGCGAAGAGCTGGATCAGATTATCCGCGTACTGGGCGAAAACGGCCAGGAAGCGGTTGGCTCGATGGGTGATGATACGCCGTTCGCCGTGCTCTCCAGCCGTCCGCGCATTATCTATGACTACTTCCGCCAGCAGTTCGCGCAGGTCACTAACCCGCCGATCGATCCGCTGCGCGAAAATCATGTGATGTCGCTGGCGACCAGTATCGGTCGTGAGATGAATGTCTTCTGCGAAGCGGAAGGCCAGGCGCATCGCGTCTCGTTTAAATCGCCGATCCTGCTCTATTCTGATTTCCGTCAGCTGACGACGATGGAGGGCGAATACTACCGCGCCGATACGCTGGACTGTACCTTTAACCCAGCCGAACAGACGCTGGAAGCGACGATGCACCAGCTGTGCGATCGCGCTGAAAGCATGGTGCGTAACGGTACGGTGCTGCTGGTGCTCTCCGATCGCGCCATTGCGGAACAGCGTCTGCCGGTGCCGGCCCCGATGGCGGTTGGTGCCATTCAGGCACGCCTGGTGGAAAAAAATCTGCGCTGCGATGCCAATATCATTGTCGAAACCGCCAGCGCGCGCGATCCGCACCATTTCGCCGTGCTGCTGGGCTTCGGCGCGACGGCTATTTATCCTTATCTCGCCTATGAGTCGCTGGCGAAAATGGCAGACAGCGGCGTGATCGAGAAAGATTACCGTACGCTGATGTTGAACTACCGTAACGGTATCAACAAAGGCCTGTACAAGATCATGTCCAAAATGGGCATCTCTACCATCGCCTCGTACCGCTGCTCTAAGCTGTTCGAAGCGGTTGGCCTGCATAAAGAGGTTTCTTCGCTCTGCTTCCAGGGCGTCGTCAGCCGTATTAATGGTGCCAGCTTCGCTGATTTCCAGCAGGACCTGGTCAACCTGGCGAAACGCGCCTGGCTGCAGCGTAAGCCGCTCGATCAGGGCGGGCTGCTGAAGTATGTGCATGGCGGGGAATATCACGCCTATAACCCGGACGTGGTGGCCACGCTGCAAAAAGCGGTACAGAGCGGCGAATATAGCGATTATCAGCACTACGCCCGCGAAGTTAATGAGCGCCCGGTCGCTACTCTGCGCGATCTGCTGGCGATCCAGCCGGGCACCCAGCCGGTCAGGCTGGATGAGGTTGAGCCCGCCAGCGAGCTTTACAAACGCTTTGATACCGCGGCGATGTCTATCGGCGCGCTGAGCCCGGAAGCCCATGAATCCCTGGCCGAGGCGATGAACAGCCTGGGCGGTTATTCTAACTCCGGCGAAGGCGGCGAAGATCCGGCGCGTTACGGCACGAATAAGGTCTCGCGCATTAAACAGGTGGCTTCCGGCCGCTTTGGCGTAACGCCGGCTTATCTGGTTAACGCGGATGTTATCCAGATTAAAGTGGCGCAGGGCGCGAAACCTGGCGAAGGCGGTCAGCTGCCGGGCGATAAGGTGACCCCTTATATCGCTAAGCTGCGTTATTCCGTACCGGGCGTTACCCTGATTTCACCGCCGCCGCATCATGACATCTATTCGATTGAGGATCTGGCGCAGCTGATTTTCGATCTGAAACAGGTTAACCCTAAGGCGATGATCTCCGTGAAGCTGGTTTCCGAACCGGGCGTGGGCACCATCGCTACCGGCGTGGCGAAAGCCTATGCCGATCTGATCACTATCGCTGGCTATGACGGCGGCACCGGCGCCAGCCCGCTCAGCTCGGTAAAATATGCCGGCTGTCCGTGGGAGCTGGGGCTGGTGGAAACGCAGCAGGCGCTGGTGGCCAACGGTCTGCGTCATAAGATTCGCCTGCAGGTTGACGGCGGTCTGAAAACCGGCCGCGATATCATTAAAGCCGCGATCCTCGGCGCCGAAAGCTTTGGCTTTGGCACCGGGCCGATGGTGGCGCTGGGCTGTAAATACCTGCGTATTTGCCACCTGAATAACTGCGCGACCGGCGTGGCAACCCAGGATGAAAAGCTGCGTAAAAATCACTATCACGGGCTGCCGTATCGCGTCACTAACTACTTCCAGTTTATCGCGCAGGAAACGCGAGAAATCATGGCGGAGCTGGGAGTGAAACGGCTGGTGGATCTGATTGGCCGCACCGATCTGTTAAAAGTGCTGGATGGCTTCACGGCGAAACAGCAGAACCTGGATCTCTCTTCGCTGCTGGTGACGGCCACGCCAATGCCCGGTAAAGCGGTTTACTGCACCGAGAGCAGCAATCCGCCGTTTGATAATGGCGATCTGAACAAAGCGTTGTTGCAGCAGGCGATGCCTTACGTGGAAGCGAAACAGAGCAAAACCTTCTGGTTTGATATTCGCAACACCGATCGCTCCGTCGGCGCTACGCTTTCCGGCGCTATCGCCGCGATCCATGGCGATCAGGGGCTGGCCGCCGATCCGATCCGCGTGCACTACAGCGGTACGGCAGGTCAAAGCTTCGGCGTGTGGAACGCTGGCGGCGTAGAGCAAACCCTGACCGGCGACGCCAATGACTATGTCGGCAAAGGGATGGCTGGCGGTATTCTGGCTATTCGTCCGCCGGTCGGTTCGGCATTCCGCAGCCACGAAGCGACAATCGCCGGCAATACCTGCCTGTATGGCGCGACCGGCGGCAAATTGTTTGCGGCAGGCCGCGCAGGCGAGCGTTTCGCCGTGCGTAACTCTGGCGCGATTACCGTGGTGGAAGGCATTGGCGATAACGGTTGTGAATATATGACCGGCGGCATTGTTTGTATCCTGGGTAAAACCGGCGTCAACTTTGGCGCAGGCATGACCGGCGGTTTTGCCTATGTGCTGGATGAAGATGGCGAGTTCCGCAAACGCGTTAACCCGGAGCTGGTGGAAGTGCTGAGCGTGGATGAGCTGGCGATTCATGAAGAGCATCTGCGCGGCTTAATCACCGAGCATGTTCAGCATACCGGATCGGCGCGTGGCGAAGAGATGCTGGCTAACTGGCCAGAATGGTCGTCCCGGTTTGCGCTGGTCAAACCTAAATCCAGTGATGTCAAAGCATTGTTGGGGCATCGTAGTCGTTCCGCAGCCGAGCTGCGGGTGCAGGCGCAGTAAGAGGTCACAATGAGTCAAAACGTTTATCAGTTTATCGACTTGCAGCGCGTTGATCCGCCGAAGAAGCCGCTCAAGATCCGTAAAATTGAGTTTGTAGAAATCTACGAACCTTTTTCGGGAAGCCAGGCGAAAGCCCAGGCGGATCGCTGTTTGTCATGCGGTAACCCCTACTGCGAATGGAAGTGTCCGGTTCATAACTACATCCCAAACTGGCTGAAGCTGGCTAATGAGGGAAGAATTATCGAAGCGGCCGAGCTATCGCACCAGACTAACAGTCTGCCGGAGGTCTGCGGGCGCGTTTGCCCGCAGGATCGCCTGTGCGAAGGCTCCTGTACGCTTAACGACGAGTTTGGTGCCGTCACCATCGGCAATATTGAACGCTATATCAACGATAAAGCGATGGAGATGGGCTGGCGTCCCGATCTGTCGCACGTTAAACCCACCGGGAAGCGCGTGGCGATTATCGGCGCGGGTCCGGCCGGTCTCGCCTGCGCTGATGTCTTAACCCGCAACGGCGTTAAAGCGGTGGTTTACGATCGTCACCCGGAGATTGGCGGTTTGTTGACCTTCGGTATCCCAGCCTTCAAGCTGGAAAAAGAGGTGATGACGCGTCGCCGCGAGCTGTTTACCGGCATGGGCATTGAGTTCCAGCTTAATACCGAAGTGGGCCGCGATATCCAGTTAAGCGATCTGCTTGGTGATTACGACGCGGTATTCCTTGGTGTTGGCACCTATCAGTCGATGCGTGGCGGCCTGGAAAATGAAGATGCGCCGGGCGTGTTCGATGCCCTGCCGTTCCTGATTGCCAATACGCGTCATATCATGGGCTTTGACGAGCTGGCAGAGCAGCCTTATATCAATATGCAAGGCAAACGCGTAGTAGTACTGGGCGGCGGCGATACGGCGATGGACTGCGTGCGCACCTCTATCCGTCAGGGCGCGACGCACGTCACCTGCGCCTATCGTCGTGATGAAGAGAACATGCCGGGTTCGCGCCGTGAAGTTAAAAATGCGCGTGAAGAAGGTGTAGAGTTCCAGTTCAATCTGCAGCCGTTAGGGGTGGAAGTGAACGGGAACGGCCGCGTCTGCGGCGTCCGGGTTGCCCGTACGGAAATGGGCCAGCCCGATGCGCAGGGTCGCCGTCGCGCTGAGATCGTGGCCGGCTCCGAGCATATTTTGCCTGCTGACGCGGTGGTGGTCGCTTTTGGCTTCCGTCCGCATAAGATGGAATGGCTGGAGCAGTTTAGCGTTGAGCTTGACGCGCAGGGCCGTATCATCGCGCCGGAAGGGCATGAGAATGCCTTCCAGACCACTAACCCGAAAATTTTCGCCGGCGGTGATGCGGTTCGCGGTTCCGATTTAGTGGTCACCGCCATTGCTGAAGGGCGTAAAGCCGCAGAAGGGATTATGAATTACCTGGAAGTCTGATTAGGCTGTCGATCAAAAAAGCCCGCAGGTTTATCCGCGGGCTTTTTTTATGATTACTTAACGACGCGTAAGGCTGGACGCCCGCCGCGTGGCGGCGGATCGTCATCAGGATTATCACCGTCGGGTTCGGCATCATCAGGGCGGTCGCCGTCAATCACGGACATGACCGTTTCTTCCTGCCCCGTTGCCAGATCATCGGTATCCTGCAGTTCATAAGCGGGTTCAGGCTCAAACATAGTGCCCGCCCCATTCTCACGCGCATAGATAGCCAGTACCGCCGCAATGGGTACGGTAACCTGGCGAGGAACGCCGCCGAAGCGCGCGTTAAAACGCACTTCGTCATTTCCTAATTCCAGATTGCCCACCGCACGTGGTGCGATGTTTAACACAATCTGTCCGTCACGGGCATATTCAAGCGGCACCAGTACGCCAGGCAGATTAATATCCACCACCAGATGCGGCGTAAGCTGGTTGTCTAACAGCCACTCATAGAAAGCGCGCAGCAGGTAAGGACGGCGAGCGGTAAGCTGAGACATTTCCATACGTTAGCCCCGGGCTTGCAGGCGCATTTCGCGTTCTGCTTCGGTCAACGAAGCGAGGAAAGAGTCACGCTCGAATACGCGCGTCATATAGCCTTTAAGTTCTTTCGTACCGCTACCCACCAGTTCCACGCCAAGCAGCGGCAAACGCCACAGCAGCGGAGCCAGATAGCAATCAACCAGGCTGAACTCTTCGCTCAGGAAGAAAGGCGTACGGGTAAACAGCGGCGCAATGGCCAGCAGCTCTTCACGCAGCTGCTTACGTGCCGTTTCCGCCTGCTGAGCGGAGCCGGTTTCGATGGTGCGCATCAGGCTGTACCAGTCCTGCTCGATACGGTGCATCATCAGACGGCTTTCACCACGTGCGACCGGATAAACAGGCATCAACGGCGGATGCGGGAAGCGTTCGTCGAGGTATTCCATAATGATGCGTGATTGATACAGCGTCAGCTCACGATCGACCAGCGTAGGCACGGTACGATACGGGTTGAGGTCAATCAGATCCTGCGGCAGATTATCCATTTCAACCTGCTCGATCTCTACGCTGACACCTTTTTCTGCCAGTACGATACGCACCTGATGGCTGAAAATGTCAGTCGGACCAGAAAACAGCGTCATTACCGAACGTTTGTTGGCAGCGACAGCCATGAAAACCTCCAAGTTTATCCAGAATACAGTGCGAATAGCCAACCGCGCGGCGACTAACCTGCTTGACGAAACCACCCGCCAGCCGGAGCGACGTCAATCCTCTTCCTGTCAGGACGCTCTCCGTTTAACGGGCGCAAAGTGACAGTCAGTTTACCAGATTTTAGGCAGCTTGTGGGGATGGGGAAAAAGAATTGCCGCTAAAAAGGCAGGATTCACCTCCGTTTTAGCGCTTTTTACGCATAAAAAAACCCAGCGCGAAGCGCCGGGTTTTTTGCAACTGCTGCTGCCGAGGCAGAAACAATTAACGTTTGGAGAACTGCGGACGACGACGTGCTTTACGCAGGCCGACTTTCTTACGTTCAACTTCACGAGCATCACGAGTAACGAAGCCAGCTTTACGCAGTTCGCCACGCAGGGACTCGTCGTACTCCATCAGAGCGCGGGTGATACCGTGACGGATCGCACCAGCCTGACCAGAGATACCACCACCTTTAACGGTGATGTAGAGATCGAATTTACCAACCAGATCCAGCAGTTCCAGCGGCTGACGAACTACCATGCGGGCAGTTTCACGACCGAAGTACTGTTCCAGAGAACGCTGGTTGATAACGATGTTACCGCTACCCGGCTTGATAAAGACGCGAGCGGAAGAGCTTTTGCGGCGACCAGTGCCGTAGTTTTGATTCTCAGCCATTGCCTGTAATCCCGATTAAATGTCAAGAACTTGCGGTTGCTGTGCCGCATGGTTGTGCTCGTTGCCCGCGTAAACTTTCAGTTTACGGTACATAGCACGACCCAGCGGGCCCTTCGGCAGCATACCTTTAACCGCGATTTCAATTACGCGCTCAGGACGGCGAGCAATCATCTCTTCGAAGGTCGCTTGCTTGATACCACCGATGTGACCGGTGTGATGGTAATAGATCTTATCGCTACGCTTGTTACCGGTTACGGCAACTTTTTCTGCGTTCAGAACGATGATGTAATCACCAGTATCAACGTGCGGAGTGTATTCCGCTTTATGCTTGCCACGCAGACGGCGAGCCAGTTCAGTCGCTAAACGACCTAAAGTTTTGCCCGTCGCGTCAACGACATACCAGTCACGTTGGACGGTTTCTGGCTTAGCTGTAAAAGTTTTCATCTAAAAGCTTACCCAAATTAAGTTACACGTTGGTGAAATCCCAAACGCTTGAATAAACGGTTGAGGCTCACACGACCTTATCGACCAGCAAGCCACCCCCTCGGACAGTTTTGCCGGTGCTACAAAGTTTCTGGGAAAAAAAACTTTGCCGTAACGTGGGGTCGCAAGATTATAGAGAAGTCGTTGCCAAAGATCGATCACTTTTCGACAAAAAAAGTGCATTCTCAGGTGAGATGCTTTAAGCGCAAATACTCTTCGCTTTGCATCTCCTGCAGGCGCGACAGGCAGCGCTGATATTCAAACTTCAGCCGCTCGCCCTGATAAATCTCAAACAGCGACGCCTCAGCGGAAACCACCAGCTTAACGTGGCGTTCGTAAAATTCATCCACTAACGCCAGGAAGCGGCGCGCCCGGTCTTCGCTGCGCGCCTGCATCACTGGCACATCCAGCAGCAGCACGCTGTGAAAACGTCGCGACAGTTCAATGTAATCGTGCTGGCTACGCCCTTCCCCGCACAGCGTGGCGAAATCGATCGCCAGTACGCCCTTCTCTACGCCCTGCGTCGGCAGCTGGCGATGATTAATCTCCAGCACCGGTTTCTCTTCGGCCGCCTGCCCCGCCAACGCGATAAACATGCGGCTCATCGCCTGACGCGTTTCTTCGCTCAACGGCGACATCCACAGATGCGCTGAGGTTAACGTACGCAGCCGGTAATCGATGCCCGCATCGACATTCATGATCTCGCAGTGCTGCTTAATCTGTTCAATGGCGGGTAAAAAGCGCGCGCGCTGCAGGCCGTTGCGGTAAAGCTCATCCGGGGGAATATTCGAGGTGGCCACCAGGGTAATGCCGCGCGCGAACAGCGCTTCCATCAGGGTGCCCAGCAGCATGGCGTCGGTAATATCAGAGACGAAAAACTCATCGAAGCACAGCACATCCGCCTGCGCTTTAAAGCGATCCGCCACGATTTCCAGCGGATCGCTTTCGCCCTGCAGCGCGGTTAACTCTTCATGCACCCGCAGCATAAAACGGTGGAAATGCAGCCGCAGCTTGCGCTCCCCAGGAATAGACTGAAAAAAGAGATCCATCACCCACGTCTTGCCGCGCCCGACGCCGCCCCACATATAGAGCCCGCGCACCGGTGGTTGATGACTGTTTTTTTCTTTTCCCAGCAGCTTATTAAGCTTGCCGCGCCAGCCTGAAGCGGACTGAGCGGCGGAAGGTTGACGCGCGATAAGCGCTTGCTGAATCGCATCTAAGCGGCTAATCGCGGCATGCTGGACTTCATCAGGCTGATATTCACCTTTATCCAACGCCTGCTGATAACGCGCCAGCGGAGACATCGTTTGCATTCGTGATCCTGCTTTCCTAAAAAAATGTCAGGCAACTGCCTGTTTGTCGAAAAAAAGTTCGTTCTACACTAAGCGATGCTGCCGCAGGATTCCACTTCCATAAGATTAACGGTTATAGTGGCTACTATTGAAGTGGAACGCCCTACGGAACAACGAGGACAATACGGGAGTCATTATGACCTGGGAATACGGGCTAATTGGTTTAGTCATTGGTATTATTATCGGCGCTGTCGCCATGCGTTTTGGTAATAAAAAATTGCGTGAGCAGCGCAGCCTGCAGTATGAACTGGAGAAATCCAAAGCGGAGCTGGCGGATTACCGTGAAGAGCTGACCAACCACTTTGCTCATAGCGCAGAGCTGCTGGATAACATGGCGCGTGATTATCGCCAGCTTTATCAGCATATGGCGAAAGGATCTAACGATCTGCTGCCTGACCTGCCGGGTGAGAAAAACCCGTTCGCTTATCAGCTTACCGAAGCGGAAGCGGATAACGATCAGGCGCCGGTTCAGATCCCTCGCGATTATTCAGAAAATGCATCCGGTTTGCTGCGTGGTGGTGAACGCACCCCGCGCAACTGATCCCCGGGGCGCGCCAGCGCCCTGTTTCTTTTTGCTTTATCAAGCCAGCCGCCTGCGCTGGCAAGCAAGCCTGTCTTTTCCCTGTTGAGCAGCGAGAGCGTCGTAACGATGAAGAAAAAATCATTATTGTTGAGCGCGGTATCCCTGGCCGTTGGTTTAAATTTGACCCTGGCGCCTTCAGCCATGGCGTCGCTGCCTGCCCAGGTTCAGAATCAGGCGCTGCCCAGCCTGGCGCCGATGCTGGAAAAAGTGTTGCCGGCGGTGGTCAGCGTGCATGTTGAAGGCACATCGACCGAAGACGCGGCGCAGGACCTGCCTGAGCCGTTAAAACGCTTTTTTGGTCAGGGACAGGGCGATGCGCAGCCTCAGCCATTTGAAGGCTTAGGGTCAGGGGTCATTATCGATGCGCAGAAAGGCTATGTATTAACCAACAATCATGTGGTTAACGGGGCCGATAAGATTAGCGTGCAGCTGAACGATGGCCGTGAATATGACGCCAAACTGCTGGGCCGCGATGACCAAACCGACATTGCGCTGATTCAGATCCAGAATGCGAAAAACCTGACGCAGGTAACCGTCGCGAATTCCGACCAGTTACGGGTCGGCGACTTCGCTATCGCCATCGGCAACCCATTTGGCCTTGGCCAAACCGCCACCTCAGGCATTATCTCTGCGCTGGGCCGCAGCGGCCTGAACCTGGAAGGCCTGGAAAACTTTATCCAGACCGATGCCGCCATTAACCGCGGCAACTCGGGCGGCGCGCTGGTCAATCTGAACGGCGAGCTGATCGGCATCAATACCGCGATTCTTGCTTCCAGCGGCGGCAATATTGGTATCGGCTTCGCGATCCCGGGCAATATGGCGATGGAACTGGCTAAGCAGCTGATTGAGACCGGCGAAGTTAAACGCGGTCAGTTGGGCATTAAGGGCACGGAAATGACCGCCGATATGGCGCGCGCCTTTAACGTCGATGCGCAGCGCGGCGCATTTGTCTCGGAAGTTCTGCCTAAGTCCGCGGCAGCAACCGCCGGAATTAAATCTGGCGACATTATTACCTCCGTAGATGATAAACCGATTACCAGCTTTGCCGAACTGCGGGTAAAAATCGGCACCACGCCGCCGGGCAAAGAGGTCAAAATCGGCCTGCTGCGCGAAGGGAAGCCGCTGAGCGTGATGGTGAAACTGGATGCCAGCGCGCGCAGCATGAACAGCGATGAACTGATGACCCCAGCGTTACAGGGCGCATCGCTCAGCGATGGTCAGCTGCCGGATGGTAATAAAGGCGTGAAGGTTGACAGCGTCCAGAAAGGCACGCCAGCCGAACAGATCGGTTTGCAAAAAGATGATGTCATCATCGGCGTTAACCGCACGCGGGTGCAGAATCTGGACGAGATGCGTAAGGTATTGGCCAGCAAGCCGCCTTTCCTGGCGCTGAATGTGGTACGTGGCGGTGAGAGCCTCTACTTGCTGCTGCGCTAACAAGCCCTGGCATATGGCGGACACAAGCTCGTGTGTGTCCGCCTGAGTCATGATATTCTGCCCCAGTTCTTTTCCGATATAGCTTAACATCATGTTTCCTAAACTCTTGCGCTCGGTAGTTCTGGGGCTGATCGTCGCAGGTATTTTACTGGCGGTGATGCCCGCGTTGCGCATCGGCAACAGTTTGCTTTCCGAACCGGAAAGCAGCGCCGATCAAACGCCATTTAGCTTTAATCAGGGTGTACGCCGCGCCGTTCCGGCCGTGGTAAACGTTTATAACCGCAGCGCGTCGAGCAGTAACGGGCGAGGCATTACCACGCTCGGCTCCGGCGTGATAATGAACAATAAAGGTTATATCCTGACTAACCGTCACGTCATTAACGGCGCCGATCAGATTATCGTCGCGTTACAGGACGGACGCTTTATTGAAGCCATGCTGGTCGGTTCGGATAGCCTGACCGATCTGGCGGTGCTGAAAATCACCGCGACGAATTTACCGGTGATTCCCATTAACCGTGAACGTATCGCGCATGTCGGCGATATCGTAATGGCTATCGGTAATCCTTATAACCTGGGACAAACCGTAACGCAGGGCATCATCAGCGCCACTGGCCGCGTTGGCTTAAGCCCTTCCGGACGGCAAAACTTTCTGCAAACCGACGCCTCGATTAATCGGGGTAACTCAGGCGGCGCGCTAATCAACTCGCTGGGCGAGCTGATGGGCATCAATACGCTCTCTTTCGATAAAAGTAACGATGGTGAAACGCCTGAAGGCATCGGCTTTGCAATTCCTACCGCACTGGCAACCAAAATTATGGATAAGCTGATCCGTGACGGGCGGGTTATTCGTGGCTATATCGGCATTACCGGCCGCGAAGTGCCGCCGCTGCATGGGCAGAATGCCGGAATGGATCATATCCAGGGCATCGTGGTGAATAACGTTGCGCCGGAAGGCCCGGCAGCCAAAGCCGGTATTCAGGTTAACGATCTGATTATTAACGTAAACGGCAAGCCCGCCGTTTCTGCGCAGGAAACCATGGATCAGGTGGCGGAGATACGCCCAGGCTCGGTCATTGATGTGCAGGTTATTCGTAACGATCGCAAACTGACGCTGAAAGCCACCATTCAGGAATATCCGGCGCAATAGTCGCTGCCCGACAAGAAAAAAGGGAGCCTCAGGCTCCCTTTTTCACAGGCGCGATCTTACTTAACAAACTCTTCGCCCAGCTGAATATCTTTCTTCAACGTATCCAGCATGCCTTCCAGCGCTTTTTGTTCAAAGTCGCTCAGTTGGCCAATCGGACGACGCTCGGCAACGCCCTCTTTACCCAGCAGCAGCGGCTGCGAGAAGAAACGGGCATACTCGCCATCGCCTTCAACATAGGCGCATTCAACCACGTTGCTTTCACCCTGCAGCGCGCGTACCAGCGACAGGCCAAAGCGTGCCGCTGCCTGCCCCATCGACAGCGTAGCGGATCCGCCACCCGCCTTCGCTTCCACCACTTCGGTACCCGCATTCTGGATACGTTTGGTCAGATCAGCCACTTCCTGCTCGCTGAAAGAAACGCCAGGCACCTGAGAAAGCAACGGCAGAATGGTTACGCCAGAATGCCCACCCACCACCGGCACGTTCAGCTCGGTCGGCTGTTTGCCTTTCAGCTCGGCAACAAACGTATTAGAGCGGATGATATCCAGCGTCGTCACGCCGAACAGACGATTTTTATCGTACACGCCGGCTTTTTTCAGCACTTCCGCGGCAATGGCGACAGTGGTGTTAACCGGGTTGGTAATGATGCCGATCAGCGCTTTAGGGGCGGTTTTCGCCACCTGCTCAATCAGGTTGCGCACGATGCCGGCGTTAACATTAAACAGGTCGGAGCGATCCATACCCGGCTTACGCGCCACGCCGGCAGAGATCAATACT
This sequence comes from Mixta hanseatica, assembly GCF_023517775.1. Taxonomy (NCBI): domain Bacteria; kingdom Pseudomonadati; phylum Pseudomonadota; class Gammaproteobacteria; order Enterobacterales; family Erwiniaceae; genus Mixta; species Mixta hanseatica. The sequence continues at coordinate 507,319 of NZ_CP082904.1, read as the reverse complement.
ACATCGGCGCCCTGCAGCGCAGGCGTTGCATCTTCACCGCTGAACCCTTTGATTTTAACCGGTGTAGGAATGTGGCTTAAATCAACGGCCACACCGGGCGTTACGGGAGCAATATCGTACAGAGAGAGTTCTGAACCCGCAGGCAGCTGGGTTTTTAGCAGAAGTGCGAGTGCCTGGCCGATACCACCAGCCGCACCGAGAACTGCAACTTTCATCCTAAACTCCTTATTATTGTGAGCAGAAAAATGCCGGAATCCAGCGGGGTACAATGCTGGAGGACCTGAGAAGTAATAGCGAGGACGTTGTCATCGTTTTGCGTAGCAAGGCACAAACCACCAGCGAAAACGGGTGAAAATGACCGCATTACGTACAGAACCGACACTGATCGTAACCGGATACAGATTGATTAATCAGCAATACCTTACACCGTTCGCGCTTAGCAGAACAACATCAATTTTATAACAATTCCTTCACTTCGTCTGCCATAGCTATGCGCTCAGCGTAAATTTTCTCTGCGCGGAAAGTCTGGTAAAATGCGCGCCCACTGCGCGGCAAAGCTATTATTCGCCGCCGCTTATTTGCATAAACATTCATTTAAATGCATAATAATGTATCGCCTGCAGGCCGGGCTTCACACTGTTTTTATATTATCGGTAGCCTATGCGTAACCCATCTAAACAAGAAGATCTGATTAAAGCGTTTAAAGCTTTGCTGAAAGAAGAAAAATTCAGCTCGCAGGGCGAGATCGTGACCGCTCTACAGGAAGAAGGCTTCGACAATATCAATCAGTCGAAAGTTTCCCGCATGCTGACTAAGTTTGGTGCGGTGCGTACCCGTAACGCCAAGATGGAGATGGTCTATTGCCTGCCAGCCGAACTGGGGGTGCCAACCACCACTTCACCGCTTAAAAATCTGGTATTGGATATTGATTACAATGATGCGCTGGTGGTGATTCATACCAGCCCTGGCGCAGCGCAGCTGATCGCGCGCCTGCTGGACTCATTAGGTAAAGCGGAAGGGATCCTTGGGACTATTGCCGGTGACGACACCATTTTTATTACCCCGGCGCGCGCCTTTACCGTAAAACAACTTTATGAAGCTATCCTGAATCTGTTTGAGCAAGAGCTGTAAGTAAAGCGGGATCGTGGCCCTTAGGTAAGCGATCCCGCTGTTCTCTCGCACTCGACGCTTATATCTCTCTTTACCTGCCGCTGATATTTTAACCCGCCGCTGGTACCTGTTTACCTGCCGCCACCGTCCGTCATCTGTCGTGGTCGCTCGTAGCTTGCCATGATGACTTTCCGTCGACGCTTTGATTATTCATTCACTGTCCGTTATCCGTTCCAGGCTGTTAATAAACCGTACTATCAGCGCCAAATGGAATAAGCGACTGTCGCCAGAAAGCCTGCCCAGGCACCTCATTCGCATATCGTGCTGCCTTTATGGCTATAAATCAGGGCATATCACTGCCTTTTTGTTTTCACTGGTGTATTTGGCCAGCAGACAAAGCACAAATAGATAAAGTCTCTCATATCATTGTTTTGGTTAAAAAATAACGGCAATAGAGCAAAATATGTGCACCTTTTATAACTTAACGTTATAAAAAAACCGTCATTGGCTAAAGTGTCACAACAAAACATTATTAGCAGAATATTAATTTCATACGTGATTAGATCTATACTTGTTTTCGTGATGCGGATCACAGAGCAAATAAAGACAAAAACAGAAGACGAGGAACAGATCAATGAACATTAAAACTACCATCGCAGCCGTAGGGCTTCTTTCTACCCTGTCATTTGGCGCTTTTGCCGCAGAATCCATTAACGCAGAGCAGGCGCAAAATCTGCAGTCTGTGGGTACGGTAAGCGTGAGTGGTGTAGCAGGTACGCCGATGGATATTCATCAGGCGCTGCAGGCAAAAGCCGAACGTCAGGGCGCCAGTGCGTATCGCATTATCGAAGCGCGTAACAACGATAACTATCACGTCACTGCTGAACTGTATAAATAAGCGGAACCTAATCCGGTTGTAAACCGCTTTACCCGATGAACGACCCAGGCAGCCCCAGAAATAATAATCGCTATCAAGCCATCCAGGCTGCCATAACACCCATATTCAGGAGTAAGAGATGAAAACTACATTTACCTTTGCCGCTTTAGGTCTGGCCTCACTGCTTTCATTCGGCGTAGCCGCGGCCGATCTGGTCACGCAACAAGACGTCGCCAGCCAAAACCTGCAGCCAATTGGCACCATTTCCGTTAGCGGTATCGATGCCAGCCCAACTGCAATTCGCCAACATCTGTCGCAGAAAGCGGATAAAGAAGGCGCGTCTGCTTACCGTGTTGTTGAGGCTTATGCCAACGGTAACTACCACGCTACCGCTGAAATCTATAAATAATTAGCGAGCCTGAAGGTCTGAAAATTAACGCCAGTAAAATTCTATAAGCAATTCCTCGTCAGCTGCTGACGAACCCTTTGGCCCTGCTGTTTGGGGCCTTTTTTATTGGCTTTTTTTCGACTGGCGGACATTAAAACGCAGCTGACCTTCCAGCTCCTCTTCCGCCTCATCAAACAGTAAAATCAACGCGCCATAGCGGCGTTTTTGGCCGGCGCCTAAATGAATGAACTCAATTTCTACCGGTAACGGCAGCTGCGATTGGGTGACGGCATCCCATAATGAATCCAGATCCACAATTAACCGATCGTTAAGCGCAAAGCGTTCGCTGAACTGGCGATAAAAATGCGCCTGATCGACAATCTCATCAAAGTCGAAAATCTCTTTTTTCATGCGGCTGCTCCTTAATACGCAACTGGGCGCCTGAGCGCCCAATCTGCTTACAGACCACCGATATGCAGGGCTTTTACTTCCAGATACTCTTCCATACCTAATACTGAGCCTTCGCGTCCCAGCCCGGACTCTTTTACGCCGCCGAAAGGTGCCAGCTCGGTGGATACTGCGCATTCGTTGATACCAATCATGCCGCTTTCCAGCGCAGAGGAGACGCGAAACACCCGCTGCAAATTTTGCGTATAAAAGTAGGCGGCCAGGCCATACTCCGTGGCGTTTGCCCGGCGGATAACCTCATCCTCATCGCTAAAACGAAAACAGGCCGCGACCGGGCCGAAGGTCTCTTCCCGTGATAGCTTCATCTCTTCACTGGCATCGGCAATGACTGTTGGCTGCCAAAAATTGCCGCCCAAAGCATGTCGCGCGCCGCCAGTGACAATACGTCCCCCCTTCGCCTGCGCATCTTTAACGTGCTCCTCTACTTTATCTACCGCTGCAGCATTGATTAACGGCCCTACCACCACGCCCTCATCCATGCCGTTACCAACTTTCAGCTTGCTGACTTCTTCTGCCAGCTGATTAACGAAACGATCGTAAACTGCTTCGTGAATAAAAAAGCGATTTACGCTAACGCATACCTGCCCGGCATTACGGAATTTATTGGCGACCGCTCCCTGCACTGCTGCATCGATATCCGCATCCTCAAAGACGATATAAGGCGCGTTGCCGCCCAGCTCCATTGAGATTTTTTTCATCGTTTCCGCGGCGTTACGCATCAGCGTTTTGCCTACGGCGGTGGAGCCGGTAAAAGAGATTTTGCGTACCGCGCTGCTGGCCATAATGGCGTCGCTGATGGCGTGCGTATCGCCGGCTACGCCATTCAATACGCCATCGGGCACGCCTGCCTTTTGCGCCAGCGCCAGCAGGGCAAAAGCGGAAAGCGGCGTGTTGTTGGCCGGTTTGATAATGCCGGTACAGCCGGCCGCCAGCGCCGGGCCAAGCTTGCGCGTCAGCATCGCCATCGGGAAATTCCATGGGGTAATCGCCGCGACTACGCCGATCGGTCCACGCGTCGCCAGAATGCGCGCGCCGCTTTTAGCCGGTGGGATGATTTCGCCATTAACGCGCTTGGCCTGCTCGGCAAACCACTGAATAAAGCTGGCGGCATATTCCACTTCGCCTTCCGCCTCTTTCAGCGGTTTCCCCTGTTCAGCGGTCATCAACTGCCCCAGCCAGCGTTTATTTTCGATCATCAGCTGATACCAGCGGTAAAGGATTTCCGAGCGCTGCTTCGCCGTCAGGGCGCGCCAGGCGGGAAATGCGCGCTCGGCTGCGGCAATAGCCTGTTCGGTTTCGCGCTTACCGCCTTTAGCAACGCGGGCAATCACTTCTCCGCTGGCTGGATTAAGCACGTCAAAGGTTTCGCTCAGGGTTTGCCACTGGCCGTTAATCAGACAGCCCGTCTGGAATAATTCGTGATCTTGCAGGGAATGGGACATTTTACGCTCCTGTTTTTGTCATCCTGTTGTGCCAAGTATAGTTGGCAAAGCTCAGGCCTCTGGTTTCAGCGCAGCAGGAAACAGGGAAAACAGGCAAAAAGCCGGTGCCAGAAGGCACCGGCGGCAGGATCAAATATTGATCAGGGTATTCTGATATTTTTTCAGCATATCGGCCAGACGCTTCACCGGCTCGGTCACGCTTAGCGGCGCCTGGTACTGCTGGAGCTTTTCCTGATAGGTATCAAACTCGCGCAGCAGCTTGTGATAGTAGTAACGTCGTTTTTCATCGCTACGTGAAGCAATCACCCGGTCAGCAGTATAGCGTAGCTGCTTATGAAACGCGGAGAGATCGGCATTCACCGGGATCTCAGCGTTACGCAGGCGCTGATGGCCAATAATCAACGTCAGCGCCAGCCGGTATTTATCAATATCGCCGGGGAACAGGTTCAACAGTAAAAACAGCTGCTGATACAGCGCGGGCAGATGGTTCTCTTTACGTCGCGCGGGGTTGGTGGTCAGCGCCGATACCGCCGCATACATAAAGCGGTTCAGCAGCGTGCGGCCGGTGCGCGCGCGCGATTTATCGCGAATAATCAGGATGACCATCAGCGCCACGAAACAGCCGATCACCTGGCCCAGCGCGTTATCCAGAAATGCGTCCACCGAGAACGACATCGGGTTATCCAACACCAGGACATTCAGCGTGCCGACAAATGCCCCGAGCGTGCCCAGTTGCCGTCGCTGAATAAAGATCCCGGCGACAAACGCCAGCGCGCCGATAGCGATGCACAGCAGCAGCATACTCTGCTGCGTAGAGGGCATAATCAACATGAAGTAGAGCGCCCCCAGCGGGACCGCCACCGTCATACCGTAAAGGAAGTCTTTCGCCATCATCAGAGGGTTGGGCGCCCGCATCGCCAGCGCGGTAATCACCGCCAGCATCAACATACAGCCGCTGCCGGAGGTCCAGCCGCTGTATAACCAGAACAGCGTACCCAGCGCGGTAGCCACGAAAGTTCGGATACCGTTAATCATCGCATGATGGGTCTCCGCGGAGCGCGCGCGCACAACTTCCACCTCATTGTTCAGCAGCCCTTCTTCCTGCTGACTGATGCTGCTGTTGGTTTGCACCCCTTTTAACAGCATCAAATACTGCGTTGCGGCCCCAACCCAGCTACCCAGCGTAATCGGCGTGCTTTTGCTGCCCGAGGCGCTTATCACGCGGCGTAAATTTTTCAGATGCTTGTGCAGGTCGTTAAGGTTATTCACCTCTTTTTCCAGCAGCAGCCGATACTGCGGTGGAATATATTCCGGGCGGGAATTTTGGATCAAAAAGGTTTCCGCCGCCTGGGTAATCAGCGTCAGCGACAGCGTATGCATCCCTTTCAAACGGCGGTTTGCCCGCTGCCAGCGTGACGATTCCATATTCAACTGGCTGCGCATACCATTAAGGGTGGTGGTCCGACGCACCAGGTTGCCCCACGCCTTATCTACCTCTTCCTTATCGCCATGGGCCACGCAAAGCTGCAATAGACGATAGTGATCCAGCAGCAGCGATTCGATCTCTTTATCTATTACCTTTTTGATTGAGCGCGGCGAGAACACCATATCCGCCAAAATCGCCGAGATGATGCCAATCACAATCTCGCTGCAGCGTTCTACCGCAAACTGCGGAGCCAGCATCGGCGTGCCGGCGGTTAAATCAACGCTGACCACGATAATCAGCGCGGTATAGCCCGCCAGCCCCAGCGCATAGGAGTTTTCAACCCGCATCAATGAAGAAACCCAGACGCAGAAACCCGCCCAGATACAGCAGAGCAGCATCATCACCACCGGTGCGCGGATGGTGGCGATCATAATCACCAGCGCCGCCAGGCAGCCCAGAAAGGTGCCAATAATACGCAGCATGCCGCGATGGCGCAGCGCGCCGGAGTAAGGATCGCCCCCGGCGGCAAAGGCGGTACCGCCTGCGACGATGCCGGCGGTCATCACCGCCCAGCGCGGCGTTTCCAGATTGAAGTGAAAGCCGATCAGTAGCGCCGTCAGGACGGCAAAAGTCAGTTTAACCGGAAAGCGTAACCGTTCGAGTTGCATCACGCCCTCGCTTAACCGAACTCACGCAGGCGATGCAGCAGCCGGGTCAGCGGAGATTCAGGCTTCTGCTCGCGATCATTCTCACCGGTCACCACGATAGTGGCGGTGGTACCCGCCGGATAGAGGTTACCTGGCTGTTGATCAAGCAGGATTTTAACCGGCACGCGCTGCGCCAGACGCACCCACTCTAGATTGGAATCGATGGTCGCCATGCCTTTGCTGTCCACGCTGCTGCTACTGTTGGTCACGCCAGCGGCCACTGAATCAACCGTACCGCGCAGCACACGATCGCTGCCCAGCGGCGTGATCTCCGCACGGTAGCCGGGGCGAACGCCTTCCAGCTTGGTCTCTTCCATATAGGCCATCACGTAGTAAGAGTTCTGTTTTACCAACGCCACCGAAGTGGTGCCACGCGTAATAAACTCGCCGGTAAAGACGTTAAGGTTAGTGACCCAGCCGTTGGCCGGCGCACGGATCACCGTACGATCCAGATCCAGCTTCGCCAGATCGCGCGAGGCCTGCGACTTCGCCAGCTGATGTTCAGCGGTTTGCAGATCGTTATTAGACTGTTCGATCGCTTCACGCGACATGGCGATCACGCCCAGCTGATTGCGGCGGGCCGCTTCGCGACGTTTCTCGCTAACCAGCGCCTGGTAATACTGGACATCCGCTTCCGCTTCTGCGAGCGCTTTCTCAAAACGCGGCTGGTCGATGGTAAACAGCACATCGCCTTGTTTCACCAGCTGGTTATCATGCACGCGCACGTCAGTAATCAGGCCGGTGACATCAGGGGCGATAGCCACCACGTCAGCGGTAAATTTAGCGTCTCGAGTCCAGGGCGATTCGGTATAAAAAGCCCAGGCGCGGAAAACAACCACCACGGCGATAACAACCAGAATCAGGGTAATGGCATAGCGCGCAATTTTTCTTATTAGAGCTTTCACTTATAACCTCAGACGAACAGACAGGATACTAAATAGAACAGGCAGCAGTAGAGTGCGGTATTAAATAGCGCCGGATGCCAGACAAAATCATACAGGCCGACCGGCAGCAGTACGCGACGTACCAGCCAGAACAGCAAGAGCGAGACAATGATTTCAAAAAATATGGGCGGGAAAGAGAGCCCAAATATGACGATAACCGGTAACACACTCATCTTTTATCCTTATTAATACGTAACCGGGTCATACCGTTATGCCAGCACGAAACGGCCTGCAAATACAGGTGGTTTCATATTACGGGTTGATGATGATCGGACGACAGGTACACTGTCAGACGGATATCAGCACCTAAAGCATAGCGTGTACTTAAGTGTCCTGGCACAAAAGGTGAGTTACCAGACGGCAACCCGGCGTCATATAGTAACGCGCCTGACTATAAGTTATCTACATAATGTGATCTAAATCACTTTTAAGCCAGAGTGAATAATGGAACGACTCAAGGGTATGTCGGTTTTTGCCAAAGTGGTTGAATTGGGGTCATTTACTGCCGCTGCGCGCCAGTTGCATATGAGCGTTTCGGCAATCAGCCAAATCGTCTCCAAACTGGAAGATGAACTACAGGTTAAATTGTTGAACCGCAGCACTCGCAGCATTGGGCTAACCGAGGCGGGCCGCATCTATTATCAGGGCTGCCGCCGCATGCTGACGGAAGCGCATCAGGTGCATGAACAGCTGTATGCTTTTAATAACTCGCCGATTGGCACGCTGCGCATCGGCAGCTCGTCGACCATGGCGCAAAACGTCCTGGCCACCATGACGGCGGAAATGTTGCAGGAATACCCCGGGCTGACGGTGAATCTGGTCACCGGCATTCCGGCTCCTGATCTGATTGCCGACGGGCTGGACGTAGTGATTCGGGTCGGCGCGTTACAGGATTCCAGCCTCTTTTCCCGCCGCCTCGGCTCGATGCCGATGGTGGTTTGCGCCGCGAAACACTATCTTGAGCAGCACGGTACGCCCGACAAACCCGCCGATATCGCTAATTTTTCCTGGCTGGAATACAGCGTGCGGCCGGACAGCGATTTCGAACTGATCGCTCCGGAAGGGATCAGCACCCATCTTTCGCCACAGGGACGCTTTGTGACTAATGATTCACAAACGCTGATCCGCTGGCTGAAGGCAGGCTGCGGCATCGCTTATGTTCCGCTGATGTGGGTGATTGAAGAGATTAAGGCGGGTGAGGTGGAGATTCTGTTTAGCCGCTATCAGTCAGATCCGCGTCCGGTGTATGCGCTTTATACCCAGAAAGATAAACTGCCGCTTAAGGTGCAGGTCTGTATTGATTACCTTAGCGCCTGGTTTAACAAGGTGGCGGAAATCTATCAGGAGCACCGCAACAGCGGTTAAATCCCCTGGCAGAGAGCCTGCCAGGGGAGAAGGATCAGGCGGTGCCGCCTACGGTCAAACGATCCAGTTTCAGCGTCGGCTGGCCGACGCCTACCGGCAGGCTTTGCCCCTCTTTGCCGCAAACGCCCACGCCTTTATCCAGCGCCAGGTCGTTGCCAACCATCGAGATCTGCTGCATCGCCTCAATACCGGAGCCAATCAGGGTGGCGCCTTTTACCGGACGCGTCACTTTCCCTTTTTCGATCAGATAAGCTTCTGAGGTAGAGAAAACAAACTTGCCGGAGGTGATATCCACCTGGCCGCCGCCGAAGTTAGGCGCATAAAGACCATAATCGACGCTTTCGATAATTTCCTGCGGCGTAGACTGCCCCGCCAGCATATAGGTGTTGGTCATACGCGGCATCGGCAGATGCGCATAGGATTCGCGGCGGCCGTTGCCGGTGGGCTTAACGCCCATCAGACGCGCATTAAGCTTATCCTGCATATAGCCTTTCAGTACGCCGTTTTCGATCAGCACGTTGTACTGGCCCGGCACGCCTTCATCATCAACCGCTAACGAACCACGCAAGCCATCCAGCGTACCGTCATCCACCACCGTACAAAGTTCAGAGGCCACCAGCTTGCCCATCTGACCGCTGAACATCGAGGTGCCGCGACGGTTAAAATCGCCTTCCAGACCATGCCCGACCGCTTCGTGCAGCAGTACGCCCGGCCAGCCAGCGCCCAGTACCACCGGGATGGATCCCGCTGGCGCCGCTACGGCGGAGAGATTGACCAGCGCCATGCGTACCGCTTCGCGCGCCCAGCGCTCCGCCCGCACTTCGCCTGCCTCATCAGCCAGGAAGAAATCATAGCCGGTACGTCCGCCGCCGCCGCTGGCGCCGCGCTCGCGTTTACCATCCTCTTCCACCAGTACGCTTATCGACAGGCGCACCAGCGGACGAACGTCTGCCGCCAACGTGCCGTCGGTGGCCGCCACCAGCACCAGTTCATACACGCCGCTCAGGCTGGCGCTGACTTCCTGCACGCGCTTATCCGCCGCGCGCGCCGCGCTATCGACGCGGTGCAGCAGGGCGATTTTTTCTTCACGCGACAGGCTTTGTAACGGATCGAAAGCGGGATAGAGCGCCGGGTGCGTTACCGCCGCCAGCGCCTGCGCCTTGCCGTTGCCCTGCTCGCGTACAATGCTGCGCGCGGCCTGAGCGCTCAGCTGCAGCGCGTTCAGGGTGATCTGATCGGCATAGGCGAAGCCGGTTTTTTCACCGCTAACGGCGCGTACCCCAACGCCCTGATCGATATTCCAGGAGCCATCTTTAATGATGCGATCTTCCAGCACCCAGGACTCATGGTAGCTGGACTGGAAATAGAGGTCGGCATAATCCAGGCGACGTTCTGAAAGCTGCCCAAGCAGGGTGAACAAATCCTGCTGATTGATGTTGTTCGCAGTTAGCAATTGCTCACTTACCAGATTCAGACTCATCGTTTCTCACTCGTTGTGTGACATTATTGCTATAGCCTGCGGTAATTCCCCTGCGGCGTCAAATTCACTTCGCGCTCTTTTCGCGCGGTTTACGCAGCACTTCGTTAATTTCCGGCTTATCTATCGGTCCGCTGATGTGATAACGCAGCAGCGAAATTTTGTTCCACAGCGGCGCCAGCACTTTGCTGGCGGCGAAAACCGCCGCGCCGACCACGGGATTGATAACGAATGCGGTGGCGACGCCTACCGATGCCGAGATTTCAGGCGCGACGACCGCCTCCATATCGATCTGCCGCTGCACCAGATCCAGCTTGCCCTGCATGGCGATATCCGCCTCAAGGCCATCGACCAGTAAATTGTCGGTTTGCATCACGCCATCTTTAATCCATGCCGTGCCGTTAATCGAGTCAAACCAGAAGCCTTCGCTAAAGGTATCGTTAAAATCGAGACGCAGCTTGCGCAATAGCGCATCGAAGCTCACCAGACGCAACAGCTGGCCAGCGCGTCCGCTACTGACATCTGCGATTTGCCCTTTACCAAAATGGGTTTTCAGCAGCCCGCTCAATGAAGATTCCGACGGTTGCCAGGGCGCGGCGCGCCAGTGCAAATCATATTCCAGCGCAAAAGGCGCATCGCGCAGCGGCGTATTGACGCCGAACCAGTTGGTCGCATTATTGATATTGCTGCCGCTCAGCTTGCCTTTAAGCGAGGTGCGCTGTTCATTAGCACGATTCACCCACTCTCCGCTCACGCTCAGACGCGAACTGCCGGTATCCACCAGGCCATTGGTCAAGGTTAAGGTATCGTTCTGCGGCGTCAGGTTGGCCTGGATACGGCCGAATTTTTGCCCGCGCAGCCAGCATTCGTCACAGTTAATCTGCAACGCCGGCCAGGCGGCAAAGTTAATCGCCATGCTTTCCTGCGACAATGCGGTGCCAGAGGCGTCGCTGTTGCTTTTCCATTCAGGATTGTAATAAAGCCAGCCAAGATGCGCGCGCCACGGACCGCTGGCAGGAATATCTAGCTGGCCGTTGATCTCCTTACTTTGCGCGTCAACCTGTATGCCGCCGGCCATTAACTGCCGTAGCGTTACCTGCGTATCGTGCCACTGCTGACCCGCCAGCTGAAGCGCGGGGGTGCTCAGCGTGATATCGCCCGGCAGCCTGTTACTACTGATGGCGCTACCGCCGCCCGCTTTTGGCGTGGGGTTCTGCGTTCCGCCGTTGGCCATCAACAGTTTCAGCCAGCTGTCGCCATCCAGCGGCGGCAGGTGCAGCGTCATGCCGCGCGTGTCCGGTAAGGCGGGCGTGCTTTTCGCCTCGTTCAGCCAGATACCGCGATCGAGGCGCAGCTGTTTCCCGAGCAGCCAGCGGCTGTTAAAACGCTGCCGATTCGCTATCGCGCCCTGTAAATCAAAGTGTTGCAGATCGCCGGTGGCGGTGATCTTCAGCGGCAACGCTTCGCCGCGCTTTTTGCCCAACGGCGAAGGTAAGTTACTGCTTACTTCTTTCAGGTCGCCGGTGAGATTGATCTTATAATTCGCCCCGCCCTGATGCGGTAGCTTTATCGCTACATCTCCCCGCCAGGGGAGCGTGCCCTTCAGCTGTTGGCTGACCCCGGCAGGCAGCGGCGACAGTTTATTCACCTGCCAGTCTGCCGCCAGATTAACGCCGATTTGATAATCCTGCGGGCGCTCTTCGGTATGGAAATCAACCGTCACCGGCTGTCCGAACCAGTTGGCCCGCAGCGTATCGCTGCGCAGGTTGCCGTTATCATAGGTAAAGCTGCCGTTGAGTGCGGTTAACCGACTATTCAGCGGCACGACAAACAGACTGTTATCAGCAAGTTGTACATCGCCGCGCGCATGAACCAGCTTGCCGTCCAGCGGGATATCCAGCTGTAAATGTCCGCCGGTCTGCCCGCTTAGCTGTAGCTCATCCAGCGCGGCGCCCAGCGAAGATCGTAACGGCGTCTGCTTAAAATAGTCATGAATATCCGCCGCCTCGCCGCGTAGATCGCCGTTGATGATCAGCTTCTCTTTCAAGTAATCCGGTATGACGGCGCTAACGTTATTTGCCTGCACCTTCCCGAGCATCGCCTGCTTTGCTTTCATCCACAGGCCATCGTTAACAAAGTCGAGATCGATATCCATGTTTTCAAGCGCGGGCCAGCCCGGTTGGAAAGCGTAGCTTGCCCGACGCAGCGGCACCGCGACTTCAAACATGCCGTCGTTATGGCGGAAGGGGAACAGTTTCGGATTGCCGGCGAACAGCAGCGTGGCGTTAGTCGCCTGACCGCCCTTGATGGCGCCGCTGAGATAGTCAGTAAGATGGGTGCCCATCAGAGGCTCAGGGAAATAGCGCCAGGCGTCGCCGGCATCGGTTACGTTGATACCGGCCAGAATATCGAGACGTGGCGCCAGCCCCGCGCCCTGGCGATAGCTGAAATCCCCTTTGGCCCACAGGGATCGCGCCTGCACATCCAGGTTTTTGCCCTGTAGCGCCAACGCATTTTCACTGCGCTGCCAGCTTAGCGTGCCGGTGGCGCTGCTGATCTCCAGCGGGGCGCGGAACATCGTGCCGTAAGGCATTACCGCATCCTTAATGCCAATATCCAGACGCCCATCCGGCAGGCTGCCGCTCAGTGTGCCGCTGACATGCTGCGCGCCGGGCAGCAACTGCCAGTGTTGCCAGCTTAAATCGTGCCAGCGCGCCTGAAAGCGGGTTTGATCAGGCTGCTGCAGCGGAATATCCAGCGCCAGCGCATCAATTTTCCCCTGCGGCTGCAGGGTGCGCCAGTTTTCCAGCATCTGAGGGGACAGGCGAGAAAATAGCGGAATTAACGGCTCCAGCCGTTGCAGATGCAGCCCGGTAGCGCGTACGCGCAGCTCTTCCACATTCTGCGGATCCGGGCCGATAGCGTGCTGCGGCAGCCAGGCAAGAGAAAAGTGCCCTTTTGGCCAGGCCTGGCCGTCGGTACGCAGGCTATTTTGCGGCACAGTGACCGTCCAGCCGCTGCGCCAGCGCGCCAGATGCATCGTCAGGTTATCCACGTCCAGCCGATGCGCTTGCTTATCACCCTGCCAGCGCGCGCCGCCCTGTTTCAGCCAGACATCGCCATCATAGACTTCACCCTCTTTCAGGCTTAGCCAGGCGGCCAGGCTGAAGCGCGCACTCTGCAACGTGGTGTTGTCGCGCATCCATTGTCCCAGCCAGGGCTTGAGATCGACATCGTCCGCCTGTAACCAGATGCGACCATCGTTCAGCAGGCCGTTTTCATCATGCAAATCCAGACGTACCTGTACCACGCCATGCTGGCCGGTAAAGCTGGAGAGGTTCACTTCCCCTTCCGCACGGTGACGCGCTTTTTCGTTTAGCCAGCTCAGACGCGGGATCGACAGTTCGGCACGCTGACCGGAAAGGGTCTGGAAGCGAATGCGGCTATCGCGTAGATCGAAGTGATCGAACTGTCGCAGGAACAGTTCATTGATTTGCCCCGCCTTTAACGTATGGTTATTTTTATCATTACTGATGAGCGGCGAACGGCTATCGAAATCGAGCTGCCAGAAGGTCAGCTCACGAAACTGCCAGCGGGCATGTAACAGAGATTGCCAGACATCCAGCGCCAGCGTCACGCGGTTGATATCCAGCGAACCGCCGTCGGGCAGGGAAACCGCCAGCTGACGCACATCCAGCGTTGGCCCGAAGTTTTCCCAACGCCCGTTCAGGGAAGCGGCATCAACGGTTAAACCGGTCGCCGAGGAAACGGCGCTGAGCAGCGCGCTGCGATGATGATTAAGCTGCGGCATCACCAGCCGCAAGCCACTGACCAGTAGCGCAACGATCACGATTACCGCAGCGCCTGTAAGTAACAGGATCCTGGGCAGTTGCCTCACACACCTCTCCTTGCCTTGCGCACACTGAACGGATGAATAAGCTGGCTCCTATTCCCGAACGTGCCGTTGCAGCAGCCAGGGAGAATCAGGTCAGCAGAGTTTACCTGAAACAGACGCGCATTTTTAGCGCTTGACTGGAGAGAAATCGTCAAAGGCAGACCAAAATATTAACCAGATTTTACATCATCACGACGTCGAACTGTTCCTGAGTGTAAAGCGGTTCGATCTGCACTTTCACCTGCTTGCCGACAAACAGTTCCACTTCGGCCAGCGCGTGCGACTCGTCGCTTTTCAGCGCCTCGCCCACGGTGGGTGATACATAGACCAGGAAACGGTCGGAATCATAGGCATGATGAACGCGCACAATTTCACGCATGATTTCGTAGCAGACGGTTTCGACGGTTTTCAGCGTACCGCGACCTTTACAGACCGGGCAGTCCTGACACAGCACATGCTCAATGCTTTCCCGGGTCCGCTTGCGTGTCATTTCCACCAGCCCCAGCGCGGAGAAGCCGTTAATGCTGGTTTTCACCCGATCTTTACTCAGCGCGCTGTCCAGCGAGTGCAGCACGCGGCGACGATGCTCTTCATTATTCATATCGATAAAATCGATAATAATGATGCCGCCAAGGTTGCGCAGTCGTAGCTGGCGCGCAATCGCCTGCGTCGCTTCGATATTGGTGTTAAAGATGGTTTCATCAAGGTTGCGATGACCGACGAAGGCGCCGGTATTGATATCGATGGTGGTCATCGCTTCCGTCTGGTCGATGATCAGATAGCCGCCCGACTTCAGCTCAACCTTACGATCGAGCGAACGCTGAATTTCATTCTCCACGTCATAGAGATCGAAAATCGGCTGACGGCCGCTGTAATGCTCCAGCTTGGCGGTCATTTCCGGCATATATTCAGAGGTGAATTCCAGCAGTAGCTCATAGGTCAGTCGTGAATCGACACGAATACGATCGAGCGCGCTATCGGCAAAATCACGCAGTACGCGCTGCGCCAGAGCTAACTCGCCATACAGGCGGCAGCGCGTTTTATTGCGCTTTTTACGCTCGATCACCTTGGTCCACAGGCGCTTAAGAAACGCGGCGTCCTGCGCCAGCTCCTCTTCGCCAATGCCTTCCGCCGCGGTACGAATGATAAAGCCGCCCTGCTCGTCGCACCAGGCGGAAACCACCGCCTTCAGGCGATCGCGCTCGGCTTCGCTTTCAATGCGCTGCGATACGCCCACGTGCGAGGCGCCCGGCATAAACACCAGATAGCGCGAAGGCAAGGTAATGTCGGTAGTAAGGCGCGCCCCTTTGGTGCCCAGCGGATCCTTTACCACCTGCACCATCAGATCCTGGCCCTGACGCACCAGCTCGGCGATATCCCTGACGCTGAAGTTCTTCTGTTCTTCGCCAGCCACGCATTCGGTATGCGGCATAATATCGGAGGCGTGCAGAAACGCCGCTTTATCCAGGCCGATATCGACAAACGCGGCCTGCATGCCCGGCAGCACCCGACTTACGCGGCCTTTATAGATATTGCCGACGATGCCGCGTTTCGCTTCGCGTTCGATATGAATTTCCTGCAGGATACCGCCGTCAATGTAGGCCACGCGCGTTTCTGATGGCGTGACGTTAACCAGTAGCTCAGCCGTCATCATCTCCCCTTACTTACCTCACGCAACGATTGAAAATGGCTGAGCAGTTCGCGGGTTTCCACCAGCGGCAGGCCAACCACGGCGTGATAGCTTCCGTTAATTTTTCTGACAAAATTGCCGCCAAGCCCCTGAATACCGTAAGCGCCCGCTTTATCCATCGGCTCGCCGCTGGCGATGTAGTCATGAATATCCTGCGGCGTCAGCAAGCGGAATGTCACCTCCGTGGTGACCAGACAATCAAGCTCACGCTGACGATCCGCCAGCGCCACCGCCGTCAGCACCTGATGCGTCTGACCGGAGAGGCGCGTCAGCATCTCTTCAGCATGCCGCGCATCGCGCGGCTTTTCCAGCACTTCGCCGTTCAGCACCACAATGGTATCGGCGCCCAGCACCGGCAGATCCTGCGGCGCCGCCGCGACGCCCGCCTGGGCTTTTTCACGCGCCAGCCGACGCACATAGTGCTGTGCGCTCTCTTCCTCGCGGCGCCGCTCTTCAACGTTAGTCATAACGCGTTCGAAATGCAGGCCAAGCTGCGTCAGCAGTTCACGACGACGCGGTGAACCGGAGGCAAGATAAAGGGATAACATAGTTGTCCTTACTGAACAGCGAATTGACGACGAATCTTTCTCATCAATAAGAATAGCCACGGCCACAAAATACCGTCTACTACGCTACTCCAGAATATCTCTGGTCGGAACGAAATATTGATAACTAAAAACTCAGCCCAGAAAACAATGACATCCATCGCCAGCGACAGCACCATAACCATTAACGCCTGTTGCCACAACGCCAGGTTACGGAAAAGCTGGAACTTAAACGCCACCAGATAGGCGATAATGCTCAGCGCCAGCGCGCGCACGCCCAGCGTGGAACCGGAGATAAGATCCATAATGCCGCCCATCACAAAGCCGGTGCCAACACTCACCCGATGCGGTAACGCCAACAGCCAGTAGATCAGGATCAGCAACAGCCAGGAAGGACGAAACATATAGAAATCGTCCGGCCACGGCATAATTTGCAGTATCAGCGCCACCAGGAAAGAGAGCCAGATAACCCAGCGGCCGTGGCTGCGATAGCGGCTCAAGGACGGCCTCCCTGTGTGGCAGGCTGGTTGCCCGGTGCCGCGGCTCGGCTTTCGGCTGATGGTGCCGTCTGCGCTGGCGCGCTTTCGGTTTCCGGCGGCAGCGGCGGGCCCATCTCACCGGCAGGCGGCAGCACCTGCGGCATCATCTGCATCAGCCGTTCGTTCGCTACCCGATGAACCTCATCCGGCGCCATCGGCATATCACCGTTACGATCCGCGCCCCACAGCAGCAGCAAATAGCGCAGACGCTGCAGCCCGGCCGTCGGACGCGCCTGAATAACCGTATAGGCGCGCTGCGTATCCACTTTCACCGAGGAGACCACCGCCACCGGATACCCTTCCGGGAAACGGCCACCGAGGCCGGAAGTGACCAACACATCGCCGACGCGAATATCAGTATTGCCCGGCAGATGCTCCAGCTGCAGATCTTCAGTGCAGCCATTGCCGGCGGCGATAACCCGGATATCATTACGCAGTACCTGAATCGGCAGCGCATGCGAGGCATCGCAAATCAGCAGCACGCGGCTGGTCATCTGACCTACCGCAATCACCTGCCCGACGACGCCTTTATCGCTAATCACCGGCTGGCCTTCATAAACGCCGTTCACGCTGCCTTTATCAATCACCACCTGATCGGTATAGGGATCGGTGCCGGTAGAGATGACCTGCGTCACCATCTTGTGCTCATCCTGACGCAGCGGCGATCCTAACAGTTCGCGCAGACGCGCATTTTCCTGCCGGTATTGTCCCAGCATCAGCAGCTCGCTATTTTTCAGAAAGAGTTCGCGCTGCAGCGCTTTATTTTCCTGTTCCAGCTGCTGGCGAGAGGCCAGCGTATCAGCAACGCTGTCCAGAATTTGTCGTGGCCCGTTGGCCAGAAAATAGAATGGACTGACTGCCGTGTCCATATAGTTACGGATTTGGGTAAACGAACCCACGCGGCTGTCGGCAACAATAATGCCGATGGCCACAATAACCGCCAGAAAAAGGCGGAGCTGCAGGGAGGGCCCCCTGCTGAAAATTGGCTTCATAAACTCTGCGTATTCCCCGACATCAAAAAAAGGGAGTGTTGCTTTCGCCGCGCACTCCCTTCTGGCAGATTATTCTTCGCTGAACAAATCGCCGCCGTGCATGTCGATCATTTCCAACGCTTTACCGCCGCCACGTGCGACGCAGGTCAGCGGATCCTCCGCCACCACTACCGGAATGCCGGTCTCTTCCATCAGCAGACGGTCGAGGTTGCGCAGCAGCGCGCCGCCGCCGGTCAGTACCATACCGCGCTCTGAAATATCAGAGGCCAGCTCCGGCGGACACTGCTCAAGCGCCACCATCACCGCGCTCACGATGCCGGTCAACGGCTCCTGCAGGGCTTCGAGGATTTCGTTGGAATTCAGCGTAAAGCCACGCGGCACGCCTTCCGCCAGGTTACGTCCGCGGACTTCGATTTCGCGTACTTCATCACCCGGATAGGCAGAACCGATTTCATGCTTAATACGCTCTGCGGTAGCTTCACCAATCAGTGAACCGTAGTTACGGCGCACATAATTAATAATAGCTTCATCAAAACGATCGCCACCGATACGCACGGAAGAGGAGTAGACGACGCCGTTAAGGGAGATAACCGCCACCTCGGTGGTACCGCCACCAATATCCACCACCATCGAACCGGTTGCTTCAGATACCGGCAGGCCTGCGCCAATGGCGGCCGCCATCGGCTCTTCGATCAGAAAGACTTCGCGTGCGCCTGCTCCCTGAGCAGATTCACGGATTGCGCGGCGCTCAACCTGCGTGGCGCCGACCGGAACGCATACCAGCACACGCGGGCTGGGACGCATAAAACTGTTGCTATGCACCTGCTTAATAAAGTGCTGCAGCATTTTTTCAGTAACAAAGAAGTCAGCGATAACGCCATCTTTCATTGGACGAATAGCGGCAATATTGCCCGGCGTACGACCAAGCATCTGTTTTGCATCATGACCGACAGCCGCAACGCTCTTGGGGGAGCCGGCACGATCCTGACGGATAGCAACGACTGAGGGCTCATTCAGCACGATACCCTGGCCTTTGACATAAATCAGGGTATTCGCGGTACCCAGGTCAATGGACAAGTCGTTGGAAAACATGCCACGAAATTTTTTAAACATACTAAAGGATAATCCTGCAAGCTGGGGGCGGAAAATAAAATCCGCTTACTTTACCAACCACGCGAAGCCGCCACAAGGCGCAAAAACGTTCTACTTCGGTGAAAAATCACGCTATCTCGCGCTGGTTACCAAGTGATCGAAGTGATGCCACAATATTCGGCCGAAAAACCAGCTGAATACCCACGAAATCGGGCTGGTAAGCGGACATAACGGTTATAAAATCTAACATTTAAATTCCACGGCGGTTGGCCGCCGCAAACAGCCGCTGGCTCCCTAACCGCGCGTCATTATGTCAAATCATCCGGCTAAACCCGAACTCTTTGCGAATATTTTTTCACATTGCTGTTAACCGGCTGGGAAGTAGAGAAAAAGTCGCCCTGCCCGCCGGCAACGCCAAGCGCCGATAGCGTTTGCCACTCTTCCCGCGTCCTGACGCCCGCGGCGAAAACCTGCGCCGGCGTCATGGTACACACCTCCAGTAAACTCTTCACAAACAGCTGGTTTTCAGTGCGTCGATCAATATTACGCACCAGGCCCGGATGCAGCTTAATCAGCTCAACGCCCGCCAGGGTAATGTAGGCGGTGCTAACCACCGTTAATCCGGCCTGGCTGACGGCCAAACGGCAGCCAAAACCTTTCAGCAATCGCAGCGCCGGTTGCAAACGATTGAAGTGTTGACACACTTCTGCCTCAGCAAGTTCAAATAAAAAACGCTGCCGCTGCGATTTTGTACATTGCAGCAGCATATCGCGCAGCGTTCGCTGAAACGCAGGCTGTAATAACGAATCGATAGTGAGCGGAACCGCCAGCGTCTCTTCCGGCCAACAGGCGGAGAGCGCCATGATGCGCTGCATTAGCTGACGATCGTAAGCCTCCGCCAACCCCATCTGCTGTACCAGCGGCATAAACTCCGCCGCCAGCAGCTCTTTTTCACCGTCAAAAATTCGCGGCAGCATCTCTCGGTGATGAACATGGCCATCGCGTAATACGGCGGGCTTTTGATAGAGCCTCGGCCCGCCGCGCTTCAGCGTATGCTCCAGCAGCGTGCGCCATTTAACGCTGCCGCGTCCGCCGTCGGTATCCGCGCCTTCCGCCGTTACCCAGGTGTTGCCGCCCTGCAACGAGGCATGGCGCGTGGCTTGCTCAACGCTTTCCATCACCTGTTGGGTGGTTTGCCCGCTGCGCCACGCGCTGATGCCGATATGCATCATGTTTTGCCGGTCAATCATCGCCCCAGGCGGCAGCGCATCAACCGCTTTAATCAGCTGCGCGGCGATGCCGTCCGCCTCTTTTAACGTGCGGTGCGGCAGCAGAACCATAAAATCGCTGCGAAAGTAGCGTGCCAGCAGCGCGCCCGAATAGCGCATAACAAAGGTTGAAAGCATATTAACCAGCGAAAAGAGCGTGTCCTGTACCACGCTGCTGCCCCATATTTCGCTCAGGCTGTCAAAATCGGGCAGACGGATCATCATCACCACGCCGTGCGTGCCCACCTTCTCCTGATCTTCCAACAGCGTCGCCAGCTGATTGTCAAAAAACAGGCGGTTATTCAGGCCGGTCGCGGCATCCTGCGCGGTAAAGGCGCGGATAAGGGTATCGATGCGGGTGCGCTGTTCGCCCGCCTCCTGCAGATCGTCCAGCAGCAAATCGATGGCGGTAGAGGCTTTTGAAGGCCATTCATTCACATTGCCGCGCCCGATACCGCGCCGCTCGCCGTCAATAATTCGTTCAGCGCGCTTTTCCAGGCTTTCCATCCCCTTGAGTTGCCGCCATAGCCAGCGATGGGTGGGCACCAGCAGCAACAGCATAAAAGCCGCAGCCAGCACCACGGCAATGATCATTGAGGAGCCGAGCAGCGATTTAAACCGGGTATTTGCCGGGTCGAGCAGTTCAACGCGCAGCACCCAACCCTGCTGATGCAGCAGCGGCAAATCGTAACGGCGAAAGCGATTGGGTTCATCATCCAGCAGAGGATACTGGCGGCGGGATAGCGAAAGAATGGCGTTCTCTTTGCTGATAATTTGTAACTGTTCTATCGCCATCAACGGCATGGTGCGCCGTAGCCATGGCGTCAAGTCGGCGGGACTTTGCGTTAGCAGCGCCTGATCGACTTCCGTCCTCAACGCCTGTACCTGCTGTTCTGTCCATTCGCTGCGTAGCCAGATAAAGCTCAGCGTACAGCCTGCCAACATCAACACTATCGCCAGAGTAATAAGCAGCGTAACAAACGCTGAGAGTTTGGTGGTTAATCGCATCCCTGTGCCTTTTTCACTGCGGTTATGACCACGCCACTACGATAAGGAGCGGGTGCCAGAGGGTAAACATGCGGAAGGTATCGCGTCGCCAGCAGCAAAATAATCAATAGCCTGCGTTTTATTTGCGAACGGTCAGACTCTATTACCCTTCGGCGAGTATAGTTGCCAGAGGCTGTATCGTTACTATTGAATAACAAAATTCAGGAGAATCTCATGCAGGCTTTATTGATTGAGCAATCTGACGGCGCTTACCGCGTCGCCTTAAGCGATATTTCGCCACAGCAGTTGCCGCCGGGCAACGTCACGGTAGATGTTAGCTGGTCAGGCATCAACTATAAAGATGCGCTGGCGATCACCGGTAACGGCAAAATTATCCGTCAGTTTCCGATGGTGCCCGGCATTGATTTTGCCGGTAGCGTGCATCACAGCGAGGATCCGCGCTTTCACCCGGGTCAGCAAGTGTTATTGACCGGCTTTGGCGTTGGCGAAACGCACTGGGGCGGACTGGCGGAACAGGCGCGCGTCAATGGCGACTGGCTGGTGCCGTTGCCGGAAGGGATGACGGGGCGTCAGGCGATGATCTTAGGCACCGCCGGTTTTACCGCTATGCTGTGCGTTATGGCACTGGAAGATGGCGGTATTACGCCAGATAAAGGCGAGGTGCTGGTGACCGGCGCCAGCGGCGGCGTCGGCAGCACGGCAGTCGCCCTGCTCAGCGCGCTGGGCTATCAGGTGACCGCCGTCAGCGGGCGGGAAAGCAACACCGATTACCTGCGCCAGCTCGGCGCCGTTAAGGTGCTGCCGCGCAGCGAGTTTACGGCTGAAAGCCGACCGCTGGAGAAACAGCGCTGGGCCGGGGCGATTGATACCGTCGGCGATAAGGTGCTGGCCAGCGTGCTGGCGCAAATGCACTATTCCGGCGTGGTGGCCGCCTGCGGTCTGGCTGGCGGCTTTGCGCTGCCTACCTCGGTAATGCCGTTTATTCTGCGCAACGTGCGTCTGCAGGGCGTCGATTCAGTGCAAACGCCTGTCGCCCGCCGCATCGAAGCCTGGAAGCGCCTGGTTAAAACGCTGCCGGCCAGCTTCTATCAACAGGCCACCACGGAGGTGACGTTAGCGGAAGCCGCCGATGCCGCGCAGCGCCTGCTGGATAATAAAGTAACCGGTCGCACGCTGGTAAAAATCGCTCAGGCATAAAGCTCACCAGGAAATTTCATATTTTCGCGTGAAAACAGACGCGGGATGGCTGTTTTGCTTCATGCTTAGTTATCTGCTCCCTGCCCGCGCGGCGGGGGGCCTGCACAGGAGTAGAACCATGAAGCCGGTGAATAAGCTTACCGAAGCGGATGTAACCCCAGAAACGATTTTCCACCAGCAGCGGCGCCAGGTGCTGAAGGCGCTGGGCTTAAGTGCGGCTGCGCTTAGCGTACCCGGCGGCGCGCAGGCCGACGTACTCTCCTGGTTCAAGGGCAACGATCGTCCACCTGCGCCCGCAGGCCGTCCGCTGGATTTCAGTAAACCCGACGCCTGGCAGGCGGCGCTGCCGCTCACGCCAGAGGAAAAGGTCAGCGGTTACAATAATTTTTATGAGTTCGGCCTGGATAAAGCGGACCCTGCCGCCAACGCCGGCACGCTAAAAACAGAGAACTGGAAAATTCGTATCGATGGTGAAGTGGCGAAGCCGCTGACGCTGGATATGGACGATATATTTAAACGTTTTCCCCAGCAGCAGCGTATTTATCGTATGCGCTGCGTTGAAGCCTGGTCGATGGTTATCCCCTGGATTGGCTTCGAATTAGGCGCATTGCTCAAAGCGGCCGAACCGACCGGCAATGCGCGCTATGTCGCCTTTCAAACGCTGTACGCACCTGACCAGATGCCAGGGCAAAAGGATCGCTTTATTGGCGGCGGGCTGGATTATCCCTATGTCGAAGGTTTACGCCTGGATGAGGCGATGCATCCGCTGACGCTGCTTACCACCGGCGTTTATGGCAAAGCCCTGCCGCCGCAGAATGGCGCGCCGATCCGTCTGACGGTGCCGTGGAAATATGGTTTTAAAAACATTAAGTCGATTGTGCATATCAAACTGACGCGCGATCGTCCGCCTACCACCTGGAATCAGCTGGCGCCGGATGAGTACGGCTTTTTCGCCAATGTAAACCCGCACGTCGATCATCCGCGTTGGTCGCAGGCCAGCGAGCGTTTTATCGGCAGCGGCGGCATTCTGGATGTTAAACGGCAGCCTACGCTGTTATTTAACGGCTATGGCGAACAGGTTGCCTCTCTCTACCGCGGGCTGGATTTAAGGGAGAATTATTGAGTGCGCCTGACGTTAAAACAGATAACGAGCCTGAAAGTGCTGCTGCATCTGGCCGGCCTGTTGCCCCTGCTGTGGCTGATTTTCTCCGTGCTACAGGGCAGCGGATTTAGCGCCGACCCGGCGAAAGATATTCAGCATTTTACCGGGCGCACGGCGTTAAAGTTTTTGCTGGCAACGCTGTTGGTGACGCCGCTGGCGCGCTATGGCCGCCAGCCGCTGTTGATTCGCGTACGACGCCTGCTGGGGTTATGGTGTTTTGCCTGGGCCACGCTGCATCTGGCAAGCTACGCGCTGCTGGAACTGGGCATCAATAATCTGTCGCTGCTCGGCGCCGAATTAATTTCGCGTCCTTATCTAACGCTGGGCATTATTAGTTGGGTCATCCTGCTGGCGCTGGCGATTACCTCGTTGCAGAAGTTTCAGCGCAGACTTGGGCCACATTGGCAAACGCTGCACAACTTTATCTATCTGGTCGCGATTCTTGCGCCCATCCACTATATCTGGTCAGTTAAAGTGGTTTCTCCGCAGCCGCTTCTCTATGTGTTGCTGGCGATTCTCCTGCTGGCCTGGCGTTATAAGAAATTTCGCCGTTGGTGGCCCAAATAGCGGCATAATTTGTGCCGCATCCCACATATCTGCCTAACTTCAGAGAAAGTTTTTCCGCTCGCGTTGATAATCTCCGCAGATACGACCAGTATTTAGCTGCGAAAAGTAACGAAATAGATATAATGCCCGGCTTCGGTTGCGATGAAAGCCTCTTTTTCACTTCAGAAAGGTGACAAATGGCTTTTCACGAGGTATTTTACGCGATGCCTCACTTATTGCAGGAGATAGCAGCATAATGGCGCATAATTTTCATATTCTGCTCTTGAATGGCCCCAACCTCAATTTATTGGGGACGCGTGAGCCAGACAAATATGGGCATACCACGCTGTCCGGGATCGTAGACGATCTGACATCGCAGGCCAGCGCGTTGAATGTGAAACTAAGCCATTTACAGTCGAATGCAGAACACGTTCTGATTGATCGTATTCACGAGGCGAGAGGCAACGTTGATTACATCATTATCAACCCGGCGGCTTTCACGCATACCAGCGTAGCGCTTCGTGATGCGCTGCTGGCGGTGGATATTCCCTTTATCGAGGTGCATATCACTAACGTGCATGCCCGCGAGCCTTTCCGCCACCATTCCTGGCTTTCTGATATTGCTGCCGGTGTAATCTGTGGACTTGGCGTCGACGGTTACTCCTGGGCTTTACAAACGGCAGTAAAACGCCTGTCAAAATCAAATTAAACAGAGTACGGAACCACACTCATGGATATTCGTAAGATTAAAAAACTGATCGAACTGGTTGAAGAATCCGGTATCGCTGAACTTGAAATTTCCGAAGGCGAAGAATCAGTTCGTATCAGCCGCGCACCTGCAGCCGCTCCTTATCCCATGATGCAACAGGCTTACGCTGTACCGGCTCCGCAGCCGGCGCTGGCTACCGCCGTTGCCCCAGCCAGCGCGCCAGCGATCGAAGCGCCTGCCGCCGCTGAACTGAGTGGTCACATTGTTCGCTCACCGATGGTCGGAACCTTCTACCGCACCCCGAGCCCGGATGCTAAAGCGTTTGTTGAAGTGGGCCAGAAGGTCAATATCGGCGATACCCTGTGCATCGTTGAAGCCATGAAAATGATGAACCAGATCGAAGCAGACAAGGCGGGCGTGGTTAAAGCTATCCTGGTCGAGAGCGGTCAACCTGTTGAGTTTGACGAGCCGCTGGTCGTCATCGAATAACGAGGCGAACCATGCTGGATAAAATTGTTATTGCCAACCGTGGTGAGATTGCCCTGCGTATTTTGCGTGCCTGTAAAGAACTGGGCATCAAAACCGTTGCGGTTCACTCCACCGCGGATCGTGATTTAAAACATGTACTGCTGGCTGACGAGACCGTTTGTATCGGTCCGGCGCCGTCAGTAAAAAGCTATCTGAATATTCCGGCGCTGATCTCCGCTGCGGAAATCACCGGCGCGGTGGCTATTCATCCGGGCTACGGCTTCCTGTCTGAAAACGCTGACTTTGCCGAGCAGGTTGAGCGCTCCGGCTTTATTTTCATCGGGCCGCGTGCCGAAACGATTCGTCTGATGGGCGATAAAGTTTCCGCAATCAACGCGATGAAAAAAGCGGGCGTACCTTGCGTACCTGGTTCTGACGGTCCGCTGGGCGATGACATGGAGAAAAATCGGTCGATCGCGAAACGTATCGGCTATCCGGTCATTATCAAAGCCTCCGGCGGCGGCGGCGGACGCGGTATGCGCGTTGTCCGTAGCGATAAAGAGCTGGAAACCTCCATCAACATGACGCGTGCGGAAGCGAAAGCCGCTTTCAACAACGACATGGTCTACATGGAGAAGTACCTGGAGAACCCGCGCCACATCGAAATTCAGGTGCTGGCGGACGGTCAGGGCAACGCTATCTATCTGGCTGAACGCGACTGCTCTATGCAGCGTCGTCACCAGAAAGTGGTGGAAGAAGCGCCGGCGCCGGGCATTACGGCAGAAATGCGCCGTTATATCGGCGAGCGTTGTACCCAGGCCTGCGTTGAGATCGGCTATCGCGGTGCGGGTACTTTTGAGTTCCTGTATGAAAACGGCGAGTTCTACTTTATCGAGATGAACACCCGTATTCAGGTTGAGCATCCGGTTACCGAGATGATTACCGGCGTGGATCTGATCAAAGAGCAGCTACGTGTTGCTGCCGGTCAGCCGCTGTCGATCAAACAGGAAGAAGTCGTGGTGAAAGGCCACGCGGTGGAGTGCCGTATCAACGCGGAAGATCCTAATACCTTCCTGCCAAGCCCGGGCAAAATCACGCGCTTCCACGCGCCGGGTGGTTTCGGCGTGCGTTGGGAATCGCATATTTATGCCGGTTACACCGTGCCGCCATACTATGACTCCATGATTGGCAAGCTGATCACCTACGGTGAAAACCGTGACGTGGCGATTGCCCGCATGAAAAACGCGCTGGCTGAACTGATCATCGACGGGATAAAAACCAACGTTGAACTGCAGATGAAGATCATGTGCGACGAAAACTTCCAGCACGGTGGCACTAATATCCACTATCTGGAGAAAAAACTGGGTCTGGCAGAGAAATAATTTCCTGTTGCCCTGTCTGAGGCCGGCTTGTCCGGCCTTTTTTCTTTCTGGTTTTGCTGATGATGAAAAGCACTCTTGTCGATACGCGCTTTATTCAGGCACACCGTGAGGCGCGCTGGTCCTTCTGGCTGGCCGTGGCCTATCTGGCCGTCTGGGCGCTTTGCGCCTGGCTGGGCGGCATGCAGCCCGGCTTAACCGGCCTGCCGCGCTGGTTTGAACTTTCCTGCCTGTTTGCGCCGCTGTTATTTATTTTTCTTTGTTGGCTGATGGTTCGCGTCTGCTTCCGCGAGATTCCGCTGGAGGATGATGATGCAAACTGAAGTGATCCTTCCTCTGCTCGGTTATCTGCTGTTAATCGCCCTGCTCTCGGTTTACGCGATGCGCAAACGCCGTCAGGGAAACTTCCTTAACGAATACTTCCTAGGCGGCCGCTCAATGGGCGGCTTCGTGCTGGCGATGACGTTGACTACCACTTATATCAGCGCCAGCTCCTTTATTGGCGGGCCGGGCGCGGCATACAAATATGGCCTGGGCTGGGTGCTGTTAGCGATGATTCAGGTACCCGCCGTTTGGTTATCGCTTGGCGTGTTGGGTAAAAAGTTCGCTATCCTGGCGCGGCGCTACAATGCGGTTACCCTCAACGATATGCTCTACGCGCGCTACCGCAGCCCGCTGCTGGTTTGGTTGGCCAGCCTTAGTCTGCTGGTGGCATTTGTCGGCGCCATGACCGTACAGTTTATCGGCGGCGCCCGGCTGCTGGAAACCGCCGCGGGCATTCCCTATGACACCGGTTTGCTGATCTTCGGCGGCACCATTGCCCTCTATACCGCTTTTGGCGGCTTTCGCGCCAGCGTGCTGAACGATGCGATGCAGGGACTGGTGATGCTGATCGGCACCTTTTTGCTGCTGTTTGCCGTTGTGCATGCGGCAGGCGGCATGCACGCCGCCGTCAGCAAGCTGCAGCAGATCGATCCGCGTCTAATTACGCCGCAGGGCGTCGATAATATAATTACGCCCACGTTCCTTTCTTCCTTTATGGTATTGGTCTGCTTCGGCGTGATCGGCCTGCCCCACACCGCCGTGCGCTGTATCTCTTATAAAGACAGCAAGGCGGTGCACCGCGGCATTATTTTCGGCACCATGGTTGTTTCGGTGCTGGTGTTTGGCATGCATCTGGCGGGGGCGCTGGGCCGGGCGATCCTGCCCGATCTGACCATTCCGGATCGCGTCATTCCTACCCTGATGCTGACTGTCCTGCCGCCGTTCGCCGCCGGAATCTTTCTGGCGGCGCCAATGGCGGCGATCATGTCGACGATCAACGCGCAACTACTGCAATCTTCCGCCACGATCGTGAAAGATCTCTATCTGCGCCTCTATCCGCAACAGATGGATAACGAGCCACGGCTGCGGCGCCTTTCCGGCATCGTAACGCTGGTTCTGGGGCTTTTACTGCTGCTGGCCGCGTGGAATCCGCCCGATATGCTGATCTGGCTGAATCTGTTGGCGTTCGGCGGACTGGAGGCGGTGTTCCTGTGGCCGCTGGTATTAGGTCTTTACTGGGAAAAAGCCAATGCGGCGGGCGCGCTGAGCGCCATGATTGTCGGCGCGGCCTGTTATACCCTGTTAGCGGCGCTGCAACTGCAGCCGGCAGGATTTCATCCTATCGTACCGGCCCTGCTGTTAAGCCTGCTGGCATTTATTATCGGTAACCTGTTTGGTCGTTCGGCTTCAGCGTCGGACGCATCTTCACTGTATGAATAAAGAGAATCGCTATGCCCTGGATACAAATTAAGATCAACACAACCGGTGCGGATGCAGAA
Organism: Mixta hanseatica; assembly: GCF_023517775.1. Classification (NCBI taxonomy): domain Bacteria; kingdom Pseudomonadati; phylum Pseudomonadota; class Gammaproteobacteria; order Enterobacterales; family Erwiniaceae; genus Mixta; species Mixta hanseatica. The sequence continues at coordinate 478,802 of NZ_CP082904.1, read as the reverse complement.
GCGCTGGGTGACCTGTTAATGGAACAGGGAGCCGTGTCGGTAACCTTCCAGGATACGCACGATACGCCGGTATTTGAGCCGCTGCCGGGCGAGACGCGCCTGTGGGGCGATACCGATGCTATCGGCCTGTTTGATGCCGAAACCGATATGGCGGAGGTGGTGAGCCTGCTGGAGCAGGATCCACTGCTGGGCGTCGGCTTTCGCCATAAGATCGAACAGATCGAGGATAAGGACTGGGAACGCGAATGGATGGAAAATTTTCATCCGATGCGTTTTGGACAACGGTTATGGATCTGTCCAAGCTGGCGCGATGTACCCGACCCAGATGCGGTTAACGTAATGCTCGATCCAGGCCTCGCTTTCGGCACCGGTACCCACCCGACCACCGCGATGTGTCTGAGCTGGCTTGACGGCCTGGATTTGCAGGGTAAAACCGTGATCGATTTCGGCTGCGGCTCCGGTATTCTGGCTATCGCCGCCCTGAAGCTTGGCGCCGCTCAGGCCATCGGTATTGATATCGATCCGCAGGCCATTCAGGCCAGCCGTGATAACGCTGAGCGTAACGGCGTCTCCGATCGCCTGTCGCTCTACCTGCCCCACCAGCAGCCAGATAATCTGAACGCCGATGTAGTGGTGGCGAATATTCTTGCCGGGCCGCTACGCGAGCTGGCGCCGCTTATCAGCGTTCTGCCGAAGCACGGCGGCCATTTAGGCTTGTCCGGTATTCTCGCCAGCCAGGCTGACAGCGTGTGTGAAGCTTACCGTGAGCGTTTTGCGCTTGATCCGGTGGCTGAAAAAGAGGAGTGGTGCCGTATTACCGGTACCCGCCGCTAAACCCTGCCTCGCGCGCGTTGCGGGCTCCTATCGCAACGCGCCATTTCCCTTTTCCTCTTTTCTATTCATCAAAAGATGGCGTTTTTTATATCATCCCTACGGGTTAACGCTTTGCGGCTTTAACTTGGATGGTGCTGAGACACCGGATAGTCTTAAAGGGATAGAGGGATGCAAAAAATAACCGCTGTGCTGCTGAGCTTGCCGCTCGCCTGGATAACATCGGTGCTGGCGGAGAATCACTGGTCATATAAAGGCGATACGGCGCCCGAGCACTGGGGCAACCTCAATGCGCAGTGGTTTTTCTGCAATCAAGGTCAATATCAGTCACCCATTGATATCCGGGATCCTGTTACGGGGAACCTGCCGCCGTTAAACCTTTATCTCTCTTCTCCTGCCGGCAGCATTACCCATAACGGCCACACGATTCACATTACCGTTGAAGAGGGAAACAGCGTGGCGCTGGATAGGCAGCACTGGCAGTTAAAGCAGTTCCATTTCCACGCGCCCAGCGAGAATTATATTAACGGGCAACGCTTTCCACTGGAGGTGCATTTCGTGCATGCTAACAGCAAGGATGAAGGCATGGTGGTCGCCGTTATGCTGGTTGCCGGTCAGGCCAATCCGGCGCTGGAAATGGTGCTTAACGCCCTGCCGCAGCGGCAACATCATAGCGCAGCATTGCCGCCCAATGTCTCTTTCGCCTCGCTGTTTCCGCAAGATAAGCACTATTACCGCTTCAGCGGATCGTTGACGACGCCGCCCTGCACGGAAGGCATTATATGGCTGGTCATGAAGCAGCCGGTCGAAGCATCCCAAATGCAGCTTTCTCGTATTACGCAGGCGCTGCGTAATGCGAATAGTCGTCCGCTGCAGCCGCTTCATGGCCGACAAATAACTGAGTAAGGCGTTGATCGCTCCGCCCATCGCTGCTTTCAGGGCCGTTATTGACGTCATATCTCTGGTTTTATGCGCCCGAAAGACGCTTTTATCCTGTGGTTGAGATCACATTTTAATAAAAATCTTTGCTCACAATTCAAGCGCATGTTTTTAAGCTTATGTTTTTTAAAGATAAAGTTTAAAGGGTCACGGAGTAACCGGCTTTTCCATGATTTTTACCCACTGATTGTTCAAAGTTTGGCCTTTCATCTTCGGTAAAAAATGCGTAATATACGCCGCCTTGCGAGTAGATACGGTCACTTCTTTCATGCGCATTGGACAACACCAGCTCCGTAATCAACTGATAGCCGCTCCGATGGCCGGTATTACTGACAGGCCTTTTAGAACGCTTTGTTATCAGATGGGGGCCGGTATGGCCGTTTCCGAGATGATGTCGTCGAACCCGGAAGTTTGGGCCAGCGATAAATCTCGTTTGCGTATGGTACATAGTGACGAGCCCGGAATTCGCGCCGTGCAGATTGCCGGTTGCGATCCTGATGAAATGGCTGAAGCGGCACGGATTAATGTGGCATCCGGCGCTCAGGTTATTGATATCAATATGGGCTGCCCGGCCAAAAAAGTTAATCGTAAGATGGCAGGCTCTGCGCTGCTGCAATACCCCGAGGTGGTGAAGAATATTCTTACCGCCGTGGTTAATGCAGTAGAGGTGCCGGTGACCTTAAAGATTCGTACTGGCTGGGATAGAGATAATCGTAATTGCACTGAAATTGCCCAATTGGCTGAACGTTGTGGTATCCAGGCTCTGACCATTCATGGCCGTACCCGCGCCTGTTTGTTCAACGGCAACGCTGAATACGACAGCATTCGGACAGTTAAGCAGAACGTTTCCATTCCGGTTATCGCGAACGGAGACATTACTGACCCGCACAAGGCCAGGGCGGTGCTCGACTATACGGGAGCTGATGCTCTGATGATAGGACGCGCCGCTCAGGGAAGACCGTGGATCTTCCGGGAAATCCAGCATTATCTGGACACTGGGGAGTTGCTCCCACCCATGCCGCTGGCAGAAGTGAAGCGCTTGCTCATCGGGCATATACGGGAACTGCACGACTTTTACGGTCATGGCAAGGGATACCGTATTGCGCGAAAACACGTTTCCTGGTATCTCCAGGAGAACGCCCCAAACGACCAGTTTCGGCGCACATTCAACGCCATTGAGGATGCCAGCGAACAGCTGGAGGCGTTGGAGGCATACTTCGAAAAACTTGCGTAAACGAAATAAAGAGCTGACAGAACTATGTTCGAACAACGCGTAAATTCTGACGTACTGACCGTTTCTACCGTTAACTCACAGGATCAGGTGACGCAAAAGCCGCTGCGTGATTCGGTAAAACAGGCACTGAAGAACTATTTTGCTCAACTGAATGGTCAGGATGTCAATGATCTGTATGAGCTGGTACTGGCTGAAGTAGAGCAGCCTCTGTTGGACATGGTGATGCAATATACCCGTGGCAACCAGACCCGTGCAGCCCTGATGATGGGCATCAACCGCGGTACGCTGCGTAAGAAACTGAAAAAATACGGCATGAATTAATTTTCTCCGCTGTGAAAAAAGGCGCTCCATCCGGATGCGCCTTTTTTAATGTCTGGACCTCAAGAATTGTCCGTTTTTTGTAAATATGGGCCGCCCGGCCTAACTTCTGTGTACCATCGTTGTCTGAGAACCTGTACCGCGACTGATTGGCATCTTTATGCGTTACATCTTTCTTTTACGCATATGAGAGCGTCATGAAATCTTCTCCACGTTTTACCCTTGATATGTTGCACCCGCGCCATTGGCTTACCTGGTTTGGTCTTGGCGTACTGTTCCTGCTGGTTCAGCTTCCTTTTCCGTTGCTTGAACGCCTGGGCGTCTGGATGGGCCGCACCTCGATGCGCTTTTTGCCGCGTCGGGTACGTATCACGCGGCGTAATTTAGAACTCTGCTTTCCCGATCTCAGCCCGTATGAATTAGAACAGCGGATCATCCATAATTTTGAATCGTTAGGTATGGGCCTGATGGAAACCGGCATGGCGTGGTTTTGGTCAGATGCCCGTGTGAAGCGCTGGTTTACCGTCAATGGTTTGCATAACCTGCACGCGGCGCAGAAAAACAAACGCGGCGCGCTAATTATCGGCGTGCATTTTATGTCGCTGGAACTAGGCGGCCGCACTATGGGGCTGTGTCAGCCGATGATGGCTATGTACCGACCGCATAATAATAAGCTGATGGAATGGGTACAAACCAAAGGGCGTACCCGCTCCAATAAGGCGATGATCGATCGCCGCGATCTGCGCGGTATGGTGAAAGCGCTTAAGCAAGGCGAAGCCGTCTGGTTTGCTCCCGATCAGGATTACGGCCCGAAAGGCAGCGTCTTTGCGCCTTTGTTCGCTGTTCCGCAGGCCGCGACCACCAACGGTACCTTTATGCTGGCGCGTATGGCCAAACCAGCGATGATCACCGTGGTGCTGATTCGTAAAGAGCGTGGTCAAGGGTATGAACTGGTGATTCAACCGCAGCTGGAAGATTATCCGCTGGACGATGAGCAGGCCGCCGCAGCCTATATGAATAAAATTATTGAGCGGGAAATCTTGCGTGCGCCTAGCCAGTATTTGTGGCTGCACCGCCGTTTTAAAACCCGCCCGGCTGGCGCAACGTCGCTCTACTAGTTAATTAAATTTTCTACAGCCCGTTAGCGGTAACGCTAGCGGGCTTTTTTATGCGCGTAACATCCGGCGTTAATCTGCGCACCACTTCACATTACGCTCATCCTGTTTAACTCTTTGCACTCTTTGTGATCGCGGCGACTTACGTCGCATCATACTGGTGCGCGATAGTAACCAAACTTTTCCGTTACCTTCAGTTATTAATACCGTCCCTACAAAAATTCAGGATCCTGCAACTTTGGCACTCTCCTTGCAAAGTTGTGGATGGCTGACCGCCACAGACAGGAAAAGCGCAGTAAAAGCGCTCGTCACCCCATAACAATACGATCACGCCACACAGGAATATGTATGAATAAAATGATGCTTTCCGCTCTGTTTGCTACCGCGTCGCTGCTGGCCGTAGCGAATCAGGCCCATGCTGGCGCTACCCTTGATGCCATTAAGAAGAAAGGATTTATTCAGTGCGGGATTAGCGATGGCTTGCCTGGCTTTTCCTATGCCGATGCCAGCGGTAAATTTACTGGCCTGGATGTGGATGTGTGCCGGGCCGCCGCCGCTGCGCTATTCGGCGACGCAGGTAAAGTGAAATACACCCCGCTGACCGCGAAAGAGCGCTTTACCGCCCTGCAATCGGGCGAAGTTGATATTTTATCGCGTAATACCACCTGGACCTCCTCTCGCGACGGCGGCATGGGCTTCCTGTTTGCGGGCGTCAATTACTATGATGGCATCGGCTTTCTTACCCATAACAAAGCCGGGCTAAAAAGCGCGAAAGAGTTGGATGGCGCCACTGTCTGTATTCAGGCCGGTACGGATACAGAACTCAACGTAGCGGACTATTTCAAAGCCAATAAGATGCAGTACACGCCAGTAACCTTTGACCGTTCCGACGAGTCAGCGAAGGCGCTCGACAGCGGTCGCTGCGACACGCTGGCCTCCGATCAGTCACAGCTGTATGCCCTGCGCATTAAGCTGGGCAAGCCCGATGAATTTATTGTTCTGCCAGAAGTGATTTCTAAAGAGCCGCTTGGCCCGGTCGTCCGTCGTGGCGATGACGACTGGTTCACCGTGGTTAAGTGGTCTTTCTACGCCATGCTTAACGCTGAAGAGATGGGCATCAGCTCGAAGAACGTCGACCAAATGGCGGCCAAACCCACCACGCCGGATATGGCGCACTTACTGGGATCGGAAGGCGATTTTGGTAAGGATCTGAAGCTGGATAACAAGTGGGCTTATAACATTATCAAGCAGGTCGGCAACTATCAGGAGAGCTTCGATCGCAATGTAGGTAAAGATAGCCCGCTCAAAATCGCCCGTGGGCAGAATGCTCTGTGGAAAGATGGCGGTATTCAGTACGCACCACCCGTACGTTAATTCCTGCTACCACACGGGGCACCGCCAGCGGTGCCCTCGTCAGTATTCTCGTTTCTGAGGTCGATCATGTCTCAACGCCCAACCGTGAAAAGGGACTTTTCATTCTCTAATCCTGCGGTTCGCGCCTGGCTTTACCAGATTTTCGCCGTTCTCGCGGTGTTTTCCGTGGTGGGTTATCTCATCCACAATACCGTTATCAACCTGGCCAACCGGGGAATTACCTCCGGCTTCGGCTTTCTGGAACGCAGCGCTGGTTTCGGGATTGTGCAGCATCTTATCGACTATTCCGACGGCGATACCTATGCTCGCGTTTTCCTGGTGGGCTTAACCAATACCCTGCTGGTCTCTGCGCTTTGTATTGTGTTTGCTTCCGTATTAGGTTTTTTTATCGGCCTGGCGCGCCTTTCCGATAACTGGCTGCTGCGTAAGATTTCCACCGTTTATATTGAAACCTTCCGCAATATTCCGCCGCTGTTGCAGATATTTTTCTGGTACTTTGCCGTGCTGCGTAACCTGCCCGGCCCCAGGCAGGCGCTGAATGCCTTTGATCTGGCTTTTATCAGTAACCGTGGGCTTTATATCCCATGGCCTGAATATACGTCGGGAACGCTGCCGTTTATCGCCGCTCTGCTGTTGGCTATTATCGCTACGGTTGCGCTATTTCGCTTCAACCGTAACTATCAGTTGAAAACCGGCCGGTTACGCCGCAGCTGGCCCGCCGCAGTGGCGATGCTGATTGTTTTTCCTTTAATTGCCCATCTGCTATTTGGCGCAGCCATGCACTGGGATATTCCTGCGCTGCGCGGCTTCAACTTTCGCGGCGGCTTTGTATTGATCCCTGAGCTGGCCGCGCTGACGCTGGCGCTCTCTATTTATACCTCTTCATTCATCGCTGAGGTGATCCGTTCCGGTATTCAGTCGGTGCCGCATGGGCAGCATGAGGCGGCTATGTCGCTGGGTTTACCTAATCCGGTTACGTTACGCCAGGTGATCATTCCGCAGGCGATGCGGGTGATCATTCCACCGCTGACCAGCCAGTATCTGAATATCGTTAAAAACTCCTCGCTGGCAGCCGCTATTGGCTATCCCGATATGGTTTCGCTGTTCGCCGGTACGGTGCTAAATCAGACCGGCCAGGCCATAGAGACGATTGCCATGACAATGGCGGTTTACCTGACGATCAGCCTGCTGATCTCGCTGCTTATGAACATCTACAACCGCAAAATCGCCCTGGTTGAGCGTTAAAAGGTACGGCATATCATGACAGTCACTACACACGATTCGCCCCCTGTTCCGACAAATGCTGTAATGCGCATGTCGCGCTGGGCGCGTAAAAATCTTTTTTCCAGCTGGTTTAATACGCTGCTGACGTTGCTCTGTTTATGGATTATATGGAGCCTAATACCCCCTGCGTTGAACTGGCTGATTTTTCAGGCTAACTGGCTTGGTGAAAGCCGGGCCGACTGTACAAAAGAGGGTGCCTGTTGGGTATTCATTCATGCACGTTTCGGCCAGTTTATGTATGGTCTCTATCCGCATGAGCTGCGCTGGCGTATCAACGTGGCATTAATTGTTGGGCTGTTTTCCCTGATCCCGATGTTTATCAACCGTATGCCGCGGCGAGGTCGCTATATCGCCGTCTGGGCAGTGGTATACCCCCTTTTCGTCTGGCTGATGCTCTATGGCGGTCTGTTTGGGCTGGAGCGCGTGGAAACGCGCCAGTGGGGCGGTTTAACGCTGACATTGATTATCGCGGCAGTAGGCATTGCCGGCGCTTTGCCGCTGGGCATTTTACTGGCGCTGGGGCGCCGTTCAAAAATGCCGGTGGTACGCGCATTGTCAGTGATTTTTATCGAGTTCTGGCGCGGCGTGCCGCTGATTACCGTCCTGTTTATGTCATCTGTCATGCTGCCGCTGTTTATGGCAGAGGGAACATCAATAGATAAGCTGGTGCGGGCGCTGGTTGGCGTGATTCTCTTTCAATCGGCTTATGTGGCGGAAGTGGTGCGCGGCGGGCTACAAGCGTTGCCTAAAGGGCAAACCGAAGCCGCGGAATCCTTAGCGCTGGGATACTGGAAGACCCAACTGCTGGTCATCCTTCCGCAGGCTCTCAAACTCACCATTCCTGGCCTGGTCAATACCATTATCGCGCTGTTTAAAGATACCAGTCTGGTGATCATCATCGGTCTGTTTGATCTCTTCAGCAGCGTACAGCAGGCTACGGTCGATCCCGCCTGGCTTGGCATGTCGACCGAAGGCTACGTCTTTGCCGCACTGGTTTACTGGATCTTTTGTTTCAGTATGTCGCGCTACAGTCAGTACCTTGAAAATCGTTTTAATACCGGGCGTAAAGCGCACTAAGGAATATGTTAATGAAACCTGTTACTCATGCAGCAGATACTATGATTACGCTCGAAAATGTGAATAAGTGGTATGGTCAGTTCCACGTTCTGAAAAATATAAACCTGACGGTGAAACCGCGTGAACGTATCGTGTTGTGCGGCCCTTCCGGCTCCGGCAAATCAACTACCATCCGCTGTATTAATCATCTGGAAGAGCATCAACAGGGACGAATTATTGTTGATGGCATTCATTTAAATGATGATCTGCGCAATATTGAAAAAGTCCGTACCGAAGTGGGCATGGTATTTCAACATTTTAACCTGTTCCCTCATCTGACCGTGCTGCAGAACTGTACGCTGGCGCCGATTTGGGTGCGTAAGACGCCAAAAAAGGAGGCGGAAGCGCTGGCGATGCATTATCTGGAACGGGTTCGTATCGCGGAACATGCTCACAAATTTCCCGGACAGATTTCTGGCGGCCAGCAGCAGCGCGTGGCGATTGCCCGCTCACTCTGCATGAAACCCAAAATCATGCTGTTCGATGAGCCGACATCAGCGCTCGATCCGGAAATGGTGAAGGAAGTGCTGGATACCATGATTGGACTTGCCGAGGATGGGATGACAATGCTTTGCGTTACGCATGAGATGGGCTTTGCGCGCACCGTTGCCGACCGTGTGATCTTTATGGATCGTGGAGAGATTGTTGAACAGGCGCCACCCGAGGAATTTTTTGCGCATCCTAAATCTGAGCGTACGCGTATGTTTTTATCGCAGGTTATTCATTAAGGATCGCAGAGAGAATCTACCCTGCCTGGGCTGGGCTAGGCTGGGCTGGGCTGGGCTGGGCTGGGCTGGGCTGGGCTGGGGTAGATGATTAATTACTGGCTAAGTAAAGCCAGATCTTTTTACGGCGAGTGATGCGTTTTTAATCGCCAAAAACGAAAAAGCCTCAGCTTTCGCTGAGGCTCTGTCGTTTGTTTGATGCCTGGCAGTTCCCTACTCTCGCATGGGGAAGCCCCACACTACCATCGGCGCTACGGCGTTTCACTTCTGAGTTCGGCATGGGGTCAGGTGGGACCACCGCGCTCTTGCCGCCAGGCAAATCCTTTTATAAGTTGTCTGAGACGACTTATTTAAACTGTTGCTTTCTAAGCTTGGGCCACAATGTTGTCGCCCTGGTATAACTGGTGCTGATACCCAGAGTCGAACTGGGGACCTCACCCTTACCAAGGGTGCGCTCTACCAACTGAGCCATATCAGCACACTAAATTTGATGCCTGGCAGTTCCCTACTCTCGCATGGGGAAGCCCCACACTACCATCGGCGCTACGGCGTTTCACTTCTGAGTTCGGCATGGGGTCAGGTGGGACCACCGCGCTCTTGCCGCCAGGCAAATTCTTTGTGCACGGAACGGCTCTTTTGCGCTGCTGCTGCGTTGGCTGCTCTCGCATAACTCAGTTACATACTTCTGTATGCGCCTTCGTTATGTCTCGCTGGCCGCCTGGCTTCAGCACAAAATCTTCCGTTCCCGCAAATATCTATCCGGTGAACAAAGCTGAAAATCTCTCAACTCAAAACGCCTGTGGCGTTGTAAGGTTAAGCCTCACGGGTCATTAGTACCGGTTAGCTCAACGCATCGCTGCGCTTACACACCCGGCCTATCAACGTCGTCGTCTTCAACGTCCCTTCAGGAGACTCAGGGTCTCAGGGAAGACTCATCTCGAGGCAAGTTTCGTGCTTAGATGCTTTCAGCACTTATCTCTTCCGCACTTAGCTACCGGGCAGTGCCATTGGCATGACAACCCGAACACCAGCGGTGCGTTCACTCCGGTCCTCTCGTACTAGGAGCAACCCCTCTCAGTCTTCCAGCGCCCACGGCAGATAGGGACCGAACTGTCTCACGACGTTCTAAACCCAGCTCGCGTACCACTTTAAATGGCGAACAGCCATACCCTTGGGACCTACTTCAGCCCCAGGATGTGATGAGCCGACATCGAGGTGCCAAACACCGCCGTCGATATGAACTCTTGGGCGGTATCAGCCTGTTATCCCCGGAGTACCTTTTATCCGTTGAGCGATGGCCCTTCCATTCAGAACCACCGGATCACTATGACCTGCTTTCGCACCTGCTCGAACCGTCACTCTCGCAGTCAAGCCAGCTTATGCCATTGCACTAACCTCACGATGTCCGACCGTGATTAGCTGACCTTCGTACTCCTCCGTTACACTTTGGGAGGAGACCGCCCCAGTCAAACTACCCACCAGACACTGTCCCCACGCCGGTTCACGGCGCCAGGTTAGAACATCAAACATTAAAGGGTGGTATTTCAAGGATGGCTCCGTGCGAACTGGCGTCCGCACTTCACAGCCTCCCACCTATCCTGCACATCAAGGCTCAATGTTCAGTGTCAAGCTGTAGTAAAGGTTCACGGGGTCTTTCCGTCTTGCCGCGGGTACACTGCATCTTCACAGCGAGTTCAATTTCACTGAGTCTCGGGTGGAGACAGCCTGGCCATCATTACGCCATTCGTGCAGGTCGGAACTTACCCGACAAGGAATTTCGCTACCTTAGGACCGTTATAGTTACGGCCGCCGTTTACCGGGGCTTCGATCAGGAGCTTCTCTTGCGATAACCCCATCAATTAACCTTCCGGCACCGGGCAGGCGTCACACCGTATACGTCCACTTTCGTGTTTGCACAGTGCTGTGTTTTTAATAAACAGTTGCAGCCAGCTGGTATCTTCGACTGGCTTCGGCTCGGGGAGCAAGTCCCTCCACCTACATGCCAGCGTGCCTTCTCCCGAAGTTACGGCACCATTTTGCCTAGTTCCTTCACCCGAGTTCTCTCAAGCGCCTTGGTATTCTCTACCTGACCACCTGTGTCGGTTTGGGGTACGATTCGTTGTTACCTGATGCTTAGAGGCTTTTCCTGGAAGCAGGGCATTTGTTGCTTCAGCACCGTGGTGCCTCGTCGTCACGCCTCAGCCTTGACCTTCCGGATTTGCCTGGAAAGTCAGCCTACACGCTTAAACCGGGACAACCGTCGCCCGGCCAACATAGCCTTCTCCGTCCCCCCTTCGCAGTAACACCGAGTACGGGAATATTAACCCGTTTCCCATCGACTACGCCTTTCGGCCTCGCCTTAGGGGTCGACTCACCCTGCCCCGATTAACGTTGGACAGGAACCCTTGGTCTTCCGGCGAGCGGGCTTTTCACCCGCTTTATCGTTACTTATGTCAGCATTCGCACTTCTGATACCTCCAGCATGCCTCACAGCACACCTTCGACGGCTTACAGAACGCTCCCCTACCCAACAACACACAGTGTCGCTGCCGCAGCTTCGGTGCATGGTTTAGCCCCGTTACATCTTCCGCGCAGGCCGACTCGACCAGTGAGCTATTACGCTTTCTTTAAATGATGGCTGCTTCTAAGCCAACATCCTGGCTGTCTGGGCCTTCCCACATCGTTTCCCACTTAACCATGACTTTGGGACCTTAGCTGGCGGTCTGGGTTGTTTCCCTCTTCACGACGGACGTTAGCACCCGCCGTGTGTCTCCCGTGATAACATTCTCCGGTATTCGCAGTTTGCATCGGGTTGGTAAGCCGGGATGGCCCCCTAGCCGAAACAGTGCTCTACCCCCGGAGATGAATTCACGAGGCGCTACCTAAATAGCTTTCGGGGAGAACCAGCTATCTCCCGGTTTGATTGGCCTTTCACCCCCAGCCACAGGTCATCCGCTAATTTTTCAACATTAGTCGGTTCGGTCCTCCAGTTAGTGTTACCCAACCTTCAACCTGCCCATGGCTAGATCACCGGGTTTCGGGTCTATACCCTGCAACTTAGCGCCCGGTTAAGACTCGGTTTCCCTGCGGCTCCCCTATACGGTTAACCTTGCTACAGAATATAAGTCGCTGACCCATTATACAAAAGGTACGCAGTCACCCCATAAAGAGGCTCCCACTGCTTGTACGTACACGGTTTCAGGTTCTTTTTCACTCCCCTCGCCGGGGTTCTTTTCGCCTTTCCCTCACGGTACTGGTTCACTATCGGTCAGTCAGGAGTATTTAGCCTTGGAGGATGGTCCCCCCATATTCAGACAGGATACCACGTGTCCCGCCCTACTCATCGAGCTCACAGCACATGCATCTTCGTGTACGGGACTGTCACCCTGTACCGTGCGCCTTTCCAGACGCTTCCACTGACACACATGCTGATTCAGGCTCTGGGCTGTTCCCCGTTCGCTCGCCGCTACTCAGGGAATCTCGGTTGATTTCTTTTCCTCGGGGTACTTAGATGTTTCAGTTCCCCCGGTTCGCCTCATGTCACTATGTATTCATGACATGATAGTGCAACGGATTGCACTGGGTTTCCCCATTCGGGTATCGCCGGTTAATAGCGGTTCATATCACCTTACCGGCGCTTATCGCAGATTAGCACGCCCTTCATCGCCTCTGACTGCCAGGGCATCCACCGTGTACGCTTATTCGCTTAACCTCACAACCCACAGACGTCTTCCGACACCTGAGGTGTGAGCATTGAGAGAATCGTGAACAACATAACGTTGTTCCGTTTTCAATTTTCAGCTTGTTTCCGGATTGTTAAAGAGCAAAACTACACAGTACATTCGCAAATGCACTCTGGAGTGTTCATCAACCACAGGTTGATGGTGGAGCTAAGCGGGATCGAACCGCTGACCTCCTGCGTGCAAGGCAGGCGCTCTCCCAGCTGAGCTATAGCCCCAGATGTGTTCGTAAAACCGCCGGTTACCTTCATTCCTTTCAGAACAAGGCATGGTTTTGCGACGCATAGTCAACTATGCGAGCCGAAACCATAACGCAGTGCTGGAAGGAATTGGTAGGCCTGAGTGGACTTGAACCACCGACCTCACCCTTATCAGGGGTGCGCTCTAACCACCTGAGCTACAAGCCTGCCGGGGTTTTACTGCTCGTTACTTCTATCAGACAATCTGTGTGAGCACTTCACGGGCGGGATTCAGCATGGTAAGGAGGTGATCCAACCGCAGGTTCCCCTACGGTTACCTTGTTACGACTTCACCCCAGTCATGAATCACAAAGTGGTAAGCGCCCTCCCGAAGGTTAAGCTACCTACTTCTTTTGCAACCCACTCCCATGGTGTGACGGGCGGTGTGTACAAGGCCCGGGAACGTATTCACCGTGGCATTCTGATCCACGATTACTAGCGATTCCGACTTCACGGAGTCGAGTTGCAGACTCCGATCCGGACTACGACGCACTTTATGAGGTCCGCTTGCTCTCGCGAGGTCGCTTCTCTTTGTATGCGCCATTGTAGCACGTGTGTAGCCCTGGCCGTAAGGGCCATGATGACTTGACGTCATCCCCACCTTCCTCCGGTTTATCACCGGCAGTCTCCTTTGAGTTCCCGGCCGAACCGCTGGCAACAAAGGATAAGGGTTGCGCTCGTTGCGGGACTTAACCCAACATTTCACAACACGAGCTGACGACAGCCATGCAGCACCTGTCTCACGGTTCCCGAAGGCACTTCCGCATCTCTGCAGAATTCCGTGGATGTCAAGGCCAGGTAAGGTTCTTCGCGTTGCATCGAATTAAACCACATGCTCCACCGCTTGTGCGGGCCCCCGTCAATTCATTTGAGTTTTAACCTTGCGGCCGTACTCCCCAGGCGGTCGACTTAACGCGTTAGCTCCGGAAGCCACGAGTCAAGCTCACAGCCTCCAAGTCGACATCGTTTACGGCGTGGACTACCAGGGTATCTAATCCTGTTTGCTCCCCACGCTTTCGCACCTGAGCGTCAGTCTTCGTCCAGGGGGCCGCCTTCGCCACCGGTATTCCTCCAGATCTCTACGCATTTCACCGCTACACCTGGAATTCTACCCCCCTCTACGAGACTCTAGCCTGCCAGTTTCGAATGCAGTTCCCGGGTTGAGCCCGGGGATTTCACATCCGACTTGACAGACCGCCTGCGTGCGCTTTACGCCCAGTAATTCCGATTAACGCTTGCACCCTCCGTATTACCGCGGCTGCTGGCACGGAGTTAGCCGGTGCTTCTTCTGCGGGTAACGTCAATGAATAAGGTTATTAACCTCACTCCCTTCCTCCCCGCTGAAAGTACTTTACAACCCGAAGGCCTTCTTCATACACGCGGCATGGCTGCATCAGGCTTGCGCCCATTGTGCAATATTCCCCACTGCTGCCTCCCGTAGGAGTCTGGACCGTGTCTCAGTTCCAGTGTGGCTGGTCATCCTCTCAGACCAGCTAGGGATCGTCGCCTAGGTGAGCCGTTACCCCACCTACTAGCTAATCCCATCTGGGTTCATCCGATGGTGTGAGGCCCGAAGGTCCCCCACTTTGGTCTTGCGACGTTATGCGGTATTAGCCACCGTTTCCAGTGGTTATCCCCCTCCATCGGGCAGATCCCCAGACATTACTCACCCGTCCGCCACTCGTCAGCAGAGCAGCAAGCTGCTCTCTGTTACCGTTCGACTTGCATGTGTTAGGCCTGCCGCCAGCGTTCAATCTGAGCCATGATCAAACTCTTCAATTAAAAGTCTGATGCTCGAGAAAAACGTCGTAATGAATTACGTGTTCACTCTGAGACTTGATACTGCAATTATTTTTGCGATATCCCGTCCGTGAGTGCCCACACAGATTGTCTGATAAATTGTTAAAGAGCGGTGCGACCGGCGCTTCGTGCCGTTGTCGCGAGGTGGCGTATATTACGCTTTCCTCTTTCAGAGTCAACCCCTTTTTCAGAAGTTTTTCTCCGGCGATTCAGACTTCGCTGAACCGCTCAACACCGCGTGGCGTAAGCCGTTGTGCCGTGTCGATGGAGGCGCATTATAGGGATCCGAATTCATTGCACAAGCCTTTTTTCGATCTTTTTTGCTGGTTGCTGACTTTTCATTCTTTTCGCTGCGATCTTATGCGATCGGATGAAAATTACAGCACAATATCAACGATGGTTTTATCTGTTATTCATTACGCTGCATGTCCTCATCCTACAGGAGCAATATCATGAGCAGTGCTTTACGCCCTTATAAGCAGTTTTTCCCTGATACTGGCGATCGTGTGATGGTCGATGCCACTAGCGTAGTGGTGGGTGATGTTACGCTGGAAGATGATGTCAGTATCTGGCCATTGGTAGCGATACGGGGAGATGTGAATAAAGTGGTGATTGGTAAACGCAGCAATATTCAGGATGGCAGCGTGTTGCACGTGACACACAAATCAGCCGCGCGGCCGGAAGGCTTCCCCCTCATCATTGGGGAAGAGGTCACCGTTGGTCATAAAGCGATGTTGCATGGCTGTACCATTGGCAACCGTGTACTGGTTGGCATGGGATCGATTCTTTTAGACGGCGTAGTAGTAGAAGATGATGTGATGATTGGCGCTGGCAGCCTGGTTCCGCCCGGTAAACGACTCGAGAAAGGCTACCTTTATCTTGGCAGCCCGGTTAAGCAAGTTCGTCCACTGAATGAAAAAGAGCTGGAAGGATTACGCTATTCTGCCAACAACTACGTTAACTGGAAAAATGACTACCTGGATCAGGAAAGCCAGACCCAGCCCTGCTCGTCTTCTTGATGATCTTCTAACAACTCTTGCGCCTGATCTTCCAGGTCCCAGCGATTAGCACGAAACAGCACCAGCGGTTCACCTTCACCGAACCGCTGGCAAAGTGCCTTTCGTGTAATACCGCAGGTTAATTGAAAACCGTTAACTATTACCGGGAAACAAACGGCCTGCCGTATTTCATCCCAATCTTCTCTGTCAGGAAACTGAATCGCCTGGTTCATGAAACCAGTTCCGCCTGCAAACAATTCAGTACCGGCGTAACGTCCGGCAGTATCCCATGCCAGAGCAGGAAGGCGTGTGCCGCCTGCCCCACCAGCATGCCTAAACCATCGGCCGTGGCCGTTGCCCCTGACTGCTGGCACCACTTCAGGAAAGGCGTCGCTCCTTGCTGATAAAACATATCGTAACAGCGGGTGTCGGCATTGATCAGGGAAGCGGGCAAGTCCGGAATAGCGCCCTCAACCCCGCTGGAAGTCGCGTTAATGATCAAATCAAATTTTTTACCGGCCAGCTCTGTCATGGCTAACGCGCTAATGTCGCCGGTATGGGCGAAAATAGCGGCCAGCTCACTAGCCCGTGCCGGCGTACGATTGGTTAACGTTAGCGAACATCCCAGGGAAAGTAAGGGCAGGATCACGCCGCGCGCCGCACCACCTGCACCAACCAATAGAATACGATCGCCGGGTTTGATAAAAGATAATCGCTCAAGATCGCTCAACAGGCCGATTCCGTCAGTATTATCCCCCAGTAATTGCCCATCCTGGCGTTGATATAAGGTATTTACCGCACCCGCCAGCGCCGCCCGCTCCGTTAACTCGTCAGCCAGTTCATAAGCCTGCTGCTTAAAGGGTAACGTTACGTTGGCACCCTGCCCACCCTGCTGTAAAAACTCATGCAACGTTGAAGCAAAGCCATCAAGCGGCGCAAGCAAACGCCCATAACGATGCTCAATTCCCGTCTGTTGAGCAAACTCATGATGAATAAGAGGCGATTTGCTGTGGGCAATCGGGTTGCCAATAACCACGAAGTTATCCATATCTTATCCCTGACGAATAATATCGCCGCTGATAATGTCGCGAATCTCAGAAGGATTAAGCCGACCGCCAGTTTCCCCCTGCAAAACAGGAAAATCGTCGCCGAACTGACGCAGCACTTCATCAACGTTACGACAGGGAGGCTGCCCGCTCAGGTTTGCACTGGTTGAAACCAGAGGCTTGCCAAACTGACGACACAGTTCCTGTACTGCCGGATGATCGCTAACGCGTACCGCCAGCGTATCGAAACGTCCCGTTAACCAGCGGGGTGTCCGCGGCAGTGCTGGCAATACCCAAGTCACCGGCCCCGGCCAGGAGGCAAACATCTTTTCTCGCTGCGTTACAGAGAGTTCGTGATCGGCAACGTAGGGCATCAGCTGCTGATAATCAGCGGCAATAAGAATTAATCCTTTTTCTACCGGGCGCTGTTTAAACGCCAATAACTGCATAACGGCTTCTTCACTGTCAGGATCGCAACCCAGTCCGAATACAGCCTCGGTGGGATAAGCGATAACCGCCTGCTGTTGCAACTGTTCAACACACCAGCTAACTGTTCCGGGAATGATTTCTTTATTCACTACTGTTTCCTGCATCAACCGGTTTACCGCACGCTTTGCTGGCGCAAAAGCGTTTCAAACCTTGTGCTGTCTTCTTTTCGATTAATAAGGGGAAATGACAATATTTGCACGTTCCCTCTTTTGGCGTGAAATTCACTGCAAACTGGCAATCCGGATAACGATCGCAGGCATGAAAAGTCTTACCAAAACGTGAACGTCGTTGTACCAGATGCCCCTGCTGGCACTGTGGGCAAGCGATAGAGGTTTCATCCGGACGATCGATCACTTCAGTATGCTCGCATTCCGGGTAGCGGCTACAGCCGATAAACATGCCGTAACGCCCCTGACGTAATACCAGATCGGCCTGGCATACTGGACAATGTTGTCCTTCCAGAACTTTAACGATATGGCCATCAGACTGATTTTTTAGCGGACGGACATAATCGCATTCTGGATAATGTGAGCAGCCAAGAAAAGGACCATGCTTTCCGGAGCGAATAACGAGATCTGCCCCACAAGTGGGGCAGGATTCCTGTTTTCGCACTGTGAAAAGTGCTGGTTTACTCATTGTGTTAGGACACTGTGTAAAAAACTCAGTGCAGCATTCCTTCATTGACGTCGAAAAGTAACTCTTCCATCTGCTGATAGGCATTTTCACATCCAGGGATGTTAAACAGCACCATCAGCACCACCCATTTAAGATCTTCCAGATCAAATTCAAACGTATCCAGGGCCATGACCCGTTCGATAACCATCTCACGCGTTTCCAGGTTCAAAACCTGAATTTGCTCCAGAAACAGAATGAAGCCGCGACAGCTGGCATCAAGACGCTGACTCTCTTCCTCTGTATAGATACGCATCGAGAGCGGATCGGTGGTAAGCAGTATCGGAGCGACAAGTCCGTCCTGATAGTCTGCTAATTTTTCCAACCAGTTCAACGCATTATTGATATCGTCACGATGAAAGCCAGCATCAGCCAGATCATCAGTCAGTTTATCCTGGTCAACGCGCATCTCTGCTTCGCTGTGGATATAAGTTTCAAACAAGTACATTAGTACGTCGAACATGGCATGCCCTCCTCAATCGGACATAGCCGCCGGGTACAGCTGCGATCCATCCTGCTAACTCCAGCTCAAGCAGTTTAGCTATGATGGCTGGCACAGGTTGGCCGGCACGTTCAGCGACGACGTCAACAGGTGTAACCTCATCTCCTACGTTAGCCAACACCTCGGCAAATGGCAATGGACCATCAGCATTGTCTGAAGAATTAATTCTGTTCTGCGCTGAAAGTGGTAGCCACTGCAGCTCGCTGTGAATCTGTTCAAGGATATTATTGGGATGGGCCACTAATAGCGCGCCCTGCTGAATAAGCCAGTGGCTGCCCTCGCTGACATCGCTGCCCAGCGGACCGGGCAAGGCATAAACCTCCCGATTTTGCTCCAGCGCATAGCGCGCCGTTACTAATGATCCGCTTTTAAGGGAAGCCTCAACCACCAGGACACCAAGACTCAGCCCGCTGATGATGCGGTTACGCCGAGGAAAATTATAGGCCAGCGGGAAGGTATCAAGCGGGAACTCGGATACCAACGCCCCGCCCGCCATAACTATCTCTTGCGCCAGACGATGATGGTTTGCGGGATATAGCCGCTCCAGCCCGCTTCCCAGCACCGCGATGGTTTTGCCCTTTACCTTTAAGGCCGCGCGATGGGCCACGGCATCGATTCCGCGCGCCAACCCACTGGTAATAGTCAGCCCGCTTGCCGCCAGGATCTGGGTGAAGTAGTCGCCCCACTGGCGGCCATAATGGGAAGCATTGCGGCTGCCTACGATCGCCAGCTGCGGCGTAGCGAGCAGGTGTGGATCGCCGTATATCATTAAGGCTGCGGGATAACGCGCAGCCTGCTTTAATAAGGCGGGGAATAACGCATCCTCAGCCGTAATTAAATGGCGATCGGGTTGTTCTAGCCAACGCAACGCCTGTTCCAGACGTTTTTCCGGCACCGCCTGAAACGCCTCGGCCTGACTGGCATTAAGGCCTGCGGCAGTATAGTTTTGCGGTTCGTTATGACCGTCGTGACTTAACAATTTTGCCGCCCGCACCATTTTTTCGCCGCACAGCCCTTTTACGCTCATCAGGCGTAACCATACTTCTCTTGAAGCCATCTCGCTTTCCCTGTCAATGTGCGCCAGTCGCCGCTTTCCATACTGCGCAATGCTGTCAATCAAGGAATGAAATGTCTACAATAAGAGGTAACGATGGTTACTTCTCTGAATACAGATCTGGAAAGTTATGTCAGTTTTACAAGTATTACATTACCCCGACGATCGTCTTCGCATTGTTGCGAAACCCGTCGCTGAAGTGGATGCGGAAATCCAGCGCATCGTCGATGATATGTTCGAGACGATGTACGCTGAAGAAGGTATTGGCCTGGCGGCTACGCAGGTAGATATCCACCAGCGCATTATTGTTATCGATGTCTCTGAAAATCGTGACGAGCGTTTGGTGCTGATTAACCCTGAGCTGCTGGAAGAAAGCGGTGAAACCGGTATTGAAGAAGGCTGCCTTTCTATTCCTGAACAGCGTGCGCTGGTGCCGCGTTCTGAGCGAGTTAAAATTCGCGCGCTGGATCGTGAAGGCAAACCTTTTGAGCTGGAAGCGGATGGCCTGCTGGCGATCTGTATTCAGCATGAAATGGATCACCTGGTCGGGAAGCTGTTTATTGATTATCTCTCCCCATTAAAACGCCAGCGTATTCGTCAAAAACTGGAAAAGCTGGCTCGCCTTAATACCCGTGCCTCCTGACAGTAAGGAATAGCGTGTCCGAATCATTAAAAATAATTTTTGCCGGCACCCCTGACTTCGCAGCGCGTCATCTTGACGCGCTGCTTACGTCTGAACATCAGATTGTGGGGGTTTTTACCCAGCCCGACCGCCCCGCTGGACGTGGTAATAAACTGACTCCCAGTCCGGTTAAACTGCTGGCGCAACAGCACGCTCTGCCAGTATTCCAGCCAAAATCGCTGCGTCCGGCAGAAAGCCAGCAGCTGGTTGCCGATTTGCAGGCTGATGTGATGGTGGTGGTCGCCTACGGTTTGATCCTGCCGCAGGCGGTTTTGGATATGCCGCGTCTCGGCTGTATTAATGTTCACGGTTCTCTGCTCCCACGCTGGCGCGGCGCGGCGCCTATTCAACGCGCGCTTTGGGCCGGCGACAGCGAGACCGGCGTCACCATTATGCAAATGGATGCGGGCCTGGATACCGGCGCCATGCTATTGAAACTGGCCAGCCCCATCAGCGCGGCGGATACCAGCGCAACGCTATATAGCCGACTGGCGGAGCTGGGTCCGCAAGGTTTACTGGAAACCCTGACGCAGTTAAGTCATGGCAGCGCCCAGCCTCAGCCGCAGGATGACGCGCTGGCAACCTACGCTGAAAAACTCAGCAAAGAAGAAGCGCAGCTCGACTGGTCGCTTTCGGCCGCTCAGCTGGAACGCTGTATCCGCGCGTTTAATCCGTGGCCGGTCAGCTACTTTTACATTGAAGAGCAGCCAGTTAAGGTATGGCAGGCCAGCGTTCTGCCGCATCAGACCGGATATCAGCCTGGCGAAGTTATACAGGCGGATAAGAACGGTATTCAGGTTGCCACCGCGGAGGGCATCTTAAATATCCAAACGCTGCAGCCTGCAGGTAAAAAAGCCATGTCGGCCCAGGATATCCTGAATTCACGCCGTGAGTGGTTTACGCCAGGAACGCGCCTCGCCTGACTCAAAGCCCGGTAATCATGCCGGGCTTAGTTTATTGATGATTCATATATGAAAAAAACGGTTAATCTCCGCAGCCTTGCGGCCCAAACTCTTGAGCGCGTGGTAGAACAGGGGCAATCGCTGAGCAACCTGTTGCCGACAGCGCAAAAAAACCTCTCGGATAAAGACGGCGCGTTGTTACAGGAACTCTGCTTCGGCGTATTACGCACGCTGCCGCTTCTTGAAGCTGCGATTAAGCAACTGATGTCTCGCCCGTTAACCGGCAAGCAGCGTTCTCTGCACTTCTTGATGATGGTCGGCCTTTATCAACTGCTTTATACGCGTATTCCGGCTCATGCCGCGCTGGCTGAAACGGTTGAAGGCGCAACCGTCCTGAAACGCCCGCAAATGAAAGGACTGGTAAACGGCGTTTTGCGCCAGTTTCAGCGTCAGCAGACTGAATTAATGGCGCAGCTTGAACAATCTCCGCAACGCTTTTTACATCCAGGATGGTTGCTGAAACGTCTGCAGCTGGCATGGCCAGATCAGTGGCAGCAGATTATTGAGGCAAATAATCAACGACCGCCGATGTGGCTACGCGTCAATCGTCAGCACCATAGCCGTGAACAGTGGCTGGCTCTGTTGCAGGAAAGCGGCAACAGCGCCACGCCTCATCCTCTTTATCCTGATGCCTTGATGCTGGAAACGCCCTCATCGGTAGGTCAGCTGCCCGGCTTCGATCGGGGATGGGTTACGGTCCAGGATGCTTCTGCGCAGGGCTGCGTCACTTGGCTTGCACCACAGAACGGAGAGCGTATCCTCGATCTGTGCGCAGCGCCCGGCGGCAAGACCACCCATATTCTGGAAGCGGCGCCGGACGCGCAGGTTATGGCGGTGGATGTAGATGCGCAACGCTTGAAACGCGTTTATGAAAACCTGAAGCGATTGAATATGCAGGCGGATGTTAAACAGGGCGATGGGCGTTACCCGGAGCAGTGGTGTAAGGGCATGCAGTTCGATCGCATTTTACTGGATGCGCCCTGCTCTGCGACCGGCGTGATTCGTCGCCATCCTGATATTAAGTGGCTGCGACGCGATCGTGATATTCCAGAGCTGGCAGCCCTGCAGCGTGAGATCCTGGATGCCATCTGGCCTTATCTGAAAAGCGGCGGTACGCTGGTTTATGCAACCTGCTCCATCCTGCCGGAAGAGAATCATCTGCAGATTGAAAGCTTCCTGGCGCGCCATCAGGATGCGGAACATATTTCCCTTAGCGGTGATGCAACCATCGGCCTACAGTGTTTCCCGCACCCGCAGGATGGGGATGGATTCTTTTACGCTAAGCTAATAAAAAGATAACGTAGTATGCGCTGCGGCAACCTATAAGTTGAAACAACGATGAAAATAATCATTCTCGGAGCAGGCCAGGTTGGCGGCACGCTGGCAGAAAACCTGGTGGGTGAAAATAACGATATTACCGTGGTGGATAAAGACGCTACGCGTCTACGTCAGCTGCAGGATAAGTTCGATTTACGTGTCGTCCAGGGGCACGGTTCCCATCCACGCGTATTGCGTGAAGCCGGCGCGCAGGATGCCGATATGTTGGTAGCGGTAACCAGCTCCGATGAAACGAATATGATCGCCTGTCAGGTGGCCTATACCTTATTCAACACGCCAAACCGTATCGCGCGTATTCGGGCTGCCGACTATGTTCGTGATGCAGATAAGTTGTTCATACCGGAAGCGGTGCCTATCGATCATCTAATTTCACCAGAGCAGCTGGTGATCGATAATATTTATCGCTTGATCGAGTATCCCGGCGCGCTACAGGTGGTCAATTTTGCCGAGGGTAAAGTGAGCCTGGCGGTAGTGAAAGCCTATTACGGCGGTCCGCTGATTGGTAACCCGTTATCGATTATGCGTGAGCATATGCCGCATATCGATACGCGCGTTGCCGCGATATTCCGCCAGGATCGTCCTATTCGCCCGCAGGGGTCAACCATTGTCGAAGCCGGCGATGAGGTCTTTTTTATCGCAGCCAGCCAGCATATCCGTGCGGTGATGAGCGAGATGCAGCGGCTGGAAAAACCTTATAAAAGAATCATGCTGGTTGGCGGCGGCAATATTGGCTATGGCCTGGCGATGCGGCTGGAAAAACACTACAGCGTAAAACTGATTGAACGTAATCAGCAGCGCGCTGCAGAGCTGGCCGAGCTGTTGCAGGACACCATCGTTTTCTATGGCGATGCATCGGATCAAGAGCTGCTCGTGGAAGAGCATATTGATCAGGTCGATCTTTTTATCGCCGTCACTAATGACGATGAAGCCAATATCATGTCAGCCATGCTGGCTAAAAAGATGGGCGCCAAAAAAGTAATGGTGCTTATCCAGCGGCGTGCTTATGTCGATTTGGTACAGGGCAGCGTAATCGATATCGCCATTTCTCCACAGCAGGCAACGATATCCGCTCTGCTAAGTCACGTACGTAAAGCAGATATCGTGAGTGTCTCATCGTTGCGCCGCGGCGTTGCTGAAGCCATTGAGGCTATTGCGCATGGGGATGAAACCACTTCTCGCGTGGTTGGCCGTCTGGTTGAAGAGATTAAACTGCCGCCAGGTACCATTATCGGTGCCGTGGTCCGCGGCGATGACGTCATGATCGCCAATAACAACCTGCGTATCGAACAGGGCGATCATGTCATCATGTTCCTGACGGACAAAAAGTTCGTGCCGGACGTGGAGCGTCTTTTCCAGCCCAGCCCGTTCTTCCTGTAAAACCGTTAAGTAGCAAGGATGCTGCTTAAACACCTCACCCCATGAATTTCGCGCTTCGTTAATTGGCCATGGCAATCCCTGATTCGTTTGTTAGACTTTATGGTTTGGCAATGGAAAGGAGCTGTTTATGAGTTTTTTTAAAGAATTCCGTGATTTCGCTATGCGCGGCAACGTGGTGGATCTGGCCGTCGGTGTCATTATCGGTGCAGCCTTCGGTAAAATCGTTTCATCGCTGGTGGCAAACATCATTATGCCGCCGCTGGGATTACTGATCGGCGGGGTAGATTTCAAGCAGTTCAAGTGGGTATTAAAACCGGCTCAGGGAGAGACGCCGCCGGTAGTGATGGAGTACGGGATCTTTTTGCAGAACATTTTTGACTTCATCATCATCGCGTTTGCGATTTTTATCGCTATCAAATTGATGAATAAACTGCATAAGAAGAAGGAAGTTGAAAAGCCGGCAGCAAAACCCAGCGCGGAAGCGACGTTGTTAACTGAAATCCGTGACTTGATGAAGCAACAGAATAATAAAGGCTAAACATTCATGTTATTCAGAGTAAGAGGCGCAGGCTTTTACGTGCAGTGCAGCGCTTAGCGCTCTCTTATTAATCAAAAGGCCAGTGGTAAAGTCTGCTTTACCACTGGCCTCCCAACTGGCCTTATTGTTGTGTTTTGCTTTACGCCGATAGCTGCCTTTACCCTTCACATTTACCTCGATCCGCGTTTTGAACAGAGGATCATGCAATAAAGCTTCGATAGCGTTGTTGTTGATTTTACCTTTTTTATGCTGGTAACCAGACATAACGTCTCCTTTGTTGATCGTCGGGTAAGTATATAGATCTGTTTTTGGCTGAAATCAATGTTTGCCCGCCCTTGCCTCGTTGTTTTTTACCGTTCCCTGTTCCAGGCTTTCCAGAATAGCGCACTCAATGCTGGTATGAGCAGAGCCGCAGCAGGCGTCACTCAAGCTTTGTAAAGAACGTTGCATCAATTGCAACTCCACAATACGCGTTTCAACTTCCTGCAGGCGCGCCGTGACGATATTTTTAGATTCCTGGCAGGTGTGATGTTCCGGATCAATGCGGATCGAAAGTAAATCGCGGATCGCGTCTAACGTTAATCCTAATCGCTTTGCATGCCGAATAAATTTTAGCCGCCGCAGATCCTCATCGTTATATAAGCGAAATCCGCCTGTGGATCGCGCTGGCGCATCCATCATATTTTCTTTTTCATAATAACGGATGGTATCTGGCGTGACGTCGGCCAGCCGAGCCAACTCCCCGATACGATACATATTTACTCTCCTACAAGACGTTGGGCGATGGCATCCCGATATTGACCAGAAAGAAAATCGGTATTCATACCTGCCTGTCTGAGTTTTATTTCTAACAGGCGCAGACGCTTTAACGTCTCGCTGTGCGTCTTATCCTCGGGATGAAGCTCTTTTAACAGATCATTAAGCTCCAGCGCTTCGCGACGCATTTCCAGTTCTGGTGGCAGATAACCCGCATTTTTTAACAGGCGGTAGCCAGCGCGAAGCTCAGGAGGTACATGGCTGTCATCGTCTAATACGAGCGGCGCACCTTCGCCAGGCAGGCCTTCCAGCTCACCCTTTTGTTGTGCATCGCGAATATGCTGTTCAGCCAGCTGATCGATTAACCACATATCATGCTCCGGAAAATAGCAGAGCTTCAGAATAGCGCAGAATGGAAACAGGTAAAGCGGAGATGAAAATAGGATATAAAAAAACCGGGCACCAGGCCCGGTTTCTTTAACATACAGCAGATTACTCTGCTGCAGCTTCTGCTTGAGCTTCTGGACGATCAACCAGCTCGATGTAAGCCATCGGAGCGTTGTCACCAGCGCGGAAGCCACACTTCAGAATACGAGTGTAACCACCGGCACGGCTCGCGAAACGCGGGCCCAGCTCGTTAAACAGTTTTGCCACGATCTCGTTATCACGAGTGCGGGCGAATGCCAGACGACGATTAGCTACGCTGTCGGTCTTGGCAAGAGTAATCAGCGGCTCAACTACGCGACGCAGCTCTTTCGCTTTCGGCAGGGTCGTCTTGATGATCTCATGACGAACCAAAGAGCCGGCCATGTTGCGGAACATAGCCTGACGATGGCTGCTGTTGCGGTTCAGTTGACGACCACTCTTACGATGGCGCATGACCTTATCCTTCTCAGTAAAACCTTAACCTGCGATCTGGTTATTCATCAGCAATGCTTGCCGGCGGCCAGTTTTCCAGGCGCATGCCCAGAGAAAGACCACGTGAGGCCAGCACGTCTTTAATCTCAGTAAGAGATTTTTTACCAAGGTTAGGCGTTTTAAGTAGCTCAACCTCGGTACGCTGTACCAGATCACCGATGTAGTGGATAGCTTCTGCCTTAAGGCAGTTAGCAGAGCGGACAGTCAATTCCAGATCGTCAACAGGGCGCAGCAGGATCGGATCGAATTCTGGTTTCTCTTCTTTAACTTCCGGCTGACGTACGTCACGCAGGTCAACGAAAGCTTCGAGTTGTTCTGCCAGAATGGTTGCCGCACGACGGATCGCCTCTTCAGGATCGATAGTGCCGTTGGTTTCCATTTCGATGACCAGCTTGTCCAGGTCGGTACGCTGTTCTACGCGCGCAGCTTCAACATTGTAGGCGATACGGTCTACAGGGCTGTAGCAGGCGTCGACCAACAGACGGCCGATTGGGCGCTCATCTTCTTCCGAATGAATTCGGGCAGAAGCCGGCACATAACCACGGCCACGCTGAACTTTGATACGCATATTAATAGATGCGTTTTCATCGGTCAGATGGCAGATCACGTGCTGCGGCTTGACGATTTCGACATCACCATCATGGGTAATGTCGGCTGCAGTCACAGGGCCAATGCCAGATTTATTCAGCGTAAGGATGACTTCATCTTTACCCTGAACTCTTACCGCCAGCCCTTTCAGGTTAAGCAGGATTTCCAGGATATCTTCCTGTACGCCCTCTTTTGTGCTGTACTCATGAAGTACACCATCAATCTCAACCTCGGTCACCGCGCAACCCGGCATGGATGACAGCAGAATACGGCGCAGTGCGTTACCAAGAGTATGGCCAAAGCCACGCTCTAAAGGCTCAAGGGTCACCTTGGCGTGCGTCGAACTCAGTTGCTCGATATCTACCAGGCGCGGTTTTAGAAACTCTGTCACAGAACCCTGCATTGTGTCCTCTCTTTGGTACTAAGCTTTACTTAGAGTAAAGCTCGACGATCAGGTGTTCGTTAATGTCCGCAGACAGATCGGTACGTTCAGGAATACGCTTGAACACACCTTCCATCTTAGTTGCATCAACTTCCAGCCAGGTTGGCTTTTCACGCTGCTCAGCCAGCTCCAGAGCGGCTTTCACGCGAGACTGCTTTTTGGCTTTCTCGCGGATGCTGACTACGTCATTCGGAGATACCTGATAAGAAGCGATGTTAACAACGCGACCATTTACCATGATAGATTTATGGCTAACCAGCTGGCGTGCTTCTGCACGAGTGGCGCCAAAGCCCATACGGTAAACTACGTTGTCCAGACGACCTTCCAGCAGTTGTAACAGGTTTTCACCGGTGTTGCCTTTCAGACGTGCTGCTTCTTTGTAATAGTTACGGAACTGACGCTCCAGAACGCCGTAGATACGACGAACTTTTTGCTTTTCACGTAACTGACCGCCGTAGTCAGACAGACGCGGTTTACGCGCACCGTGCTGGCCAGGGGCTTGTTCAATCTTACACTTGGAATCAATCGCGCGAACGCCAGACTTCAGGAACAGGTCTGTGCCCTCACGACGGCTCAGCTTGAGCTTAGGACCCAAATATCTTGCCATTTTCTTTCTCCAACTATCCTAAAAACGGGCGTTATACGCGACGTTTTTTCGGCGGACGACAACCGTTGTGAGGGATCGGAGTCACATCAGTAATATTAGTGATGCGGAAACCTGCGGCGTTCAGAGCACGAATGGTAGATTCGCGACCCGGACCCGGACCCTTAACCATAACTTCCAGATTCTTGATACCGTAATCTTTCACGGCCTCTGCGCAGCGCTCAGCAGCAACCTGTGCAGCGAACGGCGTAGATTTACGAGAACCACGGAAACCGGAACCACCGGCAGTTGCCCAACCCAGTGCGTTACCCTGACGGTCAGTAATGGTAACGATGGTGTTGTTAAAAGAAGCATGGACATGAGCCACGCCATCTGAGACTTGTTTTCTTACACGCTTACGTGCACGAACTGGTGCCTTTGCCATTATTCAATCACCCCGATTATTTCTTGATCGGTTTGCGCGGACCCTTACGGGTACGGGCGTTGGTCTTGGTACGCTGACCGCGCACTGGCAGACCACGACGATGACGCAAACCGCGGTAGCAACCAAGGTCCATCAGACGCTTGATGCTCATGCTCACTTCACGGCGCAGATCACCTTCAACGACAAATTTGGCAACTTCGTCACGCAGCGTGTCGATTTGTTCTTCAGACAGCTCACTGATCTTAACATCTTCAGCGATACCCGCAGCAGCACAGATGGCCTTGGAGCGAGTTTTGCCGACACCGTAGATCGAAGTTAATGCGATTACGGCATGTTTCTGATCAGGAATGTTAATGCCTGCTATACGGGCCACTATGCACTCCTATAAATTATATATGCGCCCCATACTGAAAAGCCCGTTTTCAGGATACTCAAATGGAAACGCACAGACATACAAAAGATTGGCTGGCTAATCTAGCCAGCTCAACCCAACTTTGCAAGAAAAATATGCGAGAAAATCAGCCCTGGCGCTGTTTATGCTTAGGCTCGGCGCTGCAAATCACACGCACGACGCCGTCGCGACGGATGATTTTGCAGTTACGACATAATTTCTTGACGGAAGCACGAACTTTCATTTTTACTCTCCGTAACTTCTCAAGCGCCTGATTAGCGGCTATAGCCTTTCAGGTTTGCTTTCTTCAATGCAGACTCGTACTGACTGGACATCATCAGAGTTTGCACTTGAGCCATAAAGTCCATGATGACCACAACGACGATAAGCAGTGAGGTTCCACCGAAGTAGAACGGTACTTTCATCGCATCACGCATGAACTCCGGGATCAGGCAGATGAAAGTAATGTAGAGCGCACCAACTAGCGTCAGACGCGTCATCACTTTATCGATGTACTTCGCCGTTTGCTCTCCCGGACGAATTCCTGGTACAAATGCACCAGACTTCTTCAGGTTATCTGCTGTTTCGCGCGGATTGAAAACCAATGCCGTATAGAAGAAACAGAAGAAGATGATTGCAGTCGCATAGAGTAGCACATAAAGCGGCTGTCCTGGCTGCAAATACAGCGAAATAGTTGTCAGCCAGTTCCATCCTGTACCACCACCAAACCATGATGCGATGGTAGCCGGGAACAGGATAATGCTGGAGGCGAAAATTGCCGGGATAACCCCTGCCATGTTCACCTTCAACGGTAAATGTGTACTCTGTGCAGCATAGACACGACGGCCTTGCTGACGTTTCGCATAGTTCACCACAATGCGGCGTTGACCACGCTCAACGAAAACAACGAAGAAGGTCACTGCAAATACGAGAACTGCAACCAACAGCAACAGAAGGAAGTGCAGGTCGCCTTGCCGCGCTTGCTCGATGGTATGGCCAATGGCCGGCGGAAGCCCCGCAACAATACCAGCAAAGATTATGATTGAAATACCGTTGCCGATACCTCGTTCAGTAATCTGCTCGCCCAGCCACATCAGGAACATCGTTCCCGTAACCAGACTCACAACAGCGGTGAAGTAGAAAGCAAAGCCTGGATTAATTACCAGGCCCTGCATCCCAGGCATATTCGGCAGACCGGTAGCAATACCGATCGACTGAAATATCGCCAACACCAGAGTACCGTAACGGGTGTACTGGCTAATCTTGCGACGGCCAGCCTCCCCTTCTTTCTTTATTTCTGCCAGGGCGGGATGAACCACCGTCAGCAGCTGGATAATAATTGATGCCGAGATATACGGCATAATACCCAGAGCAAAGATTGAAGCACGGCTTAAAGCACCACCAGAGAACATGTTGAACATTTCAATGATGGTGCCACGCTGTTGTTCAAGCAGTTTGGCAAGTACAGTGGCATCGATACCAGGGATCGGAATAAAAGAGCCAATGCGGAATACAATCAGCGCACCGATGACAAACAAAAGTCTGCGTTTCAGTTCGCCGAAACCGCCCTTGGCACTTTGAAAATCTAATCCTGGTTGCTTAGCCATCTGCTACTTATTCCTCAATTGTACCGCCAGCAGCTTCGATTGCAGCACGAGCGCCTTTAGTGACACGCAGACCGCGAACCGTAACCGGTGCAGAAACTTCGCCAGACAGAATCACTTTCGCGAATTCAATCTGAGTACCGATGATGTTTGCTGCTTTCAGCGTATTCAGGTCAACGATACCGCCTTCCACTTTCGCCAGCTCGGACAGGCGAATTTCCGCCGTTACCATTGCTTTACGAGAAGTGAAGCCAAATTTCGGCAGACGACGGTACAGAGGCATCTGACCGCCTTCGAAACCACGACGTACGCCACCGCCAGAACGAGAGTTCTGACCTTTGTGACCGCGGCCGCCGGTTTTACCGAGACCAGAACCGATACCACGACCCAGGCGTTTACCCGCCTGTTTTGAGCCTTCGGCCGGAGACAGAGTATTCAAACGCATCTGTTACTCCTCCACTTTAACCATATAGGAAACAGCGTTAACCATACCGCGAACAGCAGGCGTGTCTTCACGCTCAACGGTATGACCAATGCGACGCAGACCCAGGCCAAGCAGCGTTGCCTTATGCTTAGGCAAACGGCCGATTGCACTACGGGTTTGTGTAATTTTGATCGTCTTTGCCATGGTCAATTACCCCAGAATGTCTTCAACGGATTTACCACGCTTGGCAGCGACCATTTCCGGAGATTTCATATTTTCCAGGCCATCAATAGTTGCACGAACCACGTTGATCGGGTTGGTGGAACCATAGGTTTTAGCCAGAACGTTATGAACTCCAGCGACTTCCAGGACGGCGCGCATTGCACCACCGGCGATGATACCGGTACCTTCAGAAGCCGGTTGCATGAACACACGGGAACCTGTGTGCGCACCTTTAACAGGGTGCTGCAGGGTGCCGTTAGTCAGCGCGACGTTAATCATGTTGCGACGGGCTTTTTCCATCGCTTTCTGGATCGCTGCCGGAACTTCACGCGCTTTACCGTAACCAAAACCTACGCGACCGTTACCATCACCCACTACAGTCAGTGCGGTGAAGGAGAAAATACGGCCACCTTTCACAGTTTTAGATACACGGTTTACCGCGATCAGTTTTTCCTGCAGTTCGCCAGCTTGTTTCTCGATGTGTGCCATCTTAGACCTCTACCTTAGAACTGAAGGCCAGCTTCACGGGCAGCTTCTGCCAGTGCCTGGACGCGACCATGATATTGGAAACCGGAACGGTCGAAAGCAACGCCTTTGATGCCTTTTTCCAGCGCGCGCTCAGCAATAGCTTTACCTACAGCGGAAGCCGCGTCTTTGTTACCGGTGTACTTCAGTTGTTCAGAGATAGCTTTTTCTACAGTAGAAGCAGCAACCAGAACTTCAGAGCCGTTCGGGGCGATGACCTGTGCGTAGATATGACGCGGGGTACGATGTACCACCAGGCGAGTAGCACCCAGCTCTTTGATCTTGCGACGTGCGCGGGTCGCACGACGGATACGAGCAGATTTCTTATCCATAGTGTTACCTTACTTCTTCTTAGCCTCTTTGGTACGCACGACTTCGTCGGCGTAACGAACACCCTTGCCTTTGTAAGGCTCAGGACGACGGTAGGCGCGCAAGTCAGCCGCAACCTGGCCGATCAGCTGTTTATCAGCACCTTTCAGTACGATTTCAGTCTGAGACGGACATTCTGCAGTGATTCCCGCAGGCAGAGCGTGTTCAACCGGGTGAGAAAAACCCAGTGAAAGATTCACGACATCGCCTTTAACGGCTGCACGATAACCTACACCAACCAGCTGCAGCTTCTTAGTGAAGCCTTCGGTAACACCGATAACCATTGCGTTCAGCAGCGCACGGGCAGTACCCGCCTGCGCCCAGCCGTCAACGAAACCTTCGCGCGGAGCGAAAGTCAGAGCGTTGTCAGCATGCTTAATTTCAACAGCATTATTGATAGTACGAGTCAGCTCGCCGTTTTTACCTTTGATCGAAATTTCCTGACCGTTGAGTTTTACCTCTACGCCGGCAGGAACAACGACAGGTGCTTTAGCAACACGAGACATAGTTTCCTCCGTTAAGCCACGTAGCAGATAATTTCGCCACCAAGACCAGCCTGGCGCGCTGCACGATCAGTCATAACACCTTTAGAGGTAGAAACAACAGCAATACCCAGTCCAGCCATTACCTTCGGCAGCTCATCTTTTTTCTTATAGATGCGCAGGCCAGGACGGCTAACACGTTGAATGCTTTCTACCACAGCTTTACCCTGGAAATACTTAAGAGTCAGTTCCAGTTCCGGCTTGATGTCGCCTTCGATTTTGAAATCTTCAATATAACCTTCTTCCTTCAGCACGTTGGCGATTGCCACTTTCAGCTTGGAGGAAGGCATGGTGACCGCAACTTTGTTCGCGGCCTGACCGTTACGGATACGGGTCAGCATATCCGCGATCGGATCTTGCATGCTCATCTGTCTTTACTCCCGTGATTCAATTGGTGACAATTACCAGCTAGCCTTTTTCAGACCCGGAATTTCACCGCGCATAGCGGCTTCACGGACCTTGATACGGCTCAACCCGAACTTCCGCAGGAAACCATGCGGACGACCTGTTTGACGGCAGCGGTTACGCTGACGAGACGGGCTGGAATCACGCGGCAGACTCTGCAGCTTGAGAACAGCATTCCAACGATCTTCGTCGGAGGCGTTCACATCAGAAATGATCGCTTTCAGTTCTACGCGTTTTGCGAAGAATTTGTCTGCTAATTTCTCACGCTTGACTTCGCGTGCTTTCATTGATTGCTTAGCCATTAAGTAACCCTACCTTACTTGCGGAACGGGAAGTCAAAAGCAGCCAGCAGAGCACGGCCTTCATCATCAGATTTCGCAGTAGTGGTAATGGTGATATCCAAACCACGAACGCGATCGACTTTGTCGTAGTCGATTTCTGGGAAGATGATCTGCTCACGGACGCCCATGCTATAGTTACCACGACCATCGAAAGACTTCGCAGACAGGCCACGGAAGTCACGAATACGCGGTACAGCAATAGTGACCAGACGCTCAAAGAACTCCCACATGCGTTCGCCACGCAGAGTTACTTTACAGCCGATCGGATAGCCCTGACGGATTTTGAAGCCTGCAACTGATTTGCGTGCTTTGGTGACCAGCGGTTTTTGACCGGAGATTGCTGCCAGGTCAGCTACTGCGTTATCCAGCAGCTTTTTGTCAGCGATCGCTTCACCAACACCCATGTTCAGGGTGATCTTCTCGACCCGAGGGACTTGCATGACAGAATTGTAGCCAAACTCAGTCATGAGTTTTTTAACTACTTCGTCTTTGTAGTAATCATGCAGTTTCGCCATCGTACTACTCCAAATTACTTGATAGTTTCGCTGTTAGACTTGAAGAAACGGACTTTTTTGCCGTCTTCGAATCTAAAGCCTACACGGTCAGCCTTACCGGTAGCCGCATTGAAGATAGCAACGTTAGAAACCTGGATTGCAGCTTCTTTTTCAACGATGCCGCCTGGTTGGTTCAGAGCCGGAACCGGC
This sequence comes from Mixta hanseatica, assembly GCF_023517775.1. NCBI lineage: Bacteria > Pseudomonadati > Pseudomonadota > Gammaproteobacteria > Enterobacterales > Erwiniaceae > Mixta > Mixta hanseatica. The sequence continues at coordinate 445,170 of NZ_CP082904.1, read as the reverse complement.
TTCTGATGTTTCTTCACCAGGTTGATACCTTCAACAATGACCTTGCCAGAAGACAGGACATTTTTTACTTTACCGCGCTTACCTTTATCTTTGCCGGTCAGCACGATAACTTCGTCGTTACGACGGATTTTCGCTGCCATTGCTCGCTCCTTAGAGTACTTCTGGTGCCAGGGAGATAATTTTCATGAACTTTTCATTACGAAGTTCACGAGTTACCGGCCCAAAAATACGCGTTCCGATAGGCTGCTCGCTGTTATTGTTCAGAATAACGCATGCATTACCATCGAAGCGAATGACAGAACCGTCAGGGCGACGAACACCCTTCCTGGTGCGCACCACTACCGCCTTAAGCACATCACCTTTTTTCACTTTACCACGCGGAATTGCTTCCTTGATGGTAACTTTGATGATGTCGCCTACGCCTGCGTAGCGACGGTGCGAGCCACCCAGAACCTTGATACACATTACGCGACGTGCACCGGAGTTGTCGGCGACGTTCAGCATAGTCTGTTCTTGGATCATTTTAGTGCTCCGCTAATGTCAACTACTACTTCGGGACCCAAACAGCGGGTCGTTAGAAAGCCCCATAATTGAGGGCGCGGCATTATAACACCGGTCCCCGCAGATGGGTAGAAAAAATAAACGGCTCATGTCGAGCCGATATTTGAACCTGTAAATTAAGGAACGCGACATTCTAAGGAATTGTTCACTCTGTAGCAATCGTAATCTGCACACTTCTTCATCTTATTAGCAGTTATTCTTCGGTGCCGGGGCTGATAAGGCGCTTCAGGCGCCAAAGTTAGCGCCTAATGGCCCTTCCCCATCGCAGCCAACGTCTCTTATATCAACCCTTTTTAATGCCGGATCGGCGAAGCCGGGCGACAGGCAAAAAAAAACCCTCTGCCGAGGCAGAGGGTTTCAATAAGAAAGAGGCTTCTATTACAGAACCGCTTTCTCAATAACGCGAACCAGAGTCCAGGACTTAGTCTTGGACAGCGGACGGCATTCGCGGATTTCTACCACGTCACCGATACCGCATTCGTTGTTCTCGTCATGGATGTGCAGCTTAGTCGTACGCTTAATGAATTTACCGTAGATCGGGTGCTTCACGAAACGCTCGATAGCAACAACTGCAGATTTCTGCATTTTGTCACTAACAACACGACCTTGCAGAGTACGAATTTTATCGGTCATTACGCACCCGCCTTCTCAGTCAGTAAAGTTTTAACGCGTGCAACATCACGGCGCACATTCTTCAGCAGATGAGTCTGCTGCAGCTGGCCAGATGCTGCCTGCATGCGCAGGTTAAACTGCTCACGCAGCAGGTTCAGCAGCTCAGTGTTCAGCTCTTCAACGCTTTTTTCACGCAGCTCTTTTGCTTTCATTACATCACCGTCTTAGTAACAAAGGTGGTTTTGATAGGCAGTTTTGCTGCTGCCAGCTTGAATGCTTCACGGGCCAGCTCCTCCGGTACGCCGTCCATTTCATACAGGACTTTACCCGGCTGGATCAAGGCAACCCAATACTCCACGTTACCTTTACCTTTACCCATACGCACTTCCAGCGGCTTCTCGGTGATCGGTTTGTCCGGGAATACACGGATCCAGATCTTACCTTGACGCTTAACTGCACGGGTCATAGCACGACGTGCTGCTTCGATCTGACGAGCAGTCAGACGACCACGGCCAACAGCTTTCAGACCGAAAGTACCGAAGCTCACATCCGTACCGGCAGCCAGACCACGGTTGCGGCCTTTGTGCACCTTACGGAATTTTGTACGCTTTGGTTGTAACATCAGCGACTCTCCTTACTTACGGCCTTTACGCTGCTGCTTTTTCGGTTGAGCAGCCGGTTTTTCCGGTTGTTCAACAGCAGCCATACCACCCAGGATCTCACCTTTGAAGATCCATACCTTAACGCCGATTACACCATAAGTGGTGTGCGCTTCTGAGGTGTTGTAGTCAATGTCAGCACGCAGGGTGTGCAGCGGTACGCGACCTTCGCGGTACCATTCGGTACGTGCGATTTCTGCGCCGCCCAGACGGCCACTAACTTCAACTTTGATACCTTTAGCGCCCAGACGCATTGCGTTCTGTACAGCACGCTTCATCGCGCGGCGGAACATCACGCGACGCTCCAGCTGAGAAGTGATGCTGTCAGCAACCAATTTCGCGTCCAGTTCCGGTTTACGGACTTCGGCGATATTGATCTGCGCAGGAACGCCAGCGATATTCGCTACAACGTTGCGCAGTTTTTCTACGTCTTCGCCTTTTTTACCGATAACGATGCCCGGGCGAGCAGTGTGAATGGTCACACGGATGCTTTTAGCCGGACGCTCGATAACGATGCGCGATACAGACGCTTTAGCCAGTTCTTTAGTCAGGAACTGACGCACTTTAAAATCGCTGTCCAGGTTGTCAGCGAATTCTTTGGTATTAGCGAACCAGGTAGAGTTCCAGGGTTTAACAATACCCAGTCGAATACCATTAGGATGTACTTTCTGACCCATTGCTAGTCTCCAGAGTCTCAGCGATCGGACACAACCACAGTAATGTGGCTGGTGCGCTTCAGGATGCGATCTGCACGACCTTTCGCACGCGGCATAATGCGCTTCATGCTTGGGCCTTCGTCGACGAAAATTTTCGCGACTTTCAGATCGTCGATATCAGCGCCATCGTTGTGTTCTGCGTTAGCAATGGCAGATTCCAGAACTTTCTTGACCAGTACAGCCGCTTTCTTATTGGTGTAGGTCAGGATGTCCAGAGCCTGCGACACTTTCTTACCGCGAATCAGGTCAGCCACCAGGCGAACCTTTTGAGCAGAAGAACGAGCGTGGCGATGTTGAGCAATAGTTTCCATCTCTTCCTCCTGCCTTAGCGTTTCTTGGCTTTTTTATCAGCCGCGTGACCGCGATAAGTACGAGTCGGCGCGAATTCACCCAGTTTGTGACCAACCATTTCGTCGGAAACAAAGACAGGTACGTGCTGACGACCATTATGGACAGCGATGGTCAAACCGATCATATTTGGAAAGATCGTTGAACGACGGGACCAAGTGCGCAGGGGCTTCTTGTCACCGCTTTCCACCGCTTTCTCTACCTTCTTCAGCAAGTGCAGGTCAATAAATGGACCTTTCTTGAGAGAACGTGGCATGGCTTATCCTCTAATATTATTTGCTACGGCGACGTACGATAAATTTATCAGTACGCTTGTTGCTACGGGTCTTCTTACCTTTGGTCTGAACGCCCCACGGGGTTACCGGGTGCTTACCAAAGTTACGACCTTCACCACCACCGTGCGGGTGATCTACTGGGTTCATCGCAGTACCACGAACGGTCGGACGAACACCACGCCAGCGGGCTGCACCTGCTTTACCCAGAACGCGCAGCATGTGCTCAGCGTTACCGACTTCGCCCAGTGTTGCGCGGCAGTCAGATTCGACTTTACGCATTTCACCTGAACGCAGACGCAGGGTTACGTAGGAACCTTCACGCGCAACGATCTGCACGTAAGCACCAGCAGAACGAGCAATCTGACCGCCCTTGCCTGGTTTCATTTCTACGTTATGAACGGTGGAACCTACTGGGATGTTACGCATCGGCAGGGTGTTACCTGCTTTGATCGCAGCATCAACGCCAGACTGAATCTGGTCGCCAGCTTTCAGGCCTTTAGGGGCCAGGATATAACGGCGTTCGCCATCTTTGTACAGAACCAGCGCGATGTTCGCGGAACGGTTCGGATCGTACTCAAGACGTTCAACAACTGCCGGGATACCGTCTTTGTTGCGTTTAAAGTCAACGATACGGTAAGCCTGCTTATGACCACCACCAATGTGACGCGTGGTGATGCGGCCATTGTTGTTACGGCCACCGGATTTGCTGTTTTTTTCCAGCAGCGGAGCAAATGGTTTGCCCTTGTGCAGCTCTGGGTTCACCACTTTAACTACGTGGCGACGACCCGGAGATGTCGGTTTACATTTAACAATTGCCATTGTTCTTCTCCTCCGACTTACTCTGCGCCGCCGACGAAGTCCAGATTCTGGCCTTCTTTCAGGGTGACGTAAGCTTTCTTCCAGTCGCTACGACGACCAATACGCTGTCCATGACGCTTAACCTTGCCCTTAACGACCAGGGTGTTCACGTCTTTGACTTCAACTTCAAACAGTTTCTGCACAGCGGCTTTGATTTCTGCTTTGGACGCGTCTTTCGCAACTTTGAGAACGATGGTGTTGGTTTTTTCCATCGCGGTAGACGCTTTTTCAGAAACGTGCGGCGCGCGCAGCACTTTCAGCAGACGTTCTTCACGGATCATGCCAGCATCTCCTCAACTTGCTTAACTGCGTCAGCAGTCATAACGACTTTGTCGAAGGCGATCAGGCTAACCGGATCGATACCCGCTGCATCACGCACGTCAACCTTGTACAGGTTACGCGCAGCCAGGAACAGATTTTCATCCAGTTCACCGGTGATGATCAGCACGTCTTCCAGCGCCATATCTTTCAGTTTCTGTGCCAGCAGCTTGGTTTTCGGCGCTTCTACAGAGAACTTCTCGACAACGATCAGACGATCCTGACGTACCAGCTCGGACAGAATGCTTTTCAGCGCGCCGCGGTACATCTTTTTGTTAACTTTTTGACTGTGATCCTGCGGCTTCGCAGCGAAAGTCACACCACCTGAACGCCAGATCGGGCTCTTAACAGAACCTGAACGCGCACGGCCGGTGCCTTTCTGGCGCCACGGTTTTTTACCGGAACCAGTTACTTCAGCACGGGTTTTCTGGGCACGAGTACCTTGACGGGCACCAGCTGCATAAGCAACAACAACCTGATGTACCAGCGCTTCGTTGAAATCACGACCGAAGGTAGTTTCGGAAACAGTCAGCGCGCTTTGCGCGTCTTTCAATACTAATTCCATTGCTATCCCCTTACGCCTTCACAGCTGGTTTAACGATCAGGTCGCTACCGGTAGCACCGGGAACTGCACCTTTAACCAGCAGCAGGTTGCGCTCAGCGTCAACACGTACTACGTCCAGGCTCTGAACGGTTACGCGCTCATTACCCAGCTGACCTGCCATTTTTTTGCCTTTGAACACTTTGCCCGGAGTCTGGTTCTGACCGATAGAACCCGGAACGCGGTGAGACAAGGAGTTACCGTGAGTAGCATCCTGGGTACGGAAGTTCCAGCGCTTAACAGTACCGGCGAAACCTTTACCTTTGGAGGTACCAGTCACGTCAACTTTCTTAACTTCAGCGAAAATTTCAACGCTGATGTCCTGGCCAACGGTATATTCTTCACCTTCAGCGGTGCGGAATTCCCACAGACCACGGCCAGCTTCTACGCCAGCTTTAGCAAAATGACCTGCTTCAGGTTTGGTCACACGGTTTGCTTTTTTAGCACCGGTGGTAACCTGGATGGCGCGGTAACCGTCGCTGTCCAGACCTTTAACCTGAGTAACACGGTTTGCTTCAACTTCGATAACGGTTACAGGGATAGAAACGCCTTCTTCAGTGAAGATGCGGGTCATACCCACTTTTTTACCGACTAAACCAATCATTGTTTCAACCTCTCAATCGCTCGATGACCTGATTAACCCAGGCTGATCTGCACGTCTACACCGGCAGCCAGATCCAGACGCATCAGAGCATCAACGGTTTTTTCAGTTGGCTCAACGATGTCAACCAGACGCTTGTGAGTGCGGATTTCATACTGATCGCGCGCGTCTTTGTTAACGTGCGGGGAGATCAGAACGGTAAAGCGCTCTTTGCGGGTCGGCAGCGGGATCGGACCACGCACCTGCGCACCAGTGCGCTTGGCGGTCTCGACGATTTCCGCGGTTGATTGATCGATCAGACGATGATCAAACGCTTTAAGACGGATACGGATTCTTTGGTTCTGCATGAGACCAGAGCTCCAATTATTTTATAAACGAAAAAAATTACTCCTCACACCCATTACGATTGATGGGGGAGTGTAATCGTTCAGCATATAACTCCCCAATCGGGAGTATTGTCAGGCCAGGCGATATCCGACTAGCCTGCGATTCTGCTCGAATCGCGCCTGCAATATTAGCAGGCCCGCGCATTATACGGGAATTCGCTCAGATAGCAACCCGCAGAACGCCCTCGCCGCTAAAAAAGTGGCGCGCCGCAGTCGCCAGCAACCCGTTGGCCTTATCCGCCATTGGCCCGCTCAGGCCTGTTGCTCGTGTAGCGCTACGGCGCTGGTATTGCCGCTTGTTTATCCTGGCAGGGCTAAGACTCTTCTCTGATTTGCGCCTGGAGATAGTTCTGGATGCCCATTTTTTGTATTAGCTCTAGCTCCGTTTCCAGCCAGTCGATATGGTGCTCTTCATCAGCAAGGATTTCGATCATCATATCGCGGCTCACGTAGTCGAAGATTTTATCCGCATAGGCAATCGCCTCGCGCAGATCGCTTGCGCCCTCCAGCTCCAGCGCCAGATCGGAGCGCAGCATCTCTTCCACATCCTCGCCAATGCGCAAACGCCCCAGGTCCTGCAGATTAGGTATGCCTTCGAGAAAGAGAATGCGCTCAATATATTTATCGGCATGCTTCATCTCATCAATCGACTCGTGGTACTCAACGTCATTCAGACGCATCAGTCCCCAGTTTTTGAACATGCGCGCATGCAGAAAATATTGATTAACCGCAACCAGCTCATTGCCCAGCAATTTATTAAGATAACTCACTACCTTTGCATCGCCTTTCATTTCGCTACCTCCGCTTCCAGTTACTTTGAGCCTATACCGGGTTGGTAAACTTGCCACTCTGCCCGGCATTCTCTTCCGCACTTTGCGCGATGTATCGCGATTGAAAGTTTTGCACCGTCTGCGGTTTGCTACGCGCCGGCAATAAAAAAGCGCCGCCCTGGGAGTGCAGGCGGCGCAATAAGACAAAATATGTCGAGCGAAACCAGATTACTTCAGCATTTCTTCCGTGATGGTAACCTGCTTCAGTAATTTCCCGCTATCAACGCTATGGCTCCAGCCTGGCTGGCCTTCGGCCAGAACAACTTTTACGGTATCGCCCACGTTCGGTTCCGCCGTAATGTTAGTTTTCACCGTTACCGTGCCATTAGCATTATAAGTATTGGAAGAGTAATATGATCTACTGTTGTAAATCTCACCCTCATAGGTGTTGTTGATATAGATCATAATGCGTTTTTCAGCATTAAACGTCTCTTTATCCAACGTGGTTTTAATCGCCATTCTGCCGTCAGGCTGACGCGCGACATCAACGTTAAGGTCAAGGCCAATTTCCTGAGAGAGCAGCTTAGCGGAGATGGCGCCCAGTTCATGATCGTCGGTATCGCCGCTCAGATCCCAGATAATGGCGCCGCCATAGCCCTCACGTTCGATATAGTTTACCTTCTCTCGAATAGAGTCCGTATCATCATAGGTATAAAACTCCTGCGCGCTGGCATTGTAGAGGTAAGGTACATGCGCCTGAGCGTCCCAGTAACGCTGGAACTGTTTGTCCAGGGCCATCTGTTTTAGCTTGCGATAAGGATTGGTGCCGGTGAATTCGTTTTTATCATCCCACTGGCCTTTTACCCCTGCGCGGCCACTATTAAACAGCCCTGGCAGACCGGCGATGTTTTCATTGGCTGAAACGAAATCCCAGGCACGCCCATACCATGACAGGCCTACCATCAGTTTGTTTTTTGGTATGCCCCAGGTTTGGTTATATTCCTTCATGGTCGAATCGATATTGAATTTCTTATCGCTATCAAGGGAATTCGCATAAAGCGGCGAATTATGACCGGTAATCGCATCAAAGGCGCCATGATAGTCGTAGCTCATGACATTAACACTATCAAGCAGAGGGGCCGTTTCTGCCGGATTGGTATACTTAATATTATTATGATTCGCCGTAACCGCTGATGAAAGCTGGTAATAGCGATCGTTTTTCAGGCCTAACGCGTCCAGCTTGGCGCGCAGGCTTTTAATTAGCTGAGTATACTGCGCAGCCTGTTTCTCGGTGCTGGGGTATTCCCAGTCGATATCAACGCCGTCAAAGCCCCACTGGATCATATAATCAACGATACTACTGGCCAGACGCTCCACGCGTTGCGGCGTGGCCGTAGCGGCTTCAAACACCTTAACCTGATTTTCTTCAGGCTCATTACAACGCTCCGCGCAAACCTGAGAATTGGTATAGCCGCCGACAGAAAGCATATTTATCACACCCGCTTCTTTGGTGCGCTTAGCGAGCTCTTTCATTAGTGCCGGGCCTTTCCCGGTGTCATGCGTCTCTACTATGCCCGCAGAAGTAACTACAGCAAAGCCATAGTTTAAGTGGGAAATTTGGTTATAAGCCACTTTTTCAGGCGTAAAATAGTCATGCGCCTTATAGACGCCCCACTCCGGGAAATAACCAATAACTTTACGTTTACTGGAGAGCGCTTCTTTCAGTTGTTTTTGGAAATCTTGCGCCTGCTGACCAGTATAAGGACTAAAGCGGAGCACTTTAATAATATCTGGCTTAGCGTCCCCTATCCTTCTCCAGACCGGATCGGTACCCGGTAATTGTCCTGGGCCGGCCCACCACTGGTTTTGCCAAAGGGAATCGTCATAAATAATATACTGAGACTTCTGGTCGTAAACCTTGGTCTCGTCATAGGCATACTCAAAGAATTCCCAATCATACTCGGCAACTATAACCTCAGCCTCGCCGAAAAATTTTATCTCTTTACCATTTTCATCTTTACCGCCCGCATAAATTTCATGCCAGGTTTTGCCGCCGTCCGTTGAATACATCTTTAGATCTGTTAGTCCAACGATAATGTTTTGCTGATCGTCTACCAACAGCACGCCATCCGACGCCATCGCGGTATAGCTTGCCATCACAGTACAGCTTGCTAACAACAATCCGCTGACAATTTTATTTAAACGCATTCCTTTTCCCTCGTTGATCCATAAATATTGTTGCTAAATCAATATGGCTAATTAACCCGTAACGGCTGGAATGACATGACGCCATACCCAGCAAGCGTTTAATAAGGGTTTAAAAACAGGCTGAAAAATTCACTGCAGGGCAGAAGATAAATAATCTCATCAGCAAAATCGCGATGAACTTACTTAATTAATACGAGGTTTATATTGAGTAGGATAAACGATGCAGGCTAAGGAAGCGGACTGAAGAATAACATAAGCGTTCAACCAAAGCAGAAGAGGTTGCTTATTCAATATGAGGGCTTATTCTGCTTCCCAACGCCAGGTTCTTATGTCACGCAGGCGCGCTGGAAAGCTGGCAGCGCCCGCGTTCTTATCGCATGGCAGAGGTATATTAAGCGATTTCCTGATACTCCGTTAACAGCAGCAGCTCTTCATCCATAATCTCACGCGCAGCGCGGATGCATTTCCCACACTGCTGACCTACCGGCACAATTTTTCGCAAATGCTGAATCGATTTTGGTTGATAACGGCGCACAGCTTCACGGATGGTTTTATCACTAATCGCATTACACAAACAGACGTACATTCAGCCGCTCCAGTACAAAATTTGATCGCATTCTAAATGAGAATCGTTTGTATTACAACGTGCAGTTTATGTGGATTAACGCCATGGGCTGGGCTGGGCTGGGCTGGGGAGACAGAAGCACAATGAGAATGTTTAAAAAAAAAGAGCACCGAAGCGCTCTTTTCAGGCTAAGGCGGCACCAAAGCGCCGCCGGCTTATCGACAATTAAGCGATAATTTTAGCAACAACGCCCGCGCCTACGGTACGGCCGCCTTCACGGATTGCGAAACGCAGACCGTCGTCCATCGCGATTGGGTGAATCAGGGTAACAACCATTTTGATGTTGTCGCCCGGCATCACCATCTCAACGCCTTCCGGCAGTTCAACGGAACCAGTCACGTCAGTAGTACGGAAGTAGAACTGCGGACGGTAGCCTTTGAAGAACGGAGTATGACGGCCGCCTTCGTCTTTGGACAGAACGTAAACTTCTGATTCAAAAGTGGTGTGCGGCTTGATGGAGCCCGGCTTAGCCAGAACCTGGCCACGCTCGATCTCTTCACGTTTGATACCACGCAGCAGAACGCCAACGTTCTCACCAGCCTGACCCTGATCCAGCAGTTTGCGGAACATTTCAACGCCGGTACAGGTAGATTTCGCAGTATCTTTGATACCCACGATCTCAACTTCTTCACCCACTTTGATCACGCCACGCTCAACACGACCGGTAACAACGGTACCACGGCCAGAGATAGAGAATACGTCTTCGATCGGCAGCAGGAACGGCAGATCGATAGCACGCTGCGGGTCAGGGATGTAAGAATCCAGGTGACCAGCCAGCTCAACGATTTTCTCTTCCCACTCAGCTTCGCCTTCCAGCGCTTTCAGCGCGGAACCGCGAACGATCGGAGTGTCGTCGCCCGGGAAGTCGTACTGTGACAGCAGGTCACGTACTTCCATTTCAACCAGTTCCAGCAGCTCTTCATCATCAACCATGTCACATTTGTTCAGGAACACGATGATGTAAGGAACGCCAACCTGACGACCCAGCAGGATGTGCTCACGAGTCTGCGGCATCGGGCCGTCAGTCGCAGCAACAACCAGGATAGCGCCGTCCATCTGAGCAGCACCGGTGATCATGTTTTTCACATAGTCGGCGTGGCCCGGGCAGTCAACGTGCGCGTAGTGACGGGTCGGGGTTTCATATTCAACGTGAGAAGTGTTGATGGTGATACCACGAGCCTTCTCTTCCGGCGCGTTATCGATCTGATCGAACGCACGAGCCTGGCCACCGTAAGTTTTGGACAGAACGGTGGTGATAGCTGCGGTCAGAGTGGTTTTACCGTGGTCAACGTGGCCGATAGTACCAACGTTAACGTGCGTTTTGTTACGCTGAAATTGCTCTTTCGCCATGGCGATATTCCTTACTGTTATGCCCTCATGCTTGATGAGGGCATCTGTTCACTATTCTAAAACCGTAGCTTATTTGCTACGAGATTCAATAACGGCCTGAGCGACGTTGTTCGGCGCTTCCGCGTACTTCAGGAACTCCATGGAGTAAGAAGCACGGCCCTGGGTCTGAGAACGCAGGTCAGTAGCATAACCGAACATTTCAGACAGCGGTACCTGAGCGCGAACGGTTTTACCGGTAGCGGTGTCATCCATACCTTCGATGATACCACGACGACGGTTCAGGTCACCGATTACGTCACCCATGTTCTCTTCCGGCGTTTCAACTTCAACCTTCATGATCGGCTCAAGCAGAACCGGCTTCGCTTTCTTAAAGCCGTCTTTAAACGCCAGAGATGCAGCCAGTTTAAACGCCAGTTCAGAGGAGTCCACATCATGGTAAGAACCGAAGTGCAGACGAACGCCCAAGTCAACTACCGGGTAACCCGCCAGCGGACCAGATTTCAGCTGCTCCTGGATACCTTTGTCAACTGCAGGGATGTATTCACCAGGAATCACACCGCCTTTGATGTCGTTGACAAATTCGTAGCCTTTGCCGCCCGGCTCCAGCGGGTACAGGTCGATCACAACGTGACCGTACTGACCACGACCACCAGACTGTTTCGCGTGTTTACCTTCGACATCCTTGATGGTGTCGCGGATAGTTTCACGGTAAGCAACCTGCGGTTTACCTACGTTAGCTTCAACGTTGAACTCACGCTTCATACGGTCAACGATGATGTCGAGGTGCAGCTCACCCATACCAGCGATAATGGTCTGGTTAGATTCTTCGTCAGTCCATACGCGGAATGACGGGTCTTCTTTCGCCAGACGGCCCAGAGCCAGACCCATTTTTTCCTGGTCAGCTTTGGTTTTCGGTTCAACCGCGATAGAGATAACCGGCTCCGGGAACTCCATACGTTCCAGGATGATCGGGTTGTTCGGATCACACAGGGTATCACCGGTGATCACGTCTTTCAGACCGATCGCCGCAGCGATATCGCCCGCGCGAACTTCTTTGATCTCTTCACGTTTGTTGGCGTGCATCTGTACGATACGGCCAAAACGCTCACGCTGTGATTTCACAGAGTTCAGTACGGTATCACCTGAGTTAACCACGCCTGAGTACACGCGGAAGAAGGTCAGGTTACCCACGAACGGGTCGTTGGCAATTTTGAACGCCAGAGCAGAGAACGGCTCTTTATCGTCAGAGTGACGCTCTGCCGGAGTATCTTTACCGTCGTCCAGCATACCCTTGATAGCCGGTACGTCGGTCGGTGCTGGCAGGAATTCAACCACTGCATCCAGCATCGCCTGAACACCTTTGTTCTTAAATGCAGAACCACAGGTAACCAGGATGATTTCGTTGTTCAGCACGCGCAGACGCAGTGCTTTTTTGATCTCTTCTTCAGTCAGCTCTTCGCCGCCGAGGTATTTCTCCATCAGCTCTTCAGAGGCTTCTGCCGCAGATTCGATCAGGTTCTGATGCCATTCTTCAGCCAGGTCAACCATGTCAGCCGGGATCTCTTCATAAGTGAAGGTCACGCCTGCATCTTCTTCGTTCCAGTTGATGGCTTTCATTTTGATCAGGTCAACAACGCCGGTGAATTTCTCTTCAGCGCCGATAGCCAGCTGCAGAGGAACCGGGTTTGCACCCAGACGGGTTTTGATCTGACCAACAACTTTCAGGAAGTTAGCGCCCATGCGGTCCATTTTGTTAACGAACGCGATGCGCGGAACTTTATATTTGTTAGCCTGACGCCATACGGTTTCAGACTGCGGCTGAACACCACCAACCGCACAGTAAACCATTACCGCGCCATCAAGAACACGCATGGAACGTTCAACTTCGATGGTGAAGTCAACGTGTCCCGGGGTGTCGATGATGTTGATGCGGTGCGGCTCAAACTGCTTGGCCATACCTGACCAGAACGCGGTGGTCGCAGCAGAAGTAATGGTAATACCACGTTCCTGCTCCTGTGCCATCCAGTCCATGGTTGCAGCGCCATCATGTACTTCACCGATTTTGTGGTTAACACCGGTGTAGAACAGGATACGCTCGGTGGTAGTGGTCTTACCGGCGTCGATGTGAGCACTGATACCGATGTTACGGTAACGTGAAATGGGTGTTGTACGAGCCATTTGATTCCTCTGATTCTCGGACGTTCAAAATAAGTCATCCCCAGCGGGTTGGCTAATTGAGCGCCCGCTGGGTTAACAATAACTACGCGGTTATTACCAGCGGTAGTGAGCGAACGCCTTGTTGGCTTCGGCCATACGGTGAACGTCTTCACGTTTCTTCACTGCAGTACCTTTGTTCTCTGCAGCATCAGAAAGTTCGTTCGCCAGGCGCAGAGCCATCGATTTATCACCGCGTTTACGAGCAGCTTCTACGATCCAACGCATTGCCAGAGCATTACGACGGACCGGACGGACTTCAACCGGTACCTGATAAGTAGAACCGCCAACGCGACGTGACTTAACTTCTACAGTCGGACGTACGTTGTCGAGAGCGACTTCGAAAGCTTCCAGTTCGGTTTTACCAGAACGCTGAGCCAGGGTCTCCAGCGCGGTATAGACGATTGCTTCAGCAGTAGATTTTTTACCATCTACCATCAGGATATTTACAAATTTGGCCAGCAGCTCAGATCCGAACTTAGGATCTGGCAGGATTTTACGTTGACCAATGACGCGACGACGTGGCATGGAAATACTCCGTTGTTAATTCAGGATTGTCCAAAACTCTACGAGTTTATTTTGACATTTAATTTAAAACGTTTGGCCTTACTTAACGGAGAACCATTAAGCCTTTGGCTTCTTCACGCCATACTTGGAGCGAGCCTGCTTACGGTCTTTAACACCAGAGCAGTCAAGCGCGCCACGAACGGTGTGGTAACGCACACCTGGCAGGTCTTTAACACGACCGCCACGGATCAGGATTACGGAGTGTTCCTGCAGGTTGTGGCCTTCGCCACCGATGTAGGAAGTCACTTCGAAACCGTTGGTTAAACGAACACGGCATACTTTACGCAGTGCGGAGTTCGGTTTTTTCGGGGTAGTGGTGTACACACGGGTACAAACACCACGTTTCTGCGGGCAAGCTTCCAGCGCCGGCACGTTGCTTTTAGCAACTTTGCGTACGCGCGGTTTGCGAACCAGCTGATTAACTGTTGCCATTAAATAGCTCCTGGATTTAGCTTTTGCTTCGTAAACACGTAATAAATCGCCTCGTATTAATACGAGGACGCAGAATTTTAGGGCTGAGCAGAAAAGGTGTCAAGAAATAACCAGGCGTCTTATGCTCACCAGGGCATTTGTTGTTGCTGTTTTACCGTCAGCATAACGAAATCATTATAGTCGATAACGGTGATTTCGGATGAAATTTGCGCAGTTAATCCGCGCGCCTCGACATCCTCCTTCAGCGCCCAGAGCCGCGCTGGGGCTTGCAACAGCTGTGGCAACAGGCGATTATTTTGTAGCCCGGCCAGGACGCCGTCCTGCATCAACAACAGATCGTCATCCGCCTGCAGCATGCGCAGCAATAAAAAATAATCGCACTGAAACGGTGAACTCATCAGCGTATGCAGCATCAAGGCTCCTTAAAAAGTCAGGATATGGTCAGCCTGCGACAGACGGACGCGTAGCGCCGCGCTGTCCAGAACCTGCACGGGCAGCACGCGCGGGCTCTCTGGCGTCAGCCCGCGTTCAGCAAGCGAGTCGGCGCAAATATAACACGCCTCGACCTCATACAACGGCAGGACGCCGAAGGTGGCGATATAATTGCGCGCCAGCACTTTTTCCGGCTGTTGCCGATCGCTCAACTGCAGTACGCCGTCGCCGATAAAAAAGAGCGAGACCTGCTCGCACAGGGCGGCGGTGGCCAATGCCGCATCCAGCCCTTCCCGTCCGCTGCTGCTGCCGTGAGGCGCGCGGGTAAAAACAAAGGCGATCGATTTCATCAGAACTGCACCACTCTATCGCTGGTAAGCATCGCTTCGGCTAACGCGCCCAGACCTGCCAGGGTAAATCCAGGCTGAAGATTGGCCGAACCCAGCCCCAGGCTGGCAGCTTCCTGTTTATCGGTCACGCCGCGTCTTAATGCCGCCGCTACGCAAATGTTCAGCGCCACGCCCTGCTGCTGCAACGCTTGCCAGGCGCGCACCATATCAAACTCATCACCGGCCGGAGCCGTAAGCTGGTTACCGTTCAGCACCCCTTCCCGATAGAAGAAGATGCTCACCAGCTGATGCCCGGCCGTCAGCAAAGCGCGAGCAAAAAGCAGCGCGCTGCTGGCTTGCTGGGTGCCGTAAGCCGGTCCCGTCACCACAAGCGTATAACGCATTAACGCTCCTGCCCCTGGGTATCGCCACTTTTAAACTGGCGGATATAGAGATAAACCGTATGTTTAGAAATATTAAGCCGGTCGGCGACCTGGTTAATGGCATCTTTGATATCAAAAATGCCTTTCTCGTACAGATTCAGCACAATCTGACGGTTCTTCATGTTGTTCGCCACGTTGCGGTCGGCGCTGACTTCCTCAATGGTGAACTCCAGCGTCTGGGTCACCAGATCTTCTACCGAAGAAGCAAAGTTAACCGGTGATGCAACATCCGGGGTTTCCGGCGGCATAAACGTCGACATGATTTGCGAGAAAGGAACGTCCAGATTCATGTTGATGCACAGCAGGCCGATCACGCGCTGCTGGCGGTTACGAATAGCGATCGTCACCGACTTCATCAGCACCCCGCTTTTCGCGCGGGTGAAGTAGGCGCGTGAGACATTGCTGTCAGCCCCGGTCATATCATGCAGCATGCGCAGCGCCAGATCGGTAATCGGCGAGCCGACTTTACGACCGGTATGTTCGCCGTTGGCGATACGCACCGCGGAACATTTTAAATCCTCTAGCGAATGCAGCACGATTTCACAATGTGAGCCAATCAGCATCGCGAGGCCATCAACAACGGCTTCGTAAGATTTCAGGATATCGTAGTCAGTTTGATCGAACGGATGTTGTTCCAGTAAATCGAGATCGGTCAGATCGCCTGGATTGAATGGATTAGACATGAAAGACATTACCCTAATTGGCTGGAGCCTGTCTCAGCGCGGCCAGGGCAGACTCATCATACAAATTTGCGCAGCGCTAGTCTGGCAAATGTCTGCAGCTTATGCCAGATTTTTGTCCAGCCGGGGATCGCGGGGCATACAAATAAAACCGCCGCGTTAACGCGGCGGTAGCAGGATTACTGTGCTTTTTTGTCGTCGGCGACTGGAGCCTGCGCTTTCGCGTCAGCTTTCGGCGCCGGTTTGATATCCAGCAGTTCAACATCAAACACCAGCGTGGAGTTAGCCGGAATGCCCGGAACGCCATTTTTACCGTAGGCGAGCTGCGGTGGAATGACCAGCTTGATTTTCCCGCCTTTCTTCACGTGCTTCAGGCCTTCAGTCCAGCCCGGGATCACGCCGTCAAGACGGAAAGAGAGCGGCTCGCCACGGGTGTAAGAGTTATCGAACTCCGTACCGTCAATCAGCGTGCCTTTATAGTTAACCACGACGGTATCACTATCTTTCGGCGCGTCACCGCTGCCCGCTTTCTCTACCAGATAGAGTAAGCCACTATCGGTTTTCTTCACGCCTTTCTGTTTAGCGAATTTTGCGGTGTAGGCATCGCCTTTCTCCGCATTTTCTTTCGCATCTTTTTCCATCTTCGCCTGAGCGGCGCCCTTCACGCGGCCTTCAAAAGACTGCAGGGTTTGTTCAATTTCCTGGTCGGATAATTTGCTTTTGCCGGCGAAGGCGTCCTGCACGCCAGCAATCAGCTGTGATTTATCCAGCTGAATGCCCAGTTTTTCCTGTTCTTTCAGCGAATTTTCCATATAACGGCCCAGCGATGCACCCAGCGCATAGGCAGATTGCTGGTCTTCGTTTTTGAAAGCCGCGTTTTTAGGGGCTTGAGGCGCAGCTTGTTCAGCCGGTGCGGAGTCTGCTGCCAATGCCATCGGTGCATTGAGCGTGGCGGCCATCGTGGCGGCTAACAGCGTAATTTTAAACAGTGATTTCATCCATTATCTCCAAAACCGAAGCCTCTCACCTCGGCAATCGTTGCAGACCAACAGGCCTGTACTATAACTGTGCGGAACAACTTATCATGCCCGCCCGGCAAACTTAAGAGTACATCCGACCCTTTTTTGTGTCGGGAAGTTCCAATTGATATGACGATAAGGCTGTGCTTTTTCAACCATCGCGGGCAAAATCGCACAACATAAAGTGAAGGCATGCGGTTTTAGCCTCAACGGATAGCCAGCCGACATGCCAGACACGCGCAACAGGGGAATAGCGATGCAGCAACATACCTTTGAACAACAGCTGGAACGGCTGGAAAGCAAACTCGCCTTTCAGGAGCAGACCATCGAAGATCTAAATCAGACCGTGGTCCAGCATGAAATGGAAATGGCTAAAATGCGTGAGCAAATACGCCTGCTGATTGATAAATTAAAAGCTGCGGCGCCTTCAATGATGGCGCATCCATCGGAAGAAACTCCGCCGCCGCACTATTAATCGTTGCGCCTGTCTGACGCTGCGGCATATTATTTAGCGCGCCGCAGCATCCTTAATGGGTTATTTACCACTCCCTTATTTACGCCTCTCCGCTGGTTGTTTTTTCGACCTTTAATTATCGATTAACATCAACATGCCGAAAATTCATTTTGCTGCGCGTAACGGGAAAATATAATGAAAATAACAAGGATGAACAAATACTGAAAAAGTTGTAAGAAATGATAACTTAATCAATCATTAAACTTATTTTTTCCAGCCTGACTTATCGATTAATGGAATAAAAAATTAACTATGGATCATTATAAAGGCTGGCTTTTACCTGCCATACTATTGTTACCTGTCGGGTGTAAACCGCTGGAAGAAAATAGTCTTCATGGCTATATCGAAGCCCATTACCTTTATATTTCTCCAGCTACATCTGGCACGCTGAAAACTTTAGCAGTAAATAAAGGAGAGCAGGCGGAAAAGGCGGCGCTATTATTTACCGTGGATAATGAAAAGGAGCAGCAGGAAGTCAACCTGGCGCTGGCACAGCTGGCACGTGAACAGCTGGTTTTAAAAGATCTCTCTTCGGGTAAACGTCAAGAAGAGCTGGCGATTTTGCATGCGCAGCGCAGGCAGGCGAGTGAAGCACTGGCGCTGGCAGAATCGAAACTGGTCCGGGAGCGCAAAAAGTATCAGCGGCAGATGCTCTCTGAGTTTGATTACGAGCAGGTAAAACGAGAACGTCAGCAAAAAGCGTCTGCCGTTGATGAAATCAATCAACGTATTACTGCGGAATCGCTACCGGCGCGTACGGCACAATATGCGGCCCAACAGCACCTTATCAAAGCTGCCCAGGCTACCCTGGCAAAAGCCGCCTGGGCCAACCAACAAACCTCACGTTATGCCCCCGTTAACGCTCAGGTGAGCGATATTTACTATTCGCCAGGCGAATGGGTGCCTGCCGGCAAAGCTGTACTGGCGCTCCTGCCGCCTGAGAATATTAAAGTCCGTTTCTTTGTCTCTGCGTTGCGCATGAGCCAGCTACGTTACGCACAAACCATCAGCATCAGGCCGTTGTCAGGCCCGCCGCTGCTGGCGCAAATCAACTATATCTCGCCGCAGGCCGAATATACGCCGCCGCTGGTTTACAGCAATCAACAGCGCGAGCAGATGGTTTTCCTTATTGAGGCGGTACCACAGAATCTTCAGCAGGCGAGTACGCAACTTCATCCCGGCATGGCAGTGACGGTAATGCTATGAGTAACGCTATCGAAGTCAGGCACCTCAACAAATATTTCGCTCAGCGCCATATCGTCAAAGATTTGTCGCTGACCATTGAGCAGGGAAAAATTTGCGGTTTTCTTGGGCCAAACGGCAGCGGAAAAACCACCAGCATCCGCATGTTGTGTGGATTACTGACACCTGACTCCGGCACTGGCCAATGCCTGGGCCACGATCTGATTAATAACTATGCGGCGATAAAAAAACAGACGGGCTATATGACGCAACATTTTTCTCTATGGAAAAAGCTCAGCGTTCGCGCCAACCTGCGGTTTCTGGCCCGCCTGCATAGATTAACCGCTGCGGGAAAGCGCGTCGATGACGTGCTGGAGCAGATGGGGCTGACGCAACGGCAGCATCAGTTGGCAGGCAATCTCTCCGGCGGCTGGAAACAACGCCTGGCGCTGGCCGCCGCGCTTCTGCATCGACCAAAGTTGTTACTGTTGGATGAGCCCACCGCCGGCGTCGATCCTAATGCCCGGCGTGAATTCTGGCACATTCTGCATCAGCTGGCCGAGCAGGGAATCACTATCCTGGTCAGCACTCACTATATGGACGAGGCCGAACGTTGCCATCAGCTGGCCTATCTGTGCTGGGGCACACTGCTGGCAACCGGTGATATCCCCTCGATCATTGCCCGGCAAAATTTACAAACCTGGCAAGTGCGCGGCGAGAATATCCACTGGCTGGAGAATACGCTGCGCGGTAAACCAGGCATTCAATATCTCACCCGGCTGGGCAATGTCCTGCACGTGACGGGAGGTCGGGGAGATGTCACGGAACAGACATTGCGCTGGCACGGCAAGCACCACCAGTTCATTTCGGTAGAAACCGGCCTGGAAGATATTTTCTCTCATCTGCTAAATCAATATGAGCAGCAAGAGGTAAAGTGATGCACGCCTTTTCATGGTTGCGCTGGTGGGGTGTGGTGATTAAGGAGCTGGAAGAGTTGCAAAAGGATCCGCTCAGTATCTGCCTGATTATTTTTATTCCGCTTATGCAGGTTATTATATTCGGCTATGCGCTGAATCCCGATCCTAAACGCTTGCCAACGGCCGTGGTGGATTACGACAAAAGCAGTTTCAGCCGTAATGTCGTGCATGCCCTGACGCATACTCAGTACTTTGAAATTGTCGGCCAAATGGATGAACGCCAGGCCAGGCAAGCGCTGCAACAAGGGAAGGTTCAGTTTGTGGTGACCATTCCGGCCGGCTTTTCCCGACATCTTATCCGCGAAGAGCGGGCGGACTTGCTAATCGAGGCCGATGCGACCAATCCGGCAACCATTGCTAATGCGCTGGCCGCTACGCAACCCTTGCCGGAGCAAATTTTGCGCCAGTCGCTGCCGAAAGCCGCGCTTTCCCATAACGGTGAGGTTCATGCCATCAACATGGTTATCCAGCGCGTTTACAATCCAGAAAACAGGATGGAGTACAACATTATTCCGGGATTGTTTAGCCTGGTAATTACCCTGACGCTGGTCTTACTGGCAGGCCTCTCGCTGGTAAGAGAAAAAGAAAACGGCACGATAGAAACGTTACTGGCCACGCCGGTAACGGCGTTTGAGGTAATTAGCGGTAAGATAATGCCTTACTTTGTCATTACCTCACTGCAGTCGTTGGCGATCATGCTCATCAGCCTGCATATCTTTCATATCCCTATGTATGGCGATTACCTTTCACTGATCCTGACGATCCTGCTGTTTATCTGCTCCAGCCTGATGGTCGGCATCGCGCTATCTCTCTTTGCCACCAGCCAGCTTCAGTCGATGCAGTTGACCTTTTTCTATCTGCTGCCAACCATTTTAATCAGCGGTTTTATGTTCCCTTTTCAGGGCATGCCGACATGGGCAAAAATGATGGGTTCGCTGCTGCCTAACACTTTTTTCCTGCGCTTAATTCGGGGGATCATGCTGAAGGGGAACAGCCTTATGACGCTGTGGCAACATGCGCTCTATCTGGTGATTATTATCGTTGCGCTGTGCGTGGCGGTACGCTTGCTCTATAAAAATCGGCTTGGTTAACGCATTAAAAACGGCGGGATATAACGGCAACTACTGAAAACGCCAATAATAAGGGCAGAGAGCGAACCGCTCCCTGCCCTCACATTATGCGATGCGTGCGATTAGTGACAGCCGCAGCCGCCAGTACCGCAGCCGCCTTTACCATGCTCGTGACCATGGTCATGGTCGTGATCATGGTGATGATCGTGCTCGCCGTGTACGTGACCATGAGCCAGTTCTTCCGGCGTCGCTTCACGAATAGCTACCACTTCCACGTGGAAGTTCAGGTTCTGGCCAGCCAGCATATGGTTGCCATCAACCACAACATGGTCGTCTTCCACTTCGGTGATTTCTACCGGTACCGGACCCTGATCGGTTTCAGCCAGGAAACGCATGCCAACCTGCAGTTCATCCACGCCCATAAAGACATCTTTAGGTACGCGCTGAACCAGATTGTCATCATACTGGCCGTAAGCGTCATTAGCGGCAATATGCACATCAAAGTTGTCGCCGACTTTATGATCTTCCAGTGCCTTTTCCAGACCAGAAATCAGGGAACCATGACCGTGCAGATAGTCCAACGGCGCGCTCACCGGAGACTCGTCGACCAACACACCGTCTTCTGTACGTACCTGGTAAGCCAGGCTGACCACCAGGTCTTTTGCTACTTTCATGATATCTCCTAACCGTTGAGAGCTTTGATCCCGACTCATTGGTCTATTTTTGCGTGCAATAACACCAACCAGAAAGATCCAGATGCTGACCCTTTGCGTGCCATGCAGGCAATACGCTCAGGCAATGTTAACGATGCCGATTGTAACGGAATTCAGTGCCGCTGTAAGGGTAAGCTTAAAAAAAGCTGCGCTGTTCCGCTACTCCGGATGAAAAATTCCAATGACTTGCTCCTGAGTGCGGATCCGATCGCGCACCTGCTTATCCGCTTCGCGCATCTGATGCCCGCATTTGACACACTCCACCACATCGACATTATTTTCACGCCACATCGCCAGCGTATCTTTCTGCTGGCAGTGCGGGCAGGTTGCATCAGCAATAAAACGTTTACGCATTTTTCTTTCCTGCAGTTTTGGTCTGGCCGCTCAGCGGCGCAAATTATTCAAATTCATCCCAGCTATCCAGCTGCCGCTTCTCCTGCTGCATCTCGCGCTGAAAAATATCCTCCAGCTCGCGCCGCGCCTCACGCGCGCGGGAGATTTGCGCATTATCTGTCTGGCCTGGCATGAGCTCACGCAGCATACGCATATCCAGCCGCCGGAAATGCTGCTGCGCACGGTGCGCCTGATGCGGATGCATCCCCAGCGACATTAATGCCTTACGCCCCAGCTCCAGCGCGCTGGAGAAAGTCTCGCGAGAAAATTGCGTTACGCCCGCCTGCAACAGTTCATGCGCCTCCACGCGCCCCCGCGCACGCGCCAAAATTTGCAGGTGGGGAAAATGCTGCTGACAGAGATGAACAATGTTCATGGTATCTTCTGGGTCATTGCAGGTAATGACAATCGACTGCGCGCTGGCGGCACCGGCGGCACGCAGCAAATCCAGTTCCGTCGCATCCCCATAGTATACTTTATAACCATACTTGCGCATTAAACTGACGGCGCTAATGTCTCGTTCAAGCACGGTGATACGCTTCTTGTTCGCCATCAACAAGCGCCCAATCACCTGGCCGAAACGTCCGAATCCCACCACAATAACCTGCGGCTGATCGTCATCCACCCAGGGTTTTTCCGTCTGCTCATCCCCATCGTTAAAGCGCCGCACCAGAATGCGGTCAACGCCCTGCATCAGCAACGGCGTTGTCATCATCGAAAGCGTCACTGTCACCAGCAGCAGCGGCAGCTGATCGCCGTGAAACAGCCGCACGGCCGAGGCAGCGGAAAACAGCACAAACGCGAATTCGCCGCCCTGGCTCAGCACGCTGGCGAACTGAAGACGCTCTGAGCTGCGCAGGCCGTAAATGCGCGCCAGCAGATAAAGCACCAGCGTTTTTACCGCCACCAGCACCAGCACCCCAAGCAGCACCGTCAGAATATGTGTATAGAGCACGCCCAGATTCAGCGCCATGCCGACGGAAATAAAGAACAACCCAAGCAGCAAGCCTTTAAACGGTTCGATGGCAATCTCCAGCTCGTGGCGATATTCGCTCTCCGCCAGCAGAATACCGGAGATAAAGGTGCCCAGCGCCATCGATAGCCCCAGCGCATCCATAAACAGCGCGGAACTGAGCACCAGCAGCAGCGACGCGGCAGTAAAAACTTCACGCACGCCAGACGCGGCGATATAGCGGAAAATCGGACGCAGCAGCAGTCGACCGCCAATCAGCATGCCGGCAAAGGCCAGCACCTTCATTCCCACCTTCATCCAGTCGGTATGGCCGCTATCGGTGCCGGCCAGCAACGGCACCAGCGCCAGCGCCGGGATCACTGCCAAATCCTGAAACAGCAACACTGAAAAGCCCAGTTGCCCCGACTCGCTGCGATTCATGCCTTTATCACGCATTAGCTGCAGAGCCATCGCCGTTGAGGACATCGCCAGACCAATACCGCCGACGATGGCCGCCTGCCAGGAGAAATCGGTTAACAACAGCAGCCCGGCCAGTACCGCGGCGCTAAAAATAACCTGCGCGGCGCCGACGCCGAAAATTGAGCGGCGCAGCGCCCATAGCTTCGCAGGATTCAGCTCCAGACCAATCAGGAACATCAAAAAGACCACGCCGATTTCTGAAAAGTGCAGGATCTCGTCAACGTCGCTGATAAATCCCAGCCCCCAGGGGCCAATCGCAATGCCCGCCAGCAAATAGCCCAGCACCGCGCCAATGCCCAGGCGGGCGGCGATCGGCACCGCAACCACGGCCGCGAACAGATAAACCACGCCTGCCGTCAGTAAAGTTTGCCCTTCCATTTATAAAGCTCCAGCAGGCAAAGGGGAAGAAAGCCAGCTGCCATAGGCCTCGGCATAGTTTTTCAGCGTTTCCGGCGTTTGCCGCCGCGCCCAGTAAATAATCATCGGCGACAGCCAGTGCATGCGACACATCTGCGCCGTCAGCTCAAAGGGACGCATAATCTCCGTCATCGGATAGCGGTTAAGGCCGTCCTGATGATAGGCAGTTTCGGGTTCGCCGGTAGTGATCACGCTGCGCCAGTATTTTCCCTCCAACGCATTGCCGCCGATGCCGCTGGCGAACCCGCGCGACAGCACGCGATCCAGCCACTCTTTCAGTAGCGCCGGACAGCTATAGGTATAAAGAGGATGCTGGAAGATAATGACCTGATGCTCCCGCAGCAGTTGCTGTTCATGGTGAATATCAATAAAAAAATCGGGATAGTGCGCGTACAGATCGTGTACGGTAACGTGCGGTAATTGCTGTGCCGGCTGCAGCAAGATGCGATTGGCGATCGAGTCTTGCGATTCCGGATGGGCATACAGCAGCAAAACCTTAGGCAGCTGCGCCATCTGACTCCTCCAAATCGTCGTCATGATGCAGGATTTCCGCTACCATGCACGACATAACGGAATCTACGATTCCTGACTGATTATGATGACAATAAATTAACATATTCTGACAATACGGCGCTTATGATTGTATTCTCTTCGTTACAGATCCGACGCGGTACCCGCGTGCTGTTAGACAATGCCACCGCCACCATCAATCCCGGACAAAAAGTTGGGCTGGTGGGCAAAAACGGCTGTGGCAAATCGACGCTGCTGTCGCTGTTAAAAAATGAACTCAGCGCCGATGCGGGCAGCGTCACCTTCCCTGGCACCTGGTCGCTGGCCTGGGTTAACCAGGAGACGCCCGCGCTGCCGGTGGCCGCCATCGATTACGTTATCGACGGCGATCGTGAATATCGACAGCTCGAAGCCGAGCTACAGCGCGCCAATGAAAAAAATGACGGCAACGCCATCGCTCTGCTGCACGGCAAGCTGGATGCTATTCAGGCATGGAGCATACAGGCGCGTGCCGCCAGTCTGCTTCACGGTTTGGGCTTTAGCCAGCAACAGCTGCAGCGTCCGGTCAGTGATTTCTCCGGCGGCTGGCGCATGCGTCTCAATCTGGCGCAGGCGCTGATATGCCGCTCCGATCTGCTGCTGCTGGATGAGCCGACCAACCACCTTGATTTAGACGCCGTGATTTGGCTGGAGCGCTGGTTAAAAAGCTACAGCGGCACGCTGATTTTGATTTCGCACGACCGGGATTTCCTCGATCCGGTGGTGGATAAAATCCTGCATATTGAACAGCAAGCGCTGTTTGAATATACCGGCAACTACAGCTCGTTTGAACAGCAGCGCGCCACCAAGCTTTCTCAGCAGCAGTCCCAGTACGAACATCAGCAGCGTAAAGTGGCGCACCTGCAAAGTTATATCGATCGTTTCCGCGCCAAAGCCAGTAAAGCGAAACAGGCGCAGAGCCGTATCAAAATGCTGGAGCGCATGGAGCTTCTTTCTCCTGCGCATGTTGATAACCCCTTCAGCTTCAGCTTCCGCGCGCCGGAGAACTTACCTAATCCGCTACTGAATATGGAGAAGGTTACCGCCGGCTATGATGACCGCGTGATCCTGGACTCAATCAAACTTAACCTGGTGCCCGGCTCGCGCATTGGCCTGCTCGGCCGCAACGGCGCCGGGAAATCGACGTTGATTAAGCTGCTGGCGGGTGAACTGGCGCCGCAAAAAGGGGAAATTGGCCTGGCGAAAGGAGTGCAGCTGGGTTATTTCGCGCAGCATCAGTTGGAATTTCTGCGGGCCGATGAGTCTCCATTGCAGCATCTGGCGCGTCTGGCGCCGAAGCTGCCGGAACAACAGCTGCGCGATTACCTTGGCGGCTTCGGTTTCCAGGGCGATAAAGTCAGCGAGCCGACCGAACGCTTCTCCGGCGGCGAGAAAGCGCGTCTGGTGCTGGCGCTGATTGTCTGGCAGCGACCAAACCTGCTGCTGCTGGATGAACCGACCAATCATCTCGACCTGGATATGCGTCAGGCATTAACCGAAGCGCTGATCGATTTTGAAGGCGCGCTGGTGGTGGTCTCGCACGATCGGCATTTGCTACGCTCCACCACTGATGATCTTTACCTGGTCCATGACGGCAAAGTAGAAGTGTTTGCTGGCGATCTGGATGATTACCAACAGTGGCTAAGCGATCTGCAGAAACGCCAGACGCAAGAGAGCGAGCCAAAACAGGAAAACGGCAACAGCGCGCAGGCAAGGAAAGATCAGAAGCGGCGCGAAGCCGAGCTGCGGGCGCAAACGCAGCCGCTGCGTAAACAGATCGAGAAGCTGGAAAAAGAGATGGATAAGCTTAACGCCCAGCTGGCCGATGCAGAGAACAGGCTGGCCGATTCTGCTATTTACGATGCGAGCCGGAAAGCCGATCTGACCGCGGCGTTACAGCAGCAGGCCGCGGCGAAATCGGCGCTGGAAGCGTGCGAAATGGCCTGGCTGGATGTGCAGGAGCAGTTGGAAACCATGCTGGCCTCCTGATTTGCCTGAGGCGGTTAATTAACGGGACGACGGCCTCGTAAAAAATTAACCGCCGCAGCATTTATTCTATTTCACATTTATAACTTCAGCATTACAAAATAAAGCACCATTAATGAGACAGTAATGCCATTTGATAACGTTCGTTAGGCTACGCCTGCCTGAGCGCAATACTATAAAATTAACAATTACCTATTTTTTAACTTTTCCTTACCTTGTAACCGGTGTCTCTTATTCATAAGATTGCCTCCCGGAAAGCATGAGCATTCTTTTCAAACACAGGTTACATCGTGAATAAACCGTATGCCAGGCAGCTTAAAAAAAGCCTGATTATATTCTCTTTACTTTTGTTCAGCATGCCGTTGTCTCGCCTGTTATCGCCTACCGAGGTGATAAGCGATAATCTGGTGTATGTTTGTTACCTGCCTTACGGTTTATCTATTGCTGCGCTTTATCTTTTTGGCCGCACTGCTATTCTGCCGCTCTATACAGCGCTATTCCTGGCCTATTGGCTGGCATTCAATTCTTTCCAGCTCTCCCTTGGCCTGACCTTAACCATACTGACACCGATCCTGTTTTGCGGCTGGCTGACGCGCAAAAAACTTGGCTGGCGCTGGCGCTATAATCTGGGTAACAGCGACATCGGCATACGCCTGCTTTTTATGGATATGTTGGCTCCCCTATTAACCCGGGTGCTAACGGTTATCTGGGGCAGAGGATATGCCATTCCAGAGGATACCGTTGCAGGTTACTTCTCCAGTAATATAGATCTCTACAGCATACTTAATTTGCAAATACTGATCGCTTCAGCGGTTATTTTCACGCCGCTATTTTATTTTCCGCTTCGTATGCTGGCTAATCCTCGCTACGCCAAAACATTTTACATCAGCAGCAAATCAAGCCTGACAAATGAAAAGAATCGATTAAGCGCCATCGTTTGGTGCGCAATGCTGGCTTCATTCTTTCTTATTTTCTTGCTGTTTCCTCATCTGGCAATTATTTCCAGCTATTTAGTCCCGCTGATTTTTATTCTTTTCGCCTGGGGCATTATGCGTTTTTCACTGCGCCTGATGACTTTCCTTTGGGCTTGCAGCTGCTATCTGTTGATGTATTTTAATCTTGAAGTTTTATCTATTAATTCAATCTATTCCCTGACTTTCGCCTCTTCAACATTTATCGCGTTTACTATCAGCCTGCTTTATATCGCATCCGCCTACCGAAAAAGCCAGTGGATGCAACAGGCCTTTTACCGTTTAGCATTAACAGACCCCATGGTGCAACGTGCTAATTTGCGTGCGCTGTCAAGAGAGTTAAAGTCCGTTGAGTCGCCAACCCTGTGCTATCTCTATCTCGATAACCTTAAATTCTTCGGGCGTCATTACGGCATTCAAATGCGGGTGTACTGTAAGCGTCGCATCATTGACGAGATAAAGGCGAGTCTTGGTGAAAGAGAGGGCGTTTATCAAATCGCCGGTGATGGCTTAATTATTCTGTTAGAGGGGGACGATATCGCCCAGCGCCTGCGGCAGCTGATGGCACAATTAAGCCAGAGTGAGATTAGATGGCAAGGCAATATCATTGATTTTAACTATGCCTCCTCTTTTGGCTCTTTTACGCCAGCGCACAACGATCTCTATCGTATGTGCGGTCAACTTTGCTATCTCGCGGAGCAAGCCCTACATCAGGGAGGGCTACTCTTTCTGGATGATACGGGCAAAACGATCGCCGACCAGGTTTCTGCTCAGGTGGAAATGCTGAAAAAGATTAAGCAGGCTATCGCCAAAGAAAGTCTTGTTTTATTTGCGCAACCCATCGTCTCTGCTCAAAGCGAGCATCGCTATTACGAAGTCCTTTGTCGCTTGCGGGACGATCAAACCATCATTATGCCCAGTCAGTTTATGCCGCTGGTGACTGAATG
This sequence comes from Mixta hanseatica, assembly GCF_023517775.1. Classification (NCBI taxonomy): domain Bacteria; kingdom Pseudomonadati; phylum Pseudomonadota; class Gammaproteobacteria; order Enterobacterales; family Erwiniaceae; genus Mixta; species Mixta hanseatica. Next base: position 417,015 of record NZ_CP082904.1, on the reverse strand, counting down.
CCATCTTAGCGCGCGCCTTGATCAACTGGTGGTCAAAAAAGCGGCTATCTTCCTGCGCCAGCGCCAGCAACAGGGCAAACCGCTGCCACAGCTGGCGATTAATCTGCTGCCGGCAACCCTGACGGAACGCGGCATTAGCGAGACCCTCTGCGAGATATTCAAAAAATATCATCTCCCTCATGAAAATGTTCTTTTTGAAGTCACTGAAGAGCAGTATCTGTTTAATCAACCAACGGCAATCAACAATATTTGTCAGTTGCGTAATGCGGGTTTTCGTATCGCTATCGATGACTTTGGCACCGGCTTCGCCAACTATGAGCAGGTTAAAAGGTTAAATGTTGATGTGATTAAGATTGATGGCATGTTCATTAAGGATCTTGAAAACGACCGACTCAACCAACTTATCGTGAAGTCCATCTGCGAAATCGCGCGTGAGAAAAAGCTATGCGTAGTAGCGGAATATGTCGAAACCCCTGAGCAACAGCGCCTGTTAACCCTACTGGGCGTCGATTATCTTCAGGGTTATCTGTTGGGGCAACCTGGCCCCCTGGAAAATATCGCCTGAAACGTAGCGCCCAACCTGTAAAAAACGACGGCAGCGACCTGATTAAAGATCGCGCCGTTTCAGTTATGAAAAATACGCATTATGTCTGGTCATAAACCGTGCGCCCGCTCAGGCGGGACGATAAAACGGCTTATCCCCCAGAATAGTGGCGCGGTGCATGATGCGTCTGGTGGGCAGGTAGTCGGCGTTCGCATAGTGCTGTGTGACCCGGTTATCCCAGATAGCGACATCGTTAGCCCGCCAGCGCCAGCGCACCTGAAACTCCGGCTTGTTTATATGGGTAAATAAAAAGCCCAGCAGCGCCTCGCTCTCTTTCGGCGCCAGATCGACAATCCGCGTGGTAAACCCTTCGTTCACAAACAGCGCCTGCTGGCCGCTGACCGGATGGGTACGCACCACCGGATGCAACAGCGGCGGATGGTTCGCCGCCGCCTGGCGCCAGCGGGCATGCTGTTCCGGCGTGGCGCGGTGCTTATATTCCGGAAAAGATTGGGTAAAATCATGTTCAGCCTGCAGGCCGCTCAGCAGCGTGCGTAGCGGCGGAGAAAGCGCCGCAAAAGCTGCAATGCCGCTGGCCCACAGTGTATCGCCGCCATGCTCCGGCACCTGTTTTGCCGCCAGAATCGCCCCCGCCGGCGGCGTAGCGATAAAGGTAACGTCGGTGTGCCAGTTATCGTTATCGGGCGGATTATCGTGATGCGTATCCAGCACGATAATTTCTTCCACGCCGTCGGCGTGAGGATAGACCGGGTGAATATGTAAATCGCCGAAGCGCGCGGCAAGCGCCCGCTGCTGCGTCGGCGTCAATGGCTGGTCGCGCAGAAACAGCACCTGATGACGGATTAGCGCGTGCCACAGCTGTTCGAACTGACCATCGCTCAGCGGACGGGAAAGATCGAGATTATCAACGGTGGCGCCGATGTAAGGTCCCAGCGCGGTAATAACCAGACGTTCATTCATTGTGATTCTCCATGCCAGGGCGTTAACCGACGCTGTAGCGTCCGCAGGCCCAGTTCTAAACCGAATGCGATTAACGCAATCACCAAAATGCCGGCCAGCACCACATCCGTTGCCAGGAACTCACCGGCAGACTGCACCATAAAGCCCAGTCCGCGCGTAGCGGCGATCAGCTCTGCCGCCACCAGCGTTGACCAGCCAACGCCCAAACCAATACGCAGACCGGTAAGGATTTCTGGCAGCGCACCGGGCAAAATAACCAGGCGTAGCAGCTGCCAGTGACTGGCTCCCAGCGACTGCGCCGCCCGCAGACGTACCTGTTGCGCATTTCTGACGCCCTGTAGCGTCGACAGCGCGACCGGTGCGAAAATAGCAAGATAGATCAACAGGATCTTGGAGGTTTCGCCGATACCGAACCAGATCACCATCAGCGGCAGATAGGCCAGCGGCGGTACCGGACGGTAAAGCTCGATCAGCGGATCGAGGATGCCGCGCGCCGTCGCGCTTAGCCCCATTACAATGCCTGTCGGCACCCCGATCAGCACCGCCGCCAGCAACGCCAACAGGATCCGCCCAAGGCTGGCAGCCAGATGCTGCCAGAGCGTGGCATCCATAAATCCCTGCGCGCTGGCGATGGTCAGCAACTGATGCAATACCTGCTGCGGCGGCGGTAAAAACAGCGGCGCAATCAGCCGTAACGCGGTAACCAGCCACCACAGCGCCAGCAATAGCGTTAACGTCACCAGGCTCAGCGTCAGCTGACGGGAAAGCGGCCAGCGCCAGCGCCACACGCGCGGTTTATCCAGCATTTGTAGACTCATGAAAACGCCTCACGCTGTTGGAATACCCGGCTCAGCACATATTCGCGCTGGGCAATAAAGGCGGGATCGGATTTGATGGCGCGACAGGATTCGCCAGCGGCAAAGCGGCGGCCAAAATCCAGCGTCAGACGCTCGCTGATACGTCCAGGTCCCGGCGTCATCAGCACCAGCTCGCTGGCCAGGAATACCGCCTCTTCAATATCGTGGGTTATCAGCAAAATCCCCTTACCGCTATCGCGCCACAGGCGCAGCAGCAGTTCCTGCATCTGCTCGCGGGTGAACGCATCCAGCGCGCCAAAAGGCTCATCCAGTAATAACAGCTTTGGATCGGCGGCCAGCGCGCGCGCAATGCCGACGCGCTGGCGCATACCGCCGGAAAGCTGCCAGATAAAGCGCTTTTCTGCGCCTTCCAGCCCGACTTTTTTTAACATTCGCCCCGCTTTCTCCCGCCGCGTTTTAACGTCCACGCCCACCAGCTGCAGACCCAACGCCACGTTATCCACCACGTTGCGCCAGGGAAGTAAGCCTTCATGTTGAAAAACCACCCCGCGGTCGGCACCCGGCCCGCTTATCGGCTCCCCCGCCAGCGTGATCTGGCCCTCTTCCGTTGGCAAAAAACCGGTGATCAGGTTTAACAGGGTGGTTTTCCCGCAGCCGGATGGCCCCAGCACGACCACCAGTTCGCCCGCGTTCAACGTTAAGTTGATATCCTGCAAGGCAAGCTGCCCGTGGTAACGCGCACTGACATGATTAACAGCAAGCATGGTTAACCCCTTACGGCTGGAGCAAAGGATGAATAAAACGGTCAGTAACATAGTCGTGATAATCCGTATCAACCTGCGCCACTTTGCCCTGCTGCTTCAGGAACTGAGCCGTATCGCCAATCGCCTTGTTGACCGGCCCGTCCAGTTGGGCAATCTGTTGCTGCGCGTTAAGGTAGGTGTTGCCCTGTACCAGGTCGGCCACCTGATCCGTCGGCACGCCGCTCAGTCGGGAAAGTTTGTTAAGATTTTCAGGCTGCTGTAGCCACTGCTGCGGATGAGCAAGATAAGCCTGCTGCGCCGCCAGTGCGCTGCGGGCGAACGCGGTAACGATCTCCGGATGTTGCGCGGCAAAATCTTTGCGCACGACCCACACATCCAGCGTCGGCGCCCCCCACTGGCCCACCTGCGCCGAATCGGTCAACACCTTGCCGCTTTTGGTCAGCTCATTAACGGCTGGTGCCCAGACATAGGCGCCGTCGATATCACCTCGCTGCCAGGCCGCGATAATCGCTGGCGGCTGCAGGTTAATGATCTGCAGCTGGCTGGGTTTAATTCCCCAGTGTTTCAGTGCCGCCAGCAGGCTGTAATGAGTAGTAGAGATAAACGGCACCGCGATACGCTTGCCGATAAGATCCTGCGGTGACGCGATCGTCTTTTTCACCACCAGCGCTTCCGAGCTGCCAAGCTGCGAAGCCAGCAGGAAAACTTCAATCGGCAGCTTCTGACTGGCAGCGACCGCCAGCGGACTGGAGCCGATATTGCCGATCTGTACGTCTCCGGAAGCCAGCGCACGGACGACGCTGGAGCCACTGTCGAATTTACGCCAGTTAACCTGGGCGCTGCTTTGCTGAGCGAAGGTGTTGTCTGCCTGGGCGACTTTCGCCGGTTCCGCCGAGGTCTGATACGCCACCGTTACCTCAACCGCGTGCGCCTGAGTCGCCAGCAGCGCTAATGTCGCTACCCATGCTAAAAATCGCGTAATCTTCACCATCTTGCGTTCCGCCTGTTGTTATCCTTGTGATGGCTCAGTTGTAACTGAGAGGCTGACACAGCATGAAGTAATTAAAAATTATGTTTAATCGCTAAATTGACTTAGAAAAGATTTCGCTATCGTTATCTGAAAATTAAAAAAGGGTTATTTTTCTGATGAAAAATGGCCCTGAATCAGCCACTGTATAACGATGTTTTACAGGCTATTCATTGGTGAGTTGTCAGAGGGTTTTCCATGTCGATTGAGAAAGTTGCCCGTTTCGCTGGTGTATCGACCTTCATTGGTGAGTTGTCAGAGGGTTTTCCATGTCGATTGAGAAAGTTGCCCGTTTCGCTGGTGTATCGACCGCGACCGTTTCACGCGTGCTGAACGGCTATGAGGGCGTTCGGCCGGCAACCCGTGAACGTGTTTTAGCCGCTATCGCCGCCTGCCAATACCAGCCTAATTTGCTGGCGCGTCAGCTACGTACCTCTCAGAGCCGTATGTTGCTGGTGCTGGTGTCCAATATTATTAATCCTTTCTGCTCACGCGTGGTGCGCGGCATTGAGGCCGAAGCGGAAGCGCATGGCTACCATATCCTGCTGTGCAATTCCGATTCGCAAACCCAGCGCGAATCCGCTTACCTGACGCTGCTCAGCGGTAAAGTGGTGGATGGCGTGATTACTATGGATGCCGCCAGCAACCTGCCCGAGCTGCGCCAAATGATTGGCGATGCGCCCTGGGTACAATGTGCCGAAGGCGATCCTGATGTGGCGGGCTCATCGGTTACGATCGATAACCAACAGGCCGCGCGCGCGGCGGTGCAACATCTGGCGCAGCGTGGCCGGCGACGTATCGCGATGATTAACGGCGATCCGCGCTATCTCTATGCGCAACAGCGTGAGATTGGTTACCACTCGGCGTTAGCGGAACTGGGTTTGGCGTGGTCCGGCGTGGAATATGCCAATGAAGTCGAGTGCGAGGCAGGCTTTGCCGCCATGCAGCGGCTGCTGGAGGGGAAAGAGCCGCCCGATGCGGTATTCACCGTCTCCGATGTGCTGGCGGTAGGAGCGATTCACTGCGCGCGTCAGCATCAGCTTGCGATCCCGCAGGATATCGCCATCCTGGGCTTTGACGGCCTGCCCTGGAGCGCGATGCTTTCACCGCCGCTCAGCACGCTGGAACAGCCGATGCATCAGCTGGGCACCCGCAGCGTACAGCTGCTCTTGCAGCGCATCCGCAACCCTCTGGCGCCCCAAATTCATGAGCGGCTTCCCTGCCAGCTGGTGGCGCGCGCCTCCAGCTAATCAGTGCCAGATCAGCAGCACGCAGGCGGCGGTCAGAACGCCCATCGACAAATTGAAAGTTTTCCATGCGCGGCGGCTACGCAGCAGACGGCCAATCAGGGTGCCGAAGCCCAGCCAGAGCACGCCGGCGACCAGGTTAACCAGCGCCATGCCAATGCTGATCGCCACGATTGAACCGCGATAGGCTTCGCCCGCCAGACTGAAGCTGGCTACGGCGCCCAGCGCCATTAGCCAGGCTTTAGGATTCACCAGCTGTAACAGCCCGCCCTGCCATAAGGGCATCGGCCGGAGAGGCGTATCGCCCATCTCGATCTTTTCATAGGCCGCCGTGGCGATCTTCCATGCCAGCCACAGCAGATAGAGGCTGCCGACAATTTTCAAAAAAAGGTGCAGAGAGGGATAAACCAGAATCAGACCGCCCACGCCAAACGCCACCAGCGCCAGCATCAGCTGCATGCCCAACATGATCCCCAGCATCAAGGGAAGCGACCGCAGAAAACCAAAATTAGCGCCGGCCGTGGTCAGTAGCGTATTATTTGGACCAGGCGTAATCGCCGCTACCCAAAGAAAACCAAGCATTGATAAAAACAGACTGAGTTCCATAAAAAGGGTGCTCCCCACCCGATAAAATGTTAATCCCTGTAAACTAACAGTGCGCCTGAATGCGTACAAGCGTGAAACGATGAGCTTTTTTCACAGTCAGGAATCCTTTATTCCCCTGAAAGGACTGCATAATCCGCATCTGCAAACGGTGCTGCCGCGCCTGTTTCGCCGTCGGGTCTATTTGCGTCCTCACTGGCAGCGCCTTGAACTGCCCGACGGGGATTTTATCGATCTGGCCTGGAGCGAAGATCCGATGCAGGCGCGCCACAAGCCGCGCGCGGTGTTGTTTCATGGGCTGGAGGGAAGCTTCCATAGCCCCTATGCGCACGGTCTGCTGCAGGCCTGGCAACGCCGCGGCTGGCTGGGGGTGGTGATGCACTTTCGCGGCTGTAGCGGCGTCCCCAACCGCATGGGCCGCATCTATCATTCAGGAGAAACCGAAGATGCCAGCTATTTTTTACGCTGGCTGCAAACCACGCTGGGCCATGCGCCGACGGCCGCGGTCGGCGTCTCGCTGGGCGGCAATATGCTGGCCTGCTTGCTGGGTCAGCAGGGCGATGACTGTCCGCTGGATGCCGCCGTTGCCGTCTCTGCGCCGCTGATGCTGGAACCCTGTAGCGCTAAGCTTGAACAGGGATTCTCCCGCGTCTATCAGCGCTATTTGTTAGGCCAGCTCAAGCTTAATGCCCGGCGCAAGCTACAGGCCTGGCCCGGCACGCTGCCGATTGACCTGCCGCAGCTGGAGGCGCTAAAGCGCCTGCGTGATTTCGATGATGCGATCACCGCGCGCGCTCACGGTTTCGCCGATGCCGGTGATTATTATCGGCGCGCCAGCGCCATGCCGCTGCTGCCCGACGTACGTAAACCGCTGTTAATTATTCACGCTAAGGACGATCCATTTATGACCGATGAGGTGATTCCCGATCTAACGCGGTTACCTGCTAACATTGAATATCAACTGACGGAATATGGCGGCCATGTCGGTTTTGTCGGCGGGACGTTGCGCCGTCCGCAAATGTGGCTGGAGCAGCGTATTCCGCAATGGCTATCACCTTATCTGGATAACTAAGCTGTGATTATTCCCTGGCAAGATCTCTCTCCGGAAACCCTGGATAACCTGATTGAAGCTTTCGTGCTGCGCGAGGGCACCGACTATGGCGAGCAGGAACGTTCGCTGGCGGAAAAGGTGGAAGATGTCCGTCGCCAGCTGAAAAGCGGCGAAGCCGTGCTGGTCTGGTCGGAGCTGCATGAAACGGTAAACATTATGCCGCGCGGGCAGTTTCGCGGCGAATAGCGCTGCGGCTCGCTCTGTGCGGCCTGTCACATTAACAGGTGGTGACGGGCGCGCACGGTAATGACACTGCAGGCCGAAACGTGTTAACAATGCTCATCGCCCGATTTTACCCAGAGAGTATTTATGTCAGCCAGACATCCGATTATCGCGGTGACCGGCTCCAGCGGAGCGGGAACCACCACCACCAGTCTTGCCTTTCGTAAAATTTTTCAGCAGCTTAACCTGCACGCTGCCGAGCTGGAAGGTGACAGTTTCCATCGCTATACGCGCCCGGAAATGGATATGGCGATCCGCAAGGCGCGCGATCTGGGCCGGCACATCAGCTACTTCGGACCGGAGGCCAACGACTTCGGCCTGCTGGAACAGACCTTTGTTGAATATGGCGAAAGCGGCCGCGGCCAGTCGCGTAAATATCTGCATACCTATGACGAAGCGGTGCCGTGGAATCAGGTGCCCGGCACCTTTACGCCGTGGCAGCCGCTGCCGGAACCCACGGATATCCTGTTTTATGAAGGGTTGCACGGCGGCGTCGTCACGCCACAGCATAACGTGGCGGAAAAGGTGGATTTGCTGGTTGGCGTGGTGCCTATCGTCAATCTGGAGTGGATTCAAAAACTGGTACGCGATACCAGCGAACGCGGCCACTCACGCGAAGCGGTAATGGATTCGGTGGTGCGCTCAATGGAAGATTATATTAACTACATCACGCCGCAATTTTCCCGCACCCATCTCAACTTTCAGCGCGTGCCCACCGTGGACACGTCGAATCCCTTTGCCGCGCGCGCGATCCCCTCGCTGGATGAAAGCTTTGTAGTAATCCATTTCCGCGGCCTGGAAGATATTGATTTCCCCTATCTTCTGGCGATGCTGCAGGGTTCGTTTATTTCACATATCAATACGTTGGTGGTGCCCGGCGGGAAAATGGGGCTGGCAATGGAATTGATTATGCTGCCGTTAGTGAAACGCCTGATTGAAGGCAAAAAAATCGAATAATCTGCCTATTCTCTGTCTTCAGATAAGTAAGCGAATTGCCTGCCTGGGCTTTCAACAGCTAAACGGCAATTGTCCGATTCAGCACAAGCTGAAGCGAGACAACAGGAGACAGTAAGATAAAGCTGTGCTACAAACAAAGCTGTAATATTTTCGTTCGATGAAACGAGAACGGGACGACTGCACGCCCTTAAGCCTCGCAGTTGCCTGCATAATTTCCAGCAGGAAACGCTTGAAGATTTCAACGCCTGACAGGGAAAACTGCCCCCTGTATTTAGGGCACGATTACAACAGAGGATAATAGCGAATGGTTCTCGGCAAACCGCAAACAGACCCTACACTCGAATGGTTCCTGTCACATTGCCATATTCACAAATATCCATCAAAAAGCACGTTGATTCATCAGGGTGAAAAGGCCGAGACGCTCTATTACATCGTAAAAGGTGCGGTTGCGGTACTGATCAAGGATGAAGAAGGCAAAGAGATGATCCTTTCCTATCTTAACCAGGGTGATTTCATTGGCGAGCTTGGCCTGTTTGAAGAAGGCCAGGAACGTAGTGCATGGGTACGAGCGAAAACCGCCTGTGAAGTAGCCGAAATTTCGTACAAAAAATTCCGTCAGCTGATTCAGGTGAATCCTGACATTTTGATGCGTCTCTCTTCACAGATGGCGCGTCGCCTACAGGTAACTTCAGAGAAAGTAGGCAATTTAGCTTTCCTTGACGTTACCGGCCGCATTGCCCAAACGCTGCTTAACCTTGCCAAACAGCCGGATGCGATGACGCACCCGGACGGGATGCAAATCAAGATTACCCGTCAGGAGATCGGCCAGATCGTTGGCTGCTCACGCGAGACGGTAGGTCGTATTCTGAAAATGCTGGAAGATCAAAATCTGATCTCCGCGCACGGTAAAACGATTGTCGTTTACGGCACCCGTTAAGCTACGCTGAAGACACGGCGTGATGCCTGGCATCACGCCGTGTCTATTTTGGTGATGTAGTATGTGGCGGAGAATTATTTACCATCCCGAAGTGAACTACGCGCTGCGTCAAACGCTGGTGCTCTGTTTACCGGTAGCCTTTGGCTGGTTGCTGGGCGATTTACAAAAAGGGCTACTCTTCTCGCTGGTTCCCGCCTGCTGCAATATTGCCGGTCTGGATACGCCGCATCGGCGTTTCTTTAAGCGCCTTATCGTTGGCGGTGCGCTGTTTGCTTTTAGCAGTTTCCTGCTTCAATGGCTATCGTTACAGCAGGTGCCGCTACCCGTTACGCTGTTCGCCATGGCGTTAGTACTGGGCGTGACCGGGGAAATCGGTCCGCTTCATGCCCGCCTGCTGCCCGCTTCATTGATTGCCGCCATTTTTACCCTCGGTCTGGTGGGCAATATGCCCATCTGGGGACCGCCGCTGCTCTATATCGGCGGCACCTTCTGGTATGGGCTGTTTAACTGGTTCTGGTTCCGGCTGTGGAAAGAGCAGCCTATGCGCGAAACGCTCAGCCTGCTGTACCACGAACTGGCGGATTACTGCGAAGCGAAATATACCCTGCTAACGCAGCTTACCGATCCGGAAAAAGCGCTGCCGCCGCTGCTGGCGCGTCAGCAAAAAGCCGTCGATCTGATTAATACCTGTTATCAGCAAATGCATATGCTGGCCGCCAACCGCGATCACAGCCATCGCCATCTGATGCGTGCGTTTCAGGTCGCGCTCGATCTGCAGGAGCATATCGCTGTCAGCCTGCATCAGCCGCAGGAAGTACAAAAGCTGGTAGAGCAAAGCCATGCGGAAGCGGTGATCCGCTGGAATGCACAAACTATTGCCGCACGGCTGCGCGAACTGGCGGACGACCTGCTTTATCATCGGCTGCCGTCACGTTTCACAATGGAAAAGCCGCTGCTGGGTCTGGAAAAAATTGCGCGTCAGCATCCGGAAAATCCGGTCGGCCACTTCTGTTATTACCATTTCAGCCGCATCGCCCGTGTGCTGCGTACTCAACGTCCGCTCTATCGACGCGACCTGATGGCCGATCGCCAGCGTCAGCTGCCGCTGCTTCCCGCCCTGCGCAGCTATCTGTCACTGAAATCCTCTGCCCTGCGTACCGCGGCACGCTTTGCGGTGATGCTGGTGTTCGGCAGCGTGCTGGCGCTAACCTTTAACGTGCCGAAGCCGTGGTGGATTTTAATGACGATTATGTTTGTCAGCCAGAACGGCTACAGCGCCACGCGCGTGCGTATCCAACACCGAGCGCTCGGTACGCTGGCCGGGTTGATTATTGCCGCGGCAGCGCTGCACTTTGCGGTGCCGGAGTCATTAGTGCTGGTGATCATGTTGGCGATTACTCTGGTCAGCTATCTGTTTATCCGTAAATATTATGGCTGGGCGACCATCGGTTTTACCCTTACCGGCGTCTATTCACTGCAGCTGCTGTCGCTGAACGGCGCGCATTTTCTGCTGCCGCGCCTGATGGATACGCTGATGGGGTGTTGCATCGCTTTTGGCGGCATGGTCTGGCTATGGCCGCAATGGCAAAGCGGGCTATTGCGGCAGAATGCGCATGATGCACTGGAAGCCTATCAGGAAGCGTTACAAATGCTGCTGGGAAATGAGGCGTCGCCGCAGAAGCTGGCCTGGCAGCGGGTACGGGTGAATCAGGCGCACAACGCGCTGTTTAATTCCCTGAGTCAGGCGATGCAGGAACCCGCCTTTAATACGCGATATCTGAAGGATATGAAACTTTGGGTCACGCACAGCCAGTTTATTGTTGAGCATATTAACGCGATGACCATTCTGGCGCGCGAGCACACCATGCTGCCTCCTACGCTGGCGCAAAGCTATCTGCAATCGTGCGAAATTGCGCTGCAGCGCTGCCAGCAGCGGCTGGCCTACGACGGACCTGGCCAGCAGACCAATATTCTGGAAGCGCAATCAGACAATCAGGAAGGGCCGACAACCATTATGGAGCGCCACGTAAAGCGTATCCTTGAGCACCTTTCCGTGATGCATACTATTTCGTCACTGGCATGGAGCCAGCGGCCGCACCATGGCAAATGGCTGGTGCGCCGCCTACGGAAAAGATAAGCGCGCCCTTGCCGCGGGCGCGCCCCTGAATCAGGCCGGATTCAACACCTTATCGGCGGCCCTGGCCAGACGCGCCATACCCTCGCCAATATCCGCCAGCGGAATAACCAGCGAAGGCGCAAAGCGCAGCACATCGCTGCCCGCAGTTAAAATCATCAGCCCTTCGGCCGCAGCGGCGTTAAGAATATCGCGCGCTTTGCCCTTATGCTGCGGCTGAAGCTCCGCCCCGATCAGCAATCCCTTACCGCGAATTTCGCTGAACAGATCCAGTTTGGCGTTAATCGCTTCCAGCGCCTCAACAAAACGTTGACGCCGCTGTTCAATGCCGTCCAGTACCCATGGCGTATTGATCGTATCCAACGCTGCTTCCGCCACGGCGCAGGCCAGCGGATTACCGCCATAGGTAGTGCCGTGGACGCCCGGCGCCATCGCCGAGGCGATCTCGTTGGTAGTCAGCATGGCGCTAATCGGAAAGCCGCCGCCTAATGCTTTCGCCGAGGTCAGGATATCGGGCTGCACGCCGTAATGCTGATAGGCAAACAGCTTACCGCTGCGTCCCATTCCGCTCTGTACCTCATCCAGCACCAGCAGCGCCTGATGTTGATCGCATAGCTGGCGCAGCCCCTGCATAAATTCCTGGGTTGCCGGCACTACGCCGCCTTCGCCCTGAATCGGCTCGACCACGATGGCGCAGGTGTGATCGTCAATCACCGCCTTCACCGCTGCAAGATCGTTAAAGGGAACGTGGACAATATCGGCCGGCTTCGGGCCAAAGCCATCGGAATATTTCGGCTGTCCGCCGACCGATACGGTAAACAGCGTGCGGCCATGGAAAGCGTTATGGAAGGCGATGATTTTGCTTTTATACGGGCTGTGGCGCGTGGCGGCATAATAACGCGCCAGCTTAAATGCGGCCTCGTTGGCTTCGGCGCCGGAGTTAGCGAAAAACACCCGTTCGGCGAAAGTGGCGTCAATCAGCTTGCTGGCAAGGCGCAGCGCGGGCTCGTTGGTGAAAACGTTGCTGGTATGCCACAGCATTTCCCCCTGAGTTTTTAGCGCTTCCACCAGTGCCGGATGGCAATGGCCCAGCGCGGTTACGGCGATCCCGGCGGTAAAATCGATATATTCCTTGCCCTGCTGATCCCATACCCGGCTGCCTTTGCCTTTAACCGGCACAAACTGCGCTGGTGCATAAACAGGCAATATCACTTTGTCGAAGGTTTCCCGCGTAACCGCCATTTTTTCCGCTGCCATTCGCTACCTCATTTAATTTTACGTTAGCCATCTGTGAAAAAATAATCATAAAATATGCATAATAAGTCAAACGGAATTATGCGAAGGTATTAAGCGCCCGGCCGGCGGCGCAGGAAATTAGCCAGTAGCTGATGCCCCTGCTGACTCAGGATGCTTTCCGGATGGAACTGCACGCCTTCCACATCCAGCGTTTTATGTCGTAACCCCATGATTTCATCCGGCTGACCGTCGCGCAGGCTCCAGGCGGTCACTTCCAGGCAGGCTGGCAGCGTCTCTTTTTCCACAATCAACGAGTGATAACGCGTGACGGTCAGCGGCTGCGCCAGTCCGGCGAATACGCCACGCTGCTGATGAGCAACGGCGGAAGTTTTACCGTGCATAACCTGACGCGCCCGGATAACACGCGCGCCGAATACCTGCGCCAGCGCCTGATGCCCCAGGCAAACGCCGAGCAGCGGCAGCCGTCCGGCAAAGGTGCGGATAGCCTCCAGAGAGATGCCTGATTTATCGGGCGTACAGGGCCCAGGAGAGATCACCAGATGCGTTAGCGGCAGCGCCTCCATCTCCGCCAGTGTAATCTCATCGTTGCGGCGCACCAGTACTTCCGCTCCCAACTCGCAGAAATACTGGTATAGGTTCCAGGTAAAAGAGTCGTAGTTATCAATAAGCAGCAGCATTTTTACTCCGGGCTGACTAAAACGCCGCTATTCTACGCGCTTACTTCGGCTCGCTCACTACGTTGCTAAAGATATCGGTCAGCCCCTGCAAATCACCATTCACGCTCTCTTCGTTCGCCCGCAACCAGGCTTCGCGTTCTGTCTTACTCCAGTCAATGTCATATCCTGCATGAATAATTAACTGTTCAAAAAACAGACGCTGAGCGCGGCCGTTGCCATCGCGGAACGGATGCAGCATATTGATTTCGCAATAATAGTGCGCCAGCCTTGCCACAAATTGCTCAAAAGGGAGATCGGCCAGGCCGTTTTCTTCCTCAAGCGCGTCCATCAGGGCGTTGCCCTCTTTCTCGATATATTCAAAGTGGCAAAACGGCGTATTGCCGAGGTAGAGATCGATTTCGCGGATCTCGCCAGCCCAGTCATAAAGATCCTGGAACAGCGTACGATGAATGGCGCACAGATAAGGAAAGCCCAGGTTGCGCGGCCCCAGTTCGATGGTCGCTGCCCGCAGCGAGGTAAATGCCGCTTCCGCTTTTTGCAACTGAGCGGCATCATGCAAATCGAGACGGTTACGCAGCACATCGTCGTTTTGCCAGTAGTAGGGATCGCGCCCGTTCATTGCGTTAGCCGCCATATTGCCTCCGTAATGCTTCTAAGCGCTGTTCGGCCTGCTCAGCATCCAGCGTCACTTCCGCAAAAGATAAGCCTTCCAGTTTGCTACTGGCCAGAAAATTAGCGTTGCGCCGCCGCTGCCATAAGGTGGCTTTCTGCTTTTCGGTCAGTTTTGTTGGCATACTGCCTCCGGTCAAAGAAAGAGTGACCTAAGTATAAGCAGCAAATTAGCGCTCTGCAGGAAGGCTGGCGTGCCGCCGCAGATGCGACGGCAAGAAAATTACGGCAGGACTTTGGCGGAAAGGATAACCACCGGCTTGCTGGGAACATTTTGATAAGGCCCGATATTTTTAGTCGGCACCTGAGAAATTTTGTCGGCTACGTCCATGCCTTTTACCACTTTACCAAATACGGCATAGCCAAAATCACGCTGTCCGTGATCGAGGAAGGCGTTGTCGGCAACGTTAATAAAGAACTGGCTGGTGGCGCTGTCTTTTTCCGCGGTACGCGCCATCGAAATGGTGCCGCGGGTATTACGCAAGCCGTTGTCCGCTTCGTTTTTAATCGGCGCGTTGGTGGGTTTCTGCTGCATATCCGTCAGGAAGCCGCCGCCCTGAATCATAAAGCCCGGGATCACACGATGAAAAGTCGTATTGTTATAGAAACCGTTGTTAACATAATCGACAAAGTTCTTAACTGAGACCGGCGCTTTCTGGTTGTTCAGTTCAAGCTCGATATTACCGGCTGAAGTGGTCAGGAGGACGTGCGTATCGCCCTGCGCAGCGAATGTAGAGGCAGAAAAAGTGGACAGCGCCAAAAGTGCCGCGACCGCTGTCAAAGTACGTTTCACCATGAATAGTTCCTTACTGAGGCCACAAAATCTAAACGAAATTGATTGTAAATAGCCTGCCATACAAGAGCCAGCGTTTTACCTTTATTTACGTAAACTCACGTCGTAGGCAAACGTTAACGTCAGAGCAGTAAAGGGTGATTTAAATCACATTATTGGTGAAATGAATGAAAGTGATTTCATCGTTAGTTTGATCGTGACTGAAATTTCTTTACACTCCCGTCGACGACTCCTGCGCTGCTTCAGCCAGGCCCTTTGGCTCAAGGTTTCCCCAACTATGACTAATCGTAACCGCATTGGACTGACGTGGATCAGTTTCTTTTCCTATGCGCTCACCGGCGCACTGGTAATTGTTACCGGGATGGTTTTAGGCGATATCGCTAACTATTTCCAGCTTCCGGTTTCTGAGATGAGCAATACCTTCACTTTCCTCAACACCGGTATTCTGGCGGCAGTATTTTTGAACGCCTGGCTGATGGAAATCGTGCCGCTGAAGCGTCAGTTGATTTTCGGCTTTGTGTTGATGGTGTTGGCGGTCCTGGGCCTGATGACCAGCCACAGCCTGAGCGTTTTCTCGCTATGCATGTTCGTCCTGGGCGTAGTCAGCGGTATTACGATGTCGATCGGTACCTTCCTGATTACCCATCTTTATGAAGGACGTCAGCGCGGATCACGTCTGCTGTTTACCGACTCCTTCTTTAGCATGGCGGGGACCATCTTCCCGGTTATCGCGGGTATGCTGCTGGCGCGTCACCTGCCCTGGTACTGGGTTTATGTCTGTATCGGGGTTATCTATCTGGCGATCTTTGTTCTGACGCTGACGGTCGATTTCCCGATTTTAGGCAAGAAGCAACCTAATGCTCAGCCGGTGGCCAAAGAAAAATGGGGCGTTGGCGTGCTGCTGCTCTCCATTGCTGCGCTCTGCTATATCCTGGGCCAGCTGGGCTTTATCTCATGGGTGCCGGAATACGCGACGAAAACCATGGGCATGGACATTAGCGCTGCCGGCCAGCTGGTAGGGAATTTCTGGACCTCCTATATGATCGGCATGTGGGTATTTAGCTTCGTGCTGCGCTTCTTTGATTTGCAACGCATCCTGATGGTGCTGGCTGCGCTGGCGACGCTGCTGATGTACTGGTTTGTCAGCAGCAGCGATGCGGGAATGCTGAAGTGGATTATTATCGGGCTTGGTTTCTTCTCCAGCGCGATTTACACCACCATCATTACGCTCGGTTCGCAGCAAACTCGCGTTTCCTCGCCGAAACTGGTCAACTTCATTCTGACCTGCGGCACCGTTGGCACCATGCTGACCTTTGTCGTTACCGGCCCGATTGTGGCGAAAGGCGGCGCGCATGCCGCGCTGTTTACCGCGAACGGTCTGTATGCGGTGGTGTTTGTGATGTGTCTGCTGCTGGGCTTTGTGACCAAACATCGTCAGTATGGTCACGCCGACCATTAATTTTTACCGGCGGAACGATGTTCCGCTCGCAGACGGCAAATAAACTTAAGGCGCGGGGAGCCCAGGCAGAAGAGTAAAGCGTCCCGCGCCATGGACGGCGCGGACCGAGCAGTCAGGCATGACGTTTTTTGCGTCTTTACGATCGACCCGGGCTCCCCGCGCAGGCTCCGTTACCCTTCTCCCGACGGAACCTTAGTTGCGTTGGCGCTGGCCTTCTTAATCACGTTTAAAATTCACCTCTTCCGCCTCATCCAGCCAGACCTGCGTACGCGCCGGTTCGGTGGCGGCAATCACCCTTCCCTGACGTATTGAATAGCGTACGGGCACCTGACGCCGAACTGCATCAAAGCCGTTTTCCGCTGGCAGGATAATCAGACTGGCGCTGTTGCCAACCTGAATGCCGTAGTCGGCCAGCTGTAGCGTTTTTGCACTGTTATGGGTAATGAGATTGAGGCCCTGATCTATTTGCTTATAGCCCATCAGCTGACAAACATGCAGGCCCATATGCAACACCTGTAACATGCTGGCGGTGCCGAGCGGATACCAGGGATCAAATACATCATCATGACCGAAGCAGACATTGATGCCCGCCTCCAGCAGCTCTTTTACCCGGGTAACGCCGCGTCGTTTGGGATAATCATCAAAGCGCCCCTGCAGGTGAATATTCACCAGCGGATTTGCAACAAAATTAATGCCTGAGAGCGCCAATAGTCGAAACAAACGCGAGGTATAAGCGCCATTATAAGAGTGCATAGCCGTCGTATGGCTGGCCGTCACGCGCGCCCCCATCTTTTCCCGGTGCGCCAACGCCGCTACGGTCTCAATAAAGCGTGACTGTTCATCATCAATTTCATCACAGTGAACGTCCACCTGACGCTGATACTTCTGCGCCAGCGCAAAGGCGATATGCAAAGATTCCACGCCATATTCACGGGTAAATTCAAAATGCGGAATGGCGCCCACCACATCGGCACCCAGCCGAAGCGCCTCTTCCAGCAAGGCCTGGCCGTCAGGATAAGAAAGAATACCCTCCTGCGGGAAAGCGACAATCTGTATATCGATCCACGCGGCCATCTCCTGCTTCAGCGCCAGCATCGCTTTCAGCGCGGTCAGGCTGGGATCGGAAACGTCTACATGGGTACGCACATGCTGAATACCGTTGGCGATTTGCCATTTTAGCGTTTGGGCGGCCCGCTGCTTCACATCCTGCGGAGACAGCAGCGCTTTGCGCTCGGCCCAGCGCTCAATGCCTTCAAACAGCGTACCGGACTGGTTCCAGGCGGGTTCGCCGGCGGTTTGCGTGGTATCAAGATGGATATGAGGCTCGACAAAAGGAGGCAGCGCCAGGCCGCCTTCCGCATCCAACACGTTAGGGTGATGATCGGCTAGCTGTGGCTGCGGCCTGATAGCGGCGATTTTCCCGCCAGCGATTTCAATCTGCCACAAGCCTTCGCGCTGGGGCAAACGCAGATGATTAATCCATTGCAGTTCAGTAGAAAGCATGCCGGGCTCCAGAGGATAAATGGGGAGGATTCAGGCTACCACGGATTAAAGTGGCCAGGACAAACCCGAACAGGCTAAGTTACAGATATTACTTAATTTCCTAAAAATTCCCCACAATTCAGCTACATACTCCCAAAGGAGTATTTTGCTTCACAATTGATGCACATCAATAAGCTTGCTAATAATCGCGCTATTGTGGCGCCAATTAGATCAATTTTGAGGCAAAAATGAGCACTGTCAAACTCGCCATCATTGGTAATGGCATGGTTGGCCACCGCTTCATTGAAGAACTGATCGATAAAGCCGAACCGGGCCAGTTCGAAATTACCGTCTTCTGTGAAGAACCCCGCGTGGCTTACGACCGCGTCCATCTCTCCGCATACTTTTCCCATCATACCGCTGACGAACTTTCGCTGGTCCGTGAAGGCTATTACGAAAAACATGGCGTCCGCGTACTGCTTGGCGAACGTGCAATCACCCTGAACCGTCAGGAAAAAGTGATTCACTCCAGCAGCGGTCGCGCCGTTCAGTATGACAAGCTGATTCTGGCGACCGGCTCCTGGCCGTGGATCCCGCCGATTCAGGGATCTGACGGCCCGGACTGCTTCGTCTATCGCACCATTGAAGATCTGAACGCTATTGAAGAATGCGCGCGTCGCAGTAAAAGCGGCGCGGTCATCGGCGGCGGTCTGTTGGGTCTGGAAGCGGCCGGCGCGCTGAAAAACCTCGGCATTGAAACGCACGTTATCGAATTCGCTCCGGTGCTAATGGCTGAGCAGCTTGATGTGCAAGGCGGCGGTCAGCTGCGCCAGAAAATAGAACAGATGGGCGTGCGCGTTCATACCAGCAAAAATACTAAAAATATTGTTCACCATACGCCGGGTAAAACGCTGGAGTTTGCTGACGGCACCAGTCTGGATGTCGATTTTATCGTGTTCTCTACCGGTATCCGCGCGCAGGATAAGCTGGCTCGTCAGTGCGAACTGCCGGTCGGTCCGCGCGGCGGCATCCAGATTAACGATGTTTGCCAGACGGCCGATCCGGATATTTACGCCATCGGCGAGTGTGCGGCCTGGAATGAGAAAATTTTCGGGCTGGTTGCGCCAGGCTATAAAATGGCGCAGGTCGCCAGCGATCATTTACTGGGCCGTGAGAATCAGTTCTGCGGCGCGGATATGAGCGCCAAGCTGAAACTGCTGGGCGTTGACGTTGGCGGTATCGGCGACGCGCATGGCCGTACCCCAGGGGCGCGCAGCTACGTTTATCTGAACGAGCAAAGCGGCGTTTATAAACGCCTGGTGGTCAGCCCGGATAATCAATACCTGCTGGGCGCAGTGCTGGTAGGCGATACCAGCGACTATGGCCAGTTGCAGCAGCTGGTGCTTAACCAAATCAAACTGCCGGAGCATCCGGACAGCTTAATCCTGCCCGCACATGCCGGCGGCGAAAAACCTGCGCTGGGCGTGGAGTCGCTCCCGGACAGCGCGCAGATCTGTTCCTGCTTCGATGTTTCGAAAGGCGATATCATCCAGGCCGTGGCGAAAGGTTGCCATACCGTTGCCGCCATCAAAGCGGAAACCCGCGCCGGTACCGGTTGCGGCGGCTGTATCCCGCTGGTTACTCAGGTGCTGAACGCCGAACTGAGCCGCCAGGGCATCGAAGTGAACAACCATCTGTGTGAACACTTCGCCTGGTCGCGTCAGGAGCTTTACCACCTGATCCGCGTGGAAGGAATTAAGAGCTTCGATGAGCTGCTGAAAAAATATGGTAAAGGCTACGGCTGTGAAGTCTGTAAGCCCACCGTCGGCTCGCTGCTCGCTTCCTGCTGGAACGACTATGTCCTGCAACCCGAGCATGCGCCGTTGCAGGACAGCAACGATAATTTCCTCGGCAACATCCAGAAAGATGGCACCTATTCAGTGATCCCGCGTTCGCCGGGCGGCGAGATCAGCCCTGAAGGGCTGATGGTGATTGGGCAGGTTGCACGCCAGTATAATCTGTATACCAAAATCACCGGCTCGCAGCGTATCGGTCTGTTCGGCGCGCAGAAAGATGATTTACCGGCTATCTGGCGTCAACTGATTGACGCCGGGTTTGAAACCGGTCACGCCTACGCGAAAGCGTTACGCATGGCGAAAACCTGTATCGGCAGTACCTGGTGCCGCTATGGCGTTGGCGACAGCCTCGGCTTCGGCATCGAGCTGGAAAACCGCTATAAAGGCATCCGTACCCCGCACAAAATGAAATTCGGCGTCTCTGGCTGTACGCGTGAATGTGCTGAAGCACAGGGCAAAGATGTCGGTATCATCGCTACCGATAAAGGCTGGAACCTTTACGTCTGCGGTAACGGCGGGATGAAACCGCGCCATGCCGATCTGCTGGCGGCCGATCTTGATAAAGAGACGCTGTTACGCTATCTCGACCGCTTTATGATGCTCTATATCCGCACCGCGGATAAGCTGCAGCGCACATCGACCTGGCTGGAAAGTCTGGAAGGCGGCATCAATTACGTACGCAACATTGTTATTGACGACAAGCTAGGCCTGAACGAGCAGCTGGAAAATGATATGGCCCAGCTACGCAGCCGTGTTATCTGTGAATGGAAAGCCACTCTTGAGCGCCCTGAAGCACAGACCCGCTTCACTCACTTCATCAATAGCACCCAGCGCGATCCGCTGGTGCAAATAGTTGAAGAGCGTGGTCAGCATCGTCCGGCGCGTCCGCACGAGCGTATCGCGATCAAACTGGTTGAAGAGGAGGAACAGGCATGAGCCGCTGGCAAACCGTCTGTAAATTAGAAGCGATCCTGCCTGCTACCGGCGTTTGTGCTCTGGTTGATGGCGAACAGGTGGCGATTTTCCGCCCGCGTGCGGATGAAGAGCTGTATGCCATCAGCAATATCGATCCCTTTGCCGAGGCCAGCGTGCTGTCACGTGGGATTATTGCTGAGCATCAACAAGATCTGTGGGTCGCCAGCCCGCTTAAAAAACAGCGCTTCCGTTTGCGCGATGGCCTCTGCATGGAAGACGCCAGTCGTTCTGTACGCAGCTGGCCGGTGCGGGTGCGTGAAGGTCAGGTCGAAGTCGCCTGCGATTAAGGCCGATATTCAGCGCAGCTCCGTTAAAAAGCAGTTATTTTCCTACCCGCGGCGCACCCTGTGCGCCGCATCACCTGCGAATCATTACGATAAAAACCGGCAAACCGGGGGAACACCATGGATTACCTACCGCTTTTTTGTCAGCTACGTGGCAGAGCCTGTCTGCTGGTGGGCGCCGGCGAAGTCGCTGCGCGTAAAGCCCGATTATTACTGGATGCCGGCGCACAGCTACGCGTATGCGCGCTCGATTTCAGCACGCCGTTTTATGAGTGGCAGCAGGCTGGCGAGGCGACCCTGCTGCATCGGCCTTTTTCTCCCGAGCTGCTAGATGAGTGCTGGCTGGTGATCGCCGCCACCAGCGATGAACAGGTTAATCAGCATGTTAGCCAGGCAGCGGAGGCGCGGCGTCTGTTTTGTAACGTGGTGGATGCGCCCGCGCAGGCCAGCGCGATTATGCCTTCAGTTATCGATCGCTCTCCGTTGATGATTGCCGTTTCCTCCGGCGGACGCGCGCCCGTGTTGGCCCGTCTGCTGCGGGAAAAACTGGAGGCGTTGCTGCCGCAGCATTTAGGCAAACTGGCCGCGCTGGCCGGCACGCTGCGCCAGCGGGTGAAAGCGCAGTACGCTACCGGCGCTGAGCGCCGTCGCTTCTGGGAAAAGCTGTTTGTCAGCGATCGTCTGGCGCAGTCGCTGGCGAATAATGATACCCAACGGGCAACCGCCTTAACCGATGAGCTGTTTAACCAGCCGCTGGATAAACGCGGTGAGCTGGTACTGGTCGGCGCCGGACCGGGCGATGCCGGGCTATTAACTCTGAAAGGGTTACAGCAAATTCAGCAGGCGGATATCGTGGTTTACGATCGGCTGGTCTCTGATGAAGTGTTGCAGCTGGCGCGTCGTGATGCGGAAAAAATTTTTGTCGGCAAGCGCGCCGGTCATCATTGCGTCCCACAGGAGGAGATCAATCAGATTCTGCTGGAGCAGGCGCAGCGTGGAAAACGCGTGGTGCGTCTGAAAGGCGGCGATCCCTTTATCTTTGGGCGCGGCGGCGAAGAACTGGAGGCACTGCAGGGTAGCAATATCCCCTTTTCCGTGGTGCCCGGTATTACCGCCGCTTCCGGCTGCTCCGCCTATAGCGGCATCCCGTTAACCCATCGCGATTATTCACACAGCGTGCGCTTTGTTACCGGGCATCGTAAACAGGATTACCAGCTGGACTGGGCCAACCTGGCGACGGAACAGCAAACGCTGGTGTTTTATATGGGGCTAGCGCAGGCGGGTGAAATTCAGCGGCAGTTGCAGGCGCACGGCATGCCGGCGTCGATGCCGGTCGCACTGGTTGAGAATGGCACCAGCACACGTCAACGCGTAGTTAGCGGTGAACTGGCCCAGTTGGAGAGCCTGGCGACGCAGGTGGTCAGCCCCAGCCTGATTATCGTTGGGCAAGTGGTTGCGCTGCGTGAAAAATTGAACTGGTTCTCTTCTTAATAAAAAGGGTTAACCGGAAAAATACAATTAAAGCGTCCCGGTTAACCCCATTTTCTGAAAACATCTTTTATATTAATGCGTGCAGCTGGTGCCAATCAGGAAAAATCCGGTCAGCGTAATCATAAAATAACCCCCCTCCTTCAATAATTTTTATTTTCAGACATTTCTCTATCAGTTAAATGGTTATTAAGAATATTTAGTTTGTATTAATTGAAACAAAAATGCTTTTTAATCAGCCCATAGATGTTTTGATAAATCCTTTAGTTTCCTTTAAATTGCTGTACGATCTCCATTTAAATACAGGTAGGTATTTATTATTAACGAGATTGTACAGCGGTCATTATATGGCAACCATCATGCTTTCGCGTATGTGGATAAAGCATAAATTAATTCAACCTATTAACTCATGAGAGAATGACTATAACTCCCCTTGCGCGGAGCATTATATTGCATGCTAATACGCCTACACCCTTATTGATCACCCTTCTCCGCGCCGATTATTTTGAATAGTGGAAGCAAATAATTAAGGAAGATAAAATGCACATACGGAAAAAGAGAAAACTAATCGCCATCCATATAACGCTGGCATTAGCGTCTGGTTCTGCGCTGGCTAACACAGTTATCCTTGAAGATGGCTCGGTAAAAGATAAGCTGGACGTCAGCCTGGGGCAGACGGCGATCGTTCAGGGAGCGATTACGGTTGACGATCGCGGCGAATACAATAACGGCTACAGTACCATATTTGTTAGCGGTAGCAATTCATCGCTTGATTTGGGCAATGGCTCAAAGGTAACGTCATCCAAAACGGTACCGGAAACAAAAAAAAACAGCGTTATCGGCATCAAATCTCAGGGACGTTTCACCGCCAATAACCTGACGGTTAACGGTATTAACAATCAACACGGCGTTGATGCTGATAGCGGCAGTTCAGTTAATCTGAAAGGTTTAACCAGCATTAATCTACAGGAGGGAAAACATTTTAATGCCGGACTGTTGGCCAATAATGCCTCTACGCTAACAGCGGAGAATGTCTATATCGTTGTCAACGCTGGGGAAGATGAAACTACAGGACACCGCTATTTAGCCAGCGGCATCACTAATGCAGCAGGCTCCGTAATGAATATTACCGGCAATAGTGATATAACGGTGACCTCGTCAGCCTCAAGGAAATATTTTACGGCTGGGATTGTTAACACTCACCGGCTGGAGAGCTCAACGACTAGCGAAAGCGCTCAGCTGACGATGAATAATGTTAATCTGCGCGTTCAGGATGAAAATTCACCGGGCGTGATCGGCATACTTAATGAACAGGGTTCTACTTTCAAAGTAGACGACATTATTCTCTATGTAGAGGCGGCGCATGAGTTTGCTAATGGCATCAGCCAGCAGGCTGATGCCATCGGCGAAACGGGAAATACCTCTATTTTAATTAAAGTTGCAGATGGCGTAACAGGTCGTGGTATTTCAAATGCCAGCGGAAGCAGTCTTAAAGTGAATGGCGATCTTGATATTAAATTTACTGACGACTCTTATCATTCCAGCCCGCTTTATTTTATCTATACTGGAGAAAATGCCAAAACAGAGCTGAATGGCAACACAACGCTGGGCACAGCGCAGGCCAGTAAGCCAGCGAATATTTTTGCAATCCATTCTTTAGGTGAAACAACTTTAAAAAATCACCAGCTTGTTGCTTATGGTGATATTTACGCCACCGAGAAGGGGGAAATTAATCTGGAGCTTACCGACAATTCATACCTTTTGAGCGCTATTAATAAGGCAGACATGGGAGAAATAGAACTTTCCCTAAGCGGAAATAACAGTCGGTGGCAGATTAACGGCGATAGCCACTTAAATACGCTGACGCTCAGTTCATCTTCAATGGAATTTTTGCCCGACACATTTAAAACCTTGACCATTGATGGTGACTATCACGGGGACAATGGCAAAATTGTAATGAATACACAGCTTGCTGGGGACGGTTCCGCATCAGATCGCATTATCGTTAAAGGCAATACTTCAGGCAATACGCAGTTAACTATTAAGAAAATCGCCGGAAACGGCGCTGAAACCGATAACGGCATTTTGCTGATCGAAGTTAATGGCACCTCCAATGGTATCTTTACGCAACAGGGAAGAACGACAGCGGGTCTGTATGATTATTTCTTAAGGCAGAAAGATAAAAACTGGTATCTGGTTTCTTATCTGGAAGAAGAACCCCCCCCGCCCGATAATGGCAACGGCGACAACGGCGACAACGGCGACAACGGCGACAACGGCGGCGGCAACAACGGCAATACTGACGAGTCGCGCATCCGTGCCTATCGACCGGAAAGTGCCAGCTATATCGCCAACCTGGCCGCAGCGAATAAATTATTTATCACCAGCATGTACGGTCGTCAGTCAGGGCAGCGGACCCCATCAGATAAAGCGCGCATGTCATCTTTTTGGCTGCGCCAGGGTGGAGGCCATGCTCGTTTTACCGATATCAGCGGACAGCTAAAAACAAAAAGTAACAGCTATGTTTTGCAGATGGGTGGTGATATCGCGCAATGGGAAAACAGCCAGGGCAGCTCAAATGTAGGCATGATGGCAGGCTATGGCAATAACCATAATAAAACACGTTCCACGCTTACAGGCTACCGCTCAAAAGCTGAGATCAATGGATACAGTATGGGCGTTTATGGTAGCTGGTTTAATGACCAAAACCGTCAGCAGGGCGCATGGCTGGATAGTTGGCTACAATATAACTGGTTCGATAGTTATGTAACCGGTGAAGGCTTGCCCAGCGAGAAGTATCGGTTAAAAGGCTTTAGCGCAGCACTGGAGGCGGGCTATATTCAGCCGGCAGGACAGTATCAGAACTTCAGATTCTGGCTGGAGCCGCATGCTCAGGCTGTTTTCATGGATGTAAAAGACAAAGCCATGAATGAAATTTACGGCACCCGGGTCAAGGGAACGGGCGACGGAAATATTCTTGCACGTATCGGCCTGCGCAGTTGGATGGCCAGCACAACAGCTACTGCGCAGGCAACGGCTTTCCGCCCCTGGCTGGAAGCGAACTGGCTTCATAACAGCCGCGCTTTTGGGGTAAACATGAATAACGGCGGTAATCAGCAGTCCGGCGCTAAAGAGAGTGTAGAAATCAAGGTGGGAGTAACAGGACAGCCTGTCCCGAATTTGCAGCTGAGCGGAGAAATCAGCCAGCAGAGAGGGTCCGCCAATTATATTGAGATGTTTGGCATTCTACAGGTCAGTTACGCTTTCTAGTACAAAGATAGAGTAAACAGGGTCTTGCAAGATACGCTTTGCAAGACCCTGTTTTTAGCGCCGGCTTACGGCTGCGCCACGAAGCCTACCGCTTCATAAACCTTTTTCAGCGTTTCCTGGGCATGGGCGCGCGCTTTTGCCGCCCCATCACGCATCACCTGCTCAAGGAAAGCTTCATCTTCACGGTAACTCTGATAGCGCACCTGCAGCTCGCTCAGCATACCGGAAACCGCTTCCGCCACCTCGCCCTTCAGATGACCATACATCTTGCCTGCGAACTCCTGCTCCAGCTGGCTGATGCTTTTACCAGAAATGGCGGAGAGAATATCCAGCAGGTTAGAAACACCCGCCTTGTTCTGCACGTCATAGCGCACTACCGGGGGTTCGTCGGAGTCGGTTACCGCGCGTTTGATCTTCTTCACCACCGCTTTCGGATCTTCCAGCAGGCCGATAACGTTATTGCGGTTATCGTCCGATTTGGACATCTTTTTCGTCGGCTCCAGCAGCGACATCACGCGCGCGCCCGATTTCGGAATAAATGGCTCCGGCACCTTAAATACGTCGCCATACAGCGCGTTAAAACGCTGGGCGATATCGCGACTCAGTTCCAGATGCTGTTTCTGATCTTCGCCAACCGGTACCTGATTGGTCTGATACAGCAGTATATCCGCCGCCATCAGCACCGGATAATCAAACAGGCCAGCGTTGATGTTTTCCGCATAGCGGGTCGATTTATCTTTGAACTGAGTCATGCGGCTCAGCTCGCCGAAATAGGTGTAACAGTTCAGCACCCAGCTTAGCTGAGTATGTTCCGGCACATGGGACTGGACGAAAATGGTGCTTTTTGCGGGATCGATACCACAGGCAAGATAAAGCGCCAGCGTATCCAGCGTCGCTTTACGTAGCGCGGCCGGGTCCTGACGTACGGTGATGGCGTGCAAATCGACAATACAGTAAATGCAGTGATAATCGTCCTGCATCTGTACCCACTGACGCATCGCACCCATGTAGTTACCAATGGTCAGTTCGCCGGAGGGCTGTGCGCCGCTAAATACGATGGGTTTGCTCATGCTTTTAAATCCTGATAATTACCGCCCCAAAGCGGGCAAAAGGTCGTTGAAATCGTCCAAAACTAGGTTGGGTTCACTGATGGCGATCGGCTCGCCATAGTTATAGCCGTACGACATCCCCACACAGGGGCAGCCCGCCGCCTGCGCCGCCTGAATATCATTGCGTGAATCGCCGACAAACAGCAACTCCTGCGGCAGCAGACCAAACTTGCCCAACACTAAAAACAGCGGCGCCGGATGCGGCTTTTTCGCCGCCACGTCATCACCGCCGATAACCAGCGAAAAATAGCCGTCGATACCGAGCGCACGCAGCAGCGGCGCAATAAACGGCGTCGGCTTGTTGGTCACCAGCGCCAGCGGCAGCCCGACGGCGCTCAGCTTCGCCAGCGTCTGCGCAACCTGGGGGAATAGCGTGGTGCCCGCCTCGGCCGTTTCAGCATAAAAGCGGTCGAACAACGCTCTGCCGTCGCGCAGTTCATTGGCTTCCGGCTGACGCTGCAATGCCCAACTCAGGGCGCGCTGCACCATGACGTCGGCGCCGTTTCCTATCCAGGTCGTGACGCGCGGCACGCCGGCAGCTGGCAGATTCAAGGCGACCAACGCCCGATCCACTGCCGCCGCCAGCCCCGGCACGCTGTCAACCAGCGTGCCGTCAAGATCGAAAGCCAATGCGCGGATATTAGTGAAATGCGCCATGGCGGCTCTTCTCCAGTTCATTACGCATATCATCAATCACTTTTTTGTAGTCAGGCTGGCCAAATATGGCCGACCCGGCGACAAACATATCTGCGCCGGCGGCGGCGATTTCGGCGATATTATCGACTTTCACGCCGCCATCCACTTCCAGGCGGATATCGTAACCGCTCTCGTCAATACGCTTGCGCGCTTCACGCAGCTTATCGAGCGTGCCCGGAATAAAAGATTGACCGCCGAAGCCCGGGTTGACTGACATCAGCAAAATGATATCCAGCTTATCCATCACATAATCGAGATAGCTCAGCGGCGTGGCGGGGTTAAAGACTAAACCGGCTTTACAGCCATGTTCTTTGATCAGCTGCAGGCTGCGGTCGATATGTTCGCTGGCTTCAGGGTGGAAGGTAATAAAGCTGGCGCCCGCTTCGGCAAACTGTGGGATCAGGCTGTCGACCGGCTTCACCATCAAATGAACGTCAATCGGTGCGGTAATACCGTAATCGCGTAGCGCTTTTAATACCATCGGCCCCATAGTCAGGTTGGGAACGTAATGGTTATCCATAACGTCGAAATGCACCACGTCTCCGCCTGCGGCCAGAGCTTTCGCCGTATCTTCGCCCAGGCGGGCAAAGTCTGCGGCGAGGATCGAAGGGGCCAGCAAAAATTGTTTCATCCGTATCTCCCACTGTATGCGCCAGTAAAAATACTGACAGATTGCGCTGGTCGCGGACGAAACCGGCTAGCGAAAAAGGGCCAGTAGCTCGTCCACTTTAGTACGACCGCTAATACTTCTGCTGATCGAGCGGCGCGCTTTAACCACATGCAGCACCGCATCCTGATACCACAGCCGGGTCAGCTCGGTATCATGGTTAGAAATCAGCACTGGAATGGCGCTTTCCTGCGCCAGCTTCACCGCCAGCTCCGCCAGATGCTGTTGCTCGCGCAGGCTAAAGCTGTTGGTATGATAGGCGGTAAAATTCGCCGTTGTCGAAAGCGGCGCATAAGGCGGATCGCAGTAAACCACCGATCCCGCTTGCGCCTTACTCAGGGTAACATCGTACGATTCACAAACAAAAACGGCTTTTTGCGCGCGTTCGGCAAACCCATATAGCTCTTCTTCCGGAAAATAGGGCTTACGGTAGCGGCCAAAAGGCACGTTAAATTCACCGCGCAGGTTGTAGCGGCACAGGCCGTTGTAACCATGACGGTTCAGATAAAGGAACAGCAGCGCCCGGCGATAAGCATCGTCGCTGGCATTAAATTCGCTGCGGAACGCGTAGTAAGCATCCGCCTCATTGCTGCGCGGCGTAAAGAGCTGGCGCGCATCGCTGACAAACTCGACGGTGCGTCCTTTTACTATGTTATACAGGCCAATCAGATCGTTATTGATATCGGCCAGCACATAGCGTGGATAGTCGGTGTTAAGGAACACGGAGCCGGCGCCGACAAAAGGCTCGACTAAGCAGTCGCCTTGCGGCAAATGGCGGCGTATATCTTCCAGAAGAGGATACTTACCGCCAGCCCATTTCAGGAAAGCGCGATTTTTTTTCATGCCGTCGTTTTGGTTACTTCTATTCATCTGGCTGTGGCTATAGCGACAGCATATCTGCGCTTACGAATCTGACTTACGACAAAAATGGCAACAGAGTTGCCATTTTCAATGCCGTTGCAACGGCTGAGATAATTCGCTGCCAGAGCGTACTATCACAGTAATAGCGCGGGGTTTTAGTGCCCCGCCTCTTTTTTCACCTGGCTAACCGGCTTAACCCAGGGATTCTTCGCCTGGACTTCTGCTGGCAGCGAGGTTACGGCACGTTTGGCTTCAGCTGGCGTAGCATAAGAACCGCTCACCAGAACATACCATGGCTGCCCGTTACGTGTGGTTTGGTAGACATGATAGTTGCTCAGGTTTTGTTTCTTCGCCCAGGCATTCAGCGTATCTGAACGCGAGGCGCTGCTCAGCTGTAGCGTATAGCTGCCGCCCGGCGCGCTTTGCTGTGCGGCAGGAGCGGCATGGCTGGCGCTGGCGGTTGGCTTACTGCTCTGCTTCGCCGCTGGCTGATGCGCCTGCTGTTTCGCTGTCGGCTGGCTGGCGGTCGGCTTATGCGCCGGCGCTGGCTTGCTGCTATTCTGCCTGGATGGCGCGACATTGGCGCTTCGGGTATCGGCGCCGCTTACCGTAGCTGGCGCTGTCGGCAGCGAGCTACCGCCCATTGCCCCCTGAGAGGCGGAATCAATCTGCCCCTGCTGATTGGTCAACGCGCTGTTAAGATCGCCCGGCAGCTCTATGCGCTGCTGGTTTTGCGGCGTCTCAATCGGAGCGGCCTGCGTCGGCGTCGGGGAGACCGGCGGAACGGAGACGGACTGCGGCGCGTCGTTTACCGCACCCTCGGTCGCTGCGGCTTCGTTATTGCCTGCCGCGCTACCGCTCTGCCCGCTCATGTTTGATGATCCGGAAAGATCGATGTTTCTTTCATTGCCGCCGGAAGTGGCTGCGCCGTTATCCGTCTGAGCGGCTGGCTTTTTAGAATCAGGCCCGTTTAATGCGGAACCAATGCCGATAACCAACAGCAAAAGAACCAGCACGCCAATGCCCATCATCATACGCTGGCGGGACGCCGGCGTTTTAGGCGCAGAAGACGTTTTGCGAGGCCGCGTCGGACGGCGATCGCTGGTATCAGGTTTTAACTCGTCTTCCGGTTTAAACTCATCCATTCAACCTCCCCGTCTACGGCAAGCGCCGCTCACATCCCGTTCGCGGCAGACATCACTATCAGGCCTTACGGCAGTCATTAATTGCGGCAAGCACAATATCATGCGCCACGCCGCTACGCACCTCGGCTTTGCCGATCGCCAGCGGCAACACCAGACGCAGCTCGCCCGCCAGCACTTTTTTATCGCGCATCATATGCGGCAAATAGTCCTGCGCGGCCATTTCCTGCGGCCCCGTGACCGGCAAGCCGGTGCGAACCAGCAGAGCGATGATGCGATCGGTTTCGGCAGCGCTAAACTGCCCCAGCCTTTCCGCGGTACGCGCAGCCATCACCATTCCGGCCGCTACCGCTTCGCCGTGCAGCCAGTTGCCATATCCCATCTGCGCTTCAATCGCATGACCATAGGTATGACCCAGATTCAACAGCGCGCGCAGGCCGGTTTCTCGTTCATCAGCGGCGACGACATCGGCTTTCAGCTCGCAGCAGCGACGAATGCAATAAGCCAGCGCCTCCCCATCCAGCGCCATAAGCGCATCCAGGTTCTGCTCCAGCCAGTTGAAAAAGTCAGCGTCGAGGATAATGCCATATTTGATCACTTCAGCCATGCCGGAGGCCAGCTCGCGCGGCGGCAGGCTACGCAGGCAGTCGAGATCGATAACCACTGAAGCCGGCTGATAGAACGCGCCTATCATATTCTTGCCCAGCGGATGATTGACGGCGGTTTTACCGCCAACGGAAGAGTCCACCTGCGATAACAGCGTGGTCGGTACCTGAATAAAGCGTACGCCGCGCTGATAGCTGGCGGCGGCGAAACCGGTCAAATCGCCAATCACGCCGCCGCCCAGCGCCACCAGCGTAGTATCACGTCCGTGGGGCTTTTGCAGCAGCGCGGTAAAGACCTGATCCATTACCGCCAGGGTTTTATACTGTTCGCCGTCGGGGAGGATAACCTGATCCACCTTAACGCCCGCCTCTTCCAGCCGCTGTCGCAGCGGCGTGAGATAAAGCGGAGCCAGCGTCTCATTGGTTACCAACATAGCCGGGTCGCCTGCTTTCAGCGGCCAAAAGGCAGCCGCATCGTTAAACAGACCGGCGGCGATGGTGATCGGGTAGCTTCGCTCCCCAAGGGTAACGGTGATCCTCTCCATGACGCTGTATAACCTTTTTCGCTATGCCCTCAGGCGATGGATTAATTCTTTTCCAGTAAATTAATGATTTGATTAGCGACGACTTTCGCACTTTGATCGTCAGTGCGGATAGTAACATCAGCGATCTCTTCATACAGGGGATTGCGTTCATCCGCCAGCGCTTCCAGCACTTCACGTGGCGGTGCATCGACCTGTAATAAAGGACGCTTTTTATCGCGCTGCGTACGCGCCAGTTGCTTCTCAATAGTGGTTTCAAGATAGACCACAACGCCACGGGCGGAGAGACGATTACGGGTTTCGCGGGATTTTACAGAGCCGCCGCCGGTAGCCAGCACGATGCCCTGTTTTTCTGTGAGTTCATTAATGATTTTCTCTTCACGTTCGCGAAAACCTGCTTCGCCTTCAACGTCAAAAACCCAGCCCACATCCGCTCCGGTACGTCGCTCAATTTCCTGATCGGAATCATAAAATTCCATATTGAGTTGCTGAGCTAACTGACGACCAATAGTGCTTTTGCCGGCACCCATAGGCCCAACCAGAAAGATATTGCGTTTCTCTGCCATTTTTTCGGTATTACTAAGACAATGCGTTGATGATACCCCGTCTGCAACGGCCGAGCCGTTGGCGGGACATGAACTGAAACCTCATGAGCGATAGTGCGAGAGTCAGATGAAAAATTATCTCAACACTCAAGGTCGTTTGGCAACCGAATAAATTGCCCGGCTCAGAACGCGCAGCCTGCGCGTCACACAGTTCGCTAAGAGTCAAAACCACTGCCATTCAGGCAGCGTCCTGTCACGGTATCGTGGCGACAAACCATAAGTCTGTGCTGCCATAAGTCAAAATCGCTAAACCTTGTAAGCTAATTCCGCTCCTGCGTCAAACGCATATGATACCCAGTCGGGAAAAAAAACGCTGCTGGTTACTCTTCATGCACCAGGCGCGGGGTGATAAAAATCACCAGTTCCCGGCGTCTGTCATTGTGAACATCATGGCGAAAAAGCGCACCCAGCAACGGTATATCGCCCAGGAAAGGGACTTTATCACGATTACGCGCCGATTCCTGTTGAAATATGCCGCCCAGCGTTAACGTCTGACCATCTTTCAGCGTAACCTGAGTCGTGATTTCCTGCTTATTAATAGTAAGAATTTCTCTGTCGCCGTTGTTAATGTTGCGTCCGGGCACGTTTTGACTGATATGCAGCGCCAGATGAATACGCCCGTTGGGCTGTACCGTCGGCGTGACTTCCATCCCCAATACCGCCTCTTTAAATTCAATGCTGGTTGCACCGTCACTGCCGCTGGCAACTTCATAAGGGATCTCCGCGCCCTGTTTGATGCTGGCCGGCTGCTGATGCGAGGCGATAAGATGCGGACTGGCGATAATATCGATGTGGTTTTCCTGCTCCAGCGCGCTCAGTTCCAAATCAAGCAGGCGACCATCAATGCGCGCCAGCGTTAAGCCGGCCGCCAGCGACGGCGCAGCGGCGCCAAGGCCGATATTCAGTCCGGGATTGCGCAGCGCCTGCGCGATAACCTCTTCTCCCGATAGCTGCCAGCTTACGCCCAGCTCATGCAGATGCTCGGCGCTAATGCTGACGATATGGGCCGTCAGCTCTACCTGAGCCCGTGCGACATCCAGCGCCCTGGCCCAGGCCCGCACATTGTTTAACGCCGCTGGCGTATCACGCAACAGCAGCGTATTCGCGCGCGCGTCAAGGGTAACGCTGCCGCGCGACGTCATCAGTTTGGCGCGCTCGACCTGCAGGCTGGCGCTAACGGCGGCGGCATCCGCATACTGTAACGCTAACGCTAAATCCTGCAACGGCTGCTGCTGCGCCTCTTCCTGCTGCTCTTTCTGTTCCCAGCCCCGCGGGAAAACCAGCAGCACGGCATCTTCCTGCGTGATTTTCAACCTGGCCATGCGCGCCACCAGCGACAGCGCCTGTCGCCAGGGCACATCCTGCAGGCGCAGCGTAATGGTGCCTTCCACGCCGGGCGCCACCAACAGATTAAGCTGCTGATATTCAGCCAGCGCCTGTAAAACCTGCTCTACCGGCGCCTCCTCGAACGCCAGCGACAGCGGCGCGTTATGGGCTTGAACTGTCGCGATCGTCAACAGCCACACGACTGCGATCCTTAGCATAATATTTTCCTTTAATGGGCAGCGTGACACGCTGCGGCACACAGCTTTGCGGCGCGCTGAGCGATAAACGAAATGGCGTAAACGCCTCAATCCGCCAGCCAGCGAATGGCAACGGCCGATCGCTGGCAATAGCTACCCGCTCGCCCTGCGTTGAGCGTAGCCATCCCAGATAACGGTCCCCTCTCCCTATCATTCCCTGCAGCTGCCAGTGCGCTAAGGAGGTTACCGATGTGAGACAGGAAGCCCGCAGTGGCGCAAAGGGATCGCGGGCCATCGCGGGCGGCAGGCAGAGAAAAAACAGTCCGCTAATCAACAGGCATTTCATCGTCAAACGCCAGATGAAAGGCGGCGTACAGGCGCTCCGCCTTACGCTGCACAATAAAAGAGGTCAGGATCGGTGCGGGCTCACACATAGCCAGATAAGCAAACAGCTGTTTGAGCTGCGTCCAGTCCAGCCATAGTTCAAGCTGGCTATCTCGCCGATCGGGATGCCATTGCGCTAACTCGCCGCCGCTGCGCTGCAGCAGGGTATACAGGGAAAACGGCTGCCCCTCGTGCACAATATCGTCCAGCAGTTGCTGGTTGCGCGCCTCTACTGCATGCAGCGCGGGCTGCCGCCACAGCGGTGTTAGCAACCGGTGATAGCGCAACCGCTGCTGTTGCATCTTTTCCTCCAGCCGTTGCTGCTCGCCATGCGCTGGCGTTATCCAGCCGTAACCGGCTAACAGCCCTACGCCAGCCAGCAGTCCAAACAGACTCAGCCAACGCCATTTCGCCGGCCACAGCAGCCAGCGCAGCAGATTTTCATTGTCCATCGCCGTCCTCCGCTTTTCCCGAGGCCAGGGTGAAGCGATACGGACCGTTAGCGCTCTTTTTTAACGCGCCCGGCCGCCACGGCTGAAAAAGCGCGGATGCGCTGAGCCGACGACGCAGCAACCGAGCGGCTTCCGGCTGCAGACTTAATCCCTCCAGCCTGACGTTTCCCTGCTGGTGCATTAATGAAGAGAGCCATGCGTCATCCGGCACATTGCTCTCCAGCTGCAGAATAAACGCCTGCCACTGCGCCAGCCGCTGATGCGCCTGCTGATGCAATGCTGCCTGCTTACGCAACGCCTGATGTTGTTTTTGCGCCTCTTCATAGCGCTGGTGTAGCTGCTGCGCCTGCTGTGTTGCCTGCTGCCACAGCGTTAACTGGCTTTGCCGCCGCTGCGTCGTTTCCGCCAGCATGCGCCACCAGAGCAGCAACGCAACAGCGAGCAGCGCCAGCAGCGTTCCGCTTAATCCCAGCCATCGCTTTAACTGGCGCTTTCGCGCCTCCCGACGCCAGTTCAGCAGGTTAACCGCAATCATTGCCCCTCCTCCGGACGCAGCGCTAACCCCAGCGCCAGCGTAAACATGCCGCTATTGGCAGGCAGCGGCGGCTGCATAAACTGCAGCAGGCTTAGCGGCTGCAACGGCTGCATGCCTGCTGGCAGCCCAGCGGAAACGTTGGCGCTGAACCACAGCTGACGCGCTTTGGACAGCAGCAGCCTGAACGGCTCACTGTCAGCGGTCAGCTCGCCGGGTGCCCAGCCGGATGCGGTTTCAGGCTCACCGGGCAGATACCATAACCAGTGGTCGCTAAGCTGATGAATCAGCGCCGCCTCCTCAGAGAGACGAAGGGTCTCACCGACCAACGCCAGCGCTCCGCTGGTTAGCTCAATAACGTCAGGCATCAACCCGGCCTGCGCCAGAGTCGATAACCAACGCTGCAGCACGCTCTGACGCGCGGCGGTCAGGTAGAGACACGGCTGCGGCTGGGCGGCGGCGCGATAATCCAGCACCAGTTCGCTGGCGGCCAGCGGGAAGAGCCGCGCGGCTGCGGCCGTGGCATAGCGCCCCAGTTCAGGCTCGCGCAGCTGCAAAGAAGGTGTGGGCAAAGCGCGCTGCATCACCGCCTGCGGCGGGAAGCCGACGCGCAGCGAGAGGGCGCGGGGCAGCTGTTTACGCCAATGGCGCAAAACGGCAAGCAGCGGCTGGGAACATTGCAGCGCGCCGTGAGATAACGTATCGTGCGGCAGCGCATGCTGCCACCAGTGACGCAGCTGCCAACCGTTACGGCGACGCTGGATAGCTAAAGCACAGAGCTGACCATTCTGAATATCCAGCCCTACTTGCCATTTCTGAAAAGCCATATTCGCGCGATCTCCATATCGACGTAAAAATAAAAGGACGTATCAAAGCGTCTGGCTTGCATTTATACTACCGCGCGATTGTTTATAAACTGCCCAAACGACATTAAATGGGAAATCTCAGGTGAAGTTCGTAAAGTATTTATTGATTCTTGCAGTGTGTTGCATTTTGCTGGGCGTCGGCTCGGTTTACGGGTTGTACAAATACATTGAGCCGCAGCTACCGGATGTGAACACGCTGAAGGATGTACGTCTGCAAACGCCAATGCAGGTCTACAGCGCTGATGGTGAACTGATCGCGCAGTATGGCGAAAAGCGTCGTATCCCTCTGACGCTAGCGCAAATGCCGCCTGAGCTGGTTAAAGCCTTTATCGCCACCGAGGATAGCCGCTTCTATGAGCATCACGGCGTCGATCCTATCGGCATCTTCCGTGCGGCCAGCGTGGCGCTGATGTCGGGCCATGCTTCGCAGGGGGCGAGTACCATTACGCAGCAGCTGGCGCGTAATTTCTTCCTTAGCCCTGAGCGCACCCTGATGCGTAAAATCAAGGAAGCGTTTCTGGCTATTCGTATCGAGCAGCTGCTCAGCAAAGATGAAATTCTCGAGCTTTATCTGAATAAAATTTATCTTGGCTATCGCGCCTATGGCGTCGGCGCTGCCGCTCAGGTCTATTTCGGCAAAAATATCGATCAGCTCACGCTGAGTGAGATGGCGATGATTGCCGGTCTGCCTAAAGCGCCGTCTACCTTTAACCCGCTCTACTCCCCTACGCGCGCTCTGGCGCGGCGTAACGTAGTGCTGTCGCGTATGTTGGATCAGAACTACATTACGCAGCAGCAATATATCGCGGCGCGCAGTGAGCCACTGGAAGCCAGCTACCACGGCCCTGAAATCGCTTTCTCCGCCCCTTATCTGACGGAAATGGTGCGTCAGGAGATGCTGAAGCGCTACGGCGATAACGCCTATAACGACGGTTTTAAGGTTTACACCACCGTCACCCGCAAGCTGCAGCTGGCAGCGCAGGAAGCGGTACGTAACAATGTGCTGGATTATGATATGCGTCACGGCTATCGCGGCCCGGCCAATATTTTGTGGCGTGTGGGTGAGCCAGCCTGGGATCGTACGCGCATTCTGCAAACCCTCAAGGCGCTACCGGTTTACGGCCCACTGTGGCCCGCCGTCGTGACCAGCGCGAACAGCAACGAAGCCACGGCGCTGATGCGTGACGGCAGTAGCGTCTCGCTGACGATGGAAGGCGTACGCTGGGCGCGTCCGTACCGGTCCGATACGCAACAGGGCGCCACGCCGCGTAGCGTGACGCAGGTGTTGCAGCCGGGTCAGCAGATTTGGGTACGTAAAGCAGAAAACAGCTGGTGGCTGGCGCAGGTGCCGGTCGTTAACTCTTCTCTGATTTCTCTTGATCCGCATGATGGCGCAGTCCGCGCGCTGGTTGGCGGTTTTGACTTTAATCAGAGTAAATTTAACCGCGTTACCCAGGCGCTGCGTCAGGTTGGCTCGAATATCAAGCCTTTTCTCTATACCGCAGCGATGGACCGCGGCCTGACGCTGGCCTCGATTTTGAACGATGTGCCGATCTCGCGCTGGGACGCGGGCGCAGGCTCTGACTGGCGGCCGAAAAACTCCCCGGCGACCTATGATGGTCCGATCCGCCTGCGCCAGGGCTTAGGGCAATCGAAGAACGTGGTTATGGTGCGCGCGATGCGTGCGATGGGCGTCGATTACGCTGCAGAGTATCTGCAACGTTTCGGCTTCCCGGCGCAGAATATCGTGCATACCGAATCGCTGGCGCTGGGCGCGGCCTCCTTTACGCCGCTGCAAATGGCGCGCGGCTATGCGGTAATGGCCAACGGCGGCTTCCTGGTTGATCCTTACTTCATTAAGAAGATTGAAAATGAAAACGGTGAAACGCTGTTTGAAAACCGTCCGCGCATCGCCTGCCCGGAATGCAATCTGCCGGTAATTTACGGCGAAACGAAAAAATCGGTGGCGCTGGGTGAAGAGAGCGTAGAAAACGTGGCGGTTTCGCAGGAAAACCCCAATCCTGGCGTGCCGCAGCCGGTGCTGCAGCAGGTAGGCGCCGAGCAGCCTGACGCCGCGCAGCAGTATGCGCCGCACGTGATCAATACGCCGCTCTCCTTCTTAATTAAGAGCGCGCTGAACTCGAATATCTTCGGCGAACCGGGCTGGATGGGCACCGGCTGGCGCGCCGGCCGCGATCTGAAGCGGAAAGATATCGGCGGCAAAACCGGTACTACCAACAGTTCGAAAGATGCCTGGTTCTCTGGTTACGGCCCGGGCGTGGTGACGACGGTGTGGATTGGCTTTGACGATCATCGCCGCGATTTGGGGCGTTCCACCGCTTCCGGCGCGATTGACGATCAGATTTCAGGCTATGAAGGCGGCGCCAAAAGTGCCCAGCCAGCGTGGGATAGCTTTATGAAAGCGGCGCTGGAAGGGGTACCGGAGCAGCCGCTTACACCGCCGCCAGGCGTAGTGACCGTGACGATCGATCGCAGCACCGGCAAGCTGGCTAACGGCGGCGGCAATACCCGTCAGGAATACTTTATCGAAGGCACGCAGCCTACGGAGTATTCGGTGCATGACGTGGGAACCACGCTAATGGATAACGGCGAAACGCACGAACTGTTCTGATAACCAGCCGAACAGTTCTGAAAACAACAAAGGGGCGATTATCGCCCCTTTTGCTTTTAGCTACCCGTATAGCTATCAATAACGGATACGTTGCTGCTTCACCAGCCACTCGCGCGCCAGGAATAATGCGCTGACGTTGCGCGCCTCGTTAAAATCGGACTCCTGCAGCAGCGCCATCAGGTTGTCCAGCGGCCATCGGATTACCGGTAGCGGTTCCGGCTCATCGCCTTCCAGCTTTTCGGGATATAATCCTTCCGCAACCACAATGTTCATTTTGCTGGAAAAGTAGGAAGGTGCCATAGTGAGTTTGCTAAGCGCTTCCATCTGCTGCGCGCCAAAGCCTGCCTCCTCTTTCAGTTCCCGGTTAGCCGCCTCAAAAACCGTTTCGCCTGGATCGATCAATCCTTTAGGGAAGCCCAGCTCATAGGTTTCCAGCCCGACTACATACTCCTGAATCAGCAACAGATGATTATCGATAATCGGCACGATCATCACCGCTTCGCGCTCTGATGGACGCATACGTTCATATACGCGCCGCGCGCCGTTACTAAACGCCAGATCTACCGATTCAATGGTAAACAGGCGGGAGTGGGCCACAGGCTCAACGTTTAAAATCTTCGGTTTCTCTAATTCTCTTGGCATGGGGGCCCCAGATAAAGCACGGTTGATCATCGCCAGCCAGTCGTTGTCCTGGACAAAAAGCGGCAAAAAGACATTGTGCGACAGGCCTCACAGGAATCCAATCATCATATGTTTTAATTTACTTTTTTATAACAATTGATTGCAATGATTGGGAAAAAACTTTATGACAAAGTCAATAAGTTACAAGGAAATAGGATAATGCCGATATTCACCTCGACATGCGCCAGCTAATATCCCAATAAGGATTTCTGTATAGTAGTTCTAATTTTATGATTTTGTGCGCTATTTTAGTTATCAGGTTGGTTGCCACCACTGCCCAATCCCGCCAAAATTAGTGAACTCCCTATAACTTAGCCCGGAGCGAGCAATCACAGTGACGGCAGCAGTTTGGCTGGAATGAGCATAGCATGAGCACAATTATCATTATTCTGGGTGTAATGCTTACCTGCTCAATTATTGCAGGTATCTGTTTTTGGTACGCTATGCGGCATCGCCCGCCGTTGGCGAAACCGTTGCCGTTTATCAATCCGCCTCATCGTCTGTTGACGAGTGAGGAGCGCGAGGCGGTTGAACGCTATCTGGATATGCTGGCAAAAAAGCAGCGCACCATTCAGCCCGGCGGCGCCAGCGCCGCGCCGGAGCTGTTGACGCTCAGCTCGCAGAGCAACAAAGTTTATCCCGTTACCCGGGCGATCACCCGCTATGGGCTTTCTACCGACGATCCGCAGAAATGGCGTTACTATCTCGACGCGCTTGAGGTGCATCTTCCTCCGCTGTGGGAACAGCATATCGCTGAGGAAAATTTCGTTGAGCTGATTAAAACCCATTCTATTCCGCTGGTGATCTCGCTTAACGGTCATTCGCTGGTCAACTACGCCGGTGAACAGACCATGCTGCCGACGGTAGTGAATGCCAGCGCCACTAACGCTTCTATTCGGCAAGAGCAGAGCGAAAACGTTGAGCTGCTTCAGGTACGTAAAGAGACGCCGGAAGAGCACTGCCTGTCACGCAGTGACGGCACGCGTGAGGCCGCGGTGATTTGCTGCGGGCTGCTGCTGTTTTTTATTAGTCTGTTAACCCCGCTGCTCTTTATGCCATGGCTGGTCAGCGCCAGCGTGGCGATGATTATCATCAGCCTGTGGTTTATGTATCGTCGTCCCAGCGAAAATGATCTGCGTGAAATTCATTGTCTGCGCGGCGCGCCGAAACGCTGGGGGCTGTTTAGCGAGTCCAATCAGGGTCAGGTCAACAACATCTCGCTGGGGATTATCGATCTGGTCTATCCGCCGCACTGGCAGCCTTATGTCACTCACGATCTTGGCCAAACCACCGACGTCGATATTTATCTGAACCGTCAGGTGGTGCGCCAGGGCCGTTTTCTGTCGTTACAGGATGAAGTACGCAACTTCCCTATCCAACGCTGGAAAAAGAATATGGTGCTGGCCAGTGGTTCCCTGTTGGTGCTGGCGCTATTAATTAGCTGGGTGCCGTTAGCGATGCCGCTCAAGCTCAGTATGGCGTGGCTGACCGGTTCGGAACGCATTGAGGTTAACTCGGTGGCCGCGCTGGAACAGGCGACACTGCACGTCGGCGATAGCCTGAAAGTCAGCGGCACCGGCATGTGTTCCGTGCCTGCCAGCTATCAGAGCAACCGTAGCTATGCTTTTATGCCGTTCGACTGCTCGGCCATTTACTGGAATATGGCTTCTCCCCTTCCGCTGCCGCAGTCGGAAATCATTGATAAAGCCTCGGCGTTGCTGAATCTGACCAACCAGCAACTGCATCCGCAAAATGATATCGACAGCAAGCTTAACCCGCAGCTCGCCACGGCGATTCAAAAATCAGGCATGATCTTACTGGACGACTTTTCCGACCTGGTGCTGAAAACTCAGGAGCTCTGTAGCCAGCAGCAGGATTGCGTACGGTTAAAAAATGCCCTGGTTAACCTGGGCAATGCTAAAGACTGGGAAACGCTGGTGAGCCGCGCATCGTCAGGATCGTTAAACGGCATGAACGTGCTGCTGCGCCCGGTCAGCGCCGAGGCGCTGGAAAACCTGGTGAATACCGCCACCTCAACGTTTTTCTATCGGGAAACCCATCGCGCCGCTGAAGCGCTAAACAGCCCGCCGCCGGGCGGATTTTTGATTCTCAGCGATGAAGGCCGCCAGTTGGTTAACCATCCTCAACCTACCGTTTCGCTGTTTGATTTCAATGCGCCGGATCAGTGGGATGAGCTACAGCGGCTGGCGGGTATGCTGCTACATACGCCTTTCAGCGCGGCCGGGATTATTACCAGCATCCATACCGATGCCAACGGCACGCAGCATATCGCCCTGCACAGCGAGCCGGATATGCTGACGCTGTGGCGCTATCTGTGCACTTCACTGCTGCTGGCGATCCTGAGCCTGAGTGTCGTAGCTAACGGTCTGCTGGCGCTGAAACGCATCCATCGCAACCGCAAACGCATCGTAGAAATTCAGGAATATTACGATAAGTGTTTTAACCATACGCTGTCGCCGGTACCGGGTATGCGTCCGCTGTTCTGAGCCCCTTTCAACTGTGCTACCCTGTCGCCTTTCTTTTTCGGGAGGCGGCATGGATATTAACGTTAACTGGCGCGCTATCGATACCGTGCTGCTGGATATGGACGGCACACTGCTCGATCTGGCGTTTGATAGCTATTTCTGGCTGGCGCTGGTGCCAGAGAGCGTCAGTCAACGGCGCGGCATCTCGCTGGAGGAAGCCAGTCAGTTAATCATGGCGA
This sequence comes from Mixta hanseatica, assembly GCF_023517775.1. NCBI lineage: Bacteria > Pseudomonadati > Pseudomonadota > Gammaproteobacteria > Enterobacterales > Erwiniaceae > Mixta > Mixta hanseatica. Next base: position 375,438 of record NZ_CP082904.1, on the reverse strand, counting down.
AGTATCAGGCGGTTCAGCATACGCTAAACTGGTATTGTCTGGATTACTGGAGCCGTGAACTGGAGCTGGATATCCGTGCCATGACCTGGGAAATGCGCAGCCGGGCACGTTTGCGCGATGACACCCTTCCCTTTCTGCAGGCGTTACGCGCCAGCGGCAAGCGCACCATTCTGCTTACCAACGCGCACCCCTGGAATCTGGATGTAAAGCTAAAGCAAACCGGCCTTGAGCAGCACCTTGATTTATTACTTTCGACCCATACATTTGGCTTTCCGAAAGAAGATCAGCGCCTGTGGCAGGCCGTGCAGCAGCATACCGGTTTTGACAACCAGCGAACGCTGTTTATTGATGACAGCGAACCGGTGCTGGATGCGGCAAAGCGCTGGGGTATTGCCTGGTGCCTTGGCGTCAGCAATCCCGACTCTGGTATGCCGACCAAAACCTTCGCCCACCATCAGAGCGTGAGCGATTACCGAACGCTTCTCGGCGCGCTGGCGCTGTAAGCGCGGTAAACCGACGGGAGCATTGATGAAAGAGAAAACCGCAGAAGGCGTTCGACTCGACAAATGGCTGTGGGCCGCGCGTTTTTATAAAACCCGCGCGCTGGCGCGTGAAATGATCGAAGGCGGAAAGGTTCACTATAACGGCCAACGCAGCAAACCCAGCAAACTGGTAGAGCTGAATGCCGAAGTAAAACTACGTCAGGGCAACGATGAGCGCACGGTGATCATCTGCGCCGTAACCGATCAGCGTCGTCCCGCGGCTGAAGCCCAGCTGCTGTACAGCGAAACGGCCGAGAGCGTTGAAAAACGCGAAAAAATGGCGCAGGCGCGCAAGCTGAACGCGCTCACTATGCCGCATCCGGATCGTCGGCCTGATAAAAAAGAGCGCCGTGACCTGATGAAATTCAAATTTTCTGGCGACGAATAACGCGCCGCCAACACGAGAGAAAAACTATGGCTCATCAAGACCAAATGCATCGTTACCTGTTCGAAAACTACGCGGTTCGTGGCGAACTGGTGAATTTATCCGAGACATGGCGCGAGATCGTCTCCGGGCACGATTACCCACAGCCGGTGCAACAGCTGCTGGGCGAACTGCTGGTGGCAACCAGCCTGCTGACCGCTACGCTGAAGTTTGAGGGCGATATCACCGTGCAGCTGCAGGGCGACGGCGCCTTGACGCTGGCGGTCATTAACGGCAACAACCGTCAGGAAATGCGCGGCGTGGCGCGCGTGCAGGGCGAAATCGCGCCCGGCAGCACGCTGAAAGAGATGGTGGGCAACGGTTATCTGGTGATCACCATTTCGCCGGAAAAAGGCGAACGTTATCAGGGAGTGGTAGGTCTGGAGGGCGATACGCTGGCGGCCTGCCTGGAAGATTACTTTATGCGCTCTGAGCAGCTGCCGACGCGTCTGTTTATCCGTACCGGCGAGCATGAAGGTCAGGCAGGCGCGGGCGGTATCCTGCTGCAGGTGTTGCCGGCGCAGGATACCGATAAAGAAGATTTCAACCATCTGGCGACGCTGACGGAAACCATCAAAACCGAAGAGTTGATTGGCCTGCCGGCGAACGAGGTGCTGTGGCGTCTCTATAACCAGGAAGAGGTAACGATCTATGAGCCGCAGAACGTCAGCTTTAAATGTACCTGCTCGCGCGAGCGCTGCGGCGAAGTACTGAGAACGCTGCCGCAGGAAGAAGTGGATCAAATCCTGCAGGAAGACGGCCAAATCGATATGCACTGTGACTATTGTGGCAGCAACTATATTTACGATGCGGTAGATATCGCGGCGATCCGTAATGATTCCGGCAGTAGTAGCGATCAGATTCATTAACGGCATCGGTTAAATGATTAAAGGCGACGCAGGTCGCCTTTATATTTAACGGCATATATTAATTATTTTGTTATAAATTAATTCATAATTACCTGATCAGTTCCTTAAGAACCGTTTCAAACTGCAGGCGGGGCATACAATGGGCGACGCTTATCCCGACGATTTTGTAATTGAACGCTCGCCCCTCACGCTCGCCAGGCACCGGTAGGCCGTATAATAACCCTCCTTCTCAACACCACTGGGCAGCCCTAAAAAATGCCATAATTAAAACAACGTTTTATAAATTTCGCTGCGCTAACTATAACTTTTCATCAGATTTTGACGAATTTCTATAAAAAAACGTTTCGTCTCTCATTTCTGTCACTCTCTCCTTCCGCTGCTTATTCACAGTAGTAGACTGCCGCAATTGTAAAGCAACGTGAATCGCTTCTCGCTGCTTTACGGCAAGTGGCAGCAAGTCACCCAACATTTGTTGCAGTACAAACCGATAAAGGAACAGTAATATGCGCCCTAATGGCCTGACGCCACAGGACCTCGTCGCTTATGGCATCACTGATACGGTTAAAGTTATCCATAATCCCGATTATGAAACTTTATTTAAGGAAGAAACCCTGCCCGGCCTCTCCGGTTACGAGCGCGGCACGCTAACGCAGTCCGGGGCGATTGCCGTGGATACCGGTATTTTTACCGGCCGCTCGCCGAAAGATAAATATATTGTGCGTGACGATACCACGCGCGATACCTTGTGGTGGAATGATCAGGGCAAAGGCAAAAATGATAATCAGCCTTTGTCGCAGGAAACCTGGGAAGCCCTGAAGGGCTGCGTCACCCAACAGCTTTCCGGCAAGCGGCTGTTTGTGGTCGACGCCTGGTGCGGCGCCAATCCCGATAGCCGCCTAAGCGTACGCTTTATTACCGAAGTCGCCTGGCAGGCGCACTTTGTCAAAAACATGTTTATCCGCCCCGACGAAGCCAGCCTGGCCAATTTCACGCCCGACTTTGTGGTAATGAACGGCGCGAAATGTACCAACCCTAACTGGCAGCAGCAGGGATTACATTCGGAAAACTTCGTCGCCTTTAACCTTACCGAAAAGATGCAGCTCATCGGCGGCACCTGGTACGGCGGCGAAATGAAGAAAGGCCTGTTTGCGGTGATGAACTATCTGCTGCCGCTGAAAGGTATCGCGTCGATGCACTGCTCGGCTAACGTGGGTGAACAAGGCGACGTGGCGGTGTTCTTTGGCCTCTCCGGCACTGGGAAAACCACGCTCTCTACCGATCCGAAACGACAGCTGATTGGCGATGATGAGCATGGCTGGGACGATGACGGCGTGTTCAATTTTGAAGGCGGCTGCTACGCGAAAACCATTAAGCTTTCAGAGCAGGCTGAGCCGGAAATTTATCACGCCATCCGCCGCGATGCGCTGCTGGAAAACGTGGTAGTACGCAGCGATGGCTCCATCGATTTTGATGACGCCAGCAAAACGGAGAACACGCGCGTCTCCTACCCTATCTACCATATCGATAATATCGTTAAGCCGGTATCGAAAGCGGGTCACGCGAAAAAGGTTATTTTCCTTACCGCCGATGCGTTTGGCGTGCTGCCGCCGGTTTCACGCCTCTCTTCCGATCAAACCCAATACCACTTTCTTTCAGGCTTCACCGCCAAGCTGGCCGGTACCGAGCGTGGCGTCACCGAGCCTACTCCGACCTTCTCTGCCTGCTTCGGTGCAGCCTTCTTAACCCTGCATCCAACAAAATATGCCGAGGTGCTGGTGAAGCGTATGCAGGATGCAGGTGCGGAAGCCTGGCTGGTCAATACCGGTTGGAACGGCACCGGCAAACGCATTTCGCTGAAAGATACGCGTGCGATCATCAATGCGATTCTGAGCGGCGAACTGGCCGAAGCGGAAACCCAAACGCTGCCGATTTTCAACCTGAATATGCCTACCACGGTCGCGGGGATCGAGCCGCATATTCTCGATCCGCGCAACACCTGGCAAGATCCGGCGCAGTGGGAAAGCCGGGCGCTGGATCTGGCGCAGCGCTTTATCAATAACTTTGAGAAGTATACCGATACGCCTGCCGGCGCCGCGCTGGTTGCCGCCGGGCCGCAGATTTAACCCTGCCGCACGAAACAAAACCCCCGCCAAACGGCGGGGGGTTTTATTTTCAGACGTTAGCTTACAGGCTACTCGCCCTTAGGCAACGCGGGCTGACTCACCGGGCCGCCAGTTACAGGCGACGCCTCCGATAACGGCAGCCAGGCGCGAATACGCAACCCGCCGCGTTCGCTGACGCCAATATCCAGCGAGCCCTGATGCGCATCGATAATACGCTGCACAATCGCCAAACCCAGCCCGGTACCGCTGGTACTACGGGCGCTGTCGCCGCGCACAAACGGCTGAAGCAGATGCTTTAACTGCTCCGGTTTAATCCCCGGTCCGTCATCTTCCACCTGGAACCAGGCGCGCTGTAGCTCATAGCCGCTGCTCACCTTGATCCAGCCGTTGCCGTAACGCGCCGCATTCACCACCATATTCGCTGCCGCACGCTTAATCGAAAGCGGGTTGATATCCAGCATCAGCTCATCTGCCATCACGGCATCTTCGATTTCCCGCTCATAACCGCTCTCTGCCGCTACCACCTCATTCAGCACGACGTTCAAATCAGCGCGTTCGGTCTGCATCTCCTGGCCGGTACGCAGATAATCGATAAACTGTTCGATGATCGCGTTGCACTCTTCAATATCCTTATTAATCGATTCCGCCAGATAGCCGTCCTCTTCGCTCATCATCTCCGTCGCCAGACGAATGCGGGTCAGCGGCGTACGCAGGTCATGGCTAACGCCCGCCATCAGCAGCGTTCGATCGTCCGCCAGCTGTTTCACGCCTGACGCCATCTGGTTAAAGGCACGCGTCACCGAGCGCACCTCCGAGGCGCCATATTCACGCAGCGGCGGCGGAATAATGCCTTTCCCCACCTGCAATGCCGCATGCTCCAGATCCACCAGCGGGCGGTTCTGAATACGGATAAACAGCCAGGCGCCGCCAATCGCCAACAGCATAATCGCCAGCGTGTAGCGGAACAGCGGCGAGAAGTCGCCCTGGTGAATTTCGGTCAACGGCACGCGTACCCAGATATCCGGCGACAACCAGGTTTTTAGCCAGACCACGGGCGAGTTTTTATTCACCTCGACCCGCACATCGGTCGGGCCGCCAAGCTGGCGCGCCATCTGGTCGCTTAAAAACTGATAGTGCTGCGCCCAGCGTAATCCGCTCTCCTCCGCCGCCGCATTGGTATACAGCGAAATCCCCAGCTCGCGGTAAATTTCACGCCGAAAAGCAGGCGGCACTTCCAGCTGCGTGCCGTCTTCCAGCTGCAGCCGGTCGGTCATTAACATACGCACTTCATACGCCAGCACCTTGTTGAACTGCTGCAGGCTGGGAAGAATGGCGAAGTTAAGCACCACCAGATAGGTGGTGACCAGGCTGACAAACAGCAACGTGACGATCAGCAGCAACGTGCGAGCAAAGGAACTGCGGGGAGAAAAGCGGAGCCGCCTCATGCTTTAGTGCCGTCCGGTACAAAAACGTAGCCCAGGCCCCAAACGGTCTGGATATAGCGCGGATGCGCCGGATCTTCTTCCACCATGCGGCGCAGGCGGGAAATTTGCACGTCGATAGAACGCTCCATAGCGCTGTATTCACGGCCGCGGGCAAGGTTCATCAGCTTATCGCGCGACAGCGGCTCACGCGGATGGCTTACCAGCGCCTTTAACACCGCAAACTCGCCGCTGGTTAACGGCATCGGCTCATCTTCACGGAACATTTCACGGGTGCCCAGGTTCAGCTTGAACTTGCCGAAAGCGATAACCGCCTCTTCCTGCGAAGGCGCGCCCGGCAGTTCATTCGCCTGGCGACGCAGCACGGCGCGAATACGCGCTAACAGTTCGCGCGGGTTGAACGGCTTCGGAATATAGTCATCCGCGCCAATTTCCAGCCCAACGATACGATCAACCTCTTCGCCTTTTGCCGTCACCATAATGATCGGCATCGGATTACTTTGGCTACGCAAGCGACGACAAATCGACAGGCCATCTTCGCCCGGCAACATCAGGTCAAGCACCATCAGGTGGAAGGATTCGCGGGTTAACAGGCGATCCATTTGCTCGGCGTTAGCGACGCTGCGCACCTGAAAACCCTGTTCAGTCAGATAACGCTCCAGCAACGCACGCAGGCGCATATCATCATCGACGACCAGAATTTTGTAGTTTTCTTGCATTTCGATACTCCCAAAGGCGCTATTGCCCGAGCTGGTATTGTTAAAAAAGAAGCGTAACTGTGACAGCCATTAATGGTTTGTATTCTAGCCGAAATTGTTACAAAGCATATTAAACAGCAGCTTATATTGCGTTTATTTCGCTTTTATCCTGCCGAATAGTATGCCACCGTTCGATCCGTCTTTTCTGAAATACGCCGGAAAACTCTGCTCATCGCTGGCTCAGAATGCTAAATGTAAACTTTTGTCATGCCAAAACAGCAGGTTAGCTTATTCCGCCCTGCCGCTCTTAGGGTACTGGCTCGTTACCCGGTTATTAAGTGTCAGATTACTGCGCCCTGAGTCCAACTATTAGCAGAAAAAACTGGTGTTTATTTTTTTACCATTACGCTCAGCCAGGAATATTCGCAGCGGAGGCAAGACCGATCCAGCAATAACTCAAGTTAACCTTATTCGTTAGAAAACAACGCTTTTCAGCGCCGCCCTGACAAACCTATATTCTCCCCCGACAAACGTTGTTTATTTATCAGCCGGGAATAAATATGAACAAGATAATGTTGATTTGCTCGCTGGCTCTGTTTGCCAGTGGATATGTAATGGCTAACGAGCCGGCAGGCGGCGCAGCCGCTGGCGCTCAGGCCACCACCGAAGCGAAAGGCGCCTCCGATGCGGAAGGCGTAGCGGTTGTCGGCGCGCTGCTGGGCCTGGCCCTTGCCACCGCAGGCGGCGGCGACGGTTCCACTACGGCCACCACCACGACCACCAGCACCATCCCACATTAAGCTGTATTAAGGCACCACCGCAGATCAAAATTATAAAAACTTTGTTGCTGTTGTCTTTCGCCACCGGAGAATAAGCGTTGCCCGGGCTTTCTTGAAAAAGTCATTATTCTCCGTTTCTTTTTTATCCTGCGGCATGGCTTACACCGCAGCGTTATCATCCGGGTTCTGACGATATTCGATACGGTTAATAAACCAGATTTTTTCCCCTTCCGGCGTATTGACGCTGACTTCGTCATCCACCTCTTTTTTAATCAGCGCACGCGCCATCGGTGAATCCACCGAGATATAGTTTTTCACCTCGCCATAGATCTCATCTGGCCCGACAATCCGAAAGCATTTTACCTCGCCCTGCTCGTTTTCCACCTCGACCCACGCGCCGAAAAAGACTTTGCCTTCCTGCTGTGGCGAATAATCGACGATTTTCAGTTCGGCCAGACATTTACGTAAATAGCGCACCCGCCGGTCAATCTGGCGCAGCAGGCGCTTGTTGTAGGTATAATCCGCGTTTTCAGAGCGATCGCCCAGGCTGGCCGCCCATGAGACGATTTTAGTGATCTCCGGGCGCTTCTCTTTCCACAGATAATCGTGTTCCGCCCTGAGCTTGTTATAACCTTCACGGGTAATCAGTTGTGTCTTCACACACCCATCCTGTCTGCTAAAACTAACGGTCCGACAGCCTCGCGCCGCCCTCTGGCGCTTATGGTACAACATCAAAAACGCCCAGTGGTACATCGCTCTCGGAATATGGCCTAAAGCGCGCCGCATCGCTGGCAATTTCGCCCGTCAATCCGTATAACTGTCCGCTATTTCTCAAACTCTGTTAGCAAGATAGTTGAACCGATGATGAATGATTCACTGAACCGCATTATTGCGGGTGAACTTCAGGCGCGGGCTGAACAAGTTGATGCCGCAATCCGCCTGCTGGACGAAGGGAACACCGTGCCGTTTATCGCACGTTACCGTAAGGAAGTTACCGGCGGGCTTGATGATACCCAGCTGCGACAGCTGGAAACCCGGCTCGGTTACCTGCGAGAGCTGGAAGATCGCCGCCAGGCCATCCTGAAATCCGTTGCGGAACAGGGCAAACTCAGCGATGAGCTCGCCGCCGCGATTAACGGCACGCTGAGCAAAACCGAACTCGAAGACCTTTACCTTCCCTATAAACCGAAACGCCGCACGCGTGGACAGATCGCTATCGAAGCTGGTCTGGAGCCGCTGGCAGATGCGCTGTGGCAGGATCCGTCGCAGGAGCCGGAACAGTTGGCCGCCCGTTTTGTCGATGCCGATAAAGGCGTCGCCGACGTTAAAGCCGCGCTGGATGGCGCGCGCTATATCCTGATGGAACGTTTCGCGGAGGATGCCGCGCTGCTGGCGAAAGTGCGCGATTATCTGTGGAAAAATGCGCATCTGGTGTCACGCGTGGTTGTCGGAAAAGAGGAAGAAGGCGCGAAATTCCGCGACTATTTCGATCATCACGAAGCGCTGTCGACGGTGCCTTCGCATCGTGCGCTGGCGATGTTCCGTGGCCGCAACGAAGGCGTACTGCAGCTGTCGCTCAACCCCGATCCGCAGTTCGATGAGCCGCCGCGTGAAAGCTATGGCGAACAGCTTATCAGCGAGCATCTGAACCTGCGTCTGAACAATGCGCCGGCGGATAGCTGGCGTAAAGCGGTAGTGAGCTGGACCTGGCGCATTAAAGTGCTGCTACATCTGGAAACCGAACTGATGGGCAGCGTGCGCGAGCGTGCGGAAGAAGAGGCGATTAACGTCTTCGCCCGTAACCTACACGATCTGCTGATGGCGGCGCCGGCAGGCATGCGCGCCACTATGGGCCTCGATCCGGGCCTGCGTACCGGGGTAAAAGTTGCCGTAGTGGATGCCACCGGCAAGCTGGTCGCCACCGATACCATCTATCCGCATACCGGTCAGGCGGCGAAAGCTGCGGCGGCCGTCGCGGCGCTCTGCACGCGTCATCAGGTAGAGCTGGTGGCGATCGGCAACGGCACCGCATCCCGCGAAACCGAGCGTTTCTTCCTGGAAGTCCAGAAGCAGTTCCCGCAGGTGACGGCGCAAAAAGTGATCGTCAGCGAAGCGGGCGCATCGGTCTATTCGGCCTCTGAACTGGCGGCGCTGGAATTCCCCGATCTGGATGTTTCCCTGCGCGGCGCGGTATCTATTGCGCGTCGCCTGCAGGATCCGCTGGCGGAGCTGGTAAAAATCGATCCGAAATCGATCGGCGTGGGCCAGTATCAGCATGACGTCAGCCAAAGCCAGCTGGCGAAAAAGCTGGATGCGGTGGTGGAAGACTGCGTAAACGCCGTCGGCGTCGATCTGAATACCGCCTCGGTGGCGTTGCTGACCCGCGTGGCCGGCCTGACGCGCATGATGGCGCAAAACATCGTGAACTGGCGCGACGAGAACGGCCGCTTCCGCAGCCGTCAGCAGCTGCTGAAAGTCAGCCGTCTCGGACCGAAAGCCTTTGAACAGTGCGCCGGCTTCCTGCGTATTAACCAGGGTGATAACCCGCTGGACGCCTCAACGGTGCATCCGGAAGCTTATCCGGTGGTTGAACGCATTCTGGAGGCTACCCGTCAGTCGCTGCGTGAACTGATGGGCAACCCGAATGAGCTGCGTAATCTTAAGGCGGTTGACTTTACCGATGAGCGTTTCGGCGTGCCGACGGTCAGCGACATCCTGAAAGAGCTGGAAAAGCCAGGCCGCGATCCGCGTCCGGAATTCAAGACGGCGCAGTTTGCCGAAGGCGTAGAGACGATGAACGATCTGCTGCCGGGCATGGTACTGGAAGGCGCGGTAACTAACGTCACCAATTTTGGCGCCTTTGTCGATATCGGCGTCCATCAGGATGGTCTGGTGCATATCTCTTCGCTCTCCGACAAGTTTGTCGAAGATCCGCATACCGTGGTGAAAGCGGGCGATATCGTTAAGGTCAAGGTGCTGGAGGTGGACTTGCAGCGTAAGCGTATTGCGTTGACCATGCGTCTGGATGAGCAGCCGGGCGAAACGCCGTCGCGCGCCGCGCCGCGTAGCCAGGAGCGCAGCCATCAGCGTCCGGCGGCGAAGCAGCGCGCGCGCGGCAATAGCCCCGTCGCTGGCAATAGCGCCATGGGCGATGCGCTGGCCGCGGCGTTGGGTAAAAAACGCTAACAATTTTATGGGCGGCCTGGCGCCGCCCTTTATCGTATGTTTGTTCTAAATCAACATTAACGATAATCGTTCTCATTAATATGGTGCCGTTTTGTTCTTGCCGCCTTAAGCGACAGTCAATGAGGTGCACCCTATGCCACTAGTTGCCCGCCAACACTATCAAATCCTGGGTTTTTCTTCTGCCGTTAGCCCTGCTTACCGGCAAAAGTTGCTTTCCCTGGGCCTGCTGCCCGGCGCCTGTTTTCAAGTACTGCGTATTGCGCCGCTGGGCGATCCGCTACAGATCCAGACGGGGCGCGTCAGCCTGATGCTGCGCAAAAAGGATTTGGCGCTGCTGCAGCTTCAGCCGATAGCGGAGGTGGCATGAAAAACTGCACTATCGGCCTGTTAGGCAACCCGAATGCCGGGAAAACCACCCTGTTTAATCAGCTTACCGGCGCGCGTCAGCGCGTTGGCAACTGGGCCGGCGTAACCGTAGAGCGCAAAGAGGGCTTTTTTATCGCCGGCGACACGCGGGTGAATTTAATCGATCTTCCCGGCACCTATTCGCTCACCACCATTTCTCAGCAGGCTTCGCTCGATGAGCAGATCGCCTGCCACTTTGTCTTAAGCCAGCAGGCGGACCTGCTGATTAATGTGGTTGACGCCTGTAACCTTGAGCGCAACCTCTACCTCACCTTACAGCTGCGTGAGCTGGGCGTGCCCTGCATCGTGGCGCTCAATATGCTGGATATGGCCGAAAGCCAACGCATTACCATCGATATTCCCGCGCTGGCGCAACGTCTCGGCTGCCCGGTGGTGCCGGTGGTATCAACGCGCGGCAGCGGGCTGGATCGCCTGAAGCAGCTGATTGATAAAGGCGTTCCTGCCTGCGCGCCGCTGAAAGTATGCTATCCGCCAGAGCTAAACAGCGCCGTCGATCGACTGGCGGCGGCGATGTCGGTCAGCGACAGCCCACAGCAACGGCGCTGGCTGGCGCTACAGCTACTGGAGGGCGATATCTATAGCCGCCAGCAGGTGGGCGATCTGGCGCTACAGCGTTTAGACGAGCTGGAAGATCAGCTGTCAGCAGATACGGCGGTCAACATCGTCGCCGCGCGCTATAAGACATTGGCGACGCTGTGCGCCGACATCAGCAATCAGCATATGATGGCGCCGCATCGGCTGTCGCAGCGGCTGGATAACCTGGTACTGAACCGCTGGCTGGGCTTGCCAATCTTTTTGCTGATGATGTATTTGATGTTCGTGCTGGCGATCAATATCGGCGGCGCGCTCCAGCCGCTGTTTGATATTGGCTCCGCAGCGCTGTTTATCCATGGCATGCAGTGGCTTGGCGCTACGCTGCATTTCCCCGTCTGGCTGACGCTGTTTCTCGCTCAGGGCGTGGGGGGCGGCATCAATACGGTGCTGCCGCTGGTGCCGCAGATTGGTTTGATGTATCTGTTCCTCTCTTTTATGGAGGATTCCGGCTATATGGCACGCGCCGCGTTCGTCGTCGATCGACTGATGCAGTCGCTTGGCCTGCCGGGCAAATCCTTTGTGCCGCTGATTGTCGGCTTTGGCTGCAACGTTCCCTCGGTAATGGGCGCCCGTACGCTGGATGCGCCGCGTGAGCGGCTGATTACGGTAATGATGGCGCCTTTTATCTCTTGCGGGGCCAGGCTGGCGATTTTCGCCGTGTTCTCTGCCGCTTTTTTCGGTACCCACGGCGCGCTGGCGGTATTTAGTCTCTACCTGACCGGCATTGTGGTGGCGGTGCTAACCGGGCTGCTGTTAAAGCATACGCTGCTGCGCGGCGAAGCTTCGCCTTTCGTCATGGAGCTACCAAGCTGGCATGTCCCGCACCTGAAAAGCCTGCTGTTACAGGCCTGGCAGCGGTTGCGCGGTTTTGTGCTGCGCGCCGGGAAAGTGATCGTTGTCGCCAGCATCCTGATTGGCGGGCTGAACAGTTTCTCCTTTAACGGGCAGCCGGTTAACAGCATCAACGATTCGGCGCTGGCCAGCGTCAGTCGCGTCATTACCCCGCTGTTGATGCCTATCGGTATCCAGCCTGATAACTGGCAGGCTTCGGTCGGCCTGCTGACCGGCGCGATGGCGAAAGAGGTGGTGGTCGGTACGCTGAATACGCTCTATACCGCCGAAGCACTGCACGAAGAGCCGTTTAACGCCAGCGAATGGAGCCTAAAGGCGGAGCTGTCCGATGCGGTAACGGAAACCTGGCAGGGACTGAAAGATACGCTAACCCTGAGCGTGCTGGCCAACCCGATTGAGGCCAGCAAAGGCGACGGTGACATGGCCGGCGGCGCAATGGGCACCATGAGCCGTCAGTTTGGCAGCGATGCCGCCGCGTTCAGCTATCTGCTGTTCGTACTGCTCTATATTCCCTGCGTTTCGGTGATGGGTGCGATTGCACGTGAAAGCAACCGTCGCTGGATGAGTTTTTCCATCTTCTGGGGATTAAACGTCGCTTATTCTCTCTCTACGCTGTTCTGGCAGTTCTCGCGCATCAACGAGCAGCCGCTGGCCAGCAGCCTGACGATCCTGCTGGTGCTGCTGTTTAACAGCGCCCTGCTGCTGCTGTTACGACGGGTTAAACTGCCGCCGCAGCGCATCCCCATCAGGGTGCTGCCGGTTGAAAGCTATGAAAAACCATTAACCAGCGGCGAATGCCATTAAGCCACGCAGCGATCGCGATTTGAGTCAGGCGGCGCCCATTCCGACAGGGGCCGCCGCTGTAGCGGTTGCGATTTTAGCGCGGCGGTCTACAGTAAAAACTAACGCCTTTACCAACCTAACGCTGCAGCCCGCCGGATAAACATGGATATTATCAATAGCTTAATCGATAAGATCTACCAAAACACTTTTCCGATGGCCGCGCGGGAGCGCCTGCTGTCACACGTCCGCGCCGCCCGTGATGCGATAAAAAAACCGCGTAAGCCGCACTGGGATGAAAAAGATGTGGTGCTGATAACTTATGCCGATCAGTTCCGCGAGCCGGAAGCCCCCACGCTGGCGACCTTTTCACGCTTTTATCAACAGCATTTGCAGTCCACCTTTAATCTGGTTCACCTGCTGCCCTTTTTCCCCTGGTCATCTGACGACGGTTTTTCCGTCATTGATTATCATCAGGTTAACCCGATATGCGGCGAATGGCGTAACGTCGCCGAGCTGCATACCCATACGCGCCTGATGTTCGACTTTGTCTGCAACCATATCTCTTCGCGCAGCGCCTGGTTTAAACATTATCTGGCCTGTGATCCCGGCTGGGATGATTTTTTTATCAGCATGCCGCCCGGCACCGACTTAAGCGGCGTCACCCGCCCGCGCACTTCTCCGCTGCTGACGCCCTTTGAACGCGGCGATGGCAGCACCCACTACATCTGGACTACCTTCAGCGCCGACCAGATAGACCTGAACTTCGCCAGCCCGGAAGTGTTGATCCGTATGGTTGACGTGCTGCTGGAATATTTGAAAAAAGGGGCTGACTACGTCCGGCTGGATGCGGTGGGCTATATGTGGAAAACGCCCGGGACGCGCTGCATCCACCTGGAAAACACCCACCTGCTGGTGAAACTGTTTCGCGCCATTGCTGATGTGGTGGCGCCCGGCACGGTGATCATTACCGAAACCAATGTGCCGCATCAGGACAATATCAGCTATTTTGGCAACGGCCAGGATGAAGCGCAGATGGTTTACCAGTTCTCACTGCCGCCGTTGGTACTGCATGCTATCCATAACGGCTCGGCGCGTGCGCTACGCCAGTGGGCTGCCGGCCTTGATTTAAGCGGCGGAAGCACGACCTTTTTTAATTTTCTCGCTTCGCACGATGGCATCGGCCTTAACCCTGCGCGTGGCATCCTGCCGGAAGTCGAGATTGTTTCGCTGGTACGCGATTTGGCGCTGGAAGGCGCGCTGATTTCCTATAAAAACAATCCGGATGGCACCACCAGCCCGTATGAAATCAACGTCACCTATATGGATGCGTTGAACAAACAGAACGATGATGATGACACGCGCATTCGGCGCTTTATGCTGGCGCACGCTATTCTGCTGGCTTTCCCCGGCGTGCCCGCCATCTATATCCAGAGCATTCTTGGTTCGCGCAACGACCAGGAAGGGGTAAAAGTCGCTGGCCATAACCGCGCCATTAACCGTGAAAAATATGCGCTTTCGGCGATCGAAAAAGCGCTGTCGGGCGGCGATTATCTGCGTCAGCAAATTTTTAATCGACTCAGCGCGCTGATTCAGCTGCGCACGCGTCAGCCCGCCTTTCATCCTGATAATCCCATGGAAATTCTCGACAGTGAAAATACGCTGCTGCTGATGCGCCGCTATTCGCCGGCCGAAGATAATAGCCTGCTGTGCGTGTTTAATCTGAGCGGGAAAAGCGTGAATGCCACGCTGCCGGAAGCAAAGCGATACCGCGATATTATTGAACAGAAGCTGGTTGATGGCTCACAGCCGGTCACGCTGCCGCCGTGGCATTATCTGTGGCTGAAAGGATAAGCAGGCATAACAGATATGCCTGCTGAGGCATTACTTATAAACGTCAGCCGTGGCGCTAAAACGGCCATGCTCGCGTCCGGCGACCACCAGAAAATATTTACCGCCCTTCTCATCCGCCATTTTTGACAGCTCACGCTTGGCGTCCATCGGCGAGGTGGTTTCCGCTGTAGTATTCACCGTGCCGATTTTCTCCAGATTCATTTTCTGCACATCTTCTTTCGTCACTTCCTGTGCCGCCAGCGCAGAGAATGAGAGACCACCCAGCAGGCAGGTTACCGCAACAGTTTTAATGATATTCATAGTACACCTTCGTCATAAGTTAACTGGAAAACTCAGACCGCCGAATGAATACAATGAGATAGGGGGTACAGCGCCCTGCTCCCTGGCAGACTTTTACAGTCATGGTCAGCGGCCTTGCTCAGTTACAATTATTAACGCTCGGTGATATTTTGCCAGCTAAAGAGATAAAGTTTCTTAAACAGATTCACTGAACTGTCTGACCGCTGCACAAAACATTTGCGGATGAGAAATAAACGGCGCATGCGCGGCTTTCTCCATAACAAGGGAAGCGCTGGCGGGCCAGCGTTGATCTAACAGCGTGGCAACCTTACGCGGCACCAGTCCATCCAGATAGCCGTAAATACGCAGCAGCGGCACCTGAAGCGCATCCATTTCAGCGCGTAAATCGACGCTGCGTAAAATTTCCAGTCCGCCTGACAACACCTCAACCGGCGGTATCGGCTGCGACAGCACCACCTCTTTTAACGTGCGCGCATCCTGCCTGGCGCTTGGCGTGCCCAGCGTTTGCAGCGCTAAAAAGCGCTCAACGGTGCGTTGATAATCCTGGCTAAGCTGCTGCTGAAAGCCGGTCAGCGTTTCTGGTTTAATCCCCGGCCAGTCCTCGTCATCAGCGGTAAAACAGGGTGAAGAGGCGACGGTAATCAAGCCGCTAACCTGCTGCGGATCGCGCAGCGCTAAACGGCTGGCAACCAAACCGCCCAACGACCAGCCGAGATAGATCGCCTTTTCCGGCAGATGAGGCAACAAAGCCTCGACCATCTCATCCAGCGTTAATGCGCCAACCCCCTGGCTACGGCCAAAGCCCGCCAAATCCACTAAATGCAGCCGAAAATGTGCGCTGAGCGGCGGCGCGATGCAACGCCAGACTTCCGCATTCAGTCCCCATCCGTGTAGCAGCACAAGATCGCGATCGCCGGTGCCGGTTGTATGCCAATAAAGCTGCGCCATCAGTTATGGTCTCATCGTTGCTAAATTAAGGAGGTCGCTATGCTACCAATGCAGGGAGGTTGTTGGCTATGCCAAACGCCGCTGGCATTACCGATGCAGGGCTTATGCAGTTATTGTCTGCGCGCCCTGCCGCCGTTACCGCTTTGCTGCCCGCGCTGCGGATTACCTGCCGGTGATGCGCTTACCGCCTGTGGGCGCTGCCTGCGCCGCCCGCCGCCCTGGCAGCAGCTGATCGCAGTAAGCGACTACTGCCCGCCGCTAAGCCAGCTGATTGCACGCTATAAATTCTCCGGCCAGACCGCACTCTCTGTGATGCTGGCGCGGCTGATTTTGTTAAGCTGGTTATCGGCCAGACGTCAACGCGGCCTGCCTCGTCCCGATTTATTGCTGGCCGTACCGCTGCATCATCGGCGCGCCTGGCGACGCGGTTTTAATCAGGCTGACCTGCTGGCACAGCCGCTGGCACGCTGGCTACGCTGCGCTTATTTCCCCCAGGGCTTAACGCGCCGCCGCGCCGCGCTGATTCAGCATCAGCTGGGCGCAGGCGCACGTAAGCGCAACCTGCGCGGCGCTTTCCGGCTTGAAATCCACGTTCAGGATCGCCATATCGCCCTGATTGATGATGTGGTGACAACCGGCAGCACCGTTGCGGAAATCAGCCGTCTGCTGATGCGCGCCGGCGCAGCCAGCGTCCAGATTTGGTGCCTGTGCCGTACCTTGTAGAGCGTCGGCGATGGGCGTATTATAACCAACTAAATTAGTCAACTATTGAGCAACTGCCATGATCCGAATTACCGATGCCGCCCAGGACCATTTTGCAAAACTGCTTTCAAATCAGGAAGAAGGCACCCAAATCCGCGTGTTCGTGATTAATCCGGGCACCCCAACGGCCGAATGTGGCGTGTCATATTGCCCGCCGGATGCAGTAGAGCCGAGCGATACCGAACTGAAGTTTGAAAAGCTTTCCGCCTACGTGGATGAGCTGAGCGCGCCCTATCTGGAAGATGCCGAGATCGATTTTGTTACGGATAATCTTGGTTCTCAGCTGACGCTGAAAGCGCCGAATGCCAAAATGCGTAAAGTCGCTGACGACGCGCCGTTGCTGGAACGCGTTGAATATCTGCTGCAGGCGCAGATTAACCCGCAGCTGGCCGGACACGGCGGCCGCGTAACGCTGATGGAAATCACCGATGAAGGCTACGCCATTCTGCAGTTCGGCGGCGGCTGTAACGGCTGTTCGATGGTCGACGTGACGCTGAAAGAAGGGATTGAGAAAGAGCTGCTGGCCGCTTTCCCTGAGCTGAAAGGCGTACGCGACCTGACTGAACACCAGCGCGGCGAACACTCTTACTACTAAGCGTGGGCCTGACGGCTCAGCTGCGTTTTTCTGCCTGAAGCAGAGAGGCGTAAAGTAATGAAAGGCGATCTTAGGGTCGCCTTTTTAGTTATCTGATATTGAATTAATTAGCTTGCACATTCTTTCAATGTTATTTGTTGCATACTCCATAGTAGATAAATAAATTATTCTTTTTTTATCAAAATTATCAGTGAAAAATTGCCACTGCAAGCCAGGTGCGCAAATAATTATTTCTGCATGTTTTTTTAATTCGTCAATATTAGCCTCGGAAGTATCTTGCTCAACGACCCAGGGATAACCTTCTCTTTTAAGATATCCGTCCAACGCTTCAATATAGCTTTTGTCACGAAACTACGGGGATATGTCAGCCGTTATTGGCGCAACATTCATAGCAATCAAACCATCGACGCACTTAACACGAACATGTAATAGCCCAAAAGAATATTAACCGTGCTTGACCTCACCTTATTAATTAACGGGAAACGTTACATTGCAATGCCCTTCTGAAGCTAATCAACAAGAGAAAAAATCCCCTTTTAAAATTTTTGTATTTAATTTTTATTTATTACAGGCTACCATAGTCGTGGTTAAATAAAGGCTCAAATGGAAGAGTCAAGCCTCAGTGTCGAAAAGGAATTAGTGACATGATTAAACTCACCTTCCCGCAAAGGCTTTATGCCACAGAACATCAATTTAACGACTATGGGACAGATGATATGCGGTATGGCGATATCACCGCAACGCGTCTTAAAAAAGAGTTCAGGCTTACCAATATCTCTAATGTGGTCGATCCCTGGACAATGACCCGACTAACGGCTTTCGATAATCCCCAGTCGCGATTTTTTGGCGCATATGGCAATAACCAACGCAGCACCAGGCTCAGTGCGCAAGAGTGCGCCAGGCTATTATTTGAAGAGATGCAGGTGACCTCATTGCCTTTTGCATGCGTAGGCCCCTGGAAGTATCTTATCAATCGGATGTTGCAGCATTTCCAGAGTGCTAACGGTATGCCCTTTAATGATATGGATCTGAATGCGGCCTATCAGGCGCAAATTATTAATGATAATACAAAAAATAGTAGCTTATCCGCTATTAAGGAGGGGATAAATAAGCGTATCGATTACGAGAAAAAAAGTATTCCCCCAGACACGTTTTCTGCCATAAAGGAAGAGATCAGTTACAGGGCTCTGCCAAAATTTGATTCAATGATATTCGACAAAATCAACGGCTTAGGTATCACCGTACATGATGTCTACGCTACACACATAGATTTATTAAGCCTGGAAATCGGTGAGAAAGGCTGGCGCGCGCAAATAAAATATAGCGGGCAGGATCATTTTGGGCTGGATGTTAACGACATTCAAAAGGTTAAATTTAATCAATTTCAGTTTTTCAGGATATGGTTTATTTTACAACGCTTTGATCAATTCGGGTTCCGCCCCTTCTTAACCAATATGGAAGCGACTATAACTCTCGAGGAAAAGCGCCCATGAGCAGAAGAAAATCATTTAACTTTCTCATTTGCATCGTAATGGCGGCTGTGGGCTTTTATCTCTATCTGGATAACCGCCGCGTTAACATTATTGATGCTCATCACGGCAAATACTCTGCCGCAATCCTGGTAGATCATTTACCCATTACCGCCTCATCGGCAATTAACTGGTGGCTGGAAAACCAGAGCGCTATCCTGAAAAAATATCATATTCCTTCTGAAGAGGCCGGCGGGCCAACCAACTTTACCATTTTTGCTTTTGGCGACGGCTACCAGAAAAACGATCAGAACGATATGCTCTGTTTTGATGATGTGCCACCCCCTGAAAACTGCATCGTCAAAGAGATACTGTTAACGGTTGGCCGCAACCGTGAGGGCAATACCCGGTTCGCCTTTGGTAATTCAGCCTATATTCGCTATGCCGATGGCCGTATTACTGAATTAAAAAAAGAAACCTTCCACTGACGGCAGCGGGGCTTTCACCCCGGACGCATAACGCTTTACTGGTATGATATTAATGCCGCAATCGGGCTGTATCCGTAAAAAATACCCGACCTGCCTTTATCTGACCGGCCGGGCTTGATGGTTAACTACCTTCAGCTTTGCGCCGTCGATCCAAATCTTTAATCAGCTGATTAACGCGTTCATCGCTGAACATCTCCTCCAGCGTGTGGCTCAATTTGCGTCGCCAGTTAGGAAATTGATCGACCGTGCCTGGCACATTTACCGGCTGTTCCATATCCAGCCAGTCTTCCGGCTGCAGGCCGAGCAATGCGCTGCCGCTGTCGGCAATATAGCGCAGCATACCGCGGTTCAGTTCCGGCGACATCGCCAGCTTCTCCGCCCGCTTGCCCAACTTCTTCGGTACGCAGCCCTGCTCATGCAGCGCGTTCAGCAACGCCTGCTTCTGGCGTTCACGGTTCTCATACAGCCCCTTTAGCACCACTTTATCTGGATAAAGACCCAGCTCTTCGCCCAGCGTCAGATCGCCCGCGCTCCAGAAACCGCGCAGCGTCGGCAAATCATGGGTGGAGGCGCTGGCCATCGCCTGACGCGGCCACTGCTGCGGCGCACGATAACGATCGGCGCTCTCCTGTTCGAAATAGAGCACCTTCCACGAGTAGATCCCGCTACGGCGCAGCTTGCCGATGATCTCCTGCGGCACCGTGCCCAGATCCTCGCCAATCACCATACAGCGGTTACGCTGGCTTTCCAGCGCCAGGATTGCTAACAGGTCATCAACCGGGTAAGAGATATAGGCGCCGTGATTAGCCGTCATTCCATATGGTATCCACCACAGGCGTAACATCGACATCACATGATCGATGCGCAACGCGCCGCAGCTGGCCATATTCGCCCGCAGCATCTCAATAAATGGTTGATAGGCCCGCGCCGCCATAACGTGCGGATCCATCGGCGGCAGCCCCCAGTTTTGTCCCAACGGGCCCAAAATATCCGGCGGCGCGCCGACCGAGGCCTTCAGGCAGTAAAGCTCAGGATCGCACCAGGTTTCCGCCCCGCCTTCCGCCACGCCGACCGCTAAGTCGCGGTAGAGGCCCACCGACATCCCGCGCTGCTGACAAACCTGCCAACACTCATCGAACTGGCGGTTAGCCAGCCATTGCAGCCACAGCCAGAAATTGACCTCATCCTCATTTTCGCGGCAGAACTGCTGTACTGCCTCATTTTGCGCCTGACGCCAGGCTTCCGGCCATGCCGGCCAGCCCCAGCGCTGCCCATCTTCCTGTAGCATAGCGGCGTGCAGCGCATCATACGCCGCCTGGCTGTAAAGACTTTCACCGCCGGCGCTGACAAAGTCAGTAAAGTGACGTCGCGTCGCGTCCTGTTCATCGCGCGTAGAGAACTGCGCCCATGCCAGTCTCAGCCCTTCGATTTTTAGCTGATTAACCGCGCTGTAGTCCACCCAGTCAGCCTGGCGTGCCGCCGCAATCCGACGCTGCGTCTCTTTCTTTTTCCACCAGCGCTGCGCCGCCTTGCTCTGTTGGAAATCGGGCACGCGCTCCACGTCGATATAGATGATATTCATCCAGCGACGTGACGAAGGGCTGTAAGGGCTGGCGCTTTCCGGGCTGGCGGGATAAAGCGAATGAATCGGATTGAGGCCAATAAAATCACCGCCGCGATCGGCAATCTGCATCAGCATCTCGCTTAAGTCGCCAAAATCGCCGATACCCCAGTTGCGGGCGGAACGCAGCGTGTAGAGCTGCACGCAGGCGCCCCAAAGCTTGCCGCCTTCCAGCAGCGGCTGCGGCTCATAGCAGCGCTGCGGCGCGATAATCACCCGACATTCCCACGCTTTCTTGCCCTGCGTCAGCGCCAGCTGATGATAGCCCTGCGGCAGACGCGACGGCAGCGCAAACGCGCCACCGCCCTGCGCCTCGCCCTGATAACTTTTGCCCTGTTCAGTCTGTAGCTGCCAGCGGAACTGACCGCTGCCGCCAAACGTCATTATGCGCTTTTGCCGTCCGCTAAATACCTTTACCGGCGGAACCGGCGCTTTGCCGGGCGCGCGTGGAAATCCCATCGCCTCCAGCAGCAGCTGTCGGGTTTCCGGCGCGATCGCTTCCGGCTCCCCTTTGGCATTGATATAGCTGGCAGCAATCCCGGCCGCGCTGGCGTCCTTCTCAAGCTGAGTTAAATCCATAACGCTTCCTGAATCCGTCTTCTGTCCAGAGCGGCCTGCGCCGCTCGCCTTTAACGTTTGCTCTGCCAGATACGCTGTTGATAATCATGGATAGAGCGGTCAGAACTGAACATACCGGTACGCGCGGTATTTAGAATCGCGGTACGCGTCCAGGCCTCCTTATCACGCCACAGCGCTTCTACGCGCTCCTGCGCTGCGATATAGTCGGCAAAATCCGCCAGCACCAACCACGGATCGCCATTTTTAGTCAGGCTCTCCAGCAGCGGATCAAAAGCATGTTTATCGCCGTGGCTGAAACGGCCTTTCTCCATCTCTTTCAGTAATTCGTTGAGGTGCTTATCTTTCTTACGCAGCTTTTTCGGATCGTAGCCGTTCGCCTTCAACGCCTTCACCTCATCAACAGTGTTACCGAAGATAAAGATATTCTCTTCGCCCACCTGCTCGGCAATTTCCACATTAGCGCCATCCAGCGTGCCGATAGTCAGCGCGCCGTTAAGAGCCAGCTTCATATTGCCGGTGCCGGACGCTTCATAGCCTGCCGTAGAGATTTGTTCGGAAAGATCCGCCGCCGGGATCATCATCTCCGCAACGGTAATCCGGTAATCCGGGATAAACACTACCTTCAGCCGATCGCCGATAAGCGGATCGTTATTGATCACCTCCGCCACTTTATTAATGGCATAGATAATGTTTTTTGCCAGGTAGTAGCCGGGCGCGGCTTTCGCGCCAAACAGGAAAACGCGCGGTACTTTGTCCAACTGAGGGTTATCGCGCAGCTGGCGATAGCAGTGGAGAATATGCAGCAGGCCAAGGTGCTGACGCTTATATTCATGCAGGCGTTTGATTTGCACATCAAACAGCGCCTCGGGATTCACCTCAATGCCGGTCACCTGAAGAATGTAGTCGGTCAGGCGCTGTTTATTGTCATGTTTGATCTGACGATAGCGCTGACGGAACGCTTTATCGTCCGCATAGGGTTCCAGCGCTTTTAGCGCATCCAACTGCGTGACCCAGTCGCTGTTGCCCAGCGTGTCGTCAATCAGCGTAGCCAGCGCCGGGTTGCACTGTTTCAGCCAGCGGCGCGGCGTAATACCGTTGGTGACGTTATGAAATTTCTGCGGCCACAGCTGGTAGTATTCCGGGAAGAGATCCTTCACCACCAAATCAGAATGCAGCGCTGCGACGCCGTTCACCGCAAAGCCGCTGACCACGCACAGGTTCGCCATGCGTACCTGCTTGTCGTACAGCACCGCCACCTTTTCCCAGACCTTTTCATCGCCCGGCCACTGCTTTTCCACCTGCTTTTTAAAGCGCTGGTTGATCTCTTTGATAATCACGAAATGACGCGGCAGCAGCGCGCGCACCAGCCGCTCATCCCAGCGCTCCAGCGCCTCTGGCATCAGCGTATGGTTGGTATAGGCGAAGACGTTACTGGTGATATGCCAGGCTTCATCCCAGCTCAGCTGATGGTCGTCCAACAGTACGCGCAACATCTCCGGAATGGCAATGGTAGGATGCGTATCGTTAAGTTGAATAACTTCATAGTCGGGCAATTGCGCCAGCGGGCGTCCCGCCTGATGATGGCGACGCAGAATATCCGCCACCGAGCAGGCGCACTGGAAATATTGCTGCATCAGGCGCAGGCGTTTGCCTTCCTGATGGTTATCATTGGGATAGAGCACCTTGGTCAGCTTCGCCGCATCGATTCCCTGCTGCTCCGCCTGCAGGAATTTTCCGTCATTAAACAACGTTAAATCAAACGGATGCGCGTGCGTCGCCTGCCATAAACGCAGCGGCTGCGCTACCCCGTTGCGATAGCCGATCACCGGCAAATCCCAGGCTTCGCCGCGCAGCGTAAACGCCGGTTCCCAGTGCAGGGAGCCGTCGTTGTTTTTACTGACTTTACCGCCGATACCGACGTCGACATCCAGCGCGGTATTATGACGGAACCAGGGATAGCAGGCGCGCTGCCAGTCATCCGGCGCCTCGTGCTGCTGGCCGTCGTTGAAAGACTGACGGAACAGACCGTACTGATAGTTAAGCCCATAACCGTGAGCGGCCTGACCCACCGTCGCCATCGAATCAAGATAGCAGGCCGCCAGCCTGCCGAGGCCGCCGTTGCCCAGCGCCGGATCGACTTCCTCTTCCAACAGATCGCTCAGCGCGATGCCCTGCTGCGCAAGCAGAGCGTTGACTTCGTCATACCAGCCAAGGTTAATCAGGTTATTACCGGTCAGACGACCAATCAGGAACTCCATAGAAAGATAGTTAACGTGGCGTTGTTGCTTGCCGGGTTTTGCTATCGGCTGTGCCGCCAGCAGTTCGGCTAACGCCGCGCTGACCGCATGCCACCACTGATGATGGGTCATTTCACTGGCGCTGTTCAGCCCCAGATACTGCCACTGGCGCGTTAACGCCGCCTCAAAACGTGCCTTACTGAATTTTTGCTGCGACATACGACTCTCTTTCGGTAAGTGAAGGGTTTCGCAAAAAATTAGTACACATGCTGACGTTAACCCCCTGCGGCGGCATCCTCCCGTAGCCGAATTCGTCAGGGAGGAGCCGCAGGGCGTAGGCAAAACTGTGAGCGCTGACGGATTAATTAAAGACGCTATGGTGAAAAAAGGCGCGTTTTCCGCCGCCATTCGTTGGCTTTTGTACGGGAAAATGTCAAAAAACAATAAGGAATTGTGATGAGGTGCAACTTAATGAAATCTGGTCATAAGCCATCCTTGCATTAGCGTCCGCGAACACAGAAAGTACTTAATTACGCAGCGCAAAATAATTCCCTTTGTTTCCTTCTATTTCACCACAGTGAAGTGTCGCCATGCTGATACCATCGAAACTCAGCCGTCCTCTGCGGCTTCAGAACACCATTGTTCGGGAGCGTTTGATAGCCAGGCTTGCGAACATTGCGCACTACCGTTTAGCTCTGATTAGCAGCCCGGCCGGCTATGGCAAAACTACGCTGGTGGCGCAGTGGGCGGCGGATAAAAGCGATCTCGGCTGGTATTCGCTGGATGAAAGCGATAACTACCCGGAGCGCTTCGCTAACTATTTTATGGCGGCGGTGCAGCAGGCCACCGACGGGCACTGCGTGCGCAGCGAAGCGCTGGCGCAAAAACGGCAGTATGCCAGCCTCAGCGCGCTTTTTTCCCAGCTGTTCGTGGAGCTTTCCGAGTGGCTCCGCCCACTTTATCTGGTGATTGATGATTTTCATCTGCTGACTAACGACGCCATCCATCAGGCGATGCGTTTCTTTATCCGCCATCAGCCAGAAAACCTGACGTTGATAATTCTGTCGCGTAACTTGCCCTCGCTGGGCATCGCTAACCTGCGTGTACGCGAGCAGCTGCTGGAGATCAACAGCCAGTCGCTGGCCTTTACGCCGCAGGAGGCGAAGCAGTTTTTTGACCGGCGCCTGCAGCGCCCGATCGGCGCGGATGACTCCCAACGGCTGTGCGATGAAGTCGCTGGCTGGGCGACCGCCTTACAGCTGATCGCTCTGACGGAACGCCAGTCTAATACCCCGACGCATCATTCCGCCCAGCGACTGGCGGGCATCAACGCCAGCCATCTTTCCGATTATTTGGTGGATGAAGTGTTGGACTGCGTGGATGATGCGACGCGCAACTTTTTGTTGCGCAGTTCCGTGTTGCGTTCCATGAACGATATGTTGATCGCCCACCTGACCGGCGAAGAAAACGCGCAGCTGCGTCTGGAAGAAACCGAGCGTCAGGGTCTGTTTCTGCAGCGTATGGACGACAGCGGAAAATGGTTTAACTTTCATCCGCTGTTTGCCAGCTTTTTACGCCAGCGCTGCCAGTGGGAGCTGAGCAGCGAACTGCATCAGCTGCATCGAACGGCGGCGGAGGGTTGGATGGCGCTCGGCTACGCCGGCGAAGCCATACATCATGCGCTGGCGGCGGGAGATACTCTGCTGCTGCGCGATATTTTGCTGCACCATGCCTGGTCGCTGTTTAACCACAGCGAACTGGCGTTGCTGGAAGAGGGATTGAAGGCGCTCCCCTGGCAGCTACTGGTGGATAACCCCCGGCTGATTCTGCTGCAGGCCTGGCTGGCGCAAAGCCAGCATCGCTACGGCGAAGTCAACCTGCTGCTGGCGCGCGCTGAAGAAGAGATGACACACCAGCAAATCGCTATCGATGCAGTGCTGAGCGCCGAGTTTGATGCGCTACGCGCCCAGGTGGCGATCAACGCCGGAAAACCGGAAGAGGCGGAGCAGCTAGCCAATCAGGCGCTGGCGAATTTGCCGCTGGCGAACTACTACAGCCGCATTGTCGCCACCTCGGTTAAAGGGGAAGTTCTGCACTGTCAGGGCCAGCTGGAGGCCGCGCTGGCCACTATGCAGCAGACCGATGAGATGGCGCGCCACTATAACAGCTGCCATTACGCACTCTGGGCGCTGCTGCAGCAGAGCGAAATACTGCTGGCGCAGGGCTTTTTGCAAACCGCTTACGATATTCAGGAAAAAGCGTTTGCGCTGATTAACGAAGAGGGGCTGGAGCAGCTGCCAATGCATGAGTTTCTGCTGCGCATTCGCTCGCAGCTGCTTTGGTCATGGGCGCGCCTCGATGAGGCTGAGGCTACCGCCCGCAAAGGGTTAGAGGTGCTGGCTAATTTCCAGCCGCAACAGCAGCTACAGTGTCTGGCGATGCTGGCGAAATGCGCGCTGGCGCGTGGCGATCTGGATAATGCGCGGCGTCATTTAATCCGCTGCGAAAACCTGCTGGGCAACGGTCAGTATCACAGCGACTGGGTCACCAATGCCGATAAGCCGCGCGTAATTTACTGGCAGTTGACCAACGATAAAGTCGCAGCGGCTAACTGGTTACGGCTGACGCCGAAACCCGCTACCGCTGATAACCATTTTTTACAGGGTCAGTGGCGCAATATCGCGCGCGTTCAGATTCTGCTGGGCCAGTATGATGAAGCCGAAGTGGTGCTGGATGAGCTGAACGAAAGCGCGCGGCGGCTAAGGCTGACCAGCGATCTGAACCGAAATCTGCTGCTGCTCAACGCGCTTTACTGGCAAACCGGACGTAAAAGCGAAGCGCAACAGGCGCTGATTGAGGCGCTAACGCTGGCCAACCGCACCGGCTTTATCAGCCACTTTGTGATTGAAGGCGAAACCATGGCACAGCAGCTGCGTCAGCTATTGCAACTGCATACGCTGCCGGAGCTGGAGCAGCACCGGGCGCAGCGCATCCTGCGCGATATCAACCAGCATCACCGCCATAAGTTCGCCCATTTCGACGAAAGCTTTGTCAGCCGCCTGCTGACGCATCCGCAGGTACCGGAGCTGATCCGCACCAGCCCGCTGACGCAGCGTGAATGGCAGGTGCTGGGGCTGATCTACTCTGGCTACAGCAACGATCAAATTGCCGGCGAGCTGGAAGTGGCGCAAACCACCATCAAAACCCATATCCGCAATCTGTACCAGAAACTGGGCGTCATGCATCGCCAGGAAGCGGTGCAGCAGGCGCAGCATTTACTGCACCTGATGGGGATGAGCGTGGCGTAAGATTTACTGTAGGGCGTGATGGCGTGGCTTCAGCACAGCTCCAGAT
The DNA here is from genome assembly GCF_023517775.1 of Mixta hanseatica. Taxonomy (NCBI): domain Bacteria; kingdom Pseudomonadati; phylum Pseudomonadota; class Gammaproteobacteria; order Enterobacterales; family Erwiniaceae; genus Mixta; species Mixta hanseatica. Next base: position 348,516 of record NZ_CP082904.1, on the reverse strand, counting down.
GCACTTCATGCTGTTCAATCACTTTCATCACGCTGGCAGGCGGCATTTCATTGGTGAACAGATAGTCTACCAGGCTCATATTGCCTAAATTCACCATCGCGTTACGGCCAAATTTAGAGTGGTCGGCAACCAGCATCGCGCAGCGTGAGTTTTCGATAATCGCCCGCTTGGTGCGTACCTCGTGATAGTCAAACTCCAGCAGCGAACCATCCATATCGATACCGCTGATGCCAAGGATGCCGTAATCCAGCCGGAACTGAGAGATAAAATCGAGCGTAGCTTCGCCCATAATGCCGCCGTCACGGGTACGCACTTCGCCGCCGGCGATAATCAAGCGGAAATCGGGCTTGGTCATCAGCAGTGTGGCAACATTGAGGTTATTGGTCACGATGCGCAGATCGTTATGGTTCATCAACGCATGCGCTACCGCTTCCGGCGTGGTGCCGATATCAATAAACAGCGTCGCCCCGTCGGGGATTTGGCTGGCCACCCGCTGCGCGATACGCGCTTTTTCCGCCGACCACATCATTTTACGATCCTGCCAGGCGGTATTTTCCGAGCTGGAAGGCAGCGCCGCGCCGCCGTGGTGGCGTTGTATTTTGTTCTGATCGGCCAGATCGTTGAGATCGCGGCGAATAGTCTGCGGACTGACGTCAAAATGCTCCACCAGCTCTTCCGTACTCACATATCCCTGACGCCGAACCAGATCGATAATGGCGTCATGACGTTGCGTCTGCTTCACATAACTCTCCTGTTAGTCGCGCGGCATCAGGCCGCCGCACATGATGCTTTGCCAGCGGCCTGCGCCAGGCTGATGCTTCAGCCTTTATTTAGCCGGCGCGTATCAACAAACGCCATCGCCAGCCCCACAGCCAGGCCCGTGAGATGCGCAGTGTTAGCAATCGGCAGGCCAAATGCGCCAAAATAACCAATAATCAGCCACAGAATAGCGAAAGCCATCAAACCGCGCTCCAGAAAAATTCCACTTTCGGGATCGCGCTCGCCCCGCAGCCATGCATAACCCATCAGCGCATAGACCACACCGGAAAGCCCGCCAAACCAGGGACCGCTAAATTTGGCCTGCATCCAGCCGCTTAATAAGGCGGAGATTAGAGTGATCACAAACAGTTTGCCGCTGCCCAGCCGCTTTTCCACCGCACCGCCGATATACCACCACCAGAGCAGATTAAACACCAGGTGCAGCAGTGAAAAATGCAGCAATATGTGGCTAAACCAGCGCCAGGGCTGAAAAAACGGTGAGCCATCCATGCGCCATGCCATCCAGGCCAGCACGGTGAGATCGCCGACAAACAGCATCAGAATATAAACAGCGATACAGGCGATGCCCAACAGGACGGTAAGCGGCCCGGCGCGCTGACGCAGATTAGTCAGCAGGCTGTCGCGCTGATAGTGTAATCCGCTGTCCGTAGTGCCGCTCTGCCAGCTGGCGGCCTGATAGCGCGAATGAAAAGGATCGCGAACAAACTGTTCAAGTTCGTTTTCGACCATTTCCAGTTTCGTCTCATCCTCCAGCAGCAGGATAAATTGTTCTTCCTTTTTGATACGCAGCATCACGCCACGCGTCGCCATATAGTCAACAAACGCCTGCGCCATGCGCGGATTATTGAACTGAGTCAGTTGTATCATTGCCCGTTTCCTGAGGTGTTATCGTAAGGGGCGCCTACTCCGTTTGCGCCTCAACCAGCTGCGGGAAGCTTGCTCGCCAGGCGTCAAAACCGCCGTCAATGCTATAAACCTGATCAAACCCCTGCTGGATCAGATACTGCGCCGCGCCCTTGCTGCTGTTGCCGTGGTAGCACATCACCAGCACCGGCCGATCAAAATCGGCCTGCTGCATAAAGTCGTTTAGTGTGCCGTTCGTCAGGTGAAAAGCCCCTTTGGCATGTCCCGCCGCAAAACTCTGCGGATCGCGGATATCGACCAGCAGCGCTTCGCCTTCAGCCAGACGTTGTTGCGCCATATCGACGCTGATGCATTCAAATTGTTCCATACCGGGTTCCAAATCAACGGGGGTGCGATAAGCCGATGGCCCGCGCGGAGTATTATCCGCGCCGCTCTTCAGCCGTAAGTTGGCTATTGTAGCGCGAAGCCGTTGAACTATAACCCAACTAATCACAGGGGTAACACTGTCCGACGCAGCCAATTATGTTAACTAAATCACGCTAAGATGTTTTTATTGGGTTAAAGCTGGCATCAATGTTGGTTTACGATTATTATTATGCTCGAAAACGAACATTGACGAACTATTCCGAACATCGGAGGAGATGACGTGGAAACCAAAGATCTGATCGTTATCGGCGGCGGCATCAACGGTGCCGGTATTGCGGCCGACGCCGCAGGACGCGGGCTGTCAGTGCTGATGCTGGAGGCGCAGGATTTGGCTTGCGCGACCTCTTCCGCCAGCTCAAAGCTTATTCACGGCGGGCTGCGCTACCTGGAACACTATGAATTCCGCCTGGTCAGCGAAGCGTTGGCCGAGCGTGAAGTGCTGCTGAAGATGGCTCCGCATATCGCCTTCCCGATGCGCTTCCGTCTACCGCACCGCCCGCATTTGCGTCCGGCATGGATGATCCGTACCGGCCTGTTTATGTATGACCATTTGGGCAAACGCACCAGCCTGCCGGGCAGTAAAGGATTGCGTTTCGGCGCAGATTCCGTGATGAAACCGGAAATTACGCGCGGTTTCGAATATTCCGACTGCTGGGTTGACGATGCGCGCCTGGTGGTATTGAACGCGCAGGAAGTGGTGAAACGCGGCGGTGAAGTGCGTACCCGCACCCGCGTTACCCGCGCCTGGCGTGAAAACGGCCTGTGGATGGTGGAAGCGGAAGATGTCGATAGCGGTAAAACCTTTACCTGGCGTGCTAAAGGTCTGGTGAACGCCGCCGGTCCGTGGGTTAAGCAGCTGTTTGATGACGGTCTGAAGCTGAAATCACCTTACGGCATTCGCCTGATTAAAGGCAGCCACATTGTAGTGCCGCGCGTTCATACGGAAAAACAGGCCTATATTCTGCAAAACGAAGACCATCGTATCGTCTTCGTTATTCCGTGGATGGATGAGTTCTCTATTATCGGCACCACCGATGTGGAATATAAAGGCGATCCGAAACAGGTAAAAATCGACGATAACGAAATTGCCTATCTGCTGAAAGTGTATAACGCACACTTTAAAAAGCAGCTGGATCGTAGCGATATTGTCTGGACCTATTCTGGCGTACGTCCGCTGTGTGACGATGAATCTGATTCGCCGCAGGCAATTACCCGCGATTACACGCTGGATGTGCGTGACGATGCGGGCAAAGCGCCGCTACTGTCAGTGTTCGGCGGCAAACTGACCACCTATCGCAAGCTGGCTGAACATGCGATGGAAAAGCTGGCGAAGTATTACACTAATATCGGTCCGGCCTGGACCAAAACCGCAGTACTGCCCGGCGGCGATATCGCCGGCACGCGTGAAGATTATGCTGCCAGCCTGCGTCGTCGCTATCCGTTTATTAGCGAAGGCATGGCGCGTCATTATGCCCGCACTTACGGCAGCAACAGCGAGCTGATTTTACAAAACGCCGCTTCCCTAACCGATTTAGGTGAAGATTTCGGCCACGGTTTCTATGAGGCTGAACTGCGCTACCTGATGGAAAACGAATGGGTGCGCGAGCTGGATGATGCCATCTGGCGGCGTACCAAGCTGGGCATGTGGCTGAATGAAGCGCAGCAGGCACGCGTAGCGCAATGGCTGGAAGCGCATAGCAAAAAACCGGCGCTCTCGCTGGCTTCATAAAACATCAAGGCCGCTGCCTTACACTTGCAGCGGCCCTTTTACCCGTTTGTCCGGCCTGATGCCAGCCCCGCCTGAATACCGGTTACACAGACGGCGTAACGATGATCTCATAGCTACCGCTGTATCTGCCTAATGGATAAGCCTCGCTACGTTTAGCGGAAGAAAAGCGCACCTTTACCCCCCGCTCCCTGTCCGGTATCGCCTGCAGGGTAGGATAAACCGGTTGGTTGTACAGTGGATAGTCGCTGGAAACTTCTGCGCCATCACTACGAACCCAGGCGTTATTGATCTCCATCAGATCATTATTTTCCGACAGTAGGCCGCCACCAGAGGGTTGGTTTAGCGTGAGTGATACTGCGCTGGCATTACCCACAAATTGAAATGCCGGCGTTACGCCGAACATATAGCCGTTCTTATCCTCAAGCTGCAGACTAATCACGCCGTTGGTCACGTCACGGCCCTCCACATAAACCCGTACGCTGGTGTTGACCTCCGCTACAACCTCAATAGTGGTTTTGACCGGCCTCGTCGCCTGCGCCGAACCGAACAGCATAAAAAACACCAGGCCCGCTAATGATAAATGCTTCATCCTGTGCTCCTGTTAAATTTCCGGTGTAATGACGGCCGTCAGGGTATCCAGCAGACGTGAACCCGCCTCCATTCCCCGGATGGCGCTGCCTGGAAGCGTAAAGTTGATATTGACGATGTCAGAGGTGGCGATACCTGCAGGAATTCGCCCATGCCATGCGCCGCCTGGCGCAATTTCCTGACCGCCCACGCTGATGGCGTAAGGGATAAACCGCTCGCCTCGCGATGAGCGCAGGCGATAACGGCCATCTTGCAGCTGTGCGGATTCAAAAGAGAGCCGGTAGGGCAATATCTCTCCACCCGCCAGGCGCGTTTTACTGATCCGCAAGCGTACCGCGGCGGCGGCATCGTGCTGCTCGCCCACCAATCCAAACTGCAGCGCCGGACGATCAAAGGCGGCGGTCAGTACTGGCATCTCCTGCTGCAGCACGCTGAGATCGAGAAACAGCGGCCAAAGGGCGATATCCTCGCCTTCAACGTTAAATCTGACACTGCCGATCTGGGGACGCAGGCCATAGTCCGACGGCATCAGTCCAGAGAAATCGGGCTGTAGCGATGCGCTTTTTATCTGTACGCCGACCTGGCGGCTCTGCGCTTCAGCGCGTAACCGTAGCGTTTCACCGCAGTTCAGGCGCTGCTGATTATCCACCTGCAGCAGCGACAGGCGCAGCGACGCTATAGTCAGGTTGCCGCCGTCACACTGTCCGGCCGCGACGGGCAAGAGTTGCAACGTCAGCGTTTTTCCCGCCGGCTGCATAACGCTCAACGCATTTGCGCCGCCGGCGCCCCCCTCAGAGAGCAGGCGCAGCCCGCCGCTGGCCTGAGGCTGGATCACCAGCGCGCCGTCGGCCAGCGCCGCAGCCGGCAGCAAAATGAACGCGATGAGTGGATGCCGCATTCGCATGTTTTACCCCTTCCGTTGGCACTGTTCATAGACATGGAGTTTGCCTTCCAGCTCAAACGCCATGCGCTGATTTACGGTCACAGTGCGGCTGTGTTCAGGATAAACGTTAAACTGCGTTTTCCACTTGCGTCCATCCACCACCAGATCGCGCAGTTCGCTACGCACATTACCGGTCGCGCTCAGCTCCCACTGATTATTTTTGCAGGCGATAGCGATCCCCTGCGTCTGCTTGCCGGAGGGCAGATAGCGCAGCAGTACGTCATAGCCGATGGCAAAACGCACTTTGCCCTTGTCGAGCGCCTGTTCTGGATAGCCAGGCCGGATACGTAAGCGATAGACGCGCTCCCGCTCGACCGGCTTTAACGGCATAATTCTCACCTTGCGCATTTCACCATAGGGAATGACCAACCGGGTCGGGGAGAAAACCAGCGTTGGATCTGCCGATCCCAACTCTTTAATGCGTTTTTCCTTGTTATCGCCGGGGTTAGGTACATGAAACAGTTCCAGCGTGACAAACTCATATTGTTGAGTATCCGTCGCTTTCTCTTCTCCATTCTCAACAGCACGAAACATCGATTTTACTGTGATGTAATTCTCCCGCGGCGTTTCCTCACTAATGGTTTTCACCACCGGAAATACCTCAATCGCCTGCGCCGTACCGCACGTCAGCATGCCGATTATCCCGAACCATACGCCTGCCCGCTTATTGAATTTCACACTGAGTCTCCCTGATTTGCATGATGCCCTGAGTCATCCTGACGTTGTTTTCTGACAGCAGGCAGAGGTAGCGCTGCCCTTCTTTTTTCACGGTCAATGACGTTAATCGCTCGCTGGTTTTCAGCGTAAAGTCGCCGACAAACAGCCCTTCCTCATCCGTGATGCTGTTGCCGCCGACTACTCTGGCATGCGCCAATGGCTGACCGGCATACAGCAGGCGTCCGGTTACGGTCTGGTTTTTCGTCGCCGCCAGCTTCAGGCGATATACCTGACCCGGCATTACCCACACGGACGGCGCCTGCGTCGAGAGGTGATAAAACGCGTCCGTTTTGCCGGTAAATACCTGCTCCGCCTGAGGGGCTATTTTTTGATAGGGCATGGTTGACAGCGTAGTGATTTCGCCGCCGCGGATCACTACCGGCTCGGTATTGCGGTTCCGTACGTCGAAATAGTGATCCGTCGGCAGTTCGCTGGCATCAACAATTAGCGCCGCATTGTTATCCATCCGCCCCCAGGCTACATCTCCCTCGCCCAGGGCGAAGCCGCTGCGTTGAGAGAAGTAAAGTTGCTGGTAAGAACGATTGCCGAAGGCGCGCGAGACGCCGATGGCGTGATAGCCAAGGCGGTTATCAACAACTATGCCCGCGCCGCCATGTTTCTCCTGGTTTGGACCCTGGCTGAGGCTGGCGGTAAGCGTGTATTTCCCGCCGCGATCGAAATTCGGATTGTCCAGATTGAGCGCGTAATCAGCGCCATAGCTATTTTTATCGCTGTTGTCGCCGTTAAGGCGCGCGCGTAAATAGAGGCTCTGATAATGGTTATAGCTGCGTTCGCGCATGCCTAACGTGAACTGTGCAAAGACCCGACTTTCGGTTGTGCCGTGCCAGGCGTTACGGCTAATAAATTCGTTAATGCCCTGATGAAAACCTAAATCTACCCGCAGATTAAGATCGCCCGGCAAAGAAAAATCACGGTTCAGGTTAATGTCCCAGCTTTCAAACCGGCTTCGCTGCTGACGGCCATACTCCTGCCAGAAACTGTTAAGCCCATAACTCAGGCCAAAGCCGACATTCCACGGTAGAAAACTGTTCACGCCAAACTGCAAATATTCAAAATCATAGGCAGGTATTACGCCGAAGCGACGGAAATCCTGCCGGTCACCGCGAAAATGATGATCGCGGTAGCTCAGATTCAGGCCAAGCCGGTAGAGGTTTTTCATCATGCCGACCTGGTAGCCGTTACTGCCGTCGTTACCATACAGCCCATCAATATACAAACGCTCGACGAACCAGCTGTTAACCGGAACATCTATGCTGGCGTGGCTATAGAAATCGGTATTGTCCATCATCAATCCGCCGCCCAGCGAGAAGGCAGAAGCTGTGGTATAACCCAACGAAGCGCCGGCGAAAGGATGATTACTGACGGCGTGCCAGCGCTGCGCCTTGCCGTGCTGCCTACGCGAAGCAAACTGCCCCTGACGCTGATCGTAGCGGCCCAGTTGCAGCAGATACTCCAGCTCCCCGGAACGGAAAATGCCATTGCGTTTAAAAAATGGCTGAACTTTCTCTTCCCGGCTGCCGTTGGCCAGGCGGGAAATCAGCAGCACATCATAGCCGCCGCTCGGCCAGCTACGCGTATCCAGATGTTGCAAACCGGCCGCGAATTGCTGCAGGTCAATTAATCGACCATTACGGTAAATTTCAACGCTCCCGGCCTGCGGTAAATAGACGGTTACCGGCGAGGCGGCGCCCGAGCCGGGAGTGAGATAGTTATCGGTCATATAGCCCAGCGAAACGCCATCAAAGCTCATCGGATTAAAAAAGCTGTAACTCATTGAGGGCGTACTGTCGATCAGGTTATCGCCCAGCCGCTGCCGCCCTGCTTTAAACCGGGTATGGCGGCTCTCCAGATAAAATGCCAGTTCATCAAGCGCAAAATCGATATCGGCGGCGTAGCTCCATGCGCCTTTCAGATAACTGTTGCCGGTGAAATTCAGCGTTTCGTTAGCCGCCAGGCTCAGGCTATTGCTGTAGTTGTCCGTCAGGTAGTTCAGGTTATGGCTGTGTACCAGCCCGGTTTGGTTGCGATAAGTAATATATTTACGCGCGTAGCCCGCCTCGCCGTTCAAAAACAGCGATGCCGGGAAAATCAGGCGCAACGAAGCATCCGATTCATTCAGGCTGACCACAATGTCCCTGTCGGCAAACCCCTGCTGCCCTACCCGTTTGAGCGGTACGGAGAGCTTTTGCCGCAGTGCCTGCGCGGATAACGTCAGCGGCGGCATATCCGCTGCGATAATCTGATCCACCAGCACGCCGGGAGTAAGCAGCACAACCTCTTGCCGGTCATACTCTACGGCCACCGAGCCAAGAGCGTTTTCGCCGTAAATAATCTCCACCACGCTGCTTTGCCTGGCGTAAAATATATCCTCAAATCCCGCCGGGAGCGGGATTGCGGCGGCGGGCAACGGCATTATTAAACCGCCCAGCACGGCCGTTATAATCGTGATATTCCAATTCATCATTCCCTGACTTTTTTAAATGACCGGCGTGATAATTAACGTAAACACATTGCTATAACGCCCTTTCGCGTAATGGCTGGCCAGATGTTCGGAAACGAAGCGCACTTTCGCGCCATTAAGAGGACTTTTCTGCGCTATATCGTCTAATACCGGCATGCGGAGATATTGCGTGGCAGTTTTTTGCTGCCCCCTAAAGATAAAATCGCCCTTAAGAAAAATAGAGGCGCTGCTGTTATCCGCTGACGACAGGAAAAAGTTATCTTCTGCGAAAACAATATCCGCCTGTCCGACATTGCCGACCAAATAAAAAAATGGCGAAGTTTGTTCGAAACGCCGGGAGTAGTCGTTAACAAACAGAGGGAAATTAATATTATTATCATTTAACGGCAGCCCATCATAATAAAGCACTACGCGGGCGACGGACCGCGCAGAAATATCCAGCTCGACCTGAGCCTGTTTAATACAGAGTGCGTTCTGACTCCAGAGCAGCAGCGCCGCGCTCAGCCCAATAAAATAATTATCAATCATCATAATTAATGGGGCCGCCTTCCAGCTGCCCCCAACCCGCATTAAGGGTAATTAAGGTTTAACCACGACGTTGGCATAAACCACACCGCTATATAAGCCCTGTCCCAGCGCATCATAGTTTTGATTAGAGACAAATTTAAACACTACCGGCAGTTCACCATGCGTGCCGTTTGCACCCAGTGTATATTCTCTGCTTTGGCCTGAGGTGGTGAACACCTGCGAACCGGCGCTGGTCAGGGTTGTGATCTGATAAGTCATTTCATCCAGCTTGCCGTTCTGCGTGCTGTAGAGCTTGAAAGGGGCGCCGGTCGCCGCCTGACTATCATCTAACGTCAGCAGAACTGTTAGCTTTTGCACATCGTTATTCCACAGCTTTAACGCCTGAGTTTCCGCTTCCATTTTTCCAGAGGCGGCCGGACGCAGCATAACGTCAATATCGGTAATTGGTCGGCCGCTGGGATCGGTGATTTTCGCGCTGTCCGGTACGTTGGCGCTTACGTTGAATTTAGTATCATAGCTGGCTGGCGTCGCCGCCAGCGCAGAGGCGGAGAGAACTAATCCGGCAAATGCAGATAAAATGAATTTAGTTTTCATTACAATTAAATCCTGACTTATAAGAAGTATGACAGGCTAACCGCAGAGCATAGCGACTCGTTAAGTTAGCGTCTTTAATACGCTCCGGCCTTTTCTAATAATGTATTCAGCGTGAAGTTAAAAAAGGCTGCACGGACAATAAACGTCACTGAGCGATAGTTAAACACTACTCACTTCGCCGTAAAAAATCTTGATCGCATTCTTTTTTACTCTTAGATTTTCTGGTTGCCGCGTAATGAGATTGCCGAATCGCGGCCGCTAATCCTTAACAATATTGTGTCCCACTTCTTCAAATATGGCGCGTTGTAAATCCCGCTCAAGCTCTTTAACGGTTCGCGGTAAATAAAAATTCTTTTCGCCGACGCAGGATTTCCAGTTATAGGTCGGCGCATAATTAATACCAATAAATGAGATTTTCCCGACGCCTCGTTGGTGGTCAGGACATTACGGATTTTATCGCACATCCCGGCCCTAATCAGACGCGGTGTGATATTAATATCCGCTGGATCGTCCGTGCCATCAGAAATAATCACCATGACTTTACGCGGCGCGGTGCCGGCCGCCAGGTAAGGCACGCCCAGTAATACCCCGGAACTTACCAGCGTTCCACCGCCTGCGGTCATCCCCTGAATTTGCCTGATTTGCGCCGCGCTGCTGGTTAAAGGAACGACCCATGACTGGCTTTTTCGCAGGCAGTAACTTGGATGGACATAGTTGAACGGTAAGGGAAACTGATTAACCTTTTGCGGAATTGCCGCAACGGTGGCAGAAATATCCACATATTGCTCAAATACCTTAGCGGGCAAAGTGAGCAGATCCAGGGGAACAGGACGATTAGCGACAAACGGGAAGTCACACACGTTACCATTTTTACTGCCCCAGCCGAAGGGAACAAACCCCACTTTATTGCCGATATTGTAGGAAAACAGCTCTTCGGAAAGCTGTAAGACGATACGCTTAAGCTCCACCAGCTTGGTTTGATAACCCAAACGAAAATTCATCGAGCCGGAAAAATCAACCACGAACATCACGTCCATATTGGAGCGCAGCTTACGTGCCGCACCGTTTTCACCTACGACGACCTCTTTAGCGAACCCCGGGAAAAACGAAGCGGGAAACCACGAGTCATACAGGGTGCGGCCGCTGACCCGATATTCAACATAGGTCAGCGCCGAGTTGCTGGCGACCACGCCGCTTTTTACCGTGACCTTTGGCGTAAATACCCGCTTTTCCTGCCGCATCCAGGCGCGAAAATAGTCGCTGGCCAGCGTATTATTACGCGTTGCGCCCGCGCCATTATCTTCTGCGGTCAACGCCAGCGCTGCCTGCTCCATCGCATCCGACAACCGGGCGCGCACGGTAATATAGCGCGAGCCTTCCAGCCCCAGCGCGGCCAGCGACATCAGTAAGCCTGACAACATAACAAAACTAATGGCGAAAGCGCCGCGCCGATCGGCGCCAAAGCGCTTTAACACCGCAAACAATTTTTGATGCCAAAACATAACTTTCCTTGTCAGCTAATCCTGTTCCTGGTCGGTTTCATCGCAGCATGACGATGGCAAAGGAAGAGAGTACCGTTTGCTGCTCGCGTGAGGTTAATCGGGTGAACCAGCTAATGTTCGGCAGACATACCGTAACCTGATACAACGGCACCCAGCGACCATAGCTTCCTCTGGGCGTCAGCTGCGTCAGCTGATTTAACGGCTGCGGCGGCTTACACTGCTCAGCGCTGCCGCTATGCCAGCTGCGATAGCGCTTCACCTGTTTACGCGTGTCGTTCAGGCGTAAAGGATCGGCAAAATGCAGCTCTTCCACCGTTAATTGCAGCCGGGAGAGATCGATATCGCTATGCATATCTTTTAGCATCCGCGCCGCCAGCCGGGCCGCCAGATCTACATCCTGCTGATTAAGCGTTTCGCGGGCGTCAAACAACTGAATACGTTCACGCAATACGCCCGCCACGGAATAGGAAACACGGTCCAGCTTGCCGATGGTTGCCTGACGCAGCATCAAATCAGATAGAAAAACGATAAAAAGGATCAGCATCAGGGAGATCAGCACAAATTCTACCGACACGGCAGCACGCCGATCAGTGTATAAATTTAGAACGTTCAAATTCCTGAACAAAAATCACCTCCCGGTTCAAAAAGTTATTGGCCCAGATATCAGGAAGCAGAAAAAACATCGGATGGTAGCGGTATTGCAGCTGATAGCGCGCCAGAGGTCGGGAACGATAATCGCCCGTACTGCCGCCGTGCTTGATCATGTCGTCAAGCGACGCGGCATAGGCGATATGGAGGGTGACGGCATCCTTCCGGGTAAGAAAAGCCCACAGGCTGCCGCCCTGCTCAAACAGCCTTTTTTCAAAGCGACGGCAGTAGTCGCCATTTTGACCTGCCGAGCTGTTTTTCGCCTCTTTAGCCGCCTCGGATACCGCCAGATCAATCACCGAAGAAACGTAGGCCAGCCGCGACATTTCTGCGACAAACAGTACCAACATTAAAAAAATCATTACCGTAAACGCAAATTCAACCGTCACCGCGCCGCGCTGGCAGGACAGCGATCCTGAACGCCATTTTCCTTGTTGCTTTGCCATCAGACTTTCTCCTTTACGTCAGGCGCAACCTGCGCCAGCGCATCGATCAATGCATCCGGCCGATCGGATAAATTCTCGCTTTCAATAATGTTGCGCGCGGAACGACGATCGCCCACCTTAACCAGCGACAGCACCAGATTATGCAGCAAGCGTGTCTGCTTTTTGCCGTACAGATACTGCGGCAGAAGCAGTTCCACCACGTGCTGGTAGCGTTGATCCAGCATAGCGATGGCCGCCAGATTATTCAGCGCGATCTCGTCGGCGATAAACAGCGCGCGCGCGTACTCGATGGCCCTCTGACCTTCCTCCCGCTTGCCGGAAAGCGCCAGCGCGATACCGCGCAGGTTCCATGCCTCAGCATCGTTCGGTTCGCGCAGCATCATGGCGTCCGTGACTTGCAGGGCCTGAGCATAATTCTCCAACGCAATCGCGTTTTTTGCCCGTAAAAGAGCTATCTGCCGGTCCGTTTTGTTATTGAGCGCCAGCAAAGTATTAAGCGATGTTTGATAATCCCCGACCTGGTAATAGTATTGCGCCAGCTTTAATCTGACCTGAGGATCTTCCTTATGCTTAAGCTGGTTACGATACAGCGCAATCAGGCCGCTGTGATTATTCGCCTTGAGTAAAATATCTTCCTGATAATGTTCCGCCTGATTATTTTTCAACGGCCCACCGGCGCATGCTGATAACAAGAACGCGCCGACGATCGGCAGGAAATATCGATTAAAAAAGCGCATTTTTCATTACCCTTAAAATGCCTGGCGCGGCAATTAACACCGTAATGGGGAACATAATAAAAATGATTAACGGCACGCTCATTTTGGCAGAAAGCTTGCCAATCCTTTCTTCTGCCTCCAGCAGCTGTAATTCCCGAATATCCTTTGATAATTCCATCAGGCTGTTATACAGCGAGGTGCCGTAATGCACGCTTTGTTGCAGCGTGGCGCAAAACATGCGGATTTCGGTAATGACTCCAACTTATTGATAGTGTTTTATGTTCAGATAATGCCCGATGACTTTGTCATGCAGCTCCACCGATTTTGAGAACGACAGCGACTTCCGTCCCAGCCGTGCCAGGTGCTGCCTCAGATTCAGGTTATGCCGCTCAATTCGCTGCGTATATCGCTTGCTGATTACGTGCAGCTTTCCCTTCAGGCGGGATTCATACAGCGGCCAGCCATCCGTCATCCATATCACCACGTCAAAGGGTGACAGCAGGCTCATAAGACGCCCCAGCGTCGCCATAGTGCGTTCACCGAATACGTGCGCAACAACCGTCTTCCGGAGCCTGTCATACGCGTAAAACAGCCAGCGCTGGCGCGATTTAGCCCCGACATAGCCCCACTGTTCGTCCATTTCCGCGCAGACGATGACGTCACTGCCCGGCTGTATGCGCGAGGTTACCGACTGCGGCCTGAGTTTTTTAAGTGACGTAAAATCGTGTTGAGGCCAACGCCCATAATGCGGGCAGTTGCCCGGCATCCAACGCCATTCATGGCCATATCAATGATTTTCTGGTGCGTACCGGGTTGAGAAGCGGTGTAAGTGAACTGCAGTTGCCATGTTTTACGGCAGTGAGAGCAGAGATAGCGCTGATGTCCGGCGGTGCTTTTGCCGTTACGCACCACCCCGTCAGTAGCTGAACAGGAGGGACAGCTGATAGAAACAGAAGCCACTGGAGCACCTCAAAAACACCATCATACACTAAATCAGTAAGTTGGCAGCATCACCTCCATGGTAATAATGCGCTCGCTGGGATCGATATATTTCGATAATGCATTCAATAGCGTGGTTTTCCCGGAGCCGGTGCCGCCGGAAATAATAATATTCAGCCGACAGCGGGCGGCGATAATCATAAAGTTAGCCATCTGACTGCTGATCGCCCCCAGCCGTACTAAATCCGCCAGTTCGAGATTGCTTTTGCCGAATTTACGAATAGAGATCGACGTGCCATCCAGCGTGATGGGCGGTATCGCCACATTAAGGCGGCTGCCGTCCGACAGGCGGGCATCAACCAGCGGCTGCCCTTCATCCAGCCGCCGCCCCACTCGCTGCACAAGACGTTTGGCGATATCGGTCAGCTGAGCGTTATTAATAAAGCGGCAGCCGGTCAGCTCCAGCTTGCCGAAGCGTTCGACATATATCTGGTTCGGTCCATTTACCAGGATATCGCTTACGGTAGCATCCTCCATTAGCGGACGCAGCGGCCCCAGCCCCATAAGCTCGTCCGTCATCATTTCCGCCATCAGGTGCCGCGATCGGCTATCCAAATAGATATCCTGCTGCTCGATAACGCTTTCCAGTAGCCGATTCATCTCTCGCAGCAGCTCGGCTCGATCGGCGATCAGATGTTCGACTTTGGCTATTTCAATGTTTTTCAGCACGCCGTCGCGTAGCGCTTCCTGTAGCTCAATGCTAATTTCCATTTAGCCCTCCTCTCTTTTTTCCGTCAGCCTTTGCAGCAGGGATTTTTCAGCCGGTGTCGATTCGCCTAATACTTTCTGCGTCAGCACGGCCATCGGCGAACGCTGACGCCGCAGCGAGGGGAAATAAGAGGAAGCCCGCGCGTTGTGGTAAGGGAAAATCACATCCAGCTGACGGCCCAACAACGCCTGTAGATCATCCAGGTTGAGCATATCGCTGGTGATCGGACGGCTGTCATTCAGGCACAGCAGAAAGCGCCGGGGCGTAGGATGTGAACGGTTGATCGCGTCGATGATCTCTGTCAGGCTGCATACTGTGCGCACTGACGACATAGAGCGATCCATTATCAAGATCAGGCAGGAGGTGCGTTCAACTATTTGACGCATCTGTTCTTTATCCGCCGCGTTGATCGACTCCTCAAACACCACGAAGTTATATTTTTCGAAGTTTTCATGCTCAAGCGACGGTAACGGCATTTCTTCCCAACTCATCGCGTCCAGGTGTTTATTGACCGCCACGGTATGACGGCTTACTTTTTTGCCAATCACCAGATCGAGATCGCGTGAGCCGGCTCGTCCCTGAATAAACAGGGTCGGCATCTGTCGCTGCTGCACCAGCCGATTGGCCAGTTTCCAGGCCAGCGTGGTATTACCTATCCCGCCTTTACAGCCCAGCACGCTAACGCTGACCGCCCGGCGCCGAACCTTAGCGGTAGCCCCGTTAGCAGCCGCCTGCATCATCTCGTCGCTTTGCGCGTTAAGATAAAAGTAAGCGATTCCATGGCGGGCGAATCTTTGGGCCAACGTGATCGAATCACTGTCGCCGGTTACGCAGCACCAGAGATTACGGGGCACCAGCGCCTGAATCGCCGGCACCATTTCCTCAACCTGCGTCCGATCGCCAATATCAATAATCAGGCCCCAGGCCCCGGGCGAGAGCGTTAAATTACGTACCTGCCCCAGCGCCTGCTGCACTTTTTCAATCTGATTAAATCCGGCCAGCCGCAATAGCTGACTGAGCTGCTCATTAACTGCTTCACGGGCAGAGAGCACGTAAAAAGTCATCTCTTTAAAAGAGGCTTTTTCTTCCTTGTGCGGGAATAACAGCATCTGCACCGTTCCTTAATCACTGTTTCTATGAAAATGGATAAGCGAGGAGTTGAGCATGCTATACAATGCGCATCCCTGCTCATCGTAAAGGTTGAAACGATAGTTTTGCGTGGCGTAACGACAAGGCGATGAGCCGCTCGCCGATGATTGGCGGTCTACCTGCGGCCCGGTATCCGGTTGATGGGCTGGTTGTTTAATCCGGACCTGCAGTCCAGTATCTGGCTGAGGGACCGCGCCGCTCTCCTGAATGAGCATGATTTGCTGCGCTGAAATGCCGCTGCGCATCAGTTGCTGTCGCAGCCGCCGCACGTCTGGAGAGCCGACCTCGTCAAACCATGCCAGCTGGATATAGCCGGAAAATTCAGGCCCCGCCTGCGCCACTATTTTTCCGGCAACCCGCTCTATTTCTGTGCGCTCCTGCAGGCTGAACGCCAACCGCTGCTCTTTCATTGCCGGCGGGTTGTTTGCCGCCTGTGCAGCCAGCGGCAACAGCGCCCCCAAACAACAAAGCCTTATTAACAGACAACGCGGCCTCTTCATTTAATGAATCCTCCCTGTTCAATAAACTGCTGTGCCAACTGACGCGATTGCTGATTATCGATAGCGTCAAAGTTAAGAAAGCGGGCCCAGGTCGAGGTGCGCTGAAAATCCGGCATGACTATCTTATCGCTGCCGATCGGCTTCACCAGGTTAACGGTCGCCACCACCATCAGCTCGCCGCGCGTACGCTCGGTTTTCGCATTACGGAATAGCGCGCCTAAAATGGGCACGTCGCCAATAAAGGGCAGACGGGAAAGCTCTTCACGCTCGTTGTTGCTGATCAGGCCGCCCAGCAGAAAACTTTCGCCATCGGCCAGTTCTACCGTGGTACGCGCCCGGCGCGTTTGAAAAGTAGGAAAACTTTGCCCGGCGCTGGTGTTATAGGTGCTATTAATGCTGCTGACCTCTTCACCCAGCGTAAGGCGAATGCGTTTATTGCTGTTTACCCGTGCGCCGATATTGAGCTTGATACCGAAATCTTTGTACTGCACACTGGTGCCGTTGTTAGAAGAGGAGATCACCGGCACCTCGCCGCCCACCAGGAATTCCGCCGTCTCGCCGGAAATAACCGACAGGTTGGGCTCAGCTAACACGCGCGCCACGGAATCATTGCTAATGGCGTGAACCAGACTGTTCAGCGTATCAGCGTTGAATTTCACAAAGTGAAAGGAGCCAGGCAGGCCGCCAGCGTTACCCCAGTCAATTCCCACATTATCGGTAAAGGATTTTGTCACCTCTACTACGGAAAGCCTGACGTTGACCTGATTAGTGACCGGCAGCTGCAGCTGATTGATTACGTTCTGATAGCTCACCTCATTCAGCCAGCTGATGCCGTTCTGCTGGCTACCACCGCCATCGACGCTGCCTGGGTCCGCTACCGATTTATTGATCATCGTCTGGCTGGCGCCAAGTCCCTCGCCCACTATCTGATAAATTCTTTCACGATCTTCTTCGTTAGCGACGGTGCCGCTAATCACATAGCTTTTGCCCAGCTTCACAATCGATACCTGACTGTCCGGCACCAGTTGGGAAACCTGTTTATGCACTGCGCTCAGTAGCGGATCGATAACCAGCGTGACCTTAACCAGTTGATTGCCGCTGTTATCAAACGCCAGCAGATCGGCGCGCCCCGCAGCTTTGGCGTACACCATGACGCTGTGCTCACCGATAAGTTCGTAATCCGCCACCTTGGCTGAGGAAATAAATACCGTGCCGATCTCATCCTGTATCTTGACGACGTGGGTTTCGCCCGGCTCCATGTAGATCTCCTGCGCCCGGCAGTAAAAGGCCAGCAATAGCCCGACAGCCGCCAGCAATAACCGTACAGCGGTGTGTTTCCCTGAAAGAAAGCGGGGCAGGTGTGCAGAGTAATTCACTGGTCACCTCTTAATTGTTTTACAGCGCGGAACTGTTTTAGAACCTCATTCATGCTGAGTTTTTTATCGCCTTCTTTCTCGCTATCCGTAGGGAATAAGAGTATCTCTCCAGCCTTTTCCGCAACGCGTAGGTCAGCAAGCTGCTCCCGGCTGGCGCGCAAAACAATGCTGCCGACCGTTTCATCATGCTCATAACCGCTCTTTTCACCCTGATATTTATCTTTTTTGATCTCAATAATGCTTAAGGGACCGCAAATACGGCTAATAGCATAGTTTAAGTTAGCGCTATTCGGCGCGGCGCTCGTTTCCGACAGGGATCCCGTGTTAATAATCTGCCCTTTTTCATTTTCAATCAGGCGGATATAAAGCGTGACTTCATCGCCAACGGCTAAGCTGGTTAGCAGGCTTTCATCTTGCGCCCTGACCCGATAGCTGTAAGGCATCTCATTTTCTTTTAAACTGTGTAAGACAAATGTTTGACTGCCCGGCGCTTCCACCCTATCCGGCAGGATCGCACTGTTGGCGGGCAAATGGTTAAGAACCAGATATCCGTTAAGATTATTTGTGCCTAATAAAGATATATCGCGAATATCCTGACTTGCTTCATCAATTTCAAGGGTTCTTATTTGATAATCTCCGGAATTTAAAATTTGGTGTGGTTTAATCTCTCTTAGCGTTTCGGCTATTGCTATCACTTTTTTTGTTCCTCCGTGATAAACGGCCGGCACGTTATCATCCGTAACGGGCTCTTTTTTTTGCATAACGATGCCGGTAATTCCGACAGCAATAACGAACAATGACAGGAAAAAAAGCATTTTGTGATTCATTCAATCATCCTAATCAAATTATCAGGCATCATGATAACAAGGAAGAAGAAAAATAAAGGCTAAAGAAATAGCCACCCCGTAGGGCACTCCATGTTCACGGATCTGGCGTCGAAAAAAAACAGACTAAATATCACTATTGCACCGCCAATAAAGGCGGTAAGCAATAAAAAATCAGTAAACATCTTTTCAGGTGTAAAAAGAGCCAGCAGCGCCATCAGCTTGACATCGCCGCCGCCAATAGTGTTAATCGCGAAAAGAAGGAAGCCGGTAATAAAGAGGGTTGCAGCTGCAAAAAAATTAAGCTGCCAGTGAGCCGAAAATAATAACGAAAGCAGGGAGAGAAACAGGCAAAACAGACTGCGATGGGCGATCACTCTTAACAGGATGTCCTGCCAGGATATATATAACAGCACAAGCGTTATGATTATAAAATTAACATCGAACAGCCAAAGCATGTTTGTATCTCTTATAGCCGATGACAGAAAAGATAAAAACTGCGAGAATACCGTTAAATATTCTCGCAGTGAGATTAACTGTGAAAAATTATGAGGCTGTTGTCTTGCTGCTGGTGACGCTGCTAATCGCCTGGGAAATTTTATTAAACGTCTCTTTCAGCGCCCCGAGGAAACCGGAGTTCTGGTTACCCAGCACCACGGCCAGCAGCGTTGCCATCGCCACGGCAATTAGCGCGTATTCAATGGCGGTCACCCCACGTCGATCCTTACCAAACTCAGCTATACGAAGACGGGTCATTACGTAGCATTTAATAATTAAATTGTTCATCTGTTTTCCATAACAAAATTTAGAGGGTATTGTCTTTCACCAGCCTGCCGGCGGGAGACGCAGCAATTAAAGCGTCAGATCTGGCTGAAGTCCTCAACGACTCCCTGTTATTTCTCAAAAACTATCAAACAGAAACAGGTATCGTTACTTTAAAAAAAACAGGTAAATAATGGCTACAACTAAAGTTGTAAGCCAGCATACCGCCAGTACCGCTAAAATAGTGATAAGCAGTTTCCAGCGCCTGCTGTGAAACCATTCATTCTGTGTGATGCTGTTATCCTTTTTTTGCGCCGTGACACTATCCAACTTTAATTCATTATGTATCTTAAGTGGCAGTAGCGGTAGGTCATGATCTCCCTCTACCGATTGCGCATTGCCCATTTCAATGTTCAGGTCAGGATCGACTTTTACTTTTACCACCTTACCCATATATTTTACGCCCTTGCGTGGGATGGTTTTGATTAGCGAACCGGATAAACCCACCAGGTCAAAAGCTTTGCGCAACATGTAAATTTGCCCATAATAGCTGCTGTCGCTTACTGAGCCACGTTGTTCATACCATACCTGATTAATGATCTTCTGCTTATCCGTCTCGCCATTCAGGAGCAGTAATAAGAAGCGATAGCTATTCTCTGAAAGGCTAATAACCGTACCTGAAGGATTGATAATACATCTTTTCCCTGGCAAAAATTGTATGTCGTCATTTAGAATAAAACTGAGTTCGTCACTGTCCATGACGTTATTACAGAACCCATCCATTTGTCTCAAGCTCCAGCAATCTTTTATTATTAACGCTATAATATTACGTTATGTCTCTCTATCAGGACACCGCTGTCATCACGTTGTATATGATTATATAATTTCCCGTCCAGTACAACCTTCAACCCTCATTGGTAAATAAATCACACTAATCCTCATTTTAATTAATTAACAGAAATAAATGGTGTTGCAGATAGTCAATGCACGTTGCTCTGGATCTGATTATCTCTTAAAAAGCCCTATTGGATATCACTATTTCTTTTCAGGCCAGCAAGCTAAATACCTTTTCAACTAATCTAAAATAAATTAACCTGGGCAATCACGGTGCTGTTTAAGGGAAGGACGCGGAACGTAGGGAATGCGGTGGGGATAACGCTAACGGATAAGATTTTAGCAAGGGGAAAAGCCAGCCCGACGCTAAAACGCCAGGCGGCCTAAGGTTACGCTACAGTCGGATAGGTGAAATGTGCCAAATCTCGTCAGCATATTCCTGAATGGTACGGTCTGAAGAGAAATAGCCCATATTGGCAATATTCAGCGCCGCGCGCCGCTGCCACTCTTCCGGCTGGCGATACAGTTCATCTACTTTATCCTGCGTATCCACATAGCTACGATAGTCAGCCAGCAGCTGGTAATGGTCGCCCAGGCCAATCAGAGAATCGTAGATATTGTGATAGCGCCCCGGCTCTTGCGGGCTGAACACGCCGGTAGCGATTTGGGTTAACGCCTGGCGCAGCTCTTCATCCTCTTCATAATACTGGCGCGGGTTATACCCTGCGCGCCGCAGCTTCTCCACCTGATCGGCGGTGTTGCCGAAGATAAAGATGTTCTCTTTGCCCACATGTTCGAGCATTTCAACATTGGCGCCGTCCAGCGTGCCGATAGTTAACGCGCCGTTAACGGCAAATTTCATATTGCTGGTGCCCGACGCTTCGGTACCGGCCAGCGAAATTTGCTCGGAGAGGTCAGCGGCCGGAATAATGATCTGCGCCAGGCTCACGCTGTAGTTGGGAATAAAGACCACCTTCAGCTTATTTTTCACCTGTGGATCGTTATTTATTACCTGCGCGACATCGTTAATCAGATGAATTATATGCTTCGCCATATAGTAGGCGGAGGCCGCTTTACCGGCGAAGATATTCACACGCGGCACCCAGTTCGCGTTCGGATCGGCCTTGATGCGGTTATAGCGCGTAATCACATGCAGCACATTCATCAGCTGGCGCTTATATTCATGGATGCGCTTAATCTGTACATCGAACAGCGCGTTAGGATCGAGCACGATATCCATGTTTTTCGCCACCCAGGCCGCCAAACGCTTTTTATTCTGCAGCTTGGCATCGGCGATCTTTTCAATAAAGGCGGGGAAATCGATTTGCGGCTTGATCTCTTCCAGCTGGCTAAGATCGGTGCGCCAGTGGCGTCCAATGCTCTCGTCCAATACCTCAGAAAGCGCCGGGTTAGCCAGCGCCAGCCAGCGGCGTGGGGTGATGCCGTTGGTTTTGTTACAGAAGCGCCCCGGGAACAGACGGGCAAAGTCGGCAAACAGCGACTGCACCATCAGATTAGAGTGCAGCTCTGATACGCCATTCACCTTGTGACTGACCACCACCGCCAGCCAGGCCATACGCACCTGACGCCCGTTGTTCTCATCAATGATCGAAATACGCGACAGCAGCTCCCACTCGTCCGGATAGTGATCCTGGATAGTACGCAGGAAGTAATCGTTAATTTCAAAGATGATCTGTAGATGGCGCGGCAGGATCTTGCCGATCATATCCACCGACCAGGTTTCCAGCGCCTCGCTCATTAAAGTGTGGTTGGTATAAGAGAAAACCTGACACACTACTTCAAACGCGTCGTCCCAGTTGAACTTATGCTCGTCAATCAGCAAGCGCATCAGCTCCGGGATCGCCAGCACCGGATGGGTATCGTTCAGGTGGATGGCGATCTTATCCGCGAGATTATCGAAAGTTTGGTGCATCTCCCAGTGACGGTTAAGAATGTCTTGCACCGTCGCCGACACGAGGAAATATTCCTGACGCAGACGCAGCTCGCGACCGGAATAGGTAGAGTCATCCGGATAGAGCACGCGCGATACGTTTTCTGAATGGTTTTTATCTTCTACCGCAGCAAAGTAGTCGCCCTGGTTAAATTTCCCCAGGTTGATTTCATTACTGGCCTGCGCGCTCCACAGCCGTAGCGTGTTAGTGGCGTCGGTATCAAAGCCGGGAATAATTTGGTCATAGGCCATAGCCAGCACTTCTTCGGTTTCCAGCCAGCGCACCTTCGCGCCTTCATGCTGTAAACGACCGCCAAAACGCACTTTATAACGGGTGTTATAACGCTGAAATTCCCACGGATTGCCATACTCCAGCCAGTAATCTGGCGACTCAGCCTGACGTCCGTCCACGATGTTCTGCTTAAACATGCCGTAATCGTAACGGATGCCATAGCCGTGTCCCGGCAAACCCAGCGTCGCCAGCGAATCAAGGAAACAGGCGGCCAGACGCCCTAAGCCCCCGTTACCCAGCCCCGGATCGTTCTCTTCTTCGATCAGCTCTTCCAGATCCAGCCCCATCTCCTCCAGCGCGGTGCTGAGATCTTCATAGATCCCCATCGCCAGCAGCGCATTGGAGAGGGTACGGCCCATCAGGAATTCCATCGACAGGTAATAAACCTGACGTACATCCTGCGAAAGCTGAGCGCGACTGGAGCGCAACCAGCGCTCCACCATACGATCGCGGACCGCCAGCAGCGAGGCGTTCAACCATTCGTGCTTGTTGGCGGCGGATGGATCTTTACCCAGCGTGAACATCAGCTTATAGGCAATAGAGTGCTTTAACGCTTCGACCGTTAGCGTAGGTGAGGCATAGGTAAAAGGTGCGTTCATAGCAAGTATCCCAAATCAGGTTACAACAACCGTTGATAAAGATCCCGGTAGGCCTGTGCAGCCACCTGCCAGCTAAAGTCCATCGCCATCGCCTGACGCTGAACGTAGCGCCACAAAGAAGGACGAGACCACAACACAAACGAACGCCGGATGGCGCGCAGCAGCGACCAGGCGTTGCTGTCTTCAAAGCTGAAGCCGCTGGCGATACCGTCCGCCAGGTTCTCCAGCGAGCTATCATTGACCGTATCCGCCAGCCCGCCGGTACGCCGAACCAACGGCAGCGTGCCGTACTTCAGGCCGTAAAGCTGCGTCAGGCCGCAAGGCTCAAAGCGGCTCGGCACCATAATCACATCCGCTCCGCCCATGATGCGGTGAGAGAAAGCTTCGTGATAACCAATCTGTACCCCGACGCTGCCGGGATTTTCCGCCGCCGCCGCCAGGAAGCCCTGCTGCAATACCGCATCGCCCGCGCCCAGCAACACCAGCTGACCGCCCTGCTCCAGCAGGCTCGGCAACGCCTCCAGCACCAGATCCAGCCCTTTCTGTTTAGTCAGACGACTTACCACCGCAAACACCGGCACGCTGTCATCTACCTTCAGGCCCATCGCAATCTGCAACTGACGTTTGTTTTCCGCCTTGGCATCCAGCGTATCGCGGTTGTAACGTGCGTTAAGCAGCAGGTCATGCGCCGGATCCCAGATCAGCGGATCGACGCCGTTCAGGATGCCGCTCAGCCGCCCTTCGCGCATCCGCTCCGCCAGTAGCGCCTCCATGCCGTTACCATATTCCGGCAGGGTGATCTCACGCGCATAGGTCGGGCTAACTGCCGTAATATGATCGGCAAAGAACAGCCCCGCCTTGAGATAAGAGATTTGCCCGTAGAACTCCAGGCCATGCATATCGAAAAACGACGGCGGCAGCTGAATTTCATCCATATGATGCGCGTAAAACAGCCCCTGATACGCCAGGTTATGCACGGTAAATACCGATTTTGCCGGCCGTCCGCGCGCCGCCAGATAGGCGCAGGTTAAACCGGCGTGCCAGTCATGGGCATGCACAATATCCGGACGCCAGTTGGTATCCAGTCCACAGGCCATTTCACATCCCATCCAGCCGAGCAGCGCAAAGCGCAGATAGTTGTCTGGATAAGCGAACTGGTTTTCATCGTGATAAGGGCTGCCGGGCCGATCGTACAGTTCCTCAGCTTCAATCAGATAAATGCCAACCCCATTAAAATGTCCAAAGTGCAGCCTGACCGGGCCTGCGAAAGTTTGCAGCTCAGCGACGACTTCCGTGTCGGTTATTCCTTTACGCAGATCCGGAAACGCCGGGAGTAAAACGCGCGTGTCCGTTCCATCTGCAATCTGTGCTGCCGGTAATGCCCCCACCACATCAGCTAACCCGCCGGTTTTTAACAGCGGGAAAAGTTCTGAACAGACATGTAAAACCTGCATTCTCGGCTCCTTTAACGGAAATCTGGCGCGATCCTCGCGCAGATTGCGTGTGTTACTGTTTTGTCGGTCAGGCGGAAGTGTCGGCCAGCCTGGCCAGCATTTCGCGCGTTACCAGCACGATACCCTCTTCGGAACGGTAAAAACGGCGGCTGTCTTCGTCAGGGTTTTCGCCGATTACCATGCCTTCTGGAATAACGCAGGCGCGGTCGATAACGCAGCGGCGCAGACGACAAGAGCGTCCAACCACTACGTCAGGCAGCAGCACTGCAGAATCAATATTGCAAAACGAGTTCACGCGTACGCGTGAGAACAACACGGACTGCACCACCACCGAACCGGAGATGATGCAGCCGCCGGAAACCAGCGAGTTCATGGTCATACCATGACTGCCGGAGCGATCCTGCACAAATTTAGCCGGTGGCAGAGGTTCCATGTAGGTGTGAATTGGCCATTCATGATCATACATATCCAGCTCCGGCGTGACCGAGGCCAGGTCGAGGTTGGCGCGCCAGTATGCTTCCAGCGTGCCGACATCGCGCCAGTAGGGCACCGCGTCGTCATCGCTTTGCACGCAGGAAATGTTAAAGGAGTGCGCCAGTGCTTCGCCGCTGGCAACGATTTTCGGCAGCAGATCTTTACCAAAATCGTGGCTGGATCCCGGGATCTCCAGGTCTTCTTCCAGCAACTGATACAGGTAATCAGCGTTAAACACGTAGATGCCCATGCTGGCCAGCGCTTTGGTGTCATCGCCCGGCATGGAGGGCGGCTGCGCCGGTTTTTCTACAAAATCCACCACGCGGTTTTTATCATTGACCGCCATCACGCCGAACGCCGTCGCCTCATGCAGCGGCACCGGCAAACAGGCAATGGTGCAGCGCGCATCGTTATCGACATGATCCAGCAGCATGCGCGAGTAATCCATTTTATAGATATGGTCGCCCGCCAGGATGACGATATATTGCGCATCGTAGCGACGAATAATATCCAGATTCTGGGTTACCGCATCGGCGGTGCCGCGATACCAGTGCTCAGTGCTGAAGCGCTGCTGCGCCGGCAGCAGATCGACAAACTCATTCATCTCTTCATTGAAGAATGACCAGCCGCGTTGGATATGCTGCACCAGCGAGTGGGACTGATACTGCGTGATCACCCCGATGCGCCGAATGCCGGAGTTAATACAGTTCGACAGAGCAAAATCGATAATGCGAAATTTGCCGCCAAAATGCACCGCAGGTTTAGCGCGCGTCGCGGTCAGATCTCTTAGGCGCGTGCCGCGTCCGCCTGCAAGAATGAGGGCCACAGTTTGCGTTGGCAGTTGTCTCGCCAGCATCAGGTGTTCGGTACGTTCTAACTTGACCATGTCTGACTCCTTATACTTGCTTTTGGAACACACACGCGCCGTGCGCAGGCCCATGCCAGACAGTCGACGGGACAGGATTATCTTCCCCGGCAAAAGGAGGAACCGCGCGCCATTCTCCGTCTGGTAGAGATATTTCGCTCACGTCTTGCGTGGCATTAATCGTGATCAACCAGCGTCCTGAAAGCAGGATTTGCAGTTTATGCTCCCCCTGCTCCCACTGTTGCGCATTCAGCGGCTCGCCCTGGCTATTCAGCCACTGAACGTTCCCGTCACCTTCCGTCCACCAGCGATCCTGTGTCAGCGCGGGGATCTGCTGACGCAGATGGATCAGCGCGGCGGTAAAGGCGTACAGCCCTTCATCCTGGTTTTCCCAGTCAAACCAGGTCAGTTCGTTATCCTGACAATACGCATTGTTGTTGCCGTGCTGCGTATGTCCGTGTTCATCGCCGGCCAGCAGCATCGGCGTGCCCTGCGCCAGCAGTAGTGAAGTCAGTAACGCGTGCGCGCTGCGGCGGCGGCGCTCCAGCACGTTAAGCGAGACCGTTAATCCTTCGCTGCCGTGATTGTGGCTAAAGTTACCGTTGTGCCCGTCGCGGTTATCTTCGCCGTTGGCCTCATTGCGTTTACGCGTGAAGCTCAGCAAATCGCGCAGGGTAAAGCCGTCGTGTGCGGCGATCAGATTCACCGTAGCGGAAGGCAGCCGGTCGTCATGCTGGAAGGTGTCGCTGGAAGCGGCGAAGCGGCGTGCAAAGTCGCCGTTGGTTAATTCGCCCAGCAGCCAGTAGCGGCGCATATCGTCACGGAAGCGATCGTTCCAGTCCGCAAACGGCGACGGAAAGCGGCCCACCTGATAGCCGTGCGGTCCGATATCCCACGGTTCGGCAATCAGCTTGACTTGCGAAAGAATCGGGCAGGCTTTAAGCGCCGCAAGGAAAGGCGCATCGGCACGAAAATCGGGCGTTCTTCCCAGCACCACGGCCAAATCGAAACGAAAACCATCGACATGGCACACCGTCACCCAGTAACGCAAACAGTCAAGCGCCCAATTCATCACCTGAGGATGGCTAAGATTGAGCGTGTTACCGCAGCCGGTCCAGTTGTGATAATGCCCGTCATCGGTTAACCAATAGTAGCTGGCGTTATCAATGCCGCGCATCGACAGCGTCGGACCGATCTCTTCCAGCTCGGCGGTATGGTTAAGCACCATATCCAGCACCACTTCGATACCCGCCGCGTGCAGCGCTTTTACCGCCTGCTGGAACTCCTGCAGCGCGCTGCGACCGCCCTCGCCGGAAGCGTAGCGCGGTTCAACCGACCAGAGCGCATAAGGGTTATAGCCCCAATAGTTACGCAGCCCCAGCTGTTGCAGACGCGGTTCATCGGCAAACTGCGCCACCGGCTGCAGTTCCAGCGTAGTCACGCCCAGCTGTTTGAGATAATTGACAATAACAGGATGCCCCAGCGCAGCGTAAGTACCGCGCTGCGTTTCCGGAATTTCCGGATGCCGCCGGGTTAATCCACGCACGTGCGCTTCATAGATCACCGTATTGCCCCAGGGTACGCGCGGCGCGGCGTCATCGCCCCAGTTAAAGTTTTCCGCAACCACCACGCTTTTCGGCGCAGTCGCCGCATTATCCTGCTCATCGCGCTGCCATTCGCCGCCGTTAAACAGCGAGCTATCCGCCACCTCGCCTTCGACGGCGCGCGCGCAGGGATCGACTAACAGCTTAGCCGGATTAAAGCGATGCCCCTGTTCCGGCGCCCAGGGACCATGCACCCGATAGCCGTAGCGCTGGCCCGGTTTAAGATCCGGTACGTAGCCGTACCAGATGTTGTCGGTGCGAGACGGCAGGTCATAGCGTACTTCCTGCCCTTTCTCATCGAACAGGCAGAGCTCCACGCGCTGGGCATGTTGAGAAAACAGCGTGAAGTTAACCCCGTTACCATCCCAGGTTGCGCCAGGAGGAGCAGGATTACCCGTACGCAAATGACTCATTCCGCCTCCCGCTCCCGAATCAACCAAATCGTGGCCAGCGGCGGCAAGGTCAGCATCAGCGAATGTTCACGGTTATGGCTGGGTAACGGATCGCTCCACACCACGTCACCGTTGCCGGTATTGCTACCGTGGTAATGCACGGAGTCGGTATTGATGATTTCGCGCCAGCCGCCCGGCTGATTGATGCCGAAGCGATAGTTGTAGCGTGGAACCGGCGTAAAGTTGCTGGCGACAATAATTTCATTACCGTCACGATCGCGGCGCGCAAAGATAAAGACCGAATTCTCGTAGTCATCCACTACCAGCCATTCAAAGCCGCTGCCGTCGAAATCACACTGGTGCATCGGCGCATGGTGCCGGTAAGTCAGGTTAAGGTCGCGCACCAGGCGCTGTACGCCGTTGTGCCAGTTGTCCTCGCCTTCCAACAGGTGCCAGTCGAGGCTGCTATCATGATTCCACTCGCGGCCCTGCGCGAACTCGCCGCCCATAAACAGCAGTTTTTTACCGGGGAAGGCCCACATCCAGCCGTAGTAGGCGCGCAGATTGGCGAATTTCTGCCAGGCGTCGCCCGGCATACGATCGAGGATCGAACGCTTACCGTGCACCACTTCATCGTGCGAAAGCGGCAGCACGAAGTTTTCGGTGTAGTTGTACAGCATGCCGAAGGTCATCAGATGGTGATGGTGACTGCGATAGATCGGATCGAGCTTCATGTAATCCAGCGTGTCGTGCATCCAGCCGAGGTTCCACTTATACCAGAAACCCAGTCCGCCGGTTTCCGGCGGCCGCGATACGCCATGAAAATCGGTTGATTCTTCAGCAATAGTGACCGCGCCGGGAGCAGTATTGCCCAGCATACGGTTGGTGTAACGGATGAAATCAATGGCTTCCAGATTTTCACGTCCGCCAAAGTGGTTCGGTACCCATTCGCCCTGCGGACGGCTGTAGTCACGGTAGATCATCGAAGCCACCGCATCCACGCGCAGGCTATCAATGCCAAAGCGCTCTACCCAGTAAAGCGCGTTACCGGCCAGATAGTTACTGACTTCACGGCGACCGTAGTTATAGATCAGCGTGTTCCAGTCCTGATGAAACCCTTCGCGCGGGTCTTCATGCTCATACAACGCGGTACCGTCAAACTGTGCGAGGCCGAAATCATCGGAAGGGAAATGGCCGGGCACCCAGTCCAGGATCACGTTCAGCCCGGCGGCGTGCGCGGCGGCGACAAAATGGCGGAACTCATCGCGCGTGCCGAAACGCCGGGTCGGCGCATACATTCCCACCGGCTGATAACCCCAGCTGCCATCAAACGGATGCTCGTTAATCGGCATCAGTTCGATATGGGTAAAGCCCATCTCTTTCACATAGGGGATCAGCTGCTCTTCCAGCTCTTTGTAGCTCAGCCAGAAGTTATTGTCGGTATGCCGACGCCATGAGCCGAGATGAACCTCATAGATAGAAATCGGCGCGTCAAACGCGTTCGCCGCCTTGCGGTTTTCACGCATGGCGACCTTTTCCGGCAGCCCGCAGATCACCGACGCGCTGTCAGGCCGCATTTGTGATTCAAAGGCAAACGGGTCTGATTTCAGACGCAGTTGCCCTTTATTATCAATTATTTCGTATTTGTAGAGCTGTCCGGTACGTGCCGCGGGCACAAACAGTTCCCAGACACCGATTTCACGACGAAAGCGCATCGGATGGCGACGTCCATCCCAATAGTTAAAATCGCCCACCACCGAGACGCGGCGCGCGTTAGGCGCCCAAACGGAGAAGCGGGTACCGCTGATGCCGTCAATCACATCAGCATGCGCGCCCAGCGTTTCATATGGGCGCAGGTGGGTGCCTTCGGCCAGCAGCCAGCTATCCAGCTCCTGTAGCAGCGGGCCGAAACGATAGGCATCGTCAATCAGGTTCTGCTCGCCATGCCAGGTCACGGCAAGCTGATAGCGGAACGGATTTTTACGACGTGGAATGACCCCGTTAAAAAAGCCGCGTGAATCGAGACACTTCAGCTGAGCGCATTTACGCCCGGTGCTGGTTTCGATCACCCAGACTTCAGAGGCATCAGGCAGTAGCGCCCGCACCTCAAGTCCGTTACTGGTCTGATGCATTCCCAACAGTGAAAACGGGTCAGCGTAGTGACCTTCAATAATCGCATTGATCGCCTGGCGATCCGGGAGCTCTGACATGACTTTCTTCCTGTGATGTATGGTAGCCGAAACGTGACGTATAAGGACGTTAGCCTGACTACTCTTCAATGAGCCATGCGCACGCCGACAGAGCCGCACCTTTCCATGGAAAAAGCGTTGCCGCGCGCATCAACTTTTAATATTCAAAGCAGAAAAACAAAAACAGTCTTGCTAAGCATAGACAAGGCCAACCATAAGCCTGCGAACTTTGCATAAAATAATTAGCACAAAGCTTAAAAAGAGGATACGGATCACCTGGCGGTTAATTTTACGCCAGCCTGATGAAAAGATTGGGAAAGGAAGAAACGGGGGGAATTTCAGGTATGTCCTTCATGACTGAGAAGAAAGCCCATTCCGAGCTTAAAGAGACTGATAACGCAATGCGCCGCTGCTGCTGTCCGCGCCGAGCATGGCGTGAGAGTACGGTTCTGCCTGACTAGCGCGCCCTCCTGAAGGAGGTTAGCAAGAGTGTGGGACGCAGGAACGGTAAATTTTATTCCTTAGCGAGTCCGGTTCTCCAGATAAAAAAAGTTAGTATATCCAAAAATTTTTTATCAGCCTGGTCATAAGTTGCCGGGCTGTGGCCAGCGTCTCGTTCAGCGAAAACAAGCACTGGATTGGAATTTTTCTCTCTCGCGGCAATCTCTTCCAGACGGGCTGCAAACTTAGCCGTCTGCCAGGGAGAAACGCGGGCGTCATTTAAACCCACCGTTAACAGGGCTGCCGGATAACGGATACCGTCTTTCAAATTATGATAGGCATCAATTTTTTGGAGATTACGCATCCCTTGTTCAGTGGAAGGGGAGCCAAACTCTTTAAAATTCATTGCGCCGATTGGGATCTGATCAAGCCGGGTAGTATTGAGGATGCCTGCATCAATGGCTACTGCGGCAAACAAACCGGGACGCTGCGCTAAAGCCATTCCAATAACAATTCCGCCCGCACTTCCACCGCTAATAGCCAGCCGTGATGGGTTAGTGTAACCCTGAGCTATCAGATACTCTGCACAGTTAATAAAATCTGTAATTGAATTTTCTTTACTCGACGCGCGCCCTGCTTCATGCCAAAGGGGACCTAACTCTCCTCCGCCACGCACATGGGCAATGGCGATAATGCCGCCTCCTCTAAGCCAGATAAGCCGTGATGGATCAAAATCAGGAAACGTGCTCACCCCATAAGCCCCATAGGCAGTTAGCCAGGTGGGCGCGGTTCCATCTAACTTCATGCCTCGCCGGTGAATGATGGTGAGAGGCACGCGCACTTTATTTTTTGATATAACCCATTTTTCTTCCGCTTCATAATCAGCATAATCATAGGATTGCGGAGCGATCAGTTTCGTATTTTCAATCTTATTAATATCAGGATCGTAGCGAAAAATTGCTGGCGGTATCGTCCATCCCTGTAGAGTGAAGAGTATCTCCTTTTGGTCAAAACTGGAAAATAACGCTGTGATCTCCCCGTTAAACGGCAGAGTAATATTTTGCACATGATAGATGTTGCTGAACGGGATACGTACAAATCGTCTTATTCCTGAATCATGATATGTAATATAAAGCGCCTCGCAGCTGGTTATAAATCCCGTTAATTCACCATTTGACCATTCGATGTTTTTTTCTTCCGGGTGACTGGGCTTATCAAGATTAAGCCGAGTAACAAGATAACCAGAATAATTATTATACCTTGCCAAATATAACCATTTCCCAGAAAAGACAAAATGGGAAACATTATCTTTGCTATCAATAACTTTAACCCAAGGCGTTTTGGGTCCACTTAATGCATCAGCACGCACTTTAAATATTGCACTACTATACCCACTGGTTGCTGCAGAGACAGAGGAAAGAAGCCAGTCTGAATCAGGAGAAGCATGTATAG
This sequence comes from Mixta hanseatica, assembly GCF_023517775.1. Taxonomy (NCBI): domain Bacteria; kingdom Pseudomonadati; phylum Pseudomonadota; class Gammaproteobacteria; order Enterobacterales; family Erwiniaceae; genus Mixta; species Mixta hanseatica. The sequence continues at coordinate 316,687 of NZ_CP082904.1, read as the reverse complement.
CGACATTATCATATTTACTAGCCCCCTTTTTAGCCACCATAAAACTGTCAAAAACGGGTGTATCCAGGCTAGTATTGCTTCCTACCTGGTGAAGAAACATTTTTTCTCCAGCAAGGCGATCGGAAGGGAGGGCGTTCAGTTTTACGGATGGCATCCGCCGGTAAAAAAATGAATGATTATCGCTCTGCCAGATTATATGAGGATAGCGAACTTGTGGAATGATATCCGTAAGATCTTTGCCACTTCTGGTATCAATAATTTTTATTGAAGCAAATTCTGACCCATTATCTGATAAACCATAAGCAATATAGCGACCATCATATGAGGGTGAAAAAAAGTGAATGCCTTTACCAACAGGGGGATCAACTAATAGTTTCTCGTTGTAGCCTTTTCGCTTTATAAAAAGACGCGAATAAGGAAATGCAGGGGTCGATCTTAGATAAAACCTATTTTCACCTGCATAAAAGATATCTGAAAGAGAACCTTCAGGATTACTAAGCGCACCCAGTTGCTTTTGTAACTTTTTCCGCCATGGAAAAGCGTCTATCATTTTTTGCGATTGCTTCGTTTTCAGCTCAAGCCATTGATTATTCCGACGCTGATCTACTTCCATCCAGCGGTAGCGATCCAACGTATATTGCGAGCCAAATAAAATATCATCTTTGGCATAACATAATGAGACATTTACCAGGGTAATTAACTGGATTATCAAATTTATTTTTTTCATCACTTGTAATTAACAGCCTTCCTTTTCTTTTTTCGGCATTGGGCTACTTATCCATCACGCCCGTCGCGTCCATCGTGGCCTCCTGGTCCGCCTTTACCACCTTTTCCTCCTTTACCGCCGGGCCCGCCATTTCCGCCATTTCCTCCATTGCCACTACCGCAACTTCCGCCATCACCGCCTCTTCCTCCATTGCCTCCTGTTCCACCATCTCCCCCCCGGCCGCCATCACATTGGCCACTCCCGGCAATAAGCAATTCTTCTGAACGGATTAGTTGACGCATTTCTTCTCCCATAGTTTTAATTTAGATTTTCGCAACGGCTAATTTATCTTTTGGATAGGTCAACCGTTGCCTTTATTAATGTAATTAACGCTTAGCGATGACCATTACCGCCCCCGCAACTACCGCCATTTCCGCCATTTCCTCCATTGCCACCTCTACCTCCGTTGCCCCCGCTGCCTCCATTGCAGGAACCACCGCCGCCACCGCTATTGCCGTTGCCATTTCCGCTATTGTTTCCATTGTTATTTCCGGAGCCAACCCCACCGGCCACACTTATCATTTCATACGTTTTAATTTCACGCATTAAAGTTTCCTTTTTAGTTAAACACCCCTTATGGAGTTTTTACAATATGCTCCATTATTTTGATAAAGGAAAAATATATTTCGGTTAATACGTCATTAACCTTATTTTAAATTTATATTCACTGACCCACACCAGCGCCAACTTATTATAATAACTTAGAATTATTATTTGCCTTAATATAATATGGCAATGGAATGTTTTCAGAGAATATAATATGTAAATTACTTTGCCAACGAAGAGAGACTGTTGAGGTAGTCGTTCGATGATTATAGTACTACTGAACTATAGACGGGCGCCTTGCCCCATCCGTAGACCGAATGGGGCAGAGGTCAATTAATCAACCAGTAAACGTAGCATACGACGCAGCGGTTCAGCCGCGCCCCACAGCAACTGGTCGCCAACTGTAAAGGCGGAAAGATATTCCGGCCCCATATTTAGCTTGCGCAGACGTCCTACCGGCGTGGTCAGCGTACCGGTTACCGCCGCAGGCGTCAGCTCGCGCATCGTCAGCTCGCGATCGTTGGGTACCACTTTGACCCACTCATTATGTGACCCCAGCAGCTGTTCGATTTCTGCCAGCGGCACATCTTTTTTCAGCTTCAGCGTAAAAGCCTGGCTGTGGCAACGCAGCGCGCCAACGCGTACACACAGGCCGTCCACCGGGATAATCTGTTGCGTCCCAAGAATCTTGTTGGTTTCCGCCTGGCCTTTCCACTCTTCGCGGCTCTGGCCGTTTTCCAGCTGCTTATCAATCCATGGAATCAGGCTGCCCGCCAGCGGCACGCCGAAATTATCCACTGGCAGCGTGCCGGAACGGGTAAATTCGGTCACTTTGCGTTCAATATCCAGAATCGCCGACGCCGGATTTTGCAGCTCTGGCGCCACATGATCGTGCAGCATCCCCATCTGGGTCAGCAGCTCACGCATATGACGCGCGCCACCGCCGGAAGCCGCCTGGTAGGTGGCTACGGAAGCCCATTCCACCAGGTTTTGCGCAAACAGGCCGCCCAGAGACATCAACATCAGACTCACGGTGCAGTTGCCGCCTACAAACGTTTTAATGCCTTTATCCAGCCCTTCGCGAATCACCTGATGGTTAACCGGGTCGAGGATGATAATCGCGTCATCCTGCATACGCAGCGTTGAGGCCGCATCGATCCAGTAACCCTGCCAGCCGCTGGCACGCAGCTTCGGATAGATCTCACTGGTATAGTCGCCGCCCTGGCAGGTGATAATAATATCCAGCGCGCGCAGCGCCTCGATATCATACGCATCCTGCAGCGTACCGCCGTGACCGCCGACCGACGGCGCGGCCTGGCCATGCTGCGAGGTAGAGAAAAAAACTGGGCGAATCACGTCAAAATCACGCTCTTCGCTCATGCGCTGCATCAGCACTGAGCCGACCATACCGCGCCAACCAATAAGACCTACGTTTTTCATTGAACACCTGCTACAGGCTACCGGTGCGAGAACTGTCCACCAGGGTAGCGCCTGACTGTCTGAAGAGTGAAAATATCGGTTCGCCAGAAAGCGAAGCCCGCCAGAGAAAATGGGTTTACCTGTAACCCTCAACTCTACAAAATGCAGCTCTGCTGGCAAGTGAATTAATTCGATTGCGTTAATCTTTTCAACAGCATTACTAATAATGGTATTGCTGACACAAAAGCAAAGAGCAAAATAAATGACTGAAATGATCTCTGCGACCATATTATTGTTGTTGATTATGGACCCACTCGGCAATTTGCCGATTTTTATGTCGGTTTTAAAGCATCTGGAGCCGAAACGGCGACGCATCGTGCTGATCCGCGAAATGCTGATTGCGCTGGCGCTGATGCTGCTTTTTTTGTTTGCTGGCGAAAAAATTCTGGCGTTTCTTAACCTGCGCACCGAAACGGTATCGATCTCCGGTGGCATTATTTTGTTCCTGATCGCCATTAAAATGATTTTCCCATCGCCGGAAAGCAGCAGTACCGGCCTGCCGGTCGGTGAGGAGCCATTTCTGGTGCCGCTGGCGATCCCGCTGGTGGCCGGACCTTCCCTGCTGGCTACGCTGATGCTGCTTTCACATCAGTATCCGCATCAGATGGGCTATCTGGTCGGCGCGCTGCTGTGCGCCTGGGGCGTTACGGTGGTGATTTTGCTGCTTTCCGGCCTGTTCCTGCGGCTGCTGGGCGACAAAGGCGTCAACGCGCTGGAACGTCTGATGGGGTTGATTCTGATTATGCTGGCGACGCAGATGTTCCTGGATGGCATCCGCGCCTATCTGAAGATTTAGCGTATCGGGGATATAAGGCGGCAGAAACGGGCGAATACCGGTATCCGCCCGTTATCATCAGGAGAGCAGTTCGAAGGCGATCATGCCGATGATGGCGCCCGTGGTGCCCAAAATGGTTTCCATCAGCGTCCAGGTTTTTAGCGTTTGCGCTTCGGTTGCGCCGGTAAAACGGCCAAACAGCCAGAAGCCCGCATCGTTCACATGGCTGACTACGATCGATCCGCCAGCGATGCACAGCGACAGCGCCGCCATCTGCGCGCCGTTGTAGTGCAGCGGCTCAATCACCGGCATGACCAGCCCTACCGCTGTCAAACAGGCCACCGTCGCCGATCCCTGAATGATACGCACCGCCGCCGAGAGAATAAAGCAGGCCAGCGCAATCGGCAGCCCGGCGCCGGTTAATGCATTGCCCAGCGCCGGGCCGACGCCGGAGTCTACCAGCACCTGCTTAAACACGCCGCCCGCGCCAATCACCAACAGGATAATGCCCGCCGGCTGCAGCGCACTGCCGCAAACCTGCATGACCTTCTCTTTATCCATTCCCTGACGCCAGGCCAGGCCATAAATCGCCAGCAGTAGCGCCAGTAGAATGGCGGTAAAAGGATGGCCAATAAATTCCAGCCATTCATACAGGCGCGATCCCTCCGGGGTAAAGCGCGCGCCGATGGTTTTCAACCCCACCAGCACCAGTGGGAACAGAATCAGTGCCATGCTAAAGCCAAAAGAGGGCAGCTTGTTAGCATCCACTTCCGGCTGCGCCACCTCTTCCGGCACGTTAAAGCTAACGTGACGGCTGATAAAGTTGCCGAACAGCGGACCCGCAATCAGCATTCCCGGCAACGCTGCGCACAGTCCCAGCAGGATCATCCAGCCAAAATCAACGTGCATCTGCGAGGCCAACAGCATCGGCGCCGGACCGGGCAGCAAAAACGCCGCCGCTGCCGCCACGCCGGCAAACAACGGGATCACCAGCTTGACCAGGTTATCGCCGGTGCGCCTGGCCACGGCGAAAGCGATGCTGATCAGCAGCACCACCGCCACTTCAAAAAACAGCGGCAGCGCACAGATCAATCCCGCGATGCCCATTGCATAATGCGCCCGACTTTCACCGAACGATTTCAGCATGCGAATCGCGATTTGATCGACCGCGCCCGTTTCATGCAGGATCTTGCCGAACATGGCGCCCAACGCTACCACCACGGCAAGAAAGCCGAGCGTGCCGCCCATGCCTTTCTGCATGGTTTCGGCAATTTTATCCAGCGGCATCCCGGAAAACAGGCCGGCGCCAAACGAGACTAATATCAGAGCGACAAAAGCGTGCATACGCGCCTTCATCACCAGGAAAAGCAGCAGAACAACCGAACCTGCCGCGGTTAAAACCAGGGTTGCGGTACTCATCAGAAACAACTAATCCTTTTTGATCGCACCCTCAATGGTCGCGATGGTGGCGGCAACGACATCCGGCAGGGTGTGATTAATATCCACCACCAGCACATCGCTTTCCTCGGCGCCCGGTTCTTCCAGCGTATCGAACTGAGAGACCAGCATTTGCGGCTTAAAGAAATGGCCTTTACGCGCCTTCAGGCGGCTTTCAATCGTAGCGAACTCACCTTTCAGATAGATAAAGGAGAGGTTGTTACTGCCCTGACGCAGAATATCGCGATAGCTTTTTTTCAGGGCGGAGCAGACGATGATCGAAACGGCCTGGGTACGCTGCATGGCGAAGGCGGCATCGTTCACCGCCTGCAGCCAGGGGCGACGGTCGTCATCATTCAGCGGATGACCTTCGGCCATTTTTTCAATATTGGCGCGTGGATGCAGAAAATCGCCATCGAGAAACGCGGTTTTCAGCTGGTGCGAGACTTCATAGGCAACGGCAGATTTACCGCTGCCTGATACGCCCATCAAAATGAATACGTGATGTGACGGCGACTGATTTTGCATTGTTGTTAGCTCCGGCAGATGAAGAGGCAAATGTTACCGATAACATTGCCACACCCATTCTCAGTACGTGCGTTCATCAGCGCAACCTGTCTGGCAGGAAAAGCCTGGAATTGTGAGCGGGTTCAAAAAAACGCCAGATTCAGATGCTCTCCCCTTCCTGAATCTCAAATCCCACATCCACGGGCTGATGCTTACGGCTTTCGCCACCGATGCGCGCCAGCAGCAGCGCGGCGGCTTCACGTCCCATACGATCGCGCGGCGTCAGCACCGTGGCCAGGCGCGGCGTCACCACATGCGCAATATCGTGCCCGTGAAAGCCTGCAATCGCCATTTGCTGCGGCACGCGCAATCCCTGGCGCTGACATTCAAACATAGCACCTATCGCCAAATCGTCATTGGTGCAGAACAGGCTGTCGGTCTGCGGATGGCGCCGCCGCGCCTCACACAGCAACATTGCGCCGGCACTGAAAGAAGAGGCTTCTTCCATCATCACGCTGTGTGGCTCCAGCCCCGCTTCACGCATCGCCAGTTCGTAGCCCCGCTGTTTTTGCAATGTGCGTTCATCAAGCCTGGCGCCCAGATAAACGGTGTGACGATGCCCTTTCGCCAGAATCGCCTGCGTCATTTGCCGTGCCGCCTCAACGTTATCAAAGCCCACCGCCATATCCAGGCAGGGCGAAACGCTGTCCATCATTTCAATCACCGGAATGCCGGCGGTTTCAATCATCCGCAGGCTGGCGGCCGTGTGGGTGCGTTCGGTAAGGATCAGCCCGTCGATATTCCAGCCCAGCAGCGAACGCAGCTGTAGCTGTTCCTTTTCCGGGTTATAGCCAAAATGGCCGACCAGTGTCTGATAGCCTGCGGCATCGGTTACGCTTTCAATGCCGCGCAGCACATCGGCGAAAACCTGGTTGGTTAATGAAGGCAGCAGCACGCCGATGGCGCGGCTGGTGGCGTTAGACAGCATATCGGGAGCACGGTTAGGAATGTAGCCCAGTTCATCCAGCACCACGGCGATTTGCGCGCCCAGCGCGGCGGAGACCTGCTGCGGATTACGGAGGTAGCGGCTGACGGTCATTTTGGTCACGCCGACGCGATCGGCAACATCCTGAAGCACGGGTCTTTTTTTCTTCATTATCATTCGCAGGCCAGAGGGAGATGACAGTGAGTTTACAAAAAAACCGCAGCAGTAACGAGCAGGGAAAACGCGCCCGGATAAAGGCAGCAGACGCATTGATCAATCGTAGATAAAAAAAGGCCGCCGGCGGGATGCGATGGCGGCCTGAAACACGCTTAAACCGGCGGCAGATCGAACAGCAGGATCTCTGCATCGCTGCTGGCTTTTAACGCCAGCGCGCTTTCTTCCCAGATGGCCAACGCATCGCTGGCAGCAATGGTCTGGTCATTAACCTGCACCTCGCCTTTAACCACCTGAATCCAGATGCGACGTGACGGATCGAGCGCAATGCTGTCACTCTCGCCCGCTTTCAGTACCCAGCGCGACAGCGTCATATCCTGATAAACCTTCAGCGACCCCTCACGAGCATCCGGCGACAGAATAAGCTGTCGACCCTGTACATCAACAAAGCGGCGCTGATCGTAACGCGGCTCAATGCCGGTTTTTTCCGGGATAATCCAGATCTGATACAGATGCAGCGGCTCGCTGCTGCTGGCGTTGTATTCAGAATGACGCACGCCAGTGCCAGCGCTCATAATCTGGAATTCGCCTGCCGGGATCTGCTCTTTATTACCCATGCTGTCCTGATGCTCTACGGTGCCGGAAAGCACGTAGGTCAGAATTTCCATATCTTTATGAGGATGGGTACCGAACCCCTGCCCGCCCGCGATCACATCTTCGTTAATCACCCGCAGCGCCGAGAAGCCCATAAAGTTGGCATCGTAATAGTTAGCGAATGAAAAGGTGTGCCAGCTGTCCAGCCAACCATGGTTAGCATGACCGCGTTCTTCAGCTTTGCGTAAGTAAATCATGTTCAATGCTCCTCAACGTTTTTTTCTAGTCTGGGGCCGGAGCGGATTGAATGATAGCTGAAAAACTTCACGCCTCTGTTCAAAAAAAATGAATGTGGGATGCGAGCAAACCCAAACTCTTTGGTAAATTTAGAGCAAAAAAAAGCCAGCGCTTGGCTGGCTAAAAAATACTGGAAGCAATGTGAGCAATGTCGTGCCTTCACAGGGAGTCCGATGCCGGCCTCGCTGGAGTGCATGGCAATAGTAATAATTATCATTCGTATTTGTAAAGCTTTTTTATTGCTGCTCTGGTGAGATGAGTTCGAACTCATCTGACGATCTCGCTGGCAGGCCCCAGTTCGGCGGCTCCGGTTCCACTTCTTCGACCTGCAATCCGTGTGCGCCCTCAGACAGACGGAAGCGGGTAACAAAACCTCTCGCCGATTTATAATATGCCCGCTGACGTTTTTTCTCTGATATGAGCGTCACAGAGATAACGTAAGCGGTATTCAGTCGAAACGGATAAGCATTCATATCCAGACATTCATCGTCTCGGACAGCATAAGGCTCTGATTCAAAACGCCTTTGGTTATTCATTTCTGTCATTTCATAAATCATTACAGAGCGAACTTTCTCGTCACCCTCCGGCTGCACAGTCACGCATGGTTTACCATCTTTGATACTTATCTGAGCGGGCCAGATCCGTGGAAAATAATCCCTTGGCCCTGGGCAACCGCTAATCAGAAAAGCACATGCTATTAGAAGTAATTTATACATTTTATCGTTGCCTGAGGAAATGAGTTAACACACGTTCATAATCTGCTTTTATCCCGTCTTGTTTAGTGCCAATAAAAGAAACGAGTTTACCTTTCTCGTCATTCCATACGCTATAGCCATACCGATAGAGTAAAAAATAGTCAGCTACTATCTGCGCCTGCTGTTCCATAGTGTAATCATGAAGATACTTATTCCCTGAAAAATCATAATCATAATTAGCTGCCCAGCTAAAAAGCCCGCGGGTTCTGACCCACATCCCTTTCTGATATTGCCAGACATGGGTCAGTTCATGGATAAACGCATGCTGTTTATCAATGTTGGAAATCGCTGAGAAGTCATGCGCATAGAAATAGTCACGCATGTATATCTCCCCGTTGGGCGCCATCGCTACATTTTGGCTCTGCAGGCCAAAAGGAAAGTAGCTGTCATAGTGGATCCAAACTCGAGAGTAAATAATCGCATTACCAAATATTGTTTTAGCCATATTTATTTCGCCCGGTGTCATCAGGCGTAAGCTTCCTTGCTTTCCTTTTTTCATTAGCGGTTTCCATACTTTGCAGTTAATGAAATATATAAGGTGAATGATTATGATTTAAATAATTCAATCTAATGGGAATGTTATTTTCTTAAAGTGTTAATAGCATCCTTTAGCGCCCCGATTAGTTAATAGCAAATAAATACTCAGGTGAATTTTATTTTATTCATTTAATTTCAATAGATTATAACACAAAAAATATCGAACTGCGGTTAATTGGCATAAACTATTACTCGTTGCCTTAATTAATCTGAAATTTGACTTTTAAAATTTATTTCATGCATCCAGAAAAACCAATAACGATTTTAACACACAAGATCAATATATATTTTCTGTTATTCGACGCCTGCCTCATTTTTTTACAATCAAAGGTTCCACTAAAAAGTCGACTAATTTTATTTATTCTTTAACGCAACCACGTGAATGTAATAGATAAAACAGCCAGATAACGGAGGGATAATATGAGCAATATTGTTGTACGTTACGCCGTGCCGAAATTCAGCTTTCGACACGGCTAACCATTAATACCCTGCCGTTAAATCATCGACCGTACGCGGATCGGACGCGCCATACAGCGTACCGTCAGGCCCGATCATAATGCTTTGCGTGCTGCCCATCGCCGGTAACAGTTTGACGTTCTGTCCTTTCGCGCTTAGCAGCTTGAGCGTATCCGGACTGAAACCCTTCTCAACGCGCAGCTGGTCCGGTAGCCACTGATGATGGAAACGCGGCGCGTTGGTCGCTTCGGCTACGTTCATGCCAAAATCGATACTGTTAACCACCATTTGCAGCACGGTGGTGATAATCCGGCTGCCGCCCGGGCTGCCGGTGACCAACCAGGTTTTGCCATCCTTCGCCACAATAGTCGGCGACATGGATGAAAGCGGGCGTTTGCCCGGCTGAACGGCATTAGCTTCTCCACCGACCAGACCATAAACGTTTGGCGTACCGGGGCGTGCGGAAAAATCATCCATCTCATTATTCAACAGAATACCGCTGTTGCCCGCCACAATACCGCTGCCAAAGTTGGTATTCAGCGTATAGGTCACCGCGACCGCATTGCCCTGCTTATCCACTACCGAAAAGTGCGTGGTCTGGTTGCTCTCATAGGGTTCCAGTTTGCCCGGTTTGATCTGTTCCGAAGGGCGCGCTTTGGCGATATCAATCTGCTGCGCCAGCGATTTCGCATACGCTTTGCTGGTCAATGCCTGCCACGGCACCCTCACAAAATCGGGATCGCCAAGATATTCCGAACGGTCGGCGTAAGCATATTTCTCCGCCTCGGCGATAACTTGCATCGCGTCGGCGCTGCCAAAGCCCATTTTCGCCAGATCGAAGTTTTCCAGGATATTCAGGATCTGCACAATATGAATGCCGCCGGAAGAGGGCGGTGGCATAGAATAGATTTCATATCCGCGATAGCTGCCGCTAATCGGCTGGCGTTCAACAGCGCGATAATTGGCTAAATCCGCTTTGCTAATCAGGCCACCGTGCTGCGCCATTTCCGCTGCGATCTGATCGGCTATTTCCCCTTTATAAAAGGCATCAGCACCCTGCCTGGCGATCAACGACAGGCTGTGCGCCAGATTCTTCTGCACCAGGCGCTCGCCCTTTTGATAAGGCGTCCCGTCCGGCTTAAAGAAAATCGCTTTGCTGTTGTCATGAGCGAGCAGGACCTCTTTGCCATAGCTATTCAGGTCGTCGGCCAGCGCGTCGTTCACGATAATGCCCTTACGCGCCAGCTCAACAGCAGGCTGCACCAGCTGGCTCAGCGGCAGCGTACCGTACTTCTTCGCCGCCAGCGCAAAGCCCGCTACCGTACCCGGCGTGCCGGAAGCCAGCGGTGAGGTCAGAGAGAGTTTACTGTCCGCATTGCCCTGCTTATCCAAAAACATATCCCGGCTAGCGCGGGCAGGCGCGATTTCACGGAAATCGATAGCCGTAGCGCGGCCGGACGCGGTGCGCAGCAGCATAAAGCCCCCGCCGCCCAGATTGCCCGCCTGCGGATGGGTTACCGCCAGCGCAAAGCCCACTGCCACGGCGGCATCCACCGCATTCCCGCCCTGACGCAAAATATCCACCCCAATCTGCGTGGCGGTCGCATCTACTGACGCCACCATCCCCTGCGTCGCCCGCACCGGATGGAAGGTATCCGCCTCAATACCATAGGAAACCGGCGGGGCGTTTTGTACCAGCGCCAGCGCCGACCCACCCCAAAGCAGCGTCAGTAACGCAGCGGTAAACCGCCATCCCTTCACTTTCTTTTGCATATCATCACCCGTCTTCTTGTTGTTTACATTGTGTTTACTTTTCCTAAACTTGCACAAAATAAGCACAAAAAGCGAGCCCTAACGCAAATTAACGTCAGGCGGCGGGCCGATTGCTGAAGGTGAGTTAAACTTAAGGGTGGCAACACATAGCGATGCCGCTCCGGCGTCGTCTCCGTCGCGTTGCCAATGAAGGAGAAAATAAAGTGAAAAAACTACTGATGGTTTTTGTCGCTCTGCTGCCGCTGAGCGGCATGGCGAATATGTTGAATAATAATAATAACAATAATCCTAACCAGCCGGGTTATAATCCCAGCCAGCAGCGTCTGCAAAGCCAGATGCAAACGCGTCAGATGCAACAGCAAAACAAACTGCGCATGGATCAACAGCAGCAGACACAGCAAATGCAGCGTCGCATGCAGGAACAGCGCAACAGCACGCAGCAGCGCGTTTTACAGTCGCAGCCCGGCAGCAATACGCCGCCGCCGGTGTATCAGAACAATACCCAATAATCCTTAAAAATCGGGGCCGATAATATCGATGCGATCGGTACAGATCGCATCCACGCCCCATGCCAGCAGTGCGCGCGCACGTTCAGGCTGATTAACGGTATACACCAGGATTTTCAGCCCTGCCCGTTTGATCGCGGCGGTGCGCTCCGCATCCAGCAGACGATGATTCAAATGAATTGAGACGCAATCCAGCGCCTGTGTCATTGTTTGCCACTCTTCATGCCATTCATCCAGCAGCAGGCCGCGCGGCAGTTCCGGCGCAGCCTGCATCGCCGCCTCCAGCGCGACCACGGAAAATGATGAGAGCAGCGGCGCGGTTTGGTCCTGCCATAGCTCACGCGCCGCCAGCGCTATCGCTTTTCCTGTTTGCGCTTCATAGCCAGTGGTCGGCTTAATTTCGATATTTGCCATCAAATGATGCTGACGACAGCGCGCCGCAACGGCTTCCAGCAGCGGCAGCCGCTCGTTGCTAAAGGCGTTACCAAACCAGCCGCCGGCATCCAGCTGAGCCAGCTGATGCCAGGGCAGCTCACCTGCAATACCCCAGCCGTTGCTGGTACGATCGAGCGTATCGTCGTGCAGCAGGAAAATATGCTCATCGCGCGACAGCTTGGCATCGAATTCAATCATGGTATGGCCATAACGCGCGCCGGTATCAATTGCCGCCAGCGTGTTTTCCGGCGCCAGCTTGCCGCCGCCCCGGTGGGCGACGATGTGTGGATAAGGCCACTGTTTATTCATTCCAGACGCGCTCCATGTTTAGCCGAGAAAAAGTGTAGCGCCTCAGCGGGCAGATGCAGCCAAAGCGTGCTGCCCGGCGTGGGACGCTCAAGATGCGGTAAGCGTACCACAAGGCGTTGATCGCCCCATTTCCCGTGCGCCAGATTATCCGCGCCGAGGATTTCCAGCGTGTCGACCACCAACGGAATACCGCCCGCTTCCCGGCTGCTAAGCGCTATATGTTCCGGGCGAATGCCCAGTGTTGCCGCCTGGTTCGCCCACTGCATTTTGGCAACGGTCAGCGGCAGCGCCAGATTTTCGCCCAGCACAAAGGCATTGCCGTCGTGGCTGAAGCTGCCTTCCAGCAGATTCATCGCCGGCGAGCCGATAAAGCTGGCGACGAAGCGCGTCGCCGGGCGCTCATATACTTCAACCGGCGTGCCGACCTGCTCGACGACGCCTTTATTCATCACCATCACCCGTTCCGCCAACGTCATCGCTTCCACCTGATCGTGGGTAACATAGAGGCTGGTGGTACGCAGGCGGCGATGCAGCAACTGTAGCTCCAGGCGCATCTGCACGCGCAGTCGCGCATCCAGGTTAGAGAGCGGTTCATCAAACAGAAAAACCGCCGGCTCACGCACAATGGCGCGCCCCATCGCCACACGCTGACGCTGCCCGCCGGAGAGTTCGCGCGGACGCCTTTTCAACAGCGCATCCAGCTCCAGACTGCGAGCCGCTTCCAGCACGCGCTGGCGGATCAGTTCGCGCCCCATGCCGCGGATTTTCAGGCCGTACGCCATGTTCTCTTCCACCGTCATATGCGGATAGAGCGCATAGTTCTGGAAAACCATCGCGATGCCGCGATCTTTCGGCTCCAGTTCGGTGACCCGCTGCGTATCAATATAAATATCACCGCTGGTGACGCGCTCCAGTCCGGCAACCATACGCAATAGCGTTGATTTGCCGCAGCCGGACGGCCCTACCATCACCATAAATTCGCCGTCGCCAATGACCACATCCAGCGGCTGAATAATTTGCTGCCTGCCGTCATAGGATTTGGTGACGGCCTGAAGGGTTACTGCTGCCATAGTTTATTTCTCGCTCTCAACCAAACCACGGACAAACGCCCGCTGCATTACCATCACCACCAGCACCGGCGGGATCAGCGTCAGCAGCATCGCTGCCATCACCAGATTCCATTGGGTGGTGCCTTCGCCGGAGGAGATCATGCTGCGAATGCCCGCCACCGCCGTGCCCATTTTTGTTTCGCTGGTAATCAGAATCGGCCACAGATACTGGTTCCAGCCGTAGATAAAGGTGATGACGAACAGCGCCGCCAGGTTAGTGCGCGACAGCGGTAACACGATATCGCGGAAAAAGCGCATCGGGCCGGCGCCATCAATACGCGCCGCCTCCAGCAGTTCATCGGGCAGCGACATAAAAAACTGTCGAAACAGGAAAGTAGCGGTAGCGGAGGCCATCAGCGGCAGCGTCAGGCCGCTGTAGCTGTCGAGCAGTTGCAGGTTAGCCACTACCTCCACCGTGGGGAAAATACGCACCTCAACCGGCAGCATCAGAGTGATAAAAATCATCCAGAACACCAGGTTGCGCAGCGGAAAGCGAAACCAGACCAGCGCAAAGGCGGAAAGCATCGAAACGGTGATTTTGCCAAGGGTGATGCCCAGCGCCATTAGCGTACTGTTCAACAGCAACAGGCTCATCGGCGCGCTGTTGCTGCTGACGCCGTGCAGCCAGATCTCGCGCAGGTTGTGCCATAGCTGTGTACCGGGCACCAGCGTCATCGGCACCTGAAAAATCTGCTGGTTATCCAGCGTAGCGGCCACGAAGGCTACCCAGAGCGGGAACAGAATGGTGAGAATGCCTAAAATCAGCATAACGTGGCTGAAAATATCCAGCCCGCGACGGTTCTCAATCATTGATAACGCACCTTACGCTCGACGTAGCGGAACTGAATAATGGTTAAGACAATCACCAGCAACATCAGCACCACCGACTGCGCCGCCGATGAAGAGAGATCGAGACCAGCAAAGCCTTCACGGTAAATCTTATAAATCAGGGTAGTGGTGGCCTGCACCGGGCCGCCCTGGGTGGCGGCGTCAATCACCGGGAAGGTATCGAAAAAGGCGTAAACCAGATTCACCACCAGCAGAAAGAAACTCACCGGCGCGATCAGCGGCAGGGAAAGATGAAAGAAACGGCGCACCGGCCCGGCGCCGTCAATAGCGGCCGCCTCTACCAGAGAACGCGGAATTGACTGCAGCGCAGCGAAGAAAAACAGAAAGTTGTAGCTGATCTGCTGCCATACCGAGGCCAGCACCACCAGAAACATCGCCTGACCGCTATTCTGGGCGTGGTTCCAGTTGTAGCCGAGGCTCTGCAAGAAGTGCGTTATTAGCCCGATGCCGGGATTAAATAAAAACATCCACAGCACCGCGGCGATTGCGGGCGCAACCGCGTAGGGCAACAACAGCAGCGTCTGATAAAAGCGCTTCAGGCGCAGCACATAATCGGCCAGCGCGGCGAACAGCAGCGAAATCATCAGCCCAAAGCCGGTGACCAACGCGCTGAAAAGCAGCGTGGTCCAGAAAGATTCAAGGTAATAAGCGTCATCCAGCAGGCGGCTGAAGTTCTCCAGCCCGACAAAGGTGCTGGAAAAACCAAAGGGATCGACGCTTTGTACTGAGTACCAAAGCGCCTCGCCGGCAGGCCAGATAAAGAAGATCAGCGTGATGAGCAACTGAGGGAAAACCAGTACCCAGGGCAGCCAGCGTGACTGGAAAACGGGACGAGAACTCGACATGCAGTAATTCCATAACAGATCGGCACGGGCGGTGCGTAACATAGCGCAGCGCTAGCCGGGCCGCCGCAGCGGCCCGGCGTCTGCTTACTTCACCTGTTGTTCGAAGCGACGCAGCAGCAGGTTGCCGCGCTGGACGGCGGAATCAAGCGCGGCCTGCGGGGTTTTGCTGCCGCTCCAGACGCCTTCCAGTTCTTCATCAACAATGGTGCGGATCTGCGGCATATTGCCGAGGCGTAAACCTTTGGTGAAAGCCAACGGAGGCTTGTTCAGCATCTGGCGCGTAGCGATATCTGCGCCCGGGTTCTTCTCATAGAAGCCCTGCTGACGCGTCAGTTCGTAAGCGGCCTTGGTGATCGGCAGATAACCGGTTTTCTGATGCCATTCGGCGGCGTTTTCCGGCTGAGCGAGATACTGTAAGAATTCCGCGACGCCTTTGTAAGTGGCGTTGTCTTTGCCCTGCATCACCCACAGGCTGGCCCCGCCGATAATGGCGTTTTGCGGCGCGGAAGGCACGCTTTCGTCATACGGCATCATGCCGACGCCATAATTGAATTTGGCATGTTGACGTATATCCGCCAACGAGCCGGATGAAGCGGTGGTGATGGCGCAGTCGCCGTTATAGAACTTCTCGGTAGATTCATCCTTACGGCCAAAATAGGTGAAGTCACCTTTTTTGTTCATCTCTTGCAGCATGGCGATATGGCGCACCTGTTCCGGCTTATTGAAAATCAGCTCAGCGCTGGTGCCGCCAAAACCGTTATTTTCGGTAGCCACCGGCAGCCCGTGCCATGCGCTGAAGTTTTCAATTTGGATCCAGCCCTGCCAGCCGCTGGCGTAGCCGCATTTCATGCCCGCCTGACGCAGCGCGGCGGTATCTTTTGCCAGCTGCTGCCAGGTTTTCGGCGGCTGCTCCGGATCTAATCCCGCTTTTTTAAAGGCGTCTTTGTTGTAATAGAGTACCGGCGTAGAGCTGTTAAACGGCTGCGACAGCAGATGACCGCTTTTCGCGTCGGTATAGTAACCCGAGACCGTGGGAACAAACTGCGATTCATCGAAGGTGATGCCCGCATCGTTAAACACTTCATACACCGGCTTGATCGCTTTAGAAGCCATCATAGTAGCGGTGCCGACTTCGTAAACCTGCAAAATCGCTGGCGCTTTGCCGGTACGTACCGCGGCGATACCGGCGGCCAGGCTCTGCTCATAGTTGCCTTTATAAACCGGTACGATTTTATAATCGGGATGTGCCTGGTTAAAACGTTGAGCCAGTGAGTCAACTTCTTTGCCTAATTCGCCTTCCATGGAGTGCCAGAACGGAATTTCCGTCGCGGCCAGGGCGTTGCCGCTCAGTGCCAACCCCAGCACCATGCTGAGAGCGGTATGACGAAACGTAAAGGAGGACATAGCATTTTCCTGTGACATTGTAGGTATGCGTAAAAACACACTTTTTTTGTTCGCAACGTAACATGACACGGAAAAATGACGGTGAGATAACCAGCAGGTGACGGAAAGATGACAGCGAGGTTGCACTGGGCGGGCGGAAACGGGCGCTGAACGATGAACGCGTTGAGGATGCCAGGAGTAAAGGTTTTGCCGGACGAGCGGAGACGCAAGCGAGGTTCCGGCCTTCCGTAAAGCAACTGCCGTCATCCATGACAGGCTCGGCCCGCGCCTTCCATGGCGCGGGACGCTTTACTTCTGGCCGGAACCCCGCCTGCCCTGAGCTTCGGTGTCGCCTGCTTAAAGCATCTTCGGGCTTTGGGTGTCGCCTGCCGTGTGATATCAGGCGCCAAGGTAAGCGCTGCGCACAGCCTCGTTAGCCAGCAGCGCATCGCCGCTGTCCTCCAACACGACGTGACCGTTTTCCAGCACGTAGCCGCGGTCAGCCAGCTTTAATGCCTGATTAGCGTTTTGCTCTACCAGGAAGATGGTCATCCCCTCCTGGCGCAATTGCTCAATGGTATCGAAAATCTGTTGAATGATAATCGGCGCCAGCCCCAGCGAAGGCTCATCCAGCAGCAGCAACCGCGGCTGGCTCATTAGCGCGCGCCCAATCGCCAGCATTTGCTGCTCGCCGCCCGACATGGTGCCTGCGCGTTGAATACGCCGTTCATGCAGGCGCGGAAACAGCTCATAGACCTGAGCAATTCGCTGCTGATACTCCTGACGGCTGGCGAAAAAACCGCCCATCGCCAGGTTCTCTTCCACCGTCATCCGCGAAAAGACCCGGCGCCCTTCCGGCACGATAGCAATCGCTTCGCGCATAATGCGCGCCGTTTGCCAGTCGGTAATATTTTTACCATCAAAGGAGATGGTGCCTTCAGAGGCGCGCGGCTCGCCGCACAGGGTACCCAACAGCGTGGTTTTTCCCGCGCCGTTGGCACCGATCAGCGTGACGATTTCGCCCTGATTTATCTCCAGGCTTACCTGATGCAGCGCCTGAATCTTGCCGTAATGCGCGCTAACCTTGTTAAGCGTTAACATCGGATTCGCCATTTTATGCCTCACCTAAATATGCACGGATCACGTCCGGGTTGTTACGTACCTCTTCCGGCGTGCCGTTTGCCAGCGGCGTTCCCTGGTTAACGACATAGATGCGATCGGAAATGCCCATCACCAACTTCATATCATGCTCAATCAGCAGCACCGTAACCTTATGCTCGCCGCGCAGTTCGGCAATCAGCTCATCCAGTTCATGCGTTTCTTTCGGATTCAGGCCCGCCGCCGGCTCATCCAGCATCAGAATTTCCGGGCGCGTCACCATGCAGCGGGCGATTTCCAGCCGCCGTTGCTGACCATAGGCCAGATTACCCGCCTGCCGGTTAGCCATCTCTAACAGTCCGACGCGCCGCAGCCAGTTAGCGGCCTGATCCAGCGCCTCGCTTTCACTGCGTCGGAAAGCGGGCGTTTTCAGCAGGCCGGCAAAGAGCCCGCTTTTCAGATGCTGATGCTGCGCCACCAGCAGGTTTTCAATCACCGTCATCTCACGGAACAGGCGGACATGCTGGAAGGTGCGCACAATACCCATGCGCGCGATCTGTTGGCCCGGCAGTCCGGCCAATTGACGATCGCCTAAACGAATCGATCCGCCGGTCGGCTTATAAAAACCGGTCAGGCAGTTAAACACCGTGGTTTTTCCCGCACCGTTCGGACCAATCAACGACACGATCTCTTGCGGATAAAGCTCCAGCGCCACGTTATTTACCGCCAGCAGGCCGCCAAAGCGCATCATCAGGCCTTCCACCGTTAATAAAGGCTGACTCATGCCTGCTCTCCTTGTTGCTCGCCCTTCAGCTTCAGATGCGGACGCTGCATCGGCAATAATCCCTGCGGACGCCAGATCATCATCAGCACCATCAGCGCACCCAGCACCAGCATGCTGTATTCATTCAAATCGCGCATCAGCTCGCGCGAGACCACCAGCAGAATCGCCGCCAAAATCACCGCAAACTGCGAACCCATGCCGCCCAGCACCACAATCGCCAGCACAAAAGCCGATTCGGCAAAGGTAAAGGATTCCGGGCTGATAAAGCCCTGACGTGCGGCAAACAGACTGCCGGCGAAACCAGCAAACGCGGCGCTGATCGTGAAGGCGGTCAGCTTGATGCGCGTGGGGCTAAGGCCCAGCGAACGGCAGGCGATCTCATCTTCACGCAGCGCTTCCCAGGCGCGACCCAGCGGCATGCGCAGCAGGCGATTGATCACAAACAGCGTTAACACCACCAGCAGCAGCGCCACCAGATAAAGAAAAATAATACGGTCGCTGGGATCGTATTTCAGGTTAAAGAAATGGTGGAAGGTATCCCAGCCGCCATCGCGCGCGCTGCGGTTAAACTCCAGGCCGAAAAAGGTTGGTTTCGGGATCTGGCTGATGCCGTTCGGACCGCCGGTAATGGCGGTGTTGTTTAGCAACAGAATACGCACGATTTCGCCAAAGCCGAGCGTGACGATCGCCAGATAGTCGCCGCGCAGGCGCAGCACTGGAAAGCCCAGCAGCAGGCCAAACAGCGCGGAAACCAGCCCCGCCAGCGGCAGGCACTGCCAGAATCCCAGCCCGTAGTAGTGGTTAAGCAGCGCGAAAGTGTAGGCGCCGATGGCGTAAAAACCGCCATAGCCCAGCACCAGCAGGCCGGAAAGCCCCACCACCACGTTCAGCCCCAGCCCTAGCATCACGTAAATCAGCGTCAGCGTGGCAATATCCACTGTCCCGCGCGAGACGATAAATGGCCAGATCACCGCCGCCACGATAAACAGCAGCGCCAGCAGCTTCTGCTTCGGCGTGCTGCCGTCAAAGCTCGGCAGCACAAAGCCGCCACGACCGCCGCGCTTCAGGCTGCGCCCCACCAGCGGGCGCAGCAGTTGGAAGACAAACACCACGGCGCAGCCGATGGCGATCCAGTTCCAGCGCACGCTGCCGGCGTTATTCACCACCAGCCGCGTGCCGTCGAGATTAAGGCGCATGCCCATAAAGAAGGCAGCAAGGATTAACAGCATTAATGCCGAAATAACGGCATTAAAAAAGTGAGCGGGCTTCATACTTTTTCTACCTCCGGACGACCGAGGATACCCGTCGGCATAACCAGCAGTACCACAATCAGCAGCGCAAAAGAGACCACATCTTTATATTCCGTACTGAGATAGGCGGAGGTTAGCGCTTCGGCGATGCCTAACACCAGGCCGCCCAGCATCGCGCCGGGAATACTGCCGATGCCACCCAGGACCGCGGCGGTAAAGGCTTTCATGCCCGCCATAAAACCGATATAGGGGTTAATGACACCGTAAAACTGACCCAGCAGCACGCCCGCCACCGCCGCCATCGCCGCGCCGATCACGAAAGTCAGGGAGATGACCCGGTCAGTATTGATGCCCAGCAGGCTGGCCATTTTTAAATCCTCGGCGCAGGCGCGGCAGGCGCGCCCCATGCGGGAATAGCGGATAAACAGCGTCAGCGCCAACATGGCGAGGAAGGTCACCAGCCAGATCACCACCTGCATGGTGCTGATGGTGGCGGCGAACCCGTTGCTTTCGCCCAGCGTCAGCTGGCCGCTGACCAGGCCCGGCAAGGCGAGATCGCGTGATCCCTGGGTCAGGCTGACGTAGTTTTGCAGGAAAATAGACATGCCGATGGCAGAGATCAGCGCAATCAGGCGTTTGGAAGAGCGCACCGGCTTATAGGCGACGCGTTCAATGCTCCAGCCATAAGCGCTGGCAATCACAATCGCCGCCAGGAAACCGGCGCCGATTAACACCCAGCCGACATCAATACCGACCATCATCAGGGCGGCAATCACGATAAAGGAGACATAGCTGCCAATCATATACACTTCGCCATGCGCGAAGTTGATCATGCCGATGATGCCGTACACCATGGTGTAGCCGATGGCGATCAGCGCGTAGGTGCTGCCTAAGGTCACGCCATTAAGCAACTGCTGAACAAAATAGAGAAACTGCTCGGACATAAGATAAACCCCAACAAAGCTGCGCAGGCACCGCCAGCAGCAAAAAAACGTCCGTCTTCACGAAGTGCAGGATAGAACAGGGGCCAGGCGCGCCTGACCCCGAACGGCCACTATCTAAATGCGCGCTTTACTTCACTGCGGTTGAGGTGCCATCGGCGTGCCATTTGAACACGCCAAATTCAAACCCTTTCAGATCGCCTTTTTGATCCCAGTTCAGGTTGCCCATTACCGTGGGTACCGGCTGGCCTTCTTTCAGGTTTTTAGCGATATCCGCCGGCTCTTCGCTTTTGCTACGCTCGATGCCAGCCGCCAGCGACTGCAGCGCCGCATAGGTAGTCCAGACGAACGGACCCGTGGCATCCAGCTTTTTCGCTTTGATGGCGTTAACGATCGGTTGGTTTGCCTCTACCTGGTCATAGCGTTTCGGCAGGGTCACCAGCATGCCTTCAGACGCCGCGCCGGCAATATTAGAGAGCGATGCGTTGCCTACCCCTTCCGGGCCCATAAACTGAGTTTTCAGACCGGCAGCACGAGCCTGCCGCACAATCTGGCCCATTTCCGGGTAGTAGCCGCCAAAGTAGACGAAATCGATGTTCTCTTTTTTCAGACGCGCAATCAGCGTAGAGAAGTCTTTATCGCCTGCGGTAATACCTTCGAACATCGCGATCGGCGCGTTGGCTTTTTTCAGGCTTTCCTGCACCGAGCGCGCCAGACCTTCGCCGTACTGCTGCTTGTCATGCACGATCGCGATGCGTTGGGGTTTGATGGTGTCGAGGATATATTTCGCGGCGGTCGGACCCTGATCGGAATCCAGACCGGTGGTGCGCATAATCAGTTGATAGCCGCGGGAAGTCAGATCGGCGGCGGTGGCGGCCGGGGTAATCATCAACACGCCTTCATCTTCATAAATATCAGAGGCAGGCTGGGTGGAAGAAGAACAAAGGTGGCCGATAACGTAACGAATGCCTTCGTTAATCACTTTGTTAGCCACCGCGACCGCCTGCTTGGGGTCGCAGGCGTCATCATATTTCACCGCCACCAGCTTATTGCCGTTCACGCCGCCTTTGGCGTTAAGGTCAGCAATCGCCTGTGTGGCGCCGGTAAATTGCATATCACCATATTGCGCCACCGGTCCTGACATCGCCCCCACAATGGCGACTTTGATATCCTCCGCCAGCGCAGCCTGGCTCATTGCCAGCGCCATACACCCTGCCAGCATTACGCGACCTTTACTTATCTTCATCCTGACTTCCCCATCTGTTGTGTCTGTTGTGATGTGCGTTGTGATTATTTTGAGCAGGTCATAGAACAAAACTTGTTTAATGTTAACGAGTTAGGAATATAAGCCCGCCATTTTTATAAATAAGGCTTTATTTTCAGTCCATTAAACAGGAATTTTATTCTGTAAATCAACTGAGATAATCAAAATTACGCCTTTGCTACAGGACAATCATCTGGCAGTTATGATGGCATTTTAGCCATTTAGCCAGCGCGTTATGCTGGCACTATGGCCTGACTTAAGTGTTTACCCGGAATAACGGCGCAGCAAAAAACAGATTGCTTCGTTTTCGTACAGAAAAAGTTACACGTCATTTTTTGAACATTTTCGCTACAATATGCCTTTTACCCCGGGGCTGGTTATTTCATGAAACTTACTATTATCCGACTGCTACAGTTGGGTGCGCAGGATCGTATCGATCTCGGCAAAATCTGGCCTGGCGTTGACTGTGATGCGCTAGAAAAAAAGCTGAACGAAAATCATCGGCTGTACGCTGCACGTTTTAATGAGCGCCTGCTGGCGGCGGTGGAGCTGAATATACGCGGCACGCAGGGTGAACTGTCAAAGCTGGAAGTCAGGGAGGTGACCCGCCGTCGTGGCGTCGGTCAATATTTACTGGAAGAGGTTATCGCGCAAAATTCGTCGGTGACGCACTGGTGGATGGCCGATGACGGCGAGGCCGATCAGCAGGTGATTGCCGCGTTTATGCAATCCTGCGGCTTTCGCACCCAGGCTGACGGCTGGGTCTATAACGTCGAATAATCAGCGCATTTACTGCTGAAAACAGCTTAATATTATCAATAAAGGCCCATAAAAAAGGGCGGCCTGTTAAGCCGCCCCTGACCCTAATGAAGCATCAGGCTTCAATGGCCATCCGCAATTTTTTCATTGCGTTTTTCTCAAGCTGACGCACGCGCTCCGCTGAAACACCGTATTTATCGGCCAGCTCCTGCAGCGTGGTTTTATTGTCATCATCCAGCCAACGGGCACGAATGATATGCTGGCTGCGCTCATCCAGCCCCTGCAGCGCATCGCTCAGTTTATCTGCCGCATGGTTTTCCCAGTTGTCTTCTTCGATGCCGTCGGCAAAGTCAGAGGTTTTATCCTGCAGATAAAGCACTGGCGCCATGCTTTTGCCTTCGCCTGATTCATCTTCAGAGGTCAGATCGAAAGTCATATCCTGCGCAGCCATACGCGATTCCATTTCACGTACGTCTTTGCTGCTCACGCCCAGCTCACGCGCCACCATTTCTACTTCATCCTGATTAAACCAGCCCAGACGCTGCTTGGTTTTACGCAGATTAAAGAACAGTTTGCGCTGCGCTTTAGTGGTCGCAACCTTCACGATACGCCAGTTACGCAGCACGTATTCATGGATTTCCGCTTTAATCCAGTGAACGGCAAATGAAACCAGGCGAACCCCTACTTCCGGGTTAAAGCGACGAACCGCTTTCATCAGGCCGATGTTCCCTTCCTGAATCAGATCCGCCTGCGGCAGGCCATAGCCCGCATAGTTACGAGCGATATGAACAACAAAGCGGAGGTGAGACAGGATCAGCGTTTTAGCCGCATCCAGATCGCCCTGGTAATGCAGCCGTTCAGCCAGCGCTTTTTCCTCTTCTGCCGTTAGCATCGGCCAGGTATTGGCGGCCCGAATATAAGATTCCAGGTTACCAAGAGGAGCAATAGCTAAAGTGTGCATTTCTTTGGTCATTCAAACCCTCACATAATTATTAACATTGCCGCACGATTTCCTTTTGCGCGATTCACCAGGGTACAGGAATCGGCAACGAAACCCCAAAGCAATCTGTGCTGCTTCATTAGATAATGAAGTTATCCACAAGTTCAATTTATATCGTGAATATTTTATACACAAGATACGGACGATATGATTGTGACAGGCAGGGAGAAATCCGGGCGGATTTCCTCTGCCGCACAAGTGTCATGCAGCAGAGGAAGAGTATACCAAAAAATCGCTATTGTGGCGTAAAACGACGTAAATGTTGTACCGTCGCCAGCCAGGCGGCTATCCAGCCAATCATCGCCGACAGCAGCAGCAGCAGCAGGCTTTCATCCCAGGATAGTCCGCTCAGGCGGAATGTAGTGCCAAATACCGCCGCCACCTGCGCTACTACCGATTCCAGCCGGAAAACCAAAATTTCAGACAAAACTAATGACAACAACGCTCCGCCAAATCCCAGCAGCGCGCCGCCATACAGAAAAGGCCGCAGAATAAAGCCGTCAGTTGCGCCGATCAGTTTCTGCACGTTAATCGTATCGCGACGGGCGAAGATGCTAAGGCGTACACTGTTGCCAATCACCAGGAACACCGCAACTACCATCAGGATGCCGATCATGGTTGCGACCTGGCCTACCAGCCCGGTCAGCGCAGCCAGCCGTGCAAACCAGCTATCATCCATGCGCACATCGTCTACGCCTTCAACATGCTGCACGCGGTCGCGCAGCGTTTGCAGGGTTTTCTCATTCTGGAAATTCATTTCCGGCGTGATGATTACCACTGCCGGCAGCGGATTCTGCTCCAGCATATCCAGCGCGCCGCCAAAGCCTGACCAGTTACGGAATTCACCCAGCGCCTCTTCACGCGACAGGTAATTCACTTTGGCCACGCCCGGCTCTTTCTTCAGCGTCGCCACCACATTCTCCGCCGCGCTGTCATCCAGCGTTTTCGACAGATAAAGCGTGAGCTGCGGCGCCGGGTACCACTGTTCCGCCGCCTGGCTAACGTTTTTCCATACCATATAGCAGACGCTGGGCAGCGTTAGCGAGATAGCGATAACCATCACCGTTAACAGCGTAGCCAGCGGCTGACGCCACATATCCGACAGGGTGCCGCGCCAGGCGTAACGCCACTGTTCCTGCCAGCCGCCCTTCAGCGCTTTGCTTTTCGACGGCTGTTTGGTTTTCGGCGCCGGCACGCGCCTGTTGCGTTTATTAGCCACGATCGCCTCCATGCAGTCGGCCATTGCTGAGCGTCATCACCCGATAGTTGCGACGGCCGATCAGCCCCATATCGTGCGTCGCCATCAGCACCGTGACGCCAACGCGGTTGAACTCTTCAAACAGACGTAAAATATCATTCGACAGCGCATCATCGAGGTTACCGGTCGGTTCATCGGCCAGCAGCACCGCAGGCTTGTTGACCACCGCGCGTGCTATGCCCACGCGCTGCTGTTCGCCGCCCGAAAGTTGGATAGGAAAGTTTTTCGCTTTGTCGAGAAGGCCGACCTTATCCAGTGCCGCCGAAACGCGACGGCGAATATCTTCGCCGCTGGCGCCGGCAATGATCAGCGGGATAGCCACATTGTCATAGACCGTGCGATCCATCAGCAAATGGTGATCCTGAAAGATCATACCGATCTGACGGCGCAGAAAAGGCACCTCGCTATTTTTCAGACGGCTAATATCGTGTCCGCTGAACCAGATATGGCCCGCGCTGGGACGTTCAATGCCGCAAATCAGCTTCAACAGGGTGCTTTTCCCTGCGCCGGAATGACCGGTCAGAAACGCCATTTCGCCCGGATGCAGATGAAAATCTACCCCTTGCAGCGCTTGCCGACCGCCGAGATAAGCCTTACTGACCTCTTCAAAGCGAATCATCCTGGTTAATCCTCTCGGGCAAACAGTGCCTCAATAAAATCTTCGGCCTTAAACGGCCGCAAATCATCGATGCCTTCTCCGACACCGATAAAACGAATCGGGATGCTAAACTGGTCCGCTACCGAGAAGATAACGCCACCTTTTGCCGTACCATCCAGTTTAGTCAACGTAATCCCGGTCAGGCCCACCGCTTCATGGAACAGCTTAGTCTGACTGACCGCATTCTGGCCGGTGCTGGCATCAATCGTCAGCATCACCTCATGCGGGGCGTTTTCATCCAGCTTTTTCATCACGCGCGTGATTTTTTTCAGCTCTTCCATCAGGTGCGCTTTATTTTGCAGGCGCCCTGCGGTATCGGCGATCAAAACGTCCACGCCGCGTGCTTTGGCGGCCTGAATCGCATCGAAAATCACCGAGGCGGAATCCGCGCCGGTATGCTGCGCCACTACGGGAATATGGTTGCGCTCGCCCCATACCTGCAGTTGCTCGACGGCCGCCGCACGGAAGGTATCGCCCGCCGCCAGCATCACCGATTTGCCTTCAGCCTGGTACTGACGCGCCAGCTTGCCGATGGTGGTGGTTTTACCTACGCCGTTGACGCCGACCATCAAAATCACAAACGGCGTTTTGCCCGCCATATCCAGCGGCGCTTCGACCTTATGCAGAATCTCGGCCATTTCCGTTTTTAACAGACCGTAGAGCGCTTCGGCGTCACGCAGCTGTTTGCGGTTCGCCTGCTGCGTCAGGCTGTTGATAATGCGCTGCGTGGTATCCACGCCGACATCAGCAATCAGCAGCTGCTCTTCCAGCTCTTCAAACAGTTCGTCATCGATTTTCTTGCCACGGAACAGGCTGATAAACCCGGAGCCGAGGTTCTGACGGGTTTTGACCAGGCTGCGCTTTAGACGCGCAAAAAAGCCCTCTTTGGTTGGGCGCTCCTGCTCAACGGGCGCGGCGACGATCTCCGCCTCTTCTTCCGGCGCCTCAGCCAGCGCCAGCGCAGCCAATTCTTCATCGGAAAGCGGCGCTTCGTCGCGCTCTTCTTCCGTCGGAGCCAGCTCAACCGCTGCCGCGACTTCCGCTGCGACGACTGCATCTTTCTCTTCGGCAGGCGCCGTTTCTTGCGCCAGAATCTCTTCAACCGCCTCAGCCTGCGGCTCTTCCGGCAGGATTTCTTCTTCTATCGGCGCTGCGGCGCCAACCGGCTGCGCTTCTTCCGGCAGGATCTCTTCTTCTACCGGCGCTGCGGCGTCAACCGGCTGCGCATCTTCCGGCAGGAGCTCTTCTTCTACCGGCGCTACGGCGTCAACCGGCTGCGCTTCTTCCGGCAGGATCTCTTCCTCTACCGACGCAACGGCGCTAACCGGCTGCATCTCTTCTTGCGGCTGGCTCGCGTCTGACGGCGTTGCCGCCTCGGTTTTTACCGTTTCCGGCTGCGCTGCGCGCGCCACGGTTTCGGTTGTCGTGACGATCTCATCAGCCAGCTTCCCGGCGTCCGGCTTGTCTGTCGTGGACTCTGCGTTTTCGGCAGCGTTTTCCGGGTGCTCCGTTAACGTCTCTTTTTGTTCTTCTGGCTGCGCAGGCGTTTCTTCACGACCAAAACCCAGCCAGGAAAAAAAGCCACGCTTTTTCTCTTTTGCCATTGTGTGACTACACTCCTCGATGGCTTTCATCCGGTCGTCTGTTGCGCCGGGCTGAAAAAATAACCTGATAAAGAATTCATTAGTCTAACACTTTCCAGCGAGCGCAACACCAGCACCCTTTTAACGTTTCCTCAACCGCTTTCGCCCGTTAAACTACGCAACAAATTATGACGAGTTGTGAGCATTATGAATAAAAAACCCCGCGGCGGCGCCGGACAAATCCGCATCATTGGCGGTCAGTGGCGCGGACGAAAACTGCCGGTTCCGGACAGCGCCGGATTACGCCCGACCACCGATCGGGTACGCGAAACGCTGTTTAACTGGCTGGCGCCCGCTATTCAGCAGGCGCGCTGTCTGGACTGCTTTGCCGGCAGCGGCGCGCTGGGGCTGGAGGCGTTGTCGCGCTATGCCGGTTCGGCGACGCTGCTGGAGCTGGAAAAGCCGGTAGCCCAGCAGCTGACGCAGAATCTGCACACGCTGAAAGCCGCTAATGCCCAGGTTATTAATACCAACACGCTAAGCTGGCTGGCGCAGCAGGGCGAGCCTTATCACATCGTGTTTATCGATCCACCCTTTCGCAAGGGACTACTAGAGCAGACGCTGCAGCTGTTGGAAAACAACCGCTGGCTGGCTGACGATGCGTTGATTTACGTGGAAAGCGAAGTGGAAAACGGCGCGCCGCCGGTACCGATTAACTGGCAGCTGCACCGGGAAAAAATCGCGGGACAGGTCGCCTACCGCTTATATCGCCGCGCAGGCGTCTTACAGGAGCAGGAAGATGTGGCTTAATCTTGGTCGTCTATTAATGGTGTTCGTATGGGCGTTTTTGCTGCTGAATATTGTGCATCCTTTCCCTAAACCGCTGACATATTTTGTTAACGTTGCGCTGATTTTTATGGTGCTGATGCATGGTCTGCAGCTGGTATTGCTGAAAGCCACGCAGCCGAAAGATGGCGTCAAACTAAGCCGCATTACACAAGTTAAAATATTCTTTTTCGGCGTGTTTGAACTGCTTGCCTGGCAGAAAAAGCATTACCCTAAGCAATAACGTCTCAGGGCTTCTCTGGCGTAAAAGCGATAAAGCGGGTGCCCTGCACTTTAAGCTCGCCTTTTGCGCCTTTGTCCAGCTGTTGATAAGCGTGCTCGCTTAGCGTCAGTTTCATATCACCGCCGCCGTTTAAAGGATGAAACCACGCCTCATAGCGCATCTCTTCCCCGGCAATCACTTCACGTTGCCGTGAATGTCGGTTCGGCGCCGGAAACTCACGTTTACTTTTAACCTCTGCCGACAGCAGGCGCACCGGCGCAGCTGCGTTTGCCGCATTTTCGCGTCGTTGCTTAATGAACTGACGCGAGGCCAGCACGGCAATAATCGCCAGCACGATAATAAAAATTAACGGCGGTTTGCTCATCTTTTTTTGGCTCCCTTTCAGCAGGCTGTCGCCCAGGAAGGATACAACCAGAGCGCGCCGATTGTCACATTGCGCGCCGCTAACCTAAACTCAATGCAGGATGTTGCACATAAAACGGTGGCCAGACCCTCAGCGCTACGTATTAACGGTGGTTGTTACTGTCACCCCATTTAAAAAAGGACAACGTAATGATTTGGTCGTTTCTTGCGGTACTTTTTTCCGGCTGGCTGTATGTCGATGCTTCCTATCGCGGGCCGCAATGGCAACGCTGGTTATTTAAACCTGTCACCCTGCTGCTGCTGCTGGCCTGGGCCTGGCAGGCTCCTACGCGTAACCCTACTGACTATCTGATCCTGCTTGGCCTGCTGGCTACTATGGCGGGCGATGCGTTAACGTTGCTGCCGCGTCAACGCATGATGTATGCGCTGGGCGCGTTCTTCCTGGCGCATCTGCTCTATACCATCAATTTCGCCAGCCATATGACGATGAGTTTCTTCTGGCCGATTCCGCTGACGTTGCTGATCGTTGGCATCGTCTGGATTGCGATCATCTGGTCGCGGCTGGAGGATTTACGTTGGCCGGTTTGTACTTTTATCGGCATGACGCTGGTGATGAACTGGCTGGCGGCGGAGCTCTATTATTTCCGCCCCACCGATTACAGCTTCTCTCTGATGGCGGGCGCCACGCTACTGACGTTGGCTAATCTGGTCTGGTTTATCAGCCATTATCGCCAGCGCTTCACGGCGGATAACGCCATTGTCGCCGCCTGCTACTTTGCTGGTCACTTTATGATTGCCCGCTCGCTCTGGTTGTTCTGACGAAATATTGCCTCTTGACTCTGGAGTTAGCTCCAGAATGTAGGATGCAGCTAACTTCAGTTGCTGCAAAGTTCAGGAGGCGCAATGAGCAAACCTTTACCCTGCGGTTCCGGCCCTTCCCGGGCCGCGCTCCGCCTTAACGGCGTTCAGGGGAAAGCCCCGTTGCAGGCGGGCCGCTTTTCTCTTTCGCCTGACGAGACTTCATCCTGCCAACAGGCCTGCTGCGCCGACAGCCCGGCTGCTGCGCCAGCACAAACGCCGCTGACGGCATCTCACTATCGTTGGACCATTAACGGCATGGATTGCCCCAGTTGCGCACGCAAAGTAGAAAAAGCGGTCAGCACGCTGGCGGGCATCCGTAACGTTCAGGTGTCATTCGCCACACAAACGTTGCTGATTAACGCCGAGCGCAATATCAAAGCCGAGGTGGAACAGGCGGTTAAACAGGCCGGATTTCATTTGCAGGATACGACGACCCGCGTTAAAAAGTCAGCGGGGGTCTGGCAGGAAAATCGCCTGATCTGCGTGTTAGGCCTGCTGATGCTGGTAAGCTGGCTGCTGCATTTTATCGCGCCCACAGTGGGACAGACGGCGTTTATCGTCACTACGCTGACGGGACTGTGGCCAATCGGCCGTAAGGCCTGGCGGCTGGCGCGCAGCGGTAGCCCCTTCGCGATTGAAACCTTAATGACGGTCGCGGCGGTCGGCGCGCTGTTTATCGGTGCCGGTGCTGAGGCGGCCATGGTACTGCTGCTTTTTCTGCTGGGCGAGCGGCTGGAAGGCATCGCCGCCAACCGGGCGCGACGCGGCGTTACCGCGCTAATGGCGCTGAAGCCGGATAAAGCGGTACGCGTGCGTAATGAGCAGCGGGAAGCGATCCCCGCCAGCCTGCTGTGCCCCGGCGACATTATCGAGGTTGCGGCGGGCGAACGGCTGCCTGCCGACGCGCGGTTGATTTCGCCCTTCGCCAGCTTTGATGAAAGCGCGTTAACCGGCGAATCCATGCCTGCTGAACATCAGCAGACTGCCCTTATCGCCGCGGGCTGCATCAGCATCGATCGTCAGGTCAGGTTGGAGGTGGTTTCCAAACCGGGTGAAAGCGCTATCGATCGGATTCTGCAGTTGATTGAGCAGGCCGAAGCGCATCGTGCGCCGCTTGAGCGTTTTCTCGATCGTTTCAGTCGTATCTATACGCCGCTGGTAATGCTTCTGGCGCTGCTGGTCGCCCTGTTGCCGCCTCTGCTGTGGGCCGCCGACTGGCAAACGTGGATGTATAAAGGGCTGACGCTGCTATTGATCAGCTGCCCCTGCGCGTTGGTCATCTCTACGCCAGCGGCAATTACCTCAGGACTGGCCGCCGCAGCCCGGCGCGGCGCGCTGATCAAAGGCGGCGCGGCGCTGGAAAAGCTGGGCGCTATCCAACTGCTGGCCTTTGATAAAACCGGCACCCTGACCATCGGCAAACCTGAACTGACCGACATTATTCCGTTAACCGATATAGATAAGGCGCAGTTGCTGCTGTATGCCGCCGCGGTTGAACAAGGGGCGACGCATCCACTGGCGCTGGCGATTGTTGCGCAGGCCCGGCAGTTAAATCAGCCGTTGCCGCTGGCGCAGGATCAGCGCGTGCTGCCAGGGCGCGGCATCGAAGCGCAAATCAACGGTCAGCGCTGGCGCTTATCCGCACCTCTGACGGACCAGACGGAAGCGCTGGCGGCACAGATTGACGAACTGGAAAGCACAGGCAAAACGGTAGTGATAGTTTATCAAGAGCAGCAGCCGCAGGGCCTGTTGGCCCTGCGCGATACCTTACGGGACGATGTGCGGCCAGCGCTGGCTGAGCTACAGCAGCTTGGGATAAAGGCTGTGATGCTGACCGGTGATAACCCGCGCGCCGCCGCCGCTATCGCCACCGAGATCGGCCTGGATTATCGCGCAGGTCTGCTGCCTGTGGATAAAGTCGCGGCCATCCGCCAGCTCAGTGAGATGCAGCCGGTGGCGATGGTGGGCGATGGCATTAACGATGCGCCCGCGATGAAAGCGGCAACGCTGGGCATTGCCATGGGCAGCGGCAGCGACGTGGCGCTGGAAACGGCCGATGCCGCCTTAACGCACAACCGCTTAAGCGGGCTGGCGGCGATGATCCGTCTGTCACGCGCCACACAGGCCAATATTCGCCAAAATATCGCCATCGCGCTGGGACTGAAAGCGCTACTGCTGGTCACCACGCTGCTTGGCCTGACCGGCCTGTGGCTGGCGGTGCTGGCGGACAGCGGCGCTACCGCGCTGGTGACTGCCAATGCGTTACGCCTGTTGCGTAAGCGCTAAGGCTTGCGCCTAACGCGGGAAACCATTAAAACATCGTAGCGGCCTGCATAATCCGGGTCATAATCTTAGTTAAGGAAGCGCCTCATGTCTGACATTTTAAATAAAATCCTGGCGGTGAAGCGTGAGGAGATCGACGCGGCAAAACGCGCTTCCTCGCTTAGCACGCTGCGCGATCGCGCCCGGCAGCAAAGCCAGCGTGATTTTATCGCGGCGCTGCGTCAGCATAATCAGCAGGGCAAACCGGGTATCATTGCCGAGGTAAAAAAAGCCAGCCCGTCTAAAGGGTTGATCCGTGCTGACTTTCATCCCGCCGAGATTGCTAAAAGCTATCAGCAGGGCGGCGCGGCCTGCCTTTCGGTATTAACCGATGCGCAATTCTTTCAGGGCAGCGAGCGCTATTTACAGCAGGCGCGCGCCGCCTGTACGCTGCCGGTGCTGCGTAAAGATTTTATGATTGATAGCTGGCAGATTGAGGAAGCGCGGGCGATGGGTGCCGACTGCATCCTGCTAATTGCGGCTGCGCTGGAAGATAGCCAGATGCAGGAGCTGGAAGCCTGTGCGCATCAGTTGGGCATGGCGGTGCTGGTAGAGGTGCACGACGGCGCTGAGCTGGAGCGGGCGCTGAACCTGGCCACTCCATTGATTGGCATTAACAACCGCAACCTGCGTAGCTTCGAAACGTCAATTGAGACTACGCTGGGCCTGCTGACCCAACTGCCGTCGGATCGTCTGGTGGTGACCGAGTCAGGCATAGCCAACGTGCAGGATGTACAACGGCTGCGTCAGGCGGGCGTTAATAATTTTCTGGTCGGCGAAGCCTTTATGCGCGCCGCCGAGCCGGGCGCAGAGCTGGCGAAGCTGTTCTTCTGACCGTCAGGAAAGGCCCTTACGCAGCAGATAGCGGTAGGGCTTTTCATCCGTCTCCTGCGCCACCAGCGTATGCTCCATAAAGCGGCAGAAGCCCGGAATATCGCGGGTGGTCGCCGGATCGTCAGCAATAATTAATAGCGTTTCCCCATCCTGCATATGGCGTACGGTTTTACGCACCATCATCACCGGTTCCGGGCAGCGTAAACCAAGCGCGTCCAGGGTGTGATCGGGATTGTCGAAGCGATCGTTCATAATTTTCTCAGTAGCTGAATTCTGTTGCACCCTATTCTACCCCCGGCGTCCTGTTGCGCAAGCGGTCGGCTAAAGGTGAACGTTTGCGTTAAAATTAACCATTGCAATGCGAAAACAACGCGGTAAGATGCGCCCGCGATACCGCTTCACGCCGGTTATCGCGCTGTAAGATTTGCTCTTCGCCGCTGTTAACCGGCCGCGGCAAGAAACTGAATGAAGACTGGGTTCCCTCACCCCAACGTAAAAAGGTAAATTATGATCTCCTTTACACCGCGCCAGCGGAAGCATGCGCTTGTCTGGCTTTCTCTGTTCCATATTCTGGTTATCACCTCCAGTAACTATCTGGTACAGCTGCCTATTTCCATTTTTGGCTTCCATACCACCTGGGGTGCCTTCAGCTTTCCCTTTATCTTTCTGGCAACCGATCTGACCGTGCGGATTTTTGGCGCGCCACTGGCCCGTCGTATTATTTTATCGGTGATGATCCCGGCACTGTTTATTTCCTACGTCATCTCGTCGCTGTTTTATAACGGCAGCTGGCAGGGGCTGGGCGCGCTGAGCGAGGTAAACCTGTTTGTGGCCCGTATCGCCTGCGCCAGCTTTATGGCTTATGCGCTGGGTCAGGTGCTGGACGTTCAGGTTTTCAACCGCCTGCGTCAGCTGCCGCAATGGTGGCCTGCTCCCGCCTGCGCCATGTTTTTAGGCAATATCAGCGATACCATCGCTTTTTTCTTTATCGCCTTTTACAAGAGCACTGATGCCTTTATGGCGCAGCACTGGGTAGAAATCGCGCTGGTGGATTACAGCTTTAAAGTCTTAATCTGCATGGTTTTCTTTTTGCCAGCCTACGGCGTACTGCTTAACGCGGCGCTTAAGCGTCTGGCGGAACGCTCGCAGCGTGCGCAATACAATTTCGGCTAAGCGGCAATAGCCAGCTGGCGTCAGCGCGTCTAAGATCGTGACTTACGATTGGTTGCTTTTAAGCGCTGATTCAGTTTGTATTAAGCTTTGTATGCCAGGCAAATAAATAAAAGGGAACCTGATGCGTCAACTTACGAAATATCTTGGAATAGGTTTACTGGTGGTGGGTCTGGCCGCTTGCGATCAGCAGGATAAAGCCACGGCGGACGATAACGGCGCCAGCGCCAGCACTTCAGTGCAGACCGTGTCATTAATGGATGGCAAGCTGAGCTTTAATTTGCCTGCCGGCATGTCGGATAAAAGCGGCAAGCTGGGCACCCAGTCCAACAACATGCACGTTTACGCCGATGAAAGCGGCCAGCGCGCCATTATCGTGATTGAAGGCGATGCGACTAATGAAGGGCTGGACGTGCTGAGTCAGCGTCTGGAACAACAGCAGCGCAACCGCGATCCGCAGCTTCAGGTGGTTACCAATAAGGCGATCAGCCTGAAAGGCGAAGCGGCTCAGCAGCTGGATACGGTGATTTCCGCCAATAACCAAACCGCCTGGTCTTCCGTGGTGTTAGCGAAGACTGAAGGCAAACTGCTGACGCTGCAGATTACCCTACCGGCTGATAATCAACAGCAGGCGCAGACGCAGGCTGAAAACATCATTAACACCATTACGCTCAAATAAGCCGTAGCAAACCTGCGATAAAAAAACGCCGTCACTCTCTGACGGCGTTTTTATTTGCGCGCCTCAGGTAGGCCAGCACGCTGACGGTCCAGCTGACCGACGATGTGGCAAATGGCGCGAAGCGATACCCTTCTCGATGCCCTTCTGTTCAAGCTGCTGCGCGATGGCCATCAGTTTATCCTTATGTTGCGGCACCCACTGTGCCAGTTCGCGTACCAAGGTCTCTGCATCTGAAGTTTAGGGCTGGGATTAAATCCCGGCAGTCTCGCGAATATATTTGCGGGCTTTTACCGCATATTCAAACGGGTTCGCTAACGCCGGATCCTGCTCCGCCTCCACCACCATCCAGCCGTGATAACCTGCTTCGTCCAACAATTTAAACACCGGTTTAAAATCAATCACGCCGTCGCCGGGTACGGTAAAGGTGCCGCGCTTAACGCCATCAAGAAAAGAGAGACGCTGCTCACGTACTTCTGCCACCACCTCATCACGTACATCCTTCAGGTGAACATGATTAATGCGCGGCAGATGCTTCTCCAGCACCGCCAGCATCGCCTGCTCGCTGTTTTCTGAGTAGTAAAGATGGCCGGTATCGTACAGGAGATAAACGTCATCGTTAGTCAACGCCAGGAAGCGGTCGATTTCATCCGGCGTTTGAATGCCGGTGCCCATATGATGGTGCAGACAAACCTGCATCCCCTTTTCAGCGGCAATCTGTGCCAGCTCGTTATAGCCTTCTGCGGTTAAGCGCCACTCTTCTTCAGTAAACACCGGCTTCTGTTCAAAGACCGCCAGCGAGGTGCCCTGGATACTTTTGCTCTGCTCAGAGCAACCAATCACTTTCGCTCCCATGGCGTGCAGGAAGTTCATATGATTAATGAACTCATCAATGGTTTTCGCCCTTTCGCCGTTGGCGAAAAAGGTGCTGAACCAGGCGTTGCAGATCTGTATGCCGCGGATCTCCAGCATGGGCTTCAGCACCGCCGGATCGCGCGGATATTTGCTACCGACTTCGCTACCGCAGAAGCCTGCCAGCGCCATTTCACTGACGGTCTGCTGAAAAGTGTTCTCTTTTCCCAGCTCTGGCATATCGTCGTTGGTCCAGCCAATCGGCGCAATCGCCAGCTTCACGTTATCTTTGTTCATGATGCATTCTCTGTTCGGTACGGCGGCTTTTAGCCGTCACGCGGTCAGGCTCCGGCGGAGCTAACCACCTTATTTGCCCAGCAGCTCGCGTTCCATCAGCTCACGCGTTTCAACTGCCTGGTATTTCATCTTTTCCGGGTAGCCAAACAGTGCGGAGGTAATAATCGACTCGCCGCCGACTTTCCAGCTGCGGTTGGCAAAATCCATTTCACGCAAAGTTTTAAATAGCGTGGTGAAATCCACCTCGCCTTCCCCTACGCCGACATGCTGATGCACCGCAGCATCAACGCCCGGCGGATTAACGATATAGCGACAGTGTTTGGTGTGGTTCATGGTATCGGCAATCAGCACATGCGAAAGGTCATCGCCCACGTACTCCAGCATGTTTTTTACATCGCCTTTGCCGTTGTCATAGAAGAAGGTATGCGGCACGCTATAGACATACTTCACGTTATCGCTGCGGAACGATTTTACAATATCGGCGGTTTCATTGTTGCGCTCGCAGAAGTCCCACGGGTGCGACTGGATCTCAAGGCGAATGCCTTCGCGTTCTACAATCGGCAGCAACTCTTCCATAGAGCGATAGAACATCTCTTCGCAGATCTCCGGTTCGTTCGGGTTGCCGGATAATTCGGTGTTAATGACCTGCACACCCATCTCAACCGCAATTTCAATCATGCGCTTCCAGTTTTTGACCGCCGCCTGGCGACGTAACTCATCCGGGCCTGACCAGCGATAAACTACAATAAACGAGGAGATCTCCACGCCGGTGGCCTTCAGCGCGTTTTTGTACTCCGTCATGATTTCCCGGCTGGCCTTTGGGTGCTTATAAAAAGGGTTAATCTGCGGGTGCGGCGACTGCTCAATATATTTGTAGCCCCAGTCAGCCACCTGATGAACCATCTTTGTGATGCCTAAATCTCTAATGACATCCACATCGAAAGCGATTTTCATAACCTTCTCCCTGATTGCTCAGTGCATGTTGCACACGCCTCCCGCCGTAGTGGGAGAAACGCGGAAAATTAAGCCTTATCGTAGAAAGCCGGGCGCGGCGGCAGCGTAACAGGCTCGATCGCACCGCTCTCCTGCGCCTTCAGACAAGCATCGGCGGCTACCGAGGCGGCATAGCCGTCCCAGGCGGACGGACCGGTCAGCGTGCCGTTGCTGATATCATTAATAAAGGCCTGCAGTTCGACGTCATAGGCATCAATAAAGCGATCTTTCCAGTCGGTAAGAATCGAGGTGGAAAGCTGGGCGCTTTTACGCATCTGCACCGCTGAAGGCTCCGGCAGCCTGGCGATACCTTCTTCACCGACCACTTCGCACTGAATGTCGTAGCCGTAGGCGCAATTCACAAAGATTTCGACGTCAATGCGGATGCCCTTCTGGGTTTCAAACAGGACAATTTGCGGATCTTTCAAACGGGCATGGCTTTTTGACGTCACACGCGGGAAAACCACCTGCACGGTTTTATAGTCGTCATTGGTCAGCCAGCGCAGCACATCCAACTCGTGGATTAGGGTGCTGGTGATCGCCATGTCGGTGGTATAGCTTTCTGGCACCGTCGGGTTGCGGTGCGCGCAGTGCAACATCAGCGGCTCGCCAATTTCGCCGTCGGTAATCACTTTTTTCAGCGCGCGGTAGCCTACGTCGTAAGGGCGCATAAATCCCACCTGCACCAAACGCTTGCCGAATTTCATTTCGGCATCCACTACGCGACGGCAGCCTTCTGCGGTCATTGCCAGCGGCTTTTCGCAAAAAACCGGCTTGCCAGCGGCAATGGCGGCCAGCGTGTACTCTTCATGGGTGGGATCCCATGAGGTCACCAGCAGCGCATCTACGTCGGGAGAATTCACTACATCGTGGCCATTGGCATACACTTCCGCCTGCAGGCCAAGACGCGTTAGCGCCGCCCTGGCGCCTTCAAGATTAATATCAGAGACCGCCACTACCGTGGCGCCCTGCAGCACTTTACTGCAGCGACGAATATGTTCCTGGCCGATTGCGCCGGTGCCGATAACGCCAAGTTTCAGAGTCATGATGTCTCCAGAATTTAGGGTAAGCGCGAACCTTCCAGCCAGGCCAGATTCGCTGTCAGGGTAGATGTCAGAAAGTTAGGGACTAAATTTTTAGTTAGTATTTACGCGCCTGCTCGACATGCTCGTTCAGCATTTTAGCCACGGCATCAATACGCTCCGAGGTCGAAACCTGCGCGCCGCCGACATGCCACCAGCTGAAATACTTATGCACCATGGTTTTGGGCAGAACTTTTACGTCAATCAGGGTGGATACGGTTTCCTTGCGTGCCGCTTCCAGCGCGTGGCTCAGCTCTTCCAGCGTGGTAACGCGCCAGGTTTTGCAGCCGTAGCCGGCGGCGATGGCGGCGAAATCAACCGGGATAAAGCCGCCGTCAAGCTTGCCGCTTTCGTTATCGCGAAAGCGAAACTCGGTGGTAAAACTGTCCATGCCGTGTTCCAGCTGCAGGTTGTTGATGCAGCCGTTGGTCATATTGTCGAACAGCACTACGTTGATTTTGGCTCTCTCCTGAATGGAGGTCACCAGTTCGGAATGCAGCATCATAAAAGAGCCATCGCCAACCAGCGCGTAAACTTCGCGCTGCGGCTCAGCCAGCTTGACGCCAAGCGCAGCGTTAATTTCATAGCCCATGCAGGAATAGCCATATTCAACGTGATAGCCGTTCGGCGCTTTGGTGCGCCACACGCGTTGCAGATCGCCCGGCAGGCTGCCTGCCGCCGCGACGATTACCGCATCCTCCGGCAGTTGCTCATTCAGCGTGCCCAGCACGCTGCTCTGGGTCAGAAAGGAGCCGGTCAGGCGATTAAACTCGGCGAACAGCGCGTCGCGATCGATGCTGTCATCTATTTCCGGCACAAAATTCTCTTCGCTGTAGGCCACCTGATAAACGCGTTGCGTCTCCCTGAGCAGCTTGCTTTGCGCTTGTTCGATTTTAGCGCCCCATTCGCTGCTAAAACCCTGCGCGGCCAGACGCTCATTTAGCGCGGTTAACGCTTCGCGCGCATCGGCAACCACCTGAACGCCATCGAGTTTATACGCGTCGAAATTGCTGATGTTAATGTTGATGAAGCTGACGTCAGGATGCTGGAATATCCATTTCGATGCAGTGGTGAAATCGGTGTAGCGCGTGCCGACGCCAATCACCAGATCGGCCTCTTTTGCCAGCAAATTCGCCGCCAGACAGCCGGTTTCGCCAACGCCGCCCACATTCAACGGATGATCGGAAACTAACGTGCCTTTTCCCGCCTGTGTTTCCGCAAAGGGGATCTGATGCTGTTCAGCAAACTGGCGCAGCGCCTCGCCCGCACCGGAATATTTCACCCCGCCGCCGCAGACGATCAGCGGTTTATGCTTACGCGCCAGCAGCGCCAGCGCATCTTGCAGCTGTGCTTCGGTGGCGGGACGGCGCTCTAAACGGTGGACGCGTTTCTGGAAGAAATAATCGGGGTAATCCCAGGCTTCGCCCTGCACATCCTGCGGCAGCGACAGCGTTACCGCGCCGGTTTCCGCCGGATCGGTTAATACACGCATGGCGTTGATGCAGGCGGTCATTAGCTGCTCAGGGCGGCTGACGCGATCCCAGTATTTACTGACGGCGCGGAACGCATCATTCGTACTCAGGCTCAGGTCGTGGCTCTGTTCAATTTGCTGCAGCACCGGATCGGGCTGGCGCGTAGCGAACACATCGCCAGGCAGCAGCAGCAGCGGAATACGGTTCGCCGTCGCGGTGGCGGCGGCGGTAATCATATTAGCCGCGCCGGGGCCCACTGAGGAGGTACAGGCGATGATTTCACGGCGCAGCTTCTGCTTGGCGTAGCCGGTGGCGGCATGAGCCATTCCCTGCTCGTTACGCCCCTGATGCACCACCAAATCGCCGTTATCCTGTTCCAGCGCCTGGCCCAGCCCCAGTACGTTACCGTGACCGAAAATGGCGAAAATGCCTTTAACAAATTTCGTTTCAACCCCGTCAACGGCGAGATATTGATTATCGAGAAATTTCACCAGCGCCTGTGCCGTGGTTAATCTGATCTTGCCCATTTGCTTATCCTTTACCCGTGGCGGAACCGTTAACAGGGCGCGCCGTAATTCGCATATGTCGGCGACCAAAACGGCGATCGGCCGACGGCTCATTAGTGAAACGTGAGGCGATTATAAACAAATATTTTTTCCATAAAATACGATTACAGAAGAAACATTTCATTTTGCGAGTGAGATCAAATAATAGCTGCAGCCAGCCTGCAACGGGGCCTGCCAGCAGAGGAAAGTGAAACGTCAGTAGAAGAGTGCGCAAAAAACAAATATTCCGTTCCATTTACTGCGCAAGCCTAACTTCTTCAATGTTTAGGCTAAATCGGTGAAATTCCGCGCTGCGCGAAGCAGTAACCGTCGCTCTGGACATAATAAAAAAGCAGGGAGTTTTTTACCGCCCTCACAGTTTTGGGTTGATAATTTCATTTCATATTGTTTTTGGAATATTTATTCCCCATACTGCCAGCACAGTTGATCCGGTGCGATCGGATTATCGGGTCTTTCCCGTAAGATCTCTGGAGACGCTTGACAGTGACGGCTTATCACAGAAGGAAACAACAGGTATGAGTACACAACAGAAGCGGCTTGATGTGATTTGTATTGGCCGTATTGCCGTTGACCTTTATGGTCAGCAGATCGGTGCGCGTCTGGAAGATACCAGCACCTTTGCCAAGTATCTCGGCGGCTCCTCCGGTAATGTCGCTTATGGCACCGCCATTCAGGGCCTGAAATCAGCGATGCTGGCGCGCGTCGGCGATGAGCACAATGGTCGTTTCCTGCGTGAAGAGCTGCAGCGCGTAGGCGTCGATACCGAATTTTTAATAACCGATAAACACCGCCTGACCGGCCTGGTGATATTAGGCATTAAAGATGAAGATACCTTTCCGTTAATTTTCTATCGCGATAACTGCGCAGATATGGGCTTGACGCCGCAGGATATCGATGAAGACTATATCGCTTCCGCCCGCGCGGTTGCGGTTACCGGTACCCACCTTTCCCATCCCGATACGCGTGCGGCGGTACTAAAAGCGCTGGAGATTGCGCGGCGGCACGGGCTACGTACCGCGCTGGATATTGATTATCGTCCGGTGTTATGGGGGTTGACCTCGCTGGGCGATGGCGAAACCCGGTTTATCGAATCAGGCCGCGTGACCCAGCAACTGCAGGAAGTGCTGCACTATTTTGATCTGATCGTAGGCACGGAAGAAGAGTTTCATATTGCCGGTGGCAGCACCGATACGCTGCAGGCATTGAAGGCGGTCCGTCAGGCCAGCAAAGCTACGCTGGTGTGCAAACGCGGTCCGTTAGGCTGCGTAGTTTTTGAAGGCGATATTCCGGATAGCTGGGAGCAAACGACGCTGCAAAGCGGCGTGCGTGTGGAGGTGTTAAACGTGCTGGGCGCGGGCGATGCCTTTATGTCGGGCCTGCTGCGCGGCTGGCTTAATGACGAGGGCTGGCCGCAGGCGTGTCGCTATGCCAACGCCTGCGGCGCGCTGGTGGTTTCGCGTCACGGCTGCGCGCCGGCGATGCCGACCAAAGCGGAGCTGGACGATTATCTCAGCCGCGATAGCGAAGTAAAACGTCCAGACCGTGACGTGCAGCTTAACCATCTGCATCGCGTCACTACCCGCAAACAGAGCTGGCAAGAGCTCTGCGTATTTGCCTTCGACCATCGCAAACAGTTGGCTGATATGGCCCAGGAGGCTGGCGCCGATCCATCACGTATTCCGCAGTTGAAAATGCTGCTGCTGCAGGCGGCGGAAGCGGCAGCCAGCGAGGCGGGCTTAGAAAACCACAGCGGTATTCTGGCCGACACCACCTACGGCCAGCAGGCGCTGAATGCGATTACCGGTAAAGGCTGGTGGATCGGACGGCCGATTGAAATGCCGGGTTCGCGCCCGCTGCGCCTTGAACATGGCAATATCGGCTCGCAGCTTATCGACTGGCCGCAGGAGCATGTAGTGAAATGCCTGGTTTTTTATCATCCCCATGATGAGACTGAACTGCGTGAACAGCAGGATGCGTTGATTCGCGACGTCTGGCGCGGCTGTAATAAATCGGGCCACGAACTGCTGCTGGAAGTGATCCTGCCGGAAGAGAACCCGGATCGTCAGGAGTCTTATTATCTGGATATTGTTCAGCATTTTTACCGTCTTGGCGTGCAGCCCGATTGGTGGAAGCTGCCGCCGCTATCGCTGAAAAGCTGGCAGGCGCTAGGCGCCATCATTGAACAGCACGATCCCTGGTGCCGGGGCATTCTGCTGTTGGGGCTGGATGCGCCGGAAGATAAACTGAAAAAGGGCTTCCGCGACGCGGCTCAAGCGCCATGGGTGAAGGGTTTTGCCGTAGGCCGTACCATTTTCGGGCAGCCTTCGCGTCAGTGGCTACAGGGCGAACTGAACGATAATCAGTTGATTGAGCAGGTAAAAAATAACTACCTGACGCTCATCGGCTATTGGCGAGAAGCCAGGCCAGTACGCCAGGCAAGCTAATCTCCTTTGCTAACGCCGCCGCTTCACTCAATCGGCGGCGTTAGTTTTTTTATCTGGACGGCGGGCGCGTTCAGCCGGATAAGCCTGAATTATCCGCATTAATGCGCACTGATTACCTAAACGTGCGGCATTTAGCACCACATTTTGTGAGGCAATTCATGTTGCGATGAAATAAAGACTGCTAATCGGGGATTCAAATGAAATTTTCCATTCGTCTGGTAGAATATCGCTCAGCAATATGCCCATCATTTTTAGCAGGCCGAAGTAATGACAACTAATCCTACCCAGCTTTCCCTGTTACAGGACGACATTCGCCGTCGTTACGATACGCTCAGTAAACGCCTGAAGCAGGTCGCACGCTATATACTTGATAACAGCAACAGCATCGCTTTTGATACCGTCGCGTCTATTGCTCAGCAGGCTGACGTTCCGCCTTCGACATTAATTCGCTTTTCTAACGCGTTTGGCTTCAGCGGCTTTAACGAAATGAAGCAGGTATTCCGCCAGCACCTGATGGAAGAAACGGTTAACTATACCGAGCGGGCGCGGCTATTCAGGCAGACGGCGACCGACGAGGCGGCCGCCTCTCCTGAAAACCCAGCGGAAATTCTCAACGTGTTTACCATGGTGAATTCACAGGCCTTGCAGCAGCTGGCGATGCAGACCAACCCCGAGCAGCTTAATAAAGCGGTAGAGATGCTGAATAACGCTGAAAACATCTACGTGATCGGCCTGCGCCGCTCCTTTAGCGTGGCCTCCTATTTGACTTACGCTTTACGCCATCTGGAACGCCGCGCTTTCCTGATCGATGGGCTGGGCGGCATGTTCACCGAGCAGCTTAGCCTGGTGAACCCAAAAGATGTGGTGATCGCCATCAGCTACTCACCTTATGCACGTGAAGGTGTGGAGCTGGTAGAGATGGGCGCCCGGCGTGGCGCGCAGCAGATAGCCATTACTGATAGTCAGGTTAGCCCATTGGCCGCCTTCAGCGACGTCTGTTTTGTGGTGCGCGAAGCACAGGTAGATGGTTTCCGTTCTCAGGTGGCTTCTCTTTGTCTTGCCCAGACTCTGGCGGTATCGCTGGCATTAAACAACGCCAAAGAGTAGTAGTACTATTAAATTCCTGTCGCTAATAAAAAAGCAGCCCGTGATTTAGGCTGCTTTTTTCTGTTCTTTTCCCGGCTACGCTTATTTCCCGTTCGCGGGGTAATCGTCGCTGTTAACCCAGGCGTGATCCTTCTCCCAGGTAAATTTCCATTTTCGCACCGGCCCGGCCATGACGTTCAGGTAATAGTTATCGTATCCGGCAATCGTGGCAACCGGATGGTAGCCGCGCGGCACCGTCACCACGTCGCGATTATAGGGGGCCATACATTCATCCAGCGATCGATCGTCAGTATAGACGCGCTGCATGGCGAAGCCCTGCTCCGGCTGAAAACGATGATAATAGGTTTCTTCCAGATAGGTTTCATCCGGTGAATCTTCCTGGTCATGCTTATGGCTGGGGTAAGAGCTGGTATCGCCCTCATCAGTATAAACCTCTACCACCAGCAGGCTGTCGGCGGGCTTATCATCCGGCAAGATATTATGCACCAGCCGCTTGTTGCGCCCTTTACCGCGATGCTCAACGCCCACATCTTCTGGCGCAATCAGCCGTGCCGGTAAATGCCCTTGCCCTGGCGCGCTGCATACCGCCAGCTCCAGGTCAGAGTCCGCTACCACCTCAACGCGATCCTGGTGCGGCACATACACCGAGTAAGGCGGCGTACGTTCAAAAGGCGACTGACGTTTACCGATATTGGGAAATTCTGCCTGTCGCGTTTTCACCGAAGCCAACCCGGCGACCAGCACCAGGCATAGCTCTTTATCCCCGCTTTCCAGCGTCAGGATTTGCCCCTGTTTCAGCAGATAGACATCAAAACCAACAAAGCGCCAGCCGGCGCTTTCCGGAGTAATGTGTTGGATACGGCCGTTGGTGTCAGGCTGCTGACGTTTCGCAAGCAAAGACATACGTTCCTCCTTGTAAACCGGTTAGCTCAGCGTTGGCATACTGAATTCAGATACCGTCTGCTGGCCGCTCGGCCAGCGCGCCGTGGCGGTTTTCATGCGCGTATAGAAACGCACGCCGTCCGGACCATGCACGTTAAGCGCGCCGAATACCGAACGCTTCCAGCCGCCAAAGCTATGGAATGCCATCGGCACCGGTACCGGCACATTGACGCCAACCATGCCCGCCTCGACGTTTTGCACAAAATCACGCGCGGTATGGCCGTTGCTGGTAAAGATCGCGCTGCCGTTGCCGAACTCATGGCTGTTGACCAGCGCCAGCGCGCTCTGGTAATCCGGTGCGCGCATAATGCCTAATACCGGTCCGAAGATCTCTTCGCGCCAGATAACCATATCCGTGGTGACGTGATCAAACAGCGTGCCACCCACGTAGTAACCTTCTGCGTACCCCGGCACCTGGAAGTTACGCCCGTCAACCACCAGCGCCGCCCCTTCCGCTACGCCTTTATCGATATAGCCCAGCACCTTTTTCTGATGGATGGCGGAAACCACCGGGCCCATCTCATTTTCCTCACTGCCTTTTTGCATACC
Source organism: Mixta hanseatica (assembly GCF_023517775.1). Classification (NCBI taxonomy): domain Bacteria; kingdom Pseudomonadati; phylum Pseudomonadota; class Gammaproteobacteria; order Enterobacterales; family Erwiniaceae; genus Mixta; species Mixta hanseatica. Next base: position 271,976 of record NZ_CP082904.1, on the reverse strand, counting down.
CGGTCCTACACGCAGCGCTTTGACCAATGGTGTCAGGCGCGCGATCAGCTTATCCGCGGTATCATCGCCAACCGCGACCACCACCGGCAGCGCCATGCAGCGTTCGCCCGCAGAACCATAAGCCCCGCCCATAATGGCGTTCACTGTCGCATCCGGATCGGCGTCCGGCATAACGATGGCGTGATTTTTGGCCGCGCCGAACGCCTGAACGCGTTTGCCGTAAGCGCTGGCGGTTTTATAGATATGCTCCGCAACGCCTGAAGAGCCGACAAAGCTGACCGCCTGGACACGGCTGTCAGTATAAAGCTGTTCGGCATCCTCATTAGAACAATGCACCACATTGAATACGCCATCCGGCAGCCCGGCTTCGCTCAGCAGCTCAGCCATGCGCACGGCAGCGGAGGGATCCAGCGCCGGCGGCTTCAGGACAAAGGTATTGCCGCAGGCCAGCGCAATCGGGAACATCCACATCGGCACCATCGCCGGGAAGTTAAACGGCGTAATGCCCGCCACCACGCCCAGCGGCTGCATTAGCGAATAGCTATCCACGCCGGTGCCGACGTTCGGCGAGTATTCCCCTTTGATCAGGTGCGGAATGCCGCAGGCGAACTCGACAACTTCCATGCCGCGCGTCAGCTCGCCCAGGGCGTCCGACCACACTTTGCCATGCTCGCTGACAATCAGCTCCGCCAGTTCATCGCGGTGTTTTTCCAACAGCATTTTAAAATTGAACATGACGCGGGCGCGGCGCAGCGGAGAGGTATTCGACCATTCCGGGAAGGCATTATGCGCCGCCGTTATCGCCTGCGCCACTTCATCCGCGGTGCTTTGCGTCAGTTCGCGCACCACTTTTCCGGTAGCAGGATCGTAAACCGGAATAGTTTCATTGCTGGCGCTATGTGTGATTTTGCCGCCAATAAAGTTTCCAACGATATTCATGTTCATGCCTCATTAATGTGGTGGTCCCTGCCGCACGGCCCGCTTCGCCATTGGCTGCCGGGATTTAACCCGTTTCCGTGCATTGACCCTATTATATTGAAATAAATTTTTCAAATAGTTCAGATTGGAAAATTCGTTTTTAGCGGGATGGATCGCATTTTTCCCGTAACGTAACGCGCCTGTTTCAGTCAGTTAAGCTGCCCGGGAGGCTATGCGCTGTGCCTTGTATGGCGGCGCCTTACGGTCGCCTTCTTCTTTTCTGCATAGCGTGCAATGAAAAATGAAATTTTTGCGAAGCAGATCCAAAAACCACCATTTCATTATTCCTTATTTTTGAAATAAATGTTCTCTTTAGGCCAACCGCCCGACGCGTAGCAATGTCGGTTTTTACTTAACGTTTTGCAGGAGCACATCATGGCCATCGATCCCACCCGTTTCTGTATCAACCGCAAAATTGCGCCCAGTCTCAGCATTGAATCGTTTTTCAAGCTGGTTCAGCGGCTTGGCCTGAATAAGGTGGAATTGCGTAATGACATGCCCAGCGGCAAGGTGACCGATAGCCTGAGCCACCAGCAGGTAAACGCGCTGGCGCAGCAGTACGGCATGGAGATTGTGACTATTAACGCGCTTTATCCTTTTAACCGACTGGATGACGCGCTGCTGGCGCAGGCGGAAGCGCTATTGAAAGAGGCGCAGGCGATTGGCGCTGGTGCGCTGGTGCTTTGCCCGTTAAATGAGGGGCAGCCGATCGCGGCGGAAAAAACCATCGCCGCGCTGCAAAAGCTCGCGCCGCTGTTTGCACAGTATGGAATTAAAGGTCTGGTAGAGCCGCTGGGGTTCCCGCAAAGCTCGCTGCGCTCTGCGGTACAAACTCAGTCGCTGATCCGCGATGCGCAGGTTCCCTTTAACCTGCTGATCGATACTTTCCATCATCATCTCTATGAACAGGCTGAGCAGGAGTTCGCATCCGGCATTGATATCGAGCGCATCGGTCTGGTGCATCTTTCCGGGGTAGAAGACACGCGTCCCATCGCGGAGCTGACCGATGAAGAACGTATTATGCTCAGCAAGGGCGATGTGCTGAACAGCGTGGCGCAGGTACGGCGCCTTGAGCAGATGGGCTATCGCGGCGTTTACGCCTTTGAACCTTTCTCTTCTGATTTAGCGAACTGGCGTGAGGCGGATATCGAACGTGAAATCCGCCAAAGTATTGAACTGCTGCAGGCTTAATGCGGCGCGGTTCTGCAAGAGTTATCTGTTATTTGTGTCTTTGCAGTTTCTGGCCTCCAACGGAGGCCTTTTTTATAGCGCCTTTATGACGACGCTTCGGGCTGCCGACGCATGCGCCACGTTAGCAGCAGCGCCAGGCATACCAGCAGGGCGCTCAGTAGATAGATCACCGGCACACCCGCATAGCTCATGATAAAACCGGCGACCGGCCCGGTAATACCCAGCGAGAGATCCATGAATGCGGTAAAGGTGGCCAGCGCGCTGCCCTGATTCTGCTGCGGCACCGCTTTCACCGCCACCACGCCCAGCGCCGGAAAAACCAGCGAAAAGCCTGCGCCGGTCAGTAAGGCACCCAAATTCGCCAACCATGGGGAAAAAGAGAGCCAGACAATAAACAGCCCCAGCGCCTCCACCGCAAAACAGACCAACGACACACGCAATCCGCCGTGCCGGTTGATGCTGTTGGGAAACAGCAGGCGAGTGCCGACAAACGCCAGGCTAAACAGGGTTAATGAGAATGCTGCCCCCGGCCAGCCTTTCGCCTGATAAAACAGGGTAATAAAGGTGGCGATCACGCCAAATCCCGCTGAGGCCATCGCCAGCAGCAGACCGAATGGCCAAATTCTTCCCAGCACCGCACGAAACGGCAGCGGTTTACCTTTACTGCCTTTGACCGACGGCCGCGGCAACGCCAGCAGGATCGCGACAATTACGATCAGCATAATAACCGCCGCCAACAGCAGAATACCGCCCAGATGATAAATCAACGCGCCAAGCGGCGCGCCCAACGCCATCGCGCCATAGGTGCAGATGCCGTTCCAGGAGATTACCCGGCCAATATGCAGCGAGCCGACCACGCCCACGCCCCACAAGGTAGAACCGGTGCCGGCAAAGCTTTGTCCAATGCCTAACGCCAGCCGGCCAATACAGAGCAAACTCAGGCTGATGAGCGGCCAGGCGGCGCTAAGGGCGGCTAGCGCGTAACAAATACCGCTCAGCAGACAACCAAACAGGCCAAAAATCACCACCTTTTTCGGCCCCCATAAATCAGCATAGCGGCCGGCGTGGGGTCGACTGAGTAGCGTAGAGAGATATTGCAGGCTAATCACCAGCCCCGCCCAAAACGCGCTGTATCCCATCACGTCATGCACGTAGCCAGGCAAGACCGCCAGCGGCAGGCCGATGGCAAGATAGCTGGCAAAGTTGAAAATCACTATTGAAAGAATACGCTGATTCAGACGAAAAGCGCTGACAGAGGCTTCCGTCTCAGGCTGTCCAGACATAATATTTAACTCGTTACGGGTGATAATTAACCGGCTAAGTTTTTACTATACGCAGGTTAGTAGCAATAATCAGTTCGTTGGCAAGGGTTAGCAGCTACAATTTGCTGTGCTGAAATTATTTACAGGGAAAACTATGCTCGCGCCGCAGCAGGAAAAGATGGGACAAAACATGTTGCTGAAGATGGCAACGCTGGTGGTCATTCTGGCAGGGATTCGTGCTGCATCCGATATTATCGTTCCTTTTTTGTTAGCCATCTTTCTGGCGATCATTCTCAACCCGCTGGTCAATATGCTAATGCGTCGCGGTCTGCGCCGCAGCTGGGCGATTACGCTGGTGATGGTGGTGGTGCTGATGGTTATTCTGATGCTGGTCGCCATGCTGGCCAGCTCGGTCAATGAGTTCTCGCTGGTTTATCCGCAAATACGCGCCATTCTTGAGCAAAAGCTGACGGTGATTCAGCACTATGCCGGGCGACTAAACATCCCTGTCTCTACCCGCGCGCTGGCGGAACAGCTTGATCCGAACGCAATTATGAATGTCGCCACCATGGTGCTGACGCAGTTTTCCGGAGCGATGAGTAACTTTGTGCTGCTGATCATGACGGTGATTTTCATGCTGTTTGAAGTACGCCATCTGCCTTATAAGCTGCGCAACGCGCTGATTAATCCGCAGATCCGCATCGCCGGCCTGCATAAGGCGCTGAAAGGAGTGACCCACTATCTGGCATTAAAAACGCTGATCAGCCTGATTACCGGCATTGCCGTCTGGATCAGCCTGTTGTTGCTGGATGTCAAGTTCGCCCTGTTCTGGGGCGTGGTCGCGTTTGTGCTGAACTTTATTCCCAATATCGGGCCAATAATTGCCGGCGTGCCGCCTTTTATTCAGGCGCTGGTGCTAAACGATTTTTATGATGCGCTGCTGGTCGCCGCCCTGTTCAGCGCCATTCATATGGTATTCGGCAATATGCTGGAGCCGCGCGTAATGGGGCGCGGCCTCGGCTTGTCCACGCTGGTGGTGTTTCTGTCGTTGATCTTTTGGGGCTGGCTACTCGGCCCGGTAGGGATGCTGCTGTCGGTGCCGCTGACCAGCGTGTGTAAAATTCTGATGGAAACCACGCCGGGCGGCAGCAAGCTGGCTATTTTATTAGGCAACGGCCGTCCGCCGGTGAAGCGTTAACCATCGGATATCAGGCGGAGGTATCAAACAGATGATCGTAAACGCGCTGCAAATGCAGCGCCATGCTGTCGCGGGCAAGCTGCGGATTCTGCTGCGCGATGGCATTGGCGATCAGCTGATGGTCATGGTTCAACGCCTGAGGAAAATCCCGATCCGCAAAGTGGCTCTCCAGCCGCACAAAGCGCTGGCTTTTACGCCGGTTCCACAGCTGCTCCATCATCTCCCGTAACAGGTCATTGCCGGTCATTTCGCTGATCAGTAGATGAAAGCGCTTATCATGACGCAAAAACTCGTCGTCATTTACCTGATGCTGCGCCAGTTGATGAGCAACCTCCAGCAACTCCTGCCGCTGTTGCGCCGTACCGTGACGCGCCGCCAGTTCGGCGGTCATCGCCTCAAAAGCCTGACGCGCTTTAATCAGATCGCGCAGGCTAAAGGTATCCACCGGCTCAGTCGGTTTGCCCGGCAGCGGATTCGCCACCTGTACGCCGTTGCCGCTGCGGATCTCTACCCAGCCAGTCACCTCCAGCGCAATTAGTGCTTCACGTACTGACGAACGGCTGACGTTGAGTTGCCTGGCCAGTTCACGCTCCGGCGGCAGCAACGTGCCCGGCGCAAACTCGCCGCGGGCGATCGCAGCGCTTATCAGGCTGGAAATTTGTCGATAGAGCCGCTCGGTTTTGATGGCGGGTAGTGTCATAACAATTCTCTCTATCCGGTTAAGGCTGCTGTAAACACGATTTCACGAGGCGTTATTGTTACAGCCAACGCCCTGGTTTATCGGGTACAACGCCTGATAATGGGACAATCATCACTCTTTCAGGCAAAAAACTCCCCTATTCTGGCCCAGCGGCCGGACCAATGGCCCTTTACATTAATCGGCTGGCCGCTGCGTTGGGTCGCCGCTTCGAGATAAATCGACTACAGGAGAGCTTATGGAACACACCTGGCGCTGGTATGGCCCTAACGACCCCGTCTCGCTGGATGATGCCAGGCAGGCTGGCGCGACCGGTATCGTTACCGCTCTGCATCATATTCCGAACGGTGAAATCTGGACAACAGATGAGATCAAGGCGCGGCAGGCACAGCTGGCGGAAAAAGGGCTTTACTGGTCGGTGGTGGAAAGCGTTCCGGTACATGAAGCGATTAAAACCCAACGCGGTGACTGGCAGCGTTATATCGCTAACTATCAGCAGTCGCTGCGTAACCTCGCCGCCTGTGGCATTGATACCGTCTGCTATAACTTTATGCCGGTGCTGGACTGGACGCGCACCGATCTCGGCTGGCTGTTGCCCAACGGCGCACGCGCGCTGCGCTTCGATGCCGTCGCTTTCGCTGCGTTTGAATTGCATATTCTAAAGCGTCCCGGCGCCCAGCAAACCTACAGCGCAGACGAGCAGCGTCAGGCGGCCGATTATTATGCCGCCATGACGCCAGAGGCGATCGCCACGCTGACGCGCAACATTATCGCCGGCCTGCCCGGCGCGGAAGAAGGCTATACGCTGGAGCAGTTTCAGGCGCAGCTGTCGCAGTATGACGGCATTGATAAGGCGCGCCTGCGCGAACATATGGCCACGTTCCTGCGCGCTATCGTGCCGGTGGCGGAAGAAGTAGGCATTATGCTGGCGGTGCATCCGGACGATCCGCCGCGTCCTATTCTGGGTCTGCCACGTATTGTCTCTACTCAGGAGGATATGCAGTGGCTTACCGAGACGGTCAGCAGCCTGCATAATGGCTTTACTTTCTGTACCGGCTCTTACGGCGTACGCGCCGATAACGATCTGGTACAGATGGCGAAAACCTATGCCGACCGTATCCATTTTATCCATCTGCGCGCCACGCAGCGGGAAGAAAACCCCAACAGTTTTCATGAAGCCGCGCATCTGACAGGCGACGTAGATATGGTCGGCGTAATAAAGGTGATCCTGGAAGAGGAGCAGCGCCGCCGCCGTGCCGGCGCCGCACGCGCGATACCTATGCGTCCCGATCATGGTCATCAGATGCTGGACGATCTGCATAAACAGACTAACCCCGGCTATTCCGCCATTGGCCGCCTGAAAGGGCTGGCTGAGCTACGCGGCGTTGAGCTGGCGCTAAAACAGTGCTTTTTCGCTGATTAACCTCGATCGTCTTTCCTCTTCTGGTTAACGCTCACTTAAAGCGCCGGTCTCCGGCGCTTTTTTATGTCTTTCCCTTTTTAGTCCTGCCGATAGCGGAAAAAAGGCGTCTTTACTGCCAGGCTTTAAATAAGCTTAAGTGACAGCAGAGTCTGCTGTTTGTGCGGTTAATGATTACTTTTTATACGCCATTTTCCGCTACTTATGGCTCAGATGTAACATTTTCCGCGTTCTGACGATATACTGTGGGATCATAACGTAATCATTCCGTTAAGTGACTATTACGAGTGATGGCAAAATGAGCTGGTGTTAGGCCAGAAAAAATTTCCTCAACGTGGCGACCTGATCGTTTCTCACTTCGGTTCGCACCGTAGAGGAGATTAAATTAATCAGCAAACACAGGGCGAATGATATGAAACTACGTAGGAAGCGTGTAAAACCAATTGCGCTTGATGACGTTACCATCATCGATGACGCGCGTTTACGCAAGGCAATTACCGCCGCATCGCTGGGTAATGCGATGGAGTGGTTCGATTTTGGGGTATACGGTTTTGTCGCCTATGCCTTAGGTAAAGTCTTTTTTCCTGGCGCCGATCCTGGCGTGCAGATGATCGCCGCGCTGGCCACCTTTTCCGTTCCCTTTCTGATTCGCCCGCTGGGCGGCCTGTTTTTTGGCAGACTTGGCGATAAATATGGGCGTCAGAAAATCCTGTCAATCACCATTATTATCATGTCGCTCAGTACGTTCTGTATCGGTCTGATCCCCTCTTACGCCTCGATTGGCATCTGGGCGCCGATACTGCTGCTGCTGGCGAAAATGGCCCAGGGTTTTTCGGTAGGCGGCGAATATACCGGCGCCTCGATCTTCGTGGCGGAATACTCGCCTGACCGTAAACGCGGCTTTATGGGCAGTTGGCTTGATTTCGGCTCTATCGCCGGTTTTGTGTTGGGCGCGGGCCTGGTAGTGCTGATTTCCGCTATTATCGGCGAAGAAAACTTCCTCTCGTGGGGCTGGCGTTTGCCTTTCTTTGTAGCGCTGCCGCTGGGCATTATTGGGCTTTATCTGCGTCATGCGCTGGAAGAGACACCAGCGTTTCAACAGCATGTGGAGAAACTGGAACAGGGCGACCGCGAAGGCCTGCGTGAAGGTCCAAAGGTCTCTTTCCGCGATATTGCCACTAAGCACTGGAAAAGCCTGCTGGCCTGTATTGGCCTGGTGATCGCGACTAACGTCACCTATTACATGCTGCTGACCTATATGCCGAGCTATCTCTCGCATAACCTCCACTATTCGGAAGATCACGGTGTGCTGATCATTATCGCTATTATGATCGGCATGCTGTTTATTCAGCCGGTCATTGGCCTGCTGAGCGACCGTTTTGGCCGCCGTCCGTTTGTGATTATCGGCAGTATCGCGCTGTTTGCCCTGGCTATTCCCGCCTTTATGCTGATCAACAGTAACGTACTGGGGCTGATTTTTGCCGGTCTGCTGATGTTGGCGATTGTGCTTAACTGTTTTACTGGCGTAATGGCGTCGTCGCTACCGGCGATGTTTCCAACCCATATTCGCTATAGCGCGCTGGCCAGCGCCTTTAACATTTCGGTATTAATTGCCGGTCTGACGCCTACCGTGGCCGCCTGGTTGGTAGAAGCCTCGAACGATCTTTATATGCCGGCTTACTATCTGATGGTGATCGCGGTGATCGGTTTAATTACCGGTATCACTATGAAAGAGACGGCCAACAAACCGTTGAAGGGCGCAACTCCTGCTGCCTCCGATATTAACGAGGCGCGTGAAATCCTGCAGGAGCATCACGATAATATCGAGCAGAAAATCGACGATATTACCGAGGAGATTGCTAAGCTGGAGGAAAGACGTAAGAATCTGATCCAGCAGCATCCGCGCATTAACGAGTAACCAAAAAGCCCCTCACTGAGGGGCTTTTTTTCAGGCTGCGGCGCTTAATCTTGCGGCAGCAATTCGGTTTTAATCCAACCTGGCTCGCGCTTATCAAACGCTTTATAGGCAGACACCACATCGCTGAGCGGCTCTACCTGCGTCAGCACCTCTACCGGATCGATGGCGCCCATTCGCACCAGCTCCAGCAGCTGCGGAATTATGGTGTGATGGTTACAGTTGCCCATTCTCATCGTCAGGTTCTTGTTCATCGCCATACCAATAGGGAAGGTTTCCGCTTCCGGCGGATAGACGCCGATAATGCTCAGCGTACCCGCTTTTTTCAGCGAGGCGATGGCCCACTCCAGCGCCTGACCAGGTGCGTCGCCCGGCACCCAGTTTCCATTGTCAACATGCTGATGATCACTATTTTCCGGCGCGACCTGCGCCACTTCCTGCTGAAACTTATCCGCCTCTTCCTCAGCCTGTGCTGCCGCCGGACCGCTGTGGACGTGCTGGCTATCTACCCCAACTGCATCAATGGCGCAGTCAGCGCCAACGCCGCCGGTCAGCTTTTTGATGGTGGCGACCGGATCTTCTTTCTCAAAGTTGATGGTAAAGGCGCCCTGACGACGCGCCATCGCCAGCCGATCTTCATGGCAGTCAATAGCAATCACGCGCGCCGCGCCCATTAACAGCGCGCTGGCGACGGTAAACTGCCCAACCGGCCCGGCACCGAAAACCGTCACAATATCGCCGCGCTCAATTTCCGCCAGCTCAGCGCCGAACCAGGCGGTCGGAAAAATATCGCTAACCAGAATGGCCTGTTCATCGGTGACCTCAGTCGGCACTTTTATCAGCGTATTAGAGGCGAAAGGAATGCGCGCTTTCTCTGCCTGCAGGCCGTTTACCGGACCGGTAGCTTCCGGGCCGCCGAAGAAGCAGGTGCCCGCCTCCGGGCCGTTGGGGTTAGCGTTATCGCACTGGGCAGTATTGCCTTCCCGACAGGGCGGACAGTAGCCGCAGGAGACCGTAGAGCAGACCACCACCCGATCGCCGATATCGAAATTGCGTACGTTATCGCCCAGCGCTTCAACAATACCGACCCCTTCATGACCCAGAATGGTGCCCTGACGCATATTGCTAAAGGTGCCGCGAATAAAGTGTAAATCAGTGCCGCAGATGGCCGAGGCGGTTAGCCTGATCACCGCGTCATCCGGGCTTTCAATACGTGGTTCAGGAACATCATCTAGGCGAATATCACCGACACCATGCCAGACAAGAGCTTTCATAGAACCTCCTATTACGCGTTGCGTTCATTATTGACGGCGCGGTACCGCGCCCATAAAAATCTAAGTGTAGAAACGATTCAGGCGATCAACAGACGCAGCGGCACGAAAGCGCGCCCTGTGGCGGCCCGATTGTTCTGAAAGTTACCGTCTGGCGTGCTGGCACATTAGCGCCCACACTTAAGCTTTACGTTTAAGGAGGAAGGCTATGCGGATACACCACCTGAGCTGTGGTTCGATGTGTCCTTTTGGCGGGGCGTTGTATGACGGCTTCAGTAAAGGCGTGCACGCTCACTTAGTTTGTCACTGCTTGCTGATTGAAACCGATCGCGACGGACTGGTGCTGGTGGATACCGGCTTCGGCGAACAGGATCTCCGTCACGACTCACGTATTGCCCTCTTCTTTCGACGGTTCAATAATATTCAGCGCAGCCCTGAACTGAGCGCGCTGGCGCAGGTGCAGCGTCTGGGCTTTCAGGCGCAGGATGTGCGTCATATCGTGCTGACCCACCTCGATTTCGACCACGCTGGCGGGCTAACCGACTTCCCGCATGCGCGCGTTCACCTGCTGCAACAGGAGCTGGAGACCAGCCATCAACGCGACAACTGGCTACAGCGTCGGCGCTATCTTCCTGCTCAATGGCCCGCCAACGTCCAGTGGCAGACCTATCAGCCGCAGGGCGAAAGCTGGCAGGGATTTGCCGCAGTGAAGGCGTTAAACGGGCTGCCGCCCGAAATCCTGCTGATTCCGCTGCCGGGTCATACGCCAGGCCATGCGGGCGTGGCTATTCAGCAAGACGACGGCTGGCTGCTGCACGGCGGTGACGCCTGGTTTTATCGCGGCGAAATGCATCAGCCGCAGCGTCATTGCACGCCGGGGCTGCGTTTTTACCAGTGGATGATGGCGGCCGATAATGCGGCGCGGCGGGAGAATCAGCAGCGGCTACGGACACTGTCGCTAAGCCAGCAGGAAAATATCACGCTGTTTTGCAGCCACGACGCGAAAGAGCTGGAAAAAATGCAGGCGCGTAGTCGATAAAAAAACCCCGGCGCCAGGCCGGGGGTCATGATTAAGAGTGGTGTTCAATTACGCGCTGCTGGCTTTCAATAGCAATTTTGCGCGGTTTCTCACTTTCAGGGATCTCCTGATAGAGCGAAATTTCCAGCAGGCCGTGCTCCAGACGCGCGCGTTCTACTTTTACATGCTGCGGCAGAGCGTAGCTGACGCTAAAGTTGTGGCGGCTAATGCCACGGTGCAGCCAGCTATTTTTTTCATCCTGCTGGTTTTGCTCTGCGGCGCGTTTACCGCTCACGGTCAGCTGGCCGCCCGTAGCGCTAATTTCCAGCTCATCCTCTTTCCAGCCCGGCACGCTAAGCGTAATGGAATAATGGCTTTCATCGAGCCGTTTAATATCACAAGCTGGCGTGGTGGCCAGTGGCGCATCGCCGGTTAACTGGCTAAACAGCCGGTCGATACGGTTAAAACGATCGGAGAACAGGCTGTCGGTAACGTCGGGGAACAGGGAAAGTGTTTTGAATGCCATGAATAACCTCCTGAAAATCTGCTGTTGAGCCATCAAAAGCTTAAACATGTCAGGGAAGTCGCTCCCTGACAGCTATTTATGTGCGGCCGACGCTTTTTCAAGCGGCACAAAAAAATAATGATTTTTTATATTAAACAAGGCTGCTCAGATCCGGCTGGAATATTAAACGGCATGATGTTGCATAGCTGTTAAATATAGCGATTAAGGTCACGTTGCGTTTTATTTTTGCCAGCAACTCCGCACGGGAAGTTTCACCCGCTAATTTAAAAGCGCGTACACTATGATGACTTTTTCACCTGTACAGCAAATAACTATGTCTGATATTTCTCTGATTAATCGCCCCAGAAGATTACGTAAAAGCGCCGCGCTGCGCGATATGTTCCAGGAAACCACCCTAAGCCGCAACGATCTGGCCCTGCCAATCTTTGTGGAAGAAGGCGTGGATGATTACAAAGCGATTGAAGCGATGCCGGGCGTTATGCGCATCCCGGAAAAGCGCCTGGCCTGGGAGATTGAACGCATTGCTAAAGCGGGTATCCGTTCGGTAATGACCTTCGGCATTTCACACCACACCGATGCCACCGGCAGCGATGCCTGGCAGGAAAACGGCCTGGTGGCGCGTATGTCGCGCATCTGCAAAGATACGGTGCCGGAAATGATCGTCATGTCCGATACCTGTTTCTGCGAATATACCTCGCACGGTCACTGCGGCGTATTGTGCGATCACGGCGTGGATAATGACGCGACGCTGATTAACCTTGGCAAGCAGGCGGTGGTAGCCGCGCAGGCGGGCGCTGATTTTATCGCTCCTTCTGCGGCGATGGATGGCCAGGTAGCGGCGATTCGCCGGGCGCTGGATGAAGCGGGTTTTACCGATACTGCGATCATGTCCTACTCCACCAAGTTCGCCTCTTCGTTCTACGGTCCGTTCCGCGAAGCCGCCGGCACCGCGCTGAAAGGCGATCGTAAAACCTATCAGATGAACCCAATGAACCGCCGCGAAGCGATCCGTGAATCCTTAATCGATGCGGCGGAAGGCGCGGATTCGCTGATGGTGAAACCGGCTGGCGCCTACCTTGATATTCTGCGCGATATCCGTGAGCGCACCGAGCTGCCGCTGGCGGCTTATCAGGTAAGCGGTGAATATGCGATGATCAAGTTTGCCGCGCAGGCTGGCGCGATCAATGAAGATGCGGTGATTCTGGAAAGCCTGGGCGCGATTAAACGCGCCGGCGCCGATGTTATCTTCAGCTACTTCGCGCTCGATCTGGCGGAACGTAATCTGCTGTAGTTCCCTTTCAGGCAGCCGCCCGGCTGCCTGGATCATGCTCATTTTTAACTATTTTTCCCGCAGATTTTACCTTTCCCTGCCGACAAACTAAGGTAACGGTTCAGGTCAAGCGCTGGTGCCTGCTCAGCTTGATGGAAGGCGGAATAACATCCACGCTGTTTTTTCCTGAAGTTGTGCCTTTTCTGACCGATACTGTCACGGAGAGTAAATAAATCAAATAACAATGAAGTTCGAAGGTTTTTATGAAAACACCAGAAATCCCTGCTAATGAGCATCAGCGCCTGAGCGAACTTTATGCGCTGAAAATATTAAATACGCCAGCCGAAGAGCGTTTCGATCGCCTGACGCGGCTGACAAAACGCTTGTTCAATGTTCCAATTTCGGTTGTCAGCCTGCTGGATGCCGATCATCAATGGTTTAAATCGAGCGACGGCATCAGCGCGACCCAAACGCCACGCAATATCTCTTTCTGCGGCCATGCGATTCTGCAGGATGAGGTGATGATTGTGGAGAATGCCAGTGAAGATCCGCGCTTTCATGATAATCCACTGGTTACCGGCGAGCCGCATATTCGCTTTTATGCTGGCTGTCCGCTGCGCGCGCCTAACGGGGCGAAAGTGGGCACGCTGTGCATTCTGGATAGCCAGCCCCGTGCCTTTGATGCCGATGATGCCTGCGCCTTGCGCGACCTGGCCTCAATGGTGGAAGCCGAACTGGTTAATTTCCAGACAGCCACCTCCGATGAGTTGACGCAGATATCCAACCGGCGCGGCTTTATGGCGCTGGGGCAGATGCTGCTGTAAGAGTGCGCGCTGCGCCAATGCTTCGCCTGTCTGGCGTTTTTCGATCTCGACCAGTTTAAGCAGATCAATGATAACTTCGGTCATCGGGAAGGCGATCGGGCGTTAATGGATTTTGCCGACGCACTGAAAATCAGTTTTCGCCATTCGGCGCTGTTTGCCCGTCTCGGCGGCGATGAGTTTGTCGTGCTGTTTATCGATATGAATCAGCAGCAGGCGGATGAACGGCTAAAGGATTTTCGCGCCGAGCTGGAGCGGTATATCGAACCGCTGGAGCGCCGCTACCGCCTCGATTTTTCCGTGGGGATGGTGGAGTTCGATCCGGCCCAGCCGCAGCCGCTAACGAGCCTGCTTAATCACAGCGACGGTATTATGTATCAGCATAAAAAGGCGCGACGCCAGCAGCATTAAACCGGATCCGGCTCGGCAGCGCACTGCCACCAGTAGATGGGGTTGCAAAGCGCACGATGCCATGCAAGCAGCGTGGGCGCATCCAGCCTGTCCAGTTGGACGCGCGCCGCCGGAGAGACCAGCTCGGGAAATGCCAGCGCCTGGCGCGCCCGCTCCAGCACATCGCCGTCGGGCTGGAGCCGCTGCCATAGCCGCTCACGCTTGTCCACCAGCTCATCAGCGGCAAGCTGAGCGATATTTTCTTCCATCGTCTGCAAAAAGCGCTGAATATGTATTAACAGGTCGGCAGCCTTGCACTGCGGCGATTGTAAAGCAAACAGCACGCCTGCCCGATCGGCGACATGATGAAAGCTGCAGCTGACCACATAGCCGATCTGCTGTTCTACCCGCAGGCGCTGAAAAAAGGCTGGCTGATAAATTAACGCCAGCATTCTCCACGCCAGCTGCGCCTCCAGGCCTGGCTGCGTTAACGGGCAAAACAGCAGCAGCGCCGTATCGCCCTGGCTCAGGCGCAGCGTCTGACGCTGCCCCGCCAGCGGATCGCACCGCAGCCAGCGGGCTGCGTTTTTTACGCTTCCCGGCAGCTGACTCAGCAAACGGGCCAGTTGCTGAGCCAGCGTCGGGCTGCCGCCTGACAGCGCTGCCTGCCATACTACTTTTTCCAGCGCGGCGCAGGCGGGCTGTTGCGCCAGCAGCCAGCCCGGTAGCCGGTTAAGCAGCCGACGCACCGGAATATCGCCCTGCTCTTTTTGCCGCTCCCGTTGCCAGGCGCGCGCGCTGGCGTCTGACGGCGTAAACGCCTGCAGCTGCGTAACGATAGCCGCCATTGCCGCCAGCATAAATACCGGTTCGCCGCTCAGCTGCAGCTGCCAAATCCCCTGCTGACGCTCAACGCTCAGCCTGCCGTTCTGATGCGCCAGGCTGGCCGACAACGCGCGTAGCGCCGCCTGCAGAGCATAACCCAGCGGGTCGGTAATCGGGGTTTCCAGCGCCGGGCGCAGCGTTAATACCGCAGGCGCGGACGAAGGCAAATGCAGTAAAGGCGCTGCGCTATGGGGTAAGGTGGACGGCGCAGCCAGCGGCGGGAAAGGCCAGAAACGCAGCGGTAAAGCGGAGACCGTTGGAACCGAGTGGAAAGGCGCGCTGATAAATTCGAATCCTGCCGAGGAAGTCACCTCGCCCTGCACGCTCTCATCCAGCCACAGGCGGCCGATCTCCGCCTGCTGCAACTGTTTCAGCCAGCGCTGCCAGGCCTCTGGCGTTACCGCTGTCGGCGGGGCAAAGCCGAATGCCTGTTCGCGCAGGCGATCAAGCACGCTTTTGTGGGCATACTGGCGCTGCGCCAGTTGCAAATAATGGTTTAGCTGCGCGGCGGTAAAGGTGGCAAGCTGAGCCAGCCACTGTCGCAGCGCGCCCTCCAGCTGCGCGGTAAGATCCGTACGCGGATGCGCCGGTAAGAAACAAACGGCAATCAGCGCAGCGCCGCCGCCGCGCCAGACCTCCTGTAAACTGACGCCGTCACAGGCGTCAGCGGCCCGCAGCTGCGCCAGCAGGCTGCCTTCCGCTTCATCCCGCAGCAGCTGTTGCAATAGCGCACACCAGCCTGCATCGCTCTCCTGCCAACGATTAAGCGCAAAGGTTAGCGTAAGCTGCGTCGCGCCTGTTGCGCGTACCGCCGCATCCGCGCGCGCCCGTAAGCAGGGAGAGAGCGACACCGCCGCGTCAGCGGAAGCAGAAGCGGAGCCGGACAGACTGGCTCCGTAGCGTCGGGCAAGGGTTTCCAGCTCAGCCAGCGGCTGCGGCCCGCAAAGCCAGAGCGTCATCGCCCCTGCGTGATAACGTTGCTGATGGAAATCGATTAACGCCTGCCGTAATCGGCTAACATCGTCGCCAAAACTGGCGCGGCTGCCGACCTGAAAGCGCTGCATAGCGGGTGGACCGTGAAAAAAATGCCGCTGCGCCACGCCGGTTAACGTCGGCGTATCCTGACGCAGCAGGCGATATTCCGCGTCAATCACCGCCGTTTCCTGCGCGATCGCGTCTGATGCCAGCAACGGCTGCGCCAGCATATCCACCAGACGCGCCAGCCCCGCCTCCAGCCCGCTGGCGGGCAGGCTAAAGAAGTAAGCGGTGCGATCGGCGCGGGTTGTGGCGTTCAGGCGACCGCTCTGCGCAGGCACCCAGCTCATCAGCCGCTGCTGCCCGGTATAGCCTGCACTGCCGGTAAACAGCAGATGCTCCAGCAGGTGCGCCAACCCAGGCCACTGCGCCGGCTCATTGTCGCTGCCGCTGGCGACCTGCAGCAGCGCTGCGGCCTCCGACGCCTGCGCGTCGTGCTGGAGCCGCACCGTCAGGCCGTTATCCAGCCGTAACGAGGCCGCCTGCGACATTACGCGTTCGCCTTAAAGATCAGCTGAGAATTAACCCGATTGCGGAACTGCAGCTGGCTAATCTGCATCTGGGTACAGTTGGCCTCCTCACGCGCCGCAAGGATTTTGCCGTGATGCGGCGATTTAGCGCAGACCGGATCGGCATTATCGGCGTTGCCGGTCAGCATAAAGGCCTGACAGCGGCAGCCGCCGAAATCCTTCTCTTTTTCGTCGCAGGAACGGCAAGGTTCCGGCATCCAGTCA
Source organism: Mixta hanseatica (assembly GCF_023517775.1). NCBI lineage: Bacteria > Pseudomonadati > Pseudomonadota > Gammaproteobacteria > Enterobacterales > Erwiniaceae > Mixta > Mixta hanseatica. The sequence goes on along the minus strand of NZ_CP082904.1, from coordinate 255,365 downwards.
AAGCCACGATAGCGATTAAAGCCGAAGGATTCATACCAGATATGCTGCAGATCGTGCTCCAGCACCGACGGGAACTCTACCGGCAGCTGGCGCGCACTGTGGCACGGCAGCGCGGTGCCTTCCGGCGTCACGCTGAGAAAAATTGCTCCCCAGCCGCCCATACAGCCTTTGGGGCGCTCTTCATAATAATCAGGCGTCACAAACAGCAGATTGGTCAGGCTGCCGCTTTCCGCCATGCGCTGACGATATTGCTTCACCACCTGCTCGGCCCGCTCGATCTGCTCGCGTGTGGGTAGCAATCCTTCGCGATTGAGCTGCGCCCAGCCGTAAAACTGACAGGTCGCCAGCTCGACGTCGTCCGCCTCCAGCTCGATGCACAGTTCAATAATGCGATCGATCTGGTCGATGTTATGGCGGTGCAGCACAAAGTTCAGCACCATCGGATAGCCGTGCGCTTTAACCGCCCGCGCCATTTCCAGCTTTTGCCGGAACGCCTTTTCCGAGCCGGCCAGCGCGGCGTTCAGCGTTTCATCACTCGCCTGAAAGCTGATCTGAATATGATCCAGTCCGGCCTCGGCAAAGCTATCCAGCTTTTTCTCGGTCAGCCCGATGCCGGAGGTGATCAGGTTGGTGTAAAAGCCAAGATTGCGCGCGGCGGCGATCAGCTCCGGCAGATCTTTGCGCACCAGCGGCTCGCCGCCGGAGAAACCGATCTGCACGCTGCCCATCGCCCGTGCCTGGCGAAATACCTCAATCCACTGCTCGGTGGTCAGCTCTTTATCCTGCTGGGCAAAATCGAGCGGGTTAGAGCAGTACGGGCACTGCAGCGGACAGCGGTAGGTTAGCTCCGCCAGCAGCCACAGCGGCGGGTTAACCGCCGGTTTCCGTTCAGTCACGGAAGATGATCCACTTCTGTTCATAGGCCTGGCCAAAAAAATCAGTCACGTCATTGCCCAGATCGGGCACGCCGGGGAAACGCGCGCTCAGCTCGGCGACGATATCGCCCAAGGTGCGCTTGCCATCCACCAGCAGTAAAATTTCTGCGGCGCTGCCGTTCAGACGCGCCATGCCTTCCGGATAGAGGATGACATGACAGTTTTGCGCCTCTTCCCACTGCAGGCGGAAACCGCGGCGGAACTGCGGGATCTGTGATGCGGTAATTTCCATTACACCAGTCTCGTTTTATGCCAGGCGAGATCCGCCGTGACCGTATGGTAAGGGGGACGTTTCATTTCGTACGCCATGGTCATCGCATCCAGCATGCTCCACAGAATATCCAGCTTAAACTGCAGGATTTCCAGCATCCGCTGCTGTTTCTCTACCGTGTCGCAATACTCCAGCGCCAGCTGCAGGCCATGCTCTACGTCGCGGTTCGCCTGACTCAGGCGGCTGCGGAAATAGTCGTAGCCTTCCGCTTCGATCCACGGATAGTGCTGCGGCCAGCTGTCGAGCCGCGCCTGATGGATCTGCGGCGCGAACAGCTCGGTCAGCGAGCTACAGGCCGCTTCCTGCCAGTTGGCGCGGCGGGCGAAATTAACATAGGCATCTACCGCGAAGCGCACGCCGGGCAGCACCAACGCTTCCGATTGCACCACTTCGCGATCCAGACCTACCGCCTCGCCCAGGCGCAGCCAGGCTTCAATGCCGCCTTCGCTGTCACCGTAGCCGTCGTGATCGAGAATGCGCTGCACCCATTTGCGGCGCACCTCCGGATGCGGGCAGTTAGCCATAATAGCGGCATCTTTCAGCGGGATATTGGTCTGATAGTAGTAGCGGTTCGCCACCCAGCCCTGAATCTGCTCACGCGTCGCTTTGCCGTTGTGCATCGCGATGTGATAGGGATGATGAATATGGTAATAAGCGCCTTTGGCGCGCAGCGCCTGTTCAAAAGCCTGCGGCGAAAGCGGCTGTGCCTGCGTCATGGTTATACCTCGATTAACATGCCATCCCAGCTCACTTCGATGCCCTGCTGCGTCAGGCTTTGGCGCTCGGGGGACTCTTCATCCAGGATGGGGTTGGTGTTGTTAATATGGATCAGAATTTTACGTTCCGCCGGTAGCGATGCCAGCAGCGCGGCCAGTCCCTGTTCTTCTGACAGCGCCAGGTGGCCCATATCTTTACCGGTATTTTTGCCGACGCCGGTCGCCGCCAGCTCGTTATCGCGCCACAGCGTGCCGTCGATCAACAGGCAGTCCGCCTTTTGCAGCCACGGCATCAGCGCATTATCCGGCTCGCCCAGGCCCGGCGCATACAGCAGGCTTTTACCGCTATTGCCATCTTCGATAAATAGCGCCACGTTATGGCCCGGCAGCGGACGGTCGCGATACGGCGAGTAAGGCGGCGCGTTGCTCAACAGTGGAATGGCGGTAAAGCGCAGACTCTGGCAGACGCTGACGCTGAATGTCTGCTCCGGTACGATGGCATGATGGATCAGCCCGCCGTTCCAGTGAGAAAGCATGGTAAAAACCGGAAAGCCGGTAGTGAGATCCTGATGAACCTCTTCAGTACACCAGACATGGTGCGGACAGCCTTCACGCAAATTGAGTAAGCCCGCGCTGTGATCGATCTGGCTGTCGGTAAGGATAATGGCGCCAATACCGGTGCCGCGCAGCACGTCGGGGTTATTCAATTCGGGCGAAGCCAGCAGCTGATGGCAAATATCGGGCGAGACATTGCACAGTACCCAATCTTTTCCATTGTCGCTGAGCGCAATAGAAGATTGCGTACGCCGTGAGGTTTTCATCGTGCCGTTACGCACGCCCTGGCAGTTTTTACAGTTACAGTTCCATTGCGGGAACCCTCCGCCAGCCGCGGAGCCAAGAACTTTGATCTGCATGTGATAACCGGGAAAGGAGAGTAACAGGCCCGCGACGGGCGCGGGCGCAGGGATTAGCGGTTGGAAATATACAGCGTTACTTCCAGACCCAGACGTAAATCTTCAAATGCAGGTTTGATCCATGCGGACATAGGGGTTCTCCTCTTGGTGTTAAAATGACGGATTGTCACCCTTAATTGCGGCAGGCAATCCGTAACTTGTCAAATATGAAAATTTGGCAGCGCAGATGTTGCTCTAATGTGACTTAGATCGCAACTTTTCTATTGACCCCACGTGCGCTTTAACACTCGCAGCCAGTTGCGCCAGGCCAGCTTTTGTTGCAGATCCGCATCAATACCCGCAGCGGTTAAGGCGTTAAACAGCGCGGGCATCCCGGTGACATCACCCAGGCTTTCCGGCACGCTGATGCCGTCGAAATCAGAGCCAAAGCCCACCCGATCTTCCCCTAACTTATCCAGCAGAAAACACAAATGCTTAACAATTTCGTTAAGGGAGGTGTCGGCGTTGCGCTGCCCGTCGGCGCGCAGAAAAGCATTGCCGAAGTTAACCCCGACAAATCCGTTGCTGGCGGCGATCGCCTCCAGCTGCGCATTGGTCAGGTTACGCGGCTGCGCGCAAAGCGCGTGCGCATTAGAATGCGTGGCCACCAGCGGCGCATCGCTCAGCTCAGCGGTTTGCCAGAAGGTTTTCTCATTCATATGCGACAGGTCAATCAGCAGCCGTCGCTGATTACAGGCACGAATCAGCGCCTTACCCGCTGCCGTCATGCCTTCGCCAGTATCGGGCGAGCCGGGAAAACCACCGTTCACCCCGACGCCGAAGCGATTGGGCAGATTCCAGAACGGTCCGATGCTGCGCAGCCCAAGCTGATAAAAACGATCCAGCAGCGTCAGTTCCTCATCCAACATCTCTGCGCCTTCGATATGCATTACCAACGCCAGCACATCCTGTTGCAGACACTGTTCAATATCGGCGGCGGACAGGCAGAGCCGCGCCCGACCTGCGGACGCCTCCGCCAGCTGACGCAGAATGGCAATCTGCGCCTCGGCTATCGCCAGCGCGTCGTGCTGCGCCTGCACCAGCGTCACCTCCTGACCGCGCTCCCCGGCCAGCCAGGCGACCGGCGGCACAAAAACCGCAAACAGACCGCCGGCAAAACCGCCCTGACGCATACGAGGAAAATCGAGATGGCCCTGCTCCCGGCCGTTGAAAAAAGCCTGCACCGGATTGTCCGCGTGATTTACCCACAGGCGCAGCAACAGATCGTTGTGGCCATCAAAAAATTTTCCCGCGTTTATCATTTTAACGTCGCTAAATCCTCGATCAGCGCCTGATGAAACTTATCCGGCGCTTCCATTTGTGGCGCGTGTCCCATACCGTCAAACTCTACCAGGCGGGCATGAGGAATGCGTTTGGCTGCCTCTTTGCCCAGCACCTGATAATGACCCAGCTGCGCCTTCACCTCCGGCGAAGCAATATCGCTGCCGATGGCGGTGGTATCAGCGGTGCCGATAAATAAGGTGGTGGGAACACGCAGGTCCGGCAATTCATAGTAAACCGGCTGGGTATAGATCATGTCGTAGATCAGCGCAGAGTTCCAGGCGACTTTTTTATGCCCCGGCCCGCTGTTCAGCCCGGCCAGCATATCGACCCATTTGTCATATTCCGGCTTCCACTGACCAGAATAGTAGGTTTGCTGCTCATACTTTTTTATACCCTCCGCCGACAGTTTCAGTTCGCGCTGATACCAGTCGTCCACCGATCGCCAGGGCGCGCCTTTGGCTTTCCAGTCTTCAAGGCCGATAGGGTTGACCATCACCAGCTTTTCCGTCTGCTGCGGATACATTAGCGCGTAGCGCGCCGCCAGCATGCCGCCGGTGGAGTGGCCGATAACGATCGCTTTCTCCACGCCAAGGCGCTGCAATAGCTGATGGGTATTGTTAGCCAGCTGCTGGAAGCTGTACTGGTAGTTATCCGGTTTGGTTGAGGTACAGAAACCGATCTGATCCGGTGCGATAACCCGATAGCCCTGCTGGCTTAACGCTCGCAGCGTACTTTCCCAGGTGGCGCCGCAAAAGTTCTTACCATGCATCAGTACCACTACGTGACCATTGGCGTTGCCGACCGGCTTAACGTCCATATACCCCATGCTGAGGTTCTGCTGCTGAGAGGTAAAGGTGAAATGCTGTAGCGGATAAGGCATTGAAAAGCCTTCCAGCTGCTCGCCGTAGGAAGCGGCGGCGGCATGACCCGTCGCCAGCATCAGCGTCAGGGCCGAGGCCATAGACGTTAGCTTGTTCATTATTCTGCTCCTGTGGAATGTGGCCGCCTGAAGCGGTAAAAAACAACCCGTACGGCAAAAATATAAGCGCAATCAGGCCAGCCAGGCGCGCTGCTTAGGTAAAAGCAGGTAAAGGTGCGTTAACCTCAGAAGCTAAAGCGATAGCCAGCGTTAAACCGCCGTTGATTAAACTGGCTGCCGGTCGAGCTATCACCCTCCAGATAGACCACGTGCTGGTCGGCGATTTGCGCGCTGACGCCAAGGCCATTATTCCACCAGTCGCCGTTAAAACTGTGCCTCTCCGGCGAACCGTTAAGACGATAGCGGGTATCGCCCTTAAATTCGCGCACGATGCCGCTTTTCAGATAAAGATTGAGATCCAGGCCTTTCTGCTGCACGCGATAGCCGAGCAGCGCACTGGCGCGTCCCAGTAAAGAATGATAGCCCTCAAGGTCGATATGCAGACCGTTGGAAGCAACCAGACGATCCTTCTGCTGATGGCTCCAGCTTAGCTGCAGCTGCGGTTCCAGGTAGAAACCCTGCGCTGCCGCCGTCAGGTTAATGCGTTTCCCTCCCTCCAGCGAGGCGCTGTAGCTATCAGCGGCGCTATGACCGCCGACTGCCGTTCCCTGAGAATCTCTGACGTTAAAGCTGTTTTTCATACGCGCATATTTCACCAGACCATCCAGCCACAGGCCGTTATCGGCCAGCGCGCTAAGATAGAAACCGGTATGTTTCGAGCTTTGATCGCCACGGCCGGAGGCGTAATGAGCCTTACCGTTGGTGACGCCCATAAAAAGACCCAGCGTTACCGGCGTTTCTGGCGCAATCTGTTTATCAACGCCAAACTGCATGCCGGAATAGCTCAGACGAAAACCGTTGAGCTTGTTGCTGCCGAAATCATCGAAACGTCCGCCGATGCCGCGGATCCAGCCGTTGCCGCCGCTCTTTTTTTGTCGCAGATCGCCAAAGCGCTGCATCAGCGTTTGCGTTTCCACGTAGTTAATCAGGTAATTGATATTCAGGAAGTTAGCGCCGGCATCGGCCGTGCTGGTGATTTCCGGCTCGTCTGGTTGCCGGGCGGGCGGCACGATCTCCAGCTCCTCTTCCTTCTTTTCAGGTTCAGGTAGCGGCGCGGGATTGGGCGTCGGCGTTATCTCCAGTTCCTCTTCTTCCAGCTCCGTATCTGGTATGGGATTGGGTGTAGGCGTCGGTATAACTTCCTCCTCTTCCGGCCCCGGCGTTGGCGTGTCTATCTCGCCGGTGGCGGCCAGCTGCCAGTTCGATCCCGCTTGCTGCAGGCCATAAAGATAACCGCCCAGCTCTACTTTTCCTGTTGTGGGCGAAAATGCAAAGCGTGCCTGACCATCCTGCGTTTCTACCACCGTCAACACTTCTTGTCCGGTGGTCTGTAGATCGCCGCGATTGCCTATCTGCAAATAGTGGCTGCCCGCGCTGCTGCCGGTCACCGTCAGCCGATCGCTACGGCGTTCTACGATATCGGTCTTTAGCGCGAAGGTGCCGTTTCCTGCCAAATTACCTACCGTCAGACGCGTTCCCACCTCTTCAGCGGTAAAGTTAACCGTACTGCTGTGCAGAGTTAAATTATCTATCTGCGAATTACCTGGCATATTCCACTGGCTTTGGTCCATATTGATATTCACGGAGCCACCGTTAACACCATTGCTGACCGCTACGCCCGTTAGCTGCGAGCCCGCAGCCATCGACAGTATGATGTCACCGGCGACGGCATTCGCACTGCCGACAATATCAACTAGCCCGCTCAGGCTGATGCGGCTGGCGCGATAGCCTGCGCTATCTTGCGTACTTAACGCCATATCGAGCGGCGATGCCATTCGAATAACCGTTTTTCCGGTTAGTTCAACCTTGCTTCCGTCCATCGCATGTATGCCTATCGTCCCGCTGTTACCGCTAATCGACAGGTTATCGCCCTGTATTTCCCCCCCTCTCATTGCCCATATGCCTATCGCCAACCCCTGCCTGCTGCGGATATCAATGTCGCTCCAGGAGAGATTGACCTTCGCCCCGTCATACTGCGCCGAGACGGCGTAAGAGCCGCTGGAAAAAATGCGGTTACGCTCTGTTTCGCTACCGTGAAAGTTTGCGGTAGCCGCTTCGCCGCGAACAACCAGCGCACCGCTGTTCTCGCTATAAAGCGAGCTGCCGGGGCCAATTGTCGCCACGCCCTGCTGCCTTACTTCCAGCGCGTTGGCGAGGTTGCCGCCGGCGGTTTTGATATGTAGCTCATCCGCCGTTAGCTTGCCGAGGTTCCAGATCCCCATTGCCCCTGCGCCACGGGTTTCGATGCGGCTGCCGCGCCCTAAGTTCACCGCCGAATTAGCCTGAATATTCATACCGTAGGCTAATTCGCCTTCGGTCGTTACGGTAAGCCGGTTCGCCTTCAGGCTGGCCGGCATACCGGAAGCGCGATTATCCCGACCGAAAATATAAATGCCGGTTGCCTGCGCACCCTGCGTCTGAACAAGCGAATTATCGCCGATATCCATTTGGGTGCCAGCATCGGAAATATATACTCCACTGCCTGTGCCGTGAGTATTAATAGTTAATGCGTTTGCTGACAAAGAAGCCTGATTGCCAAGATAAATGCCATTGGCCATCAGAGTATTGTTATTTAATTCGATACGGCTGCCGCTACCTAAATTAACCTGCGCTTCCTTCGCCTCTACATGAATACCATACTGGCCATTAACGTTAACCTGTAATTGATTAGCTTGCAGGGTGGACCGTTCGCCCTTTAGCATAATGCCGCCAGCCACTGGACCATTAACATTAATACTGACGCCATTGCCTAAATTAAGCGTACTATCTGGCGCGCCCGGTTTGTTGCAAATACCGCAAAGGCCATTTTTGCTGCCCGTTACCACTATTTCGTCGCCGTCATGCAGTATCAGAACGCCGTTCTTTTCAACGTTAACCGCATCCAGCAAGGCCGCATCGCCTATGGCGGGGGTAAAAGAGAGTAATGAGATCGATAATGTTCCGCTAAGGGCAGCCCTGGGCCGAATAAGTTTAACTAACGGCTTTATTTTAAATAAGGGTGTAATCACTGTTTCGTTCCTCTTAAGCCTCGCTTATTTCTGCGCACCAGAGAGAAAATTATTTACTAAAACCGAGAAAATAATCATCACTCCGTTATAAAGCAGAGGGGAAAAGTAAAAAGGCGCATGCAAAAAGTATCACCATTATTAAAAAGATAGTGTAAATACGAGTTACTTGGTTGTTAACCAGGAAGAAATCATATTTATTAGCCGTTCAGTTATTGCTTGCTTAAGAAAATATAGAAAAAGAATGGTGTTAATACATTGATTAAACAGCAATGGGAATAACTGCCCGAACGCATCACGATTTTTCTGATTTATCGTCGGGATTTATTTCAATCAAAATAAAGCGCGTCTTCTACACTTAGTTTATTCACCAGACAAGGAGAACGAGAATGAATGAACAATTGCGGCAGGCTGCTTCAGAACTGGGGGAAATGCTTACGACAGCAAAGGTTAAGCTGGCAACGGCAGAATCCTGTACCGGTGGGCTGGTGAGCATGTCAATGTGCTCCGCCAGCAGCAGCGCGGATTATTTCAGCAGCGGTTTCGTCACCTATACCAATGAGGCCAAAATGCGTCTGCTGAACGTTGACGTACGAACGCTGGAAAAATTTACCGCCGTGAGTCAGCCAACCGCCCGAGAAATGGCGGCGGGTGCTAAAGCGCAATCCGGCGAAGCGGTCAGCCTGTCGGTCACCGGCTATGCCGGGCCGGATGATGGCCCGGACGGTACGCCAGCCGGCACTATCTGGTTTGGCTGGGGCTTACCGGACGGGACGATAAAGGCAGAGATGAGACATTTTAGCGGTGACAGCGAGTCGGTTATTAACCAGGCGGCGCTTTTCGCCCTGACCCGGCTGATAACGCTGCTGAAAAAAGCGAACGAGTGAAGATAAAAAAACGGGTTTCAGCATGATCGCTGAAACCCGAAATTAGGCCTGAAAAGGCGCTTAGGCGTGACGTAACGTTTCCGTTAGTCCCGGCACCAGAATGACCTTACGGCACTCCTCTTCACGTTTTTCAAAAATTTTGTAGGCTTCTTCCGCACGCTCCAGCGGCATATGGTGCGTAATAATCTCTTCCGGCTTGATAAAACCCTGCTCAATTAAGTTCAGCAGCTCCGGCAGATAAGCCTGAACATGCGTCTGGCCCATTTTAAACGTCAGCCCTTTATCGAACGCATCGCCGAACAGGAAGCCGTGAATAAAGCCCGCATACACGCCCGGCACGCTAACAATCCCGCCGCGTCTTACGGCGGCAATGCACTGGCGTAACGCTTTACCGCTGCTGCCTTCCAGCTTCAGGTTGGTCATTACGGTTTCGGTCAGGCTGCCTTTCGCTTCAAAACCCACCGCATCAATCACCGCATCGACGCCACGATGGTTCGTGGTATTTTCGATAATGAAAGCAGCCGGATCGTCATTTTCATCAAAGTTAATGGGAATAACATCATAGCGATCTCTGGCAAACGCCAGACGATAGGGATGGTGATCGACCATAAAGATCTTTTCCGCGCCTAACATGCGCGCACAGGCGGCAGTTAACAGGCCGACCGGACCAGCGCCAAAAATTGCCAGGCTGCTGCCCTTAGTCACCTGCGCGTTTTTCACGGCCTGCCAGGCTGTCGGTAAAATATCAGATAAAAACAGCACCTGATCATCAGCCAGCACTGGCGGCACTTTAAATGGCCCGGTATTCGCTTTCGGTACGCGCACATATTCCGCCTGCCCGCCCGGCACGCCGCCGTACAGCGCGCTAAAGCCAAACAGCGCGGCGGGAGAGGTAATTTGTTTTTTATTCAGGATCGCGCCACGGCCAGGGTTAGTGGTTTCACAAGCGGCGAACTCTTGCAAACGACAGAAAAAACAGTCGCCGCAGGCAATGACAAAAGGAATCACTACCCGATCGCCCTTTTTGACCGCCGTGACGTCCGGGCCAGCCTCTACCACTTCGCCCATAAATTCATGACCAAAAATATCGCCATGGGAGGTGCCCGGGATCTTGCCGCGATAGAGATGCAGATCGGAACCGCAGATTGCCGTCGCCGTTACGCGCAAAATAATATCATCCGCCGCTTCCAGACCGGGATCGGGAACATTATCAACTTTGACACGATGCGGGCCATGATAAGTCAATGCTTTCATTGGCTTTCTCCATGCTGGAAAATGAATGAGATGACCATCTCTTGACGCAGGAAATATAAAAAAAACCCGCATCAAGCGGGGAGCGCATCTGCGCCAACACCAGGGAATCTATTAGTTAAAATTTAGTATCTTGTGGTGATTGTGCAAGTGACAGCAGGCAAAAACGTGACATTTTCGGACAGGAAGGGAGACATGAAGCGGGTCGGAGCGGGATGTCAGCGAAGCCAAAAGGAAGAGTAATAAAAATAGCGATGCTACAAAAAGGGGCGTAGCATCGCTTTGTAAACAAAAGTTAAAGCTTTTTTAAACTTAACCCGTTACGAAAAGCACTAAGGAATTTCAATATTGTTACCCCAGAGGCGTTCATGCTGTTAATTTTAACGCTAAGGCCACCTGCCCAATTAATAGACCGGACGACTGATGAACTGCGGATGTTTTAGCCGGTTAAGATGTTCTGAAACCAGCAGCGATTTATAAATAAAATCGGCCATGCAGTTTAACGATCGCGCATTCATTTTTTTCAGACCAAAGTTCATCATGACCTTACGTTTATGCGCTGATACGGTTTTAACAGAGATATTCATCACGCGAGCAATGACGCCAGGGGTTACGCCGCGTATCAGGTATTGCAGCACTTTGCGCTGTTGAATCGTAAGTAAAAACTCTAGCGGCCTCACCCCAGCCGAGGTTTCCGCCAGCACGCTTAACAGAGCTGCGGCACTGATTTTTCGCGGTATCACCCCCTGGCAAGGGGAACGCATATCCTGCTGCTCTGACAAATCATCGGTAATAAAGAACACTCTGAGCGGCTTTTTACCTAATGAAGCAAAAAGGTGGCGTAAAGGCCTGCGCTCATTAGTATCAATAATGATAACAATTTCTTCATTTTCTGTTATAGAAAGCTTCCTTTTAGGATGATAAAAAAAATCCCAGGTGTCGTGGCCCGCCTGATTTAGCAGCGCGGTTATGCCGCTGGCAAAGAAAAAATTATCAGAACACACAATAATTTCCATAATATTTCAACAATCCTTTTTGAATAATTACGTAAATATGCAGTCAGAACGATCGCCACCTTCAACAAATCGAATGCTACGTCATTTCCTACACCATATATTATATTTTTAATTTTTCTTTTAACCGACGAACCCTTTCGATACGGCGATAACGAAACCGATATTACCTTTACTATTAACTCAGACAACCCTAACTGTTTTAAATAAGATTTATTTTTCGTTTAAGAAGTTAAGTTTGGCATTTAAGAAACAGCCAACTTGTTAATTTAGTTACAAAAAAATGAAAACAAATCTTGTCTGCCCTTTCCGTATGGCAACGTAAGCTCTTTTAAAAAAATTGCTGCTAGCGGAAAAATCAACAAAGGATAAAGTGCCTTTTTAATTATTACTTTTAAAAGTATGTCTGTGAGATTGATTCTTAGTGATATTGTTTCTATCCACAAAAGGATGTTAGTCACTCCCTCGACAAATTTAAGGCGTTTTTTGCTCTCTTTTCAGCAAATAAAAGGCAAATTTTATGTCGTCGCATGAAATAACGAAATTTCCGCAGCTTTATAAGCGATTTATTTCCTACCAATATTGAGTAAAATAGCATGCACATTCTTATAAAAGCGTGATAATGTCTCCATCATCAGGAGCACGTAAATGACTTAGCGAACAGGATGTGGCTATGGGTCCAGTTTTTCTTATTGATGAGTCTGTTTATTTTTATCCAGGGAATCAGAGGCTTTTTTGTCATCCTCAGGAAAAGGAGGACAAAACATTAACCCAGCCGGCAGCTAAATGTCTTGAGCTATTAATTACAACCGGTGGATTGGTATCGCAAAGCGATCTGTATGATTATGCCTGGGGAGATAATAGTCATAACGTTTCACCTAATACGCTTTACCAAAATATTTCTCTGATCCGCAGAGCGCTAAAAAATGTCAGGCCCGGCGCAGACCGCTGGATCATTACCGTCCCGCGTAAAGGGTTCAGGTTCGATCACAGCATCACTGTCAGGCAGGTAACCTCGGAAGATACGCTGCCTGTCGCGCTTCCTGAGCCATTTCCCCCTCCGGTTTTCCCTGCCAAAGCCAGGCCGCTCAACTCTTTGCTTCCGGCTTCCCTTTTCGTGCTGTGCTTTGCCCTCGCCTTCTTTATTCATCCGGTTAACGCCGATTTTAAAAAGCTGACGGGAAGCTATGATAAAATAGACGGACAAGAGGCCTGCCAGCTCTATATCTATCGCAATAACCTGCCCCTAAAAGAAAAGATAAATAGCAGAATAAAGCAGTATATCGACTGCAACTCGCGGCCCTACGTTTATATTACTTACGACAAATTCAATAAAAAGATAACATTTTTTTCCTGTTTCGAACCGATCGCTAACAACAGCAGGTCTTGTGCTTCTTGGTTATTAGGCGAAGCGATATGAATAATAAATTTAAGATCTTAACAGCAATATTAACTCTCATCATCGCCGCTGCAATTTACCTTACCATGAATACTACCAACCGCCATTTTTCCTGTCTGGCACAGTATCATGTGCAGAATAATGGTCTGCGTGCGAATATGCTGATGCACTTCTTTTTTGATGACGTCTCGGGTTTCGTGACGATGGATGGTGAATTTATCAATGCTTCAGGACATCACAAAGTGCTAAGCAGGAAGGTGTTATTTGATTTCACTACCACCAAAAGTAACTACTTGCTAACGTCAAAAGCCATTATTCCTGCGGCCTTTGATAATACCGACAATCACTCTCTGGCTTATTTACTGGAGGGGTTTTATACAAGCAAAAATCAGCCGGCACAATATAATATCTATTATGATGGTAACGGCGGTTATATTTTTATGAACGGTAACGTTCCGGTTCTGCTTTGCGCCAATGCCTGATCAAAAAACTAACGCCTCTGCGCTTGATTAGGCTGCCCAGTAAAGCCGGTAGGATGACAGACGAAAAATTTTGCTGTTTTATTTTCAGGCCCCGCCAATGCGCGCCATAACGGGGCCTGCTTTTTTTTGCAGCTGAATATCACCACAGCCGCGTTTTATCTTCAATCAGCATTCAGCGCTTGCGCGCAGGCCCAGGCGGAACTCCAGGCCCACTGGAAGTTATAGCCGCCCAGCCAGCCGGTGACATCTACCACTTCGCCGATAAAATACAAACCGGGTATGTCACGCGCTTCCATGGTTTTCGAGGAGAGCTGCGTGGTATCCACGCCGCCCAGCGTGACTTCCGCGGTGCGATAGCCTTCGGTGCCGTTGGGCTGTACGCGCCAACCATGCAGGGTTTCGGTTAGCTCGCGCTGCTGCTTCGCGTTGAGCTGTTTCAATGTCACTTCCGGTACGATGCCCAATAATTGCAGTACCTCTACCAGCCGCTTCGGCAAAGGCTTCGCCAGCGTATTTTTCAGGCTTTGATTCGGGCGCGCCTGCCGTTCTTCATTGATAAAGGCATCCAGATCGCGTTCCGGTGATAGATCGATGGTAACGAATTCACCCGGCTGCCAGTAGCTGGAGATTTGCAACACCGACGGTCCGGAGAGGCCACGATGCGTAAACAACATCGCCTCTTTAAAACGTTTGCCGTTCGCTGCTTCGATAGTGGCTGGCAGCGAGACGCCCGACAGGGTTTGAAGCTGCTCCAACAGGGGTTTATGCAGCGTAAAAGGCACCAGAGCGGCGCGCGTGGGATAGACGCGCAGGCCAAACTGCTCCGCCAGCCGGTAGCCGAAAGGCGACGCGCCCAGCCCCGGCATCGACAGCCCGCCGCTGGCGATTACCAGTTTACCCGCCCGCACTTCCGCGCCGTTCAGTTGAACAGCATAACCTGCATCGTCACGGCTGACCGACAGGACTTCACTGCGCAGTCGCAGCGTCACCTGCCCTTTTTCGCACTCCGCCATCAGCAGATCGACAATCTGCTGCGCCGAGTCATCGCAAAACAGCTGGCCCAGCGTTTTTTCGTGATACGCAATGCCGTACTGGTTAACCAGCGCGATAAAATCCCACTGCGTATAGCGCGCCAGCGCTGATTTACAAAAATGAGGATTATGCGAGAGATAGGCCGCCGGTTCGGTATAAAGGTTAGTAAAGTTGCAGCGGCCGCCGCCGGACATCAGGATTTTGCGGCCCGGTTTTTTGCCGTTATCCAGCAGCAATACGCGCAGTCCGCGCTGCCCTGCCTGAGCCGCGCAAAACAGCCCGGCAGCCCCGGCGCCAATAATGATAACGTCATACTTTTCCACTGCTCACTCCTGCCGACGGGGCAAAGACCGCGATTGTAATAGGTTGCTTCCGCGCAGACCAGCGTAACTAAAGGGAACTGAAAGTAACATAATGTAACTAACGGATTTATGAGCTCTTTTCCTGCTTGATGACGCGCGTTTTACACTTTTATGGCAAAAAAAGTCTATATTTTTCTTTCCCCCGGCGCGGTTTGTCGCTGATAATGCGCCGCGTTCATGTCCCCGAAAATGGCGTAACGCTTATGCTACATCTGTTTGCTGGTCTCGATTTTAATACCGGCCTGTTATTAGTACTTGCTCTGCTGTTTGTTCTGTTTTACGAAGCCATCAATGGTTTCCATGACACGGCTAACGCAGTGGCGACGGTAATCTATACGCGTGCGATGCGTGCGCAGCTGGCCGTAGTGATGGCCGGGGTGTTTAACTTTTTTGGTGTGCTGTTAGGTGGTTTGAGCGTCGCTTATGCCATTGTACATCTGCTTCCTACCGACCTGCTGTTGAATGTCGGTTCGGCGCACGGGCTGGCTATGGTCTTCTCCATGCTGCTCGCCGCTATTATCTGGAACCTGGGAACCTGGTATTTTGGTTTGCCTGCGTCCAGCTCCCATACGCTTATTGGCGCTATCATCGGTATTGGCCTGACCAACGCCTTACTTACCGGCACCTCAGTGGTGGATGCGCTCAATATCCCAAAAATGATCAGCATTTTCGCTTCGCTTATCCTGTCGCCGATTATTGGCCTGGTGGTGGCGGGCGGGTTGATCTTCCTGCTGCGCCGCTACTGGAGCAATACCAAAAAGCGTCGTCGTATTCATATGACGCCCGCCGATCGTGAAAAGGAAGACGGCAAGAAAAAGCCGCCGTTCTGGACACGTATCGCGCTGATTATTTCCGCCATCGGCGTGAGCTATTCTCACGGCGCCAATGACGGTCAGAAAGGCATCGGCCTGATTATGCTGGTGCTGATTGGCGTTGCGCCCGCAGGCTTCGTGATTAACATGAACGCCTCCGGCTATGACATCACGCGTACCCGTGACGCGGTAAACCATCTGGAGCAGTACTATAACCAGCATGGCGATACGCTGCAGCACGTTGTCGAGCTGACGCCGCCAGCGCTGCCGACGCCGGAAGAAGTGCCGAACGGGCCGAAGGAGTTTCACTGCGACAGTTCACGGGCGTTGATTGCGATTAACCGTGCGCAGCAGCTGTTGAATAACCTCTCCAGCTACGACGCGCTGAGCGTGGAACAGCGCAGCCATCTGCGCCGCCTGCTGCTCTGTATTTCCGATACCGCCGAAAAAGCGGCCAAGATGCCGGATGTGAAGGCTGAAGATCAACGCTTCCTTGGCAAGCTGAAAGGCGACCTGCTGAATACCGTTGAGTATGCGCCGGTGTGGATTATCATTGCAGTGGCGCTGGCGTTGTCGCTCGGTACGATGGTCGGCTGGCGTCGCGTCGCCACCACCATCGGCGAGAAAATCGGTAAGAAAGGCATGACCTATGCGCAGGGCATGTCGGCGCAGGTGACGGCCGCGGTATCAATTGGCGTCGCCAGCTATACCGGGATGCCGGTGTCCACCACGCATATTCTGTCGTCATCGGTTGCCGGTACCATGCTGGTTGATGGCGGCGGCGTGCAGAGCCGTACGATTAAAAGTATCGCGCTGGCGTGGGTATTTACCCTGCCTGTCTCGATTCTGCTTTCGGGCAGCCTCTATTGGGTGGCGCTAAAGCTTATCTGATGTCTCTACGGGCCGGTTAATCCGGCCCGTTTCTTTTCTGACGCTTAATGCCAAATCGCTAATCCCACCAGACTAATCACCACCAGAGCGCATAGCGAGCTGGTTAAGACAAACTGCCCGCGCACCCGCTCACAGCGGCGAATAAACTCTTCATCATGATGATCGAGGTAATACCGTTTCCAGATATAGCGCACCAGCCTGACTTGTTTACTTGGCTGGCCATGCGCGGTAAAAAAGCCTGCGCCGTCCACATACTGATACAGCAACGGATCGCACCCGCGCAACACAACCAATAGCGCACGCAAAGAAGAAAAGTAGCGCGCCATGTTCACCAAACAAACCACACATAAAGCCCAGAAAAGCGCGACGGTGCTAATCATGTTTCCCCTCCCGGCTTACAACTGCCGAAGCGTGCTCAGCGGGGATACGCTGAATACGCCCCACCCTACTCGCCAACCTCTATTGAACCGGTCTGAATTATGTCTGAACAGAAGAGTACGGCCTTTTGCAGAAGCAGGACCGTTAAGAATTAGTGTAGGAGATGAGTTTAAAATTTTTCCAGCTTCGATTTTCATTACGGCGGAAAAGCAGGTAAAACACTCCTTGATCCGGCTCGCAAAGCGGGCGTGCTGCAAGCACATTTGTTAACAACTGGCGCTATACTGACAGTATGTGACACATGGAAGGAGTTCCGTCATGGCTTATAAACACATTCTGATTGCCGTTGATCTCTCGCCGGAAAGTAAACTGCTGGTTGAAAAAGCGGTTTCACTGGCGCGTCCTTACGATGCCAAAATATCCCTGATTCACGTGGATGTGAATTATTCCGATCTGTATACCGGTTTGATTGATGTGAACCTTGGCGATATGCAAAAGCGTATTTCTGAAGAGACGCATCACGCTCTGACTGAGCTGTCTCAGGGAGCTGGCTATCCGGTGAGCGAGACGCTGAGCGGCAGCGGCGATCTGGCGCAGGTGCTGGTTGAGGCGATTAAGAAATATGATATCGATTTAGTGGTCTGCGGGCATCATCAGGATTTCTGGAGCAAGCTGATGTCCTCTGCGCGTCAGCTGATTAATACGGTACATATCGATATGCTGATTGTGCCGCTGCGCGATGAAGACGAAGAGTAAGCGCCAGGCTTGCCGCGAAGAAATAGCGTGGCTGCACAGGGAGTATGCGTTAGCCCTGCGCTAAAGACCGTGTCTGCATAGGGAATATGCGTTAATCTTTCACAAAAGTCCGTGCCTGCGCAGGGAGTGCAGGCCGATCGTAAAGACGCAAAAAACGTCATCCCTGACAGCTCGTTCCGCGCCTTCCATGGCGCGGGACGCTTTACTCTTCTGCCTGCACTCCCTGCGCCTGGATTTCAGTGTTGTTTGTCAGGAAAAGATCAAAGCGATAACTTAGTCAGCTTTTCAGCGGCGGGTAGATGTCAAAGCGATGACTTTTGGTGGTCACTGCCGATTGGGTCGTCACGCCAGCTAGCGGCGGCGCGTAGTCCGGGCGCTTCACTACCACCCGTTTTTTCGCCAACTGGCGCGCAGGCAGCAGCAGGCCGTCCGCATCATTATCTGCGCCCACCAGCGACTGAAATACCCGCATCTCTTTCTTTACCAGCGCGCTTTTCTGCCGATGTGGATACATGGGATCGAGGTAAACCACATCCGGCGCGGGCGTAATTGCCTCCAGCGCCGTCAGGCTGGAGGCATGCAGCAGCGTTAACCGCTCCCGGAGCCAGGCACCGATTTCCGCATCCTGGTAGCCGCGCTGCAAGCCATCGTCCAGTAGCACCGCCACCACCGGATGCCGTTCCAGCATCCTCACCCGACAGCCGACAGCCGCCAGCACAAAGGCATCGCGCCCTAACCCGGCGGTAGCGTCCACCACATCCGGCAGGTAATCCCCTTTGATGCCGACTGCCTTCGCCACCGCCTCGCCACGTCCGCCGCCAAAGCGACGCCGATGCGCCATCGCGCCGCCGATAAAGTCGACCCAGATGCCGCCCAGCTTTGGCTCATCGCGCTTGCGCAATTCCAGGTGCTCCGGCGTCATCACTAACGCCATCACCGACTGTTCATCCTGCTCCAGCCCCCAGCGGGCGGCCAAAACAGATAAGGCACCGTCTCCGGTGCCTGATTCGTCAATTAAAGCAATTTTCACGCCTGAGGTTATCCCTGAATACCGTAGTGTTCCAGCATCGCATCAAGCTGCGGCTCACGGCCACGGAAGCGTTTGAACAGTTCCATCGGCTCTTCAGAACCGCCACGCGTCAGGATGTTGTCCAGGAATGACTGACCGGTTTCACGGTTAAAAATACCTTCCTCTTCAAAGCGCGAATAAGCATCCGCCGCCAGCACATCCGCCCACAGATAGCTGTAGTAACCCGCGGCATAGCCGCCGGCGAAAATATGGCTGAAAGCGTGCGGGAAACGGCCCCAGGACGGGCTTGGCACTACCGCCACCTGTTTTTTCACTTCCGCCAGGGTGTCCAGAATCTGTGCGCCCTTAGCCGGATCGAATTCGGTATGCAGCCGGAAATCGAACAGGCCGAACTCCAGCTGACGCAGAATAAACAGTGCCGCCTGGTAGTTTTTTGCCGCCAGCATTTTGTCTAACAGCTCCTGCGGCAGCGGCTCGCCGGTTTCATAATGACCAGAGATAAATGCCAGCGCTTCCGGCTCCCAGCACCAGTTTTCCATAAACTGGCTCGGCAGCTCGACCGCATCCCACGGTACCCCGCTGATGCCGGAAACGCCCGGGACATCCACGCGCGTCAGCATATGGTGCAGGCCGTGTCCGAACTCATGGAACAGAGTGGTCACTTCATCATGAGTAAACAGCGCCGGTTTGCCGTTTACCGGACGGTTGAAGTTACAGGTCAGATAGGCGACCGGCTTCTGCAGGCTGCCGTCCGCTTTACGCATCATTCCTACGCAGTCATCCATCCATGCACCGCCGCGTTTGTTTTCACGCGCATACAGGTCAAGATAGAAACTGCCGCGCAGCTCGCCGCTTTCATCAAACAGATCGAAGAACCGCACGTCCGGATGCCAGACATCCACATCTTTGCGCTCTTGCGCACTGATGCCGTAGATGCGTTTAACCACTTCAAACAGGCCGTTAACCGCACGCTCTTCCGGGAAATAGGGACGCAGCTGCTCATCGCTGATCGCATACAGATGCTGCTTCTGCTTCTCACCATAGTAGGTAATATCCCACGGCTGCAGCTCATCGATACCGTGCTGCTGTTTGGCGAAGGCGCGCAGGCGTTCCAGCTCTTTTTCCGCCTGGGGACGAGCGCGCTGCGCCAGATCGTTCAGGAAATCGATCACCTGCGATGGGCTTTGCGCCATTTTGGTTGCCAGCGATTTATGGGCGTAAGAGTCAAAACCCAGTAGTTGCGCCAGTTCATGACGCAGCGCCAGCTCTTCCGCCATAATCGGGCCATTATCCCATTTACCGGCGTGCGGGCCCTGATCGGAGGCGCGCGTCGCATAGGCGCGATACATCTCTTCACGCAGTGCCTGATTATCGCAATAGGTCATTACCGGCAAATAGCTGGGGATATCCAGCGTCAGCAGCCAGCCTGCTTGCCCTTTGGCCTCCGCCTGCGCTTTGGCCGCCGCCAGCGCGCTTTCCGGCATGCCGGCCAGCTCGCTTTCATCGGTGATCAGCTTGCTCCAGCCCATGGTGGCGTCGAGCACATTGTTGCTATAGGTCGAGCCCAGCTCTGACAGGCGCGCGGCGATTTCACCGTAGCGCTGCTGCTTCTCTTTTGGCAGGCCGATGCCTGACAGCTCAAAATCACGCAGCGCATTATCCACCGCTTTTTTCTGCTCCAGGCTCAGCTGCGCGTAGTTATCGCCCTCTTTCAGGTTGCGATACGCCTGATACAGCCCTTCATGCTGTCCCACCCAGGTGCTGTATTCAGAAAGCAGCGGCAGCGTCTGCTCGTAAGCCTGACGCAGTTCCGGGCTGTTTTTTACCGAGTTAAGATGGCTGACCGGCGAGAAAATACGCCCCAGATGATCGTCCACCTCGGCCAGCGGCTGGCACAGGTTTTCCCAGCTGTAGGGCGCTCCCTGAGCCACCACTTTTTCTACCGTTTCGCGGCATACCGCCAGCGCCTGCTCAACGGCGGGTACCACATGTTCCGGCTGAATGGCAGAGAAAGGCGGAAGGGTAAATGGCGTCAATAATGGATTGGTCATCGCGCAGTCCTTTAAGTTTGATGTGGGCGCGCACGGGCGCAATATCACTAACATGCGGTTAAGCCGCCCGAAAATCAATGGGGGCACCTGCTGCTTTAGTAGTACTGATCTGACCCGGCCGGTTTGTTATAGTCTCTACCCCGTTGATTTTTAGTACTTAAGGAAGAGAAGATCATGTGGTATCTACTGGCGGCGGCGCTTTTGGCGCTGCTGTTTTTCCGACCCGCAGTAAAACCGTTATTGCTGTTAACGCTGGCGCTGGCCCTGTGGCAACAGACGCTGCAATGGCCGGGTCTGCTGCTGCTGGCGGGCCTGGCGCTGGCGGCGTGGCTACACAAGCACTATGCGTACCATGTGCGGCTGATGCCAGTGCTGGAAGCGATTCTGCTTGCCGGCGCCGTGGCGCTAACCCTTCATCTCGCGCCCGGCTTTCATAATGCCCCGGTGGTGATCAAGCAGCAGGCCGGTCCGCTCAGCGCGCCTTTTACATTTTACTACAACCTGGATAAAGCGCTGGTGCCCTTTGTTCTGCTGGCCTGTTTGCCGACGCTGGTGCAGGCGCCCGCCGCCGCGCCGCGCTGGCGTTTCGCCTGGCCTGCGCTGATTGCCGCCATCCCGGCTTTGCTGCTGCTGGCTACGCTGGCGGGCGGGCTGCGCATTGAGCCGCACGCGCCCGCCTGGCTGGGCGAGTTTATGCTGGCGAATCTGTTTTTCGTGTCGCTGGCGGAGGAGGCGCTATTCCGTGCCTGGCTGCAGCAGCGGCTGAGCCAATGGCTGGGGCGCTGGCCGGGTTTGCTGATTGCGGCGCTGGTTTTTGGCCTGGCGCACGCCGCTGGCGGCCCGTTGCTGATTTTCTTCGCCGCACTGGCCGGCATCCTTTACGGCCTGGCCTGGCAGTGGAGCGGCCGGTTATGGGTCGCGACGCTGGTGCATTTTGCCTTTAACCTGACGCATCTGCTGCTGTTTACCTACCCCGTGCTGCAACGCTAGCCGAGTATTTTTATCGGCGTCCAGCTATACTAGCCTCAGTTTCCGCCGGAGCGTTCATGCTCCGGCCTTATTTCATCAGGCATCACCGGATACATTGTTTATATGCTTAGTTACCGTCACAGTTTTCACGCTGGCAACCATGCGGATGTGCTGAAGCACACCGTACAAAGCCTGATCATCACCGCGCTGAAAGAAAAAGAAAAACCGTTTCTTTATCTCGATACGCACGCCGGCGCTGGCCGTTATTTGCTGAGCGGCGAACATGCGGAGCGTACCGGTGAATATCTGGAAGGCATTGCCCGCGTCTGGCAGCAAGACGATTTGCCGGCAGAGCTGGAGCCCTATATCAGCTGCGTAAAAGCGCTTAATCGCGGGCCGGGCCTGCGTTATTACCCAGGTTCGCCGCTGATTGCCCGTCACCTGCTGCGTGAAGATGACAAGCTGGAGCTGACGGAGCTGCATTCCAGTGATTTTCCCTTGCTGCGCAGCGAGTTTCAAAAAGATAGCCGGGCCCGCCTGGCGCGCGCCGATGGCTATCAGCAGTTGAAAGCCAAGCTGCCGCCGCCGTCGCGCCGTGGTTTAATTCTGATCGATCCGCCCTATGAGATGAAAAGCGATTATCAGGCGGTAGTGAAAGGCATTCAGGAAGGCTATCGTCGCTTCGGCACCGGCGTTTTCGCCCTCTGGTATCCGGTCGTCCTGCGTCAGCAGATCAAGCGCATGATCCACGATCTGGAAGCCACAGGTATCCGTCGCATTTTGCAGATTGAGCTGGCGGTGCGTCCGGACAGCGATCGTTTCGGCATGACCGGATCTGGCATGATCGTGGTTAACCCGCCGTGGAAGCTGGAACAACAAATGCGCGACCTGCTGCCCTGGCTGCACCGCGTACTGGTACCGGCAGGCACCGGCCATACCAGCGTCAACTGGATCGTGCCGGAATAAGCGCAAACTACGCCGTCCTGCGAGCAATATTTTGCTTTTTACGGCGGCTCAGGGCATCAGGCGCGAAGGCCGGGTGCCCTTATCGTTATAGATTGAATACGGCGAAATCCCGCGCCAGCTCGGTGGCAGGAAATATTGCCTGACACTCCGCCAGCAGCCGGGGCATATCCTCAAAACGATAGCGTGAGCTAAAGTGGGTGGCGATAAAGCGCTTAGCGCGCGCGTCTCTGGCTACGGTTGCCGCCTGTACGGTAGTAGAGTGTCCCCGACCGTTGGCTTTCTCCTCCATCGCCGCCTCCAGCGTGGCTTCATGCACCATCACATCCACCTCCGCCGCCAGCTCCAGCGCGGTCGCTACCGGCGCGGTATCGCCGAAAATCGCCAGCTTTCTGCCCGGCGTGGCGGGGCCAAGATAGTCCTGTCCGTTAATCACCCGGCCATCCTCCAGCGTAACAACCTCGCCCCGTTTCAGCTGCTGAAACCAGGGACCGCGCGGCACATTCTCCGCCTTAAGCCGCTGCGCGTCGAGAAAGCCAGGCTTATCATGCTCTTCAATGCGATAGCCAAAGCATGGCAGAACATGGTTTAACGGATACGCGGTAACTTTAAATTTACCGTCATCAAACACTTCACCCGCTTCGATTTCGATCACCTCCAGCGGATAGGTGACAAAAGATCCGCTCAGGCTGAGCGTGGTCTCAACAAAGGTTTTCAGGCCGGCCGGGCCATACAGCGTTAGCGGCTCGCTGATACCGCCCATAGAGCGGCTGGTCAGCAGTCCGGGCAGGCCGAAGATATGGTCGCCGTGCAGATGAGTGATAAAAATTTTGTCCAGCTTACCGGGCTTGAGCGCGCTGCGCATAAACTGATGCTGCGTCGCTTCGCCGCAGTCAAACAGCCAGTAGTCGCCCCGGCGGGATAAAGTCAGCGCAATGGCGCTAACGTTGCGCTGCAGGCTTGGCGTACCCGCGCTGGTGCCCAGAAAAGTCAGTTGCATAGGATTAACCTTGTTGATGTTGAATGGCTTCCCAGCTCAGCCCAAAGCGGGCAAGGTATTTACGTAGCCGATCGGCATCGTTCGGCTGCTTCTTATGCTGGCGCGAAACGACAAACAGTTTATGTCCCGCCTTTGAAAGGCTGGCGGATTGCTGGCAGATCGTCAATACCGTTTCCAACCGATCGTGATCGAAAAGATCGCGATCGGACAGCGTCATCGGCAGGATCGCTGCCGTATGTCGCTATCAAAGCGTGCTTGCATTTGACGATGGCGAACAACGCGCTGTCATCCATACTCCAGATCCGGCCCACTCTCTTTTTGCCGCAAGGAAACGTACATGAAATCGCAATATCAGGTGTTATCCGCGCCCAACGGCGCACCGGTAAAAATGTGGACCAATGGTGTGCCGGTGGAGCCGGAGGCGCGCAATCAGCTACTGAATACGGCAAAAATGCCGTTTATCTTTAAGCATTTGGCGGTGATGCCCGATGTCCATTTAGGCAAAGGCTCCACTATCGGCAGCGTTATCCCGACGCGCGGCGCCATTATCCCGGCGGCGGTCGGCGTTGATATTGGCTGCGGCATGATTGCGGTGCGCACTTCGCTGGCCGCTGGCGATCTGCCCGATAATCTCTACGGCATCCGCAGCGCCATTGAGCGTGCGGTGCCGCACGGGCGCACCAGCAACCGCTCCGGCAACGATAAGGGCGCCTGGAAACGCGCGCCGGAAATCGTGGATCAGCACTGGGCTACTCTGCAAAAAGGATTTAAACGCATTACCGATAAGTATCCGGCCCTGCTGAAAACCAATAATTACGCGCATCTTGGTACGCTCGGCACCGGTAATCATTTCATTGAGCTGTGCCTGGATGAGGCGGATCGCGTCTGGGTCATGCTGCACAGCGGATCGCGTGGCGTAGGCAATGCTATCGGCACGCTATTTATTAATCTGGCGCAGCAGGATATGCGGCAGCATATCGCCAACCTGCCAGATCGCGATTTAGCCTGGTTTGCCGAGGGCAGCCGTCATTTTGATGACTATATTGAGGCGGTCGGCTGGGCGCAGGACTATGCACGTCATAACCGCGAAGTGATGATGCAGCAGGTGCTGGCGGCGCTGTCGCGAGAAATCAGCAAACCCTTTAGCGCCACGGCGGAAGCGGTTAACTGCCACCATAACTATGTGCAGCGCGAGCGGCATTTCGGCGAACAGGTGCTGGTGACGCGTAAAGGCGCGGTCTCGGCTCAGCGCGGCGAAATGGGGATTATTCCCGGCTCAATGGGCGCCAAAAGCTTTATCGTGCGCGGGCTGGGCAATGAAGAGAGCTTTTGCTCATGCAGCCACGGCGCAGGGCGCACCATGAGCCGCGCCGCCGCTAAAAAACGTTTTACCGTCGCCGATCAGCAGCGTGCTACCGCCCATGTGGAATGCCGTAAAGATAGCGACGTGATTGATGAAATTCCCATGGCCTATAAGGATATCGATGCGGTCATGGCGGCGCAGTCTTCGCTGGTGGAGATCGTACATACCCTGCGTCAGGTGGTCTGCGTAAAAGGCTAAAATAATGAAAATGGAAATAACAGGCGTCAGCACGATGATGCGCCGCTGAACCCGCTACTGCTGCGCCCGGTGATGGCATAAAGGCCAGCGCTGGCGCGGCATCGGTTAAAAAGACGGCTCCTGTTACAATCATAGGCGCAAACTTTGCGGGAAATCGCTGAGTAACGGTACACTTACGCCAGTTTCTTTTTCTTACTTTTGGAGTGCGCTCAATGACCCGACATTATGATTATCTCGCTATTGGCGGCGGCAGCGGCGGTATCGCATCCATTAACCGTGCGGCAATGTACGGGCAGAAATGCGCCCTGATTGAAGCCAAAGAGCTGGGCGGTACCTGCGTAAACGTCGGCTGCGTGCCGAAAAAAGTCATGTGGCATGCGGCTCAGATTGCTGAAGCGATCCATAACTACGGCCCCGATTACGGCTTCGATACTACCGTAAATAACTTTAGCTGGCAGACGGTGGTAAAAAACCGGACGGCCTATATCGATCGTATTCATACCTCATACGAAACGGTGCTGGGCAAAAACAATGTCGACGTGATTAAAGGTTTCGCCCGTTTTGTTGATGCGCATACCGTAGAAGTTAACGGCGAGAAAATCACCGCCGACCATATCCTGATCGCCACCGGCGGACGTCCGGTTCAGCCGACGATTCCAGGCGCGGAATATGGCATCAACTCTGACGGCTTCTTCGAGCTGGACGATATGCCGAAGCGTACCGCTGTTGTGGGCGCTGGCTATATTGCGGTTGAGATTGCTGGCGTGCTGAATGCGCTGGGCTCTGAAACCCATCTGTTCGTGCGTAAAGATGCGCCGCTGCGTCAGTTCGATCCGCTGCTGAGCGAAACGCTGGTTGAAGTGATGAACGCCGAAGGTCCTACGCTGCATCCCCAGTCCGTGCCGAAAGCGATAGTGAAGAACAGCGACGGCAGCCTGACGCTGCAGCTGGAGAACGGCAAAGAGCAAACCGTTGATTGCCTGATTTGGGCTATCGGCCGCGAACCGGCAACCGATAACCTCAACCTGAGCGTAACCGGCGTAGAGCTGAATGAAAAAGGCTATATCAAGGTTGATAAATTCCAGAACACCAGCATTTCCGGCATCTACGCCGTGGGCGACAACACCGGCGCGGTTGAGCTAACGCCGGTAGCGGTAGCGGCAGGTCGTCGACTCTCCGAGCGCCTGTTTAACAACAAGCCTGAAGAGCATCTGGATTACAGCAATATCCCAACCGTGGTGTTCAGCCATCCGCCGATCGGCACCGTTGGTCTGACCGAGCCGCAGGCGCGCGAACAGTACGGCGACGACGCGGTAAAAGTCTACAAATCTTCCTTTACCGCGATGTATACCGCCGTTACGCAGCATCGTCAGCCGTGCCGTATGAAGCTGGTGTGCGTCGGCCCGGAAGAGAAAATTGTCGGCATCCACGGAATTGGTTTCGGCATGGATGAAATATTGCAGGGCTTCGCGGTGGCGTTGAAAATGGGCGCCACTAAGCAAGACTTTGATAATACCGTGGCGATTCACCCAACGGCTGCCGAAGAGTTCGTGACCATGCGTTGAGTTCTCCTGGAGAATCCACACAGCTAAAACCAGGCGTTATGGGCCAGATACCCTCGGGTATTTGGCT
This sequence comes from Mixta hanseatica, assembly GCF_023517775.1. Lineage (NCBI taxonomy): Bacteria > Pseudomonadati > Pseudomonadota > Gammaproteobacteria > Enterobacterales > Erwiniaceae > Mixta > Mixta hanseatica. The sequence goes on along the minus strand of NZ_CP082904.1, from coordinate 228,693 downwards.
TTTTTTATTATTAGCGCCAATAATTATTTTACTGCTCAACCGCCGCCAAACGGCAAACAACCCTGCCACTTAGTTATTTTGTTACATAGATCAATATTAGGTAACTTAGATATCTGTATATCTTGCTAATAAATAAACATAAACTGAACATCAATAAAAAATAGACTCATCTTTTTTAACATTATGTGAGATATTCAGGGCTATGTTGTTCAATAAAGAAACATCCCGCCGTAAGTTTCTACTCGGCGCTCTTGTCGCTTTGCCATTAAGCGATATGATTTTCAAAGGACTTACCGCAGCACAGGCCGCTGAAATGGCCGCCCCCGAGTTAATGGACTATAAACCCATCTTTTTTAACGCTGAAGAGTGGCAGTTTATTCTGGCCGCAACCGATCGTTTAATTCCGGCCGGTGGTAAAGGCAACGCCCCCGGCGCGCTGGAAACTAACGTGCCGGTTTTCATCGACCAGCAGCTTCATGGCGATATGGGCGAAGAAATTTATATGCAGGGGCCGTTTAACGCCCATGCGCCCGCCACGATGGGTTATCAAATTCCTTACCGTCCGCAGCAGCTCTATAAGATTGCTATTCCCCTGATCGATAAATGGAGCAAGACAACCTATCAGAAACCTTTTCATCAGCTATCACAGCAGGAAAAAGATGAAGTGCTAACCCATCTGCAAAAAGATGGCATCGACTTTGCCGCTCTGGGCGAAGAGAGCATGAAGCCTTCGCATTTTTTCAGCCAGCTGATTTCCGATACCAAGCATGGCTACCTCTCCGATCCGATGTATGGCGGCAACAAAGGTATGAAAGCCTGGATCGCCATCGGCTTCCCCGGCGCTCGCGCCAGCTTCCTGGAATGGGTTAAGCAGCACAAGGTGCCTTATCCGTTAGGGCCAGTGAGTATCAAAGGTGAACGCGCCTGATCGGCGTGACTGATTTGTTTTTTTGTAAGTTTTACAGGGTTAATAATGGCACAGCTAAATAAAAAAGAAGTCGACGTCGTTGTGGTCGGCCTGGGTTGGGCCGGCTCTTTGATGAGTATTGAGCTGGCAATGGCGGGATTAACGGTACGGGCGCTGGAAAAAGGGCCGGACCGGGATTATGCAGAGTTTGCCTATCCGAAACCGGCCGATGAATATGCTTACGCGGTACGCAATAAAGTCATGACCACGCCTGCCGAGTCGGCAGTGACGGTGCGTTATAACATGGACCAGACCGCCCTGCCGACCCGTAAATGGGGCGCTTTTGTACCGGGCGGCGGCGTGGGCGGCTCAGGTCTGCACTGGACCGGCGTGCTTATCCGCCCTACACCAACCGATTTAAAGCTCAAAACCTACGCAGACGAGGCATACAAGCCGGGCATTCTGCAGGAAGAGATGCGGATTATGGACTTCCCGTTCACCTGGGATGAAATCGAGCCTTACTATGATAAGTTTGAGCGTATTTGCGGCCAGTCCGGCAATACCGGTAACCTGCGTGGCAAAATCCTCGAAGGCGGCGATCCGTTTGAAGGCCCGCGCTCTAATCCTTATCCGCTGCCGGCGCTGGAAGATACGCTGAACAACGTGATGTTCGCCGAAGCGGCGAAAAAGCTGGGATATCATCCGTTTCCTAACCCGTCAGCTGCGGTATCGCGCGCCTGGACCAACCCGTACGGCAACCAGATCGCGCCCTGTAACTACTGCGGCTATTGCAGTAAGTATCCCTGTCTGAACTACTCGAAGGCGTCACCGCAAACCGCCGTGATGGATGCGCTGAAGCGTATGGATAACTTCTCCTATGAAGTGAACGCCAACGTCCTAAAAGTGGTGCTGCACGATGACAAGAAAACGGCGAAAGGCGTTATCTACATTGATGAGCAGGGCAATGAATGCTTCCAGCCAGCGAAAATCGTGGTGTTAAGCAGCTTCCAGCTTTACAACGTGCATTTGATGCTGCTTTCCGGTATCGGCAAACCTTATAACCCTATCACGGAAGAAGGTGTCGTTGGACGTAACTACGCCTTCCTGAGCAACGGCGGTGCCACGCTGTTTTTTAAAGATAAAAACTTTAATCCGTTTGCTACCTCCGGTCCGACCGGCCAGATGTTCAATGATATCTCGCCGGGTAATTTCGATGGTCCGGGGCTGGGCTTTATCGGCGGCGCCAAAATCCACAGCTCTCAGGCTACCGGCACGCCTGGCGGCACCGCATTGCCAAAAGGCACCCCTTCCTGGGGCATGGGCTGGAAAGAGGGGCTGGAGGAGTGGTATGGCCATTCCATGAAGATCAGCATTACCACCACCTGCATGTCTTACCGTGACGTGTATCTGGATCTCGATCCTAATTACACCAACGAACATGGGCAGCCGCTGCTGCGTATGACCTTCAACTGGAAACAGAATGAGCTGAAGCTACAGCAATACCTGAAAGGCATTGTGGGCAATATTGCTAAAGAGCTGAATCCGGACAGCATGAGCATGAGCTTCCTACCGATGGATGCGCAATTTGATCTGACCAAATATGTCTCTACTCATAACGTGGGCGGCGCGGTAATGGGCGATAACCCGAAAACCTCAGCGCTTAACCGTTACCTGCAAAGCTGGGATGTACATAACGTGTTCGTACCAGGCGGCAATGCCTTCCCGCAGAACTTCCAGGCGAACCCCACCGATACTATCGGCGCGATCACCCTGATGGCGGCACAGGCAATCAAAGAGCAGTATTTGAAAAATCCCGGTCCACTGGTACAGGTATAAGCGCATGAAGCTGTTTAATTTCAGAAATTTCATCTTTGGCAACCTGCTGGCGCTGGCTGCGGGCTTTTCCGTCGGCGCGCAGGCCGACGATTCCGCCCAGCTGATCAAGCAGGGCGAATATCTCTCCCGTCTTGGCGACTGCATGGCCTGTCACTCGCTGCCGGGCAAGCCCGCTTATTCCGGCGGCCTGGCGATCGAATCGAATCTGGGCACCATCTATTCAACCAACATCACGCCTGATAAGCAGTACGGTATCGGCAACTATAGCGAACAGCAGTTTTCCGATGCCGTGCGCAAAGGGATCCTGCCGGATGGGTCACGCCTCTACCCGGCGATGCCTTATCCCGACTATGCAAAAATCAGCGATGCGGATATGCATGCGCTTTACCTCTACTTTATGCAGGGAGTGAAGCCCGCCGCCGCCGCCGCCGCCGCGCCAGAAACGAAGCTGAGTTTTCCTTTTAACCAGCGTTGGGGCATGCGTTTCTGGAACTGGGCCTTTACCTCTGATAAGCCGTTCCAGCCGATTGGCGGCGCGTCAGCGGAGATCAACCGTGGCGCCTACATTGTAGAGAGCCTGGGCCACTGCGGCAGCTGTCATACGCCACGTCGTATCACCATGAATGAAAAATCGCTCGACAGCAGCGAGGAAACCTTTCTGGCGGGTGGCGACCTGAACGGCTGGGCGGTACCTTCATTACGTGGCATGCCGCGCTGGAGCGAGCAGGAAATCGTCGATTACCTGCAAACCGGCCGCAATGATAAAGCGTCGGTGGGCGGTGAGATGACTTCGGTAGTGGAGCACAGCTCTTCACATATGAGCGATGCCGATTTAAAAGCGATTGCCGCTTATCTGAAGTTCCTCGGCGGCAACCCGAGCCTGCATAACGTCAATCCGCAGGCAGTGGAGAACACCGCCGCGAAACTTACCGCCGCGAAAAATCTGACGGAAGGCGAGCGTCTGTACCTGGATAACTGCAACGCCTGCCATTTTGTCAACGGCAAAGGCGCGCCTGGCGTCTTCCCGGAGCTGGATCAAGCCTCGATTGTCAACGCTGAAAGCCCGGTGGGATTGATTCATACCATTCTTGCTGGCGCACAGCAGCCATCAACGGCTAAAGCGCCGTCAATGCTGGCGATGCCTGGCTTTGCTGCCCGTTTGAGCGATGAAGAAGTGGCGAAGCTGGCTACCTTTATCCGTCAGGGCTGGAGCAACAACGCCCCGGCGGTGACCAGCGAGCAGGTGAAGGACGTGCGAGCAAGCCTGAAGCACGCCGAGTAACCGTTAAGCCGCCTAAAGGCCGGATCTCCGGCCTTTTTTATACCTTCGATCCCGAATTATCGTCCGCCAACGCCTTAGCGGCGCACACCAGCGACAGATGACTCAGCCCCTGCGGCATATTGCCCATCCAGCTTTGGGTGCGCGTATCGAACATCTCATTGAAAATCTCGATATTGCCGCGCTGGCACAGCTGCTCAAGGATCTCATCCATGGTGCGCTGCGCCTCTTCCCGCTTGCCCAGCTGCGCCAGCGCCTCGACCAGCCAGAACCCACAGGCGACAAAGGTGGCTTCCTCTTTCTCTACTTCAGAATAGCGATAAAGCATCACCCCGCCGTGCCCCAGCTCCTCGCGTATTTGCGTCAGGGTCGACAGCATGCGCTGCGGGTTAACCTTACTGCCGTAGTAGTGCGTGAGCGCCACCGCCGCATCCAGCCGATCGCTGCCAGCATAGAAGGTGTAGGCCTGCCGTTTTTCTGACCAGCAGTGCGTTTCAATCCAGTCGCGGATGCGATCCCGTTCGCGCTCCCAGCGGTGTACCCAGGTCGGTTCGATATGTTCATCCCGCGCCAGCTCCACCGCCTGATCGAGCGCCAGCCAGCAGGCCATTTTGGAATGGGTATAATGTTGCTCCTCCGGCAGTTCCCAAATACCGGAATCCTTTTGCCGCCAGCCGTCGGCGCAGTGATTCGCCAGCTTACCCAGCAAGCGTGACGTAGAAAGATCCAGCACGTGCCCGGCGCGAAGAAATAGCCGCGCGGTCGCCAGCATATCGCCATACATACTTAGCTGCACCTGATCGCGCGCATTATTGCCCACCCGCACCGGCTGCGTACCCTGATAGCCCTCCAGCGGCGGGATACGCTCTTCCGGCACCTGCCCGCCTTCCAGCGTATAGCAGGCGCGCAGGCCGCCCTCATGTCGCCGTATGGTGTTCGATAGCCAGGAAAAGGCCGCTTTACAATCCTCCAGCGAGCCAAGATACACAAACGCTTTAATAATCAGGCAGGCATCACGGATCCAGGCATAGCGATAATCATAGTTTTTATCGTTGCCAGGCTTTTCCGGCAGCGAACTGGTGGCGGCGGCGGCCAGTGCGCCGGTTGGCGAGTACCAGAGAAACTTCAGCGCCAGCGCCGAGCGCCGTACATGGTTATCGTAAGGGCCGTCCCAGCTTAACCCGTCCGCCCAGTCGCGCCAGGCGGTATGACTGGTTTCAATGCGTTCGTCGATTTTTTCCGGCGCCGGAATCGCCAACGGCTCGCGTTCGGTGGTCACTAACGCCACCAGCGTGCGTGAATCGGGCGAGGCGGTAAAGGTGGCGGTAAAGCGCTCATCGCCGCACTCGTTAATTTCTACATCATCCGTCAAACGCAGCATCGCCATCAGCTCGCCAACGTGATAAACCGGATGACCGTTCATGCGCTTTTGCCAGGGCGAACAGGTTTCGGCGCGCGTGCCGGGCTGGAAAATCACCTGCATCTTGACCTCTCCGCTAATGCCTTCCACCCGTCGCGCCAGCTCATTCCACGGCAGTCGCCCAGCCAGCGTACTGTTCAGAGATTCCGTAATCAGCACCTCGCCGGTTGCCGTTTGATAGCGCGTCTCCAGCACATTGCTGTTTTCGCGATATTTACGCTGCATCTGCCATTCACCTACCGGCGCCACCTGAAAATAACCGCCCGTACCGGCGTCAAGGATGCGATCGAACAGCGGCGGCGAATCCATATTCGGCGCGCACCACCAGTCGATCGCTCCGTCGGGTGCAATCAGCGCCACGGAGCGCCCTTCGCCAATCGCGGCATAGTCGCCCAGTCCGGCATAACCTTTTTGTCTGGCGGGAGAGTGCCAGGTTATATTTTTCACAGGCGATATTTTCCTTATTCTGAATGGTGGCGCAGGTACACACAGGCGGCTTTTGCATCGTTATGGCGCCTTGCCCGCGCTACGCTGGCAGGGTCTTTAAAGCGTAGTACACCGGTGATCGTTGTCACACTCCGCTCAAACGTTTTGCCTTAGGTAACTCAAAATAGGTAGCATAAGACGGCAGCAAGAAGGATTGACTATCATCTCATCAATGGAGATTCCGCATGAAAGCAGCCGTTGTAACGAAAGATCACCGCGTAGCCGTAGTGGAAAAAACGTTGCGGGCCCTGGAACATGGCGAAGCTCGTCTGAAAATGGAATGCTGTGGCGTTTGTCATACCGACCTGCACGTGAAGAATGGAGATTTCGGCGATACCACCGGTATTACGCTGGGCCATGAAGGGATCGGAATCGTGGAAGAAGTCGGGCCGGGCGTGACCTCGCTTAAGCCGGGCGACCGCGCCAGCGTTGCCTGGTTTTATCAGGGCTGCGGCCATTGCGAATACTGCAACAGCGGCAATGAGACGCTCTGCCGCGCTGTGAAAAACGCCGGCTATAGCGTGGATGGCGGCATGGCGGAAGCGTGTATTGTGGTCGCTGACTACGCCGTTAAAGTACCGGATGGCCTTGATCCTGCCGCCGCCAGCAGCGTGACTTGCGCAGGCGTTACCACCTATAAAGCGGTGAAAGTTTCCGGTATCCGTCCGGGCAAATGGATCGCTATTTACGGCCTCGGCGGCCTGGGTAATCTGGCACTGCAGTACGCGAAAAACGTCTTTAACGCCAAAGTAATCGCCGTGGATATCAATGACGATCAGCTCGCTTTCGCCAGCGAGATGGGCGCGGATATGGTGATTAACTCACGTAATGAAGATGCAGCGAAAGTGATTCAGGAGCGCACGGGCGGCGCACATGCGGCGGTAGTCACCGCCGTGGCTAAATCGGCGTTTAACTCTGCGGTGGATGCGATGCGCGCCGGCGGCCGCATTGTCGCCGTTGGCCTGCCGCCGGAGTCAATGAGCCTTAATATTCCGCGTCTGGTGCTGGATGGCATCGAGGTGGTCGGCTCGCTGGTAGGCACGCGTGAAGATCTGGCGGAAGCCTTTCAGTTTGCCGCCGAAGGCAAGGTGGTGCCGAAAGTGCAGCGACGTCAGATCGAGGAGATCAACGAGATCCTGCAAGAAATGGAAGAAGGCAAGATCCGTGGCCGGATGGTGATTGATTTCACTCACCAGTAAGCGTCCGGTCCGGCGCGCCTGCGCCGGACCGTTTAAATCATTTCCGTTACCAGCGGCCTGCGACGATGCTGATAGCGCTGGCGCGGCGATTGCAGCCAGCTCACATAGGCTTGATCCCAGATAGCCGCTGGCGTTCCCGCTTTCCCCAGGCCAAAGCCGTGGCCGCCCTGGCTGATCTGCACCCATTCCACCGGCACGCCCACGCGCCGACAGGCATCGCGCATAATCGTTGAGTTTTGCGGCGGCGAGACACGATCATCCTCTGCCTGCGCCAGAAAGGTGGGCGGATAAGCGGCGGTAACATAATTCTCTATCGACCACTCCGCCTCTTCCTGCGGCGTGGCGTGCTTGCCGGTCAGAATGCGATGCGTGGTGGTGTGGTTATAGGGCGCCTCCAACGTAATCACCGGATAGATCAGCCCTATGCTATCAATCACCGCCGCGCTGGCATCCAGCTCATCCTGCGGACGGTAGCTGGCGAACCCGGGTCGGGCCGCCGCCATGCCCAACAGATGCGCGCCGGCGGAGAAGCCCAGCGCATGCACCCGCCCTTCCATCGCCCGCACCAGCCGAATCGCCCGCTGCGCATCCTGCAAGGCCGCCAGCGGGCCGGCATGCCATTTTTCGCCCGGCAGCCGATAACTCAACACATAGGTGGTATAGCCAAAGCCGTTCAGCCAGCGGGCCACCGGCCAGGCTTCGCGCCCCATGCCGATCCAGTTATAGCCGCCGCCCGCGGCGATCAACACCGCTTCGCCGTTGGGCGTTTCGGGTTGAAAACGCTGAATGGATGGCGAGACAATATTGGACCAGGATCCGGACTTATTAATATGCAACGCGCCCGAAGGACCGCCGCCGCCCGGCGGCGCGTCAGGCCACAACGGGATAACATTCTGTCTGGCGAACAAATTACCGGTCTTTATCGAAAACAAACTGGCACCGGCTCCCAGAAGAAAACGCCGACGACTTATCATGCTTTACTTCCGTCAATCTCAAACGTAAAACGCGCTAACGATAAGGCAACGGACGGCCCGCTCCGTTATAAAAACGGCGCGCGAAGAAAAGCCGGAGTTTGCCCATTAGACCGACGCCGAACAGCGTCGCAAAAGAGAGTGTAGCGCGAAAAACGTGATCGCCGTCAGCCTTATTTAACGTTATACGATTGATTTCTTTACTCCCGTTGCGCCTGTTCCTGCCGCTGTTTTTCCTCCTCCGCTTTACGTTTCTGCCAGGCCTGGCGACGATTAAGCAATGGGGTCACCGTGATGCCATGGATCACCACACTGGCGACCACCAGCGTCAGCGCCATATCCACCATCGCATCGGCCTGTGGACCGGACATGCCGTGTACCCAGGCGTAAGCGATATAGTTAATACTGCCGATCCCGCGAATTCCCAGCCAGCCAATCAGCAGGCGCCGCGCTAACGGGATGCCGGTGCCGATAGTCGCTATCCATACTGCCAGCGGGCGAATAACCAGAAACAGAATCGCCGCCAGTAGCAGACCGGTACTGTTCCAGTGCAGCGCCAGCGTGACGCCCAGCACCACCACCATCGCCGCCGCCAGCAGGCGTTCGACCGTATCGCCAAATGAGAGCGCATCGCCCACCACCAGCCCGACCGTGTGCGCCGGCGTGTAGTCCTGTTCCAGTCTGTGCCGCTTGTTAGGATTAACCAGCACTTCCGCCGGCGGGATACGTTCGTTTTCCGGCAGTTGCTCCGGTGGGAAAGTGCGCACTACGGCGATTTCAGCCCGACGCAGCCCGACGCCCGCCGCAAAGGCCGCCAGAAAGCCGGAAGCTTCCACATACTGCGCCGAGGCGTAGGTAATGGCGATCAGCGCCAGCGTCAGAAAATCATTCGGCGCAGTATCATTTTTCACGCTGCGCAGCCGGGTCGCCACTACGCCAATCACGCGGCCAAAAGTGTAGCCAATCAGCGTGCCCATGCCGATCGCCCACAGCACATCTTTTGCCAGCCAATGGCCAAACAGATCGGCGGAAAGCGGCGTAGTGTGATGAAACAGCATCAGCGCCAGCATCAGCAGCGGCAACGCCGAGCCGTCGTTGAGTCCCGCCTCGCTGGAGAGCGCGACGCGCAATTCATCCTCATCGCCCGCATGGCTGACGGAGATCAGACTGGCCAGCACCGGGTCCGTCGGCGCGACAATGGCCGCAAACGCCAGCGACAATGGCCAGGAGAAGCCGGTAATCAGATGGATCACCAGCATCATGCCCAATACCGTTAATAGCATGGCGGGAAACGCCAGCAGGATGCCATCGCGCCAGTTGGCGAACCGTTGCGGCAGGCGCAGCTTCAGGCCGGTAATAAACAGCGAGGCGGCCATGATGATTTCAGTAATATGCGCCGTCAGATCGGGATGGCTTAACAGATCAAGTGAGACAAAATTGAGTACCCAGGGACCAAACAGAACGCCAATCAGCAGAAACAGGCCGAAAGAGGTCACCGGGCCACGGTGAATCCAACCCGATGCTAAAGACATAATTAATAGTAACCCGCCGCTGGTGGCGGTCCAGGCAAGGAAATCCATACTACTCCCGTGATAGTTACTCGCTGAATGAATTAAGCCTGGCATATAACCGTGGCTGATGCGGGGAAATGCTTTTTGCCTGATAACAAACAGGCGAAAAATTCAGCTAAAGCGGGAGGGGAGTGATGACAGACAGGACAAAGGCGCGGAGAGCAAAAAGCCATGCCGCCCGGCATGGCTTCCGTAAAACCCTAAACAGCGTCAGCGGAACATCAAAATCACGCTTTTTTCTTATCCTGACGCGTAATGTAATCCAGCCAGCCCATTAAAAAGGCCGAGAAAACAAAGGTCAGATGAATCAGTACGTACCACATCAGCTTATCGTTGGCGACATGGCGCGCTTCCATAAACACCCGCAGCAGATGAATAGAGGAGATCGCCACGATGGATGCCGCCACCTTGTTTTTCAGCGAGCCTGAATCCATTTTTCCCAGCCAGCTCAGCTTCTCTTTATGTTCATCAATATCAAGCTTAGACACAAAGTTTTCATAGCCGGAAAGCATCACCATCACCAACAGGCCGCCAACCAGCGTCATATCCACCAGCGATAGCAGCAGCAGGATCAAATCGTTTTCTGCAATATCCAGGATGTTGGGCAGCAGATGGAGTATTTCCTGAAAAAACTTAATTGTCAGCGCCAGCAGACCCAGCGACAGGCCAATATAAACCGGTGCCAGCAGCCAGCGCGATGCATACATCAGGTTTTCGGTGAAACGTTCCATACAGTCCAGTCAGTTGATTAACAAGATCTCCATTATACCCGTCATACTTCAAGTTGCATGCGCGTTGACTTTCCTCGTTCATCCCGGCTATTTACTGGCGCAGGTTCGCAGCGACTCACACTATTACCGCTGGCTGCAACGCAAATCAGGCCATACCCGAAATGTGATTAGGTTATTGCAGCGCTTCATGTACGCTTTCCGGTAACGGCGGCGGCGCGGTCTGCGGCAGGTTAATCAAAAAGCTGACGCCGCCCTGCGGCCGTGGCTGAGCGCCGATCTCGCCGTGATGCATCTCAATAATCGCCTTACAGATCGCCAGTCCCAGACCGACGCCCGGCACCGCAGACTCTTTATCACCGCGGGAGAACTTATCAAAAATTTTCTCTTCCAGCCCGGCGGGAATGCCTGGCCCGCTATCCCAGACTTCAATCTCCAGCCTTCCGCCCTGCTCGGTGGCGCGAATGCCGCGCGGCGTTTGCGGACCGGCATATTTCACGCTGTTCTCCAGCAAATTAATAAACACCCGCTCCAGCAGCGTGCTGTCGCCATGCAGCCATACCAGCCGCTCCGGCAGCGCCAGCTGCACGTTGTCATGCGGCAACAGGCTTGAAAGCTGGGTTAAGGCGCTGCCGACAATCTCTTCCAGCGACAGCCACTCCTGTTGTAAATTCAATCCACCCGACTGGATACGCGCCATATCCAGCATATTGCTCACCAGCCGAATGGTGCTGAGGGTCTGTTCGCGGATCTGGCTGGCCTGCGGCGCAAATTTTGAATCTTCGCCGGCGAGATCGAGCATCAACATTTCCGCCTGACCGAACAACACGGTGAGCGGCGTACGCAGATCGTGCGACAGCGCCGACAGCAGCGCATTGCGCAGCTGCTCCCGCTCGGCCGCCAGGCGGGAAGCCGCCTCGCTACGCGTCAGGGCGACACGCTCCAGCGCGTTCGCCAGCAGCACGCAATAGGTTTCCAGCAGCCGTTGTTGTTCCGGGATCATCAGCTGACGCAGGTTGTCTGGTTCAATCACCAGCAGCCCCCAGCTTTTATCATGGGTTTTTAACGCCAGCATCTGCCATGGCATTGCGGGCAACGTATCGGTGCCCGCGCCGGCCGGCTGACCTTTGCTGAAACTCCAGCGGGCGATCGCGCCGTCGGGCGGCAGCGTCAGGCTACTGTCGCCGACAATGGTTAACTCGCCGTTCTCATCCGGCAACAGCAGTGCGCTACGCGCCTGCAACGTCGCCTGCAAGCTACGCTGACCCGCAGCGGCAATATCTTCGTAGCGCAGCGCGCTGCTCAGCGAGCGGGCCATTTCATACAAATAGCGCGCCCGCTGTTCACGATAGCGCGCCACACGCGCCTGATAGCGCACGCCAGCCGTCAGGTTGCCGACGATCACCCCCACCGCCAGCATCACCGCGAAGGTTACCAGATACTGTAAATCGGAGACCGCCACCGTGCCGGTGGGCGCCACAAAAAACAGGTCGAAGGCGATGATATTCATTACCGTCGCCGCTACCGACGGCCAGCGCCCGTAGCGCAGCGCGATAATCACCACGCCCAGCAAATAGATCATCACGCCGTTGGCGGTGTCAAAACCGGTCAGCCAGTATTGCCCGATGGCGGTAATCAGGGCGCACAGCAGCAGCGCGGCCAGCGTGCCGCGCAGTTGGGTAGCCCACTTTTCGCCAACGCCGCGCGCGTCATTGCGTACGTCCGGCGCGTCGCGCGTCGCCTCTTCCCGCGCGACCACCACCAGATCCAGCTCCGGCCCCAGCTGGCCCAGACGATCGGCGAAGCTGTCGCGCCGCCAGCGGCGCGTGGGCCGACGGCCGATAACGATTTTGCCAAGGTTGTGCGCGCGCGCGTAACGCAGCACCGCCTGCGCCTCATCGCTTTCCGCCAGCGTGGCGGTTTCCGCGCCCAGCTCCTGCGCCAGCCGCAGCGTACGCAGAATTGCACGCCGCCGCGCCTCCGGCAGCCGATAGAGCCGGGGCGTTTCGACATATACCGCATGCCAGACGCTGCCCAGCCGCGACGCCAGCCGGGCAGCGGTGCGCACCAGTTTTTCACTGCCGGTGTGATCGCCAATGCAGAGCAGGATAGCGTCGCGGGTATGCCACACTTTTTCCCGCCCCTGCACGTCGCGCCAGGCGCGCATCTGTTCATCTACCCGATCGGCGGTGCGCCGCAGCGCCAACTCGCGCAGGGCAAATAAATTTCCTTTGCGGAAGAAATTCTCGATCGCCCGCTCCGCCCGATCGCCAACGTAAACTTTGCCCTCTTTCAGGCGCTGACGCAGATCGTCCGGCGGCAAATCCACCAGCACGACTTCATCCGCCTTATCAAAAAAGGGATCGGACACCGTCTCGCGCACCTGGATGCCGGTGATGCCGCCCACCACATCGTTCAGGCTTTCCAGATGCTGAACGTTAACCGTGGTCATGACATCAATGCCTGCCTCAAGCAGTTCATCAATGTCCTGCCAGCGTTTCGGATGGCGCGAGCCGGCCACGTTGCTGTGCGCCAGCTCATCCATAAGTATCACCGCCGGCTGCCGCGCTAGCGCCGCATCCAGGTCGAACTCCTCATAGCGCGAGCGACCGGTTGCCCGGCGTGGCAGCACCATTAATCCCTCCAGCAGGCGCGCGGTCTCTTCCCGTCCGTGCGTTTCCACAATGCCGACCAGCACATCCAGCCCCTGAGCGCGCAGCCGCCGCGCCTCCTGCAGCATGGCAAAGGTTTTACCGACGCCCGCGCAGGCGCCGAAGTAAATTTTTAGCTTGCCGCGATGGCTGCCATGCAACAACAGCGCATCAGGATCGGGGCGGGCTAACTCGTCGTTCATGCCTCTCCTTGAAAAAATATGAGGTTAATTACCGCTTGCCTGCGTCGGACCGAAGACAGCGCTATTTATCGTTAGCGAACGGAAGCCAACGCATCCAGGGCCATGTTTAGTTTCACCACATTCACTCCGGGTTCGCCAAGAAATTTCAGCAGCGGCGATCGGTATTTTCATCGATCAGCTGCCGTACGGTGCTGAGCGGCAGCTGACGCGCCGCCGCCACGCGCGCCGCCTGCCATTCCGCCGCCGCTGGTGAAATCTGCGGATCCAGCCCGCTGGCGGAAGCGGTGACTAAATCGACCGGCACCGTCCGGCTGGCCTGCGGGTTAGCGGCGCGCAGCATCGCTACCCGCTCGCGCACCGCCTGATCCAGCGCCGGGTTATTCGCCGCCAGGTTGCTGCCCGATGAAGCCGCGCCGTTATAAGGTGTTTCCGCCGTGGCGGAAGGGCGTCCCCAAAAATAGTCGGGCCGGGTAAAGGTTTGGCCAATCAGCGCCGAGCCGCGCGCGCCGTTCGCCTCCGGCAGCAGCGAGCCGTTAGCCTGCGCGGGAAACAGCCACTGCGCCAGCTGCGTGGTAACCAGTGGATACACGCCGCCGGTTAACAGCGTCAGCAAAATCAACAGCGTCAGAGCAGGACGTAAAATGGACATATTCTTCTCCTCAGGCCCAGCCCAGCAGGGTGAGCACAATATCAATCAGCTTGATGCCGGCGAAAGGTACCAGCAGTCCGCCTACGCCATACAGCCACAGGTTACGGCGCAGCAGCGCCGCCGCGCTCAGCGGACGATAGCTCACGCCCTTCAACGCCAGCGGAATGAGAAATACAATCACCAGCGCGTTAAAAATTACCGCTGACAAAATGGCGGAGCTGGGCGAATGCAGATGCATCACATTAAGCTGGTTAAGCTGCGGATACGTGGCGGCGAAAGCCGCCGGAATAATGGCGAAATATTTCGCCACATCGTTGGCGATGCTGAAGGTGGTCAGCGAGCCGCGCGTCATCAACATTTGCTTGCCGATATGCACTACTTCCAGCAGCTTGGTGGGGTTAGAGTCGAGATCGACCATATTGCCCGCCTCTTTCGCTGCCTGGGTACCGGAGTTCATCGCTACCGCCACATCCGCCTGCGCCAGTGCCGGCGCATCGTTAGTGCCGTCGCCGGTCATCGCCACCAGCCGCCCTTCCGCCTGATACTGGCGGATCAGCGCCAGTTTGGCCTCCGGCGTCGCTTCCGAGAGAAAGTCGTCCACGCCCGCTTCGGCGGCGATCGCCGCTGCCGTTAATGGGTTATCACCCGTGATCATCACGGTTTTAATGCCCATTTTGCGCAGTTCGGCAAAGCGTTCGCGAATACCGCCCTTCACAATATCTTTCAGCGCAACAACACCTAATACCTGCTCATTTTCCGCCACCACCAACGGCGTGCCGCCGGTACGCGCGACCTCTTCAACCAACGATGCTACCTGCTGCGGAAACACGCCATGGTTAGCGGCAATATGTTTGCGCACCGCGTCCACCGCCCCTTTGCGAATGCTACGTCCCTGCACGTTAACGCCGCTCATGCGCGTTTGCGCCGAGAAGGGAATAAAGGTGGCGTCCATGCTTTGCAGATCGCGCTCGCGCAGATTGAATTTCTGCTTCGCCAGCACCACGATGCTGCGTCCTTCCGGCGTCTCATCCGCCAGTGAAGCGAGCTGAGCCGCATCCGCCAGTTGCTGTTCGCTGACGCCGGGCGCCGGCATAAAATGCGTCGCCTGACGGTTGCCCAGCGTAATAGTGCCGGTTTTATCCAGCAGCAGTACATCCACATCGCCCGCTGCTTCTACCGCCCGCCCGCTGGTGGCGATCACGTTAGCGCCCAGCATGCGGCTCATCCCCGCCACGCCGATAGCGGACAACAGGCCGCCGATAGTGGTCGGGATCAGACAGACCAGCAGCGCCACCAATACCGTGACGCTGACCGCATGGCCGCCCCACGCGGTAAATGGCCACAGCGTGGCGGTCGCCAGCAGAAAGACGATGGTCAGCGAGATCAGCAGGATGCTTAAGGCGATTTCGTTGGGCGTTTTACGCCGTTTCGCCCCTTCCACCATCGCAATCATGCGATCAAGAAAGGTTTCGCCCGGGTTAACGCTGCACTGGATCACCAGCCAGTCGGAAAGAATGCGCGTGCCGCCGGTCACCGAAGCGAAATCACCACCCGATTCGCGGATCACTGGCGCTGATTCGCCAGTGATGGCGCTTTCATCCACTGAGGCGCCGCCTTCTACCACTTCGCCGTCGCACGGCAGGATGTCGCCCGCCTCAACCAGCACCCAGTCGCCTTTGCGCAGGGTTTCCGCCGCTACCTGCTGCCAGGATTCATCATGGCGTGGCGCACTGAGCTTTTTAGCAAAGCTGGTTTTTTTCACCCCTTTAAGGCTGCTGGCCTGCGCCTTGCTGCGCCCTTCCGCCAGCGCTTCGGCAAAGTTAGCGAACAGTACGGTAAACCAGAGCCACAGCGCGATGGCGCCAGTAAAACCCGCCTCACCGGCAAGCTGCCCGCTTGCCATCATCACCGCCAGCAGCGTGGTCAGCACGCTGCCGAAATAAACCAGAAACATAACCGGATTACGAAACTGCACCCGTGGATGCAGTTTTTTGCACGCGTCGACGATCGCGACGCGCATCAGCGTCGCATCAAACAGCGCCTGTTGTTGACGACTCATTAGCTTCTCCGCCCGTTAACGCGAAATCAGTTGTAGATGTTCTGCCACCGGCCCCAATGCCAGCGCAGGAATAAAGGTCAGCGCGCCGACCAGCAGCACGGTGCCTGTCAGCAGACAGACAAACAGCGGGCCGTGAGTCGGTAACGTGCCGCTGCTGATCGGCTGGATTTTTTTCGCCGCCAGCGAACCGGCGATCGCCATAATCGGAATAATGATGCCGAAGCGGCCCACCAGCATGCAGAACGCCAACAGCAGGTTCCAGAACGGGGTGTTAGCGCTGAGTCCGGCGAAAGCGCTGCCGTTGTTGTTGGCCGCCGAGGAGACGGCATACAGCACTTCGCTAAAGCCGTGGGTGCCGGGGTTCGCCATCCCTGCGCGTCCGGCCTCGCTCATCATCGCCAGCGCGGTGCCGAGCAGCACCAGCGTCGGGGTCACCAGGATCGCCAGCGCGGTCAGCTTCATTTCACGCACATCGATTTTTTTGCCAAGGTATTCCGGCGTGCGACCGATCATCAGCCCGGCGATAAATACCGCCAGCACCACAAACAGCAGCATGCCGTACAGACCGGCGCCGACGCCGCCGAATACCACCTCGCCCAGCTGCATCAACCACATCGGGATCATGCCGCCCAGCGCGGTGAAAGAGTCATGCATGGCGTTCACCGCGCCGCACGAGGCGGCAGTGGTGATCACCGCAAACAGGCTGGAGTTGAGGATGCCGAAGCGCGTCTCTTTGCCTTCCATATTGATGGCGCTGTCCGCGCCCAGCGTCAGGAAGTGCGGATTGCCGCGCAGCTCGGCCCACATCACCACCGCGACCGCGGCGATAAACATCAGGCTCATGCTCCAGAGCAGCGCGTGTCCCTGACGGCGATCGCTGACCACTTCACCAAAGGTGAAGCAGAGCGCGGCGGGGATCAGTAAGATCGCCAGCATTTCAATCATGTTGCTGATGGCGCCGGGGTTTTCAAACGGATGGGCCGAGTTGACGTTAAAGAAGCCGCCGCCGTTGGTACCAAGCATTTTAATCGCTTCCTGCGAGGCGACCGGGCCAAGCGCCAGCGTCTGCTTTGCCCCTTCCAGGGTGTGCAGATCCACGCTGGCGTTCCACGTCTGCACTACGCCCTGACTCACCAGCAGCAGCGCGATAATCAGGCCGATCGGCAGCAGCACAAACAGCGTGATGCGCGTTAAATCGCGCCAGGCGTTGCCCAGCGTGGCCAACGATTTGTTGGCGAAGCCGCGTATCAGGGCAAACGCCACGGCAATCCCGGTGGCTGCCGACAGGAAGTTTTGTACCGTCAGTCCCGCCATCTGGCTGAAGTTGCTCATGGTGATTTCACCGGCATAGGATTGCCAGTTGGTATTGGTGACAAAGCTAACGGCGGTGTTCAACGCCAGGTGCCAGCTCAGATTCGGCAGATGCTGCGGATTAAGCGGCAACGCCTGCTGCGTCATCAGAATAATAAACAGCAGCAGTAGCCCCGCCGCGTTAAACAACAAAATCGCCAGCAGATAGTGCAGCCAGCCCATGCTCTTTTTATCGACGCCGCTCAGTCGCCATATTGCGCTTTCCAGCGTCGGCAGCAGCGGCCTGTCGCGTACCATGCCCGCCATGACCTTGCCCAACGGATTTGCCAGCAGCAATAAAATCACCAGATAGCTGGCTAACAGTAAAAATGCGGAGGCAATCATCAGAAAGCCTCCGCATTGATCAGGGCATATATTAAATACCCCAGCAGTAAAAACAGCAGCACGATACCGGCCACAATTCCAATACTCACAGCCACCTCCACGGCGCATTTCAGTTAGCCGCAAGGATAAAAAAAGGGGTATAAAATTAGCGTTAAATTACCGGGCCGGGGTGTAAAAAAAGTATAAAAACGGCGGAAAAACAGGCGGATTCTGGCGGGCCGCTGTTTAACGATAATAAGGTCGTTGCCTATGGTTGTAGGGCATGATGTTCCTGCCACCTTTTTAATCATACTGCCCCTGTCCATACATTTACGGCTCTTAGCCGACTAATGCACAGGATTTGCCAGAAGTTGCATGCAGGCGTATATTTGAGCGATGAAATAAAGACCACTCAGCAACCGGTGATAAATCATGTCAGCTCAAGACGATAAAAAAAGACATCAGCGTGAGTATCAGCAGCGGGTTGAAGCCGTCCGAAATGGTTTGGCTCCCGGGCGCGTGCTGGACAAACGCCCTGACGGGATTGTGCCTGTCAGTGGGGGCCGCAGCCTGACCTTTTTCTAATAAAACAGGACTTCTTGTCCCGCACTGGTTAAGTGTTACAATAAGCGCATCATAACGGTGGGCTCTTTTTATGTCTTTGTATTCCATACCCCTGAAGAGCAGATCATCAAACTCAACCGTTATCTGATCGATAACGCTCATCAGCTCCCATCTCCTGTTATAACGGTAGGCGGTCAGGCCGTTATGTACTGGTACCTGAGAAATTTTCATCTTTATCCCCAACAGCCTGATCTAACAGCCATAACTTCAATCGATGTCGATTATGTAACCCGAAAGGAAGGGGTCGAAGTCATTGCGAAGATATTTAACGTGGAAGGTAGGGTTCAGGAAATTTTTAATCCCCCGTCTATCGCAGTCCTGAATCTGATCGACAAAGACACCGGCAAGGTCAAAGAAGATACACAGGGCCAGTTTCTCAACGAGCGGTTAAACGAGGCGAATGTTGTTGACATTATTGACCGACCTACAGGTTTCGAGCCAGGGGATTTTATGGGCGATAAACTCGCGCTCAATACAGAACCTTTTATGGTTATGCCTGATCGCCACGGGGCATCCATGAGTCATGAACTTGTTCGGGTACTCAACCCAGTTGCCTGCATACGCTCGCGCTTGTCTAATGCCACTGTACCGATAGGAAAAGACAAGCTGACCGAAGCTGAGCGTATTCGTGTGCTGGCCCTTCCAGCCTTCAACTTTATGCTGGAAAAGTTGCATACACTCCCTTTCCGACAGGGCAGACAGTACATAGATTATTTTGTGTCATTTATATGAGAGAGGGCATTCAGGCGCTTTCAGGCGGAACATAAAATCCCTCTCTACCTTATCGTTGAGCAACTAGTAGCCGAGCTGCAACGAAACCCGGGTGACTATGTCTCACAAGGGTTATATCTGGAGGAATTACCGCGGAAAATTGATTATTTTGCCCAAGAATATGAGCGATATCGCAAACTCATTGAGGCCAGTTAATCACCATAAATCAGGGCAATAATAGCGCCACTGGACCTGAAACCACCATCGGGCTAAGAAGTTATTCCGTTTCTCCACTATTTTGGTTGTTATCACCGTTTCTAAAATTTATAAGGTTTGCTCCCTCTTCCGGCTTTCACCCGTTCGCCTTCAGCGTCACAACGCAGCGGTAGATGTTGAGATGGTAAGTGATTTTAATTATCATTTGCTTTTCCATTTTCTTACATCTACCCATGCGCAAACTCCTTTTCCTGCTGTTACTGCTCAGCCACTCGATTTTTGCGCGGCAAATCATTGATATTACAGGCGCTACTGTTACCGTTCCCGATCGGCCGCAGCGCATTGTTGTGGGCGAAAGCCGGATGCTTTATACGCTGGCGCTGCTGCAACCCGACTATCCAGCGGCGCATATTGCCGGCTGGCCGGGCGATATGGCGAAGTATGATGCGCAAAGCTGGCAGCAATATCTGCAGCGCTTTCCGCAGATGGCGCAGATTCCCCAGCTGGGCTCCGGCAGCCTGCGCGAGCTGAACGCCGAGCGTGTGTTACAACTGCATCCCGATCTGGTGATCCTGCCAAGGCTGGCGAAAACCGGCGGTGAAGAGGCGCGTTTTCGTCAAGTCATGCAACAGGCAGGCGTACCGGTGGTCACCGTCGATTTACGCGTCGATCTGCTGCATAACACCCTTCCCAGTATAAAAATACTTGGCGAACTGCTGAACCAGCCACAGCGCGCGCAGGCGTTTAGCGCCTTTTATCAACATCATATGCAGCGCATCCAGCAACGCCTGGCGAACCGGCAAGGCCCGCGCACCACGGTGATGCTGCACCTGCATCTGGGGCGGCGCGATACCTGCTGCACGACGGCGGTAAACGGCAACCTCGGTCAGCTGGTGGCCTTTGCCGGCGGCGATAATATCGCGGCGGGTACGGTTAAAGGGGTATTCGGCGAGCTCAACCCGGAGCAGGTGCTGGCCGCCCAGCCGCAGGTCTATATCGCTACCGGTATGGCCCGCGCCGGAAGCGATGCCAGAACCGTTGCGCTGGGGCCGCTGGTGAATGCGCAGCAGGCCAGCGCAAGCTTTCAACAGGTAATGACGGCTCAGCCGCTGATCGAACAGCTGGCGGCGGTGCGCAACGGGCGCGCGGGCGCGCTGTGGCATAACTTCTATCTCAGCCCTTATCACGTCGTCGCCACCGAATGGATCGCCAAAATGCTCTATCCGCAGCTGTTCGCTGACATCAATCCGCAACACACCATGCAGCAACTTTACCAGCAGTCTTTACCGCTGGATTTTTCAGGGACCTTCTGGAGTCAATTACCTAATGAATAAAATCGCCCCTTGCCTGCTGGCCAGCCTGCTGCTGCCGCCAGCCCTGCAGGCTGAGGAAAATACGCTGTTAGTGACGCAGGAAAGTCATGATGACGCCAGCTATCAGCCGCACAGCAGCGTGACCGCCGCGCGCGCGCCGATGAAGATTATCGATACGCCGCAAAACGTGACGGTAGTGCCACATCAGTTTCTTGACGATCGTGCTGCGCAGGATGTGGATGAAGCGCTGAGCTTTGTCAGCGGCATGACTCAGTCCAACACGCTGGGCGGCACGCAGGATGCTATTATCAAACGCGGCTTTGGCGATAACCGTGACGGCTCGATTCTGCGCGACGGCGTGCGCTCGATTCAGGCGCGCAACTTCACGCCCACCAGCGAGCGGGTAGAAGTGCTAAAAGGGCCCTCCTCCATGCTGTACGGCATGAATGAACCCGGCGGCCTGATTAATGTCATCAGCAAAAAGCCGCAGCTAACGCCGCAGGTGCATCTGGAAGGACGCAGCAGCAGCTTTGGCGGCGGCGGCGGTCAGTTGGATGTTACCGGGCCGCTGGGCACCACCGGCTTCGCTGGCCGCATGATTATCGACCATGATGAAACCGATTACTGGCGCAACTTTGGCCGCAACCGCCAGACGGTGATTGCCCCCTCGCTGATGTGGTATGGCGAAAACACCACCGTGCGCGTTGCGTGGGAGCATATGGAGTATCTGACGCCGTTCGATCGCGGTACGGTTATCGATCCGCGCAGCGGTAAGCCGGTCGATACGCCGCGCGAACGCCGTTTTGATGAAAGCTATAACGCCACGCGCGGCGATCAGGACACGCTGAGTTTTCAGCTGGAGCAAACGCTAAGCGATCGCTGGCGTTCGCAGCTGACTTACGCTTTTAGCCGCAATCGCTACAGCGATAATCAGGCGCGGGCCACCGCCTTTAACGCCGAGACCGGCATTCTGACGCGTCAGGCGGATGCTACCGCCGCCGCAGAAAGCCGTTCGCAAATGGTGCAGCTGACCTTTAACGGCGACGTTGACTGGGGCCAGGTCAATCATCAGCTGCTGTTCGGTTTTGATTACGAAGCGGATCGTACTTTCCGCGGCGATATGATCCGCGGCACGAAAGATAGTGCATTCAATATCTACGATCCGGTTTACGGCGTGATGCCTGCTTCCACCACGGTGAGCGCCAAAGACAGCGATCAGCGGGAAAACGTAGATAGCCGTGGCTGGTTTATACAGGATGCGATGCGCCTGAACGATAACTGGCTGTTACTGGGCGGGCTGCGCTACGACAGTTTCGATGTGATGTCCGGCAAAGGTCGTCCGTTTAAAACCAATACCGAAGCGTCAGATAGCCGTCTGGTGCCGCGCGCCGGGGTGGTTTACAACATCAACAGCTGGTCGAGCCTTTACGCCAGCTATACCGAATCGTTTAAGCCGAATACCTCGATCGCCACGCAAATTGGCGCGCTGCCGCCGGAGCTCGGCAAAGCGTATGAAGTGGGCGCGAAGATCGATCTACCGGGCCGGGTTACCGGCACCCTGGCGTTGTTCGATATTCACAAGCGCAACGTGATGGTCAGCGAGCTGGTTGATGGCGAAACCGTCACCCGCACGGCGGGCAAGGTGCGTTCACAGGGCGTTGAGCTGGATATCGCGGGCCAGCTGACCGACAGCCTGAGCCTGATCGGCAGCTATGCCTGGACCGACGCGCGCGTTACCTCCGATCCGGAGAATAACGGCAACGAGCTGGCCAATGTCGCCCGTCATACCGCCGCGCTGTTTCTGACTAACGATTTTGGCCAGACCGGACTGTTGCCGGCGGACGATCTACGGGCAGGGATCGGCGCGCGCTACGTTGGGCGACGTGCTGGCGACGCCGCCAACAGTTTTTATCTGGATGATTACACTGTCGCCGATGCCTTTGTCGCCTGGAGTACGCCAATTGATAGCTACAAAGTGAAGTGGCAGGTCAACGTAAAAAATCTGTTTGATACCACCTGGTATCCTTCCAGCGGCAATAACCTGCGCGTGGCGGTGGGCGAACCCCGTGAAATCGTGCTCAAGGCCAGCGTTGACTTCTGATAGCTGAATAAAGGGCGCAGTATGGCGCCCTTTTTTGCCGTTTCGCTGTCTGATTCAGACAGATCCCGCCCCAAAGTCGCAATCCCTTCCTACACTTATGGGCAAAAAGGAGGAAAGTGATGTTAAAGCTGATTCGTTCATTATTCACCAGCCCGGAAAAACTACTGCAGGTTATGTCTCAGGACGATGTCCAGGATTCGATTGAAGATGGCGATCGCATCGTCATCGATGAAAATGGCAGCGCGATGGTCAATATTCACAGCAAGGAGGTGCAGAAAGATTTTGCCCGCCACGTCGCAGCATTAAAGAGGGCATAAGATGGGAACCGCGATATTTATGGTGCTGATGGTTTGTGGCTACTGGTACAGCAGTCGCGATCTCTCTACCCGCTTCAAATTTAAGCGTACTTTTGGCTGGGACGTTTACTTCCTGGTCGCACTTTATGGCTGTATTTTCGTTATCCAGGGTGTCATTGCTACTGCGATTATCTGGCTGCTGCTGCTGGCCATCTCTGCGGTGATGAATGAACTGCCGCAATATTTCGGCCCCGGGCACCACCACTACCATATCGAATTTATGAACTGGAGCTTTCTTGGCATCCAGGCGCCGGTGGTCATTATGCTGACCTTTGCCGTGCTGTTTTGTCTCTATCGCTCTAACTGGGCGGGCAGCGCGCGGCTTGATGGCCGCGGCCGTCGTGAACTCTATAATTCGCTAACCCGGACCAACGGCGTGGAGCATCTGCTTTATCAATGTATGGAAGGCGGCGAACTGGCGTGGATTACCCTGACTTCTCATCGCATCTATATCGGTATGATTATGTCTTCCTCGTTCGACAGCGTTGATGCCAATAACGTGGTGGTGATCCCGATGCTCAGCGGCTACCGCGACAGTAAAACGTTGGATCTGGTGGTGGAGCATAACTACAGCGCCTGGTATGCCAAACATGATATTGGCCTGACGACCGAACCGCAGTCGGCGCTCGATTTTCGTAAGGTGATACTGCTCGATCAAATTGAAAGCCTGTCACTGTTCGATCCCGCCAGCGCGCTGGCGCTGAATATGCGTGAAGATAGCGACTAAGCCGAATATGCTAAGGTGAAGTATCACTCCTGGGCAGCCGTGTTACGGTTCGCCCATCCTCTGCCGGAGCCTGTTGATGTCGTTCTCCTTTCTCTCTTCGCTTGCTGTAGTTTCTGCCGCCGACTGGGATGCGCTACTGCCTGATAACAATCCATTTTTACGTTACGCCTTTCTGCAAACGCTGGAAGAGAGCGGCAGCGTTGGCGCCGAGAGCGGTTGGCAACCGGCGCATCTGGTCACCTTTGAGCAGGGGCGGTTGCGCGCGGCGCTGCCGGGCTATCAAAAAAGCCATTCCTGGGGCGAATATGTGTTTGATCACAGCTGGGCAGACGCCTGCCATCGCGCCGGCATTCCCTGGTATCCCAAGTGGCTGGGCGCCATTCCGTTTAGCCCGGTTAGCGGACCGCGTCTGTTAGGCGAGGCCTCGGCGCTAACCCAGCTGCTGGAGGCATTGCCCGATGCGCTGGCCCAAAGCGGCTTCTCTGGCGCGCACATTAACTTTACCGATGCACGCAGCGATGCGCTGCTGGCAGCGCAACCCGGCTGGCTGTCACGCCTTGGCTGTCAGTATCACTGGCATAATCCCGGCTACCGCGACTTTCAGGATTTCCTCGATACCCTGATGTCGCGCAAACGTAAGCAGATTCGTAAAGAGCGCGAGCAGGTTGCCGCCAACGGTATTCACCTTCACTGGCTCGGCGGCGGCGAAGTTAGCGAAGCGCAGTGGGATTTTGTTTATACCTGTTACGCCAATACTTACGCTGTGCGCGGGCAACTGCCCTATTTAACGCGTGACTTTTTCAGCCTGCTGGCGGAGCGGATGCCGGAAGCGATTCGGGTGGTCTTTGCCCAGCGCGAGGCGCAGCCGGTGGCGATGGCATTCAGCCTGGTCGGTGACGATACGCTGTATGGCCGTTACTGGGGCTGCCTGGCGGAGTTTGATCGCCTGCATTTCGAAACCTGCTTCTGGCAGGGGATGGATTACGCCATTGCACACGGCCTGCGTCATTTCGACGCGGGCGCGCAGGGCGAACATAAACTGGTGCGCGGTTTTGAGCCCACCCTTACCCGCTCCTGGCACTGGCTGCAGCATGCAGGATTACGCGCAGCGGTAGGCGATTTTTTACAGCAGGAGCAAGCAGGCATCCTGGCCTGGGCGGAGGAAGCGCGCGACGCGCTGCCCTACCGCCGTGGTGCAGTTCAGTGATCGCCGACAAAATTGCCGGTTTGATGGCGCCACAGGCGGGCGTAGAGCCCGTTATGCGCCAGCAGCTGTTGATGATTACCCTCTTCAATAATTTTACCCTGCTGCAGCACCACCAGCCGATCGAGCCTGGCGATAGTAGAGAGGCGGTGAGCGATAGCGATCACCGTTTTGCCCTCCATCAGGGTGTCCAGGCTCTCCTGAATCGCCGCCTCTACCTCTGAATCCAGCGCTGAGGTGGCTTCATCCATAATCAAAATTGGCGCATCTTTTAACAGTACGCGGGCGATGGCGATACGCTGCCGTTGACCGCCAGAGAGTTTCACGCCGCGCTCGCCCAGATGCGCATCCAGCCCGGTACGCCCCTGACTATCGGAAAGCAGCGGAATAAACTCATCGGCGCGCGCCCGACGAATCGCCGTCCACAGCTCCTCTTCGGTGGCGTCCGGGCGGCCATATAGCAGGTTGTCGCGGATAGAGCGGTGCAACAGCGAGGTATCCTGCGTGATCATACCAATCTGCGCGCGCAGGCTGGTCTGCGTCACCTGGGTAATATTCTGTCCATCAATGCTGATACTGCCGCCCTCCAGGTCATACAACCGCAGCAGCAGATTGACCAGCGTCGATTTGCCCGCGCCCGACGGGCCAATCAGCCCGATTTTCTCGCCTGGCTTGATATCCAGATTCAGGTTATTGATCACCCGACGGCCGCCGCCATAGTCAAAATGGGCATTGTTAAAATGGATGGCGCCCTGAGTTACGCGCAGCGGTTTGGCATTCGGCGCGTCGGTCACGCTGAGCGGCTGCGCGATGGTGGTCAGCCCATCCTGAACCGTACCGATATTGTCAAAAATGCCGTTGACCACCCACATAATCCAGCCGGACATATTCACAATGCGGATCACCAGTCCGGTAACCAATGCAATCGCGCCGACGGTAATCAGTGATTCGCTCCACAGCCACAGCGCCAGCCCGCAAGTAGAGCCGATCAATAAGCCATTCAGCGTAGAGAGCGTGACGTCCATGCTGGTCAGCATCCGGCTGGCCTGCTGGGTTTTCTCCGTCTGTTCGCCGATCGCGTCCTGCGCATAGCGCTGTTCTAAATCGGTATGGGCAAACAGCTTCAGCGTGGTGATATTGGTATAACCATCCACAATGCAACCCATCAGCTTAGAGCGCGCTTCGGAAGAGATTACCGAACGCGCTTTAATACGCGGCACAAAATAGCGCAGCGTGCCGGCGTAAGCGAATATCCAGACGATCAGCGGCAGCATCAGCCGCCAGTCCGCTTCGGCAAACAGCACCAGCGACGTAATCGCGTAAATCGAGACGTGCCACATGGCGTCAACGGTCTGCACCGCCGAATCACGCAGCGCATTGCCGGTCTGCATGATGCGTTGGGCAATCCGCCCGGAGAAGTCGTTCTGGAAGAATTTCAGGCTCTGGCGCAGCACATAGCTGTGGTTCTGCCAAAGGATCAGGCTGCCCAGGCTGGGACCAATGCTTTGATGGATTAACAGATCGTGTAAACCGATAAACAGCGGACGCAGAATCATCGCCACCGCCGCCATCCACAGCAGCGTTCCCCAGTGTTCCTGAAAAAAGCTGGCCGGGGTGGAGGCGTTGACCATATCGATCAGCTGACTTAAATAGCGATAAAGCGCCACTTCAATCAGCGAAGCGATCAGGCCAACCGCCAGCAGCGCGGCGAAACTGCGCCAGACCTGACGGAGAAAATAACCATAAAAGGCGCCCACGCGATCCGGCGGCGCTTCGCCGGGTGCATCCTGAAAGATATTGATATAACGTTCGAAACGGCGAAATAGCATAGACACGCTCATTTTTTGCCCTACGAATCACTGAGCTTAGTGCAAATTAACGCAAGGGTTTAACTTCGAAACGTAAAAGCGCAGGATAAAACTTTCCGCCCGGAGGTGAAGATGACAAAAAAACTGGTGATTTTTTTACATGGCGTCGGCAGTAACGGCGACGATCTGGCCGGTCTGGGTCCGCACTGGGCGCCGCTGCTGCCCGCCACCGCCTTTGCCGCGCCCGACGCGCCCTTTCGCTTCGATCACGGCCCCGGCTTTCAGTGGTTCAGCCTGGAGGGCGTTACCGCGCAAAATCGCGGCGAACGGGTACGGGAAGCGCGCGCCGCCTTCGATAAAACGCTGCACGGGCTGCTCAGCGCGCATCAGGTGACGCAGCCGGAAAAAGTGTTGCTGGTGGGCTTTTCACAGGGCTCGATTATGGCATTGGATGCGCTGGCTTCCGGGCGCTGGCCGTTAGCGGGCGTGGTGGCTTTTTCCGGTCGTCTGGCAACGCCCGATCCGCTGATGCCGACCCGCAATACGCCGGTCCTGCTGGTTCACGGCAGAGTTGACCCGGTTATCCCCTGGGAAGAGACCGAATCCGCCGCGCTGCGGCTGAAGGCCGCGGGAACGCCGGTAGAAACGCTGTATGAAAGCGGCGTCGGCCACACGATTTCCGGCTCCGGCGCACAGCGGGCGGTCAATTTTATCGCCCGCTGCTTTAACGACAGCGAGCAATCAGGCCGAAAGGATTAAGGCCAGCAGCGGCGCAGGGCGGCAAACGCCTGCGCGGCGGCACTCTGCGGTGCCTGCTGTTTCAGCCGATCGTTAAACACTTCAATCCCGACCGGGCCGCGATAAGCTTTACGCTGTAGCGCAGCCACAAAGGTCGCAATCGGCAGTATGCCATCGCCAGGCAGCAGACGACAATGGCGGGCGGTTTCCATCAGCTGTGTCATATCGCCCGGCGTCACCGCCTCTGCCATATCGCACAGTTGCACTTCATAAATCCGATCCGCTGGAATCGCGTCCAGCACACTGGCGTCATCGCCGCGCGCAGCGATATGAAACAGATCCACCACCAGCCCAACGTTGGGCAGATCAAGCCGCTTTAGCCGTTGCCAGGTGGGTCCCAGCCGGTTATCTACCGTGCTCCACGCCATCGGTTCATACATGATGCGCAAATCGTGACGCGCCGCCTCGGCGGAAAGCCAGCATAAATCTTCATCAATCAGATCGGCCTGACAGTCCGTGCGCGTGCAGGCTGGCGCCTGAACCGTCCGGCAACCTATCGCCTGCGCCAGCTGAAAAAATTGCTGCGCCTGCTGTCGTTTTTCTTCACGCAGCACCCGCGGCGCGCCGGCAAAATCGCGCAGCACCTGGCAGTTGGTGAAGCCCAGGTTAAGCCGCTGCGCCTGGGCACGAATGGCTTCTGCGCCTCCTTCCGCCGCCAGGACGTTTTCCTGCCAGATTTCTACCTCATCAAAACCGGCCTGCTTTGCGGCGTGCAGCAGCGTTAACGGCTGACCTTCCAGCAGCACCAGATTCAGAAACACCGGATTGTTCGCCATTTTTCCTCCTTGTTTACCGGGAAAACCGGCGCGTAAATCGCGCCGCCCGGTTTAACTGTAGAAGGTATCTAGCCCAGCAGGGTGACCAGGGCAAAACCGGCAAAGGTCATCAGCAGCGATCCCATGACATGAACCAACACATGGCCCATTGCCCAAAGATATTTGCCGCTTTGCATCAGCAGCATGATTTCCACAGAGAAGGTAGAAAAGGTAGTCAGCCCGCCGCACAGTCCGGTAACAATCAGCAATTTCCATTCCGGCGATAGTTGCGGGTTTTTCATAAACCAGGCGGTGGCGATACCGATAATGAGTCCGCCCAGCAGATTCACTAACAGCGTACCCGGCGGCAGGTTGGGAAATAGCGCATTAAAGCGCAACGAGATCAGCCAGCGCAGCGTACAACCCGCAGCGCCCCCCAGCATCACTGCCAGCATAGATTTCAACATGGTGGTTAATACCTGTTAATGATTTTTATTCAATAAGATATAACACAGCAAGCAGGCAGAGCGGGATCCTGACATGCGTCACACCTTGCGTGCAAGAAAGTGTCGTGTCAGGCGTCATCAGCTCTCAGAAGAGTCGCGGTTGGGTAAGGTGGTACGCCATCACCTCAGGCGCCTATTTTAATCTTAGCCGTCGCGGCCTGGCAATCAAAACACCCGCGCCTGCTCTCTATGACATAACTTCTTGCCTGCTTGAGTCGCCATATTTTGTTATGATATAACATTATAATTTTGTGACTTCTGGGAAAAGGATATGTCCGATAAGCTCGTTCAACGTTTGCAGGCTATTGATGCGCTGCGTGGTTTCGTGATCCTGCTCATGCTGCTGGATCACGTACGCGAAACGTTTTTTCTGCATAAACAGCTCGCCGATCCAATTGATGTCGCTAACACCGATGCGGCGCTGTTTATTAGCCGCACGCTGGCGCATCTATGCGCGCCGGTTTTTGTCTTTCTTACCGGGCTTTCCGCCGCGCTTTATCAGCAAAAAAAGCAGAGCCGGAGGGAGACCTCGCTGTTTTTGTTGAAGCGTGGCCTGGTACTGGTGGCGCTGGAGTTAACACTGGTTAACTTCGCCTGGACTTTCAGCTTTCCGCCGGAAGTGCTCTACTTGCAGGTTATCTGGGCGATTGGCCTGAGTATGCTGGCGCTTGGCGGGCTGTTGTGGCTACCGCTGTGGGCGATGGTTACCCTCAGCGTGGCGCTGGTAGCGGGTCATAACCTGCTTGATAACCTTCACGCCGCTTCCGGTTCGTTCTGGCATCTGCCGTGGGCGATTTTGCATGAGCGCGGCTGGATTGAAGTCGGCGATACGCTGCGGATGCGCACCTCTTATCCGCTGCTGCCGTGGATTGGCGTAATTGCGCTGGGCTACTGTGCGGGCCAACTTTGGCAGCCAGCCTGGAGCCGGGCAGCACGCGGTAAAGTTCTCTTGACCAGCGCCGCCAGCCTGTTGGGGCTATTTGTGCTGCTACGCCTGCTTAACGGCTACGGCGAAAAGCCGTGGCAGGCAGGTAATACGCTGAGCGAAAGCGCGATGGCGTTTTTTAATATCACTAAGTATCCGCCCTCGTTGCTATTTATTTGCCTGACGCTGGCGGTAGGGCTGGCGCTGTTTGAACGCGTTGAAATGCGTAGCCGCGCCCTCGCCTGGTTGGCGGTATTCGGTAGCGCACCGATGTTTTTCTATCTGCTACACCTGTACGTGTTGAAGGGACTTTATCTGGCCGCCGAAGCGCGCTGGGGGAAAAACTAGGGCGAGTGGTTCGGCTTCGATGCCGTCTGGCAGCTATGGATCTGTATGCTGCTGCTGTCGCTCCTGCTGTGGTGGCCGGTACGCGCCTTTGCCCGACTGAAGCAGCAAAGACGCGATATCCGCTGGCTGAAATATTTTTGATGCGCCGCCTGTAACCTGATCCGCCGGGCTTCTTCAGCCTGGCGGATCGGGGCGACTATATGTTATCGCTAATGATGTGCCGCCTCCTGCAGTTTTAACCGCAGCTCCTGAAGGATCATTTTACTCAGGTCGGAATGGGCGTGAGTGGTGGGATGCATGTAATCCCAAAAAATAAAGCTACCGCCGCTGCTTTTACAGGCGGGACGCGGATTATGATGATAAAGATAGGTTAACGTCTCATTTTTTAGATCGAGGCAGGTCTCTTCCGTATTCACATATCCCAGCTTATCAGCATAAGTAATCAGGTTATCAAACGCTTTATCCAGAGAAAGCACAATAAATTGCGTGTTGGGCCAGGATTCTCTTAACTCCTCAGCCAAAACGTCCAGTCTATTATTCAGGACCACTGATTTTTCCCGTAGCGCTTTTTTATCTTTTTCACGCCATTCACGTACCGCAGGCACGCCCGACAGGTCCGGCAG
Organism: Mixta hanseatica; assembly: GCF_023517775.1. Taxonomy (NCBI): domain Bacteria; kingdom Pseudomonadati; phylum Pseudomonadota; class Gammaproteobacteria; order Enterobacterales; family Erwiniaceae; genus Mixta; species Mixta hanseatica. Next base: position 198,045 of record NZ_CP082904.1, on the reverse strand, counting down.
CTTTAATATAGTTATCTGCGCAGCCCCCAATTGAGCTAATTGAGTAAGACCGTTGCGATAATTATTAATAACATCGCCAGGCGTTTTGTTGCCAGAAATGAAATCATTGCCGCCAAACAGTACGGCAAACAACGTTTTCTTTATATCGTACCCCTGCATGTAGGCTTTGTACTGTTTAAAATTATGTAGCTGTTCGATAAAGCCAGGAAAAACAGGCTTTGCTGCGCTTTCTGCGCCGCCGACCGCCCAGGAATAAGAGGGGATATTTAATGCATTGGCCCAATATTCGTGCCAGACCAAACCATTAGAAAAGCGGCCATAAAACCAGGTGCTATTTTTAGGCAGCGCGCCATAGCTGGCATTGTAGCTATTGATAGTATCGGACAGGCTATCGCCGAAAACGACCAGCCTGTCCAGCTTAATCCCATCGAGCGTCGCTTCCGGCAGATTACTGCCCTGGCTCCAGAAGTTATAGTAGTAGGAAAACATCGTGTCACCGGCGTACGGCACGACGACATCTGCGTTAATACCGGCGCTCTGCAAGGTATACTGACAAATCTCTTTCAGCTCCTGGGCGGATGCGGTGGTATAAAACATATTGGTCATCGCGCTGTTGTCGCGCCAGTATCCTTTGACGATGGCGTAATGATCGGGCTGCTGCGGATCCATAGCCCAAACCCATGACGAAGCTGGATTGGTCGGATCTTTATCAATTTTATAAGTGCACTTTATATAGGTTGTACTGTTGTTGGCTTTAACTCCGCTACGGTGGCTATTTTTAAGAATAAGGTTATATTCGGAAACCGGCGTAACAGAAGTGCTTTCAATGGCGTCGCTGGGGAAGATATTATCGCCTGCGGGAAAGAAACCGTTAGATGCGTAGCTATTTATTGACATTAAACCTAAGAAAAATGTAGCCGCTATTCTTTCCATGAATATTCCTTGTTATTTTTCCTGTGGCTAAACTTTGATTATCTATAAGCTCAACAAATCATTCCCTTTCGTACGTTCCTGTTGAGCACATCAATGCAATAGAGGAGTTTAAACAATAAATCGTCGCAGCCAGTATTATAAACATCCCGGCAAATAACAATATTTAATCTTAAATGAATAGCTAATGATAATTAAGCTAATTAAGTCGATAATTTATTCCTGCTTATCAGACCATTGGTTTGAACGGTTTATCTGCTAAATTATTCGGTTATGGCTGTTTTTTTATGCAGGATGATGTGAGGTAATCCGACGCCATCCATCATAGCTGGCGTCGGTAAGATCAGCTTAACGCAGCCGGGAGGAAGCGTTTACCGGTTCGAAAGTATGACAATGCCGCCGTAACCACTGTGCAGAACGGGAAATCGCGCCGCCGTTGCGGAACAGCAGCCACGCCACTTTACCTTTCTTCAACACGATAAAGGAGCCCAGTTGGGGAAGCTCACGGGATCGTAACCATGTGGTGTTCATCAGTCCTCTCCTCCGTAATGTATTAGCTTGCTAACTAATTAAAGACCAAACAAAACGAAACGGCCTCGATTTTTTAACTGATCGGACCTGAAGGAAAGGCGGGAATGAGGCCTGGAATAAACTGGGTTAGCTGTTAAAACCCGTTATTACGCCGCCTGACAGGTGACAAGCGAAGCGGCTAATTATATATGTCTCCTGTCATTCATAAAATATAACATTTTCATTTACCCGTTACGTAACGCGAACTTATGTCATATTAATCGCCACAAGAAAAACTTTTAGCTGCGCCTGACTTGCAATATCATCCTCAGCCGCTAGATTTAGAAACGTTGGATGCGCATATATTTATCGCCCACTAATAAATATATGCATTCTGTTAATACACATGAGGAGAAATAATATGACTCAGCATCGTGGCGGTTCAGGTAACTTTGCAGAAGATCGTGAGAAAGCCTCTGAAGCCGGTAAAAAAGGCGGCCAACACAGCGGCGGTAACTTTAAAAATGACCGCGAAAAAGCCTCTGAAGCAGGCAAAAAAGGCGGGCAGAACAGCCGCCGCAGCTAATTTTTCCCAGGTAAGCCCTTATAAAGATTAGCGAAACCCGCAGCACGGCGTCACGTGCTGCGGGTAGCCTCATTTATTGACCGTACTCCACGCGTCCTCTTATCCTTTTTTAATATTCAGTACGTCTATTTGACTATTGCTAAATATTCGCTACCCGATCGTTGGTTTATTTAAAACAAGCGCAGCGGCAGCGAGCGGATGAATCCTAATATTCTATTTCTACCGTTGCATTTGTTTATTTTTGTCTATACTGAAAATTAACAGGGCACGTTACCCTGAACTTATAAATTATTATCCTTTGGTTATGGAGATTACGATGAGTATTAAAACGCTGGAAGACCTGTTTATTCACGATCTGTCCGATGTTTACAGTGCTGAGAAGCAAATCAGCCGCGCTCTGCCGAAAATGGCACGCGCCGCTAGCGATGAAAAACTTATCGAAGCATTCAAAACCCATCTGGAAGAAACCCAGGGTCAGATCGAGCGTCTTGACCAACTGGTTGAGGCTACCCCTGACGTACGGATTAAGCGTATGAAATGTCACGCGCTGGAAGGCCTGGTGGAAGAAGCGCAGGAAATTATCGATTCCGTAGAGAAAGGCGTGGTGCGCGATGCGGGCCTGATCGGTGCCGCGCAGAAAGTTGAGCACTACGAAATCGCCGCCTACGGTACCCTGCGTGCGCTGGCTCAGAAACTGGGCTATAAAGAAGCGGCTCGCCTGCTGGAAGAGACATTGCAGGAAGAAAAAGCGACTGATGAAAAACTCACCATCATCGCTGAAAAAACGCAGTAATTGCCTTATCAGCAGTCAGGCTTCCGGCCTGGCTGCTGGCCCTGCCCCGTCTGAGTTTAGTTATGCAGCAAACACTCCACCTGAAATTTCTCTCCGTAACGCTGTACGCCCGCTAAAAATTTCTCTGTTGTTAGCGGCTCGGGCGGCGGCAATAGCGGCGCTCTCTGCCGTAACTCCTCATCGAAGCGCGTTAACGTAGCGAAATCACGTGGATAACGTTCCGTATCGACACCGACAAACGCACCCTCATCCGTGGCGTAGTTAAGCAATTGCTGCCAGCGTTCAATCGACGCCATACCAATACTTTCTGTGCCGTGAGAAAACAACAGTAGATCAATATTACGGAACGGCGGCTGACGATCGAGGTAGCGCTGCAAACTGTTCGCGGAAGGTTCAGTGCAGAACGTTAGCCAGAACGGAACTGCATACTGCTGCATGGTGGTCCAGGGGTCCATTAACAGAAAATTATCCACCACCAGGCGTGAAGCGATAACGCCAGCTGACAGATACCAGTCGCGGTAAATTTCGGCGGTCACAAAGCTTAGCGCCTCCGGATTTTCATAGCGCAGTTCTACCAGCTTCCAGTTCTGGCTGTTGGCCAGCTTTTTCAATTCGGCCATTAAATGCGCGTCAAATCCCCACTCCGCTTCCGGTACGGTCGTGTCCGGCGCTGGCGGCTCCCATTTTTCCCGCTCGATACCGCAGCGCGCCAAATATTCCATCACGCGCGGTCCACCGGAAAAATATTCCTGCTCCGTTGCGCCGCCCACTGCGCCAAACTGATAAAATGAGCGATCGCTGGTGCGTGTGGCGGGCCACTGCTGCGTACAGTGATTGATCACCAGCGTGCCGCCCGGCGGCAGTGCGCTTAATAAAAACTCATGGTATTCCAACGGCAGCTTACGGTGTTTCAGGCGGAAGTAGGACATCTGATCCAGCATCAATCGATCCTGATTCGGGTCCTGCATTTGATGCACCGCCAGATGCGGCGAGGCCGCCAGCAGCGCATCGGTGATCGGTTTGCCATCCGCCATACCTTTTTGCGCATCATCCGGATCGTTGTGTAGCGAACGTACCGGACACAAAAAGGTTTGCGGCAGCCAGGGCACGCCCATCGCCGCCGCCAGATGCACCATCGCGCCGTTGGAGGAGCCGACAAACGCCGCCTGATATTGCTGCTGAGGATATTGATTCGCTACCCAGCGCGCGATCCCTTCAATATCCAGCTGCTGCGCCTGGCTAAGCGAAATGCCTTCAGCCATGCCGCCAAGCGCGTAGCCCCATTCGCGCACGCGCTCAGGCAGCTTGTTCAAGGCAGGCAACACGCGATCCAGCGTCGGCGACTGGCTGGGGCTGCTAAAAGGGCGCTGATGTAACGCATTGCTGAGCGCCATTACCATCGCGGCAGCGGAGTCAAAACGGGCAATGCCTTTTGGCGGTTTACTCATGGTTTTCCTGTTCCTTCTGCACGCGAGCGATAAAAGGCCGTATAGCGCGGCTGTAACTCCAGGGATAAACATAGTGCAGCGTATGGGTACCCTGCGGCAGGGTCATCAGCTCGCCGTGCGGCAGCAGCGCCACCATTTCAGCCACCCAGCGGGCGGGAGAAACCACATCGTATGAGCCGCGTACTACCAGCGTAGGCGCTTTAATATGCGGCAAACGTTGTTCAATGCGATCGCGCATCATGGCGCGTACGGTACCGATAGCGCGCCAGATGCCCGCCTTGGCATAATCGATTCGACTGAGCGCAGCGGGCGAACGATGCGCTTCCCGACGACCGTTGCGCCAGTCAAGCCAGATTTGGCGCAGTAGCGAACGGTTATGGCGATCGACGGTCGGCCCTTGCAGCACCAGTCCGGCGACCGCTTCAGGGTGCGCAACCGCCAGTGCGGCCAGCACCTGGCAACCCATCGAGTTGCCGACGAAAATAGCGCGCGATAGCTGATTCTGCTGCATCCACATCCACAGCGCTTCTGCCAGCTGATCGACATTGAGCACCGGCTGCGAGACCGGCAATGAGCTGCCGCCGAAGCCCGGCAGGTCAGGCACCAGCACCCGATATTCCCAGCCCAGCGCCAGCGCTAAATCTTCCATCGCCCGTCCGGAAAGCACCAGGCCATGCAGCAGGACCACCGGCAAGCCGGGACGGGTCTCCGGCGTGGCGCGAGTGAACATCCGCCACGGCCCCACCTGCTGATAATACCCGGCCAGCCCCGCCTGATGACTATGAATGCCCACGGGCGGCGTTTGCTGCCATTTGCGCCATTGCTTAACAAACAGCGCCGTACCGGCCAGTGCTGCGGCCATACCGAGAAGAAGTGTGCGGTTATTCGGCCCGCGTCTCCGGGTTGCTCTCTTCATCAGCTGCTCTCAGGTTAGGGATACCCGCTAAGTTTAGGCGCTAAATAGCGCTTCGCCTTGTTTGCCGCGCCGCTTCACAACAACGGTTGATAAAAATGTGCGGCGGTTAGCAACAACGGTGATTTAAGAAAATTGCCGTAGACCCGGCAGAGCAATGCGATGAGAAACAAAAAGGTAAGCGGGTACGATAAACAGGCGTGAGCCAGCGTTTAACCAGGAAGAGCGCAAGTAAAATAAACGCAGGAGAGAGATAAAAGCAGGGTTTGATAACCATCGGTCGTTCCCTGGCCGCGGTTATCGAGGGTTTCGGTGCGGCGGCGCCGTTAGTTCAGTGCGCCGGGCGGTACGTGCTTAAAGGTTTCAACGTAAGCGTGAAACACATACCGGAAGAACTTTTTCATAACAAATGACCTGCTTAACTTCTGTTGAAAAAAACAACGAAAATTATAGCGACCGCGCTTTTTTGCAGCAACTTTTTTTGAAGCAGATCACAAAATTCGCGGCGATTATGCAAAGCAAAACTTAAACAAAAGATAAACGAGCCCAGGTTTCTTAACATTTTTGTTAAAAAAGCAGAGGGTAAGCTATTGAATTAGCATCAATACCAGCTAACGCTCTCGCCACCGTGCGGGCAGGCCGCTAAACGTTGAACCCATACGCGGATTCACCGACAATACTCTTCTCGTTTCTTTGCCGTCCTGAACCTTATGAAATCCACGTTTGAAAATTGGCTTGCTCCGATGAGTATTTTGCTCCTGGGCTTTCTGTCTGCGCTGCTGCTGCCCGCGCCTTCTCCAGGCCCGGAGCTGACTGCCCGCATGATGTCGCTGTTTCATTTTAGCGACCTGAATCAGTTTTATACTTTTGTGCTGTGCCTGTGGTTTCTGGTACTGGGAACAATGGAATTTTTTGTGCTGCGTTTTCTCTGGCGTCGTTTCGGTAAAGTCTAATTCCTGCCGCGCACCGTTCAGCCTTACGTAACGACCTGTTTTCCTAAAGTTGTGCAATATCAAGGCGGCCGTACGCCGTTTTCCTCCCGACTTCACCAGACTGTGCCAGGCTTATAGTCAGCAAAGGCGTTTTTCGCCTGGCCCGAACGGACAGTTATTAAGGAGAATGTATGGCTAAAAAGTTGACTATTGCAGCCCTGATCGCCCTTTTCACGCTGCCAGCCTTTGCCGAGGATAACGGCGGCTATAAAAGCGGCGAAGCGCCGCCGACCAATCAGGATAGCGGCTATAAAGGAACCGAAGATACCACCTCAGCGCCTTTGGAACTGGTAAAAACCATGCGAGATGGCGCCTGGGTAACGGTTGAAGGCTATATCATTAAGCAAAAAGGCGATAACCGCTATCAGCTACGCGGTCATGGTGATCAAACCATTGACCTGGTTATCCCGGAAAAAGTCTGGGCAGGCAAAACCTATGATGCCAAAGATCAGGTGCGTATGAACGGTCGTGTTCGTCAGGATGGTGAGCGTCGCTGGATTGATGTGCAACAGTTGGGCGATCCCTGATAGCGCAGCGCTACTGATAACCGCAGGAGAAGGCGATGAATAAAATCCTGACGTTATGCCTGGCAGCTCTGTTTGCCGCTCCGGCTCTGGCCGCCGATGGCGGCTTTAATCCAGACGGCAAAGCGCCGCCGCCGGAAGATCAGAAAGATGGCTACCGCGCGGTCACGGATAATCAACAGCTGACCGCCACCCATCAGCTAGCGCAGCTTTCTACCGGCACCTGGGTAACCTTGCAGGGCAATATTATCCGCCAGACCGGTAAAAAAACCTGGGAACTGCGCGATCGCTCCGGCACCGTACAGTTACAAATTGACGATGGCGTCTGGCAGGGTCAGGAAGTAAAACCGGACGATTTGATCTCGGTTAACGGTACCCTGTTGCGCCACGGCAAAACTCTGTTGATTGACGTGAAGAAGTTGCACCTGCTGTAAAATCCCTCGCGATTTTTCGTTCCCTTACCGCAAAAAGTAAGGGAACGCTTACCTGGGATCCCTTTTGTTAAGCCTTCTGCGTTTTTCTGGCCTTTTTATCACAAAAAGTGTGAGGCTAACCGCTTCAGCTTGGTTAAAATTCAAACAACTTTTAAATTTTAAACAAATTATTCAATTTTATTGCGAGAATGTTATATTCCTTAGCGCACTTATAACGTGTGGTTAACCTTCACATTGTGTGGGGTTATTTCGTTCGCTTTTAGTTGTGGAAAGAGAGCAACCCGCCTAGCAGAAGCTGGACTCTTTCACCTGCAATTATCTGTTGAGCCATCAACAGACGGAGATGCCGCCTCATGCGTAAAACAGCATTACTTCTGACGCTGTGTATGAATGCTTTAGGCCTAAGTAAGCATGCAGTAGCAGAAGATAAAGAGGACGTCGATGTACTACTCATCGGCGGGGGAATTATGAGCGCCACCCTGGGGACTTATCTTCAGGAGCTGGAACCAGGCTGGTCTATCAAAATGGTAGAGCGTCTGGAGAACGTCGCGGAAGAGAGCTCTAACGGCTGGAACAACGCCGGTACTGGCCATTCCGCACTGGCGGAAATGAACTATACGCCAGAAAAAGAGGGTTCGATCGACATCAACAAAGCGATCGATATTAACGAAGCCTTCCAGATCTCTCGTCAATTCTGGGCCTCACAGGTACAGAAAGGCGTACTGCACGACCCGCCCAGTTTTATCAATACGACGCCGCATATGAGCTTTGCCTGGGGCGAAGAGAACGTTACTTTCCTGCGTAAACGTTATGAAGCGCTGCAGAAAAGCACCCTGTTCCGCGGCATGGAATACTCAGAAGACCACGCGCAGATTGCGAAGTGGGTGCCGCTGGTAATGAAAGGCCGCGATCCGCAGCAGAAAGTGGCGGCCACGCGCATCAATATCGGAACTGACGTTAACTTCGGCGAAATTACGCGTCAGCTGGTCGCTTCGCTGGCAAAAAGCCCGAATTTTAGCCTGCAAACCCGCCATGAAGTGCGCGATATTAAGCGTAACGACGACGGTAGCTGGCGTGTCGTCATTGCCGATCTGAAGAATAACGGCGCGGAGAAAATCGTTAACGCGAAGTATCTCTTTATCGGCGCTGGCGGCGCGGCCCTGCCGCTGCTGCAAAAAACCGGCATCCCGGAAGCGAAAAACTACGCCGGTTTCCCGGTGGGCGGCTCCTTCCTGGTAACGGAGAATCAGGAAGTCGTGAAGCAGCATCTGGCGAAAGTATATGGGAAGGCCTCGGTTGGCGCGCCGCCGATGTCCGTTCCGCATATGGATACCCGCATGCTGGATGGCAAGCAGGTTCTGCTGTTTGGCCCGTTCGCCACCTTCTCAACTAAGTTTCTGAAAACCGGCTCCCTGTGGGATATGTTCGGTTCCATCACCGCCAGCAACCTTATGCCAATGGTGCATGTGGGAATGGATAACTTTAACCTGGTGAAGTATCTGGTCAGCCAGCTGATGCTGAGCGACGACGATCGCTATACGGCGCTGAAGGCCTGGTTCCCGGAGGCGAAGAAAGAAGACTGGCATCTGGTTCAGGCTGGCCAGCGCGTGCAGATCATCAAGAAAGATGCAGAAAAAGGCGGCGTGCTGCGCCTGGGCACGGAAGTAGTGACCTCGCAGGACGGCACCGTTTCTGCCCTGCTCGGCGCATCACCGGGCGCTTCCACCGCGGCGCCAATCATGGTGAACCTGATGCAGAAAGTGTTTAAAGATAGATTCGCCTCGCCAGAATGGCAGGCGAAGCTGAAAGAGATGATCCCATCTTACGGTCAGAAGCTGAACGGCAATATCAGTGCAACCGAGCATGAGCTGGCGGAAACCAGCCGTATCCTGCAACTGGATTATGCGCCGATGACGCCAGCCGCCGCTAACGACGAAGCCTCTCACGCTGTCATCGCGGCCCATAAATAAGCCTGAACGCAGCCGTCAGGCTGAACCTGACAGCAAGATCAGCAGGCGGCAATGCCGCCTGTTTTTTTGCCCACCTTAGCTATGCCATCTGCGGTTTATCGCTGGACTTTTTCGTCCAGGCAGCCCAGCGGCAGCAGGAGGAACCTTGCCAGCCGTTACAAATATCCCAACAGCAGAAACCAGCCGTAATAAAGCGGCAACAACAGCACCAGACCGATCAGCGCCACCAGCAGACATAGCCGGAGGCCGTCGCGCGCCGACACATTGCCTAATGCCATCGCCAGTACGATCGGCGAGGCCTGATAGGGCAATAGCGGCGTCGCGTACGCCAGCACCTGCAGCATAATAACGCTGCCTAATGGGAAACCGGAGGCGTCGGCGAAACTCTGCGCCATCGGCGTAAACATCGCCGGAACGCCGTTGGCGGTCACCACAAAATTCAGCGCGCTGGTCAGGGCGCTTAGCGAGACAAAATTAACAAAGGGCGTGGCAGGATCGAGCGGTGTAATGCGCAGCAGCCCCTGAGCGATGAGATGACCCAGGCCGGAATCCACCACCACCGCCGTCACGCCCAAAATAGCCGCCACATACAAACAAGTGCGGAAGTTGACTCCGCTGGCGAACGCCTCGCTGGAGATAAAGCCGACGCGCGGCAACAAACAAAAACAGGCGGCGCACAGGCCGATCCAGGCGGGTGAAATACCATGCTGGCTGTCGGTCATCCACAGGATCAGCGTCAGCAGCAACAGAATAATCAGCCGCCACTCTTCCCGGCTAAGCGTCGGCAAGGGCGCGCCGCGCGTAACCGTCTGCGGTCGCGCCGGAAACAGCCAGCAGATGCACAGCGTTAATATCGCCCCTTTCAACAACCCCACCACAGGTGCCTGTAAAAACAGCCACGGCATATAGCCCAGATGCAGATGGTAAGCGGTTTCCGCCGCCCCGCTCATCACCAGATTGGGCACATTAGCCGGCAGAATGCTGGCGGAAAGCTGGAAGGTGCCAAAGCCCACCGCCAGCGCCAGGCCCACCCAGCCGCGGCTGCCCTCTTTTAGACCAGCCTGTTTCGCCAGCGCGCCGACCACCGGCATCAACAGCGCTATGCGGCCCATATTGGAAGGCATAATAAACGCCAGCAGATAGCTGATAATGATCGTTCCGCCCACCATCCGCGGCCAGCTGGCGCTTAAGCGCGGCGCCAACACGTGCGCCAGCCGATCGGCCAGGCCAACTTTGCGGATCGCCACGCCAAGAATAAAACCGCTGAGCACCAGCCAGAAAGCCGAAGAGGCGAAGCCGCCAAACACGCTGGCCGCTGGCGCGATATGCAACAGCATGGCGGCGGCAAAAAACAGTAGTGCGGTAATAAATTCCGGCAGGCGCGCGCTGGCCCATAGCAGGATAGTGACTGTAACCACCAGCGCGGTCAGCCACAGATGAACATCAGAGGTAAACACAGCACCGCTCCTTGCCAGCATGTCTAAAAAGCCTGTTTTTTGGCTGATTAAGTTTTCTTCTAGTAGGGTTAAAGAGTATTGAGTTTCATTTCACCCGGGTAAAGCGCTCCCTGCCCGAAATTGTGATTGACGTCACCGGAGGAAAAGCATGACGAATGCACCAGATACTCAGGAAGAACTAAAATTGCTCGATCGCTACTGGCGCGCCGCTAACTATTTATCAGTGGGCCAAATCTATTTAATGAACAACCCGCTGCTGCGTGAGCCGTTACAGCCCGAACATATTAAACCGCGTCTGCTCGGCCACTGGGGTACCACGCCCGGCCTGAATTTTATCTATGCGCACCTTAACCGCCTTATCCGCCATCGCGACCTGGATATGATTTACATCTGCGGGCCGGGCCACGGCGGGCCGGGCATGGTGGCGAACACCTGGCTGGAAGGCAGCTACAGCGAGATCTATCCGCAGGTAAGCGAGGACGCGACCGGTATGCAGCGGCTGTTTAAGCAGTTCTCTTTTCCCGGCGGCATTCCCAGCCACGCTGCGCCGGAAACGCCTGGCTCGATTAACGAAGGCGGCGAACTGGGTTACTCGCTGTCGCACGCTTTTGGCGCGGTATTCGACTATCCCAACCTGATCGCCGCCTGCGTAATTGGCGACGGCGAAGCGGAAACCGGCCCGCTCTCTTCCAGCTGGCACGGCATCAAATTCCTTAACGCCGCTCGCGACGGCGCGGTGCTGCCGATCCTGCATCTTAACGGCTACAAGATTGCCAACCCGACGCTGCTTGGACGCAGCAGCGATGAGGATTTGCATCAACTGTTCAGCGGCTACGGCTATGAGCCGCTGTTTGTTTGCGGGGACGAGCCGGAAAAAATGCACCGGCAGATGGCTGAAACGCTGGATAAGGCCTGCGATAAGATTCGCGAGTATCAGCAGCGCGGCCGTAGCGGCGAAGCGCAGGAGAGCATCCCGCGCTGGCCGATGATTATTCTGCGCAGCCCGAAAGGCTGGACCGGCCCGAAAACGGTAGATGGCAAAAAGGTCGAAGATTTCTGGCGTGCGCATCAGGTGCCGGTCTCTTCCTGTCGTGAGAATGACCAACATCGCCAAATCCTTGAGCAGTGGATGCGCAGCTATCAGCCGGACGATCTGTTTGATGAGCAGGGCAAGCTGAAGCCGGAACTGCGCGCGCTGGCGCCGCAGGGCGAAAAACGCATGGGCGCCTCACCTTACGCCAACGGCGGACGACTGCGCCGCGAACTGGATACGCCTGATATTCGCGAGTTCGCCGTAGATGTCACCACGCCGGGCGAAAAGCAGGTGCAGTCTACCGAGGTGCTGGGGCAGTATCTGCGCGCAATTTTCCAGCGTAATAAAGATAACTTCCGTCTGTTTGGCCCGGATGAAACCGCCTCTAACCGTCTGAGCGACGTGTTTGATGTTACCAATCGCACCTGGATGGAAGAGGTGAAGCCTTATGATGAGCAGCTGGCGCGTGATGGCCGGGTGATGGAGATCCTGAGCGAGCATCAGTGCCAGGGCTGGCTGGAAGGCTATCTGCTGACCGGACGCCATGGCCTGTTTAACTGCTACGAAGCCTTTATTCATATCATCGATTCGATGTTTAACCAGCATGCGAAATGGCTGAAGGTGACGCGCAAGCTGCCGTGGCGCGAGCCGGTTTCCTCGCTTAACTACCTGCTCTCATCGCACGTCTGGCGTCAGGACCATAACGGCTACAGCCATCAGGATCCTGGCTTTATGGACCACGTTGCCAACAAAAAGGCGGATATTGTGCGTATCTATCTGCCGCCTGATGCCAATACGCTGCTGTGGGTAGGGGATCACTGTCTGAAAACCTGGGACCGCATTAACGTTATCGTGGCCGGTAAACAGCCGGAGCCGCAGTGGCTGACCATGGATCAGGCGATTGCGCACTGTGAAGCAGGGTTAGGGATTTGGCCGTGGGCAGGCACCGAACAGCCGGGCGACGAGCCGGATGTAGTGATGGCCTGCGCGGGCGATGTGCCGACGATGGAAACCCTGGCGGCGGTGGATCTGCTCAAAACTTACCTGCCGGAACTGAAAGTGCGCGTCGTTAACGTAGTGGATTTGATGGCGTTGCAAACTAAGGATCAACATCCGCACGGTATGGAAGACGATCAGTTTGACCAGATATTTACCCGTGACAAACCGGTGATATTCGCGTTCCACGGCTATCCCAGTCTGGTGCACCGGCTGGCCTATCAGCGTAACAACCATCATAACTTCCACGTCCGCGGCTTTATGGAAGAAGGCACAACCACCACGCCGTTCGATATGACGGTAATGAATGAGCTGGACCGCTATCACCTGGCGCAGGAAGCGATACTGCGTATCCCGTCGCTGGCGGGCAAGGCGGACACTATTCTTGATGAGCTGGCGGAGAAAATCGCTGGACACCATCGTCACGTGCGTGAATATGGCGAAGATCTGCCGGAAGTGCGCAACTGGAAATGGCCATCGCAGCAGGGCAGCAGCGACGCGCCGGAATAACCCGCCTGGCGGCCTCCTGCTCGAGGCCGCTTTATTCCCTTAACGCCATACCTCATACAGCATCCACAGCGCCGTCAGCGCCAGCGAGCTGGCCATCACGCTGTTAAACAGACGACGCTTCCACTCTACCGTCAACAGAACGCGCAGGCGCTCCCCAAGAAAGGCCCAGAGCAAAATACAGGGCAGATTCAACAGCGCATACCCCGTCAGTACGGTGACCAGTCCATTATCGGCGATATAGAGCAGCGCCACGTTGCTGACCATCAGCCAGGCCTTTGGATTAACCGCCTGAAACAGCGCGCCGCCCAGCGTGGTCATCGGCCTCGCTTTGGCCTGGAGCGTCGGCGCCGCCGAACGCCAGATTTTCCACGACAACCACAGCATCCAGCCGCAGCCCAGCAGCGTTAGCGGCTTGCGGATCTCTTCCATCCAGCCCAGCAGCAGATCAAGCGCCATGGCCAGCAGCAGCAGTTGCACCAGACAACCCAGTATAAAGCCGCCGACCATCGGCAACGTGCGTCGCAAACCAAAGTTCACGCCGGAGGTCGCCAGTAACAGATTGTTAGGCCCTGGCGTTATCGACATAACGGTGACATAGCTGAAAAAAGAGGGATCGATCATGGCAAGCTCCGGCTTAAGAACAGAAGCTTTATGTTATGCAGCGCGACAGAATGGTAACAGAGACAGCAAAAGAGTATTGTGATGGGTACAACCTGCCTCTTATAACACTGTATCCATACTTTCCGGGAGCAACTGTGTCCATCGATCTCAGCGAACCTCGGCGTTACCAGCAGCTGGCGGATAATTTCGCCAGCGCAATTCATGACGGTACCTGGCTACCGGGCAGCCGTTTACCCGCTATTCGCCGCGTAGCGATGGCGCAGCAGGTAAGCATTAATACCGTGCTTAGCGCCTGGCGCGTGCTGGAAGATCGCGGGCTGATTGAATCGCGTCCGCAGTCCGGTTATTACGTGCGCAGTATGCTGCCCGCGCCGGAAAAAAGTCTGAGCTACCAGGCCACCGTCAGCACGCCGGGGCAGGCTAAGCTGGATCTGATCGATACGGTGTTCGCGGCGCAAAATCACCCCGACTATATCAATATCTCCCTGGCCTGCCCACGCGACGGCGATTTCTATCCTACCGCCAGGCTGGCGCGCATTACCGCCTCGCTGCTACGCCGCCATCCGCAAATTATCGGACGTTATGCGCTGCCGCCAGGTAGCGAGAGCTTACGTAAAGAGATCGCGCGGCGCGCCAGCTATATGGGTATGAAGCTGACGGCCGAAGCGATTACGCTGACGCACGGTTGTATGGAAGCGCTACAGCTGGCGCTGCGCGCCACAACGCGGCCGGGAGATTGCGTTGGCCTGGAAACGCCGACCTATTTTTTCCTGTTTCCGCTGCTCTCCAGCCTGGGCCTGAAGACGCTGGAAATTCCCACCGATCCGCAAACCGGCCTGTCGCTGGATGCGCTGGAGATGGTGTTGCAGGAAGGACGCATTCAGGCGCTGATCGCCATGCCGGGCCTGCAAAATCCGTTAGGCTGCAGCATGACGCCGGAAAATAAAAAGCGGCTGGCGGCGTTGATGAACCATTGGCAGGTGCCGCTGATTGAGGATGGCTTATACGATGAGCTGCAGTTCCGCGAGCCGCAGCTGCCAACGGTAAAAGCGTTCGATCGCGACGGCTGGATAATTTATTGCACCAGCTTTACCAAAACCGTAGCGCCGGATTTTCGTATCGGCTGGATGGCGGCAGGCCGCTACAGTAAAGCGATCGCCCGGCTGAAAGCCTTCTCTTCCATGGCGGAATCGGCGCTGCTGTGCGAGACGCTGGCGCAGTTTCTGGCAACCGGCGGCTACGATCGCCATCTGCGATCGCTGCGCCGTCGCTATGCGGCGAACCTGGATGAAGCGCGAGCGTTAATTGCGCAGCATTTTCCGGTTGGCACCCGCGCCACGCGGCCGCAGGGCGGCTTTGTTTTCTGGATAACGCTGCCGGACAACATTGATACTGAGGAGCTGTTTCATCAGCTGCTACAGGAAAAAATCTGCCTGACGCCCGGCGCGCTTTACACGCTAAGCGATCGTGCTAACCATGCGGTGCGGCTCTCCTGCTGCTATCCCTTTGACGACCGTTATCGCTACGCCATCAGTCGCGCGGGCGCGCTGGCGTGTGAAATAAGCAAGCTACCCGCCGGCGCGCTGGCGTAAGGCCGTCAGGGGATGCCGTTGCGCCCCCATGTTACGTAGCCTGCTCTGGCGGTCAGTCGCTCATAGTAGGCGCGAATAGCGGGGTAATCCGCATGCTCAAGCGGGGTTTCATACCAGCGGTTAACCGACAGGCCGATAGGAATATCCGCCAGGCTGAAGCGATCGCCCGCAATATAACGTCCGGTTTTTTCCAGCTGCTGATTGAGAATGCCCATGGTATAGGTCCAGCCTTTACAGGCGGCAGCCAGCAACCGTTCGTTTTGATGGGCGGGCGACTGTCGCACTAGCGCCATAAAGGCGTAGCGCCAGGCGGTATTCAGTTCAGTGGCCTGCCAGTCAATCCAGCGATCAACCAACGCGCGCGCGCGCGGCGCGGTGGGATAGAGCCATTCGCCCTGGTAAGCATTGGCCAGGTAGCGAATAATAGTGTTCGACTCCCACAGCACAAACTCTTCATCTTTGATCACCGGTATCATCGCATTAGGATTCAGCGCCAGAAAACGCGCCTCGTGCGTTGATCTGAATCCCTCCCCCCACTCCTCGCGCTGGTACGGCAGGGAGAGCTCATCGCACAGCCAAAGCACTTTGCGTACGTTAATAGAGGAGGCGCGTCCTAAAATTGTCAGCATCAATTCAGCCCTGAATTTTTATACGGTTACTCTTATTCATAGTTGCCGCCGTTGACGTTGGCAATGTAAACAGGCTAGTAATCCATTTTCTGTCGTCGTTACGCCGTCGCCGTGCGCAAAACCTGGATGAAACGTTGAGGCTTATTGTCTGACGCTTTTCTATCGGTATCCGCATGCCCTCGCCAGACGTTGACCTGAGCGAACACGAGACAGGTTAAACTATTATGTTCAAAATCTTTATTGCCTTTATATAAGAAAGTTTTATTTTTTAGCGAAAGTGATGATGATTTTCATAAAATAGAAATAAACGATTCGATCATATGAGAGTTAGTCTTATTACCTGAAAACTCACGCTATAATACTCATGCCACGCCATAATTAAGCATTGGGGAAAAGATGGAAAAGCTAACAAAAAGCGCTGTGTCCAACATAGTGGGATTATGCTTCAGTATCTTACTGGCTCATCTCTCTTCATTGAAAATCATGTATGATGGCAGTCACCAACACATATGGGATGTTATAATTATTGTGATGGTATTCTTCGGCGTAAAATACATAACAATATTAATTATTAATTTTTTTATAAAAAGCAAATAACAAAAAAAACACACCACATAAGGAAGTAAAATGAAAGAAATCTCTCTCAATGTATTAGATAAAATATCTGGAGCGAGAGGCGCTCCTGCCTCACCCGCTAATAATATTGGCGCATCCATGATTACAGGGGCTTTAGCTGGCATATATTTTGGGCCATGGGGAATGGTTAGCGGTGCCGCTTTAGCAGGGATTTATACAGGTATAGGAATGATTAATAGTAACGGGCCTTTATTCAGATTTTAGTTAATGCTCTGCTTTCCTCCGTTCAATAAATTAAATATTTAAGCGGCAAAAAATATATTTGCCACTTATAGAAGTAATTAGCGTAACCTTCCCATTATAGATAATTAGTCCACTCCTGCAACAAATAACCCATCCGTAAGAAGGTCGAGCGGGGGCCAGTAACCAGGCGCAAAGCGATCTAAAGATTGACGTTGGCAATGTAAACAGGCTAGTAATCCATTTTCTGGATCAACGTGGGGATGGTTATGGCAAACAAACTTCCTTTTAAGCAGGTCGATGTTTTCAGCAATACAGCTTTCTGTGGCAATCCGCTGGCGGTGATCCTGGCCGCCAGCGAGCTGAGCGATGCGCAAATGCAGGCGATCGCCCGCTGGACGCACCTTTCCGAAACCACTTTTGTGCTGCCGCCGCAGCACCCTGACGCGGATTATCGGGTACGCATTTTTACCATTGAAGGCGAACTGCCGTTTGCCGGTCATCCCACGCTGGGCACAGCGCACGCGCTACTGGAAGCAGGCCATCAGGTTAAGACGCCGGGCCGTATCGTGCAGGAGTGCGGCGTAGGCCTGGTGCCGGTTACCATAGCGGCTAACGGCGATTTAGCCTTCTCCGCGCCGGAAGCGACCCTGACCGGCTGGGAGCATCCGGGTATCGCCGCCGCCCTTAACAGCGAAGCGTTTGATATGCAGCAGGCGGTAACGATTGTCGATATGGGCATTCGTTGGCTGCTGGTGCCGATGGCCTCGGCACAGGCGGTGCTGGATATCGTTCCTGATGTGCCGCGTCTGGCGCAGCTGTTGCAGGATGCCGGCGTGAACGGCCTGATGCCGTTTGGCCCGGCCAACGACGGCCAGGTACAGTATGAGGTGCGCGGGCTGCTGGTGGAACAGGGCGCGTTAACGGAAGATCCAGTTACCGGCAGCGCCAATGCCTGCCTGGCGCGCTATCTGGCGGTGCAGGGCCGCCCGCATGATTACCTGGCGCGTCAGGGTAGCGCTATTCAACGCAACGGCCTGGTTTCCGTTCACTATCGCGATGATGGCATCTGGATCGGCGGCAAAGCCGTTACCCTTATTGACGGTACCTTAACGGTTTAACGCCCTGCGGCCGGCGCGGAAATGCTCCGCCCGGCCTGCTATACCGGCAGCCGGATGGTCCGGCGCGCCCGTTAAGGCTTACAGAAACATGCCGCCCGACGCCTCAATACGCTGTGCGGTGATCCAGCCGGTATCCTCGCTAAGCAGCGCAGCGACAGCGCGGCCGATATCATCCGGCTGACCGGCACGTCCCATGGCAGTTTGCGCTGCGACCCAGGCGTTAACTTCAGGATTATCACGCACCGAGCCGCCGCCAAAATCAGTTTCAATCGCCCCGGGCGCCAGAATATTAACGGCAATCCCGCGCGGCCCCAGTTCACGCGCCTGATAGCGCGTCAGTACTTCCATCGCGCCTTTCATTGAGGCATAGGCCGCATAGCCCGGTGGGCTAAAGCGCGCCAGCCCGCTGGAGACATTCAGAATGCGGCCGCCGTCATTAATCAACGGCAACAGGCGCTGGGTCAGAAAGAAAGGGCCCTTAAAGTGGGTCAGCATCAGCGTATCGAACTGTTGCTCGCTGGTTTCAGCAAAAGAGTTATACATGCCGATGCCAGCATTATTAAACAGATAATCAAAGCGCGCGCGCTGCCAGTGGGTACGCAGCGTCTGCTGCAACCGTTCGGTAAAATCCGCGAAGCTGCTGACTTCGGCTACGTCCAACTGTAATGCTGCGGCACGCCGACCCAGAGCGCGGATCTCTTCCACTACGTTTTCCGCTTCCTGCTGCTGTTGACGCCAGGTAATGATCACATCAATGCCCTTTTCCGCCAGCTTTAGCGCTGCATTACGCCCTAACCCACGGCTGCCGCCGGTTATTAATACGATTTTATCGCTCATAATGCTTCTCCTGCCTTTACATTGCTTAAAAATAGAGCATATTGAAAACATCAATCGCGATAAACCAGGTTTGTAACGCTTCACTGTTTCATTTTTAGCAACAAACGGTGCATAAATGGATAAAATTCATGCAATGAAGGTGTTTGTTACGGTCGCAGAGATGGAAAGTTTTACCCGCGCGGCGGAGAGTCTCGGCCAGCCAAAAGGCAGTTTGTCGCGTCAGGTGCAGGCGCTGGAAGACCAGCTGGGAACGCGGCTGCTACACCGTACCACCCGCCGCGTACAGCTTACTCAGGACGGTCTGGCCTATTATGAACGCTGCCGCGACGTACTGGCGACGCTGGATGAAATGGATACCCTGTTTCAGAAAGAGCCGGCCACCCTAAGCGGACGCCTGCGAGTGGATATGCCGGTCGCACTGGCGACCGATATTGTTATTCCCCAGTTGCCGCAGTTTCTACAGCATTATCCGGGCCTGGAGCTGGAACTCAGCAGCAGCGATCGGCAGGTGGATGTGATTCGGGAAGGCTTTGACTGCGTGGTGCGCGTGGGCCAGCTGCAGGATTCTGGCCTGATAAGCCGAACGCTGGGCCTGTTGCAAATGGCGAACTGCGCCAGCCCCGGCTATCTGATGCGTTTTGGTATGCCGCTGCGGCTGGAAGCGCTTTCGCAACATGCAATGGTGCATTACAGTCAGCAGTTTGGCGGCGCGCCGGCGGGCTTTGAATATTATGACGGTCAGCGCAGCCACTTTATCCAGACCGGCGGCGCGCTGACGGTGAACTCGACGCAGGCTTATCGTCACGCCTGTCTTGCCGGGCTGGGCATTATCCAGGCGCCGCGCCACGGCATTCAGCCGCTGCTGGAAAATCAGCAGCTGGTAGAAGTGCTACCTGGCTTCCGCGCGCGTCCGATGCCGCTATCGCTGCTTTGGCCGCACCGTCGTAATCTGGCGCAGCGGGTCAGGGTCTTTATGGAATGGCTAACGCAGCTGTTGAAAGGCTACGTAACGTAACAGCGCGGCTATAATGACAAGCTAAAGCCCTAAACATAAGGATGATTCCGGTTGATGACGGACAAAAACCCCACGCCTCCTGCCGAACAAGCAGAAGAGAAACCCCTGATTAATATCAAGACGGGCAACGCGACGGTTGACCGTTCGATTACCCGCGTGTCGCGTTTTGTAAGCTGGTTCCAGGCCATTCCGGCAGTGGCGCACTTTATTCGCGCCGGGGAACGCTTTACCGATCGCCTCGGCAGCCAGTTCGGCGCGGCGATTACCTATTTCTCGTTTTTATCGCTGATTCCGATCCTGATGGTCTCTTTCGCGGCGGTGGGCTTTGTGCTGGCGTCGCATCCCACGCTGCTGAACGAGCTAATTGAACGCATTGTCAACAGCATCAGCGATCCCACCTTAGCCAGTACGTTAAAAAATACTGTCCAGACCGCCGTTCAGCAGCGCACCACGGTGGGCATTACCGGCCTGCTGGTTGCGCTTTATTCCGGCCTCAACTGGATGGGTAACCTGCGTGAAGCGATTCGCGCCCAGTCGCGCGACGTGTTTGAGCGCGGTAAGCAGGACAAAGAAAAGATCTATTTCAAATATACCCGCGATCTCATTTCCCTGACCGGACTAGTGGTAGCGTTAATTATTACCCTGTCGCTGACTTCTATCGCCGGTTCGGCGCAGGATGCGATTGTGCGGGCGCTGGGGCTACAAGATATTGAATGGCTGCGGCCGGCGATGACGCTGATTGCGTTATCGATTTCGATCTTCGCTAATTATCTGCTGTTCCTGTGGATTTTCTGGATCCTGCCGCGCCATCGCCCCCATAAACGAGCGTTACTGCGCGGTACGCTGCTGGCGGCAATCGGTTTTGAAGTGATTAAATTTATCATGACCATGACACTGCCGAAGCTGGCCGCCTCGCCTTCCGGCGCGGCCTTTGGTTCGGTGCTGGGCCTGATGGCATTTTTCTACTTCTTTGCGCGCCTGACGCTGTTTTGTGCCGCCTGGATCGCGACCGCTAATTATAAAGATGACCCGAAACTGGAGCTACGCCGGAAAAAATAGCCCACGCGCGACGCGGCGTCGCAGATGAAAATGCCGCGTTGCGCGCAATCTTTAACCGATAGCCAGCATGAATAACTAACCCCTCACTTTTATTTCCCTGTTTTGCAGTGATTCCCGCCAGAAAAAAGGCCGTTCGCCCTGCCATCCGCCGATAAAGCTTTATTGTTAAAAATTATTCACTTTTCGCCCGTCGAAGCCAGCCGTGACGCGGCTTTTCACCATTGAACGCGTTAGAGCCAGTGCGTAAGATTCCTCGACACGACTTAAAAATAAGAAACAATTATGCAAGCATCCATCGCTCCAACAATCGATACCGAGAACGACAACGCTCAGGTTAATTCACGCAGTAAAGTGGTTATTGCGTCGCTGGTGGGCACCGCTATCGAATTCTTCGATTTTTATATTTACGCCACCGCCGCAGTGATTGTTTTCCCGCATATTTTCTTCCCGCAGGGTGACGCAACGGTGGCTACGCTACAGTCGCTGGCCACCTTCGCCATCGCTTTTGTCGCCCGCCCCATCGGTTCGGCGCTCTTTGGTCATTTCGGCGATCGCGTCGGTCGTAAAGCGACGCTGGTCGCCTCGCTGTTAACCATGGGCATCTCTACGGTGGTGATCGGCCTGCTGCCCGGCTATGACACTATTGGCGTCTTTGCGCCGCTGCTGCTGGCGCTGGCGCGCTTCGGTCAGGGTCTGGGGCTGGGCGGCGAATGGGGCGGCGCGGCGCTGCTGGCGACGGAAAACGCCCCGGCGAAAAAACGCGCGTTGTATGGTTCCTTTCCACAGCTCGGCGCGCCGATTGGTTTCTTCTTCGCCAACGGTACCTTCCTGCTGCTCTCCTGGCTGTTAACCGACGAGCAGTTTATGAACTGGGGCTGGCGTGTGCCGTTCGTACTGTCGGCGGTGCTGGTGATTATCGGTCTTTATGTCCGCGTCTCGCTGCATGAAAGCCCGGTATTCGCGAAAGTGCAAAAAGAGAAAAAGCAGGTGCGCATCCCCATCGGTACGCTGCTGACCAAACATCTGGGCGCAACGATCCTCGGCACCTTTATCATGCTGGCGACCTACACGTTGTTTTATATTATGACTGTTTACTCAATGAGCTACGGCACTGCGCCGGTGCCTGCCGGTCTTGGCTTCTCGCGAAATAGTCTGCTGTGGATGCTGATGGTGGCGGTAATTGGTTTCGGTGTGATGGTGCCGATTGCCGGTCTGCTGGCTGACCGCTTTGGCCGTCGTAAAACCATGATCGTCATTACGCTGGGGATTCTGGTGTTTGCGCTGCTGTTTCCGTCACTGATGGCCTCCGGTAGCCAGACGATGATGATGCTGTTCCTGCTGATCGGCCTGAGCATTATGGGGCTGACATTTGGCCCGATGGGCGCGCTGCTGCCGGAGCTGTTCCCGACCGAAGTGCGTTATACCGGCGCATCGTTCTCTTACAATTTGTCGTCGATTCTCGGCGCCTCGGTGGCGCCCTATATCGCCGCCTGGCTTAATGCCAATTACGGGCTGTTCGCCGTCGGCCTCTATCTGGCGGCGATGGCGCTGCTGACGCTGGTTGCGCTGATCGCCTGCAAAGAGACGCGCCATCAAACACTGTACGAAGCGTAATTTTTGCTGGTTTAGATACAGGCCGCAGCAAACCCATGCTGCGGCCTTTTTTTGATTAATTATCTTGGTTAAACCCGTCAGATTGACCAATTGTCTTCACTAGCGTATCTAAACAGTTTTTCCCGCAGCCACTTTATAAAGCGCACGAATGGAGCTAACAACATATTGGTTAAGCTCTCTTTTCAAAATAAAGTTAGTTGCGATACCATATAATTAGCTTATAAATCGTTAATAACAAGCTTCTCGTGCCAAATGCAGCCAATAATGCAACAAAATAATCTGCCACAGCTGTGTTTTCTGCCATGAAAAATATAGAGCAATGATGCAGCGTGTAAAACAGCACTACAGGATACAGGAACGAGATTATGATTTTCGCTCTAATCGTTGTATAGGGAGGCCACATAATTCACCAAGAGCAATCATTGCCGGAGCAGTTAGAATCAGACCCGTGAGACCCCGAGCCGTTGTTAGCGCCGTTATCGTTAAAACAAGTTCCCATACCTACAACCGCACCGCCAATTGACCCAGCCACTACTCCCGGCGCTCCACCGACCGAGCCTGCTATCAATCCACCAAAAATATTCCATCCCACGCAGTTCTGAGGAGTATTGGGAACTGAGCCACCATTGTTACGGCCCTGACTGCCTTTCCCGGAATGCCTGTTCATTCCAACGTTTTCAGATCCCGAATTAGCGCCCGCGCCGAAAACTTTAGTGACGCTTTCATTATTTAGCACTCTCATAATTGAATTCCTTCTCCAAATAAACGAGCAATTGGCTCACTTAAATTTCTATCAAATGGAATTGGATGGTATTGCCGCTATCGACCATTTGTTGTCGACGTGAAACGCCATTGATGTTGCAGCAGTCATTTTATGCACAGCAGCGCAGACCAGATATAAACTTATCCGACAAAATAAAAAAACCCGTATTCAAATTTGAATACGGGTTTTATCAACTTATGTCAGTCTTCAGCCAGGCAAAAGATTACTTCTGCTCTTTCATCTGCTGTAGCACGTTAACGCACTGGTTATCTTCATTATCGCTGGGCGAGATTAACGCCAGCAGCGCCGCCGCTGGCGTCAGCACCGTACCTAACGCTACCGCCGCCGCGCCGCGCGCTAACAGCGGCCCGGTCTTCACGCCCGCATCCGGGTTTTTAAAGGTGCCGCGTACATAAAGCGGTGAACGCAGCGTCACGATACGCACGCCTTTACTTTCTGGGTTGATCGACAGATCCATCCGCTCATTGGCGAAGTTAACGTTACCGGAGAGATTAACGACCGCATTAGTGGTATCGAAAACAAACAGCCGTGACGAGGCCACGCCGTTACGCACGTCCAGGTTAGCCGCCGCGCAGTTGATACGTACTTCGTCATCGCCAAACAGTTTGCCCACCACGTAATTGCCCACATTCAGGCCGACAATTTCCATCAGGCTACGGCTGATGACGCCGTCATTCATCAACAGCTTCAGATCGCCGTTACTGGTGGCCAGCAAATCCGCGACCGAGTTGCCGGTGCCGCTCAGCTTCGCATCGCCGTTCAGTTCGCCCATGCTGCTGCGCATCGCCTCTACGTCCGGGAAAAGCTGACGCAGATGCAGCCGACGCGCATGCAGATCGGCACGGCCGCGCATCGGCGACTTACTGCCCTCCAGACGAATCGTTGAGTTGATATTGCCGCCCGCAATGCCAAAACGCAGCGGATCCAGTAGCAGGTCGCCGTCCTTTAGTTCCAGATGGGTATACAGGTCGCTTAACGGCAATGAATTACTGTGTTCAATGCGCTTGCCGCTAAACTTCACGTCGGCATCCATTACGTCCCAGTTTTTAGTATCAAAACGATCGTGGGGCAGGACGCGATCGGTGGGCTGATTGCTGCTTTCGCTACGTTGCGCCTCGGCGCGCGTGCTCTTATCGCTCTCTTTAGCAGAATCTACCCCGATCAGCGGCCCCAAATCCGCCATGCGCAGCTGGCGTGACACCACTTCGCCGCTCAGCTTCGGTCGCGGTTTACCCTGCGTATAGGTCAGCGTGCCATGAATATCGCTATCGCCGATATGACCATTAAAATTCTCGTAGTGATAAACGGCATCGCCTTTTTCGCGGAACTTCACTTTGAGATGACCGTCAGTTTCATATGGCGGCGTATCCGGCAGCAGGACGCCGGTTAAATCGTACAGGTTAGCCAGCGTATCGCCGGAGAATCGCACGCGCAGATCCAGGCCGCCCAGGTTCAGCGGATCCTGCAGGCTGCCGGTAATTCCCACGCGCGTGGTGCCATTGCGTACTTCCGCCTGGATCGGGAACGGCGTGTTTTTACTGCGTAGCGAAAGCATGCCGCCCAGTTTGCCGCGGCCATCCAGCTGCTGATCGTTCCAGGTTCCGCTGGCGCGCCAGCCGAAGATGAAATCCGCCGCGCCCTTCTGCTTATCATCGCCGCCGACAACCTGACCATACGGCACCGGTTTGCCCAACGGATCCACTTCCATTTTGACATTGGCTTTATTGACCGCATCGCGATAAGCGATATGCGCGCGGTCAAACTGAATATTATCCAGACGGAATGACCAGGCAGAAGGCGGCGACGGCTCCGTTTCCGGCTGGTCGCTGTTAGCCAGATCGAAGGTCCAGTTGTTCTTTTTATTGGCGGTCTGGATCAGTCTGGCGTCCGGCTGTTGCAGCTTGATCCAGGGAATAAAGATCTCTTTGTGCAACAGCGCCAGCGGTGAAATAGTGGCATCGGCGCGCTGGAGGTGCACCATCGTCACTTCAGGAATATCGGGCGGGTTGCCCAGCATAATATCTTCCGCATGAATTTGCGGCCAGGGCACCCAACGGCGCCAGCCCTGTTCATCACGGTTGCGCGACCAGTTAACGCCAAGGTCGCCGCGAATAGCGAAAGGCCGGTTCAGCTCCGTTGAGACTTTCTGGTTGATGGTTGGTTTCAGGCGATTCCAGTTGAAGGTTGCGATGACAACCACCAACACCACAACCAGCAAACAAAAAATCCCAATCACCCAGCTGGTAATTTTTCCTGCGCGTGACATCTCCGTCTCCTTACCTGCAAGCTATTTGGTAAAGATAGTAGAGAGGAAGCAAATCAGCATCCTGGAAGCTGAAACGGCAGGTTAACCAACGCATCAAAAGGCTGCGGGCGCGCAAAGAAGTAGCCCTGGGCGGCAAAAGCGGACGAATTGCGCACCTGCTCCCACTGCTCGGCGGTTTCTACCCCTTCGACAATCACGCCTTTGCAGTAGCGATTTATCAGCGCCAGTAGCGTAGTAAACAGGCTGCGGCCCTCTTCGCTATTACGCAACAGCAGAAACAGCTCGCGCGCCAGCTTGATGTGGTCGTAACTGAGCTCCGTCAGGGCTGAGAAATTCGCCATACCGGAACCGAAGTCATCCAGCCACAGCGCGCCCAGCTCCGGCATCTGCGCCACCATTTCTTCCTGCGGCAAAACATGATGCTCGACCAGCTCAAAACGGATCCAGGGCAGTCGGGCAATCAGCGCGCGCAGCGGCGCATGGTGCTGAATCGCCAGCAGCGCCGGCCCGTCAATATTGACCGAGGCCACGCATCCGGACTCGGCGAAAAAGTGTTCCCAGCGGCTTAGCAACTCCAGCTGTTCCTGAATGACATATAAGCGTTGAGAAATATCCAGTGCAGCAAAATAACGTTCCGGCGACTGTTTCTGCCCCGGCGCAGAAGGATGCGACACCGCAGTCAGCAGCTCAATTGCCATCAGGCGGCCCGTAACCTGATATATCGGTTGAAAGGTGTAAAAACGCTGGCATTCCAGCCAATAGTGCCGCCGTTCCTGATGTTGTTGTATGACAATTGAGGAGGGAAGCCGATGACTGATTTTATTCATCATCATGATTGTAATCCTGGTGGTCAGGCCCTGTTCCTCAGTCAATCGCGACGTGCTGGTAACATGTCCAGGACTAACGCAGCGTTGAAGCCAGCTACTTTATCAGCAGGTAACCTTTTCAATCGTGACAATAACGGGGGGATTTATCGTTTTATCGCCGCTTATCTCAACAAATTAAACACTTAAGTTAAATTAAAACGCTGTTTTAAAATATTGACTCGCCGCCGCGCTCGGTGGAGACTAAAGCCTTTCATTACGGGGGTGATTAGGATGGCAGGGAAAAAAATTGCGGTAATCGGCGAGTGCATGATTGAACTTTCATCACAGGGAGAGGCGCTAAAACGCGGCTTTGGCGGTGATACGCTGAATACAGCCGTTTATATCGCGCGTCAAACGCAGGCTGACCAGCTGACGGTAGAGTACGTCACCGCGCTGGGCAACGATAACTTCAGCAGCGAGATGCTGGCCGCGTGGCAGCAGGAAGGGGTTAAAACCGAGCTGGTACAACGTCTGGAAAATCGCCTGCCCGGCCTGTATGTAATTGAAACCGACGCGCACGGCGAGCGCACCTTTAGTTACTGGCGTAATGAAGCCGCCGCACGATTCTGGCTGCAAAGCCCGCAGGCGGAGGCGATTTGCCAGCAGCTGGCGCAGTTCGATTATCTCTACCTCAGCGGCATCAGCCTGGCGATTCTGTCGGCGGAAGATCGTCAGCGGCTGATGACGCTGCTCTCCGCCTGTCGCGCTAACGGCGGCAAAGTCATCTTTGATAACAATTATCGTCCCCGCCTTTGGGCGAGCCGTAACGCGGCGCAGCAGGCGTATCAGGCGATACTGAACTGTACCGATATCGCCTTCCTGACGCTGGATGATGAAAGCGCGCTGTGGGACGAAGCGCCTGTGGAACAGGTGATCGCCCGTACCCGCGCCGCCGGCGTGAGCGAAATCGTGATTAAGCGTGGCGCCGAGGCGTGCCTGGTGGCGCTGAATGATGAGCCGCTGTTGGAGGTGCCGGCCATCCGCCTGGAGAAAGAAAAGATCATCGATACCACCGCAGCTGGCGACTCGTTTAGCGCCGGTTATCTGGCGGTGCGGCTGTGCGGCGGCAATGCTCAGGAGGCGGCGCAGCGCGGACACCTGACCGCCAGCACCGTTATCCAGCATCGTGGCGCAATTATTCCGCTTAACGCTATGCCGCGCTAACCGCTGCGCCTATGCTGTACTTTCCGCTATCGCTCAGGAGAGTAAGCAATGCTTAAAGTTTGGGGACGTAAGACTTCATCAAATGTACAGGTTGTGATGTGGTGTATCGGCGAGCTGGGGCTGCCTTACCAGCGTATCGACATCGGACATAAATATGGCGGTAATCATACGCCGGAATTTTTGGCGATGAACCCCAACGGTCTGGTGCCGGTACTCTGCGATGATAGCAGTCCGCCGCTGTTTGAGTCTGCCGCCATTGTCCGCTACCTTGCCGGCCGCTATGGTGATGATGCCTTCTGGCCGCAATCGGCGCTGGCGCGAGCGGCGATTGATGTCTGGGCGGAATGGGCAAAATCGAGCGTGTACGTGAGTTTTATCCGCCCGATTTTCTGGCCGGTGTTTATGGGGGCGCCGGAAGATCGCGATGAGCAGGCGATTGCCGCCGCGCTGGATAATCTGACGAATCTGCTAAAGATTGCTGACCATCAACTGACGCAGCACGACTATCTGGCGGGCGATCGGCTGACGGTAGCGGATATTATGTTCGGCACGCTGCTATATCGTTATTACACGCTGGAGATTGCGCGCCCCGCTTTACCCGCGCTGGAAAAATATTACCAGCGCTTAACGCAGCGTCCGGCTTATCAGGAGCATGTGATGGTGCCCTATGCCGAACTGCGTAACTGGTAACCCCAGATAAGCGTTACCTGGCATCTTCAACGCTTCGTTGCGCTGGAGCGCCGGTTAACAGCCCCTGCCAGCTATGGGGCTTTTTCCAGGCAGCTTAACGTTTTCTGCTACGCGTTAGCGTCACTGCGACCGCAAAAATAATAACGGCAAGAATCAGTGAGATAATAAAGGTTATATTTACCAGCATATTACCAATCTGCTCTGCGCCAGCTACGCCAGCTATATCTGCTATCCGATACTGAAGATCAACCGAAATAAACTTTGGCACAATAAGATTAAGCATCAGCAGTAAAATGATAAAACTCAAGATCCACACTATCCATTTATTAATTTTCATTAATTTACCCGCACTGTGCCAAAAGCTTTCATACTCGTTCCTGGGATACTAAATGTAGTAGTTTGCAAAAGACTAGCACGCAAATAATGAAAATCTGGAATATGATTAACTGTTATATATCCTTCACTTAAGCCTCTTGGTCCGACCGGATGTAACCGGAACCGTCCGCGCCAGATGCCATTCTCAAAAGTAAAATCATCTATTTGCCCGTCATCCCGGTATAATGCAAACCATTCATTACGGTCAGTTCCGTAGCCATAGCGCAAAGCCATATCGTATAAAAATCCCATTTGCCCGCCTGACTGACGATTGATAATATAGTATCGCCCTTTTGGAATCGGACCAATATTCTCCCATCCTGTCATTGTAGGATTATTTAGACCAAATTTCTGGCCAGAGAAAGCAGGGAATTTCCCCACACCTTTACATTCTAATATTGATAAAGGCATACCATTGAGCGTGAAAATGCATTCTATATGCCATAACTACTCCTTGTTATTAATCAAAGCTTTTTGATTAAACCACGTTTACTATCCCGTATAATGATAACGCCATCTAATTTTAGAGATCTTATGTTCACTAATAACCTTGCTATATTCCCCCAGAAAAAACCAATAATCTTCTCGCTACATTATTCTTTAGACAAAAATTATTAATAAACCTCACTATTTTTCCATAAGTTAAATTCAACTTTTCCGCGCCAGGCTAATTCTGATTCTGCGGGTTGGCGCACAGTAAATGCTGGACGCGAATGCCCGACAACGCCAATGATTAACAGGCCCCGCCTGAATTTTATCCGCTGCGATTATGGCTCCGGCACTTAAACATCACGCTAATCAGGACAGGTTATGAAAGCAGAAATTTTCAATCTCTGGCCACACGGCGACGCGCCTGGAGCCAGTCAGTCGACCGCTAAACCGCAGATCATCGATTTAGCCAAAGAATTCGAACCCTACAACCGGGCGGCTTCAGGCGTGCGTTGTCCTGAACTGGCCGTCTGGTACCCGGAAGAATCAAACGGCACCACGCTGCTGGTGGCGCCGGGCGGCAGCTTTGCCCGCATTATGATCGATAGCGAGGGTAGTTCGCTGGCGACCTTCTTTACCGCCATGGGGTATACACTGGCGGTAATGACCTATCGTCTGCCGGGAGATGGACATCACGAAGGGGCGGATGCGCCGCTGGCCGATGCCCAGCGTGCGGTACGCGTTTTGCGCGATCGCGCCACGCGCGGCCTGAACGGCAAACGCATTGTGATGCTTGGCTTTTCCGCCGGCGGCTACGTTGCCGCCAGCGTCGGTACGCGCTTTAGCGAAAAACTGTATCCCCCGCAGGATAACGCCGACAAACTCTCTGCGCGTCCGGATGCGCTGGTGCTGGTCTATCCGGTGATCTCAATGCGTGAAGGTCTGGCGCACGCCGAATCGCGCCAGCGACTGTTGGGCGCATGGCCGGATGAGAAAACCCTGGAAGCTTATTCGCTGGAGACCCGTGTGACGCGTGAAACGCCGCCGGTGCTGCTGATCCACGCCGTGGATGATGAAAGCGTACCGGCCACCCACAGCATGGCATTTTTCAGCGCCCTGCGGGAACAGAAAGTGCCGGTAGAATTGCATTTTTATGAGCGCGGTGGCCACGGTTTCGGCATGCGCAATCTGGCCGATTCGCCGTTAGCCAGCTGGCCGATGCTGGTAACCGAATGGCTGCGGGCGAAGAAAGCCACTGTACCCACTGCCTGAACAGAACAGTAAAAAAAACGGCCGGTGAGGTTTACCCGCACCGGCAGCCTGGTTTATGACTGCGGCGCCGGAATATCTGAAACTTCCGCTTTCCCCTCTTCCTGCGTAGCGACAACCGGCGCCGGCGGGGCCATGATTTTCTGCCAGCTCTCATGCAGCGCGTTGATATTAGCTTCCGGCTCGTCCTGCGGCTGCATCAGCGACATCGTCAGTTCCTGCGACAGCTGCTGGCGTAGCTCCTGATTCAACGCGTTCAGCGTCAGGGTATTCAGGAAATCCTGTCGATATTTTTGATACTGCTCCGGCGCGATATCCACCACGGCGTTTTGCTGCGAACGCAAGCGCTGGCTCATTAACACATCGGTGTCGGTACGCGCATAGGTAGCGAACAGTTTATTCAGCTCGCTGGTTTTCTGCGCCATCAGCGCATCAAACTCCGACTGCGGCAGGCCGTTATCGCGCACATTAGCCAGCTCATGCGCAATCAGGTTCATATTTTTCTCCAGCGTTTCCGCGCTGGAATCCATGCTGATAGCGCACTGCGCCCGTTGATAGAGCACGCGACAATCAAAGCCAACCTGTACGCCCTGCGCTTTGCTGTCGCTCAGTACGCGTTGAACGTGCCAGAACAGCGCTTCGCGCGCCAGATCGCTCTGCCAGTAGCGGATAAGGTTTTGTGAATCGCGGATGGGCTGCCAGGGCATATCCCAGATCAGCGACAGGCGATCCTGCTTCAGGCTGGGATTGACCAACGCAACCGGCTGTGGCGGCAGCGGCGAGAGCGTCGGCACCGGCGCGGGCATATCGCGTTTGCCGGTCAGCGGCGAGAAAGTTTTGTTGATTTGCTCGCTAAGGGCCCGGCTGTCTACATTGCCGACCACAAAGAGCGTCATCGCATCAGGCGTGTACCATTGCTTATAGAAGCTATCGAGCTGATTGAAATCAACCGGCGATTTAGGCTGCTCGGCAGGATCATGGCCCAGCAGCGTGGAGCCTTTCAGGCGATAACGCCACCAAACGTCACGCGGGTTCAGCGGCCAGCTGGCAATAGGATCGTCCGCATTAAGCGCGGTGCTGACCACCTGCTGGTTAATCGACATTTTGCCCGCCGTGGCGGAGAGCCAGCTCAACGCATCCTTTAACAGTTCCGGGCGGTTATTAGGCAGGCTAAGATTATACAGTGTGAATTCATAGGATGTGACCGCTGGCGGCAAGGGTCGATCGGGATCCATGCCCTGCTGCCAGAGCGAACGCTGCTGCGCCGGATCGAGAGCGGTGCTATGCACCATCGCCAGGCGAGGCAGCAGATGGCTGAAGCCGGTTTGCTGGGCATTTTCCATCAGCGATCCGGTATTCACCATCAGACGGATTTCCACGCGATCGTTAGGGCGCTGCGGCGTGCTGAGAAGTTGCCACTTAAAGCCGTTATCTAGTTTGCCCTGCTGCCAGGCGGGATCGGGTTGTAGTGTTTCAGCCTGCAATGTGCCGCTGACGGCCGCCAGCAACAACCCACCCACCATAAGACGCTTTCTGGTGCCCTGCATGTGAACCCCTACTCAATTACCAACTTAATCTCATTGATGACGCACGATAGTCTGACGCTATCTTCCTGTTGATAACGCACAGCGGGCGCACCGGCAGTTAGACCACGCAAAAACGAGGTTGTCACACAACAACGAGAAATAAAATAAACGTTAACCGTGCCCGGTCATACCCGGTGTAATAGCTTACACAGTCTGTGTGGGCTTTATTATGCAAATGCCCGCTGCAAGGGCAAGCTGCTGCGGGCACAGATAAAGGTTTTTTATGAATATTTATAGGTTCATGGCTCCGGCGCGCCCACAGATGCTCATAAGCTATACAACCGCAGCCATCACGGCGGCAACAGGGCAATAAAAAGGGACGCGGCCTGACTGGCAGGCGGCGTCCCTTGATGGTTCACGCCGGGCAATGGCGCGTTTCAGGCTGTTACTTACACCGAGGCTCCCGGTATTTTTTTCGCTTTTTTCGCCGGCGAGAGTTCATCACGCAGCTGTTTTTCATCGAGCTGATCAACCCATTTCGCCACTACGATGGTCGCCACGCCGTTACCGACGAGATTGGTTAACGCACGCGCTTCAGACATAAAGCGGTCGATACCCAGAATCAGCGCCAGCCCGGCGACCGGCAAATGGCCTACTGCAGAGAGCGTGGCGGCCAGCACGATAAAGCCGCTGCCGGTGACGCCCGCCGCTCCTTTCGAAGAAAGCAGCAGCACCACCAGCAGGGTAATCTGATGGAAGATATCCATATGGCTGTTAGTGGCCTGGGCGATAAATACCGCCGCCATCGTCAGGTAAATGGAGGTGCCGTCGAGGTTAAAGGAGTAGCCGGTAGGAATAACCAGCCCGACCACCGATTTTTTACAGCCCAGCTTTTCCATCTTATCCAGCATGCGCGGCAGCGCAGATTCCGAGGAGGAGGTGCCGAGCACAATCAGCAGCTCTTCTTTGATATAAGCGATGAATTTAAAAATGTTAAAACCGGTGACGCGGGCGATGGTGCCCAGTACCAGCACCACGAACAGAATACAGGTGATGTAGAAGCAGATAATCAGCTGGCCCAGCTGCACCAGCGAGCCGACGCCATATTTACCGATGGTGAAGGCCATCGCGCCGAATGCGCCAATCGGCGCAAGGCGCATAATCATATTGATGATGCCGAAAATAACCTTTGAGAAGCTTTCGATTACGTTAAAAATCAACGTGCCCTTATCGCCCAGACGGTGCAGCGCAAAGCCAAACAGAATGGCGAATAACAGCACCTGCAAAATATTGCCGCTGGCAAAAGCGCCGATCACGCTGCCGGGAATGACATCCAGCAGGAAGGCCACCACGCCCTGCTGCTCTGCCTGTTGGGCGTAAACCGCTACCGCTTTGGCATCCAGCGTGGCGGGATCGACATTCATGCCTGCGCCCGGCTGGATGACATTCACCACCACCAGACCGATAATCAACGCGATGGTACTGACGATTTCAAAATAGAGTAGTGCCACCGCGCCGGTGCGGCCCACCGCTTTCATACTTTCCATCCCGGCAATACCGGTGACGACGGTACAAAAAATCACTGGCGCGATAATCATTTTGATCAGTTTTACAAAAGCATCACCCAGCGGTTTCATTTGCGCGCCCAGCTCGGGGTAAAAGTGCCCAAGCAGGATACC
This sequence comes from Mixta hanseatica, assembly GCF_023517775.1. NCBI lineage: Bacteria > Pseudomonadati > Pseudomonadota > Gammaproteobacteria > Enterobacterales > Erwiniaceae > Mixta > Mixta hanseatica. The sequence continues at coordinate 164,597 of NZ_CP082904.1, read as the reverse complement.
GATGGCTATCGCGGTGAGTACCTGGAAATACAGGCTTTTAAACAGAGAAGTTTTCATAAAAGCGTATCCGTTGACGGCGTGAAAAACGAGGCATTTGCTGTTTTTATCATCAAGATATAGCGCGAAAAAAATAACACCGCGTTAACAAGATTGATATCTTCTGTCACCACCCGAACGGGTCATAATCAATATTTATGAACTGAAACGCTTCAGCAGCAATTTCTATAACCAGATATTCAGAATTAAATGCTGGGTCCGGGAAGGATTACCTGCTTCCCGGTGAGAATGCAAAATTGGCAGCTCGCTATAAAACTGAGGGCCGCGTTGCGACCCTCAGTATTCAATGCTGTAGAGTCAGCGTCGCCAGCCATTTCTCAAAATCATTCAACGAAAGCGGCCCGTCAAATAGATACCCCTGACCAATGGTGATGCCGCGCGCCAGCAGCCAGTCACGCTGAGCAACCGTTTCAATACCTTCGGCCACTACATCCAGCGCGGTGATCTCAGAGATAGCCGCCACGATCCTGACAATCGTGTCATCATCGGGCAGCGCGGAAACAAAACTGCGATCCATTTTTAGCTTGCTGATCGGCAACGATCGGAACTGGTGCAGATAGCTCAGGTTGGCATAGCCGGTGCCGAAATCATCCAGCGCCACCGCCACGCCGACCTCCTGCAACGCGCTCAGCAGGCTTTTAGCCTGCGCGGGATCGCCGATTTGCGCGGTTTCCGTTAATTCCAGCACCAGACTGCCGTGTTGAATGCGGTGCCGCTCCAGCAGCTCCTGCAGATGCCAGACGGTGCCCGGCTCGCGCAGCTGTATCGCTGAGATATTAACGCTCAGGGGCAAGCGGATGCCGCGCTTCTGCCAAGCCGCCAGCACGCGGCACGCCTCTTCCAGCGCCCAGCGCCCCAGCGCCCCGATTACGCCAATCTCTTCGGCATTAGCGATCAGCTCTTCCGGCAGGCTATAGCTGCCGTCGAGCTGGCGCATACGCAACAGCGCCTCGGCGCCGACCAGCTCGCCGGTGGCCATATTAATCTGCGGCTGTAAAAACAGCGCGAACTGCTCCTGCTCCAGCCCCTGTAGAATATCGTGTTCCTGCGTCAGCCGCCGCTGCGCCCGTTTGGTTAGCAGCGGATCGAAAAATAGCACCTGGTTTTTGCCCTGATGGCGGGCAGACATCATGGCGGAAACCGCCCGACCCAGCAGCTCTGGCGCGCTCAGGTGGTCGGCGTCGCGCTGGGCGATGCCAATGCTGAGCGTCGGGCGTAGCTGCACCTCATGCAGGCTGACCGGTTGATTAAGGCGGTTCATCAAATTACGCGCCAGCCGATAAGCGCGGAACGGGTTGTTCGCCTTTTTCACCAGCAGCGCGAAATCACTGACGCCAAGCTGGCCCACTACGGTGCGTTCTTCAATCACGCCGCGAATTTTTTCCAGCAGCGTTAAGGTCAGCGTATCGCGCTGCTCTTCCGTCAGCACGCCGTTGGCTTCCAGCAACGTCTCTATGCGCACCACCATCACGGTAAAAGGCCCGCTATAAGCGGCTGCCTTTAGATGCTGCTCCAGCAGCGCCAGAAACAGCGTGCGATTGGGCAGATCGGTTAAGACATAATGAGTGGTCAAACGGCTCATCTCATCATGCACCGACTCTAGCACCTGCAGATTGCGGTTATAGCTGCGGATAAGCATGCCGATCTCATCGTCATTATGCAGCGGCGGCAGCGGCAGCTTATGGGTCAGAATATCCTGTGGCGGCAGATCCTGCAGCGCATGTGCCACGTCGCGCAGCGGATGGATCACCAGCCGGTTAATGCACCAGCTAATGGCAATCGAGAGGATCAGCGCCAGCAGCAAGTAGGTAGTCAGCATAGTGGCGATGGTGCTGAGGATAAATTGATAAACGCGCCAGGAATCGGCCTGCAGTACCAGGTAGGCCAGCGGCTTCGGCGAGACGGTGCTCTCCACCGAATAGAGCGGCACGGTAATCTGCACCGGCAGTTCAAACAGCCGGGCAATCAGGCGCGGCACCGCTTTTTCGTTTTCAAAATCGGTATGCAGCGCCTGAAAAGCGTTAGGCAGCACCACCTCTGCGCGTGAAAGGATTCCGGCGGGCTTTAAGGATTGCAGGATATGTTCAGCCTGCGGGATATCAGCACGCAGCACCGCCTCGGAGAGCGGCTGGCGCACCGTATGCGCGATGTTTTCCATCTGCTGGGCGTAGTCCGTCCTGCGCTGCTGCACAAAGTGGAAAAGCTGGATAATGATAAAAATACAGATAGTCACTACCGCAACGCCAGAAACCGTTGCCATCTGCTTGATCGTAAGTGACCGACTAACGCGCAAAGCTATTCTCCAGGCCCCTGGAAAGCGGGCAATAACGATAAAAGCAACCAGGAGTATATCTCATGGTTGCTGTTTTTTTAGCAATGATGGTGACGGCAGGAAACCGTTTTAGGGTTTTTCCAGGCAGGACGCTACTTAAAGTCAGCGTAAGGCGCCAGCGGCTCCGGCGGCAAATCGAGGTCGCCTTCCCAGCCGCTCATTGAATAACGGGCGTATATCAGGCCGTGGCTGGGCGTATAATCTTTCGCCTGCTGAATATCTACCGCCACCCCTAATGTCCAGTGCGACGTCAGACGCCGCTCCACTGCCGCCCGCAGCGTATAGCCGAAGCCGGTGCCGGAACTGCCTGCGGCGGTTTCATTTGCCGTCGTTTCAAAACCAGGCCAGACCGGGTAGCGCCGCTGTGCGCTGGTTTTTGAGCGCGACCAGGAAACCGAGCCGCCAACGTCAAATGACCAGTTCTCAGTACGCTGCCGCCAGTTTATCGGCACTGCCAGCGAAAAATATTGCTGCGGGCTATAATAGCCGCCCTGCCCAAACGCGTAATCGCTGAGATCCTTTTGGTAGTGCCACAGCATACTGTTCAGGCCGATAGTCGCGCGCCGGTTATCTTCGTTTATCAGCTTATAATAATAGCCCGCCATCAGACGCTCGCGGCTGTTATCCGCCACGTTTTTACCGCTAATTTGATGCGCGCTAAGATCGGCCCATACCCCGTGCGATCCGCCCCGATCGTAGCTCAGGCCGATCGCGCCGCCGGTTGCGACGACGCCGCCCCAACGCTTGCCGCCCTGCGGGCTGGGATCGCGCGCGCCGGCATAGGCCAGCAGCGAGCTGGAAATAGGCCGCCGCGAAGCGGTAAACGTCAGGCCGACATCTTTCACATCGGTGTTCCAGCTTACGCCGCCCACCCAGTTAACCACTTCAAACCCCATCGGCGAGGTGCCGATATCTGCCGACCAGCGATCGTTTTGCCAGCCGGCACCTACCGCGACCCCTTCCGCATGCTGTTTCAGGTTGCTGCTACAGCCTGCGGTGCCATTATCGGCACAGGTACCGAACACTTCGGTATGACGGCCATTTTCAGTCGCAAAGGTGCCTGCTGACACCTCAACGCGATCGACGCGCACAAAGCTTTTACCGGCCGCCAGCGGCGTCTCAAGCTGGAGCATGGTGGTATGCGCGGTGAGATCGGAAATACCGCCGGTACCTTTATTGCGCGAATAGTCTTGCTCCAGCTTCAGCGTGGTGTCCTGACGCTGATAAAGATCGGCGGCATCGCTGCGAATGCCGCGCTTCAGCCAGCCGTCGCCCGGGTTATTACGCATCAGCCGGGTAAAGGCGGCGTTATCCTGCGGCGCCGTCGGGGTAATGCCGCTGGCGACCATCGCCTGACGATAATCAAGGAAAGCCAGCGCTGGCTGCTGCTGCTGCGCCTCCAGCCGGGCCGCATCACGGAATACCAGCGCGCTGCTTTGCGAAGGCGCTTCCTGTTGCGCGCGCGGTTTCAGCTGTTGCCAGAGCTGGCGCGCACGCGCAGTATCGTCCACGCTTTGCCAGGCATTAGCCAAACGACGGCCAACGTTAATGCTCGCCTGCGCCGCGCCGGCAGGCAGCGCATTCAGCGCGTTACGCGCTTCGGCTTTGCGATTCAGCGCCACCAGCGCCTCAATCTGCCCCAGCGCGGCGTCCTGATTGTTCTTATCCTGTTCCAGCACCTGCTGGTAACTCATCAATGCCTGTTGCGGATAGCCATCCGCCAGTGCCCAGTCGGCAAGGGTAATATCCCGGCGCGGCGAAGCGGGCAGCGCGTTAAGCAGCGCGACCGCCGCGCTATTGTTGCCCGCCAGCCGCTGCGCGTCAGCCTGGGCATATACCTTATTCTGCTGCAGGCGATCGGCCAGCTCGCGCATATTCTGATCCCAGCGCGCCTGCGGCAGGCCGTTAAGCTGCATCAGCGCCTCTTCGTCCCGATCGCTGTTGGAAAGATAAAGACTGTGAGCATAGACCTGGGCTGGATCGGCTGGCAGACGCTGCGCCATGGCGATCATCAGGCTGTCGGCCTGACGTGGCTCGCCGGCATTAAGCAGCGCGTTGGCCAACCGATAGTTCAGCCAGACATCATCCGGCGCATTCTGCTGCGCCTGACGATATTTTTCCGCCGCCTGCGTCCAGCTGCCCTGCTGAGCCAGCGTGTCCGCCTCGGCGCGCAGCACGTCGCTACGCAGGCTATTTAGCGTGCTGCCGAGCGCGCGCTGCTGCTCGCCGCTTAGCCCGTTGATAAAGGCGATCGCTTTTTGCGGCGACTGCTGCTGATACAGCCCCGCCAGCCGCCGTACCGCCGTGCTGTTGGTACGGTCCATTTGCCAGGCCTGACGAAATAGCCGCTCCGCCTCCGCCTCATTTTTCCGCGCCAGCGCCACGTCGCCTAAGCCAATAAGCGCATAACTATCGCTGTTATCCAGCGAACGCGCCTGCTGGTATTGGCGCTCGGCCCCGGCAATATCGCCTTGCGCCAGCGCCTTGTCGCCGTTTTCAATCGTCAGCCAGTAGCGGTTGGTTTGCAGCAGGCTCTGCCACATGCCCACGCTGGTGCTTTGCTGGCCCGCCTGTATCGCCTGCTCAAAATAGCGGGCGGCAGCGGCGCGATTATTGGCCCGCGCCTGTGCCTGGCCCATTGCGCCCAGCAGATCGGCATCGTTTGGATTAAGTTTCAGCGCCGCCTGCAACGTCGGAATCGCCTCGGCGCCGGCGCCCTTATCCACCAGCGCCAGCGCACGCGAACGCTGCTGGAAGGCGGGATCGGCCAGCATTTTTTGCCGACGCGCCAGCTCCTGCTCGCCATTACTGCGCGCATCGCCACTGGTGAAGGTATCCAGGTACTGTTGCAGTTGCGCCACGCTCTCTGCCGTGACCGGCTGCGCCTGAATATTGCTCAGCCACAGCTCCGCTGCCCGATCGCGCCCGGCCGGATTGGCCGCCAGCGTTTTCAGCTCGTCAGTCGCCCCGGCTCGATTATCGTTTTGGTACTGTAGCCGCGCCAGTTGCATACGCACACCGACATTACCCGGATAGCGCCGATCCAGCGCCTGCAGATTCTCCAGCGCCACCGGCAGCTGACCGTCGATGCGCGACACCAGGCTCCAGTATTCCAGCGCCAGGCTCACGTCGGGGAAGGTGCCGTTAAACAGTTTATCCCAGGCCGCGCGCGCCTCCGGCAAATGGCCGGAAGTCGCCAGCAAACGCGCCTGCTGCAGCTGTTGTCGGCCTTCAGGGCTAACCAGCAACATGCTGGACTGCGCTTCTTTCGCCGCCCGCGAATCGGGCGCGACCTGCGTTAACTGCGCCATATACTGCTGTGCTTTAGCCTGATCGCCCTGATGCAACGCCAGCCTGAGGCGCGCGGCAATCACTTCCGGATTATCAGGATCGATCTTATCCAGGCGATACAGCGCCTGCGTAACCAGATCATATTTGTTGGTCGCCTCGCCGGTGCGCACCTGCTCCAGCAGCCACTCCACCGGCGACACTTCGCGCGGCGCCTCGGCGGCCAGCGCGGGCAGAGTACTGATGCCGATCACGCCCGGCAGCAACAGGCTCAGACAGCTTAATCTGACGTTACGCATTGTGAATCCCATGCCGGTAACAGGTCGCCCTGCGCCGTAAAACGGTAGCGGTTATCACTCCAGCCGCTGCCAAACAGATTGAGTACGCTGCTGTAGTAGGCATCGCTGCCGGGCGGCTGTTGTTGCACCCGCTGCTGCTGTGCCGTCAGCGCATATGAACCCTGGAGAAACGGCAGCAGCGCCGCCGAAAAGCCCACGTTGCCGTGATTAGTCATTTCGCCGGTCAGCACATTCACGCGCTCCGGCGGATTGCCTGACGCTTCCGTCAGACGCGCCATCGGCGCCAGATGCGCCAGCAGCGTTGCTTTACGTGGGTCGTCGTCGCTCAGCATGCCCGCCCATAAATAAACGCGAATGGCATCGTAGCCGCCTATCGGTCCTTTGGCTTTATCAGGACGCCAGCCGCTGCCGCTCTGCCAGACATACCAGTCCGGCGCGAAGCCTTTTGGCGCGGTCTCCTGCAGCAGACGCAGCGCGTTGCGGTTAATCTCCGGCCACGGCCCTTTCAGCGCGCTAAGGCGGGTTAACAGCTGCAACGGCAGATAGCTGGGGTTAATCATCCAGCTGTCGGGCTGGATAAAACCGGCTTTACCCGGCATTAGCATCAGCCCGAAGCCTTTCAGATCGGCCACTTCCTCTTTCGCCACCCGATTTAACAGCAGCGTACCGGTAACCTGATAGCTGCGGCTGTGCCAGAGCTGGCTCGCCTGCAGCAGCGTCCAGCCGATCCACAGATCGGCATCGGAGGCCGGATTCTCGTCCAGTACCTGCCATTTACCGCTTTTACTCTCCTGCCCCCACAGCCAGGCGGGTAAACGCTGCGTCAGATCGCCCGCCGCCAGGTTGTTCTCCGTCCAGCTCAGCAGCCGGTCGAAGGTGGGGCGATCGTTCGCCACCAGCGCGAAAAAGAGCGCGTAGCTTTGCCCTTCGGAGGTGGTGATGTTTTTTCCTTCCCAGGGATCGATCACCCGCCCCTGATCGCTGATGTAGTCCTGTTTAAACTGTTCCCACTCTGGCCAGGCAGTACAATCAGCGCTGGCGCGCCCTGCAGCCAGCAGCATCAGCGCCAGCAGCGCGCCACGTAGTATCAAGGCGATCACTCGTCATCCTCATTACCAAGACGGCGACGCGTTACCAACCGCATCAGCCGCCATACCATCAGGGCCACCAACAGCACCACCACCACGGCAAACAGCGCCATCAGTACCGGATGGGACGCCAACGCATGCCACAGACGCTCCCACCACGGCAGATGACCGACAAAGTAGCGATCGCCCACGCGCAGGCTGTTAACGCCGGACTCACGGATAATCGATGCGGAGCCATAGATCGCGGCGCGTTTACCGCTGTCGAGCAGAGCATTATTTAATAGCTGATAAGCGCGCGGGCTGTCCGCCAACAGCGCGACCACGCTGCGCTGCGCATTAAACGGCGACTGGAAGCCGATAATCGCCGCCATCGGCCCATCGGAGATAATGGTGGTGCGGCTGCCGGCCGTGCGATCGCCAGCTGGCGTATCGACATTATCCAGTACCGACTGACGCACCGGCTTATCCACCCAGCTTTTCGCGCGTTCCACCAGCAGATTAATGCGGCTATCTTCGCGTAAATCAGGCGGAACAGTACCGATCATCAACAGATCCGCATCAGCCGACCTGGCTTTTGACCAGTCGTCGCTGATCTGCACGTTAAGCGCCGGAAAGCCGGTTTGCGCCCCGATATTGCCTATCGCGTTCAGCAGCGCGCTAACCTGATCGGCCTGGGGTTTAGGGTTGACCAGCACCAGCGTCTGCGCCAGATCGGCCATGCGGCTGAACGGGAAACCGGCATTGGCGAAGGCGCGCAGCGAAGGCATTTCGATATAGTGACGGTAGCCGGAGAGATCGATGGTGGAATTGCCGTCCACTACTACGTGATGCGCCACCGGCGATATGGTTGCGCAGCGCTCATCGCTGCTGCCGCCGATCACGGTGATGGGGTAATCAAAATCGAAGCGCAGCTGATTAACCACGCCAAGACGCAGCGCCGGAATAGTCAGTGAGGCGCCGGTATCCTGTAATCCCTGAATCAGCGGAATATGCAACAGCTGCTTACCGTTATCGTCCTTTACCTGTAGTGGATAATCCTGCATAAACTGGTTATTCAGGTTAACCGCCAGCCGTGAACCGTCATTTTGCTGCGGTGAGGTGTAGCGATAGGTCAGATCCATTTTGATGCCGCGCGCGCGCACCAGGAACAGATCCGGCGGCAGGTTGAGCGTCAGGCTAATCGGAGAAGGCTGAACACCGCCCGCCTGCAGCTGGTTTTCATACTGCTGTAGCTCGGAGAATTTAGTCGGGCGATCGGTACGCACCCAGTTTGGCGCATCATAAGGCTGACGTGCCGCCAGCTGTTTCACCTGCTCAACGGTAGCGGACTGGCCGCGCAGCAGGACATCGCCCTGGGCAATGCCTTTGACCGCCGTCAGCAGATCTTCATCATTGCGCCCCAGCACCAGCAGCATCTTCTGATAGGGATTATCAGGCTGGCTGATGATCTCTACGGTGGGTTTTTCCACCGCTGGATAATCTTTCAGGAAGTCAGGACGTCGATCGTTGGTGGCGAACACCACCGCGTGCTGCTGCTGCGGCAGCTGATTATAGAGCACCGGAAATGACTGGCCGCGCCACTGCGCCTGTACGCCAAACCAGGACGCGAGTAGCGCCGCCGCGTGTTGTTCACCGAGGTTTGGCGCGCTGGCGAAGATCATCGGCAGCTGTAGCGGACGATTATCGCGGCTGTCGAAGAAGGGTTCCGGGAAATCGGACAGGTCGTTTTTCAGCGGCAGTTTTTGCAGCGTTAAATCAAGTCGACTTTCTTTACCGATATCCAGCCAAATGGCGCTGTTAGCGGGGTTTTCACAGGTGTTGGTGTAATGACCAACCAGCTCGAAGCGCACGCGGTTAAAATCGCTGATAAAACGCGGATCGATATTTACCGTCGCCTGATTCTCTTTGCCCAGTTGCTCTGGCGTGATGGTGACCAGGCCGACCAGCTCCTCATTCAGGTAGACCTTAAAATGGGATAGCGTCGGCAGCAGCGCCGGTGATGGACGATAAGTGAGATGCAGCACCGCCTGCGTGACCAGCTCATCGCTGCGTACGCCAAACTCGATTTGCCCATCCGGGCGGGTACCCTGGAGCTTAAAGCTACCCGGCGGCGGCGCAACATTAGTGAATACTAACTCACTATTACGCAGCGGCGCAGCGGCGCCTGGCGAGGCATTAACCGTGGCGACAGGTTGAGCGCCCATGGACGGACTATCAACAGCCTGTGCCTGAGCCGATGTATCAACCGGCGCAGCAGCGCCGGCAGCCTGAGCCGGCTGGGCAATCCCCATCGCCTGACCGGCAGAGTTAGGTTCGGGTGCGGCATGCGCTAACGGTAACAGCCCCATCAGCATTGCGGTAAACCAGCTTATTTTTCTCGTCATTGTCGCATCATCAGTTGAGTCATTGTTTTACACCGGCAGCGCCTGCCGTTGCGCTTCCTACGCCTTTGGGAAAAAACGACGCCAGCCAGGAAAGGAAAGCGGTCAGCGTCAGGAACAGCCGGCGTACCCGCGCCGGCCCATACTCAGCCAGGCGAATGTAGCCCTTAAAGCCGAGGATCATAATGTCAGTCAGGCTCTGGATCGGCTTATCTTCCGGGAAGCCGTCCTGCCACAGCGCCCAGGTATCGGCGCGGGCGAAGGTACACTGAATAAATTCAATATGCTCGGCGGTAGAAAGGTTATTGAGGCGGATACCGGCCCGGCGACCAAATACGCGCTGCACTTTTGCCGGAAAGCTGAACTCCTGCTGGCCGCGGCGCAGCAGCAAATGGATCTCTTCGCCATCTTTAAGCGCATCCGCTTCGCGCAGCTCAACGCCCACGCCCCCGTCTGAATAATCACGCAGGGTACAGGGCAGCATATGACCATCTTTACGGGCAATCGCGGCGGGCATCGCCATCTCCACGCGGTGCGCTTCACGGATCTGACGCGCCTCAACCGAAACGGCCACCGCGCCGCCAAGAATGATCATGTTGTAGAATACCCACAGCAGGCTTACCAATACCGTCAGCACTTCATTCTGCGGGCCATAAGCGATACGCCAGCCCGCCATAACCACGCCTGCCAGGTTAAGTAGTACCAGCGCCATATAAGGCTTGGTGATCACCCAGTCGAGATGCTGTTCCTCTACCAGGCCGCCCTTCGCCGTTACGTTAAACTTGCCCTTATGCGGATTAAACAACGCCACGGTGGTAGGCCGGGCGATATACCAGGCCAGCACGGTTTCATAGACCTCACTCCAGAAAGAGTGGCGGTAGCGGCCCTGAATACGCGAGTTGGTCAGGCTGGTATGCAGCATATGCGGCAGTACGTAAATGGCGATCGCCAGCGCCGGCGCGAAAATGATATAGGCGTGGGCCAGCAGGAACGCGAGCGGCGCCAGCAGAAAGATCAGGCGCGGAATGCCGGACAGAAAGTGCAGCATGGCGTTGGCGTAGCATAGCCGCTGCACCAGCTTCAGGCCGCGCCCCATCAACGGGTTATCGAGACGGAAAATTTGCACCATGCCGCGTGCCCAGCGAATACGCTGGCCAATATGCGCAGAGAGGCTTTCGGTCGCCAGACCGGCCGCCTGCGGGATGCGGATATAGGCGGAAGTATGGCCGCGTCGATGCAGACGCAACGAGGTATGCGCATCTTCCGTCACGGTTTCTACCGCGATGCCGCCGATTTCATCCAGCGCGCTGCGGCGCAGCACCGCACAGGAGCCGCAGAAAAAGGTGGCGTCCCAGGTATCGTTGCCGTCCTGCACCAGGCCATAAAATAGCGTGCCCTCATTCGGCGTTCGGCGGAAGCGGCCAAGGTTGCGCTCAAACGGATCGGGCGAGAAGAAGTGGTGCGGCGTTTGCAGCATCGCCAGCTTTTTATCTTTGATAAACCAGCCCAGTGTCATCTGCAGGAAAGAGCGCGTCGGCACATGGTCACAGTCAAAAATCGTGACAAACTCGCTCTGACATTCGGTGCGCAGCGCGTTATTGATATTGCCCGCTTTGGCATGCTCATGGGTGGGACGCGCCACATATCTGACGCCGACGCTGGCCGCGAAATCCCGAAACTCCTGGCGGTTACCGTCATCAAGAATATAGATATTGAGCTTATCCTTTGGCCAGTCGATGCCCAGCGCCGCGTAAATAGTGGGTTTTACCACGCTCATCGGCTCGTTATAAGTCGGCACCAGCAGGTCAACCGAGGGCCACAAACGAGTATCCTCCGGCAGCGAGACCGGCTGGCGATGCAGCGGCCACAATGTCTGGAAATAGCCCAGCACCAGCACCACCCAGGCGTAGGTTTCCGCGCCGATCAACAGCAGGCCGAACGTCAGGCTGAGCGGGTCGTCCCAGTTTAACGTGGAGGTATAACGCCACCAGAGATAGCGGCAGGAGACGGTCAGCGACAGGACAATCAGCATCATGGTGGCCAGACGTCCCGGCACGCGCCGTACAATCATCGCCAGCCCCCACAGCATTAAAACAAAGATAAACTGGGTGAAAAGATCAAGCGGCTGAGAGATACAGAGCAGCGCCAGCAGCGCGGCGGCGACGCTGCAGAGAATAAATACCCCTTTGCGCAGCACCGGCGGCATGCGGCTGACCCGCTGCTCCAGTCGATCGCCATGCTGAATACGCTGCGGCAGGCTATCCAGCCACAGATGAAAGCGTTGACGCCAGCTGAACAGGTGGCGAAAGGCGTTCAGCCTTTTGCGTTGGCTTACGGCGTTACCATCCTGTGGCAGAAAGAGCAGCAGCCACAGGCTCTGTGAGAAAAAGCGGATGATATCCAGCGGACGCGGGCGCTCCGGCGAAATATGCGGCCAGAGCGTCCGGCGTTGGGCAATAATCCGCTGCCAGCCTGCGGTTTCAAAACGCAGCAGCGCCCAGCCCAGCACCAGCCAGAAGCAGTGAATACCGGCCGCCAACCGTGAGGTGCCAGCCTGGAGATAGCCGTCGTAGCGGGCGCTTAGCGCCTGCCAGGCGGGTGCCGCGATGATCCAGCGTAGCGGATTCATACGCCCTCCTCGCGGATATGCATGATTAGCCAGTTCGCCAGCGTAATGATCTCTTCACTGGCCAGCGCCAGCGGCCGATACTCACCCAGCGGCTGCTTGTTCAGCAGCGCTTCAAACAGCGCCTCATCACGATGGATCATCAGCGGAATAAGATTGCGCAGCGTGCTAATCCATAACTGATGCAGATCCTGCTGTACTTTGCTGTTGGCGTTAAACAGGTTAAGCAGATAGAGCGGCTGTAGGTCGGCAACGGGCTGATGCAGCCGCAGATGGCAGTTAGCATCAGCCACCAGCAGCTGAATCAGCCGATCGGTCTGCGCGTACACCGACTGCAGCCACGGCTGTTCGCCGCCTGGTAAATCGAGTAAAACCCAACGGTAGTGGGTTTTTAGCGCGGCGAGATAAGGCAGCCAGGCCTCAGCGAACGTCGCCGGATCGGCATAAAAACGGGTGCGCTCGGCGCTGGTTAGCTGGCCAAACGGAATAAAATCGGGGCCGTCCGGGTAGCGTAACGCCACATGCTGCGCATCGCCGCCGTCCAGCATGGCGCGCATCCAGCCGCGAGCCTCGCTCTGCGGCGTATTAAAATGCTGGCGCAGCTGATTGCTGGGCGACCAGTCCATCACTATCGTCGGCTCGCCCAGCTGCTGTAAAGCCCAGGCCAGCGCCGCCGTCACGGAAGTGGTGCCCGCCCCTCCCCGCACGCCCTGTAGCGCTAAGACCGGCATGCTTTTTCCTTTTGTTCTGCGGATAGCTCATTCAGTAACGGCCAGCGCGCCAGAATAGCCGCCAAACGTTCTTCACGTGCAATATCGACATAGCGAAAAGCAGAAAAAGAAAAGGCTTCGCCAAGCGTACTAATGTCATCATGCAGCCCGGTATTATCCGGCATAGCAGAAATTTCTTGCGGTTGTTTCATTTACCTTGCCATTAAAAAAAGACATTGAATAGCATTCGTTTTTCCTTACCGACAGTAAGGAGACAGGCTAAGCCTGGGGCCTGGCGTTTTATTATATTTGTTTAAATTATCCAGGCGAAATAAATCACTGTCTATAATAAAATAGCTTCGGTTGAACCAATTTGCGAAACTTCTATGGCACTCTCTTTTACGCTCGGCATTGAGCAGGTTCAAAATAAATTAATTGAAATGCAGCCGCCGGGCTGCTACTGGCTTACCGTTAACCGGCCTGAGGATGCCCGCAGGCTGGCGCGTCAGGTTATTGACGCACAGCAGGCGCTGACGTTGATTAGCGCCGGTGAAAGGCCGCAATCGTTACTGGAACCCGCATTGCCTCATGGGCCAGAGCGTATTCCTTTTTATTCCTTGCCGGAAAAACGTCGGGCGCTGCTGGATTTGCCAGAAGATTTAGCCCGCACGCTTTCAGCGAAGCCGCAGTTGATATTATTCTTCAATAATTTTCCGTTCATAGAAAAACTATCACCTGCGGAATTAACCGTCTGGATAAAAAAAATTAACCGTACTTTATCAGCGTGTAATTGCTGCCTGTTAATTATTACTTCCGGTTCCGGTGTAAATAATTTACGTCAGATCTTACTGGGTACTTTCCGGCAATTAAACGGTCTCGCGCACCTGGAATATCAGCAGGACAGCTGGAATTATCGTGTTAGCTGGTGGTGTCACGATCAACGCCTGATGGCAGATCGGGCGCTACGCTTAACCGCCCGTGACGCAGGCTTTGCCGCTCTACGTGAAGTTGATCAGAACACGCCGCTGACGCTGAATGATGAAGCGGTCTGCATTGCGGAACGCCATGTTCTGGAGGGCGCGCCGCCGCTTTCCAGCCACTGGCAACTATTCGACAGTAATGAGATGGTTGCTTCACGTGCGCAGCAGGCTGATTCCGCTACGGTGATTTTCTGCCTGAATCATAATGAAGAGATCCGCGCGCTGGCTCAGCATGTTCACAGCCTGCGCCGTATGCGCGGGGCCGGACTGAAGATTATGGTGCGTGAAATGCAGACCAGCCTGCGCTACAGCGATGAGCGCCTGCTGTTAGCCTGTGGCGTTAATGCTATTGTGCCCTTTGGCGCGCCGATGTCGCGCTTTTTGACCATACTGGAAAGCGTTCAGGGACAGCGCTATAACCGCCATGTCCCTGCCAATTTGGATGCGCTGTTACAGTCGCTGCAGCCGTTGCAAGAGAAAGGCTTTCTGCCGCTGGATAACTTTTGCCAGGCGGTGACGCAGCTGGTTAGCAATACGCTGCTGCCGGAAAATGGCAAAGGGCTGCTGGTGGCGTTGCGCCCGGTGCCGGAAATCAAACCAGAGCAGGCGCTTACCTTATGTAAACCGCGTCGTTATGGCGATCTGGTCACGGTGCGCGGCGATCGGCTTTACCTGTTTCTCTCCTCATGCCGCTATAACGATCTTGATACTGCGCTGAAATTTATTTTCCGTCTGCCGCACGATGAACTGTTTTCCAACCGTCTGGTCTGGTTTGAGGATTTACAGATCCTGTCGGAAATCAGACAGATGAAAGCGCTGGTGCCGGAGGCGTGGAAAGATATGCCGCCAGCAATCAACATTGCACAACCAGATGTAATGCCGCCGCAACCCGCCGAGCGTCAGATGCCGCAGCCGGTGGTGCTCAGCCTTACTCAACAGGGGACAGCGCGCAAATGACATTGATTGATGGCGTGCAGATTTTAATTCTGCTGGTTCTGCTCGCCCTGCTGACGAAACCGCTCTATACCCGTTGGCTTCCTGCCCGCTGGCGCGGCGTTACGCAACGGCTGTTGCCGCCACGCTCGTTAAAATATGAAGGTACCTGGCAACGCCGGTCCAACAAAACGGATAAAGATAAATAATGACAGATGGTAAAAAGGCGCGGCCTGACTCGGCCGCTTTCTGGCGTAGCTGGCGCGGGCTCGGCGGCTGGAATTTCTATTTTCTGATTAAGTTCGCGCTGCTGTGGTTCGGCTATCTTAATTTTCATGCGCTGGCGAACCTGGTGTTTCTTGCCTGGCTGCTGTTTCCGCTACCCTCGCTGCGGCTGCATCGCCTGCGCAGCTGGATCTCTCTGCCGATCGGCTTTGCGCTGTTTTGGCATGATACCTGGCTGCCCGGCCCGGAAAGCATTATGAGTCAGGGCGGGCAGCTGGCGGGCTTCTCCGGCGCTTACCTGCTTGATTTAGTTAACCGGTTTATTAACTGGCAGATGGTCGGCGCCGCTTTTGTCATGCTGGTGCTGTATCTGTTTATCTCGCAGTGGGTGCGTATCACGGTGTTGGTCTCGTTGCTGCTGATCTGGATAAACGTGATCAATCTCGCCGGGCCGTCGGTTTCGCTGCTACCGACCAAATCCGCTACGCCGGAAGTCGTGCTGAATAACAACACGCCGGCCAATAATGCCGCGGCGGATAAAAACGCGCTGGATGAAAGCGCGCCGCCGACCAGCGTCAATCTGACAGCTTATCTCAACCGCTTTTATCAGACGGAAAAGCAGCGCGTTACGCAGTTCCCGGCGACGCTATCACCTGACTCACAGCCGTTCGACGTGCTGATTATCAATATCTGCTCGCTCGCCTGGTCAGATATTGATGCGGTTCAGCTGCGTGACCATCCGCTGTGGAAGCATTTTGATATTTTGCTCAGCAACTATAACTCGGCAACCGGCTACAGCGGCCCGGCCGGTATTCGCCTGCTGCGCGCCAGCTGCGGCCAGACCTCCCATAGCGACCTCTATAAGCCCGCCGAACAGCAGTGCTATCTGTTTGATAATCTGGCGAAGCTGGGCTTTAAAGAACAGCTAATGATGGACCATAGCGGCGTATTTGGTAATTACCTGAAAGAGCTGCGTGAAGATGGCGATCTGCAGGCGCCGTTGATGTCGCAGGCCGGCATAGCGGCGGAGCTGACCTCTTTTGACGGCTCGCCGGTCTATAACGATGCGCAGCTGATGCAGCGCTGGCTGGACGATCGGACAAAGAGCAACGAGGCGCGCACCGCCACCTTCTACAATCTGATTCCACTGCATGACGGCACGCGCGAGCTTGGCAGTACCCGCACCGCGCCTTACAAGCCGCGCGCGCAGGTATTATTCGATCAGCTGGATGCTTTCCTGACCAACCTGGAGAAATCGGGGCGTCAGGTACTGGTAATGGTGGTGCCGGAGCATGGCGCCGCCGTGGTAGGCGATAAGATGCAAATGTCTGGCCTGCGTGATATTCCCAGCCCGAGCATTACTCATGTTCCGGTAGGGATTCGTTTTGTCGGCATGAAAGCACCGCATCAGGGTCAGCCGTTAACCGTGGATACGCCGACCAGCCTGCAGGCCATTTCTGAATTGGTCTCCCGCGTGGTGGACGGGCAAGTATTTAACGCGCCGAATGTAAATATGTCGGTGCTGGCGGAAAACCTGCCGCAGACGCCGGTGGTGTCAGAAAATGATAACGCGGTAGTGATGATGTATCAGGGCAAGCCGTGGATTCGCCTGAATGGCGGCGACTGGGTGCCTTATCCGCAATAAATGCGCTTTGGCGGACGCGTAGCATCGGCATCCGCCATGCTTTAACGTCGGGACGTAACAAGTCCGTATCGTTGTGCCTCTCTGGCTGGCTGATAAGCCGTCAGAGCAGGGTAAAGGATACGGACTTTTTTATTGGCCGCCAGGCTCAGACAATATGGTCTGGCGTAATGTTATCGATCAGGAAATCGATAATTAAAATAACCTGAGAGCTGGCGTCTTCCATTTTTTCCAGAAAGCCGGCCAGCGCTTTAATATCTTCCTGGCGATAGGCCGTCAGCGCCGCGCGTCCATTGTTATGCACGTCGGCGTGAGGCCGCTCAAGCTGACGAAACTTCTCGTTTCCGGCAAACAGCGCGTGGCCTTCCCCTTCGTAATACCATTTTCCCAGGCGACACTCATGATGGGTATTCACCTTTCCTTTTTTATCCTTATGGAACAATAAAGAGTAAACCTGCTGCTTCCAGACAATATGATCGAGTTTGACCGTATTTAGAAATTGCTGTTGGGAAATAAAACGGATAACGGATTGCATGCGTGATGAGCGTTTAATCACCTCTTCTAATGCTTCGCAAGCTTCATTAACATCTTTTTTAACAACCGCGTGAGCCTTAATAACTGCGGTGCAGTTGTCTGAGGCCTCATCGGCTGATATTTTAATATTGTTAGTGATTTTTTCTATCTTAGCAGACTGATTTTTTACCTCTTCCGCAAGGCATTTCACTTCCTTTGAAAGCACGGTAAAGCCACGTCCCATGGAACCGACCCTGGCTGCCTCTATCGCTGAATTAATTGCTAACAGATCGGTTTGATTGGCCAGCCGGTTAATATCGCTTACGCACTCTCTGATGTCTTCTACCGACGCCTGTAGTACCCGACTGACCTCATTGCCATTTTCAGCGTGCTTTTCAAACTCGTTCATTTTTTCAAGCAGCGCAAAAATGCAGTTTCGAGCAGACAGGTTTTTTTCATTGAGTTTTTCAATGATTTGCTGTTCTTTTTTCAGTTGCTCGCTGGAGGTAAGCAACGAGTTGCGAATAATTTCAACGTTGTTGATACCTGAAAGGAGGTTCTGACAAATGATGCGCTCATAAAGCGAATTTTGATGTGTTGCTATAATTTCTTGCAACACCACTTCATTCTCGCCTACCGATTTCTTCCTTGTTCTAAATAACCCCGAAGCATATTCCATGTTAAACCTGCTTATTCATCCATTAATTTTTAGACATTACGTTTATACACCGAGCCCCTTGAGCTTTTATGAAAGCTTAAGTCCGGCAACAATAACGTTTTCATCACTATGATACGCTGGGTAAGCAAGTATATTTTTTGTTTTGTATAGAAGCGTCATTAAAAATAAAGAAGTTATTTTGAGAGGTTTCTTGTAATGGTTAGCGAAATAAATATTAACATTAGAATATCAAATTATAATAAGAATAAAAGAAGCACCATGCGCGATGTAATATAAATAAATCGTCGCAATATTGAGCCTCCGTATAATCTCACAGCATGTTATCGCTAAAAAAGCCCGGTAATCGTCTATTGCCAGGCTTAAAGATGCATGTAGAGCTCAGGCCACGTCATAAAGCTGCGGCGGAACGGATACCAGCTTGCCCGCTCCGCCTAAGGCTTAACTTACCTTCTGCTGCTCATCCTGATCGACAGCGAAACAGGCAATTTGCTGATCGCCGTACTGCTTTAACTGCGGCTGTAGCTGAACGCAGGTGCCGAAGCGACGACGGCAGCGCGCGTTAAAGGCGCAGCCGGGCGGCGGGCTGAGCGGGCTGGGCAGCTCGCCGGTCAGCTTAATACGCTCGCGGCGGTCATCCGGATTCAGACGCGGCGTAGCGGAAAGTAGCGCCTGCGTATACGGATGGCGCGGATTAGCGAATATCGCCTCTTTCGATCCCTTCTCCACGCAGCGACCCAGATACATCACCATCACTTCATCGGCAATATGCTCCACCACCGACAAATCATGCGAGATAAAGACGTAGGAGAGCCCCATATCCTGCTGCAAATCCATCATCAGGTTCAGCACCTGAGCGCGCACCGAGACATCCAGCGCCGAGACCGGTTCGTCGGCGATCAGCACATCGGGATCCAGCATCAGGCCGCGCGCAATGGCGATACGCTGACGCTGGCCGCCGGAAAACATATGCGGATAGCGATCGTAATGCTCGGTCTTCAGGCCGACCTTCGCCATCATCTCCAGCGTTTTTTCCCGACGCTCCGCTTTGCTGAGCGAGGTGTTGATCATCAGCGGCTCTTCCAGAATCTGGCTGACTTTTTTACGCGGATTGAGTGAGCCGTACGGGTTTTGGAACACGATCTGGATTTTCTGCCGACGCAGCTTCTGTGCCTGCGGATCGTGCTTCAGCAGATCCTGACCGTGCCAGAACAGCTGACCTTCGGTCGGCGTTTCAATCATTGTTAGCAGGCGGCCAAGGGTAGATTTACCACAGCCCGACTCACCCACCACCGCCAGCGTTTTCCCGCGCTCCAGGTTAAAGGAGACGCCGTCCAGCGCTTTCACCAGCCGTGGCTCGCCGAATAATCCCTTCTTCACCGGATAGTGCTTTTTCAGGTCAATAGCCTGCAGCAGATATTGCTGTTCTTGAGTTTCAGGACGCATAGGTTGGTCTCCCGGCATCATCCAGCGGATAGTGACACTTGGACTGACGCCCCGGAATATCACGAAGTTCAGGTTCTTCCACACGGCAATGGTCGGTGGCATAAGGGCAGCGCGGATTCAGCAGGCAGCCGCTGGGGCGATCGTATTTCCCCGGCACCACGCCCGGCAGCGAGGCCAGACGCGCTTTATCTGCCGCAAATTCCGGCAGCGCGCGCAGCAGCGCCTGGGTATAGGGATGGCGCGGCGCTTTGAAAATATCGCTCGCCTTACCCGTTTCCACTACCTGTCCGGCATACATTACGATAATGTGCTGCGCGGCTTCCGCCACCAGCGCCAGATCGTGTGTAATCAGGATCAGCGCCATGTTCTCCTGTTTTTGCAGCTCAAGCAGCAGCTCGATAATCTGCGCCTGAATAGTCACGTCGAGCGCGGTCGTCGGCTCATCGGCAATCAGCAGACGCGGACGACAGGCGATAGCCATTGCGATCATCACGCGCTGACTCATCCCGCCGGACAGCTGATGCGGATAGACATCCAGTCGCGATTCAGGATCGGGAATTCCGACCTGGTTTAACAGATCGATAGCGCGTTGTCGCCGGGTGCGACGGTTGCCACCCTGGTGAACCTTGATCGCTTCCATAATCTGATAGCCAACCGTATAGCACGGGTTCAGGCTGGTCATCGGGTCCTGGAAAATCATGGCCACTTCCGAACCAACCAGCTGACGGCGCTCTTTTTCAGAGATATGCTGCAGATCGCGCTGATTGAATTCCAGCTTGTCCGCCATCACGCGGCCGGGATAATCAATCAGTCCCATAATTGCCAGCGAACTGACCGATTTACCCGAGCCGGATTCGCCCACAATGCCGACGACCTGCCCTTGTTCTACCTGATAACTGATGCGGTCAACCGCACGGAACGGTGCTTTCTCTTCGCCGAAATGCACCGACAGTTTTTCTATATTTAATAACGCCATCTCGGTGCCTCTTTACTGCTTGAGTTTCGGGTCGAGCGCATCACGCAAGCCATCGCCCATCAGGTTAAATGCCAGTACCGTCAGCAGGATCACCAGTCCAGGAAAGGTAACGACCCACCAGGCACTTTGCGCATACTGCAGAACGTCGGAGAGCATAGTGCCCCACTCCGGCGTCGGCGGCTGCGCACCCATACCGAGAAAGCCCAGCGCGGCCATGTCCAGAATCGCGTTGGAGAAGCCCAGCGACGCCTGCACAATTAGCGGAGCCAGGCAGTTTGGCAGAATGTTGACAAACATCTGGCGAATCGCGCCGGCTCCCGCCACGCGGGAAGCGGTCACGTAATCGCGGTTGACCTCCACCAGCACCGCCGCGCGGGTCAGACGTATATAGTGCGGCAGCGCAACAAAGGTCAGCGCCAGCGAAGCATTAACAATCGATGGACCGAAAATAGCCACCAATACCAGCGCCAACAGCAGGCTGGGCAACGCCAGCATAATATCGACCAGACGCATGATGGTGGCGTCCAGTGCGCCGCCCACATAGCCAGCCAACAGACCAAGAATTACCCCAAGGATTAACGACAACAGCACTACCAGACAGCCAACCAGCAGCGATAGCCGTGCGCCGTACATCAAACGCGACAGTACATCGCGGCCCACGTCATCGGTGCCGAGAATATATTGCCAACTGCCGCCATCCTGCCATACCGGCGGACGCAGCAGCGCATCGCGGAACTGCTCCGCCGGGCCATGCGGCGCCAGCAGCCCGGCAAAAATCGCCAGCGTGACCATAACAACGATATAGACCAGGCCGATCACGGCGCCCTTGTTGCGTTTAAAGTAGTGCCAGAACTCCTGAAACGGGGTCATCGGCTTGGGTGCAGCGCTTACGCCGCCCGGATTAATAACAGACATAGCGCCCCCTTATTTTTTGTGTCGAATGCGTGGATTTACCACGCCATAAAGCAGATCAACCAGCAGGTTAACCAGGATGATCAGCGTGGCGACCATCAGTACGCCGCCCTGCACCACCGGGTAATCGCGGCGCTGTAAGGCCTCGATCAACCAGCGTCCCAGGCCAGGCCAGGAGAAAATGGTTTCGGTAAGGATGGCGCCAGCCAGCAGCGTGCCGATTTGCAACCCGATAACGGTGACCACCGGCAGCATCGCGTTGCGCAGCGCATGAACGACAATGACCCGCGTCCGCGTTAGCCCTTTGGCACGCGCGGTGCGGATGTAGTCTTCGCCCAGTACTTCCAGCATCGAAGAACGGGTCATGCGCACTATTACTGCCAGCGGAATGGTGCCCAGCACAATAGCGGGTAGGATCATATGCATCACCGCATCATGAAAATCGCCCGGTTCGCCCCAAATCAACGTATCGAGCAGAACAAAGCCGGTCAGCGGCTGGGTATCATCCAGAAACACCGCATCGCCTAATCGTCCCGATACCGGCGTCAGATCGAGCTGTACCGAAACCAGCATGATCAGCATGATGCCCCACCAGAAAATTGGCATTGAGTAGCCGGTCAGCGAGATGCCCACGGCGGTATGGTCGAAAATCGAGCCGCGTTTTACCGCTGCCAGCACGCCAACCGGGATCCCCACCGCGACAGCAAACAGCATGGCGCAAATGCCCAATTCCAGCGTGGCCTTAAAGCGCGGCACGAATTCATCCCATACCGGCGTGCGGCTTTTCAAAGAGATGCCCAGGTCGCCGTGCAGTACGCCGTTAATGTAGGTGATATATTGTTTCCACAGCGGCTGATCCAGCCCCAGCTGGGCCATAAGCTGTGCGTGACGTTCGGGGGAGATCCCGCGCTCGCCTGCCATGATCAGCACTGGATCGCCGGGGATCAGATGAACAAAGGCGAACGTTAACAAGGTAATACCGATAAACGTTGGGATCACCAGACCCAAACGTCGGAATATGAACTGCAGCATAATCCGGTTTCTCTATTTTTATCCCACCACTCAGGGCGGGTTTTTGCTCACATCCTGCGCTGGCGTGAAGCCAGCCGCGACGCAAAAGATTGCGCCTTAGCCATTTTTTTCGTCCGGGAAAGGGGATGAAAACGCTTCAACCCACAGACATCGCCGTCGCTGCCGCTATCTGTAAATGCACAGGCAGCGGCAGCGACGTGATTTATCAGGCCAGACGTTGCTGGCCCGGTAGATTATTCAGCGATATCGACGTTAACGAAGTAGTGACCGCCCAGTGGGTCCACCACGTAGTTAGACACTTTTTTACTTACCGGCTCATAGACCGTGGAGTGAGCAATAATCAGCGCTGGCGCCTGATCGTGCATCACTACCTGAGCCTGCTTGTAAAGCTGAATGCGTTTTTCATGATCGTCGGTAGCACGAGCCGGCTGAATCAAATCTTCAAACGACTTATCGCACCAGCGCGAGTAGTTAGAGCCATCTTTAGCCGCCGCACAGCTGAACAGCGTGGCGAAGAAGTTATCCGGATCCCCGTTGTCGCCAGTCCAGCCCATCATCACCGTCTGGTGCTCGCCATCTTTGGCGCGCTTCAGGTATTCGCCCCACTCATAGGTCACGATTTTGGCTTTCACGCCGATTTTCGCCCAGTCAGACTGGATCATCTCCGCCATACGGCGCGCGTTCGGGTTATAAGGACGCTGTACCGGCATCGCCCACAGGTCAATTGCGAAGCCATCGGCCATGCCCGCTTCTTTCAACAGCTCTTTGGCTTTCGCCGGATCGTAGGGATAATCCTGCACCGCATCGTTATAGCCCCACATGGTCGGTGGGATCAGGTTTTTCGCCGACTGACCAGCCCCCTGATAAACGGCGTCGATAATCGCCTTTTTGTTCACCGCCATGGTCAGTGCCTGACGCACTTTCAGGTTATCCAGCGGTTTTTTCTCGACGTTATACGAGAGATAGCCGACATTCAGACCTGGCTGCTCCATCAGGTTGATATTTTTGTCTTGCTTCATGCGGGCGATATCTGCCGGGTTCGGATAAGGCATTACCTGACACTCGCCTTTTTGCATTTTGGCGTAGCGCACCGAGGCATCCGGCGTGATAGAGAACACTAAACGATCCACTTTCGGCTTGGTGCCCCAGTATTCAGCGTTGGCTTTATACAGAATGCGTGAATCTTTTTGATATTGCAGCAGCTGGAACGGGCCGGTGCCGACCGGATTGAGGTCAACTTTTTCCGGCGTGCCCGTCTGCATCATTTTGTCGGCATATTCCGCAGAGAGAATAGAGGCGAAATCCATGCCTAAGTCAGCCAGGAATGGCGCTTCCTGACGGGTCAGCGTAAAGCGCACGGTATAGTCATCCACCTTTTCAACTTTGCTGATCAGGTTGGGCATATCCATGCCTTCGAAATATTCGTAGTTGCCGCCGGAGACGCCATGGTATTTGTTGTTTTTATCGAGCTGACGCTCAAAGGTGAATACCACGTCATCCGCGTTAAAGTCGCGAGTGGGTTTGAAATCTTTGGTGGTGTGCCACTTCACGCCCTTGCGCAGGTGGAAAGTATAGATTTTGCCATCTTCGCTGACGTCCCATTTTTCAGCCAGCGCCGGATGCAGTTCGGTTGTGCCGATAGTGAACTCCACCAGACGGTTATAAACCTGGCGAGAGCTGGCGTCATAGGTGGTGCCGGAAGTAAAAAGCTGTGGGTTAAAACCTTCTGGCGATCCTTCTGAACAATAAACCAGAGTCTTTGCCTGAACGCTAACGGCAACGGTCATCGCCATCAGGCTCAGGCCGACCTTTAGCACCCCTGATTTAGCCAAGGAAATACTCATGCTTATGCTCCAATATGTGATGTGTGTTGTGCGCGTATGCCCAGCCTGTATTTTTTTTGTGCAGCCGGTGCGGGCTTGGGAGATAAGTGGTGGCGGGTGGTTCTGACAGCGCAAAATCTATCAGAAGAATCTGCTTCCCTTACTCCGATGAAACATCAATTTGTCAACAGAATGAAAGAACGTCAATACAGATATGAGGTATTTACACAGAGTGTGAGAAACAGCAAGCAAACATAAAAAAAACCATCCGATAACAAAACCAGTTGAAAAATTCATCGCTATCTCATTTACCCCTATAAACATCGGGTATAAAACGCGCATAGCAGCAGTTTTAACCGCAAAAAAACGATTAAAATTTATCGTTGAACGCTGCATAACTGAACGATTAGCAAGCTGTTCAGGCAAAGAGCCAGCTAAAAATGCTGCGGTTTCGGTATAAGAAAACGTCAATATGCAACATTCGGTCATAAGTTATGCGTGAGGCGAATTAAGCCCGCAAGTCAGAGGTGGCGGTGAGCGAAAGGATAAAAACGGGATTAATGCCGCTTTTCTGGCACCAGCAGCGCCTGAAGGGCAAAAGATGAAGTTATGGCCTGAGCGCGTGTCATAACTTTAGGTAATAGCCGGGAGAATGGCATACAACTATCAGTTATCCAGTTCCGGGTGATAAAGCATGTTAATTTCATCGATTCGACGCTGATTCATATTAATCTGGCAGCGCGCCTGCGCCTCATCATAAGCATGCGTATTTTCTTCAGGAGCAGCAATTGTAAAACAATAACTCTTTCTATACTCCAGCCATAGCCGCTGACTGTTGACAAAGTTATCCGCCATCCGCAATTTTTGTTCTCTGCTGCCCAACCACCAGCGTATTTCATCTGCTGATTTTATTTCCTGAAGTTTTTGATTGTAAACCTGGTTTAAAACCTCATCTGATTTTTCCGTTATCTCTATAATGCATTCAAGGCTTTCTTCATGCAGTCGAAAGCAGGGTTTTAACGCGTTGCCATCTAACATACTTGAACAGTAAGCACTGGATATAAAAAAACCTGGCAAATTAAAAAGCATAATTTTTTCATTTTAGATATTCTACTCTGGCCCGGTTTCTTGCGTTCATTTGATAATAATTATCTTTAAGATGTTGAATTATTTTTTCTCGATTACTTCCCTGAGCAATGATTTTAGCCATAATTCCAGCATTTCTATTCCCTTGATAAAGGGTATCGATAAAAATGTCTTTGATTTTCCCATCTATCTGTTCCCAGGGTAAGCGCTGCGCGATGTCTGCTGAATGCCTGAGATAAACCCCACGGGCATAATGGATTTTTGTATGCCACGCCATTTCAAACAGTTGAATCTGCTGCTGATGAGTAATCTCGCCAACCATGGGGCCAAACACCGTGACAAACTGCTGCGCCGCCCTGCCGCTCAGGCCCGCAGCGCGGGAACAGATCACCGCCTTATGCTCTTCCAGACCAGCCTGTCGCAACATACTGTGGATTTCCCCTGTGCTACGCAGTTTCATATCAAACCCCCGTCCTAACGTGACGCCGGAATTTCCTCCATGCCAATGCAGCACACGTGAAAACCAGAGAGTTGGCGTCGCCCGGAAAGGGACCGTCGCGGTGCTGTAGTCCAGCCCTTCATTATCAAAGGTAAACTGGCCCTGACTCACCCGCAGCAAACTGCCTGCATGATGCGGCTGGTTATCGGGCGACATCGCTTTTAATGCATCCATAAAGTAAAGGGAAACAGGCGATCGGGATGCAGCACCATCGGATCATGATATTTTCTGCTCATTGAAATCCTTTTCCATAAGGCAAAAAGGCGTTATCGCAGAGAGAATCAATCAGAAACGTGACGGGAGAGAAAAAGCAGTGGTTTTGAGCCAGGTCTTATAAAGAACACTGCCCTGAAACGCAAAAACCCCAGTCATTGCTGACTGGGGCTGGGAATTTGGTCGGCGAGAGAGGATTTGAACCTCCGACCCACACGTCCCGAACGTGTTGCGCTACCAGGCTGCGCTACTCGCCGATGGGGGCGCATCTTACTGAGGTCGCCGTCGGGCGTCAATGACTTTTTCATCCAGTGGGCACTAACTGTATGAAAAGCATTCACTCAGGTGGGATGCGCCCTGCGCGTTAACTTTTGCCAGCCGCGCCAGTCGCAGGCGCCTGACACCAGTTGTTAACCGCCTTGATACCGCCATCCGGCGAGGTATACCCCAGGCAGCCAAGAATGGTATCGAAGAACTCAACGTGGCGATGCGTTTTGCCGATGCGCTGCTGCGCCTGCAAACGTTCAAAGGCCTGCTTGTTATGCGCGTCCGCCAGATATTTATCGGATGCCCAAACGATCATCGGTACGCGGAACTGCTCCGGCGGCGCCATTTCACGCGGAGTGCCGTGCAGGTGCATATTGTCGCTGATCGATTCGCCGTGATCGGACGCGTAAAACACTATCGCTTTCTTATCGCGCAGCTGGTCATACACGCTGTCCAACACCGTGTCGGTATAAAGCACGGAGTTATCAAACGCGTTAATCAGCTGGGCTTTGCTGCATTCATCATCTACCCCCATACACTCCGGCGTATAGCGCGCATAGCTACGCGGATAGCGCTGGGAATAGAGATAGTGCGAACCTTTGGTATGCAGCACCACCAGATGCTTGCCGTTCGGATGCCGATCGAGAGAAGCCTTCAGTTCCGGAATCAGCAGCATATCGTCTACCGCCTTGCCCTGGTTACGCGGCTCTGAGCCAATCTGCTCACGGAACGCGAAATTATCAGCATGGGTATTATCGTAGAACCACACCTCGCTTTGCATGGCGAACAGTTCTGAGCTGAAGCCCAGCGATTTCAATACGGCGAAGATATTCTCTTCTTTCAGCGTGCGGCCAGGGTTATCCATGGTGCCGCCTTCACGTACAAACATACAGCGCAGCGAGAGCTTGGTCGCGGTATCGCAGGACTCACCGCGAAAAGCCACCAGATTTTTTTCATGAGAGAGCTTAGGTGTGGTATCGCGCTCATAGCCCAGCAGTCCCATATGATCCCAGCGGGTAGTCTCGCCAATCACAAACACCACATAGGTATCATCGATGCCCGGCGGGGCGACGTAAGTAAACTTTTTCGCCGGATCGAACAGCTCT
The DNA here is from genome assembly GCF_023517775.1 of Mixta hanseatica. NCBI lineage: Bacteria > Pseudomonadati > Pseudomonadota > Gammaproteobacteria > Enterobacterales > Erwiniaceae > Mixta > Mixta hanseatica. The sequence continues at coordinate 137,487 of NZ_CP082904.1, read as the reverse complement.
TGCCCATCCACGGTTTCATCGATACGCGTCCAGGCAAACAGCCCCAGCGCCGATAACCAGTTAGAAGGTAAATAGGAGTGCGCCACTACGCCGCCATAGCTGGGCAAATCGATATTGGTTATCTCTTCGTTGGCTTTTTGCAGCTTGTCGAAATAGCGAATCGGCAGCCAGACCAGCGCCACCGCCAGCAGCATAATCACGACGGGTTTGAGCCGCTGACCCGGCGTTTTCAGTTGCTCAATCAAGGTCTGGCTTAGTCGGTTACGCCAGATCATCAACAGCGGCAACGCGCTGACCAGCACCATCCATAGAATAAACTGGTAGCCGACTACCTCTTTAGAGAGGTCGGTATCGGTGGTCATCACCGACGCGACGATGCCGTAGCCAATCACCACGTTAAAGAAAGCCATATAGTAGCCGGCGGCTACCGAAATCAGCACCAGCATGGTGGCCAGAATGCGGTAAAACAGTTTCCCGCCCAGCGACAACAAGCGCATCAGGAAGAAAGTCAGCAGGACGATAGCAATGACTTCAGCCGCAGCCGACAGCCAGTCAGAAAAGGTAGATTTGCTGAGAAAAGGATCAAACCGACGATAAAATATGGGGAGATTCAGCAAGATGCCAATGTAAAGTGACAGCAAAAGAGAGAGTTTTTGCTGCGTGAGTGATTTTATATAATTCATTCGACCTTCTATATTCCCGGCGTAACAGTAACTTTACGAGCCTTCTTCAGACCGCTTCGTTGCGCCAGAGTTCTTACCGGTAACCGCAATATTCATTCTGTGTGATGAACAAGAGGATTCTGAGCGGAAAAAGGAACCTTTTCCGGTGAAGCGCTGCCAGTTAACCACAATTAGTCGACAGGATCAGCGAAATTTCGCCATCGTAACGAGAAAGCGCACCGTTAGTGAAAGTAATAAACGGGATAATAAAAGAGCGAACGCGCAAACAGGCGCGTTCGCAAAGTGGTAACTAGTTGATGATATTCAGGGTTACGTCAATGTTATTGCGGGTAGCGTTAGAATAAGGGCAAACGATATGCGCCGCGTCTACCAGCTTCTGCGCTTCTGCCTGATCCATATCCGGCAGATGAATATTCAGCGTGGCTTCAATACCGAAACCGGTCGGCAATGGACCAATGCCGACTTCGCCTTCGATAAAGGCCTCTTTTGGCATCGCGATTTTATCGCGCGCGGCTACGAACTTCATCGCCCCGAGGAAACAGGCGGAGTAACCTGCCGCAAACAGCTGCTCTGGGTTAGTCGCTTCGCCGCCGGCACCGCCCATCTCTTTAGGTACGCCCAGTTTTACATCCAGCACGCCGTCAGAAGAGGTAGCGCGGCCGTCACGCCCACCCGTTGCCTTTGCTTTTGCCCGATAGATGACTTTTTCTAATGACATACATAACCCCTTTCAGATGATTTATTCGCTATTAAATAGCGAACTACTTAATAAGCGCAGAATTAAAAATCTTAGTCGCTTCAGCCACCGTTGTCAGTGGCTGAAGAGTAAACATTTAACGGATAAGACTATCACGCAACCGATCAAGCTGAGCTTTCATACTCTGGAGCGTAGAGAGATCGCAATCCGCAGCACAAACCACCGCTTCAGGAATGCTTAACGCTTTTTCCCGCAGCGCTCGTCCCTCCTCGGTTAGCGTGACCACCACCTGCCGCTCATCCTGGCGCGAACGCTGACGCAGAACTAATCCTGCCGCCTCCAGCCGTTTTAGCAGCGGTGTCAGCGTGGCGGAATCCAGAAACAGGCGTTCGCCAATATCTGAAACCGTCACATCATCCCGTTCCCACAACACCAGCATCACCAAATATTGTGGATAAGTAATATCGAGCTGCGTCAGCAGCTGCCGGTAAAGCTTGTGCATCGCCAAATTGGCGGAATAAAGCGCAAAACAGAGCTGGCTATCCAGCGACAGTGGCGCACCCGAAGCTTTTTTGTCATCTTGATGTGTACTCATGCGTGACAATATAAATAGTACGCTACATAATTGCAAGCGATATTTAAATCAAACCAGGGGAGGTAACGATGCAATCACTGGAAGAACAGGCCAGACGCTATGCCACCGAGGTCCATGCCGCTGCCGGACAGCGCCGCAAATATACCGATGAGCCTTATATTGTGCATCCTGCGGCGGTGGTAGAGCTGGTACGCAGCGTGACGGATAATGAAAATATGCTGGCCGCCGCCTGGCTGCATGACACGGTGGAAGATACCGGCACCACGCTTGAGGATATTGCGCGGCAGTTTGGCCCTCAGATTGCCGAACTGGTCGACATGCTAACCGATAAAAAGCAGCCGCAGGCGAAAAACCGAGTGGCCCGTAAAGTGGCGCATTTTCGCCATACCGCCGCCGCCGCGCCGGATGCCCAGACCATAAAACTGGCGGATATTATTGATAATACGCGCGCCATTGTGCAGTACGATCCGCACTTCGCCCGCATCTATCTGGTGGAAAAACAGGTGCAGATCGGCTTACTCCAGCAGGGCGATCCCACGCTCTGGCAACAGGCGCAAATGACTATCGCGCAGGGCATCATCCAGCTGCGTCAACGGCCTTATAACGTGCCGGAAGCCTGGTTTGAGAAACAGGCAGCAAAATACGCGCTGTAAACGCGGCGGCGGCGCAGGCCGCCGCTTCGTTATCTTCACCGCTGACAGTTAAGGAAAATCTTATAATCACGCCTGCCGCTCATGCCAGTAATAAATAGCGAAACTCGGCTATAACATCCTTACGACAAACCTTTCACCTTTTTATCCTCACTTAAAAAATGGCGTTTTTACTGCGCGTACTCTCAATTTTTCCTTTAGATACCAAGTGGCAGATAAAGCACGCTTGTTTATATATGTTATCGCTCTTCTCTACTTACCTCTGCAAACGAGACGATAACAATGCGTGATACTTTGTCCAATAATAGCGATGCTTCCCGCGATGAAATCGTTAAAAAACCGATACTTAGCATTAATATGCCGTTCCACATAAACGGCTTTATCGCTTCAAGGGCTGATTATTACTCCATCGCCACCCTCTCCGGCACGGCGACAAATGTGGAAAGCGGCCGCTATGTGCAGGCCGAGCTGAACGGTCAGACCTGGCAGGGCCGGGTAGACAGCAATGGCGAATGGAGCATTCCGCTGCCGCCCTCAGCCATTACCAGCCTGATTAGCGACGATCTCACCATCAGTCACACGCTGACGGTTAGCGTGGCCAACAGTCAGGGCGACGTCGCCAGGCAGACCCGTAACGTATCGGTACCGAATCATTACCACAAAAGCCCAATGGGCATCGGCATTAATCCGATAGCTGGCAATGATGAGATTATCGGCCGGGAAAAAATGCACGGTCAGGTTATTTCCGGCCTGACGCATGGCGTGCCGGAAGATGCGGTGGTCACGGTTTTTCTCGACGGGAAAGCGCGCGAGGCGTTGGTAGATGGCAACGGCTTCTGGAGTATTATCCTGACGCCAGATGAGATGAAGGCGCTGACGCCCGGTGAACATAGCATTACCGTCGAGCTGCCTCATGCCAATGGCGAAACGCCTCGCTGGACAGGGCGCAACTTTAACGTCACGAAAGAGAAAGGCACCGCGTATGCAGCAGAGATCACCATCAACCGCGTCTCCGGCGATGACGTGCTGATGCCAGACGAGCAGAAAAGCGGTCTGATCGTCAGCGGCACCACCGCTAATGTGGCGAGCGGTAAAGAGGTCTGGGTACAGCTGGGCGAAAATATCTATGCGGCGACGGTAAAAAATAACCACTGGCAGGCGAAAATTCCGGCGGAAGATCTGGCGCTGCTGCATAACGGCTCCGCCACACTGGTCGCCTCGGTAAAAGATCTGCACGAAACCGCCACCGCCGTCCATCAATTTAGTATTGGTGAAACGTTAACTGTGCCACACCTTATTTTCCACGGTGCCTACGACAACTTTTCCGCCGAAGGCCTCCAGTGGTCGCTGGTGCCGGAAACGCTTTCCGGCGTCGTCACCCGTGTGCCGGAGGGAACGCTTGTCAGGGTGCAGCTTGGCACCCTAAGCTGGGAAACCCCGGTCGGCAAAAACGGGCACTGGCATCTGCTGATTTCGCCCGCCGAGCTGATGTCGCAGCCGCCTGAGGCGCTGCCGCTGATCGTCAGCGTCAGCAATGCTCAGGGGGAGACAGTAACCTTAACGCATACTATCAGCTATCACGGCTTCGACACCGAAGACCAGACGCTGCTGGTGATGAATCCAATCTCCGGCGACGATTTCATCTCATCACGTGAGCAGAACGCGGATATCGTCATTTCGGGCGCAACGCTGAATGTACCAGAGGGACAGGCAGTCGAGGTCACACTGCAATACCAGGATGGCTCTCTGGTATTACAGAGTAAGATCGATGCGAATGGCGAATGGGCGGTGCTCTTATCTGCTGAGCAACGTGAGAAGCTTTATAGCTCAGAGTTGGATGTTCAGGCAGTCATAAAGAATGACGCGCAGTGGCAGAATCCCAACGGCGGGGAATTAAGCACCCGTCACACGCTGCTCATTAATCGTGACATGGATTATGATAAGCCCCTTGCCCTCTATACTGATAATTTCCACGATGGACAACATTTCTCCCTGGATCAGTTCCCAGATGGACTGACGCTCAAGGGTCATATCGATCGGTATTCTGCAGATCAACAGGTATCAGTGCAGATAGGCCAATGGAGCTGGACGACGGAAACGCTCTATGGCAATTGGGAAATCACCCTTTCCCCCGCACATCTTGCGGCATTACGCGCAGGCTCCGCCACGATTGAAGTCTCTTTGCTCAATAACGAAACCGACGACACCTCCAGTAAGGCGGTGCATGTGGTCTTCGAACGACCTGTGGTGGTGCCGGAAGAGCCGCAAATCACCCTCGATCCGGTGATGGGGACCGATCACATTACCGAGGTAGATGCGGAGCAACCCTATGCGCTTACCGGCACCGTAACCGGTAAAGACAGCGACTGGGGCGATCTGAGCGTGGAGCTGAACGGTCAAATTTACCGGGCTAGCTTCGCGAACGGAAAATGGCTTGCCTGGGTGCCGGCCGATGAAATCAATGCGCTGCCCGCCGGTGCCTGGTCCGGGCTGACGGATCACCATTTGTTAACGGTCACCGGAGTAGACAGCCATGGAAAACTTTTCCATCTGGAACAGGATCTCTCTCTGCCTGCTTCGGATGAGTCAACGCTAACGTCTCTGGCCGATTTGGGCCTGAGCGGCGGCGAAAACGCTATTAGCGCCTTGCTTCCGCAATCTGAGGAGACGCAGAGCACGCACATAACCGCAGATGCACCCGGCAGCCTCGCCTTACCGACAGCGTCCAACGATCTCTGGACGACGATGCCCAATCGTAGCGAGGTCGATACCACCCATTATCCACTGGCGCAGCAGCAGGATTTAGCCGAGCTGCTGGCGCAGCAAACCCCACTGGCATAACACAGAGAACCCTGCTGCGGAAGGGTTTTTTATCGTCTTTATTACCTGCTGCTTATGGTAAGGAAAATCTGTTATTTGCGTTGCGTTGGCAACGCCAGCAGTGACTGAAGGGACAGGTTTATTCTGGCTAAAAAAACAACCATGAACCCTTTATCGCTCAGTTTATAAACGGATTTACTTGTTAATAAAACAGGCGATGACAACGGCAACAGGCGGTTAAAACCCCGTGCTTATCAATCTGCGCTTGATTACATCTGATATCGCTCGTCCTCCCTCTCCCCTACATACGAGACCATAATCATGAGCAAAAAACATTACGGCTGCGGGCAAGGCGGGGTTAAAACCCCTGCGCTGACTATCCATCCTCTGTTTGACGACGGCTTTATTGCTAACATGCCCTCTGCCTATTACGCTATCGCGGCGCTGTCCGGCACCGCACGCAATGTGGAAAGCGGCAACTACGTTCAGGCCACCCTTAACGGCAAAACGTATCAGGGGCTGGTGGATAAGAACGGCGAATGGAGCATTCCCCTGCCGCCGTCAGCGATTACCAGCCTGATTCACTATGATCCCGATGTTTCGCACGATCTGGTGGTTAGCGTCACTAACGACCACGGCAAGTCCACCGAGCAAACCCGTAAAGTATCGGTTTTGGATATGTCTGATGGCCGCGAGGCAGGTATCGCTATCAGCCCGATTGCCGGGAACGATGAAGTGATCGGCCGGGAAAAGATGCATGGCCAGGTGATCTCCGGCCTGACGGAGCGGGTGGCGGAAGGCGATATGGTCACCATCACGCTGGAAGGAAGAAGCTGGCAGGTGCCGGTTGATGCCAACGGCGCATGGAGCAGCGTGCTGACGCCGGAAATGCTGAAAGGCCTGACGCCCGGCGAGCATACCCTTTCCGTCACCGCGCCAGGCATTTATGGCGACAGCTACAGCGGCGATGAACGCACCTTTACCGTCACCAAAGAGAAAGGCACCTCTTATGCAGCAGAAATCAGCGTCAACGGCATTTCCGGCGATGATTTGCTGACCGCCGTTGAGCAGCAAAGCAGTCTGATCGTTAGCGGCACCACGGAAAATGTGGCGAGCGGTAAAGAGGTCTGGGTGCAGCTGGGCAGCGAAATTTATGCCGCAACGGTAAAGAACAACCACTGGCAGACAGAGATCCCCGCCAGCGCGCTCTCCGCGCTGCATAACGGCCCCGCCACGCTGATCGCCTGGGTTAAAGATCTGCATGAAACCGCCACGACGGTACGTGGATTCATTGTTGGCGAATCGCTGACCGCACCCTACATTACGCTTGATGCGCCTTACAACAGTTTTTACGACGGCAACCTCGAACAGTGGGCGATGTTAACAGAAGTCTTTTCCGGCAACGTCACCAATGTCGCAGCAGGCAGCTATCTGAATATCACTTTTGGCGAGCTGCACTATCAGGCGCGGGTCGATGAAAACGGCGAATGGCGACTACCCGTTGCGCCTCACGATCTGCTGTCACAGTCAGGCGGCGACATACCGCTGGTGCTAAGCATTACCAATGAACAGGGCGAAACCACTGAATTAAGCAAAACCATCTATTACAACGGTTTTGATATCGGCGGCGAGGCGAGAGTAATCATTAATCCCATCTCCGGCGATAACATCATTAACGCCCGCGAAAAACAGACTGAGCTGGTGATTAGCGGCGATAGCCTGAACGTGCCTGGCGGACAAACTGTCGAGTTACGTTTCCCCGAGGCGCTGCCCGGCTACGCTTTTTTCGCCAGCGTGGATCAAAACGGCGAATGGCGCCTTTCACTCTCTCCCGATCAGCTGAACGCTTTACCGGCGGGTTGGGTACGTGTCGAAGTTACGGTACCGGGCGATGACCAGTGGAGCAACCCCAACAGCTTCCCGTTAACCAGCGAGCGCTGGGTGACCGTTGAGTCTGGCAATAGCACCGAAAACGTGGCCTCGCTGACCATCGATTCACTGGAAGATTATGGTCGCCTGACGCTGGATCAGCTCAATGGCCTGACGGTGAGCGGCAGCGCCACTAACGTGGCTGACGGCAGTGAAGTCTGGCTACAGGCTGGCGACTGGGCCTGGACTGGCGAAGTGCATCAGGGGCAATGGCAGGTAACAATTCCGGCGGATAAGGTGCCTGATTTAGCGACGGGCAGCGCGATTTTTGAGGCCACGGTGCGCAATAACGCCAATGGTGACAGCGCCGGCGACACGGTACTGATTAATCTCGATCCGGCGGTGCCGCCTGACGGCCCCTATGTGCGGCTCGATCCGATCTGGGGTGACGATCAGATTACCCGCACAGACAGCTTAGCGCCGGACTATCTGGTTACCGGCACCTTTACCGGCAATGACTGGAGCAACATTAGCGTAACGCTGAACGGCAAAAGCTACCGCGCGCAGGTCACTAACGGCAGCTGGATGGCCTGGATCCCGGATCAGGATATCCGCGCCCTGCCCGATGGCGAAGTTCCACTAAAGGTACAGTGGGGCGAGTTAAGCGACAGCAGCACCCTGACGCTGAATACCGATACCGATGCGCCATTATTTGGTGCCACCCTGGATACGGTTGACGGGCAAAACCTGATCACCTCTTTCGAGGTTTATGACAACGGTATGACCCTTAGCGGTGGCGTACTGGATGCCAGCGTCGCGCCTTTAGGCACGCGCGTCGATATTGAGTTTCACAATAAACATTATCAAACCACGCTGGCGGGCGATGCCGCGAATCCACGCTGGAGTCTGACCATTCCCGCTGAAGATATGCGCGCACTGAACAGTTACGATTCGCAAATCGTTCGCGTTACGCTGGGCGAGGCGGGGCAGCACAATGTGGTGAACGCCCGCAATCTGGAATTTACCGAGGATGAAGGCAGCAGAGCCTATACTCCGCAAATGCTGATAAACCCGCTGGGCGACAACATTATCGACCAGAGCGAAGTGGACAGCGTGCAGGTGCTCAGCGGCACCAGCCTTTATTTTTGGACCGGCCAGCAGGTTGTGGTTACCCTGGATAATTTACGCTGGGAAACCACTACCGACAGCAGCGGTCACTGGAAAATCGCTATTCCTGCCGGTACGTTGGCAGGCATTACCGACGGCGAGCATCTATTACAGGCAGGCATCTATTTTAACGATCCCGATAGCGGCGAATGGTCCATTGCCAGTGAAACCTCACTGACCTTCGATACCGGTCCGACATTGATGGTTGCCAGCGTCGACAGCCAAGGCAATGTCGCCCCTACAGAGCAGGATGTTTATCTGGCCTCTTCAGACGATGAAACGCCGCCGTTCCAGCTGGCCGATCTGGGGTTAAGCGGTGGGCAAGAGGCGCTCGCCGCGCTGCTGGTACCCTCGGAGAGTACCGATAGCACGGCGCTGACGATGTCGACACCTGCCCTGCCAGCGGCAACTGGCGATCTCTGGACAGCAGCAGAGCGGACACAGCTTGATACCACGCTGTATGCCGCGCCAAATCCACCTCATCTGGAGGATCTGCTGCTTCATCAGCCCGTTTAATGGCCATAAAAAACCCGCCAGATGGCGGGTTTTTTTCATGCTGTGCAAATCAGTCCAGCAGTTGTCGACCCAGATAAGGATTCGAGTGCAACAGCTGCATAAGCTTTTGGGCACTGCCTGATGGGCGGGTGCGTCTCGCTTCCCAACTTCTCACCGAAGAGACGCTCACGCCCATCACGCGGGCAAATTCATCAATTTTCATACCGGTCATTTCGCGCAGACGTTGTGGTTCTGGTACGGAAACCGTTTTTTCTTGCTGCGCTAAAGGGGTACTGACGACATTCTGCGTTAATACAATTTGTTCAAGACTGCTAAGTAACTCAACCATGGGGTCTTTTACTTCCATAGCAAACTCCTAAAACTCACTTTGAACAACGTGAAGGAAAACAGAGATAAGAGCCTGAAGCCCAGGCTCAGAATGCCGGTTTGTTGCAGGGATGAAAGGGTCAGAACTGTGCAACATAAATCGGGAATTTAATTATTAGACGATTGGCGGCGTTTTGCCGCCCGTTTTTAGAATATTTTTTGATCTTGCTTCCAGCTTTTAATCTCGCCGCCAGCGGGCGCCTTATCTGGCGCGGATCCTGCTTAAAAATAGTCTGTCGCCAAAGAGAAGCGGCTAACTTCACGATTATTCGCGATTAATTCATTAATGCCCATATTCAGCCTAATCGCATTGATCTATGCTTTAGGCACCTTAAAAAGGCGGCGCAATGCGGTCTTATTAAACAGCAAGTTTGTTAATTTACAGGAGTAAACGCTATGGCGATCGGAGTTTCCCGCGTCTGGACGCGTCTGTGGCTGCCGCTGGCAGCGATGCTGGTCATCCTGCAGCTTACCGGCTGCGGCGATAAAGAAGGTGAGCAGCGTAAGGCCTTTAGTGACTTTTTACAGAATACCGTCATGCGCAGCGGCGAACATTTGCCTGCGTTGAGTGAGGATCAAAAACAGCGCTTTGGTAACTATGCCAGCGATTACGCCATCATTTACGGTTTTTCACAGCAGGTAAACAAGGCGGTGGATCAAGGTCTGCGCCCGGTAGTGGATGAGCTTTCCGCGCTGCGCGTGCCGCAGGATTATCTGACGCGTCGTGATGCGCTGCGCCAGGCAAGCGGTACGCTGAGCGTGCTGGCGCAACAGCTGCAAAATGCCAAAAATCAGGCCGACAGCAGCAAAGCCGCGCTGAAACAGCCGGACGATCTGAAGCCGATTTACGATCGGGCTTATACCCAGGTGGTAACTCAGCCCGCCGCTACGCTGCTGCCGCTGCTGCCAGCGCTGCAGTCGCTGAGTCAGGATGTCGTGCAGGCGGGCGATTATCTGCAACAGCAGGGCACCCGCGTTTCCTTTAATGATAACGGCGTACAGTTTCCGACACAGGAACAGGCCAGCCAGTACAACACGTTAATGAGCAACGTCTCAGCGAAAGCGCAGGCGCTGACCCAGGCGCAAAGCGCCATGCAGGGTGGTCGTCAATAAACTTTCAGCGGGCGCCTTGTCAACGGCGCCCGCTTTTCCCGCTATCTGTTGCCTTCCTTTTTTACCGCCCGCCTTTTGGTTATGGCATGCAGCTTTTCTTTCTCATGGTTTCGGGCCAGATGAAAGTGTGATCTGCGGCATTTTCATACAAAAGTTTATTGTGATATCCGTCACATTTCAGAAACAAACCCACCACAACAAAGCGTGATATATATCACATAAAACCGGAGAGGCATGCTCATAATTTCAGCATGAAACTTTTCCATAAGCGCTTTTATGTGATCACACTCACAAAAAAAGACCCTTTACCTCACCATAAAGCGTGATCTCTCTCACTTCAGGGAGCTTACTACGCAGCGTCATAAACGCGTGCTAGAGTCCGCCTGCATACAGTAATTCGACGGCACCCCGCCGAAGCGTCTTCACAAAATCACGCGCTCTCTTATTTGTCAGCGCGTAACAATAAGAGGTGTGTTTTTATGTCCTCATCAGTCAAGGTCAAGGTTCAAAGCTTTGGTCGTTTTTTGAGTAATATGGTGATGCCCAATATCGGTGCGTTTATCGCCTGGGGTATCATCACCGCGCTATTTATCCCTACCGGCTGGATGCCTAACGAAACGTTAGCCAAACTGGTCGGCCCTATGATTGCCTACCTGCTGCCGTTGCTGATCGGTTATACCGGTGGCCGTCTGGTGGGTGGCGATCGCGGCGGCGTTGTCGGCGCCATTACCACCATGGGCGTCATCGTCGGCGCCGATATGCCGATGTTCCTCGGTTCCATGATTGCCGGTCCGCTGGGCGGCTGGGCGATTAAAACCTTTGACCGCGCGGTAGACGGTAAGATTAAAAGCGGCTTCGAGATGTTGGTTAACAACTTCTCCGCCGGCATCATCGGCATGCTGCTGGCTATCCTGGCGTTCCTCGCCATTGGCCCGCTGGTGGAAGGTCTTTCGCATATTCTTGCCGCTGGCGTGAATATCATGGTGCAGAACAACCTGCTGCCGCTGACCTCTATCTTTGTTGAACCGGCGAAAATCCTGTTCCTGAATAATGCCATTAACCACGGTATCTTCTCGCCGCTGGGTATTCAGCAGGCCAGCGAGGCCGGGAAATCGATCTTCTTCCTGATCGAAGCGAACCCAGGCCCGGGCATGGGCGTGCTGGTGGCCTATATGTTCTTTGGCCGCGGCAATGCGAAACAGTCCGCGGGCGGCGCAGCCATTATTCACTTCCTCGGCGGCATTCATGAAATCTACTTCCCGTATGTGCTGATGGCGCCGCGCCTGCTGCTGGCAGTAATCCTCGGCGGTATGACTGGCGTCTTCACTCTGACGCTGCTGAACGGCGGCCTGGTTTCTCCGGCTTCCCCGGGTTCCATCCTTGCCGTGCTGGCGATGACGCCAAAAGGTGCCTACTTCGCTAACATCGCCGCCATTCTGGCTGCCTTTGCCGTCTCTTTTGTTGCCTCCGCGATTCTGCTGAAAACCAGCAAAGTAAAAGACGAAGAGGATATCGAAGCGGCAACACGTCGTATGCAGGATATGAAAGCGCAGTCTAAAGGTCAGGCGGGCGTGCCTGCCGCTGCGGCGATGAGCGGCGATCTGAGCCACGTACGTAAAATCATCGTTGCCTGCGACGCCGGTATGGGCTCCAGCGCCATGGGCGCAGGCGTGCTGCGTAAGAAAGTGCAGGATGCCGGGCTGACGCAAATTTCCGTCACCAATACCGCCATCAATGCCCTGCCGGGCGATGTGGACCTGGTGATTACTCACCGCGACCTGACTGAACGCGCTATGCGCCAGGCGCCGCACGCGCAGCATATTTCGCTGAATAACTTTCTCGACAGCGGTCTGTACAGCGATTTAACCACCCGCCTGGCAGAGGCGCAGCGCAGCGCCAGCCATCGTGAAAAGGTCAGCGCCGCCCTGAGCGACAGCTACGACAGCAGCAACGAGCATCTGTTTAAGCTGGGCGCCAGCAATGTTTTCCTTGGCCAGCAGGCTGCCAACAAAGAAGAGGCGATCCGCTTTGCCGGCGAGCAGTTGGTGAAAGGCGGTTATGTTGAGCCAGAATATGTCGACGCGATGCTGGAACGTGAGAAACTGACGCCAACCTATCTGGGCGAATCCATTGCGGTGCCGCACGGAACGGTGGAAGCGAAAGATCGCGTGCTGAAAACCGGCGTGGTGTTCTGCCAGTATCCGCAGGGCGTACGCTTTGGCGAAGAAGAAGATGATATCGCCCGTCTGGTGATCGGTATCGCCGCCCGTAACAACGAGCATATCCAGGTGATTACCAGCCTGACCAACGCGCTGGATGATGAAAGCGTGATTGAACGTCTGGCCAACACCACCAGCGTGCAGGAAGTGCTGGATCTGCTGACCGGTCAGCCCGCCTGATCTATCACTTACGTTGAGGGGCCAGTTAACGGCCCCTTACTTGATTCTTTTTTAAAGGTTTAGCAACGATGAAAGCATTACATTTCGGTGCCGGTAATATTGGTCGTGGTTTTATCGGCAAATTGCTGGCGGACGCCGGTATTGAACTGACCTTCGCCGATGTAAATCAGGCGGTACTGGACGCGCTGAATGCACGTCATCAGTATCCGGTGCATGTCGTCGGCGAACAGGCGCAGGTGGAAACAGTCACCGGCGTTAGCGCGGTGAACAGCACCAGCGATGAGGTGATCGCTCTGATTACTGAGGTTGATATCGTTACCACGGCGGTTGGTCCGCAGATTCTGGAGCGCATCGCTGGCAGCATCGCGCGCGGCCTGGCCAAACGCAGTGATAGCGCTAATTCCCGCCCGTTAAATATTATCGCCTGCGAAAACATGGTGCGCGGCACCAGCCAGCTGAAACAGCATGTGCTGGCCGCCCTGCCGGAACCTCTCCACGCCTGGGTGGAAGAGCACGTCGGCTTTGTCGATTCCGCCGTGGACCGTATCGTGCCGCCGAGCGAAGCGGGCAGCAGCGATCCGCTGGAGGTAACCGTTGAGACCTTTAGCGAATGGATTGTGGATAAAACCCAGTTCAAAGGCGAGCTACCGACGATCCCGGGCATGGAGCTTACCGATAACCTGATGGCGTTCGTGGAGCGTAAACTCTTTACCCTGAACACCGGCCACGCCATCACCGCCTATCTGGGCCAGCTGGCCGGCCATCAAACCATTCGCGACGCCATCCTCGATCCGGCGGTACGCGCAGTGGTAAAAGGCGCCATGCAGGAGAGCGGTGCGGTGCTGATCAAGCGTTACAGCTTTGACCCGGACAAACATGCTGCCTATATCGAAAAGATTCTGGGCCGTTTTGAAAACCCTTACCTGAAAGATGACGTCGAGCGCGTCGGTCGTCAGCCGCTGCGCAAGCTCAGCGCCGGAGACCGTCTGATCAAGCCGACGCTGGGCACGCTGGAGTATCAGCTGCCGCACGATAACCTGGTGAAAGGCATCGCTGCCGCCATGCATTATCGCAGCGCGCAGGATCCGCAGGCGCAGGAGCTGGAAGTGCTGTTGAACTCAGTGGGGCCGCAGGCCGCGCTGGCACAGGTTTCTGGTCTTGATGCCCATAGCGAAGTCGTTGCCGCTGTGGTTAAGGCCTATGCTGCAATGCCATAATGCGCACGCTGCCGATGCGGTTTAACGGCGAGCAACAAGGGCATAGCCAGGCTGTGCCCGTGCGCAGAATGATAAATGTACAGGCAACAATGGAAGAGAAGCAGGCTTTTGAAAATCGGGTGCTGGAGCGCCTGAACGCCGGACGCTCGGTAAGAAGCTTCCTGATTGCCGCCGTCGAGCTGTTGACCGAAGCGGTTAACCTGCTGGTGCTTCAGGTGTTTCGCAAGGATGATTATGCGGTGAAGTATGCCGTTGAGCCGCTGCTATTGGGCAACGGCCCGCTGGGTGAAATGTCAGTAAGGCTAAAGCTGATTTACGGCCTTGGCGTGATTAGCCGCCACGAATATGAAGACTGCGAGCTGTTGATGGCGCTGCGTGAAGAGCTGAACCATGACCACAGCGAATACCGTTTTAGCGACGACGAGATTCTGGGGCCGTTCAGCGAGCTGCACTGCGTCAGCGCCTGGCCGCCCCGCCCCGATTTCTCTGATGATGATGAACAGCTACGCGCCATGCAGCAGCAGCGTTATCAGCAGGTGCTGCGCTCAACGATGGTGCTCTCGCTGACCGAGCTGATTTCCCGCATTGGTATGAAGCAGGCCTTTAAAAAGTAGCCCCGCGCCCCGCACGCTTTTCGTGTATCCTATCGGTTATTCATCAGTACAGGTAATCGTCATGAAAGAGCAGGAAAAAGCCGAAATCAAGCGCCTCAGCGATCTGCTGGATGCGCTCAATCGTAAAGAGCCGATGTTACTGGAATCGGGCGATGCGGAGAAACTCGGCGCGCTGCTGAAAGAAAAAGAGGCGCTGGTTAAAGAGATCGAACGTCTGCGTGACGTGCGTGACCAGAAGCTAAGCAAAGAAGCACAGAAGCTGCAAAAATTGCCTTTCAGCCGGGCTATCACCAAAAAAGAGCAGGCGAATATGGGCGCGCTGAAAAAAAGCGTGCGCGGCCTGGTCGTGGTGCACCCCATGACCGCGCTGGGTAAAGAGATGGGCCTGAAAGAGATGACCGGTTTCGCGCCTAAAGCTTTCTGAGCCTGAGGGCCGGGCAGATTAAGCCCGGCCTGATGCATTACCCGCCACCACCTCCGCCAGCTGCTGTTCCAGCATATCCATAAATTCATAACGCCGACGGTATTCCGCGCGTTTTTTGCTGACGATCTCTTCCAGCGGTTTACGCGGCATCGCCAGCGGCAGCTGATACAGGCCATTCGGTAACGCTTCCCCACTTAACGACAGCCAGAATTCGCTGTAGCTGGCGTGAAACACCTCTCTTTTACTGTGTCGATAGCGCAGACTACGAAAAACGTGCGTATCGTCGCCTACCGCCTGGATCTGTTTGACCTGACAGCGCGCAGCAAGATAAAACAGCGTTTCCATTAATACACGCTTAGGGAACAGGCCGTGGCTGGCTTTGGTTGCTTCGCGGATCATATCGGCATTTACCGTTTTACGCGGTCCCTGTAAACCGCCAATTAAAATAGCCTGCTGGCCATCCTGCCTAATAAAAGAGAAAGAGAGCGAGGCCAGGGTCACTGCGTTATACAACAGCACCAGCGTTATTTCGCCTTCACGATCGTAACGTCCGCTACTGCAAACAATATCAAACCGCTCATTATTTTTACCCTGCAGGTGCGCTACGTTGTGATCAACCGGCGACAGGAACAGCTGATAGAGCGTATGCGGCAGCTGTTGCACAGTGCTGTAATGCGCCAGTAGCGCCTGCGCGCGTTGTTTAACGCTAAAGCGGGAACAGAGATAAGGGCGATGAATCTTCGCTGGCAGCAGCCCCTGAATAAGCAGAGCCTGACGCATAGCCGGCAGCTCAGCCATCTTCTCCATATAAGAAAAGGTGGTTATCGGATAAAGCAGCGAGCGCAGCAGGAACTTCAGCCGAAAACGTCGGCATTGCCAGAGTTTATTTGGCTTAAATTTACCGCTGCTTAACTGAAAAAATAGCGAGCCCGTCGACACCTCGGGTGCCGGGCTTTCAGTAATCGTTGACATAATATTTATCAGGATGAATGAATCATCTGGCGATATTACGATGGCAAAGATAAACAGGAGGTTAATATTACGCTAATAGATTTACAGTAAACATATTTTATTTATTAAACGCGGTAAAAGCATAAAACTATTAAACGGCAGTTCAATGAAACCCTATTTAAAATAAAAACCGGTGGGCCGCTGCCCACCGGTTCATTAGCTGATTTCAGCCTGAGCTGAATTCGGTTTCAACCGGTCTTATTTTGCGTTAGCAAAACGCGCTGCAGCTTCGTCCCAGTTAACCACGTTCCAGAACGCCTTGATGTAGTCAGGACGTTTGTTCTGATATTTCAGGTAGTAAGCGTGTTCCCATACGTCCAGGCCCAGGATCGGGTAGCCGGAAGCGCCGGAAATCGCTTCGCCCATCAGCGGGCTGTCCTGGTTAGCAGTAGAAACCACCGCCAGTTTGTCGCCTTTTTTCACCAGCCACGCCCAGCCGGAGCCAAAGCGGGTTGCTGCTGCTTTTTCAAACTCTTCCTGGAATTTCTCAACGCTGCCAAAATCTTTTTCGATCGCGGCTTTCAGTTCACCCTGCAGGGTGGTGCCAGTTTTCAGACCTTTCCAGAACAGGCTGTGGTTGTAGTGGCCGCCCGCGTTATTGCGCAGTACGGTTTTTTTCTCTGCCGGAACCTGATCCAGTTTAGTGATCAGCTCATCAACCGGCAGATCAGCAAATTCGGTGCCTTCCAGCGCCGCGTTAGCGTTGTTAACGTAGGTCTGGTGATGTTTAGTGTGATGGATTTCCATCGTCTGCTTGTCGAAATGCGGTTCCAGTGCGTCGTATGCGTAAGGCAAGGATGGCAGTGAATAACTCATGTTCATCATCTCCATTTATTGTAGGAGCGGCACTTTTTAGTTGTAAGCACCGCGTAAGCAGTCGGATCATTATAGTTAAATTAATGATCGGGAAAAGGATTATCAATGCCCCTCTCTTTATAAGGTTATAACAGATCCTGCTAACTGCTGCGCGGCTTACTGAGGGAGGGGAAAGCGTATCGGAAGGGCGGTAAGGCGACTAAAGCCCTGATCTGGCGGGTGGGGTAGCCTGTAGTGAACTCCTGACTAAACAACAATATCAGAATTTCCATAAAGAAATGCAGCCATAGCCTCAGATGGGAACCAACCCGCCAGAAAGCACTAAAGTACACATGTAGCGGCTTATGCGTTTACTACTTCCAAACCATTTTTAAGCTATAAGAAGAGCGAAAAGGCATGGCGTGACAACAAGAAACATCGCCGTTTTCCATAATATACAGAACCAGCTCAGCCATTTTAAATCGTCATTGTGGTGCTTTTTGAAAAAAGCATAGGCATTACTATTTTCTTCCAAAAAATAGATCTTGCTTTGTTTTTTTAATTTCAGAAAAAATTGCGAGACTGGGTAGGCACCGAAAAACCCCATCATTGACTGAAATGAGTAAGGCATAGGGAAATCTAAATCACTGCTTCTGTATAACTCCAACAAATTATAATATTTTTTTCGGTTAATAGCATAGATAATAAAGCTGAATAACATTAATATGCAGCCAATAACGCATAATGTCAGAGAAAGATATCCTAAAAAAACGACCATTTTAATTACCTGTTATTTCAAATAATTTTTCACCAGCAAGCTCGCCAAATTGGCCCCCTACGTATCCCCCAGCTAACGAGCCGACAACCGCACAGACTACTCCACCCGCTCCGGCTGTAACGAGCCCTATAGCTGCGCATGCGCCAATTCCCAGAGTAGATCCCGCAGCCCCACCTCCCAGGCTCAAACTCGTACCAATGCCAAATTTCACATACTCCTTAAAAGCAAACTTGCCACAATCCTGCTCCCTTCCGGTAGTACAGGCATTAACAATATTATTGGTCACGCCGGTAAAAGAAAAACCGACACCGATATAACCACCGACTCTTAAATACCGGGTAGCCTTAGCCGCATTGCCGACAAAAGTAGAATAACCGGGAATGCCGCTCATACCAACCGTAGACCACTCATGAACAATCGAACGGCTGGAAAGCTTCAATGCTTTCCGCATATCGTCATAGGGTTCAAATTTTATGGCGTGATGGGCAACCGATTTCAATAAGGGTTTATTGACCAGTGCTTTTAGTTCCTCCAGTAGCCGGTTACGTTCAATAAAAAACTGCTGGCCGATAAGTGTGCCCTGGGTGCGGAACTGATTTTGATAGCTGGCTTCAATTTTTTTCAGCGTCCGCTCAATAGCAGAGAAATATTTCTCACCTGTATCCCCGACCGCGCCAAAAATCTTTTCTCCCGCCTGCGTCAAGCCAGCGATGGTGCCATAGTGCTTTTGCAGGAACCTCGCTTCCTCGGCACTGACACCGACGAAAGCCGCATTCGTATCCTGTTTTGCCTCACGCAGGGTCTGCAGCATCTGCCTGGTTAAAGGCGCCTCGGCATCGGAAACAATAAGTATCTGTCCGGGCTTTAGCCACTGAGTATCTGCGTTAAGTTTCATAAATAGATGAGCTGAAGGGGTACGTGTGTCTCGAAATAGCTGTCGGGCCTGAAAATCCAGCGAGCCAGCCTGTTCTACAACGCAATATCCTGGAGCGGTATAACGTGCCATAATTTTCTTTCCATGAATGTTATGCAAGTTCCGTAATCGTTATAATACGCAGCGAAAACCATCGCTATCAACGCTATTTTAATTTTTATGCGATTTCACTCAAATATTCAGCCGGGATTTTAGCGCTATCAATAATAAATCTAAAACAGCAATTAAGTTATCGCGTAAAACAAGCGCGTTAAATGGTCCTTTATATTAACGGCGCATGGGAAATAAAGCCGCCCTGACTATTACAGGCAGCTTTATCTTAATTTCTTTGGGGCAATAAATGGGTGATGTTAATCCTGCGACCAGGTCAGCCGTTGAGGATGCGTATAGACCGTGGCACGGCCTGGCTTACTGAAACCAACCAGCGTCAGATTACTGCGTTCCGCCACTTCCACCGCCAGTTTGGTGGCGGCGGAAACGGCAAATAGAATTTCCACGCCGCACATGGCTGACTTCTGCACCATTTCATAACTGGCGCGGCTGGAAACCAGCGCTGCGCCGCTTTTCCAGCCCCGACGGCTGCGATAGCCCAGCAGCTTATCCAGTGCGACGTGACGGCCCACATCCTCACAGCCGCCCACCAGCTCGCCCGCCTCCACTATCCACGCCGCCGCATGGGTACAGCCGGTCAGCTGTCCGACCGGTTGATAATCTTTCAGCTGGCGCAGGGCATTATCCAACAGGCGCAAATCAAATGTCTGTGTAAACGGCAGCGGCTGGATCGGTTTACCGATCTCATTAAGCTGCTCTACGCCACATACGCCACAGCCGGTGCGTCCGGCCATCGCCCGACGCTGTGCCTTCAACGCCATAAAACGGCGACTGGAAAGCTCTATCTGCACCTCGATCCCGTTACAGCCGGGCACCACGTCCATGCCGTAAATATCTTCCGGCGCGGCGATAATCCCTTCGGATAATGAAAAGCCGAGCGCAAACGCCTCAAGGTCTTTTGGCGTACTCATCATCACCACATGAGAAATACCGTTATATACCAGCGCCACCGGCACCTCATCGGCCAGCCAGTCGCTGCGTGACGCCGTCAGCGCATCGCGCTGCCATACCTGTACTTCGCTTATGCCGGCGCGAGGCGCTATCGTTCCGGCAGTTTGTTGATCTTCAGCTTTCAATTTACGTCTACCTGGTTGTAACAGCCACACAAGTTAAGTGGTAACCTTAGGCCGCACTGCGTGTGGGATTTGTCACGCAATTCTGAACCTGCCGCCTGCACATGGCAAAAAAATCGCTGTACATAAAATGCGGGCCGGTGAAATGCCGTGTAGTAAATGAAATATTCAAACCGGCACCATCAATAAAAAATTAAGAAATTTCAACTTTGCATTCATTTATTTAATCGAACCCTTAAATCAATCAATTTAATGCATATACCTCTTTATAATTAAGCAGTTAAAAATCATAACAAAATAATTACTTATTGATGGTTGTCAAAAAAATTACTCCGAAGAGTGTTATTTTTTGTCCTTCTGGCAATGTTTTGAGCAAAAAATAATACTATGCATATTAACAGACGCAGTTTTTTTAAAATCTGTGCGGGTGGCATGGCAGGGACTACTCTAACATTATTAGGCTTTACGCCCTCTGCTGCCCTTGCAAACATTAGAGAATATAAATTACTTCGGGCAAAGGAAACCCGAAATAACTGTACTTATTGCTCCGTCGGCTGCGGCATGCTGATTTACAGTCGGGGCGACGGCGCCAAAAATGCCGTATCCTCTATTTATCATATAGAAGGCGATCCCGATCATCCGGTCAGCCGCGGCTCGCTTTGCCCGAAAGGGGCCGGCGTTCTGGATTATATCCACAGTGAAAAGCGGCTGAAATATCCGGAATACCGTGCGCCCGGTAGCGATAAATGGCAGCGTATCAGCTGGGAAGAGGCATTCGATCGTATCGCCCGGCTAATGAAAGCCGATCGCGATGCGCATTTCCAGCAAAAGAATGCGCAAGGCACCACGGTAAACCGTTGGACAACCACCGGCATGCTCTGCTCTTCCGCCGCCAGTAACGAAACCGGCCTGCTTGATCATAAATTTGCGCGCGCGTTAGGCATCCTCCCGCTGGAAAACCAGGCGCGGCTTTGTCACGGTCCTACGGTGGCGGCGCTGGCGCCCAGCTTTGGCCGCGGCGCGATGACCAATAACTGGAATGATATCAAAAACGCCAATGTCGTTATGATTATGGGCGGTAATCCGGCGGAAGCGCATCCGGTAGGATTTAAATGGGTTATTGAAGCCAAGACCCATAATAAAGCCAAAGTTATCGTGGTCGATCCGCGCTTTAACCGTTCGGCTGCGGTGGCGGATATTTATGCCCCGCTACGCGCCGGCAGCGACGTCGCCTTTCTGATGGGCGTGGTGAACTATTTGCTGCAGCATGACCATATTCAACACGAATATGTAAAAGCCTATACCAATGCTTCGCTGATCGTCAGCGAGGGCTACCGCTTCAAAGAGGGGCTGTTCAGCGGCTACGATGACGCGACGCGGCAGTATGATAAAACCAGCTGGCATTATGAACTGGACGAAAACGGCGAGGCCAAACGCGACAATACGCTAACCCATCCGCGCTGTGTGCTAAACCTGCTGAAAAAGCATGCCAGCCGCTATACGCCGAAAATGGTCAGCCGCCTGTGCGGCACATCGCAGGATGCGTTCGTGACCATTTGCCAGACGCTGGCCAACACCAGTGTTCCCAACCGCACCGCGACCTTCCTTTACGCACTGGGCTGGACGCATCATACCAACGGCGCGCAAATCATTCGTACCGCAGCGATTGTTCAGCTGCTGTTGGGCAACATCGGCATGCCTGGCGGCGGTATTAACGCGCTGCGTGGCCACTCAAACGTACAGGGCTATACCGATCTCGGCCTGCTGGCGCAAAGCCTGCCGGGCTACCTGCCGCTGCCTTCAGAAAAGCAAACCACGCTGGAGCAATATTTACAGCAGGCGACGCCCGTTTCCCCGCTGCCCGGACAGGTCAACTACTGGCAGAACACCGATAAGTTTTTTGTCAGTCTGATGAAAAGCTTTTACGGCGATAACGCCACGGCGGAGAACCAATGGGGCTACGACTGGCTGCCCAAGTGGGACAAAAGCTATGACTGCATGGCGCAGGCAGAGATGATGGAACAGGGAAAAATTAACGGCTACATCATCCAGGGCTTTAATCCGCTGGCGGCTTTTCCGAATAAAAACAAAGCGTTCCGTGCTCTCTCCCACCTGAAATATATGGTGGTGATCGATCCGCTCAGCACCGAAACGGCCAGTTTTTGGCAGCACCACGGTGAATTTAACGATGTCGATCCGGCCAAAATCCAGACCGAAGTGTTTCGCCTGCCCTCATCCTGCTTTGCGGAGGAGAACGGCTCGGTAGCGAACTCTTCCCGTTGGCTACAGTGGCACTGGGCGGCCGCCGAACCGCCGGCTGAAGCGCTGCACGACGGCAAAATCCTCGGCAATATTTTCCTGCGCCTGCGTGAGCTTTACCGTAAGGAAGGCGGCACCGCGCCGGAACCGTTACTGGCGATGAACTGGAACTATACCGATCCTTCTAATCCAGAGCCGGAAGAGGTGGCGCGCGAAAGCAACGGCCAGGCGCTGGCCGATATCTATGATGACCGCGGCAAGCTGTTGTTGAAAAAGGGGCAGCAGCTTAATTCCTTCGCCGAACTGCGCAATGACGGCACTACCGCCAGCGCCTGCTGGATCTATGCCGGTAGCTGGACGCCGGAAGGCAACCAGATGGCGCGGCGTGATAATGCCGATCCTTCCGGGCTGGGCGCAATATCCGGTTGGGCATGGGCATGGCCCGCTAACCGTCGCATCCTGTATAACCGCGCCTCGGCCGATCCACAAGGTAAAGCCTGGGACCCTGAACGTAAGCTGATTGAGTGGAATGGTCAGCGTTGGCAGGGCTATGACGTGCCCGACTATCCACTAACCGCGGCGCCGGAAAAGCAGGTTGGGCCTTTTATTATGCTGCCGGACGGCATGGGGCATCTGTTTGCACTGGATAAGCTGGCCGATGGTCCTTTCCCTGAGCACTATGAACCAATGGAAAGTCCCACCGGCACCAATCCGCTGCATCCAGCCCAGATCCATAGTCCGGTAGTGCGAATTTTCCCGCATGACGCCGCGACGCTGGGCAAGGCCGATAAATTCCCTTATGTGGCCACCACCTATTCGATTACCGAGTTATTCCGTCACTGGACCAAGCATGCGCTGCTGAACGCTATCGCTCAGCCTGAACAGTTTGTCGAAATTGGCGTTGAGCTGGCGGCTGACAAAGGTATTAAGGCAGGCGATGAGATCAAAATCAGTTCACAGCGTGGCTATATCAAAGCCAAAGCGGTGGTCACAAAACGTCTGCGCCGCCTGACGATTAACGATAAGCAGGTTGATACCGTAGGCATTCCCTGCCACTGGGGCTTTGAGGGCGCCACCAAAAAAGGCTTCCTGGCCAATACGCTAACCCCTTCAGTTGGCGATGCCAATTCACAGACGCCTGAATACAAAGGCTTTCTGGTTAACGTGGAAAAGGTGTAACGGAGAACGATTATGGCTTATCAATCGCAAGACATTATTCGCCGCTCCGCGACCAATGGTTTAACGCCGCCGCCGCAGGTGCGTGACCATCAACAGGAAGTGGCGAAGCTGATCGACGTAACGACTTGCATCGGCTGTAAAGGCTGCCAGGTCGCCTGTTCCGAGTGGAATGATATTCGGGAAGAACCCGGCACGAATATCGGGGTGTACGATAACCCGATCGATATGACCGCCAAAGCCTGGACGGTGATGCGCTTCTCGGAAGTGGAAGAGAACGGCAAGCTGGAGTGGCTGATCCGCAAAGATGGCTGTATGCACTGCGCCGATCCGGGCTGTCTGAAAGCCTGTCCGGCTGAAGGCGCCATCATTCAGTACGCTAACGGCATCGTCGATTTTCAGTCTGAGCACTGCATTGGCTGCGGCTACTGTATTGCGGGCTGTCCTTTCAATGTGCCGCGTCTGAACAAGGAAGATAACCGTGTTTACAAATGCACCCTGTGCGTCGATCGCGTGACCGCCGGCCAGGAACCTGCCTGCGTGAAAACCTGCCCTACCGGCGCTATCCACTTCGGCAGCAAAGCGGAGATGCAGCAGCTGGCGGCAGAGCGCGTCGATGAGCTGAAAACGCGCGGCTATCAAAATGCCGGTCTTTACGATCCGCCAGGCGTTGGCGGGACGCACGTGATGTACGTATTGCATCATGCCGACAAACCACAGCTTTATCACGGCCTGCCGGAAAATCCCTGTATCAGCCCGACGGTCAGTTTCTGGAAAGGGATTTGGAAACCGCTGGCGGCTATTGGCTTCGCGGCGACGTTTGCCGGTTCGCTCTTCCATTACGTGGGGGTCGGCCCGAACCGTGTCAAAGAAGATGAGGATGACGCTCAGCAAGAAAAAGAGGATCGGAAATGATGAAAAAACGCGACCTGATCGTGCGTTACAGCGCACCGGAACGCATCAATCACTGGATTGTGGCGTTCTGCTTTATGTTCGCCGCCGTTAGCGGCCTGGGCTTTTTCTTCCCATCGTTTAACTGGCTGTTAAATCTGCTCGGCACACCGCAGCTGGCGCGCATTCTGCATCCCTTTATCGGCGTTGCGATGTTCCTCGCCTTTATGCTGATGTTTTTCCGCTACTGGAAGCACAACCTGGTTAACCGTGACGACCTCGATTGGGCAAAAAATATCCATAAAGTTGCCATGAATGAGGAGGTCGGCGATACCGGCCGTTATAATTTTGGGCAGAAGTGTGTATTCTGGGCTGCTATCATCAGTCTGCTGCTGCTGCTGGCGAGTGGTATTGTCATCTGGCGTCCTTACTTTGCCGCTGCCTTTCCCATTCCGCTGATTCGGCTGGCCTTACTGGTGCATTCGCTGGCGGCGGTGGGCCTGATCGTGGTGATTATGGTGCATATTTATGCCGCGCTGTGGGTCAAAGGCACGCTAACCGCCATGGTGGAAGGTTGGGTAACGCCGCTGTGGGCAAAGCAGCACCATCCGCGCTGGTATCGTGCTGTGCGTGAACAGCAGAGCCAACCGACAAAACAGGAAAAACGTCCCTGATGACTATTCGCATCATCCCGCAAGAACAGCTGGAGAAGAGCGACAAAACCACGGCGGATATGATTCCGCCGTTACTTTTCCCCAGGCTGAAAAATTTATACAGCCGCCGGAGCGCGCGTCTGCGCCAGCTGGCGGAAAAAAATCCGCTGGGCGACTATCTGCGCTTTGCCGCTTTTATTGCCGAAGCGCAGGAAATCGTGCTTTACGATCATCCGCTGCATATGGACCTTCATGCCCGCCTGGTAGAGACCGCCGCCAGCGGGAAGCCGCCGCTGGATATTCACACCTTATCGCGCGATCCTCACTGGCAGCGTCTGCTGCATTCGCTGATTGCCGAACTGAAGCCGGAGATGACCGGTCAGGCGCTGGCGGTGCTGGAGAACCTGGAAAAAACCTCGGCGCCGGAACTGGATGCTTTGGCCTCTGCCCTGCTGGAGCATGATTTCGCTCAGGTAAGCAGCGACAAAGCGCCCTTTATCTGGGCGGCGCTGTCGGTTTACTGGGCGCAAATGGCGGCGTTGATCCCCGGCAAGGCGCGCGCTGAGTATGGCGAACAGCGACAGTTTTGCCCGGTTTGCAACAGCGTGCCGGTATCCAGCGTGGTGCATATGGGCACCCAGGGCGGCGGCCTGCGTTATCTGCACTGCAACCTGTGCGAAAGCGAATGGTATGTACTGCGCGCCAAATGCACTAACTGCGAACAGACGCGCGATTTGCACTATTGGTCGCTGGAGAACGAGCAGGCGGCGATCAAAGCGGAAAGTTGCGGCGACTGCGGCACCTACCTGAAAATGCTGTGGCAGGAGAAGGATCCGGCGGTTGAGCCGGTGGCGGACGATCTCGCCTCGCTGATTCTGGATGCGCGCATGGAGCAGGAAGGCTTTGCCCGCAGCAGCCTTAACCCGTTTTTGTTTCCCGGTACCGATTAAATGCTTACGGTCAGGCCACGGTAAAGGGTCTGGCCATTTTAACTATTCGCTGGCAGGAAATGACCCTTATGAAGCTTATCGGCAATTACACCAGCCCCTATGTGCGTAAGATTTCCGTGATAATGCTGGAAAAGGGCCTGACTTTTGAGTTTGTTAACGAATCACCCTGGACCGAAGAGAGTCAGGTTCCACAGTACAATCCGTTAGGCAAAGTTCCGGCGCTGGTCGATGATCACGGTGAGTGCTGGTATAACTCGTCGATTATCGCCGCACGGCTGGAAACCCTGCCTCAGGCGCCAAAACTGTTGCCGGAAGAGGCGTTTTCGGCGGTCAAGGTCAGGCAGCTGGAAACGCTGGCCGATGGTATCTGCGATGCGGCGCTGATTATCGTACGTGAGCAGCTACGCCCGATCGAACAGCAGTCGCCGGAGGAAATGCTGCGCCAGCGCCATAAAATCCAGCGCGGGCTGGATGCCCTGGAGCGCGAAGCGGCAAGCCAAACCTGGCTGAACGGCGAACAGATCAATCTGGCGGATATCGCTGCCGCCTGCGCTATTGGCTATCTTAATTTTCGCCATGTGGCGCCGAGCTGGTGCGTTAATCGCCCGGCGCTGGTGAAGCTGGTAGAAAAAATGTTTCAGCGCGAAAGTTTTGCCCGTACGGTGCCGCCCGCCGCTGCGCACATTGCCTGATTAAATCATTGCGCCCCGGTACAAACAGCCTCAATACGCGGTGAACAGGCAGTCGCTTACGCCGGGCAACCCGTAAGGATGGCCCGGCGTGATTCATCGCAAAAGCGCGGTTACTGCAGCAGGGAGATATCCGCTACCTGCAGGAACAGCTGACGCAGCTTCGCCAGCAGCGTCAGGCGGTTAATACGCACCGCCGGATCTTCAGCGTTCACCATCACTTTATCGAAGAAGTTATCCACTGCCTCGCGCAGCTGCGCCAGCTCGATCAGCGCATCCTGATAACGCCCTTCAGCGAACCACGGCTGCAGCTTGCTTTCCAGCGCGGTGACGAAGGTCGCCAGCTTGATCTCTTCATTCTCTTTCAGCAGCGACGCCTGCACGCTGCTATTCAGCGGCTCGGTGGCTTTTGCCAGAATGTTAGAGACGCGCTTGTTGGCGGCGGCCAGCGTTGCGGCATCCTCCAGCGTGCGGAAGTGCGAAACCGCCTTCATGCGCGCATCGAAATCGGCCGGGCGGGTTGGACGACGCGCCAGCACCGCCTGAATCGTATCGACGCTGTGGCCCTCTTCCTGATACCAGGTGCGGAAGCGACCCAGCATAAAGTCGATTACCTCATCCACTACCTTCTCGTTGCTCAGCTTGCTGCCATACAGGCGCACCGCTTCTTCAGTCAGGGTTTGCAGATCCAGCGGCAGATGCTTTTCAACAATGATACGCAGCACGCCCAGCGCGGCACGGCGCAGCGCAAACGGGTCTTTATCGCCTTTCGGATGCTGTCCAATGCCGAAGATGCCGGCCAGCGTATCCATCTTATCGGCGATCGCCAGCGCGCAGGCGACCGGGCTTGATGGCAGATCGTCGCCGGCGAAACGCGGCTGATACTGCTCATTCAGCGCCACGGCAACTTCTTCCGCTTCGCCGTCATGACGTGCGTAGTGCATGCCCATCACGCCCTGGGTGTCGGTAAACTCAAACACCATATTGGTCATCAGGTCGCACTTGGAGAGCAGGCCGGCACGGGTCGCCATGTTGACGTCAGCACCGATCTGGGCGGCAATCCAGCCCGCCAGCGCCTGAATGCGGTCAGTCTTATCGCGCAGCGTGCCCAGCTGCTGCTGGAACAGTACGGTTTCCAGACGCGGCAGGTTATCTTCCAGACGCTTTTTGCGGTCGGTATTAAAGAAGAATTCGGCATCGGCCAGACGCGGACGCACCACCTTCTCATTACCGGCGATAATCTGCTGCGGATCGCTCGATTCTACGTTAGCGACAAAGATAAAGTGCGGCAGCAGTTTGCCGTCGTTGCCGTAAACCGGGAAATATTTCTGATCGCCTTTCATGGTGTAGACCAGCGCTTCTGCCGGCACCGCGAGGAATTTTTCCTCAAAGGTAGCGGTTAGCACCACCGGCCATTCCACCAGTGAGGTTACCTCTTCCAGCAGGCTGTCGCTCAGATCCGGGTTGCCGCCGATCTGACGTGCCGCCGCTTCGGCGTCCGCTTTGATTTTGGCTTTACGCGCGTCGTAATCCGCCATCACTTTGCCGCGCGTCTCCAGAATCTCCGGATATTGGTCGGCGTGATCGATGGTGAACTCTGGCTCGCCCATAAAGCGATGTCCGCGCAGCGTGCGGCCTGATTCGATACCTAAAATGGTGGCCGGAATCAGCTCGTCGCCCAGCAGCAGGGTAACGGTATGCACCGGACGCACAAACTGCACGTCGCTGTCGCCCCAACGCATCAGCTTCGGCACCGGCAGCTTAGCCAGCGCCGCGGCGATCATGCCCGGCAGCAGTTTTTGCGCGCTTTCGCCCTGCACCTGAGCGCGATACATCAGCCATTCGCCCTTGTCGGTTTTCAGGCGCTCGGCCTGATCGACGGTGATACCACAGCCGCGCGCCCAGCCTTCAGCCGCTTTGGTCGGCGCGCCGCTGGCGTCAAAAGCCGCGGCGATCGCCGGGCCGCGTTTTTCGATTTCGCGATCCGGCTGAGCCGCGCTCAGATTGGCGACCTTCAGCGCCAGACGGCGCGGCGCGGCGTACCACGTCACCTCGCCGTGAGCGAGGCCGGCGCTATCCAGTTCAGCGGTCAGCTGAGCGGCAAAAGATTCCGCCAGGTTGCGTAGCGCCTTGGGTGGCAGCTCTTCGGTGCCGATTTCCACCAGAAAAGTTTTGTCAGTCATGGCTGCCTCTTATTTGTTGTTATTGCACATCGGGAAGCCCAGCGCCTCGCGGGAGGCGTAGTAGGCTTCAGCCACGGCTTTGGTCAGGGTGCGAATGCGCAGAATATAACGCTGACGTTCAGTAACCGAGATCGCTTTGCGGGCATCCAGCAGGTTAAAGCTGTGCGCCGCTTTTAGAATGCGCTCGTAGGCCGGCAGCGGCAGCGGTTTTTCCAGCGCCAGCAGCTTCTGCGCCTCTTTTTCATACTGCTCGAAGCAGGTGAAAAGGAAATCTACGTCGGCATATTCGAAGTTATAGGTGGACTGCTCCACTTCGTTCTGATGGAACACGTCACCGTAGGTGGTTTTACCCAGCGGGCCGTCGCTCCAGACCAGATCGTAAACGCTGTCAACGCCCTGGATATACATCGCCAGACGCTCCAGGCCGTAGGTGATTTCGCCGGTAACCGGTTTGCACTCCAGGCCGCCAACCTGCTGGAAATAGGTGAACTGCGTCACCTCCATGCCGTTCAGCCAGACTTCCCAACCGAGACCCCAGGCGCCCAGCGTCGGGTTTTCCCAGTTATCTTCCACGAAGCGGATATCGTGAACGCCAGGATCGATGCCCAGCTCTTTCAGCGAGCCAAGATAGAGCTCCTGAATGTTGTCCGGCGACGGCTTAATGATCACCTGGAACTGGTAATAGTGCTGCAGACGGTTCGGGTTTTCCCCGTAGCGCCCGTCGGTAGGACGGCGTGAAGGCTGCACATAGGCAGCGGCGATAGGCTCCGGGCCCAGCGCTCGCAGGCAGGTCATCGGGTGAGAAGTGCCAGCGCCTACTTCCATGTCCAGCGGTTGAACGATGGTGCAGCCCTGACGCGCCCAGTAATCCTGCAAGGTCAGGATCAGGCCCTGAAAGGTCTTGGTATCAAACTTTTGCATGTTGAATTCGCACGCGATACGGGTGAGTTAAAAAAGTGTGCGTCAGTATACCCTTTGACCGGGCGTTATGCAGCCTGTGATCTCGTCTGGCTGCCGCTTTGTTTCATTAGGGTTCAAAGACGGACGACGGGCGGGTGAAATCTGAATCCAACGGGCGGAAAGTTGTTGAAGCGCGGTGGCCTGGCTACCCTGATAAGCGTAAGTGCTCGCTTTATGAGGAAAAAATGTCGGCGCAAAAGATTGGCTGGATAGATAATTTACGTGCGGTGGCCTGCCTGATGGTCATCATGATTCATACCACCACCTGGTATATCACTAACAGCGGTCAGGTCGCGGAATCCGCCTGGGATAGCGCAAATTTGCTGAATTCCACGTCGCGCGTCTGCGTTCCGCTATTCTTTATGATTTCCGGCTACCTGTTTTTTGGCGAACGCAGCGCGCAGCCGCGCCACTTTCTGCGCATTGTGCTCTGCCTACTGTTTTACAGCGCCGTGGCGCTGCTCTATATCACCCTGCTAACGCCGATCAGCGAGACGCTCTCGCTGCTGCATCTGTTGCAAAAACCGGTTTTTTATCACCTGTGGTTTTTCTTTGCGATTATCACTATCTATCTGTTCTCGCCGCTGATTCAGGTGAAACCCATCACGGCGCGCTACGTCATCATCATGGTGCTGGTGGCAGCGGTGCTGGCGAACCCCAATACCGCCGACCAGGCGACCGGCCGCTTTCAATGGCTGCCGATTAACCTCTATATCAGCGGCGACAGCATCTATTATCTGCTGTATGCCCTGCTGGGCCGCGCGCTTGGCACCATGCATACCGAACGGCGCGGCGTAAGCTGGCTGGCGGCGCTGCTGTTTATCGTCTGCGTGGCGGGCATCTCAGTCGGTACCAAAAAAGAGCTGCATATTAACGGCGCTTTCTCCGATCTCTGGTATCTCTACTGCGGGCCGCTGGTGTTTATCGGCGCGCTGAGCCTGTTTGTGCTGTTTAAAAACTGCCTGAGCCAGCCGCTGCCGGCACTGGCGCTGATCTCACGCAATTCTCTGCCGATCTACGGCTTTCACGCGCTGTTTATCCACTTTATGCGGACACACTATCTGGATCATAAGCAGTGGCCGCTGCTGGATATCGCGCTGGTTTTCAGCGTTACGCTGGCGGGCAGCCTGCTGCTGGCGCTGGCGCTGCGCCGCCTCGATCGGCGCCATCTGGTGAGTTAAGCAGACTATTTTTTCTGGCTGAGCGTTAGCCCGACATCGCCGCCCGGATGTACCGCCAGCAGCGTCTGATGCGAATAGCCGCTTTCGCTCATCAGACAGGCGCAGGCCGCATCGAATATCGCCAGCACCAGAACAATTGAGGTGGTGGCGAGCATATTTAGCGGATCGGCCTCGCGCTGCACGCCGGTTGAGATAACCAGCCGGGCGGCGCGGGCAATCGCCGACGCGGGATTTTCAGTTACGCTGATCAAGGGCACCTTTTTCGCCGCCAGTGCAGGCAGCAGCCGGGTCAGTTCATCAGAGTTGCCGCCGCGCGAGAGCATAATCATCAGATCGTCGCCGTCTAAAAAGCCGAGATCGCCATGAGCGGCATCGGTGGCGTTAAGGTAAATGGCCGGACGCTCGACGCAGGCCAGCATGTGGGCGATTTTCCGCGCCGCAATGCCCGATGTGCCCACGCCCGTCACCACTATCTTCCCTTTACAGCCGCGCAGCTCTGCCAGCAATGCTGCCCAGAGCGGCTCGGTTAAATGCTGCTCCAGCGCATTCAGCGCTTCGCTGTAAAGGCGCCATACATCGGTGGCCTGCTGCCATGAAGGGTTCATGCGCCCTCCTGCATCAGCTGACGGTACTTCATATGGTCCTGATACATCTCATGAAATACCTGATACTTGCGATCGTAGTAGCGCTTGATGTGGTTAGTCTGCGGCGTAACCGTTTTACCGATACGGCTCATTAGCGACATCGCCTCCGGAAAGGAGTCGAAAACCCCTGCCGCAACGGTGCCCATCATGGCGCTACCCAGCAGCATCGCTTCGCTCTCTTCCGGCAACAGCATGGCGCAACCGGTGGCATTGGCGTGCTCCTGCACAAACACCGGATTTTTAGTGCCGCCGCCGCTGGCCATAATGGTATCGATGGCATAGCCGCTCTGGTTCATGGTTTCAATGATATGGCGCGTCCCCAGCGCGATAGCCTGAATCGTCGCCAGATAGTGCAGCGCCATATCTTCCGGCGTGCGTGACAACTTAAGCCCGCTAATGACACCGGTTAAGGTGGGGTTGGCACGCGGCGAGCGGTTGCCGTGAAAGTAAGGCAAGATATGAATATCCCGCGTCAGGAAGGCGATATTTTCCGGCTCGCCGGCCATTTTACGCAGCAGCGCATTGAGCAATTCGTAAATGGTTTGTCCCTGGGTTTTCGCCTGCGCCAGCAGGGATTCATAGCAGGGATGCGACTGAATAATATGATCGATTAACGCGCCGGTGGCCGACTGACCGCCCTCATTGAGCCAGTATTCCGGCAACACCGCCGAGTAGTATGGCCCCCAAACGCCGTTGATAAAACGCGGTTGCCTGGAGATAGCCATATGGCCCGTTGACGTGCCGCCAATCAGCGCGATGCGGCGATCGAAATCCGCGACCTCGCCGGAAACGCCGCAGGCACCGAGCGTGCCGAGCGTGCCGGCATGCGCATCGATAATCGACACGCTGACCGCCGTACCGGGGATCAGCCCCATTTCGCTGGCGGCACGCTGCGTCAATCCATATCCGAGCGGTTCCCCCATGGTTTTTACGTAACGGCCAATTTTTTCCGCATCGTGCTCCAGCAAATCCTCCAGCCCAATCTGGCGAAAATAGCTGGCGTCCCATTTATCTTCATGGCCCATATAGGTCCACTTACAGACGGTAGAGCAGAGCGAGCGCGTATCGTCACCCGTGGCGCGCCAGGTGAGAAAGTCCGGCAGATCAAAGTAGTAACCGGCGTTGGCCCAGGTGTTCGGCATATGCTGTTTCAGCCACAGCAGTTTCGGCGTCTGCATTTCCGGCGAGATAATGCCGCCGACATAATCCAGTACCCGATGATGCAGCGCATTAATACGATCGGCCTGGGTAATTGCCCGATGATCCATCCAGACGATAATATTCTGCTCGCTGCGCCCGGAAGGGCTGATGCTCAGCGGCTTCCCCTCTTTATCCAGCACTACCAGCGAGCAGGTCGCGTCAAATCCCAGCCCTTTCACCTGAATGGGATTAATATCCGCCTGGTTTACCGCATCGCGCACCGCATTACAGACCGCCTGCCAGATATTGTCGGAAGACTGCTCGACGAAATCAGCCTGCGGACGATAAATTTCAATCGCCCGGCTGGCCTGACCGACCATTCTACCATGCAGATCAAACACGCCAGCCCGGGCGCTTCCGGTTCCCACATCTACACCAATGAAGTAACTCGCCATATTTTTTCTCCTGAAATCAGGCTTTACGGTTCTGTAATGCGATAAAAAGAATGAGAACGGTGCCCCAGAGCGCCATCGTCAGATAACTGCTGATCCCCAGCAGGTTAAAACCGCTTTCCAGCATCTGTAGCACCACTAGCGCCAGCACCAGACCGACGATGCGGCCAAAACCGCCATCGGGGTTGATGCCGCCAAGCACCGACGCAAGAATGGTGACCAGCAGGTACGATTCGCCATAGCCGGCCTTCGCCGAATTGAATTTCGCCATCATCAAAATGGCGGCTACCCAGCCGAGCAGCGCAGAAATGACATACACCGCAATCTGCACGCGCACGGTATTCACACCGCTGTAGCGGGTCGCCTGTTCATTAGAGCCGACCAGGTAAATGCTGCGGCCCAGCGTGGTATGTTCCAGCAGCACCCACAGCAGCAGCGCCACCACCAGGAAGAGCAACAGCGCGACGGGAATGCCGACAACCGTCGCGTTGCCGAGGAACTGAATCGCCGCTGGAAAACCTGAAATCACCGTGCCGTCGGAAAGCAGGATATTCAGGCCGGAAATCAGCGTCATAGTGCCCAGCGTGGCGAGAATCGGCGAGACGCCGACCCAGGCGATCAGCGCCCCGTTCAGCGTGCCGATAGCGACTGCCACCGCCATCCCCGCCAGCAGCGCCAGCAGCAGAAACAGCGGGTTATCAGGATGGCTAACGATAATCGCCGCCATTACCAGCGAGCAGCTGTTAGCCCCGGCGATAATCGACAGGTTAATGCCGCCGGTTAGCATGGTTATGCCCATGCCCAACGCCAGCATGCCCAGGATCGGCAGCTGCGAGCCGATAGATTGAAAGTTGGCGACGCTAAAAAACCGGCCGCCCAGCAGCAGTGCGAAAGCCAGCGCAACCGCGATAATGATCACGCATTGCAGACGGATGATGGCATCACCGGGTAAAAATCTGGCGAATGGTTTCATCTCAAAGCTCCCTTGCAAGTTTGCGTTTTTCATTCCAGGCCGTGGCGCTGATACTGACCAGGATAATGGCGCCGCTGAATACAGTGTGCCAGTAAGAGGAGACGCTAAGCAGCGTCAGGCCGTTTTGCAAAAAGGCCAGCAGAACAACGCCCAGCAGGGTACCGGTCAGGGTACCGCGGCCGCCGGTCATGCTGGTGCCGCCCAGCACCACCGCCGCCAGTACCGTCAGCTCAAAGCCAAGCAGCGAGTTCGGCGCAACGGACTGGGTAATCTGCGCCTGTACCACGGCGGCGATCCCGGCGAGAATGCCCATATAGCCGTAGACGTAAAAATGCAGCTTTAGCAGGTTCAACCCCAGGCGCGAAGCTGCATCACGGTTGCCGCCCATCGCGTAGATCTGACGACCGAGACGGGTGTAGTTCATCAACAGCGCGGTAACAATAATCGTGCCCGCCAGGCACAACAGCGGCAGAGTAAGGCCATAGTCGTAGCCGTCGGCGGCGGTGAAGGAGAACCAGTTAATGCCATTCATAAACCAGTCCGGGAAGCCATACAGCCAGGTGCCTTTGGTGGCGTAGACCAACAGCCCGTAATAGACATTCAGCGTGGCGATGGTAATGATAATTGCCGGCACGCGCAGCCAGTAAACCAGAAAGCCGTTAACCAGCCCAAGCAGCAGCCCAACGGCGATAGACATCACCAGCGCCAGCGCGAAGTTGCCGCCGTGAGCGATGATCCAGCTTGCCATTACATACTGCGCAATGGCGGTGATGGCCGGAAACGAAATATCGATCCCGCCGGAAATCAGCACCACAAACAGGCCGCAGGCGAGGATGCCCAGGATGGCATAGCTGGTAGCGACATCCGTCAGGTTGCCCAGCGAGAGGAACTCATCAGTGCTGACGCTTAATCCAACGCCAAGCGCGATAACCAGCAGTCCAAGCCAGAACTCGTGCTGCCCGGCGATATGGGAAAGACGATTATTCATGGATCACCTCAACCACTTCAGCAATCTCCTGTTCCGTACAGCGATGAGGATTAAACTCCGCCACCAGTTCGCCGCGACGCATCACCAGCACGCGATGGCTGTTGTAATAAGCTTCCGGAATTTCATCGCAAATCATCAGCACCGCCAGCCCCTGCTCCGCCAGCTTGCGGGCAATCTGATAAATCCCCTCTTTGTTGGCGATATCCACGCCGACCGTAGGCGAATCGAGAATTAAGATGCGCGGGTCGGTGGCGACCCATTTAGCGATGGCTATCCTTTGCGCATTACCGCCGGAGAGGGTTTTCACCGGCAGGTGCGGATCGGAAACTTTGATATTCAGCTCGCCAATCAGATCGGCCACCAGCCTGCGCGCTTTGCGACGATCGAGCAGGCCGCTGCGGGTATGCAGCCGATCGAAGACCGTAACAAGGGTGTTGTCGTAGATCGACTGCTCCATGATCAGCCCCTGCGTCAGACGATCCTCTGAGACGTAGCCGATCCCATGCTTTATCGCATCACGGTTATTGCGCAGCGTGACCGCCCGGCCGTTAATGCGAATTTCTCCGCTCTCCGGCTGCGTCATGCCAAACAGGCTTAAACAGAGTTCAGTACGTCCGGCGCCCAGCAGGCCGACAATAGAGACAATCTCTCCACTACGCAGCGATAAGTTAATATTGTGGTATTTGCCTTTGCGGCTTAAGCCATGCAGTTCCAGCATCGGCGCCTGTTCGGCAGGCGGTTTTTCGGGGAGAGGGCTATAGTGGAAGCGTTGTCCTGTCATCAGGAACGCCAGTTCATGACTGTTCAGTTCCGCCGCTGGAAAAGTGCCGACCAGCTTGCCGTCACGCATGACGCTAATACGGTCCGCCACTTCCATCACTTCATCCAGACGGTGGCTGACAAACACCACGCAGATGCCAGCGGCTTTCAGTTCGTTAACCACCCTTAGCAGGCCGTTAACCTCTTGCCGCGTCAGGGAGGCGGTCGGTTCATCCATAATCACCAGACGGGCATCGGCGGCAATAGCGCGACAAATAGCCACCAGTTGGCGATCGGCAATAGAGAGTTTTTCGACTTTTTTATCCGGATCGAGCCTGACCCCAATGCGTTTCATCGCCGCCAGCGCCTGCTGTTTCATTGCGCCGCGACGCACCCAGATATCGCCGCCGGGCAGATAACGGTTAACCGCGATGTTCTCCGCCACGCTGAAGTTAGGGAACAGCGAAAGATCCTGGTAAATTACCTGAATGCCGTAATGGCTGGAGAGCTGTGGCGTCAGATGATGGAATAGTTTGCCATCCAGCAGCATGCGCGCCCCTTTTTCGGGATGATAAACCCCGGAGATCACTTTAATAATGGTGCTTTTACCGCAGCCGTTCTGCCCCGCCAGACAGTGAACTTCGCCTTTTTGCAGCGACAGGTTCACCTTATCCAGCGCCAGCACGCCGGGAAATTGCTTGCTGATATTCTCAAGAGTGATAAATGCGGTGGCGTCTGTCATTGACAATACCCCTGGAAGCGCCCATCCGGACGCTAAAATGTCTCTTTTGATATTGCCGGCCAGACGGCCGGCGTGTCGGTTGGCGAAGGGAAGGTTCAGAAACCAAGTGTTTTAGCGTTATCCTTCGTGACTTCGAGGATCTTGTTAAAGCGGATCACCTTCTTCTCGGTATCGACATCCGCTTTCCCTAATTCATCAATGGTCAGATCGGCGGTCACGTCTTTGCCCTGTAACAGTTGGTCAGCAACGGTCACCAGCGCGTAGCCGGCATCTTTCGGATCCCACAACAGCGCTTTTTTGATATCGCCGCGCATCAGATAGGGCGCCGCCTGTGCAGGCATCGCGATGCCCACCACGGCCAGTTTCTCTTTTGCGCGTTTCTTCTGCACCGCCTGGCCTGCGCCAATAGGGCCGAGCGATCCAAAGCCGATGATGCCTTTCATTTGCGGGTAGGTTTTCATCAAATCCAGCGTGGTGGCGTAGGATTTATCGATGCTTTCCGCCACCGGCAGACGAGAAGTCACTTCAAACATCTGCGGATATTTTTCTTTCTGATATTTGATGGCGTAATCAGCCCAGGCGTTGTGCAGCGGCACGGTCAATGAGCCTACGTAAATGGCGTAGCCGCCTTTGCTGCCCATCTCTTTTGCCAGCTCATCCATATTGGCCTGGGCATATTTTTCGCTGTCGATAGTTTCAATATCCCACTGGCCGATCTGCTGATCGGGCGATTCATGCGTCAGCACGACAATGCCTTTATCGCGCGCTTTTTTCAGCACCGGCTCCAGCACTTTGGCATCGTTTGGCACCACGATGATGGCATTGACGTTTTTGGCGATCAGATCTTCGATCACTTTCACCTGTTGCGCCGGATCGGGGGTAGCGGGTCCGGTTTGATAAGCGTTAACGTTCAGTTTCTTAGCCGCTTCGTTGACGCCAGTTTCCATGCGGTTAAACCAGGGGATACCGGTGACTTTAGCCACCACGGCAATTTCATATCTTTCCGCCGCTGCGGAAGTACCAGACAACATGCATGCAGAAATCAGGGCGGCGCTGACCAGGGCAAGTTTGAGTTTCATAGTTCTACCTTTTTTGGGGACCGAGGCATGTCTTGGCAAGGAGGTTATCAACGAAGGGAAGAGAGCATGAATCGAAATTGATTGAAATGTGATCAATGATTACATTTGTTGAATACTGCGATCTTTTAGGTTAAATAAAAGTTAATTTTACTGCTTAATTTTCCTGACATGCGGCTTACCGCCGCGCAAAGATGTTAAATAATGATTTTATTTAAACATATATTTAACATTTTATTATCATTGAACGCGACGCCGAGGATAAAAAGGTGGGTTTACCTGTAGCAGGCGGGTAACTAAATTGCTGGAGTGTGAACTGAAACGATAAAATGGGACGGCAGTATCAATACGAAGGCCCGGTCTAACTGCGCGCCATGACGCAGCTGAGCCTTCGTAGTCGTAAAGGCTTACAGCGACGCGGTATCCATCAGCGATGCCAGCTGTTGATAAATTTTGGCAAAATGCGCCCGCCGCGCCTGATAGCACTGATGGCGCTGCGCATCGGGCTGATGGCGCTGCGCTAACGGTAGCGCAGGTAACAGCGCCTCCGGCGGCTGTTCCGGGTGCAGCGCCAGTTGTGCCAGACGCGCGGCACCCAGCGCGGGACCGATATCGCCGCCGTGGCAATAATCCAGCGTTTGTCCGCTAATATCCGCCAGCATCTGTCGCCAGTAAGCGCTGCGTGCGCCGCCGCCGATCAGCATAATGCTCGATGGCCTGATACCGCAGGCGTGTACCGCATCCATTCCTTCCGCCAGCGCATACCCTACCCCCTCCAGCACCGCCTGCGCCAGCTCCGGCCTACCGTGCTGATGCGTCAGCCCAAAAAAGACCCCTTTCGCCTGTGGATTATTGTGCGGCGTGCGCTCGCCGGAAAGATAGGGCAAGAAGAACAGCGGCGGCACATCCGCGCGCGCGCGTTCGGCTTCGGCCAGCAGCGCGGGCACATCAGCGCAATGGGTAAGCGCGGCGGCCCAGTCCAGACAGGCAGCGGCGCTGAGCATTACCGACATCAGATGCCAGCGATCCGGCAGCGCATGGCAAAAGCTGTGTACCGCGCTTTCCGGATTCGCCAGAAAACCGTCGCTTACCACGAAATAAACGCCGGAGGTGCCCAGCGAGAGCATGCCCTGCCCGGCGTTAATCATTCCAGTGCCGACGGCGCCAGCGGCATTATCGCCGCCGCCCGCCACCACCGGGACGCTTTCCATTCCCCAACGCTGCGCCAGCTGCGGCTGCAAATAGCCGGTGACCTGGTTGCCTTCAAACAGCGTCGGCATCTGCGCCAGGGTTAGCCCACAGGCGTTAAGCAACGTTTCACTCCAGCGGCGCTGCGCCACATCCAGCCACAGGGTGCCGGCCGCGTCGGACATATCGCTGGCGAAATCGCCGGTCAGCCGCCAGCGCAGATAATCCTTTGGCAACAGCACCTTAGCGATACGCGCGAAGATCGCCGGCTCATGCTGCTTTACCCACAGCAGCTTCGGCGCGGTAAAGCCCGGCATCATCAGATTGCCGGTAATCTTGCGCGCGTCGGGCACCGCCTCTTCCAGCTGTTGGCACTGGGCCAGGCTGCGTCCGTCGTTCCATAAAATCGCCGGACGCAGCGGCTGATGTTGCGCATCCAGCAACGTTGCGCCATGCATCTGCCCGCTCAGGCCAATGGCCTGTACCTGGCTCAGCGCATGCTGCTGACGCAGCGCCTGCATCGCCTTATCGGTCGCCTGCCACCAGCTATCGGCATCCTGCTCGCTCCACAGCGGCTGCGGACGGGAAACCGTAAGCTTTTCCGTCTGGCTCGCAATCACTTCGCCTTCGTCGTTCAGCAACACCGCCTTTACGCCGGAGGTGCCTAAATCGATGCCGATAACCATGCTGCGCTTCCCTTTGATTAATTAACGATACAGCCAGCTGTTCACCAGGTTTTCTAACTGCTCCTGACGCCCGCTCTGATGCTGTGGATTAAACTGATGCTGTGCCGCATGGGAGGCCAACGCCGCCAGCGACATCTCCCCCTGCAGGATCTGCTGGCCCAGTTCGCCGTTCCAGCCGCTGTAGCGCTGCGCGACGCGGCGATCCAGCTCGCCGGCTTCAATCATGCGCGCCGCGACCTTTAACGCCAGCGCCATGGTATCCATCGCGCCGATATGGCCATAGAACAGATCGTATTTGTCGGTGCTCTGACGCCGCACTTTGGCGTCAAAGTTCAGCCCGCCGGTGGAGAAGCCGCCCGCCTTGATAATTTCATACATCACCAGCGCATTTTCTTCGACGCTGTTTGGGAACTGATCGGTATCCCAGCCCAGCTGCGGATCGCCGCGGTTGGCGTCCACCGAGCCGAAGATGCCCAGTGCAATAGCGGTAGCGATTTCATGGTGGAAGCTGTGGCCCGCCAGCGTGGCATGGTTCGCCTCCACATTAACTTTAATCTCTTTTTCCAGGCCAAACTGCTTCAGGAAGCCATAAACGGTGCCTACATCGTAGTCATATTGATGTTTGGTCGGCTCCTGCGGCTTCGGCTCGATCAGCAGCGTGCCCTGGAAGCCGGTTTTATGTTTATGCTCTACCACCATTTGCATAAAGCGGCCCAACTGCTCGCGCTCCTGACGCAGGTCGGTATTCAGCAGGGTTTCATAGCCTTCGCGTCCGCCCCACAACACATAGTTTTCCCCGCCGAGCTGATGCGTCGCCTGCATGGCGCTGCATACCTGGCTGGCGGCCCAGGCGAACACTTCCGGATCGGGGTTGGAGGCAGCGCCCGCGCCGTAACGAGGATGGGTAAAGCAGTTTGCGGTGCCCCACAGCAGCTTCACGCCGGTTTGCTGCTGTTTCTGCTGCAGTACCTCAGTCATTAACGCCAGATTGTGTTGATAGCTTTTCAGCGAATCGCCTTCCGGCGAGACATCCACATCATGGAAGCAGTAAAACGGCACGTTCAGCTTATAGAAAAATTCAAAGGCGACATCGGCTTTGCGTTTCGCCATCTCCAGCGCATCGCCCGCCTTTTGCCACGGACGGTCGAATGCCCCAACGCCAAACATATCCACGCCGGTCCAGCAGAAGGTATGCCAGTAGCAGGCAGCGAAGCGCAGATGGTCCGCCATGGTTTTGCCCAGCAGGATCTCCCCAGGATTATAGTGACGAAATGCCAGCGGATCGCTGCTGTCCGGCCCCTGATAGCTAATGCGTTCAATCTGATCGAAATAAGCCTGCATCGTTTACTCCTTAACAAGTTGACCGGAAATGGTCAGCGAAGATGGCTCTATTCTGATAAGCGTCCGCCTCTCTCTCAATTACGTTATTTCACACCGTCGTTAAGATAATTATTAACTGTGCGTCAGCTCGCAAAATAAGGCGTTCTGTCCCCTTTCCCGCGTATCAACGCGCAAAAAAATAACCTTGCTTAATAATCCTTACCTTAAAAAATCGATCGCCATCATAAAACCAGCAATAAACCAAAAAACGTAACGCCGGGATAAAAATCTGTAATTGAAGAAAGCAGGCACTCAAGTCAAGAATCCCTCAGCCCGTTCAGGAACGTTCCGATAAAAACACCTCAACCTACAGGGTAATGATGATGAAAATGAAACAGACTTTACTGGCCGTTTGCGCCGCGCTGGCGCTGTTTAGCCACGCCGGCAACGCTAAAGAGGTTAAGATCGGCATGGCTATTGACGATCTGCGCCTTGAGCGCTGGCAAAAAGATCGCGATATTTTCGTCAAAAAGGCTGAAGCGCTGGGCGCCAGCGTA
This sequence comes from Mixta hanseatica, assembly GCF_023517775.1. Lineage (NCBI taxonomy): Bacteria > Pseudomonadati > Pseudomonadota > Gammaproteobacteria > Enterobacterales > Erwiniaceae > Mixta > Mixta hanseatica. The sequence continues at coordinate 96,188 of NZ_CP082904.1, read as the reverse complement.
TTTGTCCAGTCTGCCAACGGCAGCGAAGAAACCCAGATGGCGCAAATTGAAAATATGATTAATCGCGGCGTCGACGTGCTGGTTATTATTCCCTACAACGGGCAGGTATTAAGTAATGTGATTGCCGAAGCAAAGCAGGAAGGCATTAAAGTACTGGCTTACGATCGCATGGTTAATAATGCCGATATTGATTTTTATATCTCTTTTGATAATGAAAAAGTGGGCGAACTTCAGGCGCAAAGTCTGGTTAAGCAGGTGCCGCAGGGCAATTATTTTTTGATGGGTGGCTCGCCGGTGGATAATAATGCCCGCCTGTTCCGCGCCGGGCAAATGAAAGTGCTTAAGCCACTGATTGAGCAAGGTAAAATTAAAGTGGTCGGTGACCAGTGGGTTGACGCCTGGCTGCCGGAAAATGCGCTGAAAATTATGGAAAACGCCCTGACCGCCAATAATAACCATATTGATGCGGTCGTCGCCTCTAATGACGCCACCGCCGGCGGCGCGATTCAGGCGCTTTCCGCCCAGGGACTGGCGGGCAAAGTGGCTATTTCCGGGCAGGATGCGGATCTGGCGGCCATTAAGCGCATCATGAACGGCACGCAAACCATGACGGTGTATAAACCGATCAGCAAACTGGCCGACGACGCGGCGAAAATTGCCGTTGAACTCGGTAATGATAAACAGCCGCAGTCCAACGCCACGCTCAATAACGGCAAAAAAGAGGTTCCCGCCTGGCTGCTAACGCCCGTTCCGGTTGATAAGAGCAATATCGACAGCACCGTCGTCGCCGACGGCTTCCATAAAAAGAGTGAACTCTAAGAGCGCTGCCGCCGCCCGGCGGCAATGCCCTTGCTGGAGAACGTCATGACCACGCTACTGGAAATGAAAAACATTACCAAGCGCTTCGGCGCCGTAAAGGCCGTAGACGATATTTCTTTGCGCCTTGAGCCGGGCGAGGTGGTATCGCTGTGCGGCGAAAACGGTTCCGGTAAATCTACGCTGATGAAGGTGCTGTGCGGCCTCTATCCAGCAGGCGACTATCAGGGCGAGATCCTGTTTTCCGGCGAACCGCTGCGCCCCGCCACTATCCGCGATACCGAGCGCAAAGGCATCGTGATCATTCATCAAGAGCTGGCGCTGGTCCGGCAGCTGACGGTGCTGGAAAACATCTTTCTCGGCAGTGAAATCAGCCGCGGCGGCGTAGTGGATGATGAAACCATGGCGCTACGCTGCCAGCGGCTATTGCAGCAGGTCAAGCTGGATATTTCACCGCATACGCGCGTCGGTGAGCTGGGCATTGGTCAGCAGCAGCTGGTTGAAATCGCTCGGGCGCTGAATAAACAGGTGCGCCTGCTGATTCTGGATGAGCCCACCTCCTCCCTTACCGAACAGGAAACCGGCGTGCTGCTGGAGATCGTCAAGGATCTGCGCGATCACGGCATCGCCTGCGTTTATATCTCGCACAAGCTTAACGAGGTGAAAGCGATATCCGACACCATCTGCGTGATTCGCGACGGCAAGCATATCGCTACCCGCCCGGCAGAGGGGCTGAGTGAAGACGACATTATCACCATGATGGTCGGACGCGAACTGACCGCGCTCTATCCACGTGAGCCGCATCAACAGGGCGAAGAGATCCTACGCGTAGAGAACCTGACCGCCTGGCATCCGGTTAATCGCCATCTGCGGCGGGTGAATAATGTCTCCTTTACGCTGCGGCGCGGGGAAATTCTTGGCATCGCCGGGCTGGTCGGCGCCGGACGCACCGAGACCGTTCAATGCCTTACCGGCTTGTGGCCCGGGCGCTGGGAAGGCCAGGTAACGATCAAAGATTATCAGGTTAACCCGCGCCGCTGGGACTGCCAGCAGGCGATCCATCACGGCATCGCCATGGTGCCGGAAGATCGAAAGAAAGATGGCATCGTGCCGCTGCTGGGCGTAGGGAAAAATATCACGCTGGCGGCGCTCGGCCAGTTTAGCAGCCCGTTTTCCGTGCTGGATGAGGCGCGCGAACAGGTGGCCATTAGCCAGTCTATTCGTCAGCTGCGGGTGAAAACCTCTTCCGCCGAACTGGCGGTAGGTCGTCTCAGCGGCGGCAACCAGCAGAAGGCGGTGATCGCCAAATGCCTGCTGCTTAACCCGCAAATATTGATTCTGGACGAGCCTACGCGCGGCATCGATATTGGCGCGCGCGTTGAGATTTACAAGTTGATCCACCAACTGGTGCAACAGGGCATCGCCATTATTGTGATCTCTTCCGAGCTGCCGGAAGTACTGGGATTAAGCGATCGCGTACTGGTGATGCACGAAGGACAAATCAAAGCTGACTTGCCGAACCATAACCTGACGCAGGAACAGGTGATGGAAGCGGCTCTGCGGAGTGAACATTATGCTTAAAACCAATACCGCTATGCTGCCCGCCAGCGGCGGCGGCGCGCCGGGCAAGCTGCGCCTGCTTAACCTCCAGGTGCTGGTAATGCTGGCCGCTATCGTGGTGATCATGCTGTTTTTTACCTGGATGACCGACGGCGCTTACCTCAGCGCGCGCAACGTTTCTAACCTGCTGCGCCAGACGGCAATCACCGGCATTCTGGCGGTGGGGATGGTGTTTGTGATTATCTCTGCGGAGATCGACCTGTCGGTTGGCTCGATGATGGGGCTGCTGGGTGGCGCGGCGGCGATTTTCGACGTCTGGCTGGGCTGGCCGCTGCCGTTGACAATTGTGGTGACGCTGGCGCTCGGCCTGCTGCTGGGCGCCTGGAACGGATGGTGGGTCGCCTACCGTAAAGTCCCCTCCTTTATCGTTACCCTGGCCGGGATGCTGGCGTTTCGCGGCGTGCTGGTGGGGATCACCAACGGCACGACGGTCGCGCCCACCAGCCCGGCGATGTCGCAAATCGGTCAAAGCTATCTGCCGGACGGCATCGGCTTCGGCTTTGGCGTGATCGGCCTCGGCCTGTTTATCGCCTGGCAGTGGCGGCTGCGGCTGCGGCGCCAGCAGATGGGGCTGGAGCAATCGCCAGCCCGCAGCGCGGTAACGCGTCAGACGATTACCGCGCTGCTGGTGCTGGGCGCGATCTGGCTGCTGAACGACTATCGCGGCGTACCCACGCCGGTGTTGCTGCTGGCCTTGCTGATGCTGGCCGGGATGTTTATGGCGACGCGCACCGCGTTTGGCCGGCGTATCTACGCGATTGGCGGCAACCTTGATGCGGCGCGCCTGTCCGGCATCAACGTCGCGCGCAACAAAATGGCGGTGTTTGCCATTAACGGCCTGCTGGTAGCGGTGGCGGGATTGATCCTGAGTTCGCGCCTGGGCGCGGGTTCGCCTTCGGCGGGGAATATCGCCGAGCTGGACGCTATCGCCGCCTGCGTGATCGGCGGCACCAGCCTGGCGGGCGGTATCGGTTCAGTCGCGGGCGCGGTGATGGGCGCCTTTATCATGGCGTCGCTGGACAACGGTATGAGCATGATGGATGTGCCGACGTTCTGGCAGTACATCGTTAAGGGCGCCATCCTGCTGTTGGCGGTATGGATGGATTCCGCCACCCGGCGGCGCGTGTAATCGTCGAAGCAGATCACAGGGCTCATCAATTTTTTTCTGCTGCTGGTTTCGCTGTGGTAATCAAGATGCAGAATAAAAACCAGGAGTGATCATGTTTGAGAAACGTTTTCGCATCAGCCTGCTGTTTAATGCCAATAAAATCTATGACCGCCAGGTGGTGGAAGGTGTCGGTGAGTATCTGCAGGCCTCGCAAACCGACTGGGATATTTTTATTGAGGAGGATTTTCGCTGCCGTATCGATAACATGCACGAGTGCCTCGGCGACGGCGTGATCGCCGACTTTGACGACAAAGAGATCGAGGCGCTGTTGCAGAATGTGGATGTGCCGATCGTCGGCGTGGGCGGCTCTTATCATCGGCCGGAAGATTATCCGCCCGTACACTATATCGCCACTGATAACGCCGCCCTGGTGGAGAGCGCTTTTTTACATCTGAAAGAGAAAGGCATCAACCGCTTCGCTTTTTACGGCCTGCCCGCCTCCTGCGGCAAGCGCTGGGCGCAGGAGCGGGAATATGCCTTTCGTCGGCTGGTGGCGCAAGAGCGTTATCAGGGCGTGGTCTATCAGGGCATGGAGACCGCGCCGGCCTACTGGCAGCATGCGCAGAACCGGCTGGCCGACTGGCTGCAAACCCTGCCGCAACAGACCGGTATTATCGCCGTTACCGATGCGCGTGCCCGCCATCTGTTGCAGGTGTGCGAGCATTTGAAAATCCCGGTGCCGGAGAAGCTGTGTGTAATTGGCATTGATAATGAAGAGCTGACGCGCTATTTATCACGCGTGGCGCTCTCCTCAGTGGCGCAGGGCACACGGCAGATGGGCTACCAGGCGGCCAAGCTGCTGCATCGCCTGTTGGATCGCCAGGCGATGCAGCTGCAGCGCATTCTGGTGCCGCCGGTGAAGGTGATTGCCCGGCGCTCGACCGATTTTCGTTCGCTGCACGATCCGGCGGTGATTCAGGCGATGCACTATATCCGCTTTAACGCCTGTAAAGGCATCAAGGTTGAGCAGGTGCTGGATGCGGTAGGTATGTCGCGCTCCAATCTGGAGAAGCGCTTTAAAGATGAAACCGGCGAGACCATTCACACCATCATCCACAGCGAGAAGCTGGAGCGGGCGCGTTCGCTGCTGGTTTCCTCTTCCATACCGATTAATGAGATTTCACAAATGTGCGGCTATCCTTCGCTGCAATATTTCTATTCGGTATTTAAGAAAAGCTACGCCAGCACGCCAAAGGAATATCGTCAGCAAAATGCGGCGGTGATTAACTAGCGCAGGCTATAAGCGTTACCGAATAATATCGTTAACGCTCAGGACATGCGGAGCAGAGGTGCAGATCGCCAGTATCAAAGTATTGGCTATGATTATCTGGCTCACAAAATAGTGAGCGGGTGCCGTGCTGTCAATCTGCGCTATTTGCCATACGGTGCCGCCGGACTGTTTCAAAATAGCCTCTTTACGCGTCCAGATGCGCCAAAATGCAGTAAGTTGAGCAGATGGCGGTTCCGCCGCTATCAGCTGGCGCTCGCCTGAGCTAAACACGGCATCAACGATGCCAGTCCAGTTTTTACGCGGACGAATAACTTCAATATCACAGCCAACCTCACCTTCATCACTGACGATCAGCGCAATATCATCGCCGCTATGGCTGATATTAAACCACAGCGGCACATCAGCTTGAAAAGCAGGTTTGCCGTTATCGCCGTAGACAATTTCAGGCAACGGCAGCGGGGAAAGCATGCGGCTAAGCAGTACGCGTCCGGCCAGCCAGGCCGCACGCGGCGGGCCAGGGGGAGCTAACTGCCACAGGGCTGGCGGAAGCGGCGGCTGTTGCAAATCAGAAATCTTTCCCAGCACAACCCGATGCATGTTTAAGCCCAGCGTTTGATAACAAGCGAAGTATTGATGCCGCCGAAGGCGAAGTTATTGCTTTGCAGATATTCGCAGTCAATCGAACGGGCTTCGCCCATAATGTAATCCAGGTCGCCGCATTGCTCATCCGGCTGCGTCAGATTTATCGTTGGCGCAAACCAGCCCTCACGCATCATTTGCAGACTCATCCAGGCCTCCAGCGCGCCGCATGCGCCCAGCGTATGGCCGAAATAGCTTTTCAGTGAAGAAACGGGGGTCCCGTTGCCGTAAATCATCGCGGTCGCCTGGCTTTCTGCAACATCGCCTCGTTCCGTGGCCGTGCCATGCGCAGAAATATAACCGATCTCCTGCGGCGTCAATCCTGCCATACGCAGCGATTGCTCCATGCATATTTGCATGGTTTCCCGCTGCGGCTGGGTAATATGCGCAGCATCGCAGTTGGTTGCGAACGCGACGATTTCACCATAAATCGTCGCGCCGCGTGCTTTGGCATGTTCAAGCTCTTCAAGGATTAACGTTCCGGCGCCTTCGCCGATAACCAGCCCATCGCGTTGCTGATCGAAAGGCGACGGCGTGATTTCAGGCGTATCGTTGCGCTGGCTGGTAGCAAATAACGTATCGAATACCGCCGCCTCGGAGGGGCAAAGCTCTTCTGCGCCGCCCGCCACCATCACCGTTTGATAACCGTGGCGAATGGCTTCCCACGCGTAGCCGATCGCCTGGCTGCCGGAGGTGCAGGCGCTGGAAGTGGGGATCACCCGGCCACGCAGGCCAAAAAAGAGTCCGGTATTGACCGCCGTGGTGTGCGGCATCATCTGTACATAGGTGGTGCCGCTGATGTTATTGGTGTGCTTCTCGGTAAGCATGGTGGCGAATTCGCTTACCGGGCCGGTACTGCCGGTGGATGAACCGTAAGCGATCCCCGTCTGGCCACTCACCAGTATCGGATCGTCGATTAGCCCGGCCTGTTCCAGCGCCAGTTCGGTGGCGCGGGTGGAAAGCAGCGAAACCCGACCCATCGCCCGGATACGCTTGCGCGTATAGTGATCGGGCAAACTGAAATCATCGATCGGCGCGCCCAGCAGCGTATGCAGACCATCATAAATCTGCCACTCCGGCATTTTACGTACCGCATTTTTATAAGCCAGCAGACGGCGGGAAACATCCTGCCAGGTTTCACCAAAGGCGGTAACACCACCCATACCGGTAATGACCACGCGGCGAATCATAGCATCCCTCCGTTAACAGAAATGACCTGGCGGGTAATATATCCTGCAATATCAGACATTAAATAACTGGCCAGTCCGGCAACTTCCTCCGCCTGTCCCATGCGTTTCATTGGAATAAGCGCCATCGCCTCTTTCAATGCGGTCTCTTCCATCTCGATCATACCGGTATCAATCAGCCCCGGAGCGATACAGTTAACGGTAATTTTGCGCTTTGCCAGTTCAATCGCCAACGCTTTCGTGGCGCCGATAATACCCGCCTTTGCTGCGCTGTAGTTTACCTGGCCGCGGTTGCCCATTACGCCTGAAACCGAAGAAAGCGTAATAATGCGCCCCCCTTTTCGCGCGCTAACCATCGGCATAATGCAGGGATGAATGACGTTATAAAAGCTATCAAGGTTAGTGTGAATGACCTCGTCCCAGTCGTTTTCACTGAGTGCCGGAAATGCGCCGTCCCGCGCGATACCGGCATTGTTTACCACGCCATACCAGGCACCATGCGTAGCGATCTCCTGCTCAAGTACCTCACGGCACTGTTGGCGGTTGCTGACGTCAAAACAGAGCAAACGTCCCTGACCGCTGGCCTGCTCGATCGCCTTCAGCGTCTCTCTGGCTCCCGCTTCATCGCGATGATAATGCACGCCAACAATGAAGCCATCAGCAGCAAGCTGGCAAGCGATGGCGCGTCCGATGCCTTTACTGGCGCCGGTGACCAGTACTGAACGACTCATTCTCTATTCCCCTGATTAAAAAGCGAATTCAACTCTTCCGCCGTGGGCTGAAAAGTATTTACGCGACCTGTCGCCACTGTCTCTTTATCAATGCGAATCGCGCAGTCGAAACTACCGAAACGTTCATCCTGCATAAGCAAGTTGACGTCAATATCCAGCGTGGCGCCGCCGGGAAAATGTCCCGCGGCGCAAATCAGCTCACGGGCGCCCAGCACCATGCCCAGCGCGATGCTTTGCTGACCGTTTCGCTGCCGCTGCCAGCCGGACCAGACGCCTACGGTTTGCGCCATCAGTTCCAGCGCATACCAGCCGGGTAGATTGCCCTGGGCATCCAGGAAGGGCTGCAGCACGCCATCGCCGCTCACCGCCACCCGACAGTAGGCAGCATTGTCCGTCACGCCAATAACCTCTTCCAACAGCAGCATCGGCGCATCGTGCGGCAGATACGCCACCGGCGGCAGATAATGATTCATACGCTTCTCCCCAGCAGAATGCTGGCATTGTTACCGCCAAAGGCAAAAGAGTTTGACAGAATAACCGGACGCTCCAACGGCTGCGCCTGCCGCAGAATAGCGCAGGCGGGCAGGGTCGGATCGATGGGCGACATGCTAAAATCCTGCGGCGGCAACGGCAGGTTTTGTTGCAAAATCAGCGCGCTGATAGCTGCCTCAGTAATGCCCGCCGCGCCTAATGTATGGCCGGTCAGATGTTTTGTGGAGCTGCAAGGCACCCTTTCACCGAACAGGTCATGCACAACTTTCGATTCAATCTGATCGTTAAGCGTGGTAGCCGTACCGTGCAGATTGATATAACCCACGTCATCAGGCTGCAGGTTGGCATCCGTCAGCGCCTGATGAATAGCGCGGATGGCGCCTGCGCCTTCCGGGTGCGGTGCGGAAATATGCCAGGCATCGCTTGATTCACCAACGCCAAGCAGTGCAATCGGCTGAGGCTCACGCGTCAGCAGCATCAGAGCGGCGCCTTCGCCGATGGTAATGCCGCAACGGTCACGACCAAACGGTTGGCACAAACTGGGCGATAGTGACTCCAGGCTATGAAAGCCGCCTACCGGCATACGGCTCAGCGTATCCGCCCCGCCGACAAGAGCCACATCCGCCAGACCAGCCTCGATCAGACGCCGACCGCTGATGATGGCGCGGGCACTGGATGAACAGGCAGTAGAGAGCGTGAAAGCGGGACCTTCCAACGCCAGCCAGTTTCTGAGAAAACGTGAGGGATCGCCCAACTCCTGCTGCGGATACTGCCAGTTCAGGCTTGCCTCATTGTTGAGCGTCAGACGAACATGTTCGTCACCTTCATTCAACCCGGAGGTGCTGGTGCCCATGACCACGGCGACGCGGTCGCGGCCATACTGCGCAATCGCGTTATCCAGCTGCGGCTGAATTTGCGCCAGCGCTGCCAGCAACAGCTGATTATTGCGGCTGCGGTGCGCAGAGAATGCCTCGGGGATAGCCGGTAATTCGCCGTCCACCCCACCCAATACAGCCTCAGGATGATTACGTAACCAGCCAGCCCGAACGCGCATGCCGGGGGCGACGCCACGTACCAGATTGGCGGCGATCTCGGCGCTATTATTCCCCAGCGCATTAAGCATGCCGAAGGCGGAAATATAAATCATATCAGTCGCCCAGATATTGAATGGTGATGTGGTATTTAAAGGCGTACTGCTCAATGCTGATGGGCACACGCTGGCCTTTCCGCTGCAGATAAACGATCGCTGTGATCAGCTTACCGTTGGCATTGCGCAGTTCACGCCTGTCGCCTTTGTCGCTCAATGTCCAGCCCGCAGGCAATTGCTGACGCCAGATGGCAATCGGCCAATGGCTCAGCATGACGTCGGCCAATACCTGACTGGCTGGAGGAAGCTGCGGCACGATAATTGACTGCTCGGTATGCAGCCCTTTTTCGTCATAGGTCACTAAAAACAGGCGGATGCCGACGGATGACAAGCCTGCAAGCGTGATTTTTTTGTTATCGGCATTCAGCATCACCAGTAACGACTGCGTCTGGCCATGAAATGTTCCGGTTAGCAGCTGTTGAGAATTGACCGCAGGGGAGATACCCGGTGCCGGTAAAGTAACGCGCGCACCTGGCTCCAGCCAGGCCTGTGGTCTGCTATTGCGTTCTTGCTGTAAACCGTGGCTACAGCCGGTCAGCAGCGATACGGCGAGCAGACTAACGCCAAGCCAAAAATTACGTGTCATCATTTCTTCTTTTCTCTTTTTTTATTGGGCATCGCCAGCGGGGCAAGCAGCCAGGCGGTAAAAATTCCGCTGACCAGAACAATGCCAAAGCTGCCGATCGCTTGCGTGGCGCTAAAAACCAGCATCCCGAGCGTCAGCAGGGTGGTCATCATCGCCAGCGTAATCGCTAACAGCGAGGTTAACGGGGTGCCGCGCGGGTTGCTAAAAAACAGCGTGTAATTGATACCGATGCCCAGCACCAGCACCAGAGCCAGCAATGAAAATAAGTTCACTGAATGCCCGCTGAATGAAAGCACCGCCAGCCCACAGCCTAACGACAACAGAGAGGGGACCAGGCTTATCAGCCCTTTGCGCCAGCCGAGACGTGCTATAGCGCCACCGGCAAATATCATCAGCGCGACGCCCAGCAGACCGCTGAGGACCGTACGGTAAAGCGCAAATAATCTGTCAAACGTCTGTTTACGATCGACCCATGCCACTCCCGGCTGCTTATCTGCCAGCTGGCCCAGCGCCACGCTATTTTTTACGCCGTCCACAGGGATAAGCACGCCGCTTGCGCCGTTGGGCAACGTCAGCCATAAAAGGCGCCAGCCCTCGCTGGCCGGACTGCCAAGCCAGGCCTCTACCGATACCGGCATGGCGCTAAGGTCAGGATTAACGGTGCTAAGCCCGGCGCTTTGCAGCGCCCGCGTTATGGCTGGCGTAGCCTTGCGCAGTAGCTGTAAATCCTGCTGCTGCCGTGCCAGCGAATTAAGCGGAATAGTACGGTAGCTGACTATCGCGCCTGCGCGTCGCGCCTGCTCCAGCGTCGACGTAAAGGCTTCCATCCGCCTCAGCGTTTGTTCCGGCGTGTCGCCGTAAACCACAAACCATTTCTGATCGACACTTTGCCCCGTCAAACGCGTGATCGCTTTTTCCTGCGCCAGCAGCGACGGCGGCAGCGCCTGCAGCTGTGAAATATCGTCATCGATGCGCAGCGTAACGATTCCGGCCAAAGAAAATAGCGTCAGTACGGCAACCAGCCCCATGGAAAGCGCTTTTTTACGCCGCCACGCAGCCAGCCAGCGCAACATCCATGTCATCAAGGGGACCGGACGCACCGGCAGGCCGCGACACAGCCATGGATGCCAAAAAAGCACCGTCAGACAAGAGGCGCTCAGCCCGGTCGCTGCGAATACGGCCATCTGACGAATGCCTGGAAAAGGAGCAATCATCATGATCACATAAGCCGCCACGGTCGTTAGCAGCGCCAGCAGCAACGCATTGCGAACCTTTGCCAGGCTTTGCCACGGCGTAGCTTCTGCGCCATGCACCATACGTTCCGTCAGGAAATAAAGCGTATAGTCGGCGGAAATACCGATAATGCTCATGCTCATGACCAGTGTCATCAGATGGAGCTCGCCAAAAATAAGCAAGGTAACAACGGTTCCCGCCAGCGCCCCGACGGCAATGGAAAGCAGGCATAACAGCAGAGGACGCAGAGAGCGAAACGTCGCTACGATCAGCAGGATCACGCCGAGAATGGTCGCCACACCCAGCGTTGAGATATCCCGTTTCGCCTGCTGGCTGGCATAGTCGCTATAAAATACCGTGCCGCGTGATAACAGCTGCGCCTGTGGATATTGCGCCTTGAGCTGTTGCTCCATGGCGTTCAGCGTGGTGACCAGCTGCCGGGTTTGCTGCATGTCAAAAGCGTTATTCGCCAGCTCGCCATGCAAAAAATACCAGTAGTTGCCTTCCTCATCCTGAGCCACCAGCCAGCCATCCATCAACCGCAGCCGCTGACCGTTTTGCGCCAGCGCCAGCTGCGAGCCACGCATTAACATAAGCGGATCGTTTTGCAGCTCTTTGCCGCTTACGCCGGCAAAGGCGGAATAAAGCTGCGACAGAACCCATTGCGCCTGCGCTTCGCCGCCATTTTGCAAACGCGCCCGCGTCACGTGATCAATCAATCCGTTACGATGTCGCCAGAAAAACGTGCCCCAGGCCTGCTGGCTGGCAGCATCCATTTGCCCTTTTACATCGGCAAGCATGCGCGAATCTTTAAGCTGCGCGTACCATGCCTGCGCCACTGCGGGATCGGCGGTTTTGCCAGGGCTGACCAGCCAGGCCAGTTGCCGATCCAGGCGCTGTATAAAACCGTCATTTAGCGCGGGCGGAAGGGTCCCCAGCGCCTGTTTTGGCAGCATCGCCAGCACGCTGCTATTCATCCTGGATTGCGGTAACAACAGCAATAGCAGGCCCAGCAGCGCCAGACACAGGATGCCCCACAGCAGCGCTGCGCGGCGAGCGTTACCAGGCGGCAAAGCGTTGGCGTTCATCATCGGTTAACCGGGCGGGCATCAGTTGGTGTTGCGAAAGGGAGATATCGGTACGATCGCCCTGCTTATCATTCAGCTGAATCGTCTCAAGGTAGGTCTGACCGGCAAGGTCTATGGTGGCGAAGATTTTATCCAGCGGTGTAGTGACAGGCGTCAAACGCAGCGACCAACAACCTTCTCCTTTGTCCTGAAATTCGATGCGAAAATTTTGCTCCAGCACTTTACGGTCCGCCTGAAACAGCGCCCGCAGCAGATGGTTAAACTGGAACATTTGCGGATTGTTTTCTGCGGTAATCACCTGCGGCGGCTGGCCGTTGACCCTTTGTACCATGCGCGCGTCATCCAGCATCAGCAGCATCGGGAACGGGCTTTTTTGATCCCAAAGCAACCCTGTATCGCGGGCGATCAGCATATCTCCCTGCGAACGCAGCGGCTGCGGCAAATCTTTAATGGCGCGCGTCTGGGTGAAATGGGCGCGAATGACCGGTTGTTCAGTAAAGCGCTGCTGCAGTTCATCCAGCGTAACGGCGCTGACCCACGGACTGATCAGCAGGGCAAGTAAAGGCCAGTATTTCATTGGGCGACTCCCAGGCGTTCAAACAGCACGGCCGGGCTGACGAAACACATCTCCCGGCTGCTCTCTTCTACGGCGACTTGAATGGTGTAGCCAGTCGTGGTGCGCTTGCCAGTGACAGCATCGAAAATCTGGTAGGCGATACGTAGACGGTTTTCATACTCTTCCAGCTGCGCGCGTACCCGAATACGCTGCTCAAAAGTCACGGCGTCGCGATATTTAACGCGCGTATCGACTATCGGCCAAACGTAACCTGAGGCTTTCATCTGGCGATAGCCGTAGTTGAACTGGTTCAGTAATTTTTCACGGGCAATTTCAAAATACCGAAAATAGTTGCCGTGCCATACCACGCCCATAACATCCACATCATGAAACGGTACGGTGATTTCTATCTCGGTGGTAAAACGAGGATCATCAAGCATTTTTCATTCCTTATCGTTGGCGTCAGGTAAATGCCAGAAATCAAAAAAATTAAACCAGTCCAGCGGGGCTTGCAGCGCGTAGTGCTCAAGGCGGGCAGCGTAGCGGTTGACGGCCTGTTCCAGCGCCGCATGGCGATCCGCGCGGGGCAGCAGCAGCGGATCGGCGAACGGCTCGCAATGAATATGGAGTTTACCTTGTTGTTTAAGAGCAAAAATCAGCAGTACCGGACAACGCAGCAGAGCGGCAAGGATAAACGGCCCCTGCGGGAAAGGCGCGGGCTGGCCCATAAATGGGCTCCAGACGACTCGCCAGTCCCCGCCGCGCTGGCGATTAACCGCTATGCGATCGCCGACGATCGCCACCCATTCGCCACGATCCAATTTTTCTTTCAACATAATGGCCGTGTCCGGGCCGATATCGGTAACCGGGATCAGGTTCAGCCCGGCCTGCGGCACGCTCTCAGCCATAATCTGCTTAAAGCGTTGGGCGTTTTCGCTAAACACCAACGCATTGATGGTTTTTCCGCCCTGTAGCTGCGCCAGGGCGCGGCAAGCTTCAACATCGCCTAAGTGCGAGGCCAGCAGCAATTTACCCTGCGGTTGATCCATGCTGAGCGCCGCCTCCGCCTCCGGAGCGAAAACCACATCCCGCCCGAGCTGAAGTTCACCGCGCCAGCTGGCCACTTTATCCAGCATGGCATCGCCGAAACGCAGAAAATGACGATAGCTGTTGAGATTCGCCGGTACAGGCAGATGACGTGCCTGCAACCGGCCACGCACGCGTGCAAGCCACGACTGCGATGCACGTCGGGCAGAAGCGGCCGTTAACCAGTAAGCGCCAACGACCGGCCACAGCAGCAGAGAAAAGGCGCGACGCCCCAGCAATTGCCAGACCGCCAGCATAACGCGCATTCCCCATAGCCCTTTCACTTCACGCTGCTTTGCCCAGTGCTGCGCGCGCCGCCGCATCAGCAGCGACGGCATACGCGGGAGCATGCCGAAGAACAGCCGGGTATGCATAAGCGATATGCGAACGTTGTCCTTTAGCGCATCAAAATGCGACAGCCCATCCTGCGGATAGGTGACGCGGGTTGGCATAAAGTAGCTGGTATTGCCCTGCCAGTAGAGTCGTACCATCACTTCGGTATCGAAATCCATACGCTGGCCCAGCGCGACGCGTTGCGCCAGCTGCAATGTCGGGACGATCGGGTAGACGCGGAAGCCACACATACTGTCTTTTAACTGCAATGAGAGCGTTTCTATCCATACCCAAATATGCGTTATCCAACGCCCATACAGGCGCGAGCGCGGAATCGAGTCGTCATAAATCGGTTGACCGGAAATCAGCGCATCGGGGTGTTGCGTCGCAAGCGCCAACAGCGCTGAAATATCTTCAATGGCATGCTGCCCGTCGGCATCTACCTGCACCGCATGGGTAAAACCCGCCCGATCCGCCGCCTCCAGGCCGCGGATCACCGCCGCGCCTTTGCCCGCGTTTTGTTTGAGGCGGATAAGCGTCAGCTGTGGGTCAAGGGCGACAAGCGCCGCCAGCGCCTGCTGCGTCTCTTTATTGCTGCCGTCATCGACAATAATAATTGGCAGCTGGAACGGGGCGAGACGAGCAAGCACGCCTGCCATCATGGCGCCGTGGTTGTAACAGGGGATGACGACACAGGGCGCAAAGTTTAACGGCATAAGCGAAGCTTCCCGCTACTGGCCGTATGGCGCGCCTCTCCCTCGTGACGCTGATAGCTGAACGTCAGGAGCTGGCGCTCCTCCTGCCAGGTCAACGTTAACGTAACGGTATTATCTGGCAGCAGCGGCGCCTGAAATTTAACGTTCTGCATACTGTGAAAGCGAAAGCCTGGCGCAAGCAGCATCCCGGCATAGTGCATCACCCAGTCAAGCTGCGCTACGCCGGGCAATAACGGCTGTATGGCAAAATGGCCCCGGAACCAGAACAGCGTCGGATCAAGATGCAGCACAATAGCGGCCTGACCGGGCGGCATCTGATGGCGTTCAATTTCACGGGCTTTCATTAAATGACTCCTGTAATTGCGCATAGACACGCTTATTCATGCTATTAACCGGAATTTCATCGACGATCCGCCAATAGCGCGGAACGGCGACCGGTTCCAGCCAGGGTAGCAGCGCGCGCCGCCATGAAAGTTCCAGCGCTTTGATGTTTGTCTGTTGCAGTGTCTGGCGCAGTGCCTCTTCCAGCACCAGCACCGCGCCAATTCCCTGACGGCCGCCGCGTGTGACCGGCAATGCCGCTGCGTCGCGGATACCTTCCAGCGACATCAGGCGGCGTTCCACTTCGCTTAGGGAAATGCGTTTCTCTTCGATTTTCACTACCCGCCCACGCCGCCCGGCCAGATGAAAGCATCCGCTATTCTCAATCTGTAAGATATCATCCAGCAGCAGCCCTGCTTCGCAGGCGATCAACGGCGAGAAGGCGCGGAAAGCATCACCCTCAGCGACAATGCGTACATCCGGAAAGGGGAGCCAGGGAAGAATATCTTGCTGACGCTGGCGCCAGGCAAGAATGCCGGTTTCGGTGCTGCCATAAATTTCATCAGGCCAGACGCCAAACCAGCGCTGCGTGTCGATGACATGCTGCCACGACAGCATGCCGCCGGCAGAGAGGATCATGTTGACGGGCGGCGGCGTCAGATTAGGGTCCAGCCGCTTAAGAAACGCGGGACTGCTGACAAACAGATATCGGTAGTGATGATCCAGCGCGACCAGCTGTTCGGCATAATAGAGCATGGCGGCATGGAGCGGCATCCCAAGCGATACGGGTAAAAAGATGCGGAAAGTCAGCCCATACAGATGCTGAGGCACAACGGAAGCAACCACCCGGCATCCCGTCAGCCGGTCGGCAAAGCGGGCGGCCAGCAGGGCAGCTTCTTTATCAAGCGTAGCGACACTTTTCACTACCCGTTTGGGCTGGCCTGTAGAGCCGGAAGTATAGAGTTCGATACAACGGCTGGGCACAATGTCGGGCAACGCCACCGTTGTCGGCGCGCTCGTTTTTGCCGAAGAGACTACGTGCAGTATGCCGCGCCATTCCAGCGTCTGGTCACTCAACACGCCGTGAAACAACGAGCGCTGCTCTTCCAGTAGGGAAACGCGACAGTGCCCGGGGATCACCGGCGTTTTGCCCACGCTTAGCGTCGCCAGCAACGCGACAATAAACAGATAGCTGTTTTCGAAGCAGAGCGCCCAGCGTTCGCCTTCCTGACGCTGCAGCTCATTCACCAACAGGGCGACATCATAGCGCAGCTGTCCCAGCGTCCAGGTATGATCGCCAAGCCAGGCGATCACGGTATCATCCGGACGAGATGCGCTAAGCCACTGTGACAAAGGGAGGGTCTGATTCATGGGATTTTCCGCTTTATTACCTGACGACGCACCAACCATTCAACCGCCATCAACAATCCCATCAGCCCATAAGCGATAATGCCGTTCCATGCCGTCCATAGACGCATGTTGCCCTGCAGGGCAGTAAAAAGGGCGATGCTGCCATTGACGATGAAAAAGAGACACCATACCTGGGTGACTCGCCGGGTATAGCGTACGCCTTCGGGAGGAAGTTGGGGATCGCGCAGGCGCGCCAGTCGCTCAACCAGCGGCATTGCTGTCCATAATGATCCCCCAAACAGGGCAAGCATCAGTAAATTGACAACTACCGGATAAAACAGCAGCAGCTGATGGGTTTTTAGCAGCGTACTGGCGATGCACAGGACAATGCCAACCAGTGCCGCACTTTGCATGACAACGCGCATTGGCCCCGCTGTTCGCTTTGCTTGCCATAAGCGTAAAATCAGCAGCAGCGCTATCAACGGCAGCAGCCAGTGCAGGCTGTTATGCGTCAGGCCGAACCAGACCATAAATGGCCAGGCCAGCAGTGTTAGTCCCGTTGCTACCTGAATGCCCGGTAGTTTTTTGCAGCCACCCACGGTAAATCAGGCTTCGCGTAACAGACGCTCTACCGCGTCGACGACATCCTGGACGGTGCGCACAGCTTTAAACTCTTCCGGCTTGATCTTTTTGCCGGTCTTTTTTTGCAGTTGCACAATCATATCGACTGCATCAATGCTATCCAGTTCGAGATCTTCGTACAGACGGGCGTCAGGTTTGATATCGTCAGGATCGATTTCGAACAGTTTCGTCAGAAGCGCGGAGACTTCCTGATATATTGCTTGTTGTTCTGTCATAGCAGGCTCGTTATCAGACGCGTTGTGAATGAATGAAAGAGGCTAGCGTCGCGACAGAGAAGAAATGCTGACGCGTTTCTTCGCTCTCAGCGGAGAGTACGATGCCGTACCGGTTTTTCACTGCCAGTCCCAGCTCCAGGGCATCAATAGAATCCAGCCCTAAGCCCTCTCCGAACAACGCGGCATCAGTATCGATATCCTCGGCCGTCAGCTCATCCAGATTTAATGTATTGATGATGAGATGTTTAATTTCTAAATAAAGCGATTGCATTATTGCGTCCTGAAAGTATTCCCAACTGTTTGTAATTGCATTAAAAGATGCCGGTTGAGCTGCCTTGCCGCCAGCGCCGGTTCTTGTAAATTAGCCTGATAGAAATGTTCAATTTGCACCCGTTGGCCTGCGGTCACTTCGAACAACGGTTTTGTCGGGGGCACGTTATACCATTTGCTCTGTTTGTCGAGCAGATGTTCGCTGCAACGAATGGTCACGATGCGCAAATCGCTACAGCAGCGCACCGCGATATTGGCCGCCCCGCGTTGTAAGGTCATCTCTTCTCCGGGTCGCGTACGCGTGCCTTCAGGGAAGATTAATAGCGTGTCGCCCTGCGCCAGCCGCGTCTGGCTTTGAACCAGTAAGCGATCGGCCTCGCTGTTAACCAGATAATCCGCCGCGCGAATCACACCGCTAACAAAGGGATTTTTCAGCAGCGCCCCTTTTACCAGGCAATCGGTCTCCGGCATGACTGAAGCAAGCAGCACGTAGTCAATCAGGGTTGGGTGATTCGCCACCACCAGACAACTGCGCTCGCTACGTAAAATGTCTGCGCCGTGAATATGATAATCCAGCACCCCTACGCCTTTGGCCACCGCCAGAAAAAAACGGAAGCTGGCTGAAATAGAGCGGCGGGCGAGGCGTCGGCGCCGGTTTTTATCACGCACTATCAGCAACAGGAGATTAAACCAGACCAGAGACAGCAACAGCCCGCCGAGACCGAATAACGTGAAACAGAAACCGGTCATTAACAGACGCCAAAGGCGGTTTAACCAGGCGACGACGTGCATCATACGCGGCTCCAGCGCCACTGCATTTTTTCACCTGGGATAGTGAATTCAGCGACATCGCTCAGATAATGCTGCATAAATTGCAGGCTCTGCGGCAGCAGCGGCTCTATCCCGTCGCTTCCGCTCTCGGTTGTACAGTGCAGCGCGCTACCCGTTTCAAATACCAGCGCCACGGCCCATGCCCAGGTCGGCATTTTCGGCGGCAGCCTGGAGTGATAAAACGCAGGCAGCAAACCATCGAAATCCACCATCAATACGCGTTGATACCCCGCCTGTAGCAGACACATCACTTCGCACAAACCCTGATGGAAAGTATCCATGCCTGCAGACAGTGAGGAAGAAACCACCGGCTGCTTTGCGGCGATGGTTAAATTGCCCACCGCAGAGTTATGTACCGACATGGCGAAATCTGTCGGCGAAACATCTTCATTACGCGCCAGCGCCTGAAGAATGCGATAGTTGCGCTCCAGCTCGCCGTGACGACTGCTAAAAAGCACCGCGTCAATGCTATGACGGCGCAGCATCGCCAGCCCGCACTCGACGGCTAATTTGCTGCCGGAACAGAGACGCCGGGCGGTCATCATCGGAAGTTCCGTCAGTTTTGCCTGGGGCGCATCGGGGTCAATCGCATGCGGCTGACGCGCCCAACGTTGCCACTGCGTAGCGTCACTGAGTCCAGGCGCTCTGGCCTGCCAGTCGATAAGGTTTAAGCTAAATTTCATCAACGGCGTCCGCAATCGGTTAGCAGCTCTGCGGCGCATTAAACAACGCAAGAACCGGCAGGAATATTAAAATCTCTCACATATCAATAAAGTATGACCAACGCCGAGATTATCGATGCGTTGCTCGACCCTAAAACCGGCCATCTCCAGATAGCGATAAAACTTCTCTACGCTGTAAAAACGACTATTGCCGTTAGCCATACAGGTAAAATAGAGCGACGTCGCATTCAGGCTGAACGATGCAGCTTCAAATTTCTGCGCATCCCAGAAGAGCTCCATCACACACAGTCGCGCGCCGGGCTTCATTTTACCTGCAATGCGGCTGAGCATAGCGATAATCTGATCGGGAGAAAAACAGTCGAGGAACTGACTCATCCACCAAATATCGGCTTCCGCAGGGAGCGGCGCGTCACCAAGCATATCTACCGCGTGAAAGCCGATACGATGCGATAGACCTGCATTTTCGATATTCTGGCGAGCAAGTTCAATTTGTTGTGGCAGATCAAGAAGCGTAACTGCGATATTTTCATCGTACTGGCAACATTTCAGCGCCCATTTTCCGGTATTGCCGCCAATATCATATAATTTTTTTGGGCCGCTGGCGAAAATATAAGGTAGCGCCGCGTTAAAGGCGACATCGGAATAGTAATGATCGAATGCAAACCAACTTTCGCGCGCGGGGGAAGGCAGCTGCGACAGCACCGGATAGATTGTTTCGGCGTCGCTAAACACTTGCAGCCCAGCGGGTTTGGATTCTTTTAGCGCCTGCGCTAAAAAGAATAACCCCTGATAACAGACATCCTGTGTGAAATCCATATTTACGCGCGTCATGGTGTCATGCAGCAAGAAATGCCCTACTTTCGCCAGACGGTAATATTCATCCTGGCAGGTCACGATACGGCCGCTTAATCCCATATCCAGCAAGACGCTAATAGCGTATTCGCTCAGATGACAGTTGGCGACAATTTCATCCAGCGTCGCGCCCTGCTTTCCTTTCACATCCAGCAAGGCCAGCACGCCCGCATTGCGCAGACATAACGCTGTTTGAAACAGCATGGGTGCAAAAGCAATTCGTTGCGCTTCAGTGATAGCATCCAGTGCGCTGAGCGTGTCCGTTTCGTACATGAAGAGCAATCCTGTCTTGGGTAAACCAGGGTTATCGGACCATTGCTGGCCCGACTTTAGGATAATTTTTTTATTACATGGCGCTGGTAGCGAGATTGACCTGAATATCTTTATCTAAGTTGCGCACCCAACGGTTATAGTTTTTGTGGATTTTACCGCCGGACGCCAATAAATTATTGCTGGTTTCATAATTAATGGCGTAGCCGGTAGCAGAGTAATTAATCAGGACTTCAGCCATATGGTCTCGTGATTGCTGGCGCGCTTTGATAACGTTCGGACCCGCTTCGCTCATAATCCACTGACGCTGCGCGCCCGCTTTTAAAATTGCGTTTTTAACCTGCGTCTGCGTATGACCCGCGCTAAGGGTGGTATGAACATTATCAACCGGCGCAGTACGCGCGCAGCCCGCTAAAGCACCCATAACCGCGCATACGGCTAATAACCTGACAACCTTTTTCATAAGAACTCCATTTTAAGTAATAGATTGATAAATGGAAACTTTTGGCCTGACGCCCTTATTTATAACAGTTAAAATTACGGGTTAGATGCTGCCACTCAGGCCATTAAAATTTCCTGCGCATTTTAATCAAACTATTTTGTTGCTGATAGTTATTTAGTGAAAATTATCATTATTTGTAATTGGAAACAGGATGGAGAATTAATAAACCTCATCGTTAAAACAATGAAATAGTATCTTTGCCATATATAAGCCCAAAAAATCGGGCAGATAATCCTTTTTATTTGCCTTAAGTTTTGATGTTACGCTTTACAGGCTGGCGGGATGATGAAACTCACATTGGCGATAATTTATTGCGTACCGGCGCGCTCGATATTGACCCGCGTCATAGTTGATTTAAATTTATTCGGCGGGCAGCATTCCATGCAAGTGTTTCGCTATTAAATTCAAATAACCAATAGGATAAATCTATCTGTTTTTACAGTTAGTCCGGTCAATGAAGTAAAAGGTGCTATTGGGAAGTGACAACGAACATTCATCTGCCTCAGTGCTCCTTTACTACCGGGACAGATAGTAGCCCAGGCAACAGACCGCCCGTCGCACCCACCGAAACATTAAATATTTTAATAAAAAAATTTCACAGAGATGCCAGTTTCATTATGAAAATGGCGTATCAATCACGATTTATGACTTTTTAATGAAACCATTGTTTAGATAAATTTATTGATCAATACTTGCTGCAGGCATTTTTACCCCCTACAGCGAGGAAAATTCATCGTGTTACGTTCAGCCGTTAAGACCGTTGCTCAACCAGGCGATAAGGCCGGGTTACACCGCACGCTGCGTTTTAATAAACGACATGCATTCAATGACGTTGATATTTCTCAGGTCACTACCCTGCAGGAGTTTTATATCAGTATGCAAAAGCTTCATACCGAATACCTCCGTCTCGGACTGGTTAAGCGCCAGCAGGGCGATATGCTTTTCTCTCCCTGGTTTTTTTCGCCGGGCAATCGCCTGTTTATCGCGCGTATCGCGGATGAAGTGATCGGCACCATTGGTTTTATTAAGCAAAGCGAGCAGGGATTACCGGCGGAAAAAATCTTTGCCGATGTCATCACGGCTACGCATTGCCGTCCGGAAAAAACCGCCGAGATCGGCTCGCTGTGTATTGATGCGCGTTACCGCGGCAGCAGCCTGTTAAGAACGCTCTATGCATGGATGATGCTATACGCCATTTTTGATCGGCAGATCGAAACGCTGTTTATTCAGGTAGAGAAGCGTAAGGCGCGCTTTTATCAGGACCTGCTTTTTTTCAAGCAGTTGGGAGAAAGCCGCCTGCACCCTGACTATGAAGGTCGGGAAGTTGCGCTGCTGCATGCGGATGTCCGCACGGTAGGCAAAATACTTTCCCACCAGCTAACGCCCGGCAAAAATACCAGCCTGCGCCAGCTGCTTGCCGCCTTTGAAATAGAAGGTATCTTTCGCCAGCTACGCCAGCGAATGCGGCAGGATCGCGGGTTTAGCTGGAGCGCAAAAACGGTACGTCACTATTGCGATCTTTGCGGCGTCAACGAAACGCGTTTGTCCGCTTCACAGCGGGCGTTACTGCAGGCGTTGCTGAACCGTTCTGGAGCCTGATGACCGCCGCCGCCATACAGGCAACACGGGCCCGGTGTTGCCTCTGTTTTCCTCCCCCTGTTTTTTTACTTTATCCGTTGCCCGGCATACTATTCCGCCATTAGCGGCCGATCGGTCCGCGCGAATGTACTAAGGAAGCCGGGATGAAAGCGAAGTCGACAACCCTATATGATGTGGCGCAATCTGCTGGCGTCTCTTACCAGACCGTTTCACGAGTAATAAACCAGGCGGGAAACGTATCAGAGAAGACCCGACAAAAAGTTGAGTCGGCGATGGCTGCGCTGAATTATGTGCCTAACCGCGTTGCCCAGCAGCTGGCAGGCAAACCCGGGCACACCATCGGGCTTGCCACCTCTGACCTTTCGCTGCATGCGCCGTCGCAGATTGCCGCTGCCATTAAATCCCGCGCGGGTGAAGAACGTTTTAACGTAGTGATCTCCATGACCGAGCAGAGCGGCGCGTCGGCTGCCAGAGCGGCAATCAATAATCTGCTGGCGCAGCGCGTAGATGGGCTGATTGTGAATATTCCCCTACAGGATGAGGAAGCACAAAGCCTGATGACGCTATGTCAGGAGGTACCGCTCCTGTTTCTTGACGTTTCGCCGCAGCTGGACGCCAATAGCGTCATTTTCGATCCCGATGAAGGCGCGCGTTTGGGTGTGAACCATTTGCTGGCGCTTGGCCACCGCGCCATTGCGCTGCTGGCCGGGCCGCAAAGCTCTGTTTCGGCGCGCCTGCGCTTTGAAGGCTGGCAGCAGGCGTTGGCGCAACAGCAGCTACAGCCCATAGCGGTAATAGAAGGAGACTGGAGCGCGCTTTCCGGCTATCAGCAGGTAACCCGGCTGCTGAATGAGGGCACTCAGCCTGGTGCGCTTCTGGTGGCTAACGATCAGATGGCGTTAGGCGCGCTAAGGGCGATTACTGAAGCGGGCCTTAAGGTGCCGCATGATATATCGGTTATTGGCTATGACGATACTGCCGACAGCGCCTGCTTTATTCCCCCGCTGACCACCATCAGACAGGATTTCAGAACGCTGGGTAAAAACAGCGTCGCGCGGCTGATAGAGATGATCCAACAGCCGGACGTGCCCATGCGCTCCGATCTGCTGCCGGTTAGCCTGGTCATACGTAAAACCACCGCCGCGCCAGGAAAAGAAACGCTTTCACCGCAGGCACTGTCGGAGGCGTTAATGCAGCTGGCACGCCAGGCGGCACGTCTGAAATAACCATGAAGAGAAAAACCTTAACCGTAATAAGACAGAGCAGTTAAGGTTGATTAATATAATCATAAATGACCAACATAATTAAGCGTTGGTTTTATTTGTTTAGTATAGATATCAGTTAATTATTAATAACCTGCTTAATTTTAACTTGCCAAGCTACAACTTTACTTCCATTAAAAAATTTTAATATTTGCAATATGTATCACAAAACAATTTTTCTTATCTGTTTAAATGAAGCCGCAGTGAAACAGCGTCATTTTAATTTTAAATAATTAGCATGGAGCTTAAATTATGAAAGAATTAAGTTATAGGGAATTAAAAGAAGTAGCCGGCGCGGGTTGCACATGGAAAGGCGCGGGGCAGGCGGCCGTCAGCGGAGGGATTGGCGGCGGCATTGGCGGAGCTTTATCTGGCGCGGTTGCTATCCCTGGCATCGGTTCAGTTCCTGGCTGGGCGGCTGGCGCATTCCTGGGTAGCTTAGGAGGAGCTGCCGGTTATGGCGCAACGTGCTGGTGGTAAAAAATATGCCAGAATTAGCGTTGGCAGCCTGATATTTTTTATATTGGTGCTGCTGGGGAATATCTATATGTGGGATCAACAGACAATCGCTAAATCTGTTATTCATGCGTTTATCTCCACGCTAATTTTCGCATGCGGCATGTTGCTGCTCCAAAGAAAATATATTAACTGAAGCGGTTTACAACCGGGTGACACCCTACAATAGTCTAATAAAAAAACAGCCATAGGCGTTAATTTTCCCTGATTGCGCCAGCAATATCATAAAATTAACCCTATGTCTGTTCATGCTTATTTCACTGCAATTTTCTGGTCAATTAACCCTTTTAATGCTTCTTTACAAGGCTATCGCTCCCTGCGCAAAGTGATCGTTGTGACAGACTGCCTTCCGCGATTATTTGTGAAATCCATCACCGATTCCGGTTACGCGCCTTTACAACGCCTGCGGGCAAAACCATATTGCCAATAAATGTGAGCGCATCGCAATTTTAAAAGGAAAAAGGACATGATCGTAAAAGCAGGTACCTCTGCCGCCACGCTAAGCGCCATTTTGGCACGTCGCGACTGGGAGAACCCGGCGGTAACCCAACTTAATCAGCTGCCCGCCCACCCACCATTTTGCAGCTGGCGATCGCCGGAAGCGGCGCGGAAAGATATGCCCTCCGATCGTCTGCAGAACCTGAACGGGCGCTGGGCTTTCAGCTATTTTTCTCGCCCGGAAGCGGTGCCGGAAAGCTGGCTGCAACAGGATCTCCCCGACGCAGATGAAATTCAGGTACCGTCAAACTGGCAAATGGCAGGCTACGACGCGCCCATTTATACCAACGTTACTTATCCTATCCCGGTTAATCCGCCCTTTGTTCCGGCGGACAACCCAACCGGATGTTACTCGCTCACATTCAATGCCGATGAGAGCTGGCTGGTATCTGGCCAGACGCGCATCGTTTTTGACGGCGTGAACTCTGCCTTCCATTTGTGGTGCAACGGTCACTGGATCGGCTACGCCCAGGATAGCCGTCTACCCTCTGAATTTGACCTCAGCGCGGTGCTGCTGCCGGGCGCTAACCGTCTGGCGGTGATGGTGTTGCGCTGGAGTGACGGCAGCTATCTGGAAGATCAGGACATGTGGCGCATGAGCGGCATCTTCCGCGATGTGTCACTGCTGCATAAGCCGCATACCAGCATTAGCGATCTCCAGGTGGTGACCCAGCTAAATGAAAGTTTCAGCCAGGCTGAATTGAATGCGCTGGTGGTGGTTAACGGCGAAGCGTTGCAGGATGTACAGGTCACCGCGCAGCTCTGGTTCGGCGCAGAAATGCTGGGCGAGCGCCAGCAGCCGCTGGGTAGCGAGATCGTTGATGAGCGCGGCGCCTGGAAAGATCGCACTACGCTGCGTCTGCCGGTTACCGCGCCGCAGCTTTGGAGCGCCGAAACGCCCACGCTTTATCGCCTGGTGGTGCTATTGCATGACGCTAACGGCACGCTACTGGAGGCGGAAGCCTGTGATGTGGGCTTCCGTAAGGTAGAAATCTCGCAGGGCCTGCTGAAGCTGAATGGCAAACCGCTGCTGATCCGCGGCACGAACCGCCATGAGCATCATCCTGAAAACGGACAGGTAATGGATGAAGAGACCATGCGCCGCGATATCCTGCTGATGAAGCAGCATAATTTTAATGCGGTGCGTTGCTCACATTACCCAAATCATCCGCTCTGGTATCGCCTGTGCGATCGCTACGGACTGTATGTCGTAGACGAAGCCAATATCGAAACGCACGGCATGGAGCCAATGAATCGCCTTTCCAGCGATCCGGTCTGGCTGTCGGCAATGAGCGAGCGCGTGACGCGTATGGTGCAGCGCGACCGTAACCATCCCTCGATCATTATCTGGTCGCTGGGCAATGAGTCGGGGCACGGCGTCAATCACGACGCGCTCTACCGCTGGATTAAATCTAACGATCCAACCCGCCCGGTGCAGTACGAAGGCGGCGGCGCCAACAGCACGGCGACCGATATTATCTGCCCGATGTATGCACGCGTCGATCAGGACCAGCCTTTCCCTCAGGTGCCTAAGTGGTCGATTAAGAAGTGGATCGGCATGCCAGATGAGCATCGTC
Organism: Mixta hanseatica; assembly: GCF_023517775.1. Taxonomy (NCBI): domain Bacteria; kingdom Pseudomonadati; phylum Pseudomonadota; class Gammaproteobacteria; order Enterobacterales; family Erwiniaceae; genus Mixta; species Mixta hanseatica. The sequence goes on along the minus strand of NZ_CP082904.1, from coordinate 70,171 downwards.
CGCTGATCCTGTGCGAATACGCGCACGCCATGGGCAATAGCTTTGGCGGCTTCCATAAATACTGGCAGGCGTTTCGTCAGTATCCCCGTTTGCAGGGCGGCTTTGTCTGGGACTGGGTCGATCAATCGCTGACCCGCTATGACGATAACGGCCAACCCTATGCCGCTTACGGTGGTGACTTTGGTGATAAGCCGAACGATCGTCAGTTCTGTATGAACGGCCTGGTGTTTGCCGATCGCACACCGCATCCGGCGTTATTTGAAGCGCAGCAGGCGCAGCAGTTTTTCCGCTTTACGCTAAAAAACAGATCGCCGGTACAGCTGGAAGTCAGCAGCGAATACCTGTTCCGCCACAGCGATAACGAACGGCTGATCTGGACGCTGGCGCAGGAAGGCCGCACTTTGGCCAGCGGCACGGTTACGCTGGATATCGCGCCTGAAGGCTCGCAGTTGATTACGCTGGACAATTTGCCGGCCATTACCGCCAGCGGTCAGGCATGGCTGACGGTACAGGTGCAGCAGCCTGCCGCCACCGCCTGGTCCGCAGCGGGTCATATCTGCGCCTGGCAGCAGTGGCGGCTGGCCTCGCCATTAGCGTTGCCAGCTATGGCGCATCGCGCGGACAAGGCGCCAGCGCTCAGCGTAAGCGAGCAGGCCTTTGACATTCAGCTTGGTGAGCATCGCTGGCAGTTTAACCGTGAAAGCGGTCTGCTGACCCAGTGGTGGAAAGGCGATGAAGCGGCGCTGCTGCAGCCGTTGCAGGATCAATTTACGCGTGCGCCGCTGGATAATGATATCGGGGTTAGCGAAGCCGCGCGCATCGATCCTAATGCCTGGGTTGAACGCTGGAAAGCGGCGGGTTTTTATCAGATGGAGCCGCGACTGGAACTGTGCGAAGCGGAGCGTCTCAGCAGTGAAGTCACGCTGCGTACGGTACACAGCTGGCGTTATCGGAACCAGATCCTGTTTATCAGCCGTAAGGACTATCGCATTGACCATAACGGCGAACTGCATATCAGCGTGGACGTGGATATCGCTTCCGGTATTCCCGCCCCGGCGCGCATTGGTCTTACCTGCCAGCTGGCGCAGGTGCAGCCGCAGGTCAGTTGGCTTGGCCTTGGCCCGCATGAAAACTACCCGGATCGTAAACAGTCCGCCCGCTACGATCGCTGGCAGCTGCCGTTGGCGGCGCTCTATACGCCATACGTTTTCCCCAGTGAGAACGGCCTGCGCTGCGATAGCGAGTGGTTACAGTATGGCGACAGCCAGTGGCGCGGCCGCTTCCACTTTAATCTCAGCCGCTATAGCCAGGCGCAGCTACATAAGGCGACGCACCGCCATTTACTGCAGGAGGAGCCGGGAAGCTGGCTGAACCTGGACGGATTCCATATGGGCGTAGGCGGTGATGACTCCTGGAGCCCCAGCGTCTCGTCGGAGTATCTGTTACAGGACAACCATTATCACTACGAAGTGAGCTGGGTACGTGATTAACACGCGCTGAGCGTTAACCGGGGCAGGTCTGGCTAGTCTGCCCCGCGATGACCTTAAGGAAAACGTTATGTACTACCTAAAAAATACCAACTTCTGGATGTTCGGGCTGTTCTTCTTCTTTTACTTTTTCATTATGGGGGCTTACTTCCCGTTTTTCCCGATCTGGTTGCATGACATCAATCATCTCAGTAAAAGCGATACCGGTATCGTTTTCGCCTCCATATCCTTGTTTTCCCTGCTTTTCCAGCCGATTTTCGGCCTGCTTTCCGATAAGCTGGGCTTGAAAAAACATCTGCTGTGGATTATTACCGGCATGCTGGTGATGTTCGCACCCTTTTTTATCTACGTGCTTGGCCCGCTGTTACAAAGCCACATTTTACTCGGCGCGATCGTGGGCGGTATCTATCTCGGTTTTATTTACAACGGCGGCGCGCCCGCTATCGAAGCCTATATCGAAAAAGTCAGCCGGCGTAGCCAGTTCGAGTTTGGGCGCGCGCGCATGTTCGGCTGTGTGGGCTGGGCGCTGTGCGCTTCGATTGTCGGCATCATGTTTACCATTAATAACCAGTTTGTTTTCTGGCTCGGCTCTGGCTGTGCAGTGATCCTGGCGATTCTGCTGTTTATCGCTAAACCGCAGGCGCAACCCTCCGCAGAGGTCGCCGACTCGCTGGGCGCTAACCATTCACCTTTTAATCTGCGCCTGGCGCTGGAGCTGTTTAAAGACCGTAAGCTCTGGTTTCTGTCGCTGTATGTTGTCGGCGTGTCCTGTACGTATGATGTGTTTGATCAACAGTTCGCCAACTTTTTTACCTCGTTTTTTACCTCCGGCGAGCAGGGTACGCGCGTCTTTGGCTACGTTACCACCATGGGCGAGTTGCTGAATGCCAGCATCATGTTCTTTGCGCCTTTGATTGTGAACCGCATCGGTGGGAAAAACGCGCTGCTATTGGCGGGCCTGATTATGTCGGTACGCATTATCGGCTCTTCTTTCGCCACCTCGGCGCTGGAAGTGGTGGTGCTGAAAACCCTGCATATGTTTGAGGTGCCGTTCCTGATTGTTGGCTGCTTTAAATATATCACCAGCCAGTTTGAGGTCCGTTTCTCCGCCACCATCTATCTGGTCTGCTTCTGCTTCTTTAAGCAGCTGTCGATGATTTTTATGTCGCTGTTTGCGGGCTATATGTATGACAGCATGGGCTTCCACGGCGCTTATCTGGTGCTGGGACTGGTGGCGCTCTCCTTTACGCTGCTCTCGGTTTTTACCCTCAGCGGAGAAGGGCCGCTGACAGCGCTGCGTACGCGCGGCAAGAAAGAGGTGAAGCCCGCCTCTGACCCCACGGGTTAATAAACAGGTTATTAGCGCCGCAGCGGTTAACGTTGCGGCCTTGTTTAGCTCACACTAAACAGCAGCATAATTTGCGAGAGGCGGGTAAAAACCACTTCCATCAGATGATAAAAGTAAGGCGCAAAATGATGCATCATCAGCAGCAGCGCCAGGATCCCGACGCTAAGCGTGAGCGGGAAGCCCACCACAAAAATGGACAGCTGCGGCGTTAGACGGTTCAGTAATCCCAGCGTCAGATTGATCGCCAGCAACAGCGTAATCACCGGCAGCCCCAGCGCAATACCGTAGTGAAAAATCAGGCTGCCGGTATTGGCAATGGCGTTAAACGCATCGCGGTTCAGGGGCGCGGCGCTGACCGGCAGCATTTGAAAGCTTTCTCCCAGCGCGTCCAGCATGACCAAATGACCGTTAAACAGCAAAAACAGCAGAATCGCCAGCAAATTGAGGATGCGGGAAACTACCGGCATGTTGTCGCCGCCGTTAGGATCGTAAAACATGGCGAAAGAGAGCCCCATCTGTAAACCGATAAGCTCACCGGCGTAGCGCACGGCAACAAACAGAAACTGAATAGTCAGCCCCATCGCCGCCCCGATCAGCAGCTGCTGGCAGCCGACCCATAATCCCATAATGGAAATCAGCGGAATGGTATTTTCCGGCAGATTCTGCCCCAGCAACAGGGCGATAATCGCCGCCAGCCCTACCTTGACCCGGTTGCCGATCGCTTTGTCATTAAATACCGGCGCGGTACTGAACAGCGCCAGCACGCGCATAAAAGGCCAAAAGTAGTGGCTGACCAACAGCGGCAGCGAGTCCAGCGGCAGGCTTTGCATCTTAGCCGATCATCTGAGGCAAATTGGTATAGAGCGCCCGCATATAATCAAGCATGGTCGAAAGCATGCTCGGTCCCAGCGCGATCACTACTGCGACAATCATCAGGATTTTCGGGATAAAGCTCAGCGTCATTTCGTTAATTTGCGTGGAGGCCTGCAAAATACTGACGATCAGGCCGGTGACCAGCGCCGCCAGCAGCAGCGGCGCCGCCAGCATCAACCCTACCCGGATGGCCTGAAATCCCATCGCCATTACGCTTTCTGGCGTCATCTGTTATTCCGTCAGTTGATAAAAGTTTGGGCCAGCGACCCCATAATCAGCTGCCAGCCATCCACCAGCACAAACAGGATCAGCTTAAAAGGCAGGGAGATAGTGGCAGGCGGCAGCATCATCATCCCCAGCGCCATCAGCACGCTGGCGATTACCAGATCGATAATCAGGAAGGGAATAAATACCGCGAAGCCGATTTGGAAACCCGTTTTTAGCTCGCTGGTGACAAACGCGGGCAGCAAGACACGCAGCGGCACCTCTTCCTGGCTGGCGTAGTTATCCAGTTTCGCCATGCGGGTATAAAGCGCCAGATCGGCTTCTCGCGTGTGGCTCAGCATAAACTCGCGCATCGGCTTCGCCGCCTGCGGCAACGCCTCTTCCATCGTGATCTTATCCTGCGATAGCGGCAGCCAGGCGTTCTCATACACCTGGTTGAACACCGGCGACATCACAAAAAAGGTAATAAACAGCGCCAGCCCCAACAGTACTTGATTAGGCGGCGTGGAGGGCGTTCCCAATGCATTACGCAGCAGCCCCAGCACGATAATGATGCGGGTAAAGCCGGTCATCATCAGCAAAATGGCGGGCAGAAACGTCAGGGAGGTGAGCAGGACCAGCGTTTGGATCGGCAATGACCAGCTTTCACCGCCGCCGCCCCGCGTCAACAGGATATCGCCATTGGCGGCCCAGACACCGTGCGGCAGAAAAAGTAAAGGCAGCAGCAAAGCCGCCAGCCGATAACGCCGTACGGCGTGCAATAGAAAACTCATTGTTCAGGTTCCGCTTTGCGGCGTTTTAGCAGGCGCTTCAGGGTTAGTTGAAAATCTGACGCAGCTGCGCTCTGCGTCTCGGTGGGTTGGGAAAGGCGGCCAAGGCGGCTAATCGCGCCGGGCGTAACGCCCAGCAGCAGTCGCTGACCATCAACCTCAACCACGACTAGTCGTTCACGCTGGCCGAGCGAATAGCTGCTTTCCACTTTAATCGATGACCCATGCGCGCGGGCATGCCCGGCTAATCCGCAACGGCGCGCCAGCCAGGCGCAGGAGATAATCAGCAGGACCACTACCGCCAACGCGCCGCTCACCTGGGTGACCAGTGAGAGGGTCATAGAGGCATCATTCATAACAGCTCTGCGTTCCGTTTAGCCATCATCGACTTAAACGCTGCATACGCTCAGAGGGCGTAATAATATCGGTAATGCGGATGCCGAATTTGTCGGAAACCACCACCACTTCGCCCTGAGCGATAAGATAGCCGTTAATCAAGATATCCAGCGGCTCACCAGCGAGGCCATCCAGCGTGACCACCGAGCCCTGGCTCAGCCGCAGCAGCTCTTTAATCGTCATTTTGGTACGGCCCAGCTCCACGGTCATTTTTACCGGGATATCAAGGATAAGCTTAAGATCTTCGCTAAAGGCAGCGACCTGGGTCTCTTTTGTTATAACCGGTGCACTGGCCTGACTTTCCATAGTCTGCTGCTCGGCCAACGCTTCCCCCCAAAGGCTGTCTGCAGACTGATCGTCTGCCTCAGACGGTTGTTTTGCGTCACTCATGGGGATATTGCTCCTTATTTAATGACGGTAATGTAGGGTTTAATAATTTCTCGATTTTGAGGGCGTATTGCCCGTTAACACAACCATAGCTGCCCGACAGCACCGGGAAACCATCCACGCATGCTTCAATACTTTCCGGCTTGTCTAACGGAATAACATCGCCCTTTTGCAGCGCGAGAATTTTTGACAGGCGCGTTTGCATATCGGTGAAGTTCGCCACCAGCTCCAGTTCGGTATCTTTTACCTGCGAAGCCAGCACCGTACGCCACTGGTCGTCCTCCTGCTGTGAGTTTTCCAACGGCGGATTACTTAATAGCTCACGTAGCGGCTCGATAATGCTGAAAGGAATACAGATATCAAACTCACCGCTTTGCGAGCCGATTTCCACATAAAAAGGCGTGGTCACCACAATATCGTTGGGAGATGAGGTGATATTGGTAAATTTAACCTGAATTTCGGCGCGGACGTATTCGGTTTCCAATTTGAAAATCGTGCTCCAGGCGTAGTCATAAGCTTCCAGCGCCATCGACAGCATGCGTTTAATAATACGCTGCTCGGTAGGCGTAAATTCACGCCCTTCCGCCTTGGTCAGAAAGCGACCGTCGCCGCCAAACAAATTATCAACCGCCATAAAGACCAGGCTGGGTGAGAAAACAAACAGCGCCGTTCCGCGTAGCGGATTCATATGCACTAAATTAAGATTGGTCGGCACCGGAAGATTGCGGGCAAAGTCGTGATAGGGCTGAATTTTTATATTGCCGGCAGTGATATCCGGGCTACGTCGTAGCAAATTAAACAACCCCATACGGAACTGCCGTGCGAAACGTTCGTTAATGATCTCCAGCGAATGCAGACGTTCGCGCACCACGCGGCGCTGGGTATTAGGGTCGTAAGGCTTGATGGTGTTTTTATCAACCAACTCTTCATCAGGCTTTTCAGCTTCACTACTGCCGCCACCGTTTAGCAAGCGATCGATTTCAGCCTGCGATAATATGCTGTCAGACATAAGCGTTACCGTAATATAAAGGCGTTAAACAAAACATCCGTCACCGTCACTCCCGATTTTTCATCAAGAGGCGTGCTTAGTATCTGTTTAATATCCTGGATTAATTGCGACTTGCCTTCGTTAACCGATAACTCTTCCGCACTGCGGCCGGAAAACAACATTAATAAACGGCTGCGGACTTCCGGCAAATACTTTTCGATTCTCGATTTATCTTCTTCATTACCCACACGCAGCGTTAAGCCGATATAAAGTACCCGGTCGTATTCTTCACTACCGGGCTTCAGGCTGACGGTAAAGGTATCCAGTGGGACATAAACGGGCGCTATCGGCTCGACAACTTCCGTGACTTCAGGCAGGCCATTCTCTGACAGCAAGCGCGCCTGCATATTTTTCATTTCATACAGGGTCCAGGCGGCAATGCCGCAGGCGGCTATCGCCAGTAGCAAAATGACAAGTATAAATAGCGTACGTAATTTACTTTTCCCTGTCGTCGTCGACTTTTTTTATTTGACATCGAATTAACAATTCCTGTTATAAGCTACCTGGCGTTCAATTATACAGATCCATTGAATAGCAAATTCTATTACAAGCGAGCCTCTGGACAATGCGCCAAGAAGATGAAATTACTGATGGTAAATCGTCAATTCTCATTTTCAGGCAAAAATACTTATTCCCAGCGGAGAATGGATGCGCTGTGGTGTAATTTCCTCTTCCACTTCAATTAACGGTGAGCCATTAGCCCCGTTCTGTGAATGGGAGGATTGCCCTGAATGGGAATCGGCTGAAGAGCCCCAGGCAGAGGCATCACGCCCAACGCTGCCCTGATCCAGTTGAATGCCGGCATCGGCCAGCGAGGTACGCAGGTGGGGCATTGCTGCTTCCAACGCGGCGCGTACCGGCTGTTGATCGGTAACAAAGTGCAGCTGAACCTGATCCTGTTCCAGACGTAGCTTAATATGCAGCGGCCCCAGATGTTCCGGGTGCAAACGCAGCTCCGCATGATGAATGCCGTTGCGGGTAAAGGCGCTAAGTTTCTGCCCAAGCGCCTGCTGCCAGGCTGGCGATCCGACTTCCGGCTCCAGCATGCCGTGAGCAACCGGTAGCGCGGCATTAGCGGCTGACGGCGCAGCGGTCGACGGTGCGGCCAGCGATGCCGGTGAAAAGGCCGGCGAGGCGGTAAGCGGCATCGCTGGTGAATGGTTGTCAACCGGCAGAACGGCGCTCTCAGGCTCACTTTCCAGCGCCGGGGCGACGTTGATGGCTGGCTTAATAAACTCCATTGGCGCAGGCATAAACTGTTCTTGCGGTGTAGCAGCCTTTCCGGCGTGATGAGCGCTCTGCGGGCTGGCGATCATCCGCAACATGCCATCGGTAGCGCTGTGGCGCACGTTTTGCGCCGCATCATTCTCTGATACGAGCGCATCGGCTTCGTTATTGAGCATGCCGTACACATTGCCAGATACCGCTATTTGCGGCGCCGCTGTAGTCAGGTCGACGGCGGCCGATTGCGAGGTTGTAACGGCTTCAGGCGGCAGCGGGGCAATCATGGCTTCCGCCAGGCCAACCGGTATTAATCCTGCCGCAGCCGCATCCATTTCCTCTTCGGAGAGCTTGTCGGCGTCGTCCTCTTTTGTCGGCATTGCCGGGGTAACCACCCTGCCGGTGACGGCGGCGAGTTGCGTTCCTAACAGGTTGGCAAAACCGGTATTTTCACCCTGATGCGCCGATGCGGCTCCCACAGGAGCTGTGCCCGGCTGGGCGGCGATTACGTTAATCATCATAAAGCGCTATTCCTTAAGCTTGCACGCTGCGCGAATTCATCCATTAACTTCTGTTCCAGGCGATTCTCTTTTGCCTGCTGTATCGTATCGGCCCGACTAACCAATGTTTCAAAGGCATTCAGCCGCCGCTTATCGTTCTTCCAGCGATCCAACGCATGGTCAACCGACTGCTGGCAGGCCGCGACATGACCGGTATGCTGTTTCACCACGCGGCTAAGCGACGAAATAAAAAACTGGTGGCTCAGCAGATTGATAACCGGCATACCGGTGGCCGACATGGTAGTTTGCAGCTGTCGACCATACTCCTGTTCATAGCGGGTGAGCTGTTCAAGCTGCGCGGCAGCGCTGGCGTAAACCTGGCGGACCTGACCAAGCTGTTGGGTGGTATCGCTTAAGGTCTGCTCCGCCAGCTCGCACAGCACCTTCATAGGGGAACGCTGGGTCATTCGCTACTCTCCTTCTGGTGGTCAGGTAAATCAGGAAACAGCGCGGAAAGCGCGGCGAACGAGGTTTCATATTCGCTGCGATCGTTGATTCCCTGCTGTAAAAAACGCGCCATTTGCGGATAGCGTTCAATGGCCTGGTCCAACAGGGGATCGCTGCCAGCGGCATAGGCGCCGACGCTGATTAAATCGCGGTTGCGCTGCCAGGCGGACAGCAGCTGTTTAAAACGCTGTACTTTTTTATAGTGCGTTGGTGGAATCAGCTCGGTCATGGCGCGGCTGATAGAGGCTTCAATATCGATGGCTGGATAGTGCCCCGCTTCCGCCAGCCGACGTGACAACACGATATGGCCATCGAGAATCGCTCGCGCCGAGTCGGCAATCGGGTCCTGCTGGTCGTCCCCTTCGGTCAGGACGGTATAAAAGGCAGTAATCGACCCGCCGCCCTGCACGCCATTTCCGGCACGCTCGACCAGCGCAGGCAACCGGGCGAAAACCGACGGCGGATAGCCTTTGGTGGCCGGAGGTTCGCCAATTGCCAGCGCAATTTCACGCTGCGCCATCGCATAGCGGGTGAGAGAATCCATAATCAGCAATACATTCAGACCCTGGTCGCGAAAATCCTCTGCGATACGCGTCGCGTAGTCGGCGCCCTGCATACGCAGAATCGGTGAAACATCGGCCGGCGCAGCAATCACCACGGCGCGGCTTAGTCCCTCTTTGCCCAGGATATTTTCAATAAAATCTTTTACTTCACGGCCACGCTCGCCAATCAGCCCCACCACAATCACATCCGCTTTGGTGTAGCGCGCCATCATGCCAAGCAGCACTGACTTCCCTACGCCGGAGCCAGCAAACAACCCCATACGCTGGCCGCGTCCTACCGTTAACAGGCCGTTGATGGCGCATACGCCAACGTCCAGCACCGATTTGATCGGCTCGCGCAGCAAGGGATTGTAAGGCATGGAAAAAAGTGCGCCGCGCTGGCGCGTCTCCGGGGCAGGCAGGTTGTCCAGCGGCCGGGCGCGCGCATCCAGCACCCGGCCCAATAATGTACGGCCCAGCGGCAGCATTTTACCTTTCGTCTCGCCGGTATCGGGCGCATAGATCCGCGCGCCCGGCAGAACGCCGTCCGTATTTTCCAGCGGCATCAGATAAAGCATCTGTCCGTTGAAACCGACCACCTCGCTTTCTACGCAGTCACCGCCGTGCGCGCCATCACGCTCTATTCGGCACAGCGTGCCGATCGGCAGCGTTAAGCCCACCGCCTCCAACACCAGGCCGGTGGCGCGCGTTAGCCTGCCGTAGCGGCGTATGCCGGGCAACGACGCCATCTGTTGCTCTTTATCGTCAATGGCCTGAAGCCACCGTGAAAGTCGCTGGCTCATGCGCTATATTCCTCGCGGCTGAGCTGGCACAGCGCCTGCCAGCTACTGGAAACGGTAGCGTCCAGTTCACATTCCGCCGAGGTAATGCGGCAGCCGCCGGGCAATATCGCCTCATCGGCACGCAGCTCCCATTGATGTTTGGCCAGCACGTCGCTGAGCTGTTCCTGCACCGCTGCAAACTCGTCGGCGCTTACCCAGAGCTGAGCCGGTCCCTGAAACAGCGGTTCCTGTTGCAACAGCGACTGAATTTTTTCCAGCAGCAGGCTATTATCGAAAGCGACATGGGTTCCCAGCGTGGCGCGAGCCGCCATTAGCGCTAACTGTACCAGGCGCGAAGGGATGACCTTTTCAAGGTTATCAATCGCCGTCTGAAAGGCTTGTAACAGGTTTTCAAACTGCATGATAGCTTGCTGCTGGCGCTCTTTGGCCTCCGTCAAAGCCTGTTCAATACCAGTCTGATGCCCCTGCTGATAGCCTTCGTCGTATCCCTGTTTACGCCCCTCTTCAATACCCTGCGCCAGTCCCTGCGCCAGGCCTTTTTGCTCTGCCTGGCGCCGCAGCCGCTGTAGCTCCGCCTGCTGCTGCTCCGGCGTCGCATCGTCATTCATAACGTGTAAATCGTCAGGCAGCATATCTGCCTTGCAAAGATCTTCCGGCTGCCAAACCTGCCAGCCGGTTAACTGCTGGAGATCAGACATACACATCCTCGCTGCCGCCAATATTGATTTCACCGCTCTCCGCTAAGCGACGGACAATTTGCAGAATGGTTTTCTGTTCGGCCTCCACCTGCGACATACGTACCGGTCCGCGTGCGCTAAGATCTTCACGCATAATATCGGCCTGACGTTTCGACATATTTTTGAAGAATTTATCGCGCAGCGGCGGCTCAGCCCCTTTCAGCGCAATAATCAGCGTTTCGTTATCCACATCCTGCAGAAGGCGCTGGATGCTGCGGTCGTCGGTTTCCAGCAAGTTTTCGAACAGGAACATCTCGTCGATGATTTTCTGCGCCAGCTCATGGTCAAATTCACGTACTGCCTCGATAGCGGCTTCTTCCTGCTGCGATTTCATCAGGTTAAGGATCTCTGCAGCCGGACGTACGCCGCCCATTTTGCTGCGCTTGAGATTCTGGCCGTGCAGCAGGTTATTGAGCACTTCCGTCAGTTCCTGCAGCGCCGCTGGCTGTACGCCGCCAAAGGTGGCGATACGCAGCATGATGTCGTTGCGATCGCGCTCATCAAAGCGGGTCAGCACGTCCGCCGCCTGGGCACGTTTCAGATGCACCAGAATGGTGGCGATAATTTGCGGATGCTCTTCATGGATCAGTTCGAATACCGCCAGCGGTTCCATAAAGTTCAGGGTTTCTATGCCGCTGTTATTACCCTGGGTATCCAGCAAGTCTTCCAGCAGGCTGGAGGCGCGTTCTTCACCCAGTGCCTGCACCAGCACATTGCGCAGATAATCGTTGGTATTCACGGTGAGCGCGGCGAAATCGCTCGCATCGTGTTGGAACTCTTTTAGCGTTTCAGCCAGTTGCTCATGGGTAAAGCCACTCATGCTGACCATCGCGCTACTGATTTGTGTTACTTCATGGGTATTAAGATGGCGAAATACTTCCGCAGCGCGCTCTTCTCCGAGCGTTAGCATGATGATTGCGCTTTTGTCGTATGCATTCATGATGACTGTTCCTTATTCAACCACTGACGGAGTACCAGCGCGATAACCTGCGGATCCTGCTCGGCCATACTGCGCAGCTGCTGAACATTAACCTCAGTTTCCACACGCTGCTGCGCTTTCGCCTGTTCACGCATTTCCGCTTTACGCAGCTGGGCATCCCGCGCGGCCTGGCGCGCCTCTTTTTCCAGTTCGAGACGCTGTAGCGCCAGTTCTTGATGCTTTATCCAGAACGGTTGTAGCATTTTGCGCCACAGCATCAGCGCCACCAGCGCCACCAGCAGATACCGGCCTGCCGCTAACATCAGATCGATAAAGGCAGGACGTTGCCAGAACGGAATTTCAGGTTCGGACGGATCGGCGTTAAACAGGGAGTTCACCACGTTTAAACTATCGCCACGTTCGCTGGAATAGCCCATCGCTTCCTTCACCAGCGCCTGAATCTGTTCCATTTGCTCTTTACTCAGCGCGACCGGCTTGCCTTCTTCGTCCGGCTGATAGTTCACCACTACCGCTACGGAGAGGCGTTCAATGGTGCCGGGGCTGCGCTTGGTATGGATAAGCGTACGGTTCAGCTCGTAGTTAGTGGTTTCATCTTTTTGTCGACTAAAGGGCAGGGTCGGTATCGCCGCGCCATCCGCGCCTGCCTGTGGTTTATCTGTTGCTGGCGGCTGATCAATCGGTGCGGAGGTAGGAACCGGCGGCTGATTGCTTAACGCGCCCGGTACGCCACCCGGACCCGCTTTGCTGCCCTGCTCGCTGCTGTTGATTTGACGGCTGCGTATAGCCATTTTTTCCGGCGCGCTGTTCGGTTGGTACTGCTCGGCCGTCTGCTCATGAGTGGTAAAATCAACCTGCGCGGTGACCTGTGTTTTGACGTTTGCCGCTCCCACGACCGGTGCAAGGATGGCCTGAATACGCTGGCGGTAATCCGCTTCAATTTCACTGATATATTTAAGCTGGTTGGTCTGGATAGCCTGGGCGCCGCGCTGCGTCAGCAAATTGCCGCGCTGATCGACAAGAGTGACGTTATCGGCGTTCAGGCCAGGTACGGCGCTGGAGATAAGCCAGCTAATCGCGTTAACCTGGCCTGCATCCAGTAAGCGTCCCGCATTCAGATCCAGCGTTACCGAGGCGGAAGGCGATTTTTGCTCGCGTACGAACAGCGTTTGCTTCGGGATGGCCAGATGTACGCGCGCGCTGCGGACCGGCCCCAGCTTCTCAATGGTACGCGCCAGCTCGCCTTCCAGAGCGCGCTGGTAGTTAATCTGTTCATTAAACTGGCTGAGACCAAATTTCTCCTGATCGAGCAGCTCGAAACCGACCTGCCCTCTTTTTGGCAGCCCCTGCTGGGCCAGCTTCAGACGCGCTTCATAGACGCGATCGGCGGGCACCATAATGGCACCGCCGCCTTCCTGAAAGCTATAAGGCACGTTCATCTGCGTTAGCTGCGCAACAATAGCGCCGCCGTCTTCATCGCTAATATTACTGTAGAGTACGCGATAATCAGGAGATTTGGCCCAAAACAGCAGCGCGACAATCACCGAAATAAATGCTGCTGCCAAAATAATAAAGACAAAACGAGGATTAGCACGAAGTCGTTCTATAAGAGAGGTTAAATTCAATGAAGCGTTAGTTTTATTGCTGTTGTCGCTGGCATCCATGCGGTCATCCTACCTGAATAAAAGATGATGCAACCTGCACCATAAGCCGTTAGTCCGCGCGTTAAATCCTGAGCCAGTATTAACAGGCGTAATGCCTTTTCCCGGCAACGCGCCTTTAAACATTATCCGACATTTGCAGAAAATATTAAGCGTTAATAAATGAAAGCTTCTGTCGCTTATTTGGATTATTTGCCCCATGCAAAGTTATGTTATTCTCATTATTAATTAAACGTTAATAAAAGGAAAACCTGACGTGGCGTTTACGTCTGTCAGCGTTATTTTATAAAGGAATATTATGTCAATTCAATCTGTGGGCGTACTGGAGCAAATCCAGTTTCAGGCAAATAAGATTGCAGCTACTGGGTCCAGCCTCGCTATTCGTGATACAGAAAATAGCGAACCCGTATCCTTTTCCAACCTTTTAATTAACAGCCTTAACACTATTAACCAAATGCAAACCGGCGCTAAAAAGCAGTCTGAAAATTATCTTGCTGGCGTACCTGGGATTGGCCTTAATGATGTTATGGTTTCTATGCAAAAATCCTCTATTGCATTAAACCTGGGCGTGCAGGTACGTAATAAATTAGTTAGCGCTTACCAGGAAATAATGAACATGCCGGTATAACAGGCACCGTTTTTTATCATCGCAAGACGTTTCCTGTCTGGCCGACTTTGCAATCGATGGCTTTAACCAGCCCATATTTATTGTCCAGCGCCCGTGGGTTGCTTTTTGCTACAGGCACGTGTTGGTGGGATAACTGTTCTGCGGATACGTCTGTTGTTACGGCACACCGGCGAAGCGCGATAAGTGAAACCATTGAATTGAACAATAAACCCGTGAATATCCAGAATGATTTCGTTTTAACCGACGCGGAATTGGGTAATGACTCCAACTTATTGATAGTGTTTTATGTTCAGATAATGCCCGATGACTTTGTCATGCAGCTCCACCGATTTTGAGAACGACAGCGACTTCCGTCCCAGCCGTGCCAGGTGCTGCCTCAGATTCAGGTTATGCCGCTCAATTCGCTGCGTATATCGCTTGCTGATTACGTGCAGCTTTCCCTTCAGGCGGGATTCATACAGCGGCCAGCCATCCGTCATCCATATCACCACGTCAAAGGGTGACAGCAGGCTCATAAGACGCCCCAGCGTCGCCATAGTGCGTTCACCGAATACGTGCGCAACAACCGTCTTCCGGAGCCTGTCATACGCGTAAAACAGCCAGCGCTGGCGCGATTTAGCCCCGACATAGCCCCACTGTTCGTCCATTTCCGCGCAGACGATGACGTCACTGCCCGGCTGTATGCGCGAGGTTACCGACTGCGGCCTGAGTTTTTTAAGTGACGTAAAATCGTGTTGAGGCCAACGCCCATAATGCGGGCAGTTGCCCGGCATCCAACGCCATTCATGGCCATATCAATGATTTTCTGGTGCGTACCGGGTTGAGAAGCGGTGTAAGTGAACTGCAGTTGCCATGTTTTACGGCAGTGAGAGCAGAGATAGCGCTGATGTCCGGCGGTGCTTTTGCCGTTACGCACCACCCCGTCAGTAGCTGAACAGGAGGGACAGCTGATAGAAACAGAAGCCACTGGAGCACCTCAAAAACACCATCATACACTAAATCAGTAAGTTGGCAGCATCACCCAGATCGCGTGCGATCTGCTGGCCTTTTTCATGATCCAGCGCGGATCGCAAGCCGTTATCAATAATATTAATCGCCTTTGAGATCATCTCGCCACGTTTCGCGATGTTGCCGTTTTCAAAATAAAGGCGTGCACGCACAATCGCGCTGTGCGCCCCTTCAAACAGCATAGTAATCAGCTGATGCGGCGTCGCGCCGGCCACCTTGCTGTGAAGATCGACCTGCGCGTAGGCGTGGGTTCCCTGCTTTGCGTACATAGTAGTCTCCATAAAAATAAGCAGGTGGTCGCCTGCTTATTCTGGCTGTTTGCGCACGTTATTTATTGAAGCTGGATAACATTGAGATCAGCTGGTTACTCAGGCTGTTCAACTGTGACATGGTGGTATCCAGGTTCTGGAACTGCACACGATAGCGCTCTACCTGCGCATCAATCAGTTTTTGCGTTTTGTCTATTTGCTCTTTTACCAGCTTAACCTGCTCATCCAGCGTGTTGGTGGTGCCTTTGATTATGCCGTCGGTTTTGCTCTCTTCGTCACCAGCATATTTGGTAATAATATCGCTTAGCGTGGAGGCCAGGCCTTGATTTCCGGCATGGTCTTTAAACATCAGACCAATTTGATCGGAATCGTTGGCAATTGCTTCGTCCAACGTTTTCTCACTTAACGTCATTTGACCCGTGCCGGCATCAAACGTGATGCCCAGCGAGGTCAGGGCGTCATAGTCGCTGTTATTGTCGCCATAAACGCCGTTAACTGCGGCGCGCAGTTCGCCCACCATGCTGCGCAGCGTGCCGTCACCCATCAACGCGCCATTTTCCTTGTTGGGTTTGGCGACCTCATCGTCCGTTAAGCCGGAAGCGTCGTTCGGCACATATTTACTGGAGGCGGCGGTTTGCGTTAGCAATGCATTATATTGTTTAACAAAATCCTGCAGCGTACTTTTGATGGCGGAGTTATCTATGCTGAGCGTAAGCTGCTCTGACTTTTCATTTTCAGAAACGGCTTTCAGATTTAAGGTCACACCTTCGATGATGTCGGTAATATTATTACTGGATCGCGTGTACGTGATGCCATCAACCTTCAGTTTTGCATCCTGGGCTTCGGAAACGACAATCATGCCATTCGTCTCGTCATCAGCCTCTCGTCCGCCTTCCTGAGTATTTAACAGCGCGCCCAGCGTATCGTCACCCTCGACGCTTACCGACATTTCGCCGTCGGTACCGGCGGTGCGTGAACTGAGCACCAGCTGATAACCCTCATCGGTACGCTGCACCGAGGCGCGGACATCGCCCTCTTGCTTATTGATCGCTTTCGCCATCTGGTTAAGAGAGGTTTCATCATCTGCCAGTTCGACTTTCAGCTCTTTGCCATTTTTTTGCGTAATGGTAATGGTACGGGTTGCGCCGGTGGTTTCACCCAGGTTTTCAGCGGCGTCTTCGTAACCCGCGGTGCGCAGCTTATGGGAAACCGCCAGCTGCATTACGGTGACATCATGCGCATCGGCGTTGGCCTCCGCCGTTGCCGTGGCCGTAAAAGTCTTGTTATCACTAACCTTCAGCGTATTAAACGCTTCTCCGCTGAGTTTCTTAACGCTGCCCTGCAGAGTAGCGAGCGCGCTGGAGATTTTGCCCCAGGCGGAAATTTTATTTTCGTAGCTACTTTTTAAATTGGTGTAAGGCGTCAGACGGGTCTGCTCTGCAGCTTTTATCTGCGTCAGCATGCTGGCCGTATCGATGCCGCCGGTACCAACGCCAAGGGAAGACAGGGTTGCCATGATAAACTCCTTTAAGGATTATTATTCGGACCTACTCTTTTAGCTATCGGTTTAAACAGCGCGAAGATAAATCTTTTCTCTTTCTGGCTACAGGCCACCGGAGTAATTTTACGCCTTTAAGCGCCACGCTTATTTAAACCACTGCCCACCTTTAACCATGCTTATAATTGTCACCCTCTTTATGCATGCGGCCAGCCCGATATTAAAACCCTTATAAAAGCCCTAATTATCGCATCTTTCCCCCAAGAATAAATGCGCTATAAAAAAGCGGTAATGATGGCTTTTATCGACTTTGAGGCACTGGGAGAAACTTAACGCATTATTTAAACATTTCTCTTACTGAATTATTACGCCCGCCCAATAATTGTGCGGATGAAAAATTATTTTCAAATATTTTTTTAGAGAATTTATCTGAGGCCGATAATTTTAATATGCGCTTGTTAACGCATCATTGAAATGCAGATATCTGCAATAAAAGAACCCAACCTATATATATGAGGGAACAATATGTCACAGGTGATTAATACTAACGCCCTGAGTTTGATGGCTCAAAATAATTTGAACAAATCACAGAGCTCTCTGGGTTCTGCCATTCAGCGCCTTTCTTCCGGCCTGCGTATTAACAGCGCAAAAGATGACGCGGCAGGTCAGGCAATCAGTAACCGTTTTACCTCTAACATTACCGGCCTGACTCAGGCTTCACGTAATGCGAACGACGGTATTTCTCTGGCTCAGACCACAGAAGGCGCACTGAACGAAATCAACGATAACCTGCAGAACATTCGTCGTCTGACCGTACAGGCTTCCAACGGCACCAACTCTGCTTCTGACCGTCAGTCCATTCAGGACGAAATCACCCAGCGCCTGTCTGAAATCAACCGAATCTCTGAACAAACTGACTTCAACGGCG
Organism: Mixta hanseatica; assembly: GCF_023517775.1. Classification (NCBI taxonomy): domain Bacteria; kingdom Pseudomonadati; phylum Pseudomonadota; class Gammaproteobacteria; order Enterobacterales; family Erwiniaceae; genus Mixta; species Mixta hanseatica. Next base: position 52,398 of record NZ_CP082904.1, on the reverse strand, counting down.
TGAAAGTGCTGAAGAGCGATCAGAGTCTGACAATTCAGGTTGGCGCGAATGATAGCGAAACCATTAGCCTGAACCTGGAGCAGATCAACGCCGACACGCTGAATATGGCGGATTTCGACGTTAATAAATATGCCGATCGTGTGGATCTGGGTAACAAAGCTGCCGCAGGTATGACTATTACCACCGGTGCTGACACGACCCTCGCAACGCATCAGCTGACTGCTACTGACATGACGAAAATGAAAGAGTTGGCCTTTGGCGCTAACGGTAGCGGTGATATCTATATTGGTAGCGATAACAAACTCAGGGCGGTAGGTACTACAGAAACCGGCACTGAAGTCGCTATAGAAATCAAGGCAACAATTACCGGGACACCATCTACCGCGGCCTTTGTAAAAGGCAATAACATCAATGATCCGAGCGCCAAACTGATGAAAACGGTGGATGCGGCCCTGAAACAGGTGGATAGCCTGCGCTCAAGTCTGGGTGCCGCGCAGAACCGTTTTGCTTCAGTAATCAGCAACCTGGACAGCGCAGTAAACAACCTGTCTGAGTCACGTTCACGTATCCTGGATGCGGACTTCGCTTCTGAAGTTTCCAACATGAGCCGTGCTAACATCCTGCAGTCTGCTGGTACCACCGTGCTGGCCCAGGCTAACCAGGTGCCGCAAAACGTGCTGTCCCTGCTGCGCTAAGTTTAACGTAGCGAGCGTAACGCTCCTTTAGCTTAATAAGCTGACGCCCTGCCTTTATTGGCAGGGCGTTTTTTATACCCACCATTCCTGCTCACCGCTTCCCGACGCCTTACCCACCAATCGACAGCTGCAAAACTGCCGCCTGCCGCAATCAAACCCGGTCAATCGCGGTAAGTTCTGGCCGTAACTGCGTACGGCAACACATCCACCCTGAGGCATGTCAGGTAGTCCGGTAGCAATGCAGCCGGCAGGAAAGCAGTCGGCACAATGGAACCGGCGGCAAAGAGTAAATGGGTAGCAGGTGGCAGGACCAGGTGGCAGGAGCAGGAACAGGAGCAGGAGCAGGAGCAGGAGCAGGGAAAGGAAACAGCAGGTCGGGCTACAGGCAGGAAATAAAAAGGGCAGCAGCGGCGCATTACTGGCCGTTGCTGCCCGGTAAAGCCTTACAGCGTCTCGTTAACGCTTTTCTCTACCAGCTCCATCTCTTCGCTGGTCAGTAACTTTTCTATATCCACCAGGATAATCATTCTTTCATCCACCGAACCCAAACCCAGCAGATAATCAGTAGAGAGCGTAACGGAAAAGTCCGGCGCCGGTTTGATCTCTTCAGTATTCAACGACAGGACATCGGAAACGCCGTCCACAACAATGCCCACCACCCGGTTCGCCAGGCTTAACACTATTACCACCGTCTTTTCATTAATTTCTACGCCTGCCAGATCGAATTTAATCCGTAGATCGACGATCGGCACAATAACGCCGCGCAGGTTAGTAACACCGGTGATAAATTCGGGCGTATTGGCGAGCCGGGTGACCCGTTCACAGCCACGTATTTCCTGCACCTTTAATATTTCGATGCCGTATTCTTCATTTCCCAGCGTAAACACCAGGTATTCATTGCCATGATTATCATTGGCTGTTTTCTTTACAGATGCGGAAGCAGTCATGTTGTTTGTCCTTAAACAGAGAGCGTTTGTCCGGCTTTCATCGCCACGCGCCTGGCCTGACACAGTTTCGCCAGCGCAGCGACGTCAAGAATTAACGCCACGCTACCGTCGCCCAAAATAGTAGCGGCCGAGATACCGGGCACTTTGCGATAGTTAAGCTCAAGATTTTTTACCACCACCTGATGTTGGCCAATGAGCTGATCGACCATCAAGGCGTAACGTACGCCAGCGCTTTGTAAAATCACCGCAACGCTGTCATTAATAGCGGCGGGCGCTTCCGCCATATTAAATATGTACTGTAGCGTAATCAGCGGGATATATTCGCCGCGTACCTGCAGCATCAGTTCGTCGCCCGCCATATGATAGAGCGAATCTTCTGACAGTTTCAGCGACTCCATCACTGCGCCAAGCGGTAGCACATAGGTTTCATCGGCAACGCGCACCGACATGCCGTCCAGGATCGCCAGAGTTAAAGGCAGAATGATGCGGATAGTCGATCCTTTATTCTGTTCAGAGGCGATCTCAACATGGCCGCCCATTTCCTGGATATTACGTCGTACCACATCCATGCCGACACCGCGTCCGGAGACATCGGTCACTTTTTCCGCCGTGGAGAAGCCTGCCGCGAAAATCAGCATCCAGACATCTTCATTACTGATATTTTCGTTAATCGCCATGCCCTGCGACTGCGCTCGGGCCAGGATTTTCTCACGGTTAAGGCCTGCGCCATCATCGCTGACTTCAATCACAATATTTCCGCCCTGATGCTCGGCAGACAGCGTCAGGTTGCCCACGGCGGATTTGCCTTTCGCTACGCGTTCTTCACTGCTTTCAATTCCATGATCGAGGCTGTTGCGCACCAGATGGGTTAAAGGATCGATAATGCGCTCTATCAGGCTTTTATCCAGCTCGGCGGAGCCGCCAATCAACGTTAGCTCCACCTCTTTATTCAGCTTGCCGGCTAAATCATGCACCAGCCGCGGGAAGCGGCTAAACACATACTCCATCGGCATCATACGAATCGACATCACCGACTCCTGCAAATCACGCGCGTTGCGCTCCAACTGGGCGATGCTGTTGATCAGCACGTCATTTGCCGATGGTTCTAAGGTGGAGGAAAGCTGTGACAGCATCGATTGGGTAATAATAAGTTCGCCAACCAGGTTGATAATCTGATCCACCTTCTCAACGGCAACACGAATGCTATTGGATTCGGCGGCTTGCGCACGGGCGGCAGGCCTGACGGGCGCGCTTTTCGTCGCCGGGCCGGCGGCATCCGCTGTGACCGACGATGGGCTGTCGGCAGGCTCTGCCGTCCCGCTGCCTGCGGTAATCAGGATCTGTTCTGTTTCAAGAATAAAACAGAGCACCGCTTCGATTTCATCTGCGCTGGCCGTGGTTTCCAGCTGAACCTGCAACCGATCTTCCTGCTGCTGCTGGCTAAGGATTTTACCCAGATTAGAGAGCTCATCAGCCAGCAAACGCCCCTCTTCTTCCTGGACCTTTAGCAAGGTGATATCAAGAAAAGCGCGCTCTACCGGTACGCTTGCAGATGCTGCCGTCGTCGGTCCCGCCGCGCCCTCTTTGCTTTGTAGCGCAATTTGCCGCAACGCCTCGCAGATATAATTAAACGTTTCTTCATCTGGTTCCTGAGAAGATTTATAGGCATCAAGCTGATCTTGCATAATATCCTTGCTCTCCAGAAACAGATTAATGATTTCGCTGGTTAGCCGCAGTACACCGCAGCGCGCATCATCCAGCAGATTTTCCATCAAGTGGGTGGTTTCTTGCAGTATTTTAAACCCGAACGTTCCCGCGCCGCCTTTAATTGAATGCGCTGCGCGGAAAATAGCATCCAACATTTCCTTGTCGGGCGAAATGACATCAAGCTGCAGCAGATATTTCTCCATATCGGCTAACAGCTCATCGGCTTCATCAAAAAAAGTCTGATAAAAATCGCTTACATCCATATTGTTCAACCTTATCCTGATTTAATTCGCAAGCGCGGCAGCACCTTCATTGGTTTGCGGTGTTATCTTTAGCTCATCCTTTATTGCTTCGATATTTTCATGACTGGCTACGTCCTGGATTAAGCTGTCATCCTTAATCAACGATTTCTCTTTATTTTGGCTTAATACCAAAATACTAATGCGGCGGTTAATAGGATCATGGGGCGAGGTATTATCCAGCACCATCGAATCCGCCGTTCCTACTACCCGCAGAAATTTATTGGCCGCCAGGCCAGCACTGATTAATGCACGCCGCGAAGCGTTAGCGCGATCGGCGGAAAGCTCCCAGTTGCTGTAACCCGTATCGCCATGCGCATAGGGAAGAGAATCAGTATGCCCCGTCAGGCTAACCCGATTAGGCAACTGATTAATCACCGGGACCAGGCTCTCGAAAATACCTTTCAAATAGCCTTCCAGCTGTTTGCTGCCCAGCTTAAACATCGGCCGGTCCTGAGTATCGATAATTTGAATGAGAAGACCATTTTCGGTGAGCTGCATACGCAGATTTGACTGGAAATTACTGAGTTTGGGATCGGTTTTAACCATGCTTTCCAGACGATCGCGCGCTTTTCTCAGCCGCTTAAGATCGGTATTGTCGCGCGGCGTAGAGCGGTTAACTACGCCCTCTTTGTGTACCATATCGCTACCGCCGCCTGGAATAACGCTTTCGCTCAGGCTGGCCTGATTGCCCTGCGATAACGCCACCTTTAAAGGCGTTTGGAAATATTCCGCAATACTGTGTCGCTGCTGTGGAGAGCTACTGGTAATCAGCCACATGACAAGGAAAAACGCCATCATCGCCGTCATAAAATCGGCGTAGGCGATTTTCCATGAACCACCATGATGACCATGGCCGTGTTTTTTCCGCTTGCGGACGATAATGATCGGGTGCTTATTTTTACTCATGGCGCACTTTCCGAATCACTGCCGGCATTCGACTTCACTTGACGCACATGCTCTTCAAGCTCAATAAAGGTAGGGCGTTCAGTGGAAAAAAGGATTTTACGTCCGAATTCGATCGCTATCTGCGGCGCATACCCACTCATGCTGGAAAGCAGCGTGACTTTAATGCATTGCAGCATCTTCACTTTCTCACTGCTTTTTTGCCGCAGCAGGGCTGCCAGCGGCAGGATAAAACCGTACGCCAGCAGAATCCCTAAAAAGGTGCCTACCATGGCGTGCGCGATCAGTTCGCCCAGTTCAGCCGCGGGCCGATCGGCTGCCGCCAGCGCATTAACCACGCCCATTACCGCCGCCACAATGCCGAAAGCAGGAAAAGCATCACCCACGGAGTTCAGGCTGCCGGCCGGCACCTCAAGCTCATGCTCGCAGGTTTCAATTTCTTCATCCATTAAGGCTTCAATTTCATGCGGGCTCATATTGCCGCTGATCATCAGGCGCAGATAATCGACCAGGAAATTCATTAATAACTTATCGGCAATAAGACGCGGATAGTTGGCGAAAAGGGTACTGCTTTGTGGGTCTTCTATATCATTTTCCAGCGCCATCATTCCGCTTTGTCGCGCTTTGGTCAGTAATAAAAACATCAGCGCCATTAATTCCATGTAAACCGCTTTATTGTACTGTGAGCCTTTAAACAGCAGAGGAAATGACTTCATGGTAGCAGAGATGGCTTTACCATTATTTCCTACAATAAATGCGCCTACGCCAGCCCCGCCGATGATAAGCAGTTCGGTAGGTTGATAAAGCGCGCCAAGATGACCACCAGATAGAACAAACCCACCAAAAACAGTGGCAAAAACAACCACATACCCGATAATAACCAGCATGTTGTCTCCTTATTATAAACACGCCTGTTTCTTTATATTTATTAATAGTGAATAACGCTTGAGGCGTTAACGTATCCAGATATACAGATACGTTATTAACGATCCCAGTTTCTTACCATCAACGTTATCGTGCAGTGCGCTGTTTAACCGGCAATATCATAGCTTTCACATTTTTTCGCCGCGCGGGAAGGCGGGCTGCATAAGCTGCAGGTAAAGGGCTCTTTTGCATGTTCATGGGTAATAACAAAAGCGCCGTGACAGGCGATACATTCTGTACGTCCTATCATGCCGCACTCAATAAAACGTAAGAGTGCCCATGCACGGGTTAATCCCAGCACTGGTTTTTCTGTAGGTTTAACCGGGCACTGTTCCAGGTATAAACGGTAAGCTTTGATTAATGCTTCGATAGGGCGGCAATTTTCTATTTTTCTGATAAAAAGATAAATATTGTAAAACATCGATGAGTGGATATTCTGCTCCCAGGACATAAACCACTCCGCAGAAAAAGGCAGCATGCCTTTTGGCGGGGGACAGCCGCGCAGTTCCTTGTAAAGCCTTAGCAGTCGCCTACGACTTAGGCTGATCTCACTTTCCAGCACCTGCATTCTGGCACCAAAAGTAATAAGCTCCATTGCCATCTGGACTTCTTTGATTTCGTCCAGGATACTTTTTTCACTCATGATTGCTAGCTCCGTCAGCAAGGTGAATGGTTTTGCTCGGAAAGCGAGTTGAGCAACTCCGTTGATAAAATAATGCCAGTATGGATTTGTTGTAACGCATCAATACGTGAGGCTTTCGTCAGACAGTCAATTAATTCTTTGTCATCTACGCGCAAGCGGCATATTAGCTGGCTGGTAGCCGCCATCTTGATCAGCTGCGGCAGAGTAAGCTCACTGAGCGTATCAAGAATGGTGCCGTCTAACCCCAGGCGAAAACCCGCGGCGAACTTATCTTCACGGATAAGCCTTTGCGCCAGAACCAAATAAGTCAGGTTCAGGTCATGGATAGTTTGAAGCTGATCGTTAGTATCAGAGCTGTGCATATTTATATTCCACATTGATTTTGTGTAAAATAATCCAGCCGATATTTTTTAATATCGGTATTAGATGAGAGCCAAACAATATGGAATGTCCACTTACTATTTTGCGCAAATCTCAGTATAGATAAACGGTTTCACACCGGGCTGCGTCATGCTGACGCAAATAAAAGCAACGTGCTGAATATGAGAATCATTCTACTTTTAGCACCGGGAGGTTATTTTCCTGATGTTGGCATTTTCAAGACAATTCCTATTTGGAATCCCGATTATCATCTAAGCAACTAGCTTTTTTCAAGAACTTTTTAATCTATATTAATTAATCCTAACACTTTTAAACGCAATCAGTAAGATAACGAGATCTGGCTCCCGATTAATGGATAAAGTTATTATAAATAGTAATCAGCAGGCATTAAATGTTATCAACTGCTTAAAATTAAGCGTTAAAAAATATAAAATCCTTAATTAATTTAACAATTACCCGAGTAATTGCAAACGAGAACGGATGCGTTTAATTCCCTGGCTATGCAGCTGGCTTACCCGCGTTTCCGTTATTCCAAGGATTTCACCAATTTCTTTCATATTCAACTCTTGCTGGTAGTAGAGATTCAATAATACCTGCTCCCTTTCGGGTAGCTTTTTAATCTCATCAGCAATTTTTGTCAGTAACCTGTGCTGCGTAATCTTATTGAGCGGATTAAGTTTTTCATGTTGTATATCAGGCTGTTCAAACCTGTCCGCCAGCTCTTCCTGCAGTTCATCCAGCGAGCATATTTGGCTGGCGTTAGTATCCGCCAGCATTTGTCTATACTCACTAAGTGTTATATTCATCTCAGCAGCAATATCCGCCTCTTTAGCGGCTTTTCCCGTCGCCTGTTCGATACGATGAATAACCCCGGCAATTTCTCGTGCGTTACTGCGGATACGACGCGGTACCCAGTCACGCTCTCGTAGTTCATCAATCAAAGCCCAACGTATACGCTGGGTAATATAGGTGCTAAAAACAATGCCTTTTTTAGGATCGAAATGGTCGATAGCGTTAAGGAGCGCAATTGCACCCGCCTGAATCAAATCATCCAGCTCTACGCAGGTGGGTAACCGCACCTGTAGCCTTAATGCCTCATGGCGTACCAGGAAAGCATACTTTTTCCATAAGGCATTTTTATCTACCATACCTTCAGAGGTATATAATTCATTCACAATGACATTGTCCATCCTGCCATGGGTAATAGTTTAATTATCTTTCATTGGCTTGGGTATATATAGCTCAATAAGACTCCACTATTTTCGCTAATTCCGTAAATGAAATGATATCTTGCGTCGCTTATTGGGCAATTGCACTACTCGCGCCGTTTAAAAGTAATTAATTTAAAAACTTTCCCATTCTCCTACCGGCTTAATGTGATCCAACTCACCTCCCTTGTGTTTAGTTTCAGGTAACAACCTTACCGGACTTAATAGTGGTGGGTGTTCGATAACCGTCTCTTCCACTTCTTCCTTTAGCCTGATATGCGCCACCAGGTTGCCCAGCTGTTCTGCATGACCTTCCATACTTATTGCCGCTGTCGCCGCCTGCTCGACCATTTCGGCATTTTGCTGGGTGACTAAATCGAGCTCGTTCACCGCCTGAGCAATTTGGTTAATGCCAGCGCTTTGTTCATCAGAAGCTGAGGCGATCTCCGCCATAATGTCCGTCACCTGAGAGACCGACTGGATAATTTGTTGCATTGCCGTTCCCGCCTGATCAACCTCCTGTGAACCGGAATGCATATCCGCCACGCAGGTGTTTATCAGCGAACGTATCTCCTTCGCCGCGTCGGCGCTGCGCTTCGCCAGATGACGTACTTCACCCGCGACTACAGCGAATCCACGTCCCTGCTCACCGGCTCGTGCCGCTTCCACCGCGGCATTCAGCGCCAGAATATTGGTTTGATTCGCGATGCTGTCGATCACGCTATTGATATCGCCAATCTGACGTGAGCTTTCAATAATCCTGCTCATAATCGTATTGAGGCTTACCATAACCTCGCCGCCGTTACGGGCGCTGCCGCTGGCGCTTTCTGCCAGTTGCCGCGCGGTATGCGCATTATCTGCGTTCTGCCGCACCGTAATTTTCAGCTCTTCCATACTTGCGGCAGTCTGCTGCAAAGAAGAAGCCTGTTCTTCGGTACGCGAAGAGAGATTATTATTGCCGCTGACGATTTCCTGCGCTGAGGCATTAATACGGCTTACGCCGCTGCGGATAGCCGAGACGGTCATTGTTACCCACTGACGCAGCTTTTCCAGCTCAATGAACATCAGACCGATCTCATTAGCGGCGCCAGTCGGGATCGCTTCGTCCAGTTTGCCCGTCGACATGGACTGGAAAGTTTTCACCGTCTCATCCAGGCGCCGGAAAAGCGCGCGTTTGAGCCACAGGCGCATGCAAACCGCCAACGCCAGTGCAATAATACCGGCGCTAATCGCCAGCGTATTGAAGCGGCTGTTGTTGGCTTTCGCTTCCAGCTCTATCGTATCGATCAATGCATCGAAGCGAGCACTGTACTGCTTTATTTCATTTTCAAAAAGGATGCGAGCGGCGGAAATTTTATTCATTTCGCGCACAGCATTATCGGCCTGGTTGATATTTTCCAGTCGCGATACAAGCATCCCCATTAACGTATCCGCCTGCTGTTTGATTTTATCAACAATTGCAATGGCATCTTGTTGATACGGCTGCGCATAGAAACGCTTTAAGCGTTCCTGGGCCAAAGCAAGCGACCGTCGGGCTTCACTAAGCTGCTGTGTCGTTGCCTTTTCTCCTTTGCTGGTTGTCAAAGTTAACGCGTAAATTTTCTCTAACAGACTATTTATTGCGTTATCGGCATCATCCAGAACCGATGCGTTTTCACTGACCTGCATAAATTGTGAAAATTGCTGACTTGATGTTGAGGCACTGTAATAACCGAAGCCCACAATGCCCAACAGCATTAAAATCAGGCTATAGATGGCAATATTAATTCCCGTGACGATTTTTAAATTATTGAGCATTGATTATCCTTAATCATTCTGCCTGAATTTGACGTTGATACCGAAAACGTCGTCATTCCATTATTTTTATGCAGGAAATTACTTAAGCATATTGAAAATCGACATTTGTTGCATGGTCTGGAATACCATATAAGAAGAATTTAAAGCAAATTCGGTCATTTTTGACTGAACGACCAGCGTGGTAAAGCTGTCCATATCGGCGCCCAGCGTTTCCTGCAGGCTGCTTTCCACGTCTATTTTATGCGTATCGGCGCTGGAGCCCAGCATATCCAACTGCTGAAGATTGGTGCCTACCATCGCCTGCACTTTGCCCAGATTATCGATGTTCTTTTTGATCGAAACGTTGGCCTTATCCAGCGTAAGCTGCAGCGCCTCACGGTCGGCATCATCCGTTATCGGCGCGGTTAATGCGGTAATGGCGCTATCCAGAGCGGCAAAAACATCGTCTGGCGTGCCTGACATGAAAACATCACTGCCGGTATGACTAACCTGCATTTCCGTACTGTCGGCGACCACCTGCACGATCGGCTTATTGCCGCCGACATAGGAGCCATCCTGCGTAAAAGGTTCGCTGCCGGTGTTATAGCCAGCAAAAATATAGCGTCCATTACTGTTGCGGCTATTAGCAAGGTTCATCAGATTACCACGAATGCCTTCCAGCTCTTTCGCCAACGCTGCACGATCCTGCTCAGAATAGGTGCCGTTTCCAGCAGCGACAATTTTCTCTGACAGGTTTTTCGTTAACAACGAACCGATCGAATTCATTGCTTCATCCTGCTGCGCCAGTGCATCCTGCGCATACTGACGTGCGGTTTCATATTGTTCAATATTTGCCAGCGAGTTCTGATAAATGACCGCCTGAGAGGCGCCTGCCGGATCGTCTGACGGCTTCAGCAAGGATTGCCCATAAGCCAGTCGGGCAGCAATATCGTTGGCGTTGGCGGTGCTGTTAGACAGGTTGCCAATTTGCCGTTGAAACATATAGAGTGAGCTAATCCGCATCGTTTTTTCCTTAAATTTTATCGGATACTTAAAATTGCATCAAAAATAGTGGTGGCGGTTTGCAATACCTGGGTGTTGGCCTGGTAATATTGGGTATACATTTGCATATAAATGTATTCTTCCGTCGGATCCACGCCCGCCACATTTTGTTGCTGCTCAACCAGCTGGTCTTTAACGTATCCTGCAACTTCCGTATTGCCCTTTAACGCATTAACCGAAGAGCCTACAGAGCTGACCAGGCTGGCATAGGCTTCGGTTAATGTCGCCTTGCCGACCAGGCTCTCGTTTTTAATAGCGATCATATCTTTGATATTTTCGTTATTACTTTCTTCATCGATATCATCGGAGCTGGATGCGGCAATTTTGTCGCCGCTGCTAATGGCTACCGCAATATTTTCAGCCACGCCGCCAGCGGAGTTAAAAATAAAGCTGTCGCCGGCTTCAGGCGTGCCCTGCGGCTGGATGGTGATACCCTCAAAGGTGAGCTCGCCCGCTGCGCCAATTTCCGGCGTAATCTCTCTGCCGCTGCTATCGGTAATTAGCCAATCGTTGGCACCCGGCCCCTGATAAACCAGGGTATAATCCTGCGCTTTCACCTGCGAAATTTCGCTAAAGCTAATATCGAGCGAGGCATCGCCCTGATTATTACGATTCATTAACGCTGTCGGATCGGTAATGGTGAAAATATCTCCGCCAGCTTCGCCTTCAATATCAAACCCTGCCGCATTCACTTCGTTAAAACGGTTAGCCATTTGCAACGCAAGCTGATTTAGCTGATCGCGAGCGTCAACCAGATCCTCATTACGGAATTTAAATAAACCGCCCAGCTTCCCGCTGTTGATCTTCTCTTCATCCAACTTGATGGCGTTGCCGGAAGCATCAATATAGGCCACTTCTAACCGTGCCGGATTAGCAGCAGAAGGGGTAGCTTCGAACTGGCAGGTACGATCGCCGTTTACCAGCGGCAACCCGTTGGAAAGCGCAACAGTAACTTCACCGGTCAGCTGATTTTCATCCACCCGCACGCCGACCAGATTGCTTAACTTATTCAGCAACAAATCGCGTTGATCCAGCAAATCTGCTGGCTGTCCGCCGGTTTGCGCATGCGTTTTATACAGCGCGGCATTCACCGTCGCCAGCTCTTTGGCATACGAATTAATATCGTTTACGGTTTGGTTGATTTGGGTGTTGGTGCTTTTTTCCAGTCCGGTAAGCGTCCGGGCGCTGCTTTGAAACTGGTAGGCGGTCGATTTAAATTGCGACATCGCTTCCTGTCGCGCGGCCATGCTTACCGGATCGCTGCTCATTTTTTCCAGTGCGCCAAAAATATTATTCAGCGAAACGGAAACATTATTGCTTTTGTCGCCCAGCATATTATCGATCTGGCTAAGCTGTTCATAACGACTGGAAAGGGCGCTATAAGAGGTTTGCGCGCTGCGTAACTGATTATTAATAAAACCATCATAGGCGCGTTTCACGCCATTAACCTGTACGCCATAACCAAAGTAACCATTTTGCGTAGTTTTACCGCCCGCCTCGCCTAAAATAATATTTTGCCGGCTATATCCCACCGTATAAGCATTATTTAAGTTATTACCGACGACGTTTAATGATGCCTGGGCGGCGCTCAGACCGCTTTGTGCCAGATACATGAGATTCATAAATCACCCGCATTCCATGTTTGCGAAATTTCTGAGTTGTTCAGAATAAATAGAGCCTTATACATCTATCGGCGAGGAATAAACTCTCTAAAACCTGTACTGCTAAAATATTGACGAGAGATCGGTTTTATAAGCATTTGCCGCTTGCGTTAGGTTACTTTTAATTTGGTGAATGACCCCGATCAATTTTTTTGCATATTGTGGATCGGTGGCATACCCCCCATCCTGTAGCGCTTGCGCGGCCTGTTCCGGCGTTTTCGCCTGCGTCACTTTCTGGTAGCGGGCATTTTTTATTAACAGCTGGCTATAATCATGCAGCGCATCGGTATAAGAATGATAAACGCGGAATGCCGCCTTTACTTTTTGCGCCACGCCGTTGATATATTCGGTTGTGGTTATTTCCGCCGTTTCCCCTTTCCAGCCCGGCGTCGCTTTTACGCCAAACAGGTTATAGCTTGGCTGGCCATTCTCCCGACGTATCTCTTTATCTCCCCACCCTGATTCCAGAGCAGCCTGCGCAATGATGAGCTGATGCGGGATGCCCGTTCGACGTGAAACTTCCACCGCAGGCGCTAACAGGCGGGAAATAAACCCGCCGCCGGTCGCGGACGGGAGCGCTTGCCCGTTCGAAACGGCGCGGTTGACGGCAGGTGGTGGGAAGAATGCTCGTCCAGCTGGGAGTGGGCGAGAGGAAAAGGCGACCGGCGTGCCGCCCGCCGTGGTCGTTGGGATGCCGCCCAGCTGTTGCAGCATAAGATCAGCCAGCCCCAGTTTTCCGTGTGCCGCCATATCCTGCGACAGCTGCTGATCGTACATAGCGGTGAACATCTCTGACTGCTGCGAGTTAAACAAGCCGTCTTTAAAGCTGGCTGCCCGCATACTCTTTAGCATCATCTGCACGAACAACCCTTCCATCTGCTGGGCGGCGCCCTGTAGACCACGCTGCGCATCCTGTTTCGCCAGGCGCTTTAGCGTATCCAGGGAACCCGCATCAAAAGCGGCCCCCTGGATGAGAGAAGCGCTTTCCATTAGTTCATCTCCAGCTGCGCACGCAGGCAGCCCGCGCTTTTCATTGATTGTAAAATCGACATCAGGTCATTTGGCGTGGCGCCGAGGCCGTTCAGCGCGCGGATAACTGCATTGAGGTCGGCACTGGTGTTAACTTTTTGTAAGGCGCCGCTCTGCTCTCGCAGCGAAACCTGCGTATCGGGCACTACCACCGTCTCTCCTCCGGCCAGCGGTGTATCCGGCTGGCTGACCTGGTTGCTGCGGGAGATCTCTACCGTAAGATCACCCTGCGCCACGGCACAGGCTTCCAGCGTTACGTGGCGATTGATCACCACGGAGCCGGTGCGCGAGTTAACCACAATCCGCGCTTCCCTCGGACCGGTCTTAACGGAAAGGTTTTGAATACGAGAGATGAAACGCACTTTTTCCGTATTGTCGCTGGGCGCGAACAGCTTGATGACGCGGGCGTTTTCCGCCATAGCGATGCCTCCGCCGAAGTGATGATTGATTTCATCGCTGATGCGCTGGGCCAACGTAAAATCTTCTTCTTTTAACTGCAGCCTAAGCACATTTTCCAGGCCAAACTGTGTGGGCACTTCGCGCTCGACGGTTGCGCCGTCGCTAATACGCGCGCCATTAAGCTGGTTAACCTGCACCTGACTGCCGCCGCTTTGCGCGCCGGCGCCGGAAACCAACAGATTTCCCTGTGCCAGCGCATAAATCTGATTATCAACACCTTTCAGCGGTGTCATCAGCAAGGTGCCGCCACGCAGGCTTTTCGCATTACCCATTGAGGAAACAACCACGTCGATTTTTTCACCGGCACGGGCAAATGGCGGTAGATCGGCAGTGACCATTACCGCCGCCACGTTTTTAAGCTGCATATTGGTGCCGTTCGGCACGGTTATGCCCAGCTGTGACAGCATGTTGTTCAGACTTTGTGTGGTAAAGGGGGTTTGCATTGTTTGGTCGCCGGTGCCGTCCAGCCCCACCACCAGCCCATAGCCGAGCAGCGAATTGCTGCGCACGCCCTGCAACGTTGTTAAATCCTGAATCCGTTCGGCGTAGCCTGGCGGTATCAGCAGCAGGGCCAGGCTGAGGCAGAGCCCATGCAGACAAAAGAGTGAAGATGAAATTCTCATTAGTCAGCCTGTTAAAAAGGAGAAAGGTTAAGGAACAGGCGCTGCAGCCAGCCCATTTGCTGCGCCTCGTTGATATAGCCGCTGCCGACATATTCGATGCGCGCATCAGCAACCTGCGAAGAGACCACCGTATTGCTGCCGCTAATGGTGCGGGGATTCACTACGCCGGAAAAACGGATGTATTCGGTGCCCTGATTGATGGCGATCTGTTTTTCGCCAACCACCAGCAGGTTGCCGTTTTCCAGCACCTGGTGCACGGTAACGGTAATGGTGCCGCTAAAGGTATTTCTGGCGGCGGCCCCACCTTTACCAGTAAATTCATTGCTGCCCTCGATCGCGGTTTTCGCCCGATCGCCGCCGAATAAACCGTTCATAAAACGCGGCATAGCGCTAAAGCCCAGTCCAACTGAGCCATCTTTTGACGCGTTCGCTGAGGAGCTTTTACTGGCGCTAACGTTTTCTTGCAGCAGGATGGTCAGGGTATCGCCAATGTTACGTGGGCGACGATCTTCAAACAGCGGCTGATAGCCGTAATTCATCGCCTGCCCCATCTGAAATATCGAGCCATTTGCCGTTCCCGGCATGGTCTGCATCGGGCTGGCGCTGGTAATGCCGTCCACAAGGGGTTTATGAATGATGCCGGCACAGCCTGTCAGCAGCGAGCCGAGGATAAACAGCATCAGCAGACGGGCTAAACAGAGACCGACAGCACGGCGAGCGGCATATTGCTGCGCTCCGGACGGCGCAAAGTCAGGCGGATTTATCATGATATTCACTACGTAAGAGCAGATGAAAAGGGCGGCAATAACGGTTGCGGCCCTGGTTCCGTTACCGTCAGAGCTGTGCCAGGCGCTGTAGCATTTGATCGGACGTAGTGACCGCCTTGCTGTTGATCTCGTATGCGCGCTGCGTCTGGATCATATTGACCAGCTCTTCCGCCACGTTGACGTTGGAAGTTTCCACATAGCCCTGCTTCAACGCGCCCGCGCCATTCATGCCAGGCGTGGATTCATTCGGCGCGCCGGAAGACTGGGTTTCGCGATACAGGTTTTCGCCAATGCTCTCCAGCCCGGAATCATTGATAAAGGTCGCCAGCGTCAGCTGCCCTACCTGCTGCGGCGCGGTTTGTCCCGCCTGGGTCACACTGACCAGGCCGTCGCTGCCCACCGTTAGCGTACCGGCATCCTGCGGCAACGTAATGGCGGGCTGGATAGGATAGCCGTTAGCCGTCACCAGCTGGCCATTCTGATCGATCTGAAAGGCGCCATCACGGGTATAGGCCGTGGTGCCATCCGGCAGCAGAACCTGAAAGAAGCCCTGCCCGCTGATAGCGACATCTTTTGCATTACTGGTTTGCGTCATGCCGCCCTGGCTGTGAATGCGCTCGGTGGCAACCGGACGTACGCCGGTACCAATTTGCAAACCAGAAGGGATGGTGGTCTGCTCTGAAGACTGGGCGCCCGGCTGACGTAAGGTTTGATACAACAAATCTTCGAATACCGCACGCTGACGTTTAAAGCCGTTGGTGCTAACGTTAGCCAGGTTGTTGGTAATCACATCCATGTTGGTCTGCTGCGCTTCCAGACCGGTTTTTGCAATCCATAAGGCGTGCATCATGACAGGCTTCTCCTTGCCGTTATTAGCTTACGCTAAGCAGTTGATTGGCATTTTTCTGGTTATCATCGACGGCTGAAATTACTTTCATTTGCATATCAAAACCGCGCGCTGTGGCGATCATATCCACCATCGCTTTAACCGGACTGACGTTGCTGCTTTCCAGTGCGCCGGGCATCAGTCTCAGCTCCGGGTCGGCGGGCAATACCGGGTTTTCCTCTACGCTGGCATCGACATGAAACAGGCTGTCGTCGCCATGTCGTAGCAGATAGGGCTGCGCCGTGACCATTTTCAGCCGCCCAATCAGGGCCAGCGCGGTCGGTTCGTCGCCTGCGCCCAGCGCGGTAATGGAGCCGTCTGGCGCGATAGTGATCTGCGCCTGCGGCGGGATCTCGATCGGTCCGCCATCGCCCATTACCGGGTAGCCTTTAACACGCAGCTGCCCTTCGCTGTCGACTTCGATATTACCGTCGCGCGTATAGGCTTCGCTGCCGTCCGGCAGCTGAACCGCCAGCCAGCCGTTTTGCGGCATCGCAACGTCCAGGCTGCGCCCGGTCTGATTAACCGAGCCCATGGTGTAGTCGTTATAAGGCGTGGATTCGGCAACCAGCACGCGCGTCGCATCGCCAGGACCGTTAACCGGCACCGCGCGATAAGCGGTTAGCTGAGCGCGGAAACCGTTAGTGGAAACATTCGCCAGGTTATTCGCCGTAACGGCCTGGCGATTTAACGCGGCGTTGGCCGCGCCCATTGCGGTATAAATTGCACGATCCATGTCAGCCCGCCATTAACCAAGGTTCACCAGCGTCTGTAACAGCTCAGACTGGGTTTTAATTGTCTGTGAGTTGGGCTGGTAGTTGCGCTGGAAAATGATCATATTGACCATCTCCTGGCTCAGGTCGACGTTGGAAGCTTCAACCTTATTACCGTACAGGTTGCCCAGGTTGCCGGTTCCGGCAATGCCCACCACCGGCTGTCCCGAGGAGGGGGTTTCGGTCCAGGCATTGTTGCCGCTGGAAGCCAGCCCGCCGGCATTAGTGAAGTTAGCCAGCACCACCTGACCCAACAGCTGCTGTTGTCCATTGCTGTAAGAAGCGATGATCTGACCGCTGTCGCCTACGGTAAAGCCGTTCATCATTCCCGGCGGATAACCAGTGGTGCTCGGGCTTTCCATCGCGGTCTCGGTGGCCTGCTGCGTCATACCGGTCATATCCAGCTCGAATTGCAGCGCTTCGGCGCCGTTATAAGCGGCGCCGGCGATCGGCACCCTGGCTGGGTTGGTGGTAAGCTGACCGGCGCTGTCAAAGGCGATATCCATTTCCTGGTACTGGGCCTTGCCATCGCCATCAACGATCGGTGCGGTAGTATCGCTGGTATGGATCTTCCATTGATTGTCGCCGGTTTTAACGAAGTAAACGTTGATGGTGTGACGGTTGCCCAGGCTGTCATAGGCATCAATCTGGCTGACGGAGTTGTAGCTGTTGCTGTCTTTCGGATCGAACTCAAGGGCCGGATCGATCACTTCCGAGCCGGAATCAAGATTGCCTTTCATAATGCCGCTGTCAGAAGCGCGCGCCGGCATTTGGCCGGTAGGAATCTGGATCGGACCTATCGCCGCGCCCGGCTGGATAGTCGGCGGCGTTCCGCTGGCCTGATAACCGGTTAACTGCATGCCGGTATCATTGATGATGTAACCATTTTCATTGGTTTTAAACTGGCCATTACGGCTATAAAACACCTGGCCGGCCTCGCTGACCAGACGGAAAAAACCATTCCCCTGGATACCCATATCCAGGCTCCCGGTGCCCTGTCCCAGCACGCCATCGCTAAAATTTTGCCTGACGCCGGAAACCTGCACGCCCATACCGATTTGCGAACCGGCGAAAACATCGGCAAAAGAGATAGAGCCGGATTTAAAACCAATCGTCTGGGAGTTGGCGATGTTATTACCCACCACATCCAGAGCTTGTGACGCTGCATTCAGTCCGCTAAGACCCTGTGAAAAACTCATACGTAACCTTCCTGGTCGCTAACAATCAACGCTGAAATAGACATTACTCAATCAAATAAACTTCACCCAAGGTGGCGCTGCCGCCCAGTCCCAGCTGCAGTACCGCGCCGGACAAGGTAAAAGAGACGCTTTCCACTTTGGCGTGTTTTAACGAGACAATTTTTGGCGCAGAGCCATCTTCATTGGCGGCGGTATAGGTCACCTTGTAGGTCTCGCCATTATCAAATGTTGGCTCGGCGGGCTGAAAACCGCTTAAATCATCAAGGGTAAATTTATGCACGCCCGCCTCGACATCTTTCAGATCGGCGGTATAGCTATTGCCGGCGCTATCGGTTAAGACCACGCTAACTTTATCGACGTCATTATTAACAGAAAAAGCAAAGGTATCGTCTGTCGAGGCGACACTGCTGTCCCCTTCGACATAAATGCCGCGCCCGACCCATTGGGCCGCGTTCATTTGCTGCATGCTGTTCACCAGCGTGCCGACATTACCCAGAGTACTGTTCAGCTGCTGCACGCCCGCAGCGGTATTAAACTGTGCCATCAGCGAAGTAAGCTGATTGTTATCCATAGGATTAGTAGGATCCTGGTTCTGCATCTGCGCAACGAGAAGGTTCATAAAGTTATTGGTAATGTCATCAATACTGGAACCGGTGCTGCTGCTGGGGGCGTCGTAGTTACTGGTTACCGGCGAAACGGCCATTCCAACTCTCCTTATTGACCTAACGTCAGCGTTTTAAGCATCATTGCCTTGGCGGTATTCATTACCTCTACATTGGCCTGATAGCTGCGTGAGGCGGAGATGGTATTCACCATTTCGCCCACCACGTTTACATTTGGCATATGCAGATAGCCTTTGGCATCCGCCAGGGGATTACCTGGCTCATACACCAGACGATCCGGCGCATCGCTTTCGATAACATCGCTCACCCTCACGCCGCCGATCTCTTGACCAGGCGCCTGGTTAACGCGAAAAACCACCTGACGCGCGCGATAAGGGCTACCGTCCGGCCCGGCCACGCTATCGGCGTTGGCCATATTACTGGCGCTGACATTTAATCTTTTTGACTGCGCCGTCATGGCAGAACCTGAAATATCAAAAATGCTAAATAACGACATAACAATTACCCCTGCGAGATGACATTCATCATCCCTTTAATTTGCGATCCGAGAAGGGTTAAGCTGGTTTGATATTTGATATTATTGTCCGCGAAATTAACGCGTTCACGATCCATATCAACGGTATTACCATCGGCGCTGGGCTGATCGGGAATGCGATATAATAATTCGTTGCGATTATGAACGGGCGCGACTGCCGGAATATGGCGTTTTTCCGTCAGGTTAAGCGTTAAGGAGTGCGCCTGTCGGCGTTCTTGCACCACGGCCTTTTTAAGCTGCTGAGAAAAATCGATATCCTTGGCTAAATAACCCGGCGTATCAGCATTAGCGATATTAGACGCTATAATATCCTGCCGACTGGTGAGTAAATTTAGTGCTTCCTGCTGAAAATATAACGCCTTATCGAGTTTATCCATCATGGAAAGACTGGCCTTATTTTGCTACACGGAGATTAACACAGAGACTATAAGATGGATTGCAAATAATCTAAACCGCAAAAACAGGACAAATCTCTATCTATTTTATTAACTAATAGAGGGAAACGGCACGATATTTTTAATAAGCGGCAATACTGGCGTCATTTAGCACGTTAACTTACTCCCAGTTAGCGTTACACTGGCTGTATAGCAAACAAGGCGATCATCTTATTCTTAATTATTCACCTTTCCGGCTGCGTATGAAAAAATCACGCCACCTATGGCGCAATACAATATTAACATTATTTTGGTTCTTATTTACTCTTAATGCACAGGCTGATAATAGTACGCTAACAGAAAAAATTAACCGTTTATTAAACGGTACTGATAAAAATAGCAACGTCGCCGTCACGCGCCATGGGGTTTTATTAACGCCGCCGGATAAGCTGGCTCCGCTGTGTGCCGATCCACATCTCTCCCTGAGCGGCAATCAACGCCTGACCGGTAACCGAACAGTGGTCGCCCGCTGTGGCAGTAAAAAATATTTTTTGCAGGTGCGTATTGAAGCAGAAGGCAGCTGGTGGGTGGTGGCCAAAGATTTAACAGCGGGACATGCCGTTAGTCAGGATGATGTGATTAAGCGCAGCGGATCGCTGGCGAATTTGCCTTCCGGCCTTGTTATGAATATGAATGCGCTGCAAGGTGCTGTATTAACCCGTCCCGTGCGCGCTGGCCAGCCGTTGACGGAAAACAGACTGCGCAAACGCTGGCGTATTAACCGCGGCGAAGAAACCGACGTCATCGCTTCCGGTAACGGTTTTCATATTATAACCCGCGGCAAAGCGCTGGATAATGCCGCGATTAATGAAGCCGTTCGGGTACGAATGAAGAGCGGTCAACTGGTAACGGGTAGCGTTACCAGTGATGGCAGCGTAAGGATAAATTTGTAATTTCATCTTTAGGGATTTGCGGAAACACCGATATTGTTAGTAACGGTAGAGGTCAATATCCAGGTTTCGGAGAAAAATATGAGCATTAACCATACGCTGAAAACGCAACCTGTTACGCCAGCCCATGTTCAGCAGGAAGTCAAGCTCGCTCAACGGAATCTGGCTAACAGTACCAAAGCAAACGCCACGCCTGAGAAAGGCACAGATGTCAAACTCAGCGCATTAACGCAGCAGATTAATATCGATAGTTCGCGCGATATTGATACAGAGCGCGTCGAAAAAATTAAAGATGCCATCCGTAACGGCGAACTGAAAATGGATTACGAAAAAATCGCCCAGGCGTTGCTGCAAAATATTCTCGACGATCGGTAAAAGAAATAATAATGGAAACCTTACAGACGACGCTAAATACGCTGCAGGATACGCTTAACGAGTTGGAAGCGGTGCTAACCGAGGAAATTAAGCAGTTAAGCTATGCGCAGGTTAACGCCGTTGCGCTGCAGCAACTCTCTGATATTAAAAGCCGCCTGTTATCTACCCTCGCCTGGCATGATGAACAAAGAAAGCAGACGGAAAAACGCCTGCGGCTACTTGCGCCCTATGCGCAACAGCCAACGCTGGCGGGTTGCTGGGAGAGGATATTACAGTCCACTGAAAAAGCGCGGGAAATGAATCTGCAAACCAGCCATCTGCTTGATATGCATATGCAAAAGGTGCAAAGCCTGAGCAAAGCGATGAATAAAGCCGCCGCCTCGCCTGGTTTGTATAACGCAGGTGGACAGTCCGAAAATAACGGAAAAGCGCGTGCTTACAATATTACTATATAAAAGCTATACCACTCTCTTGTGTGATTTGCCGGCTTCCTGAACAGGAAGCTTTTTTTTTGCTATCGCTATCTCCCCTTTAACGTGCTTAACGCCGACAGGCACGCTCTCCCTGTTGCGCTCATCTCTGTTCCACAAAATTGGTCCTACCAAAAATGCCCGTTTGTGACTCTCCTTCCACCGTCAAATTAAAGCGTTAAGGAAAGATTGCATTCTGTTCACCGTGAGACAAACAATAATTTAACATCTGCACCCTTTTTGGTCTGACCAGCCTGTAGCGATGCGTCATCCGATCGCGGTGCCGATCTCGTCGCCCCGGTAACAAGGCGTAATGCTCAGGAGAACAGCAAGCATGCAAAACTGGCAGCAACTCTACGATCCGCTGGATAATATTTGGCTATCAAGCCTGATTGCCGCGCTTCCCATTCTGTTTTTCTTTTTCGCCCTGACGCGGCTGCGGCTGAAAGGCTATATCGCCGGGACGATTACCGTATTGATTGCGCTGGCCGTCGCCCTGCTGTTTTATCGTATGCCGCTCGACCAGGCGCTGGCTTCGGCTATTTACGGCTTTCTTTACGGTCTCTGGCCTATCGCCTGGATTATTGTCGCCGCCGTGTTTGTTTATAAAATCACAGTGAAAACCGGGCAGTTTGAAATTATCCGTAATTCCATTCTTTCAATAACCGAAGATCAACGCCTGCAAATGCTGATCGTCGGCTTTGCGTTTGGATCTTTTTTGGAGGGGGCCGCAGGCTTTGGTGCGCCGGTGGCGATTACTGCCGCGCTGTTGGTCGGACTGGGCTTTAAGCCGGTTTATGCCGCCGGACTGTGCCTGATCGTCAATACCGCGCCGGTGGCTTTCGGCGCGATGGGCATTCCGATTATCGTCGCCGGTCAGGTTACCGGCATAGATGCGATGGCCATCAGCCAGATGGCCGGGCGTCAGCTACCGTTCCTGACCATGATTGTACTGTTTTGGGTGATGGCGATTATGGATGGCTGGCGCGGCGTGAAAGAGACCTGGCCTGCGGTGCTGGTTTCAGGCGGCTCTTTTGCTATCGCCCAGTACCTGACCTCTAACTTCCTTGGCCCGGAGCTGCCGGATGTGATTTCCGCGCTGGTCTCGCTGCTCTGCCTGACGCTGTTTTTACGCGTCTGGAAACCAGCCCGCATCTTCCGCTTCGATAATCAGGAAAACGCCGCCGCCGCAACGCGCAGTGCAACACGCTATAGCGCGGCGCAAATTACCCGCGCCTGGATGCCGTTCCTGTTTTTAACCCTTACGGTTACCCTGTGGAGCATCCCGCCGTTTAAAGCATTGTTTGCGCCCGGCGGCGCGCTTTACGACTGGGTCTTGAGCTTTGCCGTGCCGTTCCTGCATCAGCAGGTTATTAAAATGCCGCCGGTGGTGGCTGCCGCCACGCCTTACGCCGCGATATATAAATTCGACTGGCTCTCTGCCACCGGCACGGCAATTTTTATCGCCGCGCTGCTGTCAGTGCTGTGGTTACGCATGCGTCCCGCTCAGGCGGTCAGCGCCTTTGCCGAAACGCTGCGCGAGCTGGCGCTGCCGATCTACTCCATCGGCGCGGTGCTGGCCTTTGCCTTTGTCTCTAACTATTCGGGGCTTTCCACTACCCTGGCGCTGGCGCTGGCCCATACCGGCAACGCCTTTACCTTCTTCTCGCCGTTCCTTGGCTGGCTGGGCGTCTTTCTTACCGGCTCTGATACCTCCTCCAATGCGCTGTTTGCCGCGTTACAGGCCACCACGGCACAGCAGATCGGCGTGCCGGAAGTGCTGCTGGTCGCCGCCAATACCACCGGCGGCGTCACCGGCAAAATGATCTCGCCGCAATCGATCGCTATCGCCTGCGCGGCGGTTGGGCTGGTGGGCAAAGAGGCCGATCTGTTCCGCTTCACCGTTAAGCACAGCCTGATTTTCACCTGTATCGTCGGGGTGATTACCTCGCTACAGGCCTGGGTTTTCCCATGGATGATCCCCTGATGGCGGATGAAATCAGGCTGGCCGATCGCCTGGCGCAGCAGCTACGTCAGTTTATCGCCGAACAACAGCTGCAGCCTGGCGCAAGGCTGCCCGCAGAGCGTCAGCTGGCGCAGCAGCTGGCCGTTTCGCGTTCGTCGCTGCGCGAAGGGTTACAAAAATTAATTAGCGAAGGAGTACTGATTAGCCGACGCGGCGGCGGCAATTTTGTCGCCAGGCAGCGTGACGACTGGTCGTCAACCCGGCTGGTTATGCCGCTTAGTACGTTACTGACTGACGATCCGGGTTACCGTTATGACGTGCTGGAAGCCCGCATCGCCATTGAATCCAGTACCGCCTGGCATGCGGCCCGACGCGCCACGCTGGAAGATAAAGCGCACATTCGGCGCTGCTGCGAAATGATGCAGCAGGTCAGCGACCGTGATGATCCCGATCTGGCAGCCCATTCTGACGTGCGTTTTCATCTGGCGATCGCCGAGGCGGCGCACAATCTGGTGCTGTTGCAGGCGATGCGCGGCCTGTTTGATTTATTGCAGTCGTCAGTGATGCAGAGCCGCCAGCGTATGTATACCGCGCCGGAAATTTTCCGCCAGTTGGCGGTGCAACATGAGGCGATTTGTCAGGCCATTATCGCTGGCGACGCCGATCGCGCGCGCAGCGTAACTATCCATCATCTTGAATTTGTCGACGCCACCATGCGTAACCTGCATGAAGAAGAGGCGCGACGGGCGCGCAGTATGCGCATTCCGGACAGTAAGCGAGGACAACCGTGATTATTTCATCCGCAAAAGATTACCGTGCCGCAGCCAAAGCGAAAGTACCGCCCTTTCTGTTTCACTACGCCGATGGCGGTGCCTATGACGAATATACGATGCGTCGTAACAGCGAAGACCTGGCGCAAATCGCCCTGCGCCAGCGAATTTTACGTAATATGTCTTCGCTGAGCCTGGAGACTCAGCTGTTTGGCGAAACTCTGTCGATGCCGGTGGCGCTGGCGCCGGTCGGCCTGTGCGGCATGTATGCGCGCCGCGGCGAAGTGCAGGCGGCCAGAGCAGCGGATAAAAAGGGCATACCCTTTACGCTTTCCACCGTTTCGCTTTGTCCAATAGAGGAGGTCGCGCCGGCGATCCAGCGTCCAATGTGGTTTCAGCTGTATGTACTGCGCGATCGCGGCTTTATGCGCAATGCGCTGGAGCGGGCGCAGGCGGCAGGCTGTTCAACGCTGGTCTTTACCGTGGATATGCCGGTGCCGGGCGCACGCTACCGCGATGCCCACTCCGGCATGAGCGGCCCAAATGCGGCCATGCGCCGCTATATTCAGTCAGCGCTTTATCCACAGTGGGCCTGGGATGTGGGGCTGCACGGCCGCCCGCACGATCTGGGCAATATTTCCGCTTATCGCGGCGAGCCAACCAGGCTGGAGGATTATATTGGCTGGCTGGGCAATAATTTTGACCCGTCGATCTCGTGGCGCGATCTGGAATGGATACGCGATTTCTGGAAAGGCCCGATGGTGATTAAAGGCATCCTCGATCCGGAAGATGCGCGTGATGCGGTGCGCTTCGGCGCGGATGGTATTGTGGTGTCTAACCACGGCGGACGACAGCTGGATGGCGTGCTCTCATCGGCGCGGGCGCTGCCGGCCATTGCTGACGCGGTGAAGGGTGAGCTGGCGATTCTCGCCGATGGCGGCGTGCGCAGCGGGCTGGATGTGGTGCGCATGATTGCGCTGGGCGCGGATACGGTTTTGTTGGGCAGGGCGTTTCTCTATGCGCTGGCGGCAGCGGGCGAAGCCGGGGTGACTAATCTGCTGAACCTGGTGGAAAAAGAGATGCGTGTAGCGATGACCCTCACCGGTGCGCGTTCGATTGCGGAAATTACCCGTGAATCACTGGTACAGGCGGTATCGCCCATGCAGCCGGATGCGCTGGCGAAAGCGGTAGCCAACGGTTAACCGTTTTGATGACCGGAAGAGAAAGAAAGGCTCCGCCCGTGGGCGGAGCCTGCTGTCAGAACTGCTCCCAGCCGCCTGCCGCGGCAGACACCGGCTGAGGTTTCGACGCAACAACGTAGCGCGCCGGTTGGGTGACAGGACTGCGATCGGCCAGCCCCTGCGACGCCGTTTTAAATACCGCTACCGTCTGTTCCAGCTGCTTCGCCTGCTCTTCCAGCGAAGAGGCCGCGGCAGAAGATTCTTCCACCAACGCGGCGTTCTGCTGCGTCGTGGTGTCCATTTCCGTCATCGCCTGGCCGATTTGCAGAATACCCCGGCTCTGCTCTTCAGAAGCATGAGCGATCTCATGCATGATGCTGCTCACCTGGGAGACCGAACGCACGATATCTTCCATGGCCTGACCAGCACTGCTGACCAGCTGCGAACCATTATTTACCTTCTCGCCCGCCTGACTGATCAAGGCTTCGATTTCACGCGCCGCCGTCGCGCTGCGCTGCGCCAGACTGCGTACTTCACCCGCGACCACGGCAAAGCCGCGTCCCTGTTCACCGGCGCGCGCCGCTTCTACCGCCGCGTTCAAGGCCAGGATATTGGTCTGGAAAGCAATACCGTTAATCACGTTAATGATGTCAGCGATTTTGCGTGAGCTGGTGCTGATCTCTTCCATCGTCACCACCACTTCCTGCACGATTTTGCCGCCGCGCCCGGCATTCTGCGAGGCTTCTTGCGCCAGGCTGCTGGCCTGATGAGCATTTTCCGCATTCTGTTTCACAGTGGAGGTTAGCTGCTCCATACTGGCCGCCGTTTGTACCACCGCTGCCGATTGCTCTTCAGTACGTGAAGAGAGATCGATGTTCCCGGCGGCGATTTCCGCTGAAGCGCGCGCCACGTTATCCACGCCCTGACGCACCTGAACGATAATCTCTTTCAGGTTCTGGTTCATTCGCCCTACCGCCTGCATCAGCAGCCCCGGCTCATCGCCGCGCTGCGTATCGATCTGCGCCGTCAAATCGCCCGCGGCAATTTTATTCGCTACCAGCAACGTTTCACGTAGCGGCTGGGTAATATTACGGGTGATGCGCCAGGCGATAATCAATCCGGCCAGTACGCCCAACACGGCAGCACCATACATAATGACATTGGCCTCGCTAATGGCGTCAATGACGTTCACCAACTGCGCCTGATAGAGATCGGTTACCGCCGCATTCAGTTTGCCCGCCGTGGCGGTCAACTCCGCTGACTGCTTCTCCTGAACGGTAAACGCCGCCTGGTAGTTATTCAACGCCGCGCTCAGGCGCGCCGTATCCAGAATTAAACCCGCAACCCAGCCGTTCTCACCGCCTGGCTGCTGATTTTTCAGCAGCTCGGCCTGCTCGGCTACCGCGCTGAGTTTATTGATCATATTCGCTTTCTGCGTCTCATCCGGCTTAGCAATAAAGTCGGGCCAGGCTTTTAACGTCTGCTGAATAGCCGCGTCCAGACGGGAGGCCGCCAGCGCAATGCCGACATCAACACCTGCCTGACGGTTTAACGCTTCACTGCTGTGGCCATAATCAGCCAGCGTGTTGATATCCATCTCTTTTAGCAGGGCGCTACGCTGATTAACCGTGCCGACAAAAATTTCTCGCTGCGCCAGGTAACCTTCTATTCCCTGCTTTACCGTATCCAGCTTCGCTTTCCCTTCCGGGTGCCAGTTAAACTGATAAAGCGATTGACCCAGCTGCTGCAGCTGCTGCAAAGCGCGCGCATTTTCATCACTGTAACGGCTTTCGCCGGTATACTGATAAAGGGTTCGGTTAAGACGGCCCTGATTAAGCGCCTGCACCATTTGTACGACAATTTGCTGCTTTTGCGTATCCGTCCGGATATTGGCAAAACCTTTAATACCGGCTGCGGCAATCCCAACCGTTATCAACAGCACCAGAATAAAGCCGGAGGTCAATTTTTTACCCACGCTCCAGTTATTGAAACCTGCCACTACCGCCGACAAACCGCTCATAACTCACCTTTATGTTAAAAAAACGAACGATAGTGTGGTTATCGACATGGTTAAGGTACGCTTTAGTGAATTTACCTGAGACCCCTCGGGAACTTGATCGGCGACAAAAAAGAAGCAGCGCACCAGGCGGCTGTTCTCACTATCCGTAGCTAAAAAAGCCAGTAATGACAAAGCCGTAGCTAAAAATGAAGATTAAAACTGGTTAACTGTTTTGCTATGTAATTATTTGAAAATTATTCCTCGCAACCTTTATGCCTTTCATCAATGACCTGCAAGCGGGCCGCCAGGCGGAGAAGAGGGGCGGCCGCATACGGCTACGTCAGCACACAGTTAGCGTCCGGACGCATTTTTTCCGGTCCCGGACGATCGAGCATTTCACATAAAATAATTTCGATGCCGTTGCACAGGGCGTTAAGCGGCAAATCGTTGGCCGAGGTGCCAAAGGGATCTTCCAGCTCCTCCGCCAGTGATTCCAGCGACAGAAAGGTATAGGAGATAAACACCGAGACCAGCGGCGTCAGATAATGCAAATCGGCCACCAGCGCAAACGGCAGCAGCGTGCAAAACAGATAGACCGTGCGGTGCAAAATTAGCGTATAGGCAAAGGGTATTGGCGTATTAGCGATACGATCGCAGCCGCCCAGCACATCCGACAGTCGGTTGAGATTGGCATCAATGCTGGTGTAGAGCAGGTCGCTGAGATGCCCGCCACGGCGCTGCTCGCCCAGCCAGTCGCCCATGCATAACAGCAGACGGTTGGTGGGCTGGGGGCTGGCCTCGACCTGCGCCAGCCAGGGCGCCGGCACCAGACGGCGTAAATCCTCCTGCGGGCTGGTATGCCGTAGCTGGTGCTTCATGCTCCAGGCAAAGGCGATCAGCATCTTACTAAACAACAGCACCTGCTGTTCATCGTTTAACGCGCTTTTGACCTGACGCAGCAGGGATCGCTGGGTAATCAGCAGAGCGCCCCACAGCTGGCGCGCTTCGGTATAGCGCGCATAGCTGGCGTTATTGCGAAAACCGAGGAAGATAGCGATGGCGATGCCCAGCAGGCTGAAAGGCGCGGTAGTCAGATGAATACCGATACGCTCATACCAGTGAAAGCAGATCACCGCGATGATGGACATCATCAGGTTCAGGCTCAGCCGGAATAACACATCCGGCAGCACCGATCCGTGCCAGACGAACAGACGGAAGAACCAGTGTTGATGGGGACGAACAATCATCAGGCCACCTCGTTTTCAAGACGTTGACGACGGCGCAGCCCCGGGAACCAGTGCATCCATAATCCCACCACCACCAGCGTGCCGATACCGCCGATCGCCGCCGCAGGCACCACACCCAGCCAGGCAGCCAGCATCCCCGACTCAAACTCCCCTAGCTGGTTGGAGGTATTGATAAATATCGAGTTCACCGCATTAACGCGTCCGCGCATCTCATCTGGCGTATCAAGCTGTACCAGCGCGCCGCGGATCACCATGCTGACCATATCGAAGCCGCCAGTGGCGAACAGCGCCAGCATCGATAACCAGAACCAGGTAGAGAGCGCGAAAACCAGCGTCGCCGCGCCAAAGCCCGCCACGCAGATAAACATAATCATGCCGACATGACGCTCCAGCGAGCGGTGGCTGAGCCAGAAGCCGACCAGCAGCGCGCCTACCGCCGGCGCGGCGCGCAGCAGTCCTAATCCAAGCGGGCCGGTATGCAGAATATCGTGCGCATAGATGGGCAACAGCGCGGTAGCACCGCCAAGCAGCACGGCAAACAGATCCAGCGAGATAACGCCCAATACATCGGGACGTTCACGGATAAAGCGCACGCCGGCAAACAGCGTGGAAAGCGTGGCGGGCGTACGTGGCGGCTGAGCCTGCTCATAGCGCAGGCGGCTCACCATCACGATAGAGATCAAATAGAGCACGGCGGTAAGCATATAGACCACCGACGCGCCCGCCACATAGAGCAGGCCGCCCAGCGCCGGTCCCATAATCATCGCCGCCTGGCCGCCGACGGCGCTGGCGGCGGTCGCTCGCGCCAGCAGGCTCGGCGGCACCAGCGCTGGCAGCATGGACTGCATCGCCGGCGCTTCCATCACTTTCGCTACCGACAGCACAAACACCAGCGCCAGGATAGTCCAGACTTCGCTGTGATGCAGCAGGGTTAACAGCGTTAACGCCACGATAGCCAGCCACTCCACCAGCTGGGAGAAAAAGACGATACGACGGCGATCGCGCTGGTCGGCGATATGTCCCGCCCACAGCGCCAGCGTCACGGAGGGTAAAAACTGTACCAACCCGATCAGCCCAAGATAGAAAGCCTTACCGGTAATGGCATAAATTTGCCAGCCGACAATGATCGATAACATCTGGAAGCCAAAGCTGGAGCAGGTGCGCGCCAGCCAGAACGCAACAAACGAGCGATGCTGTAACAGCGATTCAGCAGGTGAAGCCATAATCATCCTAATTGCCATAATAAAACAGGCTGCACGGACGAGAACGCCGAAAAGGATGCCCCGACGATGTTATTTTAGGAAGGGAATCCGGGCGCAGACGAAGCGGTAGCCTGACAGGTGAAAGCCTGGTTTACATTACTTGACGAAGAGAAAGCTTAATATTCGTTGCCGGTAATGCGTCCGCGATGGCTGTCCCAGTTGAAATTCACCCACAGACTTTGCCCCAGACGCATGCGGTCCATAACGCGCTCGCCTAACAGCTTAACCATATTGCTGTGATCGAGGTTGGTCAGCATGCCGGTCGGGCGTTTCGAGGAGGAGCGGCGGTCCACGATCTGGTTGATAATCACCTTTTCATAGCGTGATTCGGTCTGCATGCCGATTTCATCAATCACCAGCAGATCGACGGTACTGAAATCATGCAGCAGATGCTCTTCCGTGCGGTCGCTGTCACCGCTAAAGGTGCCTTTAATGATCGACATCAGGTCGGCGACCGTGACGATCAATACGCTTTTACCCCGCAGGATTAGATGGTTGCCGATCGCCGCCGCCAGATGATTTTTCCCAGTGCCGGGACGGCCGGAAAAGACAAAGCTGGCGATGCTGTGATCAAACTCATCAGCATAGCGGCGCGCCTGCTCCAGCGCTTTACGCTGCCCTTCGTTTTCCACCCGATAGTTATCGAACGAACAGTTCATATGCAGTTCGCGGATACCGGAGCGGCCGAGAATACGCTGCATTTTCATCGCCCGGTTTTCACGCGCAATCGCCTCCGATCGCTGACGGCCCTGCTCCTGGTTCCAGGCCAGCAGCTCTTCGCCATTCTGAAATTTTGGCTTGATATGGGCCGGCATCATTCGTTGCAGACGGTTAAATAACTCAGCGGGCGTTTTCATTATTCACCTCGGAAACCATCAGGGATCGTATGATCGGGTTCAGGCAGCTGATTAACATCGCGCTGCGCTCTGCTGCCGTTAACCGCCCGGCTCTGCTGGACGCTGCGCGCCAGTTTCTGCTGCCACTGCATGTGATGGAAAGGACGTCCATCCGCCTGCCACCAGGTAATAAAGGCGGCCAGCTCGGCGGGCGTCACCGGTTCGCTGAGCGCTATGCCCCAAATGGCGGCCTGGCGCTGAAAGTCGGCGTCCGGTCGCCAGCCAGGATACATCATAAATTTTCCCAGCGGCACCGCAACCGGATGAGTCAGCGCATCGTTATACAGCTGTTCATCCAACGTGACATCGCTTTGCGGCTGCTTTGCCGCCGCCTCAAGCGCCAGAAGCTGCGCCAGCCGGTCAGGAGTTACCGCATACAGCACCGGCGCATTATTATCGAACACGGCGATCGCGCCCGCACTGGCCGCGGAAAGCGCGCCGATCGGATCCTGGCGAAACGCGTCGAGGCCAATGACAGTGGAGGTTAAAATCTTGACAGACATGGTAATTTCCGGACTCTGTTGCAGGCAAAACATCACGGGCTGCCGTAGCAGCCGACACAGGCGCTATTCTATCAAGTTTAGCGCCTGGAATCGCCTGTTGCTTAGTACTGAGACTGCCAGGCGATGCCCGTTTTCTCCTGTTTCAGACGGCGTACGTCCCACAGATAACGCAGGCTGGCAAGCTGGCAGAAACTGTATCCCAGCAGTTCGGTGCCCTCTTCCGCCATATTTTTCACCGTGCGGTTATAGCCGTCGAGCATCAGCGTTTCCCACAGCTCATGCATACCAAACAGACGTGAGAAGATTAAAACCGTCAGCAGGCCGGCCGCCATCATATTCCAGCTGGGATGACGCAGGAAATTAACCAGCCCGGAGAGCGTAGCGGGAAGGTGCAAAACCGCAGGCCACAGGCAGAGAAACGCGACGGCCAACGCAAACCAGACCCAGGCGCCGTGATAGAGACTATCAAACAGAAAATCCATTTCACGGATCAGCATGCAGGTAAAAAAACCGCCGATGAGCAGCAGGCTGTAGCGCAGATTTCCCTGTTGGTACGCCTGACTAAAAAACATCAGCGCGATAGCTCCCAACTCAATCTCCTGGAAAATCTCGGTAAACGATGTTTCGTGTAACGCATCGTTCATCCAGTTCACATCAATAAAAACCAACCCCATCATCAACGCAAGAAAGATCGCGCAGCCAAAAAAGCCAGCAAATTTTACAGTAATAATTTTTATATCGTCGGACATGAAATTTCCCTGAAAAAGATTAGCGCGCTGATTATATGCGTGCGAAATCACCATATTTCTCATTTCATGCGTTAAAACCGTCCAGCGACGGCATGTTAAGATAGCGGCCTTATTCAGCCGGAGCAGGCAAGGAGAGAGGGATGCAACGATGTGGCTGGGTTTCGACCGATCCGCTTTATCAACGCTATCACGACCATGAGTGGGGCAATGCGCAAACGCAAAACAGCGTACTGTTTGAAATGCTCTGCCTGGAAGGCCAACAGGCGGGACTGTCGTGGATTACGGTACTGAAAAAACGGGAAAACTACCGCGCCGCTTTTCATCAGTTCGATCCGCAGGCGGTCGCGCTAATGGATGAGGCTGATATCGATCGTTTGATGTTAGACAGCGGCCTGATTCGCCATCGCGCTAAGCTCAACGCTATTGTTGCTAACGCGCGCGCGTATCTGACGATGCAGGAGAACGGTGAAGATTTTTCTCACTTTATTTGGTCATTCGTTGCCGGTCAGCCGCAAATCAATCATTTTGCCGACGGCGCAGAGGTGCCGGCACAGACGGCAACCTCGCTCGCCCTGTCGAAGGCGCTGAAAAAACGCGGCTTTAAATTTGTCGGTTCAACCATCTGTTACGCCTTTATGCAGGCCTGCGGGCTGGTAAATGACCATATCATCACCTGCTTCCGTCATCCTGTTAATCAGCGGTACTGAATCTTTACAAATCTGAGGAAATTCCTGGATATTTTCTGAAGCAATACGCGGCATAATTGCCGCTTTAAGCGGGTGCGCTTGTTGTCTGGTTTTCAAAGGATATAAAGATGAAAAAAAACATTATTGCCTTGTCGCTATTATTGAGTGGCGCCGTCGCCCTTTCCGGCTGTACCACTAACCCTTATACCGGCGAGTCGCAGGCGGGTAAATCCGGTATCGGTGCAGGCGTGGGCGCGCTGGTTGGCGCAGGCGTCGGCGTACTTTCTTCATCGAAAAAAGATCGCGGCAAAGGCGCGCTGATCGGCGCGGCTTCCGGCGCGGCGCTGGGCGGCGGCCTGGGTTACTATATGGATGTGCAGGAAGCCAAGCTGCGTGACAAGATGCGCGGCACCGGCGTTAGCGTTACGCGCAACGGTGATAATATTATTCTGAATATGCCGAATAATGTTACCTTCGACAGCAGCAGCAGCACGCTAAAACCGGCTGGCGCGCAGACCCTGACCGGCGTGGCGATGGTACTGAAAGAGTATCCCAAAACCGCCGTTAACGTGGTCGGCTATACCGACAGCACCGGCACGCGCGCGCTGAATATGCGTCTGTCGCAGCAACGCGCCGATAGCGTTGCCAGCGCGCTGATTATGCAGGGCGTGGCCAGCAATCGCGTACGTACTGGCGGAATGGGCCCGGACAACCCGATCGCCTCCAACAGCACGGAAGAGGGCAAAGCGCAGAACCGCCGCGTAGAAATCACTCTCAGCCCGCTGTCATAACCTGGTTTTATCGGGGCAGCCTGCTGCCCCTTTTTACCGTTGCGCTTTCTCTTCCCCGATCGTCCCCGCCCTGAAGCTAACTCCCAACCGTAAGCTGTGTTAGTCTCTCAACGAATTCGCGGAGTGAAGAAAGAGATGAAGCAAAAGGCTATACGCGCCACCATCAGCGACGTTGCCAGAGTGGCAAAAACCGGGAAAACCAGCGTTTCCCGTTACCTTAACGGCGAGCAGCATGCGCTCTCCCTGGATCTGAAACAGCGTATTGAGCAGGCGATCGCCGCGCTTAACTACCGCCCGAATCAAATGGCGCGCGGCCTGAAGCGCGGACGCACCCGCCTTATCGGCCTGATTATCGCCGATATCACTAATCCCTATTCGGTTGATGTGCTGTGCGGCATTGAAGCGGCCTGCCGCGCGCGCGGCTTTACGCTGCTGGTGTGTAACACCAATAACGAAGTGGACCAGGAGCAACATTATTTGCAGCTGCTCAGCAGCTACCAGGTGGAGGGCATCGTGGTAAACGCCGTTGGGATGCGTGAAGACGCGCTGAATCGGCTGCAGCAGTCACTGCTGCCGATGGTGCTGATCGACCGTAAAATCCCTGAGTTTTCCTGTGATGTCGTCGGGCTGGATAATCTCCAGGCGGCGACCGAGGCGACCGAGCATTTAGTGAAGAACGGCTACCGGGCGTTGCTGTTTCTCAGTGAGCCGCTTGGCCTGGTTAATACGCGTCTGGAGCGCCTGCAGGCTTTCCGCCAGTGTTGCGCACGCCACGAAACGGTGATCGGTGAAAATGCGGAGGCGGCGCTCAGCGACGCCAGCGCAATGGATCGCATTATCAGCGACTTTTACCAGCGTCACGCCGGCCAGCCTGCGGCGCTGCTGGTGGCCAACGGCGCGCTGACACTGCAGGTGGCGCGCGCCATGCGGCGGCTGGGTCTTAACTGGGGCCAGCAAATCGGCCTGCTGGGTTTTGATGAACTGGAGTGGGCGGAGCTGGCAGGCGACGGCATTACCACCCTTAAGCAGCCCACCTGGCAGATCGGCTATGCGGCGCTGGAGCGGGTGATCCAGCGTATTGAGGGCGAAGCCATGACGATTGAAGAAAAGACCTTTCGCGGCGAGTTAGTGATTCGCGGCTCCAGCCGTCCCCTGCTTTAACCTCTTTTTCTGCCCGGCCAACGCAGGTTGCGCCGGACAGCTGCCTGGCCGTGACAAATCAGACGATCCCTGGGACAAAATAGCTTACATCGTGAGCGCGATCATAATTTCATACTTTCCACCTTTGCTTTGGAACCGGTTCCAATTAGCTTTTCTTTAAGCGGGTTCAAATGCTGTATCCCCGGAGGAAAAGGTGAAACCAGAAATTATTATCGTGACCGCCGCGTACGGTCATCAAAAAGTTGCCGAGCTGGGCGGACAGCAGGCGCTATTACCGATCGTGGCTGAAGCCGGTGGTGACGGCGTTGAAATTCGTCGTGAGCTGCTGGCGGAATCTGAGCTGCAACGCCTGCCCCAGCTGGCTGAAGCGATTGCTGAACATCGGCTGAAAGCTTTCTATTCCGTTCCCGATGCGCTGTTTGCCGACGACGGCGCGGTTAATCCGCAGCTGGATCGCTATCTACAGGAGGCGGAGCAGCTGCGCGCTCAGCGTTTGAAACTGTCGCTCGGCGCCTGGCGCCCGGACCGCGAAACCGCACTGGAGACTCGCGGCATCAGGCTAGTGGTGGAAAACGATCAGACCGAATATGGTCGACTTGACGCTATCGCCCCCTTCTTTGCGCGGCAGCACGCCACTTCCGGTATGACTTTTGATATAGGCAACTGGCTATGGACCGGCGACGATGCCCTTGCCGCGGCGCGTCTGCTTGCCCGTCACGTCAGCTATATTCATGTGAAAGCGGCTATTCCTCATGGCGACAGCTGGCGTGCGATTGCGCTTGACGAGGCCGACAACGGCTGGCGCGAGCTGTTAAAACTGCTGCCCGGCGACGTGCCGCGCGGTATTGAATTTCCGCTGCAGGGCGACGATCTGACGGCCGTTACGCGCCATTACGTTGACCTGCTGCGTGAGGAGTAAATCATGACTAACCAAAATCAGCAGCAGAATGCGCTGGATGTGGTAACTATCGGCGAAGCGATGGCGATGTTCGTCGCCAGAGAGACCGGCGACCTGGCCGCGGCGGAAACCTTTAGCAAACGCATCGCCGGCGCGGAGCTTAACGTCGCTATCGGACTGGCACGCCTCGGTTTAAAAGTGGGCTGGGTAAGCCGCGTGGGCGATGACGCCTTCGGCCGCTTTGTTCATCAGCAGCTGGAAAAAGAGGGTGTCGATCATCAACGCGTTATCACCGACCCACGCTATCCCACCGGTTTTCAGCTGAAATCCAAAGTAGAGGATGGCTCCGACCCGCTGGTGGAGTATTTCCGTAAAGGCTCCGCCGCCAGCCATCTTTCTGTAGAGGATTTCGACCGCGACTATTTCGGCGCGGCCCGTCATTTGCATTTAAGCGGTGTGGCGGCAGCGCTCTCTGCCAGCTCGCTGGAACTGCTGAACCATACGGCGCAGGAAATGCGCGCAATGGGCAAAACTCTCTCTTTCGATCCTAACCTGCGCCCGGTACTGTGGCCGAGCGAACAGGAGATGGCGAAGCAGCTTAATCAGCTGGCCAGCTATGCCGACTGGGTACTGCCGGGCGAGAAAGAGGGCTTAATCCTTACCGGCTACCGCCAGCCGGAAGCGATCGCCGACTTCTACCTCGATAAAGGCGTGAAGGCGGTAATCATTAAAACTGGCTGTGACGGCGCCTGGTATAAAACTGCCGCAGGCGATAAAGGTCAGGTTGCAGCTATTCGCGTCGATAATGTCGTGGATACGGTCGGCGCAGGCGATGGTTTCGCCGTTGGTGTAATCAGCGCGCTGCTGGAAGGCCAGCCGCTGCCGCAGGCGATCCGGCGCGGCAATAAAATTGGCTCGCTGGCTATCCAGGCGATCGGCGATAGCGAAGGCTTGCCGACGCGTGCCGAACTGGGCGACTACTGAGCGACAAACCCTACGACTCTTGATAACGATGCATATCGATGACATTGTCATCAGAATATGCGCCCTCCACAGAGGATAAGCTCATGAATAAGCATACAATCGCGCCGAAACGTTGGTGGTATATCATTCCCATCATCTTTATCACCTACAGTCTGGCGTACCTCGACCGTGCAAACTTTAGCTTCGCCTCGGCGGCCGGTATTAATGAAGATTTAGGCATCACCAAAGGCATGTCCTCGCTATTGGGCGCGCTGTTCTTCCTCGGCTACTTTTTCTTTCAGATCCCCGGCGCCGTCTACGCTGAACGCCGCAGCGTGAAAAAGCTGGTGTTCTGGTGCCTGGTGCTGTGGGGCGTGTGCGCCTCGCTGACCGGCGTGGTAAGCAATATCCCGATGCTGGCGGCGATCCGCTTTGTGCTGGGAGTGGTGGAAGCCGCAGTAATGCCGGCGATGCTGATCTATATCAGCAACTGGTTTACAAAATCGGAACGCTCACGCGCCAACACCTTTCTAATTTTGGGTAACCCGGTCACCGTACTGTGGATGTCGGTAGTCTCCGGCTATCTGATTAACGCCTACGGCTGGCGCGAGATGTTTATTTTTGAAGGCATCCCGGCGGTTATCTGGGCGGTCTGCTGGTGGTTTATGGTGCAGGATAAACCGGCTCAGGCGCGCTGGCTGAGCGAAGAGGAAAAGGCCGCGCTACAGGAGCAACTGCGTAAAGAGCAGGAAGGCATCAAGGCGGTGCGCAACTATCGGGAAGCCTTTAAATCACGTAATGTGATCATTCTTTGCGTACAATATTTCGCCTGGAGCATCGGCGTGTATGGATTTGTGCTGTGGCTGCCTTCGATTTTACGTAACGGCACTGAAATGGGGATGGTTGAAGCGGGCTGGCTTTCTGCCGTGCCTTATCTGGCCGCTACCATTGCGATGATTGTGGTTTCCTGGGCCTCTGACCGCATGCAGAACCGTAAGCTGTTCGTCTGGCCTTTGCTGCTGATCGGCGCGCTGGCGTTCCTCGGTTCCTGGCTGGTCGGCTCCAGCAATTTCTGGCTCTCCTACAGCCTGCTGGTGATTGCCGGTGCGGCCATGTATGCGCCCTATGGTCCCTTCTTCGCCATTATTCCTGAGATGCTGCCGCGTAACGTGGCGGGCGGTGCCATGGCGTTGATTAACAGCATGGGCGCGCTCGGCTCGTTTGTCGGTTCGTGGATCGTTGGCTACCTTAATGGGGCCACCGGCAGCCCGGCGGCTTCCTATATCTTTATGGGCGCGGCGCTGCTGGTTTCTGTTTTCCTGACGCTGATCGTAAAACCGGCGGAGAACAAGCAGCCCCCCTCGCCCGGACGCGCG
The DNA here is from genome assembly GCF_023517775.1 of Mixta hanseatica. NCBI lineage: Bacteria > Pseudomonadati > Pseudomonadota > Gammaproteobacteria > Enterobacterales > Erwiniaceae > Mixta > Mixta hanseatica. Next base: position 14,678 of record NZ_CP082904.1, on the reverse strand, counting down.
GCCAGGCACGCCTGATTAACCGTGCGTAAAGGCCGGGCTCGCCCGGCCTCAAACCGTCATTCCTTTTGTTTTACCGCCTGCCAGGCGGATGGAGCCTGTTATGAAGCCTGAAGTGGTGTTGTATAAATCGTTGCCGGATGAGTTACGTGCCCGTCTTGATGAGCATTTTACCGTAACGGCGATCAAAAGCCTGACGCCGGAAAGTCTGGAAGAACATGCGGAGCTATTTGCCCGCGCGGAGGGCATTATCGGGTCCAGCTGCAAAGTCGATGAAGCCGTGCTGGAGAAAATGCCTAAGCTGCGTGCCGCCTCGACCATTTCTGTGGGCTATGACAATTTCGATGTTGACGCGATGAACCAGCGCGGCATTGTGCTGATGCATACGCCCACCGTGCTGACCGAAACCGTTGCCGATACTATGATGGCACTGGTACTGAGCAGCGCCCGCCGCGTGGTAGAAGTCGCCGAGCGCGTTAAGGCTGGCGAGTGGCAGCGCAGCATTGGGCCAGACTGGTTTGGTATTGATGTACACCATAAAAAAATGGGTATTCTGGGTATGGGCCGTATCGGTCTGGCGCTGGCGCAGCGTGCGCATCACGGCTTTGGCATGCCGATTCTGTATAACGCCCGCAAACATCATGAAGAAGCGGAAGCGCGCTTTAATGCGCAGTACTGCGACCTTGATACGCTGCTGCAGGAGTCTGACTTTCTTTGCATCAGCCTGCCGCTGACCGAGCAAACGCATCATATGATCGGACGCGAACAGCTGGCGAAAATGAAGCCGAGCGCCATTTTAATCAACGCCGGGCGTGGGCCGGTCGTGGATGAGCAGGCGCTGATCGCGGCGCTGAAAGATAAAACCATTCATGCCGCCGGGCTGGACGTATTTGAACAAGAGCCGTTGCCGGCCGACTCAGCATTGCTGAAGCTGCCTAACGTCGTCGCATTACCGCATATTGGTTCGGCAACGCATGAAACCCGCTACGGCATGGCGCGTGATGCGGTAGAAAACCTGATCGCCGCGCTGGCGGGCAAGGTAGAAAAAAACTGCGTTAATCCGCAGGTGCTGCGCTAAGCCCTTACGTCAGTGAAAGCGATCGCCGCAGGGCGATCGCTAATCTCGCATTTATTCCACCGCCAGCGGTTTCTCTTCCAGCTGCGGCGCGTTATCGCCCTGTAAGGTTTTTACCCGCTGTTCCACTTTCTGCACCGCCTGCGCATCTTTCAGCAATGTATAGGTCAGGGTAAACGCCTGGCTTTGTCCCGGCTGAAGCTGCTTCACTCGTCCCTGCTCTTTCTCTATGGTGACCGGATAAGCGTAGTTGGTGCCAGGCTCAATACCGGTCACGTAGCCCTGCTTCAACGTATCGGTATTTTTCCACAGCGTAAGCAGCGGCAGCTGATGGGTATCAAACTCAATGGCCGCGCCCTTGTCGCCTTTGCTGTTAATCACCGCCGCCACCGTTTTGCCCTGCGCATCCGCCAGCGGTGTCAGGTTAAACACCATCTCATCAAAGCCTTTGGTCGGCGCGTCGTAGGTATTCCAGCTTTTCAGCCCCTGTTTCGCATAATCATTGAAAGGAGAAACGCTTTTCACCGGCGCGATAAAACGTGCCTCTTTTTCCAGGATCGGCGTACCAAAGTTGCTGTGGTAAATGATTTGGTAATCTTGCGGATAGTCGCTGTGATTGGTTAGTTCATCATGAATGGTGAAGCTGTCGCTGCCGGGAATATAGCGCAGCTCGGTCCAGGTACTGAAATTCGCCTTTTTAAAGGTATGCTCTTTCAGCAGTCCGCGAATACGGATTTCATGCGGCGCCTGGTCATCAACAACAATCTCAACCCGTGACGCTGGCGTATTCCCCGCTTTGCCGTGCAGCGTATAAAGTACGCCATCCTTGCTCACCGGATGGCCGGTCCATTCAAAACCGCAGCGCACCATCATTTCATTGAAGCCATCAAGCCAGCCGAGGCCGTTACGACTTTCCAGGTTGATATAGGCCGGATTGACCACCTCATCGACCGGTGAATCCCAGCCCATGCGCACGCCGTGCCCGTTTACGTGCAGCAAATCCATTCCACGGCTTGGGCTAAGGGCGATGGTTAGCCCATTTTCGCTGCGCAGAGTAATCACCTTTGATCCTTCCTGCTTGCCGCCATGCAATACTTTTTGTTCAATGCTGAAAGGCTGACCCTGCAGCTTCAGCTGTTGACTGCTGATCGTCCAGTTGCCTTTATCCATGCCGCTTTCAGCATCCGTCAGCAGCCAGGATTGCGCCATCACAGGCGTGGAAAACAGTGTTGCTACCGTCATCGCCACCAGAGTCTTTTTCATTTTTTTATTCCTTAGCTGAATTGATTTAGCCAAACAGCCAGCAGGTTACAAACGACGGATATGAAAAACAGTGATGGCAGTCACCTGCACGGTTTTACCGGCTGTTTCCGTGGTGAAATGAGATTGTTAACGCATTTTTAGAGGATTTGTTGCAGCTAGTGACAGTACAAACGTGATCTAAACCGGTATTAGCTTGATACGTTTCAGCGTCAGGTAACGTTTGTTTCAGCGCTATCCCGATCGGGCAAGCTGTTTGCATCAGCATCCGGCTGACGGTAAGGTAGACCTACACTTGCCCATCATAATTGATTTACAGCTATGAGCTTTTCTCTCTTCGGTGACAAATTTACCCGCCATACCGGCATTGCTCGTTTAATGGAAGATATGGATGAAGGTTTGCGCACGCCCGGCGCAGTGATGCTTGGTGGCGGCAATCCGGCGCAAATCCCGGCAATGGATGACTATTTTCATCAGCTGCTGTTGCAGATGCATCAGGAAGGGAAGCTAACCGAGGCGCTGTGTAATTATGATGGCCCGCGCGGCAAAGCGCTGCTGCTGGATGCGCTGGCAACGCTGCTGCGCGAAGAGCTGGGCTGGCAAATCTCGCCGAAAAACATCGCCCTGACCAACGGCAGCCAGAGCGCTTTTTTTTATCTGTTTAATCTGTACGCCGGACGCCGTGCCGACAGCAGCAAAAAGCGCGTGCTGTTTCCGCTGACGCCGGAATATCTGGGCTATGCCGATGCCGGACTGGATGAAGATCTGTTCATTGCCGCCCGGCCTAATATTGAGCTGCTGCCGGAAGGCCAGTTTAAATATCATGTCGATTTCGATCATCTGTCGATTACCGATGAGATCGGCCTGATTTGTGTGTCGCGCCCGACCAACCCGACCGGCAATGTGATTACCGATGAGGAACTGCTGCACCTGGATATGCTGGCGCAGCAGCATGATATTCCTTTGTTGATTGATAACGCCTACGGTCTGCCTTTTCCCGGCATTATCTTCAGCGAGGCGCGTCCGCTGTGGAATCCCAACATTATTCTTTGCATGAGCCTGTCGAAGCTCGGCCTGCCGGGCGCGCGCTGCGGGATTATCGTAGCGGATGAAAAGGTGATTGACGCGATCGGCAATATGAACGGCATTATCAGCCTGGCGCCGGGTAGCGTTGGTCCGGCTATCGCTACGGAAATGATTCAGCGCGGCGATCTGCTGCGGCTGTCGGAAACGGTGATTAAACCCTTTTACCAGCAGCGCGTGCAGGAAACCATCAGCATTATTCGCCGCTATCTGCCGCAAGATCGCTGCCTGATTCATAAGCCGGAAGGCGCTATCTTCCTCTGGCTGTGGTTTAAAGATCTGCCCATTACCACCGAGCTGCTCTATCAGCGTCTGAAGCAGCGCGGTGTCCTGATGGTGCCGGGCCACTTCTTTTTCCCTGGGCTGGCGCATGACTGGCCGCATATGCATCAATGTATGCGCATGAACTATGTGCCGGAGGGCGAGAAGATTGAGCGGGCCATAATCATTCTGGCGGAAGAAATTGAGCGCGCATGGGATGAACGGGCATAGCCGGAACGGCAAAACCTGGTACTGTCACCCAGCGCTGGCAGAGGTAAGGGGCGCTTTCCGCCCCTTATCCTTATTAATCGCAAAACTGATGCCACCCTAAATTCGGCATACACCTCGCCCACCGCCGCTGCCATTCCAGCTGGGGCCAATTAATCCGTCAGACCTCTCCCTTATGGCTGCAAACTCTGTATAGCAAACCGACGGCTTTGCGCGTAATTTGGTTAACAATTTCTTAACTATGGATAGCGGGAGAGGATATGTCCGTAAAAGATCTGTTGCTGGCGCTGTGTGTGGTCGTCGCCTGGGGCGTTAACTTTGTGGTAATTAAAGTCGGGCTGCACGATATGCCGCCTTTTCTGTTGGCTGCCCTGCGCTTTGCGCTGGTGGCGCTGCCGACGATTTTTTTTGTGCGTCCTCCAAAGGTACCGCTGCGCTGGCTGGCGCTTTACGGACTTACCATCAGTTTTGGGCAGTTCGCCTTTCTGTTTTTGGCGATTAAACTGGGTATGCCTGCCGGACTGGCCTCGCTGGTGCTACAGGCGCAGGCCTTTTTTACTCTGCTGCTTGGCGCGCTGCTGCTGTCGGAGAAGCTGCGCTGGCACCATATCGCCGGTATCGTTATCGCCTCAGGCGGCATGTTTTTATTAGCCACTACCGCTCATGGCGTGCAGGCCGCCAGCGGCATCACAATAACTACTATGCTGCTGACGTTGGCCGCCGCACTCTGCTGGGGCATGGGCAATATCACTAACAAGGTCATTATGCACAACGGCGGCGTGCCGATTATGTCGCTGGTAGTCTGGAGCGCGCTGATCCCCGTGGGCCCGTTTCTGCTTTGTTCATGGCTGTTCGAAGGCGAGGCGGCGATGGTGCATAGTCTGGTGCATATTCAACTGCAAACGGTGCTGGCGCTGATTTATCTGGCGTTTATCGCCACCATTGTCGGCTACGGCATCTGGGGCACGCTGCTAAGCCGCTACGAAACCTGGCGCGTAGCGCCGCTCTCGCTGCTGGTGCCGGTAGTAGGTATTGTTAGCGCGGCGCTGCTGCTGGGGGAAACGCTTTCAATGCGGCAGGTGGTCGGCGCGTTGATTATTGTGATCGGTCTGGTGGTTAATGTCTTTGGCGGGCGTTTAACGCCGCTGCGTCCGGCGCATGCACAGCGGGACTAAGGTTTATCAACTCGCAGAAACAATAACGCCGCGTTTCCGCGGCGTCAGGTTTGCTTATTAGCTCAGGATTTCGATACGGCGTGGTTTCATCTCTTCCGGCACGATACGTTCCAGATCAATGTACAGCAGACCGTTTTCCAGGCGGGCGTCGCGTACCACGATGTGGTCGGCCAGCTGGAATTTACGTTCGAAATTACGTTCGGCAATCCCCTGATAAAGATATTTGCGCTCGTTCTGTTCTTCAGGATGTGCGCCACGCACGATTAACATATTGTCATGCGCGGTAATATCCAGTTCGTTCTGCGCAAAGCCCGCTACGGCAATGGTAATGCGGTAGTGGTTTTCCGCCACCAGCTCAACGTTGTACGGAGGATAACCGCCGTTGCTTTGGTTCTGATTAGATTCCAGCAGGTTGAACAGACGATCGAAACCGATAGATGAACGATAGAGCGGAGAAAGGTCAAAGTTACGCATAATGCAAAGCTCCTGATTTTCAGCGAGTTGATTAATCGTAGCCTTCCACAATGGACAGGCTATCCGGCCACGCTGGCAAACCCATTCGGCGGATGCCGCGCTGACCGTGATAAGAAAATGGGGATAGCAACAGCGCTTTCAAGGGGGAATTTGCGATTTTTTTAAGCAAACACCAGAGAATGTCATACACTCAGGGGAAAATGTCGTCATACATCAGGCGCGAGTCACCACAGAGTGACCGGGATTTTCCCCGCCGCGGATAATACATCTCAGCCAGGCTGATGGTTGAAGGGATAAGTAGATGAAAGCGATAATGAAATACCGTTTGGCAGGGCTTCTGGCCTGTAGCGCATTGGTCGGTACCTCCGGCTGCTCCAGCATGATGTCACACACCGGCGCCAGTCAGGGCTATTACCCCGGCACCCGCGCCAGCGCGGAAATGTTAACCGACGATCAAAGCAGCTGGGCGCTAAAACCGCTGGCGCTGGTCGATCTGCCTTTTTCCGCCGTGCTGGATACGCTGCTGCTGCCATGGGACTATGCACGCGCAGGCGACAGCCAATCGATCGATTCGCCGCGCGCACGCGTGATAGAAGCAGAAAAGCTGGCGCATACGCAGGAACATCTGGCGGAAGCCGCGCCGCTGGCGATTAACTCACCGCAACTGTAAAGATTTGCCGATAGCCGTCCAGGTCGCGCATAAAGGCTATCTGGCGGCCATCGGGCGAAAACACTACCGCATCGCCTGACGGCGGCGTTTCACTACGCGGCGTAAGGCGCTGAAGTTTCCCGCTTTGCCGCTCGCATATCATCACGCTGTTATCGCAGATAAAAGCCAGCCGTTCACCATCAGGATGCCAGCTAAACGCGGACTGGATGTCATGCTTGCTGTGCGTGATCTGGCGCGGTTCGCCGCCGCAGGTTGGAATGCCCCACAGCTGCACAATGCCCTCATCGTCACGCATTAAACAGGCGATTTCACTGCCATCCGGCGCGCTGCGCAGCCAGTGACGCGGCATGGTCGTCAGCCCGGGATAACGGCGCTGATGGGTGAAGGTTATGCGGCGCTGCTTCACTCCGCGCGGCGGCGCCGGCAGGCGGGTTTCCGTGCCTTCCAGCGGCGCATCGCCCGCCTGCGCGTAATCTTTCAGGCTTTCCGGCAGATCGACAATAAACACCTCCGGCACCGTGCCGCCATCTATTGCTCGCGTATCGCCAATAAAGGCGAGCGCCCAGCGTTGACGGCTGCCGTCGGCACGCAGATAGCCCTGCTGACCAATCCAGCCCTCTTCATAGGCACGATTGATCTCATCGCTGCCGGGCTGGGGCGTGGCGGTAGTTTGGCTGACCAGCACGCAAAAATGGCTGCCATCATACTCACGCGGGTGCTGTTTAACGGGACAAACCGCATGCAGCGGTACGGCCACGCCGACGTTACGCAAATCCTCTTTGCTGTCCCACTCATGCATCACGTGATCGTTATAGGTAAAGCTGATGCGGCTGCCGTCCGGACTGAAGACATGAACATGCGAGCCGCCGCGCAGCGCACCGGGCGTAAAGGGCGGCGTGATATCGCAGGCGTCCAGATTTTCCGCCTTGCCGTTCTGAATAATTACGCCACGGCGATGATGAAAATCATAACGCCAGCCGACATCCGGATGCTCCGGCCCATGAATACAAACATAGCGTGGCGGCATATGCGGGCTGACGGTCACCACGCCAACGTGCGCGCCGTCGCGGGCCTGATAGAGGATTTCCGTCGCCCCGCTGACGACATTGACGCGCTCAATGGTCAGGCCGGTAAAAGAGGCGCCCGAAGGGCGCACATCATACGCCAGCCACTGGCTATCGCCGGTCCAGACGTTAATGTTAGTAAGCTGATGATTGCGCGAGGCAAAAGTGATCTGTTTTTCCATAGCTTACAGCACAAATTTTTCGATAGCGTGCGCCACGCCATCTTCCGCATTGGTTTTCGTGACGAACTGGCTGATGGCGATCACCGACTCAATCGCATTGCCCATCGCCACGCCGGTGCCGGCATATTCAATCATCGCCAAATCGTTTTCCTGATCGCCGATAGCCATGATTTCATCCTGCGCCAACTGGAGCTGCTGCGCCAGCGCATGCACGCCGGTGCCTTTGTTCACCTGCGGATGGAGAATTTCGAGATAGTACGGCGCACTTTTCATAATGGTGTAATTCTGCTGCGTCTCCGCCGGCAGACGGGCAATAGCCGCATCCAACCGTTCCGGATGATCAATCATCATCAGTTTCGGGAAGGTGAGCGCCGGGTCCATCTCTTCCACCGCGCGATAGCGCACCGGGATCCCGGTCAAATAAGCTTCATGGATGGTATATTCGCTGATGTCTTTGTTCGGCGTATAGAGCGACGATTTATCCAGCGCCTGGAAATGCACGTCCAGCTCACGCGCCAGTTGTTCAAACTTCAGATAGTCATCGAACGAGAGCGCGGTTTCCGCCACGCAGTCGCCGTTTACCGCCCGCTGCACCAGCGCGCCGTTGTTGGTAATGCAGTACTGGCCTTCCTGTTGCAGATCCAGCTCCATCAGATAGCGTTCCACACCGATATAAGGACGTCCGGTGGTCAGCACGATATGCACGCCTTTGTCACGAGCCTGGCCGATAGCCCGCTTAACGCGCGGTGAAATCTGGTGTTGGGGATTAAGCAGCGTGCCGTCCATATCAATTGCAATCAGTTTTATCGCCATAACGTCCTCGTTAGTGTTCGGTTTGGGTTAATGCTAGCGCGATCCAGCTCACAATGACCAGTATGACGCAAACTTGCGGCGCGCCAGATAAAAAAACGCCAGTCACAGGGACTGGCGTCAGGCTACTGAAAAACACAGAGGCGGTTAAATATCAATGTTGGCCGCTTTCAGGGCGTTCTCTTCGATAAAGGCGCGGCGCGGTTCTACCGCATCGCCCATCAGTGTAGTAAACAGCTGATCGGCGGCAATCGCATCTTTAATGGTTACGCGCAGCATACGACGGCTATCCGGATCCATGGTGGTTTCCCACAGCTGCTCTGGGTTCATCTCGCCCAGACCTTTATAACGCTGTACCGACAGGCCGCGACGCGACTCTTTTACCAGCCACTCCAGCGCCTGCTCGAAGCTTTCTACCGGCTGGCGGCGTTCGCCGCGTTCGATATAAGCATCTTCCTCCAGCAGACCGCGCAGCTTAGCGCCCAGCGTACAGATTTTGCGATACTCCGGCCCCTGAATAAATTCGCTATCCAGCGGATAGTCGGTATCCACGCCATGCGTACGTACGCGCAGTACCGGCTCAAAAATATTCAGCTCGCGGTTTTCACGCACGCTGGCAACGTAAGTGCTGCCGTGCGCCTCTTTTTCGTTCAGCAGGGTAACCAGCGTATCGATCCAGTGAGTCACCGTCTGTTGATCATCCAGGCTTTCCAGCGTCGGATGGTAAACCAGCGTTTTCAGCAGGGCCATCGGGAAACGACGCTCCATACGCTTGATCATGCGCTGCGTGCTGTTGTACTCGGTAACCAGGCTTTCCAGCGGCTCGCCGCCCAGCGCAGGCGCGCTGGCGTTGGTATGCAGCGTTGCGCCGTCCAGCGCAATGGCGATCTGATACTGATCCATCGCCTCATCATCTTTGATGTACTGTTCCTGCTTGCCTTTCTTCACCTTGTACAGCGGCGGCTGCGCAATATAAACGTGGCCGCGTTCGATGATTTCCGGCATCTGACGATAGAAGAAGGTCAACAGCAGCGTACGAATGTGTGAGCCGTCGACGTCCGCATCGGTCATGATAATGATGCTGTGATAACGCAGCTTATCCGGGTTGTATTCGTCACGGCCAATGCCGCAGCCCAGCGCGGTGATCAGCGTCGCCACTTCCTGCGAAGCGAGCATCTTATCGAAGCGCGCTTTCTCTACGTTAAGGATTTTACCCTTCAGCGGCAGAATCGCCTGGTTCTTACGGTTACGTCCCTGCTTGGCGGAGCCGCCTGCGGAGTCACCCTCCACCAGGTAGATTTCAGAGTGCGCCGGATCGCGCTCCTGACAGTCAGCCAGCTTGCCCGGCAGACCGGCCAGATCCAGCGCGCCTTTACGACGGGTCATTTCACGCGCGCGGCGTGCCGCTTCACGCGCACGGGCCGCATCGATAATTTTGCCCACGACGATTTTCGCATCGGACGGGTTTTCCAGCAGGTATTCTGCCAGCAGTTCATTCATCTGCGATTCAACCGCCGATTTCACCTCGGAAGAGACCAGTTTGTCTTTGGTCTGCGAGGAGAATTTCGGGTCCGGCACTTTCACGGAAACCACCGCAATCAGGCCTTCACGCGCATCGTCGCCGGTAGCGCTGACTTTCGCTTTTTTGCTGTAGCCTTCTTTATCCATATAGGCGTTCAGCGTACGCGTCATCGCCGCACGGAAGCCCGCCAGGTGCGTGCCGCCGTCGCGCTGCGGAATGTTGTTGGTGAAGCAGTAGATGTTTTCCTGGAAACCATCGTTCCACTGCAGCGCCACTTCCACGCCGATGCCATCCTTTTCGGTAGAGAAGTAGAACACGTTCGGATGGATCGGGGTTTTGTTTTTGTTCAGGTATTCAACGAACGCTTTGATGCCGCCTTCGTAATGATAATGATCGCTTTTATCGGTGCGCTTATCTTCCAGGCGGATAGAGACGCCGGAGTTCAGGAACGACAGCTCGCGCAGACGCTTGGCCAGGATTTCATATTCGAAATCAACCACGTTAGTAAAGGTTTGATGGCTTGGCCAGAAGCGCACACGCGTACCGGTCAGATCGGTTTCGCCGGTGATCGCCAGCGGCGCCTGCGGCACGCCGTGCACATAGGTCTGCTGATGCACTTTGCCTTCACGACGGATGGTCAGCTCGAGCTTTTCAGACAGCGCGTTCACTACCGACACGCCCACGCCGTGCAGACCGCCGGACACTTTATAGGAGTTGTCATCGAACTTACCGCCCGCGTGCAGTACGGTCATGATCACTTCCGCCGCCGAAACGCCTTCTTCCGGGTGGATCCCGGTAGGAATGCCACGGCCATCATCCTGCACCGATACGGAGTTATCCGCATGAATGGTAACAACGATCTCTTTACAGTGGCCGGCGAGCGCTTCGTCGATGGCGTTATCCACGACCTCGAATACCATGTGATGCAGACCGGTGCCGTCATCCGTATCGCCGATATACATTCCCGGGCGTTTGCGTACCGCATCAAGCCCCTTCAGGACTTTGATACTTGAGGAGTCATAAGAATTCGACATCAACGTTTCTCGCTCATTTAATCTTCAGGTTGAACCGCTATTTTACCCTGTTCTACGCGGAACATCTTGCCCTTTTCGTCAGTCATATCGATGACATGATCGGCACCGATAGCGCTGACAAAAACCTGGGCATGCGTGGCTTTAAGCCGCTCCGCCAGCAGGCGGCGACGGCTCTCATCCAGCTCGGAGGCAAAATCATCGATCAGGTAGAGGCAGCGGCGTCCGTTTTGCCGGGTAAGGAACTCACCCTGGGCCAGACGCAGCGCACACATCAGTAATTTCAGCTGTCCGCGAGACAGTAAATCTTCAACCGGCGTCCCTTCGGCGCGAATACGAAAATCGGCCTTATGGGGACCGCTGGCGGTATAGGTCAGCGCCCGGTCGCGCTCAAACTGCCGCTCCAGCAGTTCGGCGTAGTCACTCTCTTTATCCCAGCCGCGCTGAAAAGAGAAATCCAGCGCGAACTCCGGTAAAAACTGGCTGCAGGTGGCGGTAATATCCGCCGCTATCGCCGCGCTGTACTCCGCACGCCAGCGGCTAATCTGCTCCGCCAGCGGCGCCAGCTCGCGATCCCAGGGTTCGATTTGCTGATAACGCGATACCTGGCGCAGAGCGGCGTTGCGCTGCTTAAGCAGACGCTTCAGATTACTCCACGCCAGAAAGAAGCCGGGCGTATTGTGAAAGCAGCCCCAGTCAACGTAGGCGCGGCGATATTTCGGCCCGCCGTTCAGCAGCGTAAAGCCCTCCGGCGTAATCAGCTGCATCGGCAGCAGCTGCGCCAGCTCGGCGACCTTATGGCCGTCGCTGCCGTCAATCCGCACCTTGCTGTCGCCGGCGCGGTTTTTCGTCAGGCCCACCGCCGTTTCCCGCTCGGCGCCGTCAATTCGCCCGTGCAGCGTAAACGCATCCTGTTCGTGACGGATAACGCGCCCCGCCTGCAGGCTGCGAAATGCGCGCCCGTGGCCCAGCGTGTAGATGGCCTCCAGCACGCTGGTTTTACCGCTGCCGTTAGCGCCAATCAGAAAATTGAAGCCCGGCGCCAGCGCCAGGTCAGCTTGCTCAATATTACGGAAGTCTTTAATCAGCAGGCGGGTTAAAGCCATGAAATAATCCAAAGAGATGGAGTGACAGCAGGCGCCTTATCTCAAGGCTGTCGTTGCTTAGCGCACGGACAATTAGCCAGGGCTTGCTTGTCATCACAATATGGGGATGAACCGGCATTTTACAAGGGCTGAACCCGCTTTGGCAGCGGCAAAGAACGCCCTCGGGGCGTATCGCTTCAGCCTACCTTTGCGCCGCCGGGCCGCTGGAGCATCGGCTCCAGCGCGCCGGGTTAACTAGAGACGCATCGGCATAACAACGTAAGCGGCGCTCTGGCTGGCCTCATCCTCAATCTGCACGCTGGAGACGGAGTCCGTCAGCAGCAGACGCACATTTTCGCATTTCAGCGCGTTCAGCACGTCCAGCACATAGCTAACGTTAAAGCCGATTTCCAGATCGCTGCCGCCGTAGGTGACGTCCAGGATCTCTTCCGCTTCTTCCTGCTCCGGGTTGTTCGCCGTGATTTTCAGCTGGTTCTGGCTGATATAAAGGCGTACGCCGCGGAATTTTTCATTAGATAAGATCGCGGCGCGCGCAAACGCCTGTTTCAGCAGATCGCAGCCCGCCTCCAGCGTTTTGTCCGGATTTTTCGGCAGCACGCGACGATAGTCCGGGAAACGGCCATCCACCAGCTTGGAGGTAAAGATAAAATCGCCGACGTGCGCACGAATATTGCTGCTGCCAATCTGGATTTGCAGCGGCGTATCACCGCCGTCCAGCAGGCGAACCAGCTCGGAAACCCCTTTACGTGGCACGATCACCGAATGGTTCGGCAGCGACTGGCCGACCGGCATCGAGCAAACCGCCAGGCGGTGGCCGTCGGTGGCGACGGTACGCAGCTCTTCCCCTTCGGTTTCAAACAGCATGCCGTTAAGGTAGTAACGCACGTCCTGATGCGCCATTGAGAACTGCGTTGCCTCAATCAGACGTTTCAGGGTCGCCTGCGGCAAAGTGAATTCAACTTCGCTCTGCCAGTCATCAAGATTAGGGAAATCGCTGGCGGGCAGCGTGGAGAGCGAAAAACGGCTACGCCCTGAGCGCACCAGCATTCTGTCGCCTTCCAGCACCACGCTGATTTCCGCGCCTTCCGGCAGGCCGCGGCAAATATCTAAAAACTTGCGCGCCGGTACGGTGGTTGCGCCAGGCTCATGCGGCTGCGTTAAGGCAACGCGCGCCACCATTTCCATTTCTAAATCAGTCCCGGTCAATAACAGGCTGCCATCATTTACCTGCATCAGCAGGTTGCCAAGGATGGGCAGCGTCGGACGACCGCCTAACGGACCGCTCACCTGCTGTAGCGGTTTAAGTAATTGCTCACGTTCTACAATAAATTTCATAGCGTCAGGAAGATAATGTTCTGATTAAATTGGAGAAATCTTCTTTAATGTCGTGACTTTCTTCACGTAGCTGCTCGATTTTACGGCAGGCATGCAGCACGGTAGTATGGTCGCGACCCCCGAAAGCGTCACCGATTTCCGGCAGGCTGTGGTTCGTCAGCTCTTTTGCCATTGCCATCGCCATCTGACGCGGACGCGCAACCGAGCGCGAACGACGTTTAGAGAGCAAATCAGCCACCTTGATTTTGTAATATTCCGCCACCGTTTTTTGAATATTATCGATGGTGACCAGCTTCTCCTGCAGCGCCAGCAGATCGCGCAGCGCTTCGCGCACAAAATCGATGGTAATAGCGCGGCCGGTAAAGTTGGCGTTGGCGATAACGCGGTTCAGCGCTCCTTCCAGCTCACGCACGTTAGAGCGCAGGCGCTTGGCAATAAAGAAGGCGACTTCGCCCGGCAGGCGAATATCGTTCTCATCCGCCTTTTTCATCAGGATCGCGACGCGCGTTTCCAGCTCCGGCGGCTCAATGGCGACCGTCAGGCCCCAGCCAAAGCGTGATTTCAGGCGATCTTCCACACCGTTGATCTCTTTAGGATAGCGGTCTGAGGTTAAAATAATTTGCTGATTGCCTTCCAGCAACGCGTTGAAGGTATGGAAAAATTCTTCCTGCGAACGCTCTTTGTTGGCAAAGAACTGAATATCATCGATAAGCAGCGCATCTACCGAACGGTAATAGCGTTTGAACTCTTCTATCGCGTTATTTTGCAGCGCTTTTACCATGTCCTGTACGAAACGCTCTGAATGCATGTAGACCACTTTAGCATTGGGTTTACGGGCAATGATGCCGTTACCTACCGCATGTAACAGGTGGGTTTTACCCAAGCCGGTGCCGCCATACAGAAACAGCGGGTTGTAGGCGCCGCCGGGGTTATCGGCAACCTGACGCGCCGCCGCGCGCGCCAGCTGGTTCGATTTACCTTCGACGAAGTTATCAAAGTTATGTTTGGCGTTGACGTTTGAACGCCAGGAGCGCTCGGCGGGGGCGGGTACGCTATCCCAGCTGGGGCGTGCCGCCGGCGCCGTTGGCGGTATGCTCGCCATCACCGGCGCCGCCACGCTGGCGCTGGTCATGCTGGCCTGCGGCATGGTCTGCACCACCGGCTTGCTGCCCACCTCAAAACGCAGCTGCGGCGCTTCGGTGCCGCAGAAGTCATTCAGCAGGGCGTTGATATTATGGAGATATTTATCTCTTACCCAGTCGAGTACGAACCGATTCGGGGCATATAAGGCCAGCGTATTGTCGTTCAGTTCAGCCTGTAGCGGACGGATCCACATGCTGAATTCAGTGGCAGGTAGCTCATCCTGCAAACGGGCAAGACACTGTTGCCAAAGCGAAAGTGACAC